>CAWJWM010000025.1:0-147591 GCA_963846445.1 uncultured Verrucomicrobiae bacterium | reverse complement strand
TTGGGATACCAGTGGACCAAGAACGGCGTTGCAATACCGGGTCAGACGGCGGCGACTCTCACGCTCAGCAGCCTGGTGACGAGCGACACCGGCAACTACGCCGTGGTGGTGACCAACGCCTTCGGATCGGTCACCAGTTCGGTGGTCGCCCTCACGGTGCTCGCGGGCCCGCCGCTTATCGCCCAGCCGCCGCAGTCAATCGAGCGTTACGCCGGTGCCACGGCGACATTCAGCGTCACGGCTTATGGCAGTGTGCCATTGTCCTATCAGTGGAGTCTTAATGGCACTCCGATCAGCGGTGCGACCTCCTCCTCGTATACTGTCACCGATGTGAGGGCGGGGGAGGCGGGCGACTACAGCGTGGTCATCACCAACCCCTACGGCACCGCCAACGCGAGCGCGGCCTTGACGCTGCTCACTGCCACCAAACTGGCGGGGGTGGTCACCGAGCGGACCCCGTTTGGCTACTGGCGCATGGATGAGGCCAGTGGCACGGTCGCCTACGACTATTGGGGCGGCCGCAACGGCACCCTCCGCACCGGGGTGACGGGCAATGTTCCCGGCCCTGAGCCAGCCGCTTTTCAGGGCTTCGACACGGGCAATAAGGCCTATGAGCTTAACGGAAACGGGGGGTATGTAACGGTGCCCTCGTTTGGTGCGATCAATGGGGCGATGACCATCGTTGCCTGGATCAAGCCTGATGCCGTTCAATCGGATTGGGCCGGCGTGGTCTTTACCCGCGGGGACGGTGGCAGCACCTCCGGCTTGGCCTTTACCCAGGGCGGCCAACTCGGCTACACGTGGAATGACGCGGCCGCGAGTTACAACTGGCAAACCGGAATGTATCCAACCGCCGACCAGTGGAACTTCGTTGCCCTCGTGGTGGAGCCGACACAGGCGACCCTGTATTTGGATAGTGGTGCAGGCATGTGGTCCTCAGTCAATACCCTTAACCACGGAACAGCAACCTGGAGTGGGGTGCGGTTTGGTTCCGATCCGTACGGCGGTCGTGATTACAAGGGCAGCATGGATGACGTGGCGGTTTACGCGTCCGCCTTGCCCGCCGACGAGATTGAGAATATCCGCAAGGCCGGAGTCGAGGGCATCTACACCCCGGCCAAGGTGTTCCGATGGAAGGGCGCGAGCGGGGCCGCCTGGAGTGTTGCGGGCAATTGGAATAACCAGGTGCCCGGCGCGAGCGATACCGCGGTCCTCTCGGACAGCTCGAGCGCGGGCGCGACGGTTAACCTGGACAGTGACGTTACGGTCGGCGGTCTGAAATTCAACAACAAGGTGGCCAACCAGACCATCGCCTCGACCGGCGGCAAGACCCTGACCTTGCCCAGCGGCAGCAAGGTGACCGTGGATGCCGGTTCGCACTCGATCAGCGCCAATGTCAGCGCTGAGGCGACCGTGCCTGCCGATAGCCTGACGAAGAGCGGCCCCGGCGCCTTGACCCTCGCCGGACCCGCCAATTCAGTCGCCGGCTCGTTCTTTGTCGATGGCGGCACGCTGACGATTCCCAGCGGCGCCAGTCTGACGGTTGGTGGTGAGCGCTTCCTCGCGAACAACGGCAGCACCATGGTCGTCTCGGGCACTCTGAACCTCCTGCAGTGGAGCACAGTCGGTGAAGCCGCAGGCACCCCGGAAGCCCCTGAATCCACGATGATCCTGAAGGACTCGGCCCAGGTGAACACTCCCGACAGCTTCTTTATTGTCGGAGGGGAAGGCCTGAACGATGGCAGACTGACCATCAAGGACTCCGCCCAGCTTAATGCCTCGATGTTGATCCTGGGGCAATACGGCAATGGCACCAGGGGTTACTTCATCCAGGAAGGGAACAGCATGGTGAATCTGACCCTCTCCGCTCCAGGTAGTCTATGGTATATCATTCCTGCTCTGCAAATTGGCTCTGCGGCCTCGATTAACTGGGGTGGCACGTGGGGTAATGGCCAGGGCGAGTATCACCTTAACAGCGGAACATTGACCGCCCATTCCATTGGCGGCGGAGGTGGCGCGCAGGGTGGCAGTAGCAAGTTCTACTTCAACGGCGGGACTCTCAAGCCGACGGTGAGCGACGCGGACGTCGCGGTGGCGCTGGCAGGGATGGCGGATCAGGGTGAGCCGGCACAGACCGTCTTCATGCAATACCTGACCCAGGTTGTCGTCGAGCAGAACGGGGCGATCATCGACACGGCTGGCCAGAGCGTCTCGATTGCTCAGAACCTCTTGCCCGGTGCCGGCAACGGCGGTCTGACCAAGCAAGGCTCGGGCACCTTGACACTCCTGCAGTCTTCGACCTACACCGGCGCGACCAAGGTTCAGGGTGGCACGCTCGCTTGCGCGACGGTTGCCTCGCTGGCGCCCACGGCTCTGGAAATCGGTGGCACGGCCAAGGTTGACCTCCAGTATTCGGGCACGCAGACCATTCCGAGCCTGACGCTCGGCGGTGCGGTCAAAGGCCCGGGCGTCTATGGCATGGGCACGGACCCGACCTACTTCACCGGCACGGGCACGGTGACGGTGCAACCGCCGGCTCCGCCGACGCCGACACTGCCGGCGGACAGCTTCAGCATCGCGACCGGCGGGGTGCCGACGTTCACCGATGTCCCGACGACGGCTGGGTACACGTACTGGCTGACGTACAAGAACAGCCTGATGGATGCGACTTGGACCCGCATTGGGACCGGGACCGCGGGCGGTGGCAATAAGACCTTCACCGATACCGTTACGCCCTACCCGGCCTATCGGTTCTATCGGCTCGAAGTCCAATAGCGGACCTTGATCCGCCAAGGATCTAGGAATTCAAAGGCCGGAGGAGCAATCCTCCGGCCTTTCTTTGCGGGAAGCTCGGGAACAATCGAGATCATAGCGGTCGAGGGCAACGGGACCGATGTGCAGTCGACTGAAGATTCTTGGGCCAGAGCGGCGCCGGCCTGTATGGCGGCTTCACCCTGATGGTGGATGCGGAAGTCGGCACACTGCGAGAGACAAAGGCAGGGGAGTACCCTGCGAAATAGAGGCGTCGAAGATGATGAGGCCTCTTGGCTGGGAACGCTTGCCGGGCCGGCGCATGATGCATGGGCTCATGCTTGCTGCTCTGCTGGGCGCGGCGAATGCATTCGGTGCGATCGTTGGCCATCAGGAGAATTCCATCTCCCTGGCCGGAACCTGGCGGTTCCGGCTCGACCCGAACAGCGTCGGTGTCAGCAACCAATGGTTCGACGAAACGCTGGACGACTCCGTGACCCTGCCCGGCACGACCGACACCAACCAGAAAGGCGTGTTCAAGGACGAACGGGCCGTGGATCGCCTCTCCCGCGTCTGGTACTGGAAAGGCCCCGCCTGGTATCAGCGCGAGGTGGTCATTCCCGAGTCCTGGAAAGGCAAGCGGATCACCCTGCTGCTGGAGCGGACCAAGAACACGCGGGTGTGGGTGGATGACAAGGATTGCGGCGCCGAAGACACGCTCAGCGCCCCGCAGATTTTCGACCTGACCCGCGCCCTGACGCCCGGCCGCCACACGATCACCGTGCTGGTGGATAACGCCAAGCTGCCGCCGGTCGGCCCGTCCCACGCGGTGGACGAGCGCACGCAGTCCAATTGGAACGGCATCGTCGGCAAGACTGGAACTGCGCGCCACCGATCCGGTCTGGATCGAGGACGTGCAGGTCTATCCCGACGCGGCCAGGAAGCAGGCGCGCGTCCGGGTGGTGGTGGGCAACATCACGGGGCAGCCGGCGACCGGAAAGCTCGCGGTGAATTGCCGGAGCTACAATGTCGCCACGCCGGCGGATTTCGCCGCGCAATCGGTCGAGGTGCAGGCTCCGGACGCGCGCAACGTGGTCGAGTTTATCTATCAGCCGGGCGAGACGGTGCCGCTGTGGGACGAGTTTCAGCCGGCCATGCTGCGGCTGGATTTGCAGTTGGCGACCACCGCGGGCGGACAGTCCTTTGCCGACCAACGGGCCGTCAGCTTTGGGCTGCGCGATTTCAAGCGGGACGGGCAACGCCTTGCGATCAACGGCCGGACGGTCTTCCTGCGCGGTCGGCTGGACTGCGCCAATTATCCGCTGACCGGGTATCCGCCCATGGACAAGGACGGCTGGCTTCGGGTTCTGGGCATTCTCAAGGATTGGGGGCTCAACCACGTCCGCTTTCATTCGTGGTGTCCGCCCGAGGCGGCGTTCGTGGCGGCGGATGAACTGGGGATGTATTTCCAGGTCGAACTGCCGAACAAGCGCAGCGCGTTCAAGGTGCCGGAAAGCACGGACGCGCCGAAGCGCAACATCGATTACCTCGACGTGCCGGGCGCCGACCCCAACGCCTCGCTCTACGACTACGCGCTGCGCGAGGGCGAACTGATCTTCCGGCACTTTGGCAATCACCCGTCGTTTGTCATGTTCACGCTCGGCAACGAACTCGGGCGCAACCCGGCGATGTTTGAACTGGTGGCCCGTTTTCAAGAAGCGCGATCCGCGACACCTCTACGCCCAAGGGGCGAACAACATGCACTGGCAACCGAGCTATGCCGAAGGCGACGACTTCTGGGTGACCGGCAAGACCGGCAAGACGCTGCCCGTGCGCGGCTCGTTCTTTCCGGCGGATTTTCCCGACGGCGGCCACATCGACAGCCATCCGCCTTCGACCTTGGTCGACTACAGCGATTCGATCGACGACGTGCCGGCGCCGGTCATCGGTCATGAAATCGGGCGAGTTCCAGGTGGCTCCTGACTTCCGCGAAATCCCCAAATACACCGGCGTGCTCAAGGCGCGGAACCTGGAGATCTTCCGCGAGCGGCTGAAGGACGCCAACATGCTGGACCTCGTCCCACGATTTCATGCGGGCCTCCGGCGCGTTGGCCGGCGATCTGCCAGCGGGAGGACATTGAGGCGGCCCTGCGCACGCCGGGCTTCGGCGGCTTTCAACTGCTCGACCTTCAGGATTTCCCCGGTCAGGGCACGGCGCTCGTGGGGATGCTGAACGTGTTCATGGAGTCGAAGGGGATCATCGACGCCCGAGAAATGGCGGCAGTTCTGCTGCGAAACCGTGCCGCTGCTCCTGATGGAGAAATACACCTGGACCACGGACGAAACCTTCGCCGGCGAGATCAAGATCGCGCACTACGGCGCGGCAGACATCCGCGATGCCCGCGTGAACTGGACTGTCGGCGAGGGCGAAAGCTCGCTGGTCGCGTCCGGAACGCTGGGGCCGCTGACCATCAAGCAGGGCGGAGTTGGCTTCCGTCGGCCAGATTCGCGTGCCTCTTGGACAAGGTCAAAGCACCGCGCCAAATTGAAGCTGACCGTGGCGATCGAGGGCACCTCAGTATCCAACACGTATGACCTCTGGGTCTATCCGCCGAAGGTGGATACCACGCACGCCCAAGAAGTCCTGGTGACGAACCGCCTGGACGCGACGACGCTGAAACTCTGGACGGATGGCGGCAAGGTCTTGTTGTTTCCCCGGCACGACGATCTCACGCACTGCGTGGGCGGCGCGTTCGCAGACCGACTTCTGGTGCTGGCCCATGTTCGCGAAAGCCGCCATCGCGCGAGACTCGAACCGGCGCCGGGCACGCAGGGCTTCCTCTGCGACCCGAACCATCCCGCGCTGGCGGAGTTCCCCACCGAGTTCCACAGCAACTGGCAGTGGTGGCGCATCGTCAAGAACGCGCGGCCGATCATCCTGGACGAAACCCCGGCGGACTATCGCCCGATCATCCATGTCATTGACAACTTCGCCCGCAATCACAAGCTGGGTCTGCTGTTCGAAACCAAAGTCGGCCAGGGCAAGCTGCTGGTCTGCGCGAGCGACCTGCCGGCGCTCCAGGACCATCCCGAGGCGCGCCAACTGATGCACAGCTTGTTGCGCTATGTTGGCTCGGATCGTTTCCAGCCAGCACAGTCGCTCGACGTGGAAAACACTGGAGAACATCCTATGAACAAGAGGCGAATATCGTGGTTGAAATGCGTGATAGTGCTGGTATCCTGGCCGGCCTGGTCTCGGGTGCAGCGGAGAAGAACGACCAGGCGACCACCGACTTCTACGCCTATTACACCAAGCTGGACTACACCCAGCCGCCGTCCCCGCCGGAGGTGCTCGGCGCGAATCCCGGTCAACGCCGCCTGGACATTTGCCGGCGGCAAGCCGGACCAGGCCGACGAAACGCCACGGCCACCCAAACCGGGACCAGATCCGCTGGGGCCAATACGCTGATCTGGTCGTCCACATCGCCGAGGGAAGGGAGCTGGTGTTCAGCCGGGCGACGGGATTCCTGCCGTACCTGCAAACGCCCAAGGGAGGTTCCCGTTCAGGCCGCTGGCCGAGTGCCGCGAGGATCCGATGTGCCTGTGTTCGTACGTCCGGCTTGGTCGAGGACAAGCCCGGGCGGATCGTCGTTCACTGGCGGCATGTGCCGGACCCGGCCAGCATCGTGATGACCGAGGTGATCCACGAGTCCTTCATCGATCACGCCTGACGGCAAGGTGCGGCGTGAGGTCCGCGTCGGCACGGAGCGACTGGACGACTTCAACGACCCGGCGAACGTCACCGTCCAGGAGCTCGCCCTGACGGCCGACGGAATCGCCGAGCTTGTCTCTGGCCAGCCTCGAAACGTTCGCAGTGCCCCGGCCCCGGCCCGTGCCGGGGCGCCGGTCCGCAACGACCGACGGCGGCAGCGCCGGCGGCGTGGCTGAAGTTCGACGACGGGCTGGCACCCCAGCCGCGACGAGACCACCGAGACCGTCACGAACACCGCCTGCCCCGTCGCCGGCAACAAGACGCTCTGGAAGAAAGGCGTCTCCGGCACGGCCCTGGCGTTCGACGGCTACTTCTCGAAGGTGACGCTGCCGAAGGACAAGGCCCCGGCCGTCACGGACGAGCTGACGCTCGAAGCCTGGGTCGTGCTCGGGGCCTATCCGTGGAACGACGCCGGCATTGTCCACCAGTCGGTCGGGCGAGCCCATCAGCCGCGGAGGACTACAAGCACGGCTACCGGGACCCGTACGTTTACCGGCCGTGGAAAATGGAGGGCTACCTGCTGGGCGTGGACCCCTACGGGCGTCCGATCTTTAAGGTCAACGGCGAGCAGGTCGGCGGCGGCGTGCTGGAGCCCACGGCCACGTCGCCAAGCAGGACGTCCTGCCGACGTACCGATGGACGCACCTGGCGGCCACCTATGGCAGGGGCCGGATGTGTCTGTACGTCGATGGCCAGCTGGCGCGCGTCCGAAGGCCGCGACCGGTCCCATCGCCGTGCCGGACCGGGACGTGCTGATCGGCCTGAACGGCGACGCCCAGCGGGTTTCCGACCCGGTGTCGCACAGCAAGTTCGCGGCGAACAACAACCTGCCGCTGGTCTACGGCATCGAGGGGCTCATCGACGAGGTGAGGATCCACGACCGGGCGTTGACGGCCGAAGAGATTCGCCAGTCGTTCCAGGAGTTCTGCCCGCCGGCGGCGGACCTGACCCGGCCGGACCTCGAAACGACGCATTCTGCCGGGCGGGGTTGACGGCCCGCCGGCCGAGAAGTTCGGCGCGACCTGCCGGACGCTGAAGTATCCACGAGCTCTGGGACAACCTCTGGCGGCCGGACGCATATCGCGACATCGTCGTGCGGTTCGACACCGTGCCGGGCAGCGTGGTGTTCTGGCAGGGAACGAACTTCGGCTCGGGCTGGGTGACCGAGAATAACAAGTGGATGTCGGACCAGAGCTGGGAGATCGGCGGTCCGCACGGCTGCGCCGAGCACATGGCCGACAAGCGCGGGCGGTTCGACCACGTGCGGCTGATCGAGAACACCGATGCGCGCGTCGTGGTCCACTGGCGCTACGCGTCGATCGACGTGGGCTACGTGTTTCCGGGAACGGACGTCTGGGCGGACGAGTATTACACGATCTACCCGGACGGCGTGGGCGTCCGCTGCGTCGACGGTATCCGACGGCGGCTGGCAGGACACCCAGTTCCTGTCCCAGCCCGGCACGACCTGCCTGGACAACATCGAGCTGACCGCCCTGAGCGTCGCCAACCTGCAGCGGCGACAGCCGCGGACCTGACCTGGGCGCCGCCGAACCGCGTGCCCGCCAATCCGATCAAGGACGCGTGCATCAAGCGGCTCAACTTCAAGTCCGGGTGCGAAGGTCTTCGCCATCTACAAGGAAGGCGCGCGCGATCGAAACGTGGGGCGCCGGAGAGCAGTCCAAGCACACGCCCGACCCGTTCGCCGGGCCGTGGAACCACTGGCCCGTGGGGCTCAATCCCTCGGACGGCCGGTACGCGGTCTCCGACGACCGCGTCACGCACGCGGCCCTCGGCGGGGCGCAGCGGACCGGCCAGTTCATCCTCTACGGCTTTACGGACCAGCCGGTGGCGAGTCTCGTGACCCTGGCCCAGTCGTGGAACCGCCCCCCGGCGGTTGCGACGGCGGCCGGATGCGAGAGCAAGGGATACGACCAGTCGCAGCGGGCCTACGTGCTGGCCGCGACGGCCGGGCGATTTCGTTCACGCTGCAGGGCTCGGCAGGATACGCCGGTCCTCAATCCGTGTTTCGTGATCGAGCACTGGGACAGCGACGCCGCGGCGCGGGTCACCATCGACGGCAAGCCCGTTCAGCCCGGCAGGAGATTCCGCCAGGGGATCGTCCGCGACACCGATGGACGGTCGTAACATGGTGATCTGGCTGGAACTGGAGTCCGTCTCAGCCATCCCCGTAACGATCAGCAGAGATTGAGCAAGTGGGAACCTGGTCAGAGAGTTGCAGATGCTTGAATGCGCAAAGACCTTGTCAGAGGATGAAAGTGATGAGAACAACCAAACGGGGGATTTCGGATGGGCTGCTGATCCTGGTGATGTTGGCACCACTCGCCGTCATGATCGCGGGCGCCGCGGAGGAGAAAGCCATGCCGAAGGAGGACGTGGTCGAAGTCCCTGCGATCGGCCAGGGCCTGTGCGTCGCCAACGTCTTTCAGTCGAACATGGTCCTCCAGCGAGACAAACCGCTGAACATCTGGGGCTGGGCCGACCCCGGCGAGGAGGTCGACCGTCTCGTTCGCCGGCCAGCAGGCCCGCGGCCAAGGCGGCGGCCGACCGGTCCTGGCAGGTGACGCTCCAGCCGATTCCCGCCAACACCACGCCCGCAGACCATGACGGTCAAGGGCAAGAGCACGACCCTGACGCTGGAGAACATCCTCGTCGGCGACGTCTGGATTCTGGGCGGGCAGAGCAACATGGAATTTCCCATCAGCAACGTGGACGACGGGGAGCTGGAAATCGTCTCGGCCAACTTCCCGCAAATCCGGCTGCTGACCATGCCGGTCGGGAAGGGCTTCGAGTCGGTGCAGAGCTTCGAGCGCCTGCACGAGTGGAGCGACTGGTCCAAGCGGCACTTTCGCAAGGGCGACTGGGACATCTGTTCGCCCGAAACCGTCACGGGAGTTCTCCGCCATCGGCTACATCTTCGGGCGGCGGGTGCACATGGCCAGCCGGCGTGCCGATCGGGCTGATCGATGCGTCGATCGGCGGGACCACCGTCGAGACGTGGACGCCCGAGGACGTGCTGCGGAAGATCGAAGGCGCCGAAACGCAGGCCCTGCTCAAGGACTGGGACGACCGGATCGCCGCGTTCGATCCGCAGGCCGACCTGAAGGCGCGAGTGGCTGCCTACGAGAATCGCATGAAGAACCTCCAGGCCAAGGGCCAGCCCATCCCGGCCGACAGTCAGCCGCCGAGCGACCTGCGGCCGGGCCCCGTCGGCGACAAGAACCGCCCGGGCTATTGTTACGCCAGCGTGATCAAGCCGCTCGCGCGGCCTGGCCGTGGCGGGCGCCGTCTTCCACCAGGGCTTCAACAACTGCTTCAACGGCTCCGCCGGCGCGCGGATGTACTACCAGGTGTTCGGCAAGATGATCGCCGCCTGGCGGGACGACCTTCGACGACCCGCAGATGCCGTTCTGCATCATCTCGCTCTGCACCGCCGGCGAGCCGCAGACGCGGGAGAACTTCCTCGTGCCGATGTACGACGCCGGGCGCCTACATTCGCGAGGCGCAGTACCGGACATTCCTCGACCTGCGCGGCGCCGGCGACAAGAACATCGGCTTCGTGAGCAGCTTCGACCTGCGCAAGTCCTGGTATCATCCGCAGATCAAGATTCCCGTCGGCGAGCGGGCCGCCAAGTGGGCGCTGGTGACGCGGTACGGGCTGCTCAAGGGCCGGGATGCCGAAGACTACTGGCTGCCGCCCACGATCCGAGAAGGTCGAGATCGTCGGCGGCTCGATCCGGCTGACGATGAGCACGGAAGTCAAGACCCGCGACGACAGCGACGGCAAGCTGCTCGGCTTCGCCATCGCCGGCGAGGACCGCCGGTTCTACCCGGCCGATGTGGACTGGCTCGCCGACGGCGCAAAGGACAACCGCAACCGGCCGCAGTATGACCGCAGCATCCTCGTCCTCAGCAACCGATTCGTTCCCGAACCCGTTCACTACCGGTATGCCTGGGCGAGAAACCCGATGGGGAACATCGTCAACAATCGCGGGGTCCCCCTGGCCGCGCAGCGCAGCGACGACTGGATCCTCGAGGAGACTCCCGTGAAGATTGCGACGCCGAAGGACATGCCCGAGGACGCCGTCAGAAGGCAGGTGGCCAATCAGCTTCGCAAGGAACTCGAGCGGGATGATCTGGCCCGGCGCGTGCAGGAGGCCGAAGCGACCCTCGCGGAACTGAAACCCCTTCTCGAAAAGGCCCAAGCCGCCGGGAAGAAGAACGCAGCCGATGCCGGCCAAGGCCGGGCTGGTGAACCCTGACCTCCAGCGCAGCCATGATAACCGAAAACGAAGCAACCCGAGAAAACGAAAAGACTACACCAGCCGAACCCGACCGGCAACTCATGAAACACACACTTCAAGCGAAAGACACGATTATGAAACGCGCCACAACCAAAGAACTCTGCCGCCTGCTGGCTGCAACAGCAATGGGTCTCACGACCGTGACGGCCGCGGACAAGGCCGGCATCGTCACCTCGCATTCCCAAGGTCTGCACGGCTACATCGGCTTCGGCCACGAGAAGCTCCCGCCCGCAGGTCGGCTACAACGCCGGCATGGGCTTCTATGCCGCCGTCTGGCCGCTGGTGGATCAGCCGCTGGCCGATTTCCAAATCGGCCTGCCCAGTTCGTGGATTCAGCCGGACAACTCCGACAACAAGGACAAGCCGCTCGCGCCCGAGGGCACGCTGGCCCGCACGTGGAAGGAGCGCGGTCCCACGTGGAGCAGCGTCTTCCAAACCGTGGAAGGCGGCCTGGGCTACTGGGCGGGCAACCACTTCCGCTACGGCCCGCCGAAGTTCAGCATGAACGCCACGCCGCAATGCTACGACTACGAGGTCGGCTCGCCCGGCTGGTCCTTCTTCTACAGCAACGAGGCGCTGCCGGACCATCGCCTCGGCATCGCGCAGTTGAGCAACCGCCTGCTGATTCCTCCCGATGCGCTGCCGTTCCAGGGCAATCCCAACGGCGAGTTCCTCGGCTACACCTGGATGGCCCTGCCGTTCACCGATCCCACCACCGGCGACCCGCCGACGGGCGACCAGAGCTGGACCTGCTTCCTCAGCGCCGCCAACTTCAAAGGCCCGATCGCCTACTACATCCCGGAGACGTGGAGCAAGATCGGCAAGCTGTTCAACTATCCCTTCCTCTACGGCCGCGGCCTCGACGCGCGCCCCGGCATCATGGGCGGCGGCGCGATGGAGATCAACACCGTGCCGCGCTTCGACGCCAAGGACGCGCAGGGGACGACCTACTCGAAGCTGCCGAAGCTGCAGTTCCCGGTGGACGCCGAAGGCCGCGCGTATCCTGGTGCAGGATGTGACCTACTACTCGAAGGCGGCGCTCTACGACGCCTTCAAGGCCTGGCGCGACGGCGGCCCGGCCTGCTCCGGGCGATTCGACGAGAAGGGCGCGTGGAAGCCCAAGCTCAATACGCGCACGACGCGCTACGACCAGGCCGGCAAGAAGATCGTCGGCGTGGAGAGCGCCTTCGACACCCGCATCTTCGACGGCAACGTGTGGGGTCTGCAGTGGTTCACCAACGACATCGTCGCGAAAGGCCTGTTCCCGCAATACTACAAGCACGTCGGCGAAGAGCGCGTCGCCGTGCCGGCCGCGGAAGTGCCGGCGGAAACCAAGCTGCTCACGCAGGAATTCAAGCGCGCCAAGACGGGAGTGCCTTACACCTCGCCCACAGTGCGGCGCCTGGGCCAAAGCCCGGCCCGAAGCTCGGCCCGTTCACCGCCAAGCTCGTGGATGGTTCGGTCGTGACCTACTCGTGGTATCGCTTCGTGGATCAACCGTCGTTCCAGCAATACCACTGGAGCGCGGAGAAGAAGGCGAAGCTGCAAGCCTTCGTCGAGAAACTGCACGCGCACTGGCCCGTTGACCGCGACTACATGGCGCCGCCCACGCGGGGGAAGCTGGTTTCGCTCGATCCCGCGCTGCTCGTCACGCCGCCCCCAGGCCTGGAGGTCGGCTATGTTCCCATCGTCACCCGGCAAGCACTGGGCGATTAGGTTGGCATCGGCCGCAGCCGCCGATGCCGCCCGCTCCACCGTTGTAGCCCTCGAAGAGCTCCGTGGAAGAAGATCCGGCGGCGCAAAATGGGACAAAGCGCTACGCAAAATGGTAGTCGTCTCGATATGCCGGCATGATGTAGGGTCGATGCTCAAAGCGATGACCGCATTTCCGCCCCAGCACGAAAGTGTTCGCGGCGGTGCCAGATTGCAGCCCGGTGCCGGTGGCGCATGGCGACGGCGGGTTGCTGAATGGTATTACACCGACGCCGGCACCTGCCGGCTCGCTGGTGCCAACAGCCTCGGCGGCAGCACCCGCGAGAACGCAAGACAGTAGCATGAAACGAAAACGGCACAGTCGCTTAACCCTGAGAGGACCCCGCGCGGCCTTCCTGCGGGGAGGCTTTACGTTGATTGAACTGCTGGTGGTCATCGCCATCATTGCCATCCTCGCCTCGATGCTGCTGCCGGTGCTGGGGAGGGCGAAGATCAAGGCCCAAGGCATCATGTGCCTGAGCAACACCAAACAACTGGCGCTGGGCTGGATGCTCTATGCCGGTGATAACGGGGACCGCTGCGTTTACAACGTGCCCTGGGCCAATAGCGGGAACTGGGTGAACAACAACATGAGCTGGGGTATGGACACGGACAATACCAACACCGCCTTCATCAGGACGTCGCTGCTGGGTCAATACACGCCCAACCATGGAATCTACAAATGCCCCGGCGACATCTACCTGAGCCCCGTCCAGAAGCGAGCCGGCTGGCAGGGCCGCGTCCGAAGCATGGCGATGAACGGCTGTGTCGGCTGGACCGCCAGCCCGGAATCCGATTCCCCCGGCTACCGTCAGTTCAACAAGACCACGGACTTCCGGGATCCCTCCAGCATTTACGTCACCCTCGACGAGCACCCCGACAGCATTAATGACGGCTACTTCTGGACTTCGATTCCCGCTACGATTGTCCCCAAGGCGGGCAATTGGGCCGATCTGCCCGCCTCCTATCATGATGGGGCGGCTGGCTTCTCCTTCGCGGACGGCCATTCCGAGATTCACAAATGGCTCTTTGCCAGTACCAAGCTGCGGGTGAGAGCCAACGGCAGCTTCATTGGCTCGCCTTATCCCCTTGAGGCGAGTGGGGATAACGAGTGGCTCCAGCGTCACTCCAGCGAGAAGAGATGAGCAGGCATTTGAGGTTCTGCGACAGCGACGATCAGAGGCTCCAGCCGGTGCAGGGCGGTGGGTCTGAAGCCCCCGGTTGGGTTTGCCCGGCGCGGTCCGTCGAGTGGGCAAGGGCCCAGTCGTGGCCGGGCAGTCCGGCCGCCGCCCGACCCGACAATTGCTTTGGTGCTGAGTGTGGTGCTTGGTGTAGAATGACAGCCGAAGAAATTGATCGACTATGACAATGAAACCGCAGACAGTTTTCACCCTCGGCATCCTGCCGCTGGCGGCAGCGCTCAGTTGGGAGACGGGCGCGTGGTCGGCGTCATCCGGCGACCCGATTCAGAAGGGAGAGATGGCCGGCTACCTGCTCGTCCCCAACGAGAAAGTTCCCGAAACCTACAACGCCGGGTTCTCCATGTATGTCGCCGCCTGGCCTTTGTTGGACCAATATCCGGGACAACGTTTTCAAACCGGCCTGTTCGGCACCTGGATGTTCGCCCGGAATGAACCTGCGCCTCCGATCAAACTCTATTCCGACATCGAGGGCGGCCTGGGCTGGTGGCGCGACACGGAGTATGCCACGGAGACGCCGAAGTTCATCATGGGCGGCGTGGCGCCGAATTTCAGCGAGTGGGCCAACGGACCCGGGGCCGGCAAGGGAAGAGACTGGGAGCAACCCAAAGGCAAGTACGGCGTGGCGCAACTCAGCCCCTGGCTGCTGTGGCCGCCCGATGGCTTGAATCTCAAGCAGGGCACCTGCGGCGAACTGTTCGGCTACGGCTACCTGCCGCTTCCGCTCACCCCGGCCAAGACCACCACCGCCGGCAAGGACATCCCGACCGGGGATCAATCCTGGACGCTGTTCCTGAACACGCGGAACTTCAAAGGCCCGGTGGCGTTCTTCACCCCCTACTTCTGGTCCGCCGGTGCGGTCGCGGAGCCGCGCTTCAGCGGGATGCTTCTGGATAGCCGTCCCTCCGATCCCAACCGGGCCTTGCAGATGGAGACCCAGCATGTTCCCAGCATTCAAGCCGTCGACGCCAAGGGGGAGACCTACGCCCGCATCGCCCCGACCTTCTTTCCCTGTGAGACCAACGGCGAATCACGGCTCGTGCATCACATCACCTCCTACAACAAGCAGGCGCTCTGGGACGCGGTGAAGACCTGGTTCGACGGCGGTGCCGAGGCCAGCGGCGCGATTCGTCCTGAAGGTGCCATCCTGCATCAGTTCACCGGCAAAGGCGGGGCCACCTGGAGGATCTATCCGGACGATACTCCCAAGGAAGAGAAGGTGCCGCTGGCGTGGAATTCGTTCGCGACGCCGATGGCGGCGGATCCCAATACCTTCGGCTATCGCTGGGATCTCAACGTCGTGAAGCAGACCGATTCCAAGAATGGCTCCGCTGGTGAAGCTTCCCGAGTATTTTCACCTGGTGAAGAGCGGTGCGAAAGCCGCAATGGGTTCCGGTGCGGGCGGAAGAGGTTCCGGCGGAAACGGGTTTGGCCCAGGCGCGCTTCGACCGGCCCGCAGGAGACGCCCGAAAGCCTATGTCACGCCCGACGATGCGGCGAGTTGCTGGAAGAAGCCCGGCCCCAAGGCCGGACCGTTTCAGGCGCACCCGGGGGACGGCAGCGTGGTCACGTACTACTGGTATCGCTTCGCCGACCAGCCGGCCCTGCTCAACGCCGACCTGACGGATCAGGAGCGGGAGGCCCTGCAGGCGCGCGTGGAGAAACTCCACCGGAGTTGGAAGAAAGACCGCGACTACCTGGCCCCACCCGCGTTGGGCAAACTGGCGGAACTCGACCCGGCCCTGATCGTCACTCCGCCGCCGGGCCTGGAGGCGGGCTATGTCCCCATCGTCACCCGACAAGCCTTGGCCCAATAGGCTGGCTCAAGCCACGAGCCAGACGCGTGCCGCCACCGAGCCATGTTCCAAAACGCCGCCGATGCTCGTCTCATGAAAAGCGTGAAGTCTGAACTTGTCAGTGCCGGGGTGTCGTGTTTGCTCTTCCTGCCCCCGGCCTGACGATGGCTCAGAATGCCATCATGCAATGGGACTTCGAGAACATCACGAACAGGACTTGTGTTGAACCTTCGACCGGGGTCGCCGACACGATCGAGGGGAATTTCGAGACCGCTCGAGGCGTGGTCGGGCAAGCACTGCGACTGGATGGGCTGACGACCCGGGTCATCCGTAGCGAAGGCGCCCTGAAACACCCGGACCAGGAATTCACCATCGAAGCTTGGGTTTCCCTGGGCGAGTATCCCTGGAACTGGTGCCCGGTCATCACCACCGAATCCAACGAAGTCAAAGGCTATCGCCTGAGGATCGGGCCGTGGGGGCAGGTGTCGCTGGAGGTGGCACTCGGGGAGCAGTGGATATGCTGCACCAGCGCGCAGGAGACGATGCCGCTGAGGGAGTGGATGCATCTCGTGGGCGTCTGCCGCGCGGGCAAGGAGATGAGCCTGTATGTGAACGGGGAACTGGCCGCCTCCCAGCCCATCAGGGGTTCGGTGACGCACCCCGCAAAGACCCAAGGCATCATCGGGATGGTGGCAGCTCCCGGGAAACCGTCCGACATCATCAGGACATGGGCGACGGTCGCGGCCTATTACGGCCTGGATGGACTGATTGATGAAATCAAGGTGTTTGACAGTGCGCTGACCGCCGCCCAAATCAAGCAACGGTATTCGGGAGTGACCGTGATGAGGCCCGACATTCCGGTCCGCAGACTGCCGGTTGTCGAAAACAAGCCGGGCCGCTTCGGGGCTTTCTATACGAAACTGAAGTACTACCCGGGCTGGGACAACACCTGGCCCGTGGACAACGATCCGGATGTGGTGGTCTGTTTCGACAAGTCACCTGTCAAACTGGTGTTCTGGAGGGGAATCCGCTATGGCCCCGCGTGGGTGTCGGAAAACGAGAACTGGATGACGGACCAGAGTCTGGAAACGTGGAACACGGGCAAGAATGACACGGAAGGGTGCTTCGAGCACATGCAGGACCGTCATTGCCGCTTCTCCCATGTTCGGATCATCGAGAACACCGCGGCGCGGGCCGTGGTGCACTGGCGATACGCCCCGGTCAGTTCGCATGACAACACCTGGCGGCCGGACGAGAAGACGGGATGGGAGGTGTGGGTGGACGAATACTATTACGTTTACCCGGACGGATCCGGCATTCGGAAGGTGATCTGGAACAAGGGCACGCTAGGGCCGGCCGTTCAGTTTCAGGAGTCGCTGCCCATTCTGCAGCCCGGTCAGCTGAAAGACGATCTATTGGAACAGGATTACGTGACGATTGGGGATTACGAGTTCAATCAACGGGCCGTTGCGCAGGAACTGCGCAATCACCCAGCCGACTTGCCCAAGAATTTCACCGTGCAGCAATTCAATTTCAAATCGGAGAACAAGCCGTTCATCTGCTTCGAACCCGGGAATCGCATGTTCGTGAGATATGTTGCGCTGGGCTACAATCACTTTCCGGTCGCGCAAGCCCGGTGCGACGGCCGCTGGATCAAGATGTTCGATCGTCCATCGCATGTGTCCAGCTCCCCAATCTCCGATCCGGTCATCCATGAGAACGGGAATCGCGCCTATTGGAACGGCCTGTACGGCATGAACCGCATGAGCATGAAGGAACTCATCCACTTTGGCCGGTCATGGGCGTACCCCGCCGAATTGTCCCTGACGGGCTCCGGGTTCACTTCGCAAGGGTACGACAAGAGTCAGAGATGCTATCAGGTTGAGAACACGGAGCCGAAAGGCGGGCAGGTTGAAATCAGCCTCGAGGGCAGCAAGGATTCTCCGGTCGTCAATCCGGCGATCCGGATCAAGAACTGGAACGCCGATGAGGCGAAAGTGTTGATCAACGGCAAAGAGAACAACGATTGCCGATTGGGTTTCAATCATCAGATCACCGGAACCGACTTGGTTGTGTTTGCTTTCATCAACGAGACGGCCCCGGTCCATGTAACCATTCGGAGGTGACGCACCACCCGCGCCCGGGTGAGTCCATGCCGTTGAGGTGCAAGAAACGAATCGAGAGAGCCGTCAACAGCCGTGCGGGATCCAGGCGGGACACAATACAGAAACAGTAAGCCACGACACCAAGTCATGAAGAGCTCCAACCCCGCTCTACGTTGCCGCGCTGCCGCGTGGCTGTTCACGGCGCTCGCCTGCGCCGCCCCGTCGCACGCCGCCGACCGCAAGCCCAACATCCTCTTCATTTTTTCCGACGATCACGCGCAGCAAGCCATCTCCGCGTACGGTTCGAAAGTCAACCAGACTCCGAACCTTGACCGGCTCGCGGACAGGCGGCGTGCGGTTTCTGAATTCCTTTTGCGCCAACTCCATTTGCACGCCCAGCCGCGCGACGCTGCTCACCGGGCAGTATTCGCACATCAACGGTGTGCCCGTGTTCAATCGCTTCGACGGCGCGCGCGATAACGTGGCCAAGCATCTGCAGGCCGCTGGCTACCACACCGGCATGATCGGCAAGTGGCATCTGGGCAGCGACCCCACCGGCTTCGACCGATGGATCGTTCTGCCGGCTCAGGGGGTGTATTGGAATCCGGAATTCCTTGTCGCCGGTCGGAAGCTGACGATCGCCGGCCACTGCACGGACATCACCACGGACCTTGGCATCGAGTGGCTGAAGACCCGGCCCAAGGACAAGCCTTTCTTCCTGATGCTGCACCATAAAGCGCCGCACCGCGCCTGGGAACCAGCCGAGCGGCACATCGCCCTGTTCAAGGACAAGGTCTTCCCGGAACCGGACACCCTGTGGGACGATTACGCCACCCGCCCCGCCGCGCTGCCCGCCAACCAGCAAACCGTCGCGCGTGACCTCACGCGGCGCGACCTCAAGCTCACTCCGCCCGCGGACCTCGAGGGGCCGGCACGGCAACAATGGCTGGGCGCAAAACCGCATGGAAGTCGAAGTGGATGGCAAAACCCTGACCGGCAAGGACCTCGTGAAGTGGAAGTACCAGCGCTACCTGCAGGACTATCTGGCCTGCGTGCAAGGCGTGGACGACAGCGTCGGCAAGGTGCTCGATTACCTCGACCAGACCGGCCTCGCCACAAACACCATCGTCATGTATTCCTCCGACAACGGCTGGTACCTTGGCGAGCTTGGGCTCTACGACAAACGCTTCATGTACGAACCCGGCCTGCACGTGCCGCTGCTGGTGCGCGGCCCCGGCGTCAAGGCGGGCATCGTCCCCGCGCAGTTTGTCGTCAATATTGACCTTGCGCCCACGTTCCTCGACCTCGCCGGCCTGCCCATCCCGGCGTCCATGCAAGGCCGCTCGCTCGTCCCGCTCCTGCGCGGGGAATCGCCTGCCGACTGGCGCACCGCCGTTTACTACCGCTACTACCACGACCCCGGCGATCACAACACCGCCGCCCACCTCGGCGTCCGCACCGCCACGCACAAGCTCATCTATTACTGGAAGAAGGACGCCTACGAGATGTTTGACCTCACCAAGACCCGACCGAACAGCGCAACCTGCTGTACAACGACGGCGCGAAACGGAGCCCGCCATCGCCGCCAAATTCGCCGAATTGAAAGCCGAAATCGCCCGGCTGCAAAAGGAATACAAAGACGACGGTCAATACGCCGACCCGGCCACCTGGCCCAAGGGCAGCGCCTACGGCCCCTTTGACGGACACCAGCCGATTGGAAGAAAGACCGTTGCCGAAGCCATCGCCGCTTGCGTTTCCCCATAGGCTCCCCGGCATCCAGTGAGACCCTTCACCGCCAATGTGACCGTCATCGTTGCGCTCGTCTCAGGGTCGAGCGCAGTGAAATCAACCCCATGAACATGAGCCGGTTCACCCTTGATCTCCGCATCGCCAGTGCTTTGCTGGCCCTGCTCGCGCCGCGCTGCTGACCGGCTATTACGCGCAGCAGATTCATCGCGACGCCTTGCCCGACGCGCCGGGCGATGCGCGAGGCGCGTTTCGCCCGGCAGAAGGAAATGGGCCTGGTCAACACGACGCTGTCCGCGCTCGAGCGCAACGTCGGCCCGCCCTACGCGTTCCCGGAAGCCATCAGGAAGCTCGGCCCCGGCGAAGTGAATCGCCCGCTGCCGTGGAGTGAGCTGACCGACGAGCAACGCGGTTTTCAGGCGACGAAGATGGCGATCCACGCTGCGATGGTGGACCGCATGGACCAGGAAATCGGGCGCATCCTCGCGCAACTCAAGGTGATGAAGGCCTTCGACAACACGATCATCTTCTTCGCGTCGGACAACGGCGCCAGCGCCGAGATCATGGTGCGCGACGGCGGGCATGACCCCGCCGCGCCGCCCGGCAGCGCCAAGAGCTATTTGTGCCTCGGCCCCGGCTTTTCCAGCGCCTGCAACACGCCGTTTCGCCGGCACAAGACGTGGGTTCACGAAGGCGGCATCAGCACGCCGCTGATCGTGCATTGGCGCGCGGGCATCAGCGCGAAGGGTGAGCTGCGCCACACGCCGGGTCATGTCATTGATTTCGTGCCGACCGTGCTTGAATTGGCCGGCGTGCAGAAGCCGAAGGAGTGGAGGGCGGAGCCGATTCCTGAAGCCCCCGGTCGCAGCCTCGTGCCCGCGTTTGCCAAGGATGTGACGATTCCGCGCGAGAGCCTCTGGTGGATGCACGAAGGCCATCGCGCCGTGCGCGTCGGCGACTGGAAGCTGGTCGCGGCGAAAGGCGATCCGTGGGAACTCTACGATTTGCGCACGGATCGCGCCGAGCAGAACAACCTGGCGGCGAAGAGCCGGACAAGGTCAAGGAGTTGGAACGCGTCTGGCAAGAGCAGACGGATCGCTACACTGAATTGGCCCGGAAGACCCTCACTGAGCAACGGCAGCCGGCGGACAAGTCGAAGAAAAGCAATCAATGAAGACTGCGCTTCAGGTCTTGTTCCTGATCGTCACAGCCGGCGCCGGGAACGCTGAAGCCGCACCCCACGTCATTCGCCTCGACCCAGCCTCGACCGGGCGCGTGTTCGAGGGCATTGGCGCGGTCAGCGCGGGCGCCTCGACGCGGCTGCTCGTGGATTACCCCGAGCCTCAGCGCGCCGAGATTTTGGATTTTCTGTTCAGGCCAAAGTTCGGCGCTGGGTTTCAGCATCTGAAAGTCGAGATCGGCAGCGGCGAGAACTCCACTTGCGGCAGCGAACCGTCGCACGTTATCACTCGGGAGGAACTGGCCGATCCCAAGCCGCGAGGCTACGAGTTCTGGCAGATCTTTGATACTTTGGAGAAGGATGCCGAGTTGGATCGACTGATCGGCGCGGTGGGTTACCACTACGTGGATGGCCGACAACCGTGGGACATTGATCAGATAGGCCGCCGCGACGCCACGGAGAAAGCCATGCGACTGACTATCGCACCTGGGCTGAAAAGTGGGCCGGTTTACGTTTGGAAATCCCGCGAGGAGGCTCAGTTTGTCCAACAGCCAGTGCTCTCTTTGCGAAACCAGAGCGTTGAACTCGAACTCGAATCCAATGCGATCTACACCCTCAGTAGCACGACCGGCCAACGAGAGGGGTCCCAAGGCACGGCGCCGCCACGGAAGCGATTCCCATTCCCCTTCGAAGACAACTTCGATAGCTACCGCCCAGGCGGAGCCCCGCGATATTTCTCCGTCGAGATTTCGGAAGAGTACAAAACGCTACCGCAGGTCCTCAGAGCGGCAGAAGACTGCCGCACTCCAAAACGCTCCGCGCGGTCCGGAGACGTCCGAAAAGGCGCCAGCTTTTGGACTGCGCCAGTCCTCTGGCGCTTTGGCTCTGCGAGTTGAGCGAGGCTGCGCGGACGGTGCCTTTGGTCGATCCTTTAGCGCAGGGGACAAGATTCTGTTCCGCGGCATGACGACAAGCCAATACAGCCTGCCGCTGTGCGCATTCTCTCCCACTGGCGAGTCTCCGAAAGCTGCGGAGGTTTTACATGAAGGCAAACATTCGGCGGAAGTCTACGCCGACGCCTGCATCCGATTTCTCGAGGAGCAGGCCACCAACAACCAGCCGTTCTTTGCCTATGTGGCGTTTCAGACGCCCCATGACCCGCGTCAGTGCCCGCCGGAATTCCGGGCCATGTATAAGGACGAGGAGATGAAGCTGCCCGGCTCGTTCCTGCCTCGGCATGCCTTTGACAACGGCATGCTCGAAATCCGCGACAAGCAATACAAGCTCATCGAGTATTGCGTCGGGAAGGAGCGGCACACTCAACTTTTTGACTTGGCAAAAGATCCTCAGGAAACGCACAATCCCGCCGCCGAGGAGTCCTGCGCGGACACGCTCGCTCACCTGCGAAAGCTGCTTCAGGAAGATCGCGTCCGCTTGAACGACGGCAACTCGTCGTCCAAGGTCGCCCGGCAGCAGGGCATGGACTTCTGGTCGGCCTACGATTCGCCGGCAAGCGACAAACAATGAGTTCAGGGCTGACAACCTTAAGCAGAATGAAACGGCTCCGAATCGGGTGTGTGTTCATCTCCGTGCTTACGGCGACTGGAAGCTGATCGAGCGGTATGAAGGCGGATTGGAACTCGTCAACTTGAAGGACGACCTCGGTGAGCAACACGACCTCGTGCGGGAGAACGCGGCCAAAGCGAAGGAACTCCACGAGGTGAAACTGCTGGGGCCGGGCGAAGCGAAGCCACCAGCTGACAACCCGGCTCCGCAGCAACCCCAGACTGTACCCCCGAAACCGTCACGATGAACCACTTGAGTGAATGGGCCGTCGGCTGCCTTGCCGGGGCGGTTGCACTGGGCCTCGCGCATGGGGCCGAGAAGGGCAGGGCGAGCGGAGCCAATGGTGAAGAGCTACCGCACGAATCGCTGAAGCCACTGACCGACTGGCCGGCCTTCATGCGGCAGCACGACACGACCTTCGACAAGTTGCCGGCTGGCTGGACCGAAGCCCCGCATTTCGGCAATGCCATGGTCGGCTCGATGCTGTATCAGGACGGAAACACTCTCAAGCTTCAGGTCTTCCGTGCCGATGTGCATGACCACCGTGACGACACTTGGGGTTGGACCGCCTACAGCCGGCCCCGCCTTCAGATCGGCCATTTCTCCCTCCATCCCGTCGGCATGCTCACCGGCTGCCAGTGGCGCACAGGATTTGTGGAATGCCGAACTGACCGGAACGATCACGACCGACCGCGGAAAGATCCGCATCCGTCATTTCACCCACGCGGTGGACATGGCGATCGTCACCGAACTCGACTCCGTCGGCGGGCGAGAAAGACTGCACATGGACGTGGCATCCGGCTGAGGCGCGGACGACGCGCGGCGGCTATCCAACCGCCGAGTCCGGGATCGCAAAGTTCGCGAAGCAATACGGCGCGCACTACGAAGGGACACTGAAGATCTGGCAGCCGAACCCCACCGGCCGGCTGGAAGAACACGGCTGGACTGCGGTGTGGATTCAGGAGCCTTCTTGCCGGCGGACAATATGCCACCGCGTGGACGCGAACAGGTCCATGACGCCACGCGCACGCACATTGTCAGCATCGCCAACAGTTACCCCGCCACCAATGCCGCCGCGGTGGCGAAGGCGGACGTCGGAGCGGTTCCTGAAGCTCAACCGCGCAAGCTGGGTGCAGACACACCGCGACTGGTGGCATGCCTATTACCCTCGCAGCTTTGTCACTCTTCCCGACAAGGGTTTGGAGTCGCTCTACTGGCAGACCATCTACCGCTACGGCTGCACGACGCGGGCGGGCCGGTGTTTCGTGGACACGCCGGGCATCTGGTTTCAGGGCAAATCGTGGCCCTACTTCACCACCGACTGGAACATCCAGAGCGCGCACTGGGCGGTGTATGCCGCCAACCGGCTCGAGCAGGGTCAGGCGTTGCTGGACCGCTTTCATGAGCGACAAGCGGAATTGATCAAGGCCGTGCGCCCGGTCGAGTGGCAGCAGGATTCGGCCTACCTGCCGATCGCCGTCGCGTGGGACCTGGCCGGCACGCGCGAGGGCGACATGCGCTACTACGATCTCGTCGGCAACCTGCCGTGGACGATGCACAACCTGCTGGATGCCAATACCGCTATTCGATGGACGACGCGATGTTGCGCGAGAAAATCTATCCACTTCTGCGTCGCGCCATCAACCTCTACCTCCACATGGTTCGCGAAGAGCCTGACGGCAAGCTGCACCTCCCGCCAACCTACTCGCCGGAGACGGGCGTTTTCGCGGACTGCAACTTCGACCTCGCCCTGTTCAAGTGGGGCTGCCACACGCTCCTCAAGGCGAGTCAGCGTCTGAAGCTCGATGACCCTCTCATCCCGCGGTGGAAGGCGGTGGTTGAGCGCCTTCCCGACTACCCTGCCGATGAACACGGCTTCAGGCTCGGCCGCGACAAGTCATCCTCGGCCAATCACCAGCATTTCTCCAACCTGCTGATGATTTACCCGCTGCATCTCGTCAACGTCGAGCAGCAAGGCGCCGCGGAGGTCTTGAAGCGCTCCTTCGACCGGGCGCGATCAACCGCTGGCCCGGGACAACGACAGGCCATGGTGCAGGCTCATGTCGGCCCCATCGCGGCGGCGCTCGGCCTCGGCGACGAAGCGTTGGAGAGCCTGAAGCGTTTGCAGGGCGACCTGTATCCGAACGGCCTTTGGTACGAGAGTCCTTGCATCGAATCCACCCTGGCCGCCGCCAACATCATCCAGGACATGCTCATCCAGAGCTGGAGCGATCCGGCGAAGGACGAGCCCGGGCCGATCCGCGTTTTCCCCGCCCTTCCCTCCGCCTGGCAGGACGTCGAGTTTCACGACCTGCGCGCCGAGGGGGCCTTCCTCGTCTCGGCCAAACGCAGTGCCGGTAAGACCGAGTGGGTGCGCATCAAAAGCCTGGCTGGCGAACCCTGCCGGGTGCGGCCAAACGTGCCTGGTGAAATCCGATTGATGGGTGACCACGCCTTCAAAATGCAAACGCTTTCGCCTGGCACCTACCAAATTGATCTCAAACAGGGCGAAGAGGTCCTGCTGTACCCCGCGACGGAAAGTCTCTCGTTGCGCGCCCAGCCATCGTCTCCGCGTTCGCAGCGAAACCCATGAATGTACTATGAGAGCAAATCACCTCCTCAACGTCATCCAGCACAGCGTCTGCACCCTGAGCATCCTCTTTGCGACAAGTCATGCGGCCGGTTCCGCGCCGTTGCCGGTTCCGGAGCGCGGCTTCGTCAGCTCGCAACCCGCGACGATCTGGGAGGAAGGTTTGATCTGCGGCAACGGCACCATTGGCGCCAACGCCCTGAGCCGGCCCCTGAACGAGCGCATCATCTTCACCCACGAGCGTCTCTTCATGCCGATGGGTGCGCCCACGATGCCGCGCGATCAATCGGCGAGATTGTTCGAGATTCGGAGGTTGATCGAGCGCGGGCTGTATCGGCAGGCCACGGAACTGCAGTTCAACCTGTCCGGCCAGAGCAGCTTCCTGTATCCGGACTTCTTCGTGCCGGCCTTTGACCTCACGATCCGCAGCACGAATCAAGGTGAAGTGCGCGATTACAGCCGATCGGTGGATTTCCAAACCGGCGAGACTGCCGTCCGCTGGTCGGACGACCGAGGCGCCTTCGAGCGCCGAATGTTCGTTTCACGCGCGGACGGCGTGGCGGTGCTGCTCATCACGGGCTCAATCGCCGGCAAACTGGATTGCCGGCTTGCGTTGGAGCCCCGGGAGCCGAGCGATCAATACAATGACGACAGTGACATCGCGAAGCGCTCCGACCAGATGTTCAAGGAACACGTTGCCGACATCAAGAGCACGGCCGGCGGTTCGTCGCTGACGTACTCGAATCGTTACCTCAAGGCCTACCCGGGAAGCATCCATGCGCTGGAAGGATCTGGCGCGCGTCATCGCGACGGGTGGGACCACCGAGGCGCAGACGAACGGCACGCTCGTGGTCAAGGGCGCCGACCGTATCCTGATGTTCGTGGACCTGCGCCCGATCTACGACCCGGACAAACCGGAGATGAAGGACATGGAGGCTGCGCTCGCGAAGCTGCCGGACGACTACGGCCAACTGCTCCAGCGCCACGCGACAGCTCCATGGTGAGCTGTTCAACCGGATGCGGCTCGATCTCGGTGGCGGCGCCGATCACCGGCGGACCACCGAGGAGTTGCTGGCGGCGTCCACGTACGAAATGCCGAACCGCGCCCTGATCGAGAAGGAGTTCGACGCCGGCCGCTACAACATCATCTCGAGCACGGGCGAATTGCCGCCGAACCTGCAGGGCGTCTGGGGCGGCACCTACGTGCCCGGCTGGGCGAGCGACTATACGCACAACGGCAACGTGCCCTCCGCCATCGCCGCCAACCTGATGGGGAACATGCCTGAGCTCATGCTGGCCTACACGACGTACATCGAGTCCATCGTCCCCTGGCTGGAGATCAACGCGAAACACCTGTTCGGCGCGCGCGGCATCGTGCTGCCATCGCGCTCGTCGACCCATGGTTTCAACAACGCCCTTGCGCCCGACTTCGCCGGCGGCTTCTGGGTGGCGGGCGCGGGCTGGGCCGCCCACTTCTTCTATGACTACTATCTTTACACCGGCGACCGGAAGTTCTTGTCCGAGCACGCGCTGCCGTTCATGGAGAAGGCCGTGCTGTTCTTCGAGGATTTTCTCGACGAGGGGCCCGACGGGAAGTGGATCTTCTCACCGACGCAATCGCCCGAGAACACGCCGGGCAACACGAAGTCCCAAGGCACCTTCAATGCCACCATGGACGTGGCGGTGGCCAAGGAACTTCTGCGCAACACCATCGCCGCCTCGCGCGAACTCGGTCGGAACCGGGACAAGATCCCGCGCTGGCAGGACGATGCTCGAGAAAATGCCGGACTACATGGTCGGACGAGCGCGGCATCATCAAGGAATGGCTGACACCGCGGCTCGCGAACAACGACAGCCACCGGCACTCGTCCCAGCTGTATCCGCTCTACGACGGCATGCCGGACGAAATCGCGCGCAATCCGGAACTGCGCGCCGCCTTCCGGAAGAGCATCGAATTCAAACTCGATCAACCACTGGCAGGAACAACCAGCGCGGGTTCATGAGCTTCGGCCTGGTGCAACTCGGCCAGGCCGCCGCCAGTCTCGGCGAAGGCGAACTGGCGTACCGCTGTCTCACGCAACTGGTGAACCGGTTTTGGCTGAACAACCTCGCCTCGATGCACAATCACCGATCGTTGTTGAACATGGACATCAGCGGCGGGATGCCCTCGGTCATCATCAAGATGCTCGTCGCATCCGAGCCGGGAAGAATCCAACTCCTGCCCGCGCTTCCCAAAGCTTGGCCGACGGGAACAATCGAGGGCGTCCTGTGTCGTGGCCAGATCGAGGTCCGGCGCCTGCAATGGAACCCCGACGGCCTCGAAGTCACGCTGCATTCGGGCCAAGCCCAAACGGTCTTGCTGGAACTTCCCGCGGAGATTGCCGCCATCACGGTGAAGGGTAAGAAAGCCAAAGTCAGCAGAGGTCCTGCGGCGAACCAGCGGAACCTGATGCTCCCGGCCCTACGGGACGTCACGGTGCAAATCCTCTTCAAACGGTGATCGCGCGCCCGTCACGCAACGACCGAAACAAAGCCGGACGATGAACGTGGAGCCGTTGTTTGCCCTCCTGACGTGCAGATTTCCTGGCCTCGATCGCAACGGCTTCGCCTGGGTGACCTGCGGCTGGGAGATGTGCCTGGTCGAGGGCCGCAAGATCTACGGCTACGGCGGCCGCAACGGCATGGAAGGCCTGCACCTCTGGCTCACCGGAATCCGGAAACGCTGGCCCAACGCCAAACTCATCACCCAGGGAGAGTTCGGCGAACTGTGGCGCGCGCATTTTAAGAACAACGAGAAGCTCGACTATCAGTTTGTTCACCGCGGCAGCGGCATCCGGGCCTCGGAAGCCGACAAGGAAATCCGCTGGTTTATGAACCGAGATTTCCGCCTCGCGCTGCTGCGAAACTGGATGGAAAACGGCACGCCCAAGGTGATCGACTTCACCCGCTACGATCTCCCGGCCCAGGAACCCGCCGACCCCGAACCCGGCAAGCACTCCCGCAACTGGAGCCTGATCAACCGCATCAACCAGAAGGGCATCCGCCCGCAGGACCAGCCCGTTCCGCTCACGGAATTGACCTTCGAGGAGCAATCCCTCATCCGGCGGCACTACCCGGAGCTTTTCGCTGTCGGCCCAGCAACCGAGTAGTAAAACGTGACCCGAAGCGGAAAGCGCACTTCCTTTGAACACGAATCCACAATACCATCACCTCGCACAACACCCTTCATGAAACGCAGGACCTTTCTCCGCACTGTCACCGGAATCGCCACTGGCATGGCGTTTCCGCAGTTCGCCATCGGCAGGCCCGGCCCGTCGGCCCACCGCAAGCTCAACGTCGCCTTCATCGGCTCTGGCGGCTGGATCGCCCAACAGCCCTACGACCAGGGATGCGCCGAGGAGAACCTCGTCGCCTTCTGCGATGTGGACCGCGATCAATGCGCGGAAAACATGAAGAACTGGAAGACCACCCAGCCCTTCTTCGTCGATTTCCGCGTGATGCTCGACAAGATGCACAAGGAGATTGACGCGGTCGTCGTCTCCACGCCCGACCATACGCACTTTCCCGCCACCCTCGCGGCCATGGAGCGCGGCATTCACGTTTACACCCAGAAACCGCTGACGCACAATATCTGGCAGGCCAGGACGTTGGCCAAAGCCAAGGTGCATTACAAGGTGGTCACCCAGATGGGCAATCAGGGACATGCGACGAATTCAATTCGTCAGTCCGTCGAAGCCTACCGGTCCGGCGTGATCGGAGAGGTGAGCGAGGTCTTTGCCC
Source organism: uncultured Verrucomicrobiae bacterium (assembly GCA_963846445.1). Classification (GTDB taxonomy): domain Bacteria; phylum Verrucomicrobiota; class Verrucomicrobiia; order Limisphaerales; family J093; genus MWFF01. Next base: position 119,032 of record CAWJWM010000025.1, on the reverse strand, counting down.
GCAACAGCGGCCCCGAGATGGGCGGCAGGCATTTCGCAAACCCTTCGACCATGCCGCCTCCCGCTTCCCCGGTTCCCGAGGGTCTCGCCTGGGATCTCTGGCTTGGACCTGCGGCCAAGCGGGATTTCTATCGCGATTACCTCCCCTACAAATGGAGGGCTTTCTACGACTTCGGCTCAGGCATACTGGCCGACTGGGGTTGTCACACCTTTGACACACCGGTCTGGGCGCTCGACCTGGATCCGCCCGATGTGGTGGAGTGCCTGGAGCGCAAGCCCTCGCTGGAGGGGGTCATCCCGGCGGGCAGCCGGATCCGGTATCACTTCCCGGCCAACGCGAAGCGCGGCCCGGTTGTGCTCAACTGGTTCGACGGCCCGCAGGACTGGTCGAAGGTCGGACGCATCGACCGGTTCGGGGCTGATCATGCTGCCTATCTGGAACGCGCCTGCTGGATGGTCGGCACCAAAGGCCTGATCGGCTGCGACACCCATGCGGGATCGTCCACCATCATGCCCGTTGAAGCACGCAACGAGTGGCAGGCGAAGCCGCCTGCCGAATCCATCCCCCGAGTCGACGGTGGCCCGTTCCGCGAGTGGCTGCGCGCGATCAAGGGCGAGGGCCCGGAACCGGGATCGAACTTCACCTACTCGGCGAAGCTGACGGAGATCATTCTCCTCGGGGTGCTGGCCCAGCGCTTCAACACGCGCATCGAATGGGACGCCAAGGCCGGCCGCGTCACCAACCACCCCGAACTCGACGCCTTCGTCAGGGAACCGGCACGCGAAGGCTGGGACTGTGGTGAAGACCTGTGGAAACAAGGATGATACTCGATTCGTTCGGACTCGACGGGAACGACAACGAGTGCGGCGGCATCTACTCGATTTCCAAACCGCGTCTCAACATGTGCCTGCCGCCGCTCGCCTGGCAGACCTACGACATCGAGTTCACCGCTGCGCGATTCGATGCTTCCGGGAAACGCACCGTGTGGCCGCGCATCACGGTCCGGCTCAATGGAGTGCTCGTGCACGAGGACCTGGAACTCGCCAAGGATTTCACCACCTCCGCCCCGATCTCCAAGCCCTTGGACGGTTCCGAAGGTCCTGTCTTTCTCCAAGACCACGGCAACCCGGTCGTGTTCCGCAACATCTGGATCGTGCCGGGCAAGTGAGCCGGAGCCGTCCTTAACACCGCAGTTGCCCACAATGAACAGCCTTGACGCAAAATGGTAGTTTCATTTCGGGGGTCGGGAAGCAAAGCTGGACAGAACGGGAGCAGAAGGGTCAATCGCCGCGGTGAGCGGCCTTGGGGTTGACGGTCTGTGACGACGTGGGAAGGCTGCGACATGCTGGTTAGCATTTTCAACGACGTGATTGGCCCGGTGATGCGGGGGCCCTCAAGTTCCCACTGCGCAGCCTCGCTGCGAATCGGGCGGATGGCGCGAGAGCTGATCGGCGGCACACTCGACGAAGTCCTGGTCGAGTTCGACCGGAAGGGCTCGCTGCCGACCACGCACGACTCGCAAGGCTCGGATATGGGATTGTTCGGAGGGCTGATGGGTTGGAATGCCGACGACGAGCGGTTGCCGGACTCGCCCCGGGCCTTGCTCGACGGCGGCGCGCTCAACCGCATGGTGCTCTACGTCACGGCGCTGATAAAAGTGAAGAGCTCGATGGGCGTCATCGTGGCGGCGCCCACCGCCGGGGCTTGCGCGGCGCTGCCCGGCGCGGTCATGGCGATGGCGGATTTCGATCCGCTGATTCCGCTCGATGAGGTGATCGAGACGGCCCAGCGGGTCGCCGGACAGATGCCGCGCGAACTGCGCTGCACGGCGCTGGGCGGGCTTTCCATCACGCCCGCGTCGAAGGCCATCGAGCAACGATTGGCCGATCGAAAAGTCGCCACGCGCGGGAGTGGCGCCTGTCGGTAGCGCGTTTCTCCAAGCCCCATGAACCAGACCGCTTCCACTGCTGCTGCAAGGCAGCCTCATCCTCCCGGCCTTTCCACGCTGTTCTTTACCGAGATGTGGGAGCGGTGCAGCTACTACGGGATGCGCGGCCTGCTCGTGCTCTTCATGAAGGCGACAGTCGAGAACCACGGGCTGGAGTTCTCGATTCCGATGGCGGGCGCGGTTTACGGGCTTTACACAGCGGCGGTCTATCTGGCCGCCCTGCCCGGTGGCTGGGCGGCGGACCGGCTGCTCGGCGCGCAACGAGCGGTGCTCTGCGGCGGCATGCTCATCGCCTGCGGCCAGTTTACACTGGCGATTCCCCGGAAGGACACGTTCTTCCTTGGCCTGCTGCTGGTGGTGCTGGGCACGGGCCTGCTCAAGCCCAACATCAGCGCCATCGTCGGCAAGCTCTATCCCGAAGGCGGCGCGCGGCGCGACGCGGGGTTCACGATCTTCTACATGGGCATCAACCTCGGCTCGTTCATCGGGCCGCTCGTGTGCGGCCCGCTGGGCGAGAAGATCAATTGGCACCTGGGCTTCGCGGCGGCGGGTTTGGGGATGATCGGTGGCCTGACCCAGTTCGCGTTCATGCGCGGACGGTTACAGGGCGCGGGCGCCAAGCCCGAAGTGGACGTTGTGTCGCGCAGGGACTGGCGTCTGCTCTCCGGCGCGCTGGCGGTCTTGGGACTGTCGGTGGCGCTGATCTGGAGCGGCATCCTCCCGATCGACCCGGTCGAAGCCGCCAATGGCGCGAAGTGGATCATCGTGGCGATTGCGGCTTTCACCTTCCTTCGGCTCTTTCTCTCCGACGACCTCACCCCTGAGGAAAAGAAACGGATCGGCGTGGTGGCGGTCCTGTTTGTAGCGGCGGTGACGTTCTTTGCCGGGTTGGAACAGGCGGGGTCGTCCCTCAACCTTTTCGCGGACGAGTACACGAACCGGATGCTCGGCTCGTACGAAATGCCCGCCAGTTGGTTTCAAGCGGTGAATCCGCTCTTTGTCGTTCTGCTCGGGCCGGTGGCCGCGGGAGTGTGGATCGCGTTGGCGAAGCGGGGGCGCGACTTGTCGCTGGGCATGAAGTTCGCGGCGGGCTTGCTGCTGCTGGGAACCGGCTATGTCGTCATCGCACTGGGCGCGCAGCGGGCTGTGGCCGGACCGGTTTGGCCGTCGTGGCTCTTGCTGATGTACCTGCTGCACACGCTCGGGGAACTGTGCGTCAGCCCGGTGGGATTGAGTTCGATCACCAAGCTTGCGCCGGCACGCATGGTGGGACAGATCATGGGCCTGTGGTTCATGGCCACCGCGCTGGGCAATCTCATGGCCGGGCTGATTGCCGGCGAAAGCACCAGCGCCAGCCAGATGGGGCGTCAATTCTGGTGGGTCGCCGTGGTGGCGGCCGGGATCGCAGTGCTGCTCATGCTCCTGGCCAGACCGATGCGCCGCTGGATGGCGGGCATCCAGTGAGAATGTGCGGCAAAGTCACCCAACAACCAAGTCTCGAACATGAACCTCGATCTGATTCAACACGAGTTGCAGACCGCCGGCCTGGATGGCTGGCTGTTCTTCGATCATCACGAACGCGATCCGCTGGCCTACCGGTTGCTGGGCTTGAAACCCACCGGCCTGGTTTCACGGCGCTGGTACTATTTCATCCCGGCCCGGGGCGAGCCGCGGGGCCTGGTGCATCAGGTGGAACCGCACGTTCTCGCGGCACTGCCCGGCGCCAAGATCCCTTATGCCCGCTGGCAGGAGCAGGAGGCCGGGTTACGGCAGCTTCTGGGAGAGGCAAAGAAGGTGGCGATGCAATACTCGCCGCGGTGCGCGGTGCCTTACGTGGCCAACGTGGATGCGGGCACCGTTGAATGGATTCGCAGCCTTGGCGCGGAGGTGGTCAGTTCCGCCGAGTTGATCCAGATCTTCGAAGCGACCTGGACGCCCGCCCAGTTGGCCATGCACGTGGAAGCCGGCCGGCGCGTGGACCGGGTGCGGGCGGAGGCGTTTGATTTTATCAAGCGCAAGAACCCGCGCCGGAACACCACTGGACGAATACGGCGTGCAGCAGTTTGTGATGCGGCGTTTCAAGGAGGGCGGTCTGGTCACGAACCATCCGCCCATTGTTGGCGCCAACGTCAACGCCGCCGACTCCCACTACGCCCCGCCCGAGACCGGGAGCGCTCCGGTTCGCCGCGGCGACCTGGTGCTGCTGGATCTCTGGGCCAAGTTGAGCGGCGAACCGGAGGCCGTCTATTACGACATCACGTGGATGGCCTTCTGCGGAGCAGAAGTGCCGGAACGAATGCGGCAGGCGTTCGCGGTCGTTGTCGGAGCTCGCGATGCCGGCATCCGTTGGGTTCAGGAGGCGGCGGCAACTGGGCGCCGCTTGCGCGGCTTCGAGGTGGATGATGCGGTGCGCGGCCACATCGAGTCTTGCGGGATGGGACAATGCGTCCGTCACCGAACCGGCCATTCGATTGGGCGCGAAGTGCATGGCGTGGGCGCCAACATGGACAACTTCGAGACGCACGACGAGCGGCCTGTCATCCCCTGGACCTGTTTCTCGATCGAACCGGCCCTCTACCTGCTGGACTTCGGCGTGCGGACCGAGATCAACCTGTTCGTGGAAGAGCGCGGCGCCCGCGTGACGGGTGAAATGCAGACGGAGTTCGTGAAGCTCTGAAATTTTGCGTTCGCGGGGCTCGGCGGAACCCAGTGCGTGATCAGTGGACGCCCGGTATTGGGTTGGAGGGCGGTGCGTGGTGCTTCCGCAGGTGCTCGATCAAGAAGCGCGTGAGTGTTTCGTAAAGATGACGCTTCGTCCCGTCGCCTTCCTTGATGGCGTGCGTGCGGTTCGGATAGGCCATCAAGGAAAAGGGCTTGTGGTGCTTGATGAGTTCGTTGCTGAGGACTTCGCAGTTCTGATAGTGGCAGTTGTCGTCGCCCGTGCCATAGACCAGCAGAAGATCGCCCTCCAACTGATGGGCGAAGGTGATTGGCGATCCGTTCGTGTAGCCGGCCTCGTTGTCCGCGGGCAATCCCATGTAGCGCTCCTGGTAAACCGTGTCGTACAACCGCTGGTCGGAGACAAAGGCAATGGCCATCGCCGCGCGATAGAGATCGGGGTAACGGAAGATCGCGTTCAGGCTCATGGAACCGCCGCCGCTCCACCCCCAGATGCCGACGCGCTCGGGATCAAGATAGGGCCGTTCCCCCAAGAGCGTCCGGGTGGCCGCGGCCTGGTCTTCCGAAGCGAGGATCCCGATCTGCCGGTGGATGCTCTTGCGCCAAGCGCGACCGCGCGGCGCGGCAGTGCCACGGTTGTCCATGCTCATCACGACGTAACCTTGCTGCGCCAGCAACGAGTGCCAGAGGTAGGAGTCGCCGCCCCACTGGTCCACCACGGTGGTGCCGGCGGGTTCACCGTAGACATAGATGAGCAGCGGATAGCGGCGAGCAGGGTCGAACTCGGGCGGCTTGATGCACCACGCGTCGAGCGCCACGCCATTGCTGATGCCGACGCGGAAGAACTCGCTGGAACACGGCTTCAAGCCCGCCAGTCGTTCCCGCAGCGCGGCGTTGCCGGCGAGCATGCGGACGACCTTGTGATCGGGCAATTCCACCAGTTCGATGACGGGCGGCTGGCCAAATCGGGAGTAGGTGTGAAAGGCCCAGCGCCCGTTCTCCGAAATCACGTAGGTGTGAGTGCCCGGTTGGTCGGGGGGCGAGACGCGCGACACATCGCCCGCGCCGTCCAGTGGCGCGCGGTAGAGATGGCGTTGCGTGGGGTTGTCCGGGGAAGCCGTGAAATAGACCCAGCCCCGCTGTGCATCAACCCCCTCGACACGGATCACGTCGAACGCGCCCGGCGTCAGCACGCTCAGCGCTGGGTTCGTCATCCCGACCGCATCGAGATGTCGCCAGCCATCGCGTTCGCTCAACCAGAGAAAGCGCTTCCCCGCTTCGATCCAATGCCAGGTGTCCATCACGTCCACCCAGGCATCGTCGCGATCGGTCAGGAGCACTTGGGTCGCTCCGGTCCTGGGATCGCCGCGGATGACCTGGTTCGTGTTCTGCAGCCGGTTGAGTTGCTGGAAGACGACGTGCCGGGAATCTCCCGACCATTCCAGCTCCGGGATGTAGTGGTTCCTCGGGTCAGCATTGGCCCGAAACCAACGCGTCCGCCCGCCCTTGGCGCTGACCACGCCGACGCGGCAGGCGGAATTGGTTTCGCCCACCTTGGGGTAGGCGTAAGTGGTGACCTGCGGGTACAGCGCGTCGGTGTTGTTGATGAGTTTGAAGTGGCGCACGCCGCTGGTGTCGAACTGCCAGTAAGCGAGGAACTGGCTGTCCGGGCTCCAGCGGAAACCGCAGCGGAGGCCGAATTCCTCCTCGTAAACCCAGTCCGAGGTGCCGTTCACCACCGTGTCCGAACCGTCGCGCGTAAGCCGCGTGATGCGGAAACTGTCGAGGGTTTGAACGAAGAGGTTGTTCTGGCACACGTAAGCCACGCGGCGGCCATCGGGTGAAAACGTCGCAAACATGAGCGTCGAAGGCGCGGCGTGCCCCCCGAGTTGCCTCAAAGTGCGCGCGTCGAGGTCGAATACCCAGTAGTCGCCGCGCGTCTCCTTGCGCCAGACGCGCTTGGTGTTGGTGAAAAGCAGCACCTTCCGGGCGTTGTCAGACCAGGCGTAGTCCTTGATCTTCAGCGGCTTGGTGTGGCCGGAGGGATAAGGCTTTGCGCCGGCACAACGACCGTGCGCTCACCAGATGCCGGGGCGTATTTCACAATGTCAGTGATGTCCTCGTCCTTGTCGCCGTTGAACACCGGCGATGCTTCCAGCGTGGTGTAACCCGAGCTGTCCTTGAGCCAGTAGGCCGGCCCCCAATCCTCGGTCTTGAACTCCTCCTGCTTCCCGAAGATGCGGTCCAGCGTCAACAGCGAGTTGTCGTGCGCGTCTGCGGCCGAGGCTGCGGTTGCCGAGTGTGTCAACAAAGCCCCGAAACAGAGGGACTGTGCCATGACGAGAAACCGGCAACGCCAATCTGTCCTGAAGAACGGGTGGGTGAACATGGGCAGGAGGTCAAGGAGTGCTGAGCGACAGCCGGAGGGCGACCGGCTCGTCCAGGGGCGCGTCGTAGTCCCATTGTTTGTTGAGCACGGGGTTGAGGATGATTTGGACGGTCTGCAGCAACTGGGGGTCAAGCGGTTCCCGATGCCAGCGAACGTTGCGACGCACGGATTCGGAGCGGGTGCTGCTGAAGAGCGTGGTGGGGAAGTCCGGGTTCTGGCTGGAGAACTGCAGAGCGAGCATACTGATGGGCACGCCCTGCCGCTCGCAAAGGGCGGAGGCCTCGCGGAAGAGGCGCCGGTCGGTTTTGCTGGCCGGATGCCAGACCGGGGCTTCGCGTCCGCTGAGGAGGCCGCTGCCGAAGGGAGAACCGTTGATGATGCCAATGCCCTTCTCCTGGGCAACAGGCAGGAGTTCCAGTGCGCGGGTATCGTTCAACGTGTAGTGGTTGTGCACGAGGCCGGCGTCGGCCGGCAGGGTGGTGAAGATCCGGTGCCAGAGGTCCATGGGATAGGTGCCGAAGCTGACGTTGCCAATCCGCCCTTCTTTCTTGAGTTCGAGCAATGCGGCCAGGCCTTCGGTGAGCGCCCATTCGGTGTGTCGGCGATGCTGGTATTCAAAGTCGTGGAGATGAATGAGGTCGAAGTAGTCGGTACCCAGCCGACGCGCGCTCTCGTCGAGGGAGGCGCGGATGCGGGTCCGCGAGTAGTCGAGGGTGTCGTTGCCATAGCTGCCGGGTTGGGTGTACTTGCCCGCCTTCGTCGAGAGGTAGTAGCGGTCGCGCGGGACGCCTTTGAGTGCTTTGCCGAGGACGGTTTCGGCCACGGTGCCGCCGTAGGCGGGTGCGACGTCAAAGTAATTGATGCCGAGGTCGAGCGCCGTATGCACGGCGCGGATGCCTTCGGTTTCATTGACCGGGCCGTAAACGCCGCCCAGTGCCGAGGCGCCGAAGCTGAGGCGGGAGACGTTCAGCCCGGTCTTGCCAAGGGGATTGCATTTCATGGTAGTCGCAGTGCCGGAATCAGCATCGAATCATCGGAGGAGGAAGTAGAGCACGCCGACAAGGGCGAGCAGGACGAGGGTCACGATGCGGGGATCGCTGGCGCCTGCGAGCCTGCCTTTGAGAAACGCCAGCGGGTGATCCCAGCAGACGTGGGCGACTTGCTGCGGATCCATGGCCGGAGTCAGCAAGCTGGTGACGATGTAAATGACCACGCACAGCACCGCGATGAACGGGCCGACCAGCATGAACGGGACGCCCAGCCCCTGCGTGGGATCCGTCACCAGTCCGCCAAACGTCTCGTGCGCCTTGCCCGCGAGCAGCAGTCTGCCGACGCTCGGCAGATCCAGCAGGAAATAGAACACGCCGATGATGGAACCGAAATAGAGAGTGGCCATGGCGGCCTGTTGGGTGCCGCGCTTCCACAGGACGCCCAGCACGAAAACGGTCGTCACCGCCGGGGCGAAGGTCATGGGGATCTTGTTGATGGCTTCGAAGATGGTGCCGAACTGGTCGCCCTGCGTGGACCAAAGCATGGCCAGCACCATGATGACGCCGGTGGCGATGCGTCCGATGCTCACCATGCGCGCGTCGGAGGTTTCGGGGCGCAGGCGTTTGACGATGTCCATGGAAATGAGCGTGGCACAACTGTTCAGCGCGGCCGCCATGCAACTCATCAGCGCGGCCGCCATGCACGCCGCCAGCAGGCCCTTGAGCCCGACGGGCACCAGGTGGTTGATCAGGGCCGGCAGCATCGTGTTGTAGTCCGGGTCGTTCGTGCCGGCCAGCTTCGCCAGTTGGAAAGCCCCTTTCTGCCAGAGCACATACCCAATCACGCCGGGCAGAACCATGAGGAAGACGGGCGTGATCTTGAGAAAGCCGGCGAACAGCGCCCCATTCTGTCCGTCCTTCAACGTTCGTGCGGCCAGCACACGCTGCACATGGGTCTGGTCCGCGCACCAATACCAGATGCCCAGGATCGGATACCCGAGCAACACGCCCAGCCAGGAGAAGTCGCTCAAGTGTCCCTGCGCGTTCACGACCGGATGCAGCATGTGCAACTGACCCGGTGCCACCGCTGCCTTGAACGTCGCCAGGTCCTGCACTCCGACCGAGGGGAGCGCCCGCAGCCCCAGCACCGTCACGAGCGTCGCGCCGCCCAGCAGCAGGCACACCTGGATGTTCTCGGTCATCACCACCGCCTTCAATCCGCCGAGCGCGGTGTAGGTGACGGTGAACAACGAGAGCACGATAATCGTGGTGATCATCGGCACGCCGAGGAAACTCTCGAAGATCTTCGCGGCGGCAAACAAGCTGATGCCAATGTGAATCAACAGCGCCCCCGCCAGGCCGATGAAGGCCAGAAACGTGCGCGCCGAGGGGCAATAGCGCCGCTCCATGAACTCCGGCAAGGTGCGGACTCCCGAGTTGATGTAAAACGGGGCAAAGAGCAGCGCCAGCAGGATCAGCGTGAAGCAGGCCATCCACTCGAAGTTGCCGATGACCAGGCCATCCTTGGCCCCTCCCGCGGCGAGGCCGACCAGGTGAATGGTGGAAATGTTCGAGGTGAAGACCGCCGCGCCGACCGTGAACCAGCTCAGCGATTTGTTGGCCAGGAAATAGTGATCGGTCGAGGCGTGCCGGCGGAAACCGATCCAGATGCCAAAGGCCGTGATGCCGATCAGGTAGATGGCGATCACCGCGATATCAATCAGGGAGGTATTCATGCTCGGGAGATGCAGTCGCTGTGCTTTAGAACGTCGCCATCCAGCCGCCGTCGACGTAGAGGATCTGTCCCGTGATGTAATCGGCGGCAGCCGAAGCCAGGAAGACCGCGGGCCAGGCGATGTCTTCCGGGCTGCCCCAGCGACCGAGCGGACAACGCTGTTTGACCCAGGCGTCGAACGAGGGGTCGTTTACCAGCGGTTCAGTAAGGCGGGTGGCGATATAACCCGGGGCAATGGCGTTGACGAGGATTCCCCTGTCTGCCCAGTCCACCGCGAGTGCCTTGGTGAGCTGGCCGATGCCGCCTTTGGACGCCGTGTAGGCGGCAGTGGTCCGACGGGCCGCAGCCGTCATCAGCGAGGCGATGTTGATGATTTTTCCGCGTGCGCCCGCCGCAAAGCAGGCCCGGGCGAATGCCTGCGACAGCAGGAACACGGCGGTCAGGTTGATCGCAAGCGTGTCATGCCAATCCTCCGCCCTCAGGTCCTCCGCCGGCGCGCGGCGCGTGATGCCCGCGGCATTGACGAGGAGGTCGGGCCGTCCGTGCTCCCCCACCACGCGGTCGAACCACTCGGGAATGGCCTCCGTGTGGAGCAAATCAAAGGGGGCCACGCGGATCTGGCGGCCGGTGTCCCGCAGCGGCCCCGCCGCCGCTTCGAGTTCATCGAGGTTGCGGGCGACCAGAATCACATCGGCGCCGGCGCGAGCCATCGCGCTCGCGATGCCCAAACCGATGCCCTTGCTGCCACCGGTCACCAGAACGCGCCGTCCCTCCAATTGGAATTGTCGGGCCCATTGGCCCGGATGTGAGGATTGACTCATGGCAGGCGATGGCTTAACTCGATTGCAGATCAATTTGGACTTTGACCACGCCGGTTTTGGCGCACGCCAGTTCCAGCGCTTCCCTGGCCTGGCGCAAGGGAAAGACGCGGCTGATGAGCGGATGCAAGTTGACGCGCCCGGAAGCAACGAGGCGGATGGCTTCCTCCCACACGTTGCTGTAACGGAAGGAGCCGACAAACTGGAGTTCGCGAACCAGGAGCTGATTGACCGGCAGTGAGAGTTCGGGGGCGGAATAGACGCCGATCTGCACGATGGTGCCACCGCGGCGGACCACCTCGAACGCTTGCCGCAGCGCCGGCACCGCGCCGGAGGCTTCAAACAGAAACTCGAAACCATCGCCCGTCGGCGCCGTCACTTGGTCCTTGAACGACGCCTCGGTGGGATCGAGCGCGCTGTCCGCGCCCACCGCGAGCGCCATCTGGCGCCGTTCTGCCACCGGGTCGCTGACGGCAATCGGGGTCGCGCCGCAAGCGCGGGCGGCGATCACCGTGAGCAAGCCGATGGGTCCGCCGCCGGTCACGATCACGGGCTTGCCGAGAACCGATCCGGCGCGCTTGAGCGCGTGGAGCGCCACGGCGAACGGCTCGATCATCGCGCCGAGGCCGTCGTCGATTTGCGGCGGCACGGGGAAGCATTGCTCCGCGCCGATGAGAAGGTATTCGCTGAACCCGCCATTGGTGGGCGGCTTGGTGCTGGCGCTGCCCAACATCCGCACGTTGCGGCAGAGATTACCCCGGCCGCTGCGACAGTAGTCGCAATGTCCGCACTGGCGTGAGGGATTCACCACCACGCGCTGGCCCATGCCGGGTTGCGACACGCCGTCCGCCACCGCCACCACTTCGCCGCAGACTTCGTGACCGAGGACAAACGGTGCGGTCACGGTGAAGTGTCCGAAGCGGCCTTCCTGGAAATAGTGCACGTCGGAGCCGCAAATGCCGCCGCGTCGCACGCGCACCAGCACCTTGCCGGGTTCAAGCCCGGGGACGGGGCGTTCGTCAACGCGCAGATCTTGGATGCCGTGAAGCACGGCCGCCAACATGGTTTTACTCATGGGGTCTTGGGGGTGTTCCGGATGTGATAGCAGCGCGCGCAGTTGCGGCCAAGGATGTCATCGCGGACATCCGGGGCAAACTGCTGCACGTAGTCCGTGACGATGCGCAGGGTGGAGGCGTAATCCCCGGACAGGGTGCAGACCGGCCAGTCGGAACCGATCATCAGACGATCGGTTCCGAAGGCGGCGACCACGACGTCGAGGTAGCCGTGGAAGTCTTCCGCACGCCACTGCTGCCACGTGGTCTCGGTGACCATTCCGGAGAGTTTGCAGAAGACATGGGGAAAGTCCGCCAGTGGCTTCAGGTCTTCCTGCCACGGCGACATCCGTCTCTCGCGGATGGCCGGCTTGGCGATGTGGTCGAGCACGAAGGGTTGGTTGGGAAACTGACGGAGCAGCTTGACGGCGACCGGCAGATGTTTGGGAAATACCAACAAGTCGTAAGTCAAACCAAACTCCGCCAGTTGCGCGATGCCGCGGCGAAACTCCGGTCGCAGCATGAACTCATCGTCCGGTTCGTCATGCACCACATGGCGCACGCCGACCAGCCTGGGATGCTGGGCGTATCTCACCAATTGCCCGCGCAGCTTCGGAGAGCGCAGGTCCACCCAACCCACGACGCCCTTGATCCAGTCGTGCGCGTCGGCAAGTCCGAGCAGCCATTCCGTCTCCTCGACGGATTGGCGCGCCTGCACCGCGATGGAGCCGTCGAACTGCACCGCGTGCAGGAGCGGCGCCAACTCGCCCGGAAGGTAATCGCGCCGCAGCACCGCCATCTGGTCGGTCATCCAGACCTGGTGGGCGGAATTGAATCTCCAGAAGTGTTGATGGGCGTCAATGCGCATGGGCCTCGAAAGGGAAGGGCGGTGTTGCAGTGGCGAACACCTCCGCCGTCTGGGACCCAGGCGTGGTCGCACCTGCGAAGCCGCGAATCGGAACCCTGGGTTGTCCGTCGACCAATCGTTTCATTGCCGGCCGAGAATCTACGATGACGCCGTGATGCACGTGGAGTACCATTTTGCGCGCGAGGTGTCCCATTTTGCGTTGGCACGAGCGGATCGCCGGGCTAGGCTTCGCGCCCGATGGCTGCGACGCGCACTGTTCTACTCGCCCTGACCGACACACACCACGGTTTTTTCAAAGGCGCCGCGCGTTACGCGCGGGAACACCGCTGGCATGTGGTTGCGGACATGATCTACACCGCGAAGATCCCCGTCGGCTGGCGGGGCGACGGCATTCTCTCCTTCATCGGCTACCGGGACGATCTGGCCGAGTTCATCCTCTCCTCCGGTCTGCCGGCGGTGGAGATTTCGATGGTGCGCAACGAGATCAGCCTGCCGCGCGTCGAGGGCGACAGCGAGATGATTGGGCGCCTGGCGGCGGACCATTTCCTGGAGCGCGGCTTCCGGCATTACGCCTGGGCGCCGCTGATCAACGATGTCGTCAACGCCGAGCGCTACCGGGGCTTTGCCAATCGGTTGGCCAAGGAGGGGTTCACCTGCAACCTGCTCCCGCCCGCGGATGCCCGTCATGGGGACCCCGTCCGGCAGGATTGGGTCGCGCGCCGCAGACTGCTCAAGATCGAGCTCCGACGCCTGCCCAAGCCCTTGGCGGTCTTCAGCTACAACGACTGCGTCGCCGCCGACATCATTGATGCCTGCGAAGACGCTGGCCTGCTCGTGCCCGAAGCGGTAGCCGTCATGGGGGTGGACAACGATCCCATCCTGTGCGAGTGCGTCCGCGTGCCCTTGTCGAGCGTTTGCCACGACCTGGAAGGCCTGGCTTACCAGGCTGCGGCGTTGCTCGACCGGTTGATGGCCGGTAAGAAGTCGCCCCAAGAGGTGCTCCGCGTCCCGCCGACCGGAGTGGTGACCCGCCGGAGCACGGACATTGTGGCGGTGGACAATCTGCAAGTGGCGCGGGCCCTTCGCTACATCGGTGATCACTACTCCGATCCCCTGCTGGGCGTGAACGACATCGTCGCCGCCACCGACTTTTCGCGTCGTGAATTGGAGAAGGCCTTTCGCCAGGAACTCAAGCGCACGCCCAACGAGGAGGTGGTCCGCGTGCGGATGAACGAGGCCAGAAGACTCATCGAAACGAGCACGTTGAAAGCGGTAGAGATCTCGGCCAAGACCGGATTCTCCCGTCCCAATCACTTCTTTCGCACGTTCCGCAAGGCCGTCGGGATAAGCCCCAAAGCCTATCGCAAGCGACTGCAGGTCAAGACCGCAGATGCAAGCTGCTCGGCACAGGCCGCTGCAAAACAAGGGACAAGCGTAGCATGAGCTCCACTGCTGACGCGGCACGCAGACTCCCAGGGCGCAGAGTCGAGGGCGGTGCGCTCGGTGTCGATTCGGAACACAGGGCGGGAATGGTCTATGCGGTTGGCAACCGGCGGCGCGCTTGCGCACTTGGGCAAGACCGGAATCAACGCATTCACGTTCCCTGTCGGCTGCCCTGTGCCAACTTCGTTGATGGAGGGCGCTTGCTGGTTCGCATGATCGGAGTGTAGTGGAGTGGAAACCGGCGACTCAAGCCGAACCGAGGGCCATGTCAAAGGCGACCTGGTCGAGTTCCTTACTTGCCTCGCGGTGATTACCAAGCCAACAGCGGATAGAACGTCATCATCAAGGAGTCGTGATACGAACCGGTCCTGCGCCCCGACGGATTCAGTCAGGTCACTGGCCGAGGAGGTCTTAATGCAATCCGATGTCGACTGCACGACCAAACCGTCCACGAAGGAATACCGACACGAGTGTTTGCAGATGCTGGAGCGTGCGGCCCCTGAGCTGTTCGCCATGCCAGCGGACAAGGTCACGCAGGCTGCGTGCGCTGAGATCGCCAAGCGATTGGCCGATCGTTACTCAGCCACCCGTTTCAATGGAATTCTGACCGTCTTGCGAGCCCTGTTCGACCTGGCTGTGAAGAGGGGATGGTGCCATCAGAATCCTGCTTCACCGATCAAAGAGGGCCCGGTTGTTTGCACCGTAGCCCGCATTTCTCACCAGCTTTTGATGTCATCTGACCGGTCACCGTCACAGTTCACCTGAAATGCGGGGTAGGTGCATCCGGTGTGCGACATTTTTGAAGGTGCCAGTCGTGGGAAAAGGCGAACGAAAGGGTCAAAGTCGAGGGCGCAGCCAGAGGCGGAAACGGGACAGACAAATGACTGGCGTCTGGACTTGGCCGGGACGGCTGGCGGACCGAAAAGGGGTGCAGGTCGGACGCAGCCCCGTCTGAATCTCGGCCGGAACAGCCTCTATGTCGGCGCCGGCGCGCAAACCGAGTCCATCGTGGTCTGGCCTGACCCGACCTCTAGAATCCTTGAAACCCCAGACTTGTTGCGATCAAGTCAAGTTTGGCCTTCACCCCTATCCCTTTCGTTTCGCAAGGATTCTAAGCAGCGAGGCGCGGGAGA
Organism: uncultured Verrucomicrobiae bacterium; assembly: GCA_963846445.1. GTDB lineage: Bacteria > Verrucomicrobiota > Verrucomicrobiia > Limisphaerales > J093 > MWFF01. The sequence continues at coordinate 103,978 of CAWJWM010000025.1, read as the reverse complement.
GAAGGGCAGGAAAACGAGAGGGCGGTTCATGATGTCGAAGATTGGGATTTGGTCTGAGGCGCGCCTCGCTAAGTGACCTACGGACGGAACCTCGCGCAGGGCAAGCCTTACACGGTCACGGTGCCCTCGACGACGCAGTGGGGGGCCGGTGATCCCGACGGCCGGAGACTCACCGACGGCATCGGTGGCCCGCCGTATCCGGGCGGGAGGGCGCCGGGTTTCGCGGCGAATCATTTCTGGCCTGACGACGAGACTCTGTGCGTCCATCTCTTCGAGTTGATCCTGCCCAAGCCCGTCGAAGCCCGTTACGTCCGCTTCGCGATCACGCCGGCGCGCACGGTCACCGTGAGTGAGGTCGATGTGTTGGAGTTCATCTGCTACGAGCCCTTCGACTTGCGACTGGCCATGCCGGACGCTCCCCTGACCGAACCGGGATCGAACCCGAGGTGATTGCGAAGGCGTTGCGCCACGCAGCGCGAGAAGAAAAGCAAACCATACCAACCGCGGTTTGTCGCAGGGCGCGTCTTTGGACGCCGCTATTTCCAGCCGAATTGGAGGACGGGGACATCGTCGGGTCGGTTCCGCCGGACAATGGCGGTGTAGGTTCGTCGGTGGCGTCCCAGGCGCGCGTCCACCAGCACCTCGAATGTTGCGCTGGCCACGCCGCACAACATGGCGTAGCGGGGGACTAACTCGGGGATGATGCCCGGCACCATCGCCGGGTTGAGGCCTGCGAGGTTCATGAACGGCGTGTCGTCCTCGGTGCCCTCGACGCCATCCGGTCCCGCCCGGGCCCGAATGATGTTGCCCGCGACGTTCTCGTCGACGCCAGGCAACAAGCGCAGCACGTCGGACGAGGCGGTGTTGAGGTTGATGCGTCCGCTGGACAGGGCCGTAAACAGATCGACCAAACCGACCGGGTACATCGGCAGCAAATCCTGGTCGGCGGTGTCCGCATTGGGATTGAGCAACTGCTGACGGTGGTGGGGCGCGCGGGGGCCCCAGTAGAGTTCGGGAGTCACGCCCCGCACCAACAGGAGTTCCGCCAGGTCGTCCATCGGACCGTTCTTGGCGGAATACGGGCGCGGCATGGTCAGGTAGAAGTCGCTTTCGGTGCCGCTCAGGTGCGACGCTTCGTCGGGGTCGATCCAGTCCAGGATCGAGTCCTCGATCGTCGCGGCGTCGCCGCCATCGACGCCGACGATGGTGGTGAGGGCGCGGTTGAGGAGTTGCTTCTTCTCCGGCTCAGCCAGGTTCAGGTTGATGTTCAACCTGCGTTCAAGATCCTCGATGCGCACGGAGATGCGTCCGTCGCCCAGTTGGACGTCGGTCAGGCTGATCGCCATGAGCGGGCCGTTGGTCTCGACACCGCTGCCCGGACCGCCGGCCCAGATCTGGTTGAGCGAGGCGTAGGGCTGGCCCATGGACTGGCCCAGAACGTAGCGCGCCAGCTCGACCCCCGATCGCCCCAGCCATTCGAGTTCGGCGTCGCTGTTGGAGTTGGCTGCCAGGCGACTTTCGACCTTCATGGCGAGGGCGAAACTGCCCGCCAGAATGGCGAGCGCGAAGATCACGATCAGCACGAAGATGATCGCGAAACCGCGTGGCGCGCGGCGGGGCAGCGAGCGCGTGTTCATCACAGGCCCCCTCCGCCCCCGATGCCTCGGACCGGCAGCCCGAAGCGGTTGTCGATCGTCTGGCGCTGGTTCTGGCCATCGATTCCCTGTTGCGGCAGGCCGGCCTGCACGGCCGGGTTGGCCGCCTGTTGCCCGGGCGTGCCGGTCATCCCCTGGGAATCCCGGGGAACGACGGCGGAAGGCAGGCTCACGGTCCGCACCGTGACGCTCTTGGGTTTGCCGCTCCCATCCGGCGACTTCCCGAAGGCCAGGGCGAACCGGACGAGCTTGGGGAGTTGGTTGGTCAAACGCCAGTCCTCGACCCACTCGAAGGCATTGCCGCGCTGATAGCAGAACTCGATCATGAACGCGCTCAGCTCGCCGGCCAGCACGATGGTGTGCTCGTCCGTGTCGAACACGTTGGTCTGGAGCACCGGCATCTGCCGGAGCAGCAACTGCAGTTCTCCGCTCTGAGACGGTTCGGCGGTGAACTCGACCCGCCGCACCACCTGATCGCCAAAGTAGCCGCTGCCCGGGAACGAGGGCGGCAGCCGCGACACAAAGCTCAGCGCGGCGAAATCGCCGCTGGTGTCGGCCTCAAAAGAATACAGCGCGGGGTTGCTCGAAAACAGGACCGTCGAGACCAGCGCGTCCTCGATGGTGCGGGCCGCGATCCGGCTGCGTTGCATGTCCGCTGCGGCATCGCGCCCGACGCGCGCGGCGCGGAGAATGGCCGACCAACTCGAATACATCGCCGTGACGACCATGCCGAAGATCACCACGGCCAGCATGATTTCGAGAATGGTGAATGCCTTGTTTTTCATCGTCCTCCGCGCGCGTTGCGCGAGGCGGGCCGATAGAGCAGGATGCTGGCAGTGCGCTGCTTCACCAGGCCGTTCTCGGGCCAGTCCACCGTGATATCCACTTGGAACAAACCGTTGGACGAGTAAAGCATCGTGTCGGCAACCCAGGAGGCCCCCGGACGCGCATCCCCCAGGTCTCCGGACATGGTGCCTTCCTCGAGCCGGTTGGTCAGCGACAGCTCCGCCGCCACAGAACTGAAATCGATTTCCCCCAAAGCCAGGCCCCGCGCGATGCGCAGGTTCTGGGTCACCAGATCCAGAATGGCGAAAACCGCCCCGAAAAAGATCGCCATGGCGATCAGGACTTCGAGCAGCGTGAACCCGCGCTGGACCGGTCGCAGCGTCATCGGATCACCTCCACGATCTCGCGTCCGGTGGTGATTTCGAGGGTGATGATGCGCTCCTCGTTCTGTTCCGACAGCAGGTGGGCCAGGAACGCATCGCAGGTCCCATTGGGGTAAAACCGAACCCGCGCTTCGCGTTCATCCATCATGTCCTGGAGATTCACCACCAGTCGCTTGAAGGCGATGCTGGGCGAGAGCTGAGCCCGGAACGGCTTGACCTCCGCGTCGGTCGCGGACGGTGGGCGCGGCTCCGGCAGTTCGCCCGACTGGCCCTCGGACGCCGGGAACGGGCTCGCTGTCGATTCGGGAAGCACAAACGCGCGCGACACCGAGATCGCGCCTTGTCCAGCCTGGATGACGACCTCGGTCGGCTCGCCCTGTAGGATCGCCAGCATCCGGGCGTTCCGACACGCCTCTTCCAGATCGCTCATCGCCTGGCGCATCGGACTCTTCTTGGCCGCCTGGAGGACCGACGGAACGCTGATGGTGGCGACGATGCTGAGGATGGCGAGCACAACCAGGATTTCGAACAGGGTGAATCCTGCGTCCTGTGAACCTCGACATGGAAAGCGGCGCTGAAGCGCGCTCCGGACACGCGTTTCGGTGCAATCGTGCATCGAGGGCGGGCGGGCATGACGTTTCCCCTCACCCCTGCCCTCTCCCCGAGGAGAGGGAGACCGTTCGACCGCCCTCTCACGATTCGCGCATCCTTGATGTTCGGTCACTTTGCTCATCTTCGGATCCCGGCGGAGTGCATCAGCGGGCGATGTTGGCCGTGATGGCGAACATGGCGGACAGCACGCTGAAGAGCAGAAAACCGACTCCCATCGCCATCACGATGATGAGCGCCGGCTCGATGAGATTGGTCATGACGCGCAGGGCGATGCTCAACTCGTTTTCGTAGGTCTGAGCGACGTTGTTCAACGCGCCCGGCACATCGCCCGTCTCTTCGCCGATCCGGATCAGATCGATCATGAGTTGCGGGAACAGTTTGCCGCGCGCCAGGGGTTGGGCGATCGTCTTGCCGTCGGTGACTTCCTCGCGGGTGTGGGCGATTGCCTCCCGGACCATGCGGTTGGGGATGACTTGTTCGGTGATCTTAAGGGCGGTGAGCACGGGGACGCCGTTGTGCAGAAGCGTGCCGAGGGTGCGGGCAAACTGGCCGAAAAGATTCAGACGCACAACCTTGCCGAGGACGGGCGCGTTCATCTTGAAGCGATCAATGGCCCGCCGGCCGGCGTCGGTCGCCCGATAGCGGTTGAAAACGATCAGCGCCGCCACCGCCACCAGGGGAATCGTCCACCAATAACCGGAGAAGAAATGGCTCAGGCCGACCAGGAACTTCGTCGCCGGCGGCAACTCCATCTTCATCCCCTCGAAAATGGTCATGAACCGCGGCAGCATGAAGGTCATGAAGAAGATCATGATCAGGATGCCGATGCAGCAGACGACCGCCGGGTAAATGAGAGCGGATGTGAATTTGTGTTGGACTTCGGCGAACCGCTCGAAATGGGTGGCCAACCGCTGGAGGACATCCACCAACGCGCCGCTTTGCTCGCCGGCACGCACCATGTTCACGTAGAGGTCGGTGAAGATGACGGGCTGCTTGGACATGCCTTCGGAGAGGCCTTTGCCTTCCATCACGTCCTGTTTGAGTTGCCGGCTGACCTCGGGCGGAATGCCTTTGGAACCGAGGTGGCTCATGCTGTTCAAGGCGTGCGCTAAAGGCATGCCGGCCCGGAGAAGGTTGGTCAACTGCTGGGTGAACGTCGCCAGTTCCTGGAGCTTGGGCCGGCGCTGCCGATGCAGCAATTCCCGCAGCGCCGGCGGCAGCAGGGCCGCCGTGGACCGCGGACGCCCGGCAGGGCGCTCGGCGCGCGCCGCCCCGCCGCCCCGCGCCGACTCGACCATCACCGGAAAGAGGCCCAGCCGTTCAATCTGAATCAAGGCGGCGGGGCGATCGTTCGCTTCCACGACGTCCTGCACCAGTTCGCCCGACCGCCGGCGCGCCTTGTAAGTAAACTGCGGCATACGATTAACACTCTATGATAACCACACAGCCACATAAGTTTCCGCATCCGCCGCAAAAGGCAAGAACCGTGGCGGCGAATCTCCCCTTCGAGGCGTCCCCTGCCCGACCTCGACGACCGACCTCCGAGATTGCAAATCTCCACGGTTTTGGTCTGCTGCTGGCCGTCCGAGACGGGTTCGAGTGACTCTCCGTTTGAAATCCGCTGCACATGAGTCAAGTCTTTGCGCCGCGCAGCGGCGCCACTTAGCCCGCATCGTTCACCAACTTTTGATGTCATCTGACCGGTCACCGTCACATTTCACCTGAAATGCGGGCTCTCAGAAACCCGCGCCCCAAACAGATGGACCCAATCTCGACCACACTGTCTTTGCGTGCCCGGGTCGCCCAAGCGGCTTGGGCGCGTCCCGGCTTTGATGAACCGATGAGCCAATTCTTCCTGCTGGGCGCGGGTTTCATAGACCCGGAAATCTCACCCGCGGACTGTCAGGAATGCCGCGACCGCCCCACTGGTGAGATTTCCGGGTTGGCGAGGCGTCGGGCGCCGGTGACGAAGGTCAAGGCCCAACCCAGACAATCTGGCAACGTGCCGCGTCGGTCTGAGGCGAAGCCTCGCTCAACAATGAACACACATGCCTCGATCCTGGCCTGACGGGCGAGCTCTCTTGAGTTTGGCGCGGCTGCCCGGTCTGCCGACCGTGTGGTCGAACTGCCTGGCGGCCTGGCTGCTCAGTGGCTGTGGGCCGTCGGGTCGCTTCTTGTGGTGCTGCGCGGGCGCAAGCCTCCTGTATCTGGGCGGAGCCTTCCTGAACGATTACTTCGATCTCGATTTCGATCGCCAGCACCGCACCAACCGTCCGATCCCCGCCGGGCGCATCGCCCACGCCGTTGCGGGTTTCTTGGGGTTGGCTTGGCTGGCTGTGGGGGTCGCGATTCTGGCGCTGACCGCTCACGCCAGCCTGGTGGTCGCCCTCCTGCTCGGAGGCGCGATTCTGGTCTACAGCGCCATTCACAAGGCCACCGAGCTTTCGCCTCTCCTGAGCGGTTTTTGCAGGTTCCTTCTCTACCTGCTGGCGGGATCGACGGCGACCCTCGGCATCGCGGGCATCGCGATCTGGAGCGGCCTCGCCATGGGATGTTACATCGCCGGGCTGAGTTACCTTGCCCGGCGCGAGGCAATCCGCGGTCCCATTCGCCGGTGGCCGCTGATCCTGTTGGCTGTGCCGCTGGCCCTGGCCTGGATCAGCAATGCGGGGGAACACCGCCAGGTCGCCGTCTGGTTGGGCCTGTTGCTGTGTCTTTGGACGCTGCCCTGCCTGCGCCACGCCCTGCGTGAGCGTGATCCCAACATTCGCATGACCGTGTCCGGCCTGTTTGCAGGCATCGTGCTCGTCGACCTCCTGGCGGTTGGCGGGCATTCTCCCGCAGTCACACTGTTGTTCACGGCTCTGTTTCTGGGCGTGCTCTTGGCCCAACGGTACGCGCCGGAGGCCTGACCCGCTGCTCGACGCTTGCGGTCAGCCAGGCGAGGTACCGCAGGTTGCCGGCTTGGATCGGCAGGACGACGATTTCCGGAGTGTCGTAGGGGTGCTCGGCAAGCAGCCGCCGTTCGAGTTCTGGCAGCCGGCCCGTGGCGGTCTTCATCACCAGCATGACTTCGCGGCCCGACTCGATCTTACCTTGCCACCAGTAGTGGGATTCCACGGGCGAGATCAGATTGGCACACGCGACAAGCCGCGCCTCAAGCGCCACCCGCGCCAGCCGGCGCGCGGATTTCAGATCAGGTGCCGTGACCAGGACAATGCAGCACGCCCGCGCCTTTCTCATGGCCGGAACCCTAAGCCTATTCCCGCCCGATGCAATCGCCTGCTCCCTCGATTTCGCGGTCATGCGGCTTGCCTCGGCGGCACGCGGCGGGCTTAATCCTGCCTCGGTGAGAGTCACCACCGATCCAAAGGACACCCGCTTCATGCGCCTCGCCTTCCGCCTGGCGCGGCAAGGCTACGGACACACCTCGCCCAATCCCATGGTCGGGGCCGTGCTGGTCAAAACAGGACATGTGATCGGTCGAGGGTGGCATCGCCGCGCCGGGGAACCGCACGCGGAGATCCAAGCGCTCGCAGACGCCCAACGCCGCAGACGTTCCCCGAGCGGCGCCACCCTCTACGTCACACTCGAACCCTGCTGCACGACCGGACGCACACCGCCTTGCACGGACGCCATCATCCGCGCTGGGATTCGCCGGGTTGTCGCCGCCGCCACCGACCCGAATCCGCGGCATGCCGGCCGCGGCTTCGAGCTCCTGCGCCTGGCCGGAGTCGCCGTCGAGGACGGGCTGCTGGCCGAGGCCGCGATTCGCCTCAACGAAACGTTCAACTACTGGATCGTTCAGCACATGCCTTTTGTGACGGTGAAGGCGGCAACAACACTCGATGGCAAGATCGCGACCGAGGCCGGAGTGTCAAAGTGGATTACCGGCGCGCGCGCGCGCCAACACGCCCTCCGCTTGCGGCTGGGCGCAGATGCCATCCTGGTGGGGGTGAACACGGTGCTGGCAGACGATCCGAGCCTGACAGTCCGGAGTCGGTCTGCCCTCCTCCCGACCAAACCGCTTCGGCGGCTGGTCCTGGACGCCCGCGCGCGGACGCCGCTCGACTCGAAGGTGGTGAGCGATGCCTTTGCGGCTTGGACGACCGTGTTTGTCAGCAGAGAGGCCCCGGCGCGCCGCCGCGAAGCGTTGGCGCGACAGGTCAAGGTGGTGGTCGCGCCCTCGAGCGCGAAAGGCGGCGACATCGAGGCCCTGACACGACACAGAGCGGAGCGTCGCACCTCTCAGCCCAAACTCGACCTCGACTGGATCCTGCAACGACTCGGGCGCGAAGGAGTCACAAGCCTCCTGGTCGAGGGCGGCGGCGAGGTGCAGGCCTCCTTCTTCGAGCGAGGACTGGTTCATCGTTTGGCGTTCTACTATGCGCCCATCGTGCTCGCCGAGGCCAGGGGACGGCGGGCGGTCGCGGGCACCGGCTTTGCCGGCTGGTCGACAATCGCTCGTCTGCAGGAGATCGAATGGCGTCGCCTGGGGAAAGACCTATTTCTGACCGGGCGGGTGTCACCGCAGCTTCACGAGGACCCCGGGTGCACGCCGGGTCAGGCCTGCTTGATGACTTGCCCGCCGAAGCGCGCAGAGCAGAAGCCCCCACCTCAGCCAAGGCCGCGGCGGACCAGTCGGCGCAGATAGGGCAACCACTCCGTGGGCGCCGCAACTGCGGCATGGACTTGGGGGCGATCAGGAAACTGACCGCCTTGCCTGCCAGCGCCGTGGCAAGGTGAAAGCGAGACTGCGCCTTTTCCCTTGACCCATTGTGGTTTGGCATTGAGAGTGATCATCGTTGATATGATGCAACCGGCAGGGCAGGGCCTTTTCGCAGGAGGTCTGCGTGTGCAGGCATGCGAAAGGGAACTCTGCGGGTTACATCGGACAAAACCACTGCAAACAATGAAGAGGAAATGCTTAATTGGTATCATCGCAGCGGTCGGGCTGGGATCCCTTACGGCGCTGGCGGGTTCGGCGTCCTGGGATTTCACGCTCGATCCGACTGATCCGGCTCAAGTCGATTATCCGCTGACACTCCTTGGGGGTGGCAACGGTGGCGGCGACTGGATCAACTGGGACTATGGCGCCGACGGCAATACAATCGGCTTCCTCTCGATCACCGGGCCCACGACAGGTCAATGGGCGAAGATCATCTTCCCTGACATCGACAACGGCACGACCGTCGCTGCGTTCACGTTCGAGTGCATGCTCCGCGTCGGCAACGGGACCGCCTCTCCGGCGGACGGCTTCAACATCAGTTACGCCCGGGCAACTGACCCGACGTTCACCAAGAACGCCAACGATCAGTATCAGGCCGGCGGTTGGTCCGGCACGGCAGGCGAGCCCGGCTCGGTCGGCGGTTCCATGGCCGGTCTGCCCGAGGAAGGGACGATCACGGGTTTGTCCATCGGTTTCGATGCCTGGTACAGCGGGAGCGTTGCCTGGCCAGCGGACATCAACCCAGCTCCGATCGACGACGTCATCGGCATCAGCGTCCGCGTGGACAACAAGATCGTGACCCAGGTGGCGCTGCCGACGCTCAATGGCGCCTGCGACGACAACACCTCGCTCCAGACCGGCCCCATCAGCGCGTCAGCGCTGCGTCCGACTGGACGACGCTCTGCTGGCAGCCGTTCAAGATCCAATTGACCGAGGACAAACACCTTTCGGTCTGGTGGAAGGGCCGCGCCGTGGTGGACAACCTATTGGTTGACTTCTACCCGAGCGCTGGCCGGTTGGTCTTCGGCGGCCGCACCGGAGATGCCTACCAGAACACCCACATCGACGACATCGTTTTGACCACGACTCCCGCCGACAAACCGCTGATCGGCACCGCCAGTGCCGACGCCATCAGTGTCTCGGTGCAGATCGAGGATGCCGGGGCCGTCACCGTGGACACCGGCACCGTGACCATGAAGGTGAATGGCGCTGACGCCACGCCGCTGACCTTCAGCAAGGTCGGCGCAACCACCACGGCCCGATGGGCCTCGCCGACCTACCTGGCTTCCGGCGCGAGCATTCCCGTCGACGTCGAGTTCAAGGACAGCGCGGGCCGGACCATCTCGGGCACACGCACGGCGGTCGTCGCCGCGTACAACCACATCCCCGTCGCCTACCAGGTCCCGACCGCCTCGGTCGACACCGGCAAGCCGGGCTTCCTGATGCGGCCCTACCAGACCGAAACCCTCCAGCCCAACACCCTCTGGTGGACGGAGGAACAGTTGGCCGGTCTGCAGGGAGAAAACCTCGCGGATCTGACAGGCGCCACCGGCGGCCTCTTCACCCACGAGACCGTGGTGAATTTCAACATGGCAGCCCCGGCCGCCGCCGGGAACTTCAATGTCGATAACGGCTTCGAGGATTTGATGTTCCCCGGCTTCCCCGGGACCACATCTCTCACCGGTTCCTCGACTGAGGAGATCCTGACCTACATCGAGTTCCCGACTGCGGGCATGTATCAGCTTGGCGTCAACAGTGACGACGGCTTCCGCGTCAGCGTGGGAACAGCCCCGGGCGACTTGACCGGTCTGATCGTCGGCCAGTTCGACGGCGGTCGTGGAGCATCCGACACGATCTTCACCGTTGTGGTCGATCCTCCGGGCATCTACCCGATCCGCCTGATTTGGGAAAACGGCGCCGGCGAGCTTCCCGGCAACGGCGCAAACTGCGAGTTCTTCAGCGTCAAAGACGGTGTGAAGACCCTGATCAACGACGTTGCCAACGGCGGCCTCAAGGCCTACCGCGAGAGCAGCGCCGCCGCTCCCTGGATCTCGAAGATCACTCCGCTTCGCGGCGAGGCGGTCCTTCCCGATCCCGTCATCAGCGCAGAGATCACCCACGGCGTTTCGCCGGTGAATGAGAGCACGGTGAAGGTGAAGTTGAACGGCACAGAGACAACGGCCAATGTCGTGACCGCTGGCGGCAAGACAACCGTCACGATTCCGCGCCCGGCGGCCTTCCTGCCGGCCGGCACGTACACCGTCGCGATCGATCTGAGCGACTCGGGCACGCCGGCCAAGGCGTACACGTTCGCATGGCAATTCACCGTTGCTGCGTACCAGGTCTATCAGGCGCCTTACGGCGCCGGCGACACCTGGAACGTCTATTTGGTGACCCGCGCTGCGAAGAACTGGGTGGGTTCCGAAGTGGCGTCCAAAGCCTCGGTCGAGCCCTTCTCCGGTCAGAGCAAAGCCGGTCACTTGGTCACCATCCTTTCCAGTCAGGAACGCGACTTCGTTCGAATGATCGCGACCGGTGACAGTGTCTGGATCGGTTTGACGGACAACGAACTCTACGGCGGTTTCGAGTCCGGAACGGACGGCACCATCGGGTGGGTCTGGGTCACGGGTGAAGAGTACACCTGGTACGAATGGAACGCTGGCGAGCCCAACAACGCAGGCACCGGCGAAGACGCCGCGGAGTTGATCGGCAGCGGCCTGCTCAACGACAACATCACGGGCATCCCGCCCGAAGGCAGCGGCACCATACACGGCTACGTGGTCGAGTACGAGACACGCGCCGCAGCCAAATTGGCCGGCGTGGCGCCCGGTCTGTTCCCCGACGGCCCGCTCCCGGGACCTGAAGCCCCCTGCGGTGCGTTTGCCATCCGGGCGGTTCGGGACGTCGGTAACGTCGGCAACATCACGGCAGCCGTCACCGCGTTGTACAACACCAGCGCGTCCATCGTCGACACCACGTCGCCGGTCGTGAACTTCAACGACCCGGGTGGCGCCGGCGGCCCCGGGATCTTCCGCGCTGAGATCACCTTCCCGGGCGATCGCGACGGGGACGACAATGACTTCGTCATTTCGGCCAAGGCCAAGATCAAGATCACCGAAGCCGGCCTGTACACGTTCGGCGTGCACTCGGACGACGGCTTCGCCCTGCGCATCCGGGGACAGAACTGGGTGAGCGTGAGCGGCAACGGGCAGTTCGCCCCGGGCGGCACGGACATCATCACCTACCAGTACGGCACGGGCGATGCCAATACCCGCGGCGTCATCGACCTGGCTGTGGGCGAGTACGACCTTGACTTCCTGTTCTTCGAAGACGGCGGTGGCGCGTTCGTCGAGCTGTATGCAGCCAAGGGCGAGTACGCCAATGACGCGGACGCTGCGAAGTGGCAGTTGGTCGGCGCGAACGGCCTGCTCGTTCCGGGCGTGTCGACCGCCGGCTGGACCGTCGCCTACTCGCAACCCGGCGGGACGGCCCTCAACTCGGTCGCCGACGCCGAGGCCGAACTGGTGGGTGCTCCCACCGTGACCGGCGTGGCCAAGATCCAATACGCGGATCCTGAAGCGGCCGGCGGAACTCAGGCGGGCTATTTGCCGTTCCCGAACGACACGGCCGCCGACGACAACGACTTCGCCATCCTTGGCGAGGCGCAACTCGTGATCCCGGCTGACGGGACCTACTACTTCGGATTCCAGGGTGACGACGGCGGCTACCTGCAGATCGTCGGCCAGACCTGGGATCGCATCGTGGCGACCTCGAACGGCGGCCTTGGCATCATCAATGGCGATCGCATCCAGTTCGATGCCAACACGGGTGACAGCTATACGGTCGGGGCCATCACACTCGCCCAGGGCACCTACACCATCCGCACCCTCTTCTGGGAGCGGGGCGGCGGCGGCTTCCATTGGGTGTTCGGATCGGCGGCCAATGACGTCCAGTTCCCTGGCAGCGTCCTCCTGGCCAACGCCGCAACCGCAGGCACATGGCCGATCGAGATCGTCCCGTGCGCCGGTCAGCCGGAGATCACCGTCGCCAGGAACACCGACGGCACGATCACCATCTCGTGGACCAACGGCGGGACACTGCAAGCGGCGACCAACATCCTCGGACCGTGGCAGGATGTGACCGCCACGAGCCCGTACACGTTCACGCCGGAAGCCGGCGTGCCGTACATGTTCGGGCGCATCAAGAAGTAGCATTCACTGCGTTCGGACGCAGTCACATCGAGGCCGGGGCTCGCGCCCCGGCCTCTTTTTTTTGCGGGCCAGTCTAGAATCCTTGACCGGAGAAATGTGTTGCAGACAAGCCAAGTTTTTGTGCTGCGTTCAAGGGGTCTAGAATCCTTGAAGCCCCAAACATGTTGCGATCAAGTCAAGTTTGGCCTCCACCCCTATCCCTCTGGTTTCGCAAGGATTCTAAGGAGCGAGGCGCGAGAGAGAGGGGCTGGGAAACACGGGGACTATTTCATGTCTATGAGGACTGGGGTTTTGGTCTGAGGCGCGCCTCGCTAGAGTGACTTCCTCTTCAGAATCTGTACCAGATGAGTCAAGTTTTTGCGCCGCGCAGCCTTGTTCAACCCGCAGAGCCAAAGCGCCAGAGGACTGGCGCAGTCTCCCGCAGCCGCGGGACTAGCGCCTTTTCGGACGTCTCCGGACCGCGCGAAGCGTTTTGGAGTGCGGCAGTCTTCTGCCGCTCTGGGACCCTCGCGAACGATCTGGTAACACGCCTCGTCCGTCTGACCCCAACCCGCCAAATTGCGGGTTCATTGTGCCCATGAACCCGGAATCGGGAAGTGCTTGGAAATCAGCAATTGCATTCCGAGGTTCATGGGCGGGCGCAGCCTCGCTAAGCTTTGGAATCACCAGGATGCGCGACGCCGTCCCCTCTCATCCGGCTCGCCACCGCGCATTCGCGTCAGCCTTAGCCCGCCTGAGATGCCGAGCTTGCACGGAAGCTGCCAGGCACGAACGCGTCGGGCAGCGCGAAGCGTCTGGAGTGCGGGTGCTTCAGCCTGTACCTTGCACGCATTTGCGCGAAGCGGAATGTCCTCAACCATCGTGAGGGCCTATTCCCCCTCACCCTTACCCTCTCCCCAAGGGAGAGGCGAACAGCTCGTCCGCTCTGGGGCCATCCGAGCAGCCCTGACCCCGTGCCGCTCGGGATCCGAAGATAAGAAAGGGTGAACCGAACAACAAGGATGCACGAATCGAGCGAGGCGCACGAATGGTCTCCCTCTCCTCGGGGAGAGGGCAGGGGTGAAGGGGAACGTCTGCCCGCCTGCCCTCGATGCACGATTGCACTCAGGTGCGTGTAAGTGCAGTGCTTTAGTCCGCATTTTGCTGGACGAGCATTTGAGCTCGCTGGCCGGGCGCGACGAGAGATGCATACCCGCAGCGGTCTGTGACCGAGGAGCAATCCCGCGCCGCGGGACCAGCGAGCCAAAGCGACCCAGTCCTGCGGAGCGGCGCACCGTGTCATCGCGTCGCCCTCGGTCGGTCGAGTGCGCTGCGGATACGCTCCCTCCCTCGGGCCTCGCATCTGGACCGATGAGCCTCCCGCCAAAGCCGGGCGTGGTTTTCACAGACCCGGAGATCGTGCATCGAGGGCGGGCAGGCATGACGTTCGCCCTCACCCCTGCCATCTTCCCGAGGTGAGCACCGGGTGAGCGGGAAAGTCACCGTTCACCGGCTGTCGAACTGCCCGGCGAGATGAACCGGGGGTTCCTACTCCTAATCGTAATCGCAATCTCCTGTCGCCGATTGGATTACGATTAGGATTACGCATTAGGAGCACAGACGATTCATGTGTAGCAAAATGAGATCTGCTGGCACGCTTGCGTTTGCCCCCGCGGCAGTGATACTCCGATGCAACTCATGAGATGACACCGAGACCTCGTATGCGACTCGCCCCCTTCCTTCTTCTTGTCCCGCTCGGCATCTGGCCCAGCTCCGTTCTCGCCCAAACACCCGCGGCTGCCGCCGACGCCGACGCGGGAGTGAACCTCGCCATCGTGGCGACACCCTCCTGCTCCTATGTCTCGGGCGACACGTCCCTCAGCGCTCTCAACGACAACAATCATCCGCGCAACTCACGCCAGCGCGGCACCGGGTCGTATGGCAACTGGCCGCGCACCGGCATCCAGTGGGTTCAATACGACTGGAGCCAGCCCATCGCCACCAAACGTGTCGATGTCTATTGGTGGGACGATCGCCAGGGTGTCCGGCTGCCCAGGGCCTGCCGCCTGCTCTACTGGACCGAAGGCGAGTTCCGCCCGGTCCCCAATAGCGCCGGGTTGGGTGTGAGAGGCGATCAGTTCAACACGACGACCTTCGATGAGGTCCGCACGGCCAAACTCCGCCTCGAAGTCGAGGGTGACGGCGAGTTCTCGACGGGTATTCTCGAATGGAAAGTGTTCGATTCCGGGCAGTCGCCTGACTTTCCCCCCCGCGTCGACGCCGGCGTCCATCGCGTCGTGATGTTGGGCGGAAAGACCTACCTCGATGGCCGGGTCAAGACCTTGAAAGGGCCTCCCGCAGGCAACGTGACCTGGAGCAAAGTCTCCGGGCCCGGCCAAGTGAAGTTCGACGACGCGAGCGCAGCAGTCACGGCGGCGGTCTTTTCCGAGCCGGGCGTCTACGTCGTCCGGTTGAGCGCAGGGCAAGACCCTCTGAGCGCCTCCTCGGATCTGACGGTCCGAGTCGAGTTGCCTCCCCCGGCGGAGCGCCTCGATGTGGTCTATACCAAGCACTATCGCATCGACAGCCCCCTGTGGAACCGGCGGGCCAAGGCGCTGATTGCCCACTGGATTCCCCACTGCATCGACCAGATCAGCCGCACGAACCTGACTCAGGGCGAAGGCGGCATCGATAACTTCATCGAGGCCGCCAAAGCGCTCCGGGGCGAACCGCACGGACGACACAAAGGCTATGTGTTTGCCAATGCCTGGGTGCACCAAACGGTCGAGGCGATGTGCCTCGCCCTCATGGTGGATCCCGAGGGCGATGCCGACATCACCGCGGCCCAAGCCAAGATGCGGACCACGCTCGAAGACTGGATTCCGAAGATCCTCGCCGCCCAGGAGCCGGACGGTTATCTCCAGACGGCCTACACGCTGGCCAACCGCGACCATTGGCCGGAACGCTGGGCGCCCCGCAACCGCGGCGATCACGAAGGATACGTCGCCGGCTATTTCATCGAATCGGCTATCAACCATTTCACCCTCGCCAAAGGCCAGGACCGGCGACTCTTCGAGGCAGCCCGAAAACTGGCCGATTGCTGGGTGGCCAATCTGGGCCCAGGCAGGAAAGACTGGTACGACGGCCACCAGGAAATGGAACAAGCCCTGGTCCGGTTCGGACGTTTCGTCAACGATCTCGAAGGCCACGGCCGCGGCGATGCGTACGTCGCCCTGGCCAAGTTCCTCCTCGATTGCCGCCGCGACGGCAGCGAATACGACCAAAGCCACCTGCCCGTCCAGCAGCAATACGAGGCCGTGGGCCATGCCGTCCGGGCCGTCTACAGCTACTCCGCGATGGCGGACGTGGCCGCCGAGACACATGACCGCGACTATCAGAGCGCCGTCATGTCGCTTTGGGACAATCTCGTCAACAGGAAGTACTACGTGACCGGCGGCGTGGGCAGCGGCGAGACCTCGGAAGGCTTTGGCCCGGACTATTCGCTGCGCAACCAGGCCTATTGCGAGTCTTGTTCGAGTTGCGGCCTGATCTTCTTCCAGCACAAGTTGAATCTGGCCTACCACGACGCCCGGTACGCCGATCTCTACGAGGAAACCATGTACAACGCGCTCCTGGGCGCCATCGACCTCGATGGAACAACCTTCAACTACACCAACCCGCTCATCGACGGCCGCCGCACCCCGTGGCACGCCTGCCCATGCTGCGTCGGCAACATCCCGCGCACGCTGTTGATGATTCCAACCTGGACCTACGTGAAAGGCCCGGACGCCCTCTACGTGAACCTCTTCATCGGCAGCACCATCACCGTCGAAAACGTCGCAGGCACAGATGTCGAAGTGGTGCAGCGGACCGATTATCCCTGGAGCGGCAAGGTGTCGATCACGCTCAACCCCAAACAAGCCAAACGCTTCTCGGTCTTCCTCCGCGTGCCAAATTGGAAAACCAGCAGCCTTTACACGGGCGCCCCCCCCGCCCAGGGCCTGGTGTCGCTCGCCCTGAACGGCCAACCCGTCGCCCCGACGATCACGCGCGGTTACGCCGCCGTCATCCGGGATTGGGAGCGGGGCGACACCCTCGACCTGGTTCTGCCGCTCGCCGTCCAGCGCATCACCGCCGACGAGCGCATCGAGGCCGATCGCGGCCGCGTCGCCCTCCGCTGCGGCCCCCTCGTCTACAGCGTCGAACGGGCCGACCAACCCGATCTCGACCAACCCCTGAGCCAGACGCCGCTTTCTCTCGAATGGCGCCCCGATCTCCTCCAGGGCGTCAACGTCATCAACGGCACCTGGGCCGACAGCAGTCCGCTGCTGGCCATCCCCTACTTCGCACGGCTCAATCGCTCCGGCGAGAGCAGCGGCGCAGCGCGCCCGCGTCGCGACGGCCCCCAATCGGTGGTCTGGATCAAGGCCGAATGATGCCCCGCACGACGCGCCTCAGTCCGTCGCGAACCAACACTCTGTTTTCGAGCACGAGGCACTCGTAGCCCGCCCAGTCGGACGGCAATTCGGCGTCGAGTTCCTCGGGCTCGACGGATGCTCCGACTTCGCGCCTGCTTTGGTCTGCGCAAAATTAATTCCGGTTTTGCTGGAGGGGATTTGGCTCGCTGGCGAGGCGCGACGAGGGAGCATACCCGCAGCGGTCTGTGACCGAGGAGCAATCCCGCGACCGCGGGACCAGCGAGCCAAAGCCCCCCAGCCTGCGGGGCGGGCGGCACCGGGCCATCTGCTTCGTTCCTCGGTCGGTCGAGTATCGCTGCGGATACACTCCCTCCCTCGAGCCTCGCATCTGGCCCGGTGGCGCTCCCGCCAAAATCGGAAGTCATTTTTGCACAGACCCTTACCTCGCGGAAGGGATGCTTTTCACGAGATGCCCGCAGATACTCGCTTGGGAACTTCCACGGCGCACGGTATTCCGGAATCGCCCGACGGGCTGCTTCGTCGTCGCCAACGATGCGCTCGCTTTGCGGATCGAAGCGGATCGAGCGGCCCAATTGCAGGGAGAGCAGGCTGAGCGCAATCGGCACATCCACTTTCACATGGTGGAAGACACTGCAACTGGGCTGCTGACGCGACTTGATGCAGTCGAGCCATTCGCGCTCCTGGCCGGGGGAAGGAGGGATGGACTGTGGCGGGGCGGACTTGCCCTTCGAGGGCGTCCCCTTCGGGCACCAGGGTGGAAGCGCCGAGGTAATCGGCGTAGAACGTGCCGTTGGCTCCGTGGAAATAGACACCCAGGCGGGTCCGGGGCTGCGGGTCGCCCTGCAGGTCGAAACCGTAACTGTTGGTGAGCGACATCATCCAGGTGAGCGTGAGGTTCGGGTAGCGCCAGAGCACCTCGTGATGATCGTAGGCGTCGCCGTCGTCGCGGACCACGAAGCGACCGCCGGACGCGCTGGTCACGAGCGGGTAACCCAAGTCCAACGCCGTGATGGGCAGGTCGAGCATGTGCGGCCCGTTGCCGGGAGTCCAACCGCCGCTGAAATCCATCCAGGAACAATGGTGATACGCATCGGTGGCCAGCAGCCGGTTGTAGCGCGCGAGCGGCCCGGGTCCGCACCACAGGTCCCAGTCCATCCCTTCCGGAGCGCTCTGGTACCCGCCCGTGCCGATCCCGCGTGGTGTCTGGTTCATGACGTTGAACGCGCGCGCCACGCCGATGGGACCGAGGTTGCCGGACCGGACGTATTCGATCACGCGGTGATGCTCTTCGCGGGCGTGGTGCTGGGTGCCCACCTGGCTGATGCGCTGGTGTTTCCTGACGGCATTGCGCACCGCGAGGCTCTCCGCCAGGTGCAGCGTCATGGGCTTCTGAATGTAGATGTCCTTGCCCGCCTCGCAGGCGGCGATGGCCTGGAGCGCGTGCCAGTGTGGGAGCGTGCCGATGATCACCGCATCGAGGTCCTTCTGCTGCGAGCATCTCCCGGTAGTCTCGGTATCCCCGGCTGCCCTTGAACCGCTCGACGATCGGTTCGAGCCGGTTCTCGTCCACATCGCAAACCGCCGTGACCACCACGTCCGGATGCACGGCGCAGTTGCTCAGGTTGACCCGCCCCATGTTGCCGCAGCCGATCAGGCCGACGTGAATCCGGCTGTTCGGACGAGGACTGGCGGAGGGCGTCGGATCGGCCGCCGAGGCCAGATGCGGCGCGGCGAAGCCGATGGCGGTGATGGTGGCGGCCTTCTCGATAAAGGCGCGGCGCGGAACGTAGCGCGGCAAAGCCGCAACTGAAGCTATCGAATCCTCGTGCACGTCTGGACCCGACCGTCGCGCCGGTCGCCGCGCTACGATGGCGCTGACGCGCAGAGGATGGGGTGAAACGAACAAAGAGCTTACCGCAGAATTCGCTCGCAGCCTGCGAGCAACTTGAACGATTGCGGTGCAGGGGATGGTGCTCATATAGGTTCTTGCACAAGAATTCGCATAAGGTCCGCGCCAGGGCCCCTCACCCTTGATCCCTCTCCCCGCGCGGTTCATCAGCTTCCTCTTTCCCAGCGCGGGGAGAGGGCAGGGTGAGGGGTGCATGCACTTTTTGGACCATTGATGGCGTGGTGCTTGGCTAACGCATGGTCGGAGTCGTCTAGAATCCTTGAATTCCAAAATGCGTTGTAGACAGATCAAGTTTTCTGCCGTCGTTCAATCATTCAAGGATTCTAAGGGTCTGTACAAACATGACTTCCGATTTCGCGCGGTGTGGCCTCTTGCGCACACCCCGGTGACCGACATCCGTTGCGACCTGCATCCGTGCTGGCTGGCCGGCGGCGACCCGGTTCGCAACGAGAGATCACCTGACCTCTTTCACCGTCACCAAGCCGACGTCGATATACTGGCCCCCGCCGGTTTGGCGGCAGTGGACGGCGATGGTGTTGGCGCCAGTCTTGAGGGCCGTCCTGGCGCCGGGCGTGAGCGGCACGGTTTCGTACGCAGTCGTGAAGCCGGAGCGTTGCAGCGCCAGCACGCCGTTGAGATAGACGTCGGCATCTTCATCGTGGTGGATGAAGAACTGCACCTCCTGACCGGCGATGTCCGGCAATTCGAACTCTCGTCGCAGCCAGATGTTCGGGCTGTTCCACTCGGTTCGCACCCGGGCGCTGGGGGTGCCGCGCGTCCCAAATCCGCTCTGCCCCTGTTTCCAGTTGGAATCGTCGAAGTCCGGCTGTTCCCAGCCCTGGGCCGGGCTCGATGTTGTGTAGCGCCAGGTCTGTCCGGACCGCTCACCCGTGGGGACGACTTCTGTAACAATCGGGGCCTTGGGCATGGGCGCCCAGTTGGCGGCCTTGGTCTTGTCGCGGCTCGGCGTATTTCTTCCACACCGCCTTGTCGTAGAGCATCTGGGCGAACACGCCGCCGATCACCGGGCGGCGCGGTGAAGCCGACCTTCCGCGCCGTCTTCGTCTGGTACCAGTCGGTCATCGGCGAGCGGTCCGGCGTCTCGTTCATGAAGACGGAAGATCGGATCGATCAGCGCCTCGAAGTCGGCGCGGTTCTGCGTGAGCGTCGCCGTCCAGGTGATCCAATCGAGCTTGGTGTAGGCCTGGCGGTTGTCGAGCGGCAGGCCGTACTGGTTCTGGATCTTCTTGTAGAAGTCCATTTCCTTCCGGGCACCTCGGCGGGGAAGAGGTTCAGGCCGAGGATGCGGTCCCACATCAGGTTGTATTTCTGGCTCCAGGTGCCGGGCCGGTCGAAGGCGAGGCGGAAGTTGTCGCCGTCGTCGGCTTCCTTGACCCAGCGCGCGGCGAACTCGCTGCGCCAGCTTGAAGTACTCGGCGGCCTTGGCCTTGTCGCCGCGCAGCTCGCAGAGCTTGGCGAAGGCGCCGAGGCCGCAGATCGCCTTGGCGCTGAGGTTCACGTTGTGCGCGAGGTGGCCGGCGAAGTCGTCGGTGCAGAGCTGGTTCTCCGGGATCGAAGCCCTTGTCCTTCAGATACTCGGCCCACTGCTCGAGCTGCGTCCAGTAGAGGCCGGCGAAATCCGCGTTGCCTTCCATCTGCGCGACGGCGCCGATGAGGAGCAGCAGGTTGCCGCTCTCCTCGACGGGCATCTGGTTGTTCTCGGCGCGCTCGCCGTCGCCATAGACCTGGCCGTTGGCGTGCGGGATACGTGCCGAGGTCGTGCGGCGCGAAGGGGAACTTCCAGCGCTCGCTCGCGGCGTAGTTCATGAACGGCACGAGGAACGACTTGGCCAGCGACGGCCCGAAGAGCAGGAACTGCGGCGCCATCGGGTAGAACACGTCCGAGGTGCCGATGCAGCCGTTGGAGTGGTTTTCCTTGCAGAACTGGAGCGGCTGGCCGTTGGCGTCGGCGACGAACTTGCCCGCGGCGAAGCACTGGCGATAGGCGAGCGCGCAGAGCTTGGCGTACTTCTCGCCGCCGGCGCTGCGTGAGGTCGGCCATCAGCTCCGCGTCGAACGCGGCGCAGCGCTGCTGCGAGCGACTCGTAATCCTGCGGCGGCGGCCTTGCAGCAGGTCGGCGGCTTCCCAGCCGTTGCGCCGCCAGTAGGGCCGCAGGTTCTTCTTCATGTACTGGATCGAGTAGAGGTCGTCGTAGGCGAGCATCAGGCTCAGCGGCAGTCGCCCTCGGTGCCGACCGCTCGAAGCCGAAGGTCATGGCGGCCACGGGCGAGTCATCGTTGGCGGCGCGCGGCTGGCGCGCATCCATTGTCGCGGGCGACGTGCCCCGGTCTGCACGAATGCGGCGCGCGCTGCCGTCGCCGGCGCGACGACTGCCTGCTGGACGCGTCCCGCGTCTGCCGCGGCGTAGAGGTAGCCCCAGTCGATGCGCAGGTCGTCGCCTTTCTTGGCGAGGACCGGTTGGTCCTTCGAGCCGACCTTGAGCGCCGACCAGAGTCGCCGAACGTCTCCTGTGACCACACCACCGGCTTGGGCCGGATCGTTGACCGTCAACTCGGCCGAGGCGTCGAAGTAGATCTCGACGTCGTGCTTCTGGCCGTCGAGCGATTTGACTCCCCAGATCAGGTACGTGACCGGGCGGGAGAGCAGGTCGATGTCGTCGGGCAGGGCCGGCGTCAGGAAGGTGAGGGTCAACTCGATGCCGTCGCCCTCGAAGCTGTAGATGCGTGCGCGTCGGCAGGACCGTCAGGTCCATCTGGTCGAGCGCGGGCACGCGGGCGGGGCTCGCGCCCATGACGCGGTACGTCTTGCCGTCGATCCGGACCAGGCTGGTGAGTCGATGCGGTTTGCCGGTCCAGTGGGTGGTGTCTTCGTCGGTCAGCTGGTCGGCGGGCGACCAGATGCTGAAGTACGGGTCGCACGCGACCAGCGGAGTGGCGGGCGGAACGAGAGTGGCGCCGTCGGAGCGGCGCGGGGGCGGGGGCGTGTAGACGGTCCTGTTTGCCGGCGGGACAGCGGCTTCGTCCATCTTCACCAGCGCACGGTCGTAGGTCATGAGGCCGTTGACCTCGACCTCGACGTCCGTGGTCTGCGTATAGACGGCGGCGGCAAGGCCGGGCTCGCCGGTCAGCGGGCGGAGCTTGCGGATCAGGGCGAGGTAGGCGTCGGTGAGGTCCTCGGAGTTTTGGTAGCTGCGGTAACCCCAGTTCTTTTCGTCCTGCCAGGTGTGGCCCTTGACGCGGCAAGCCCAGGCCGCCGAACTCGCCCAGCACGCCGGCCCGCTTCTCTTCGATGCGCGGCGCGGCGGGACCGGGGTAAGTGTGAATGTCCATGCACGTCGCCGACCTTGCGATCCGTCCAGCCGCTGGCATTGTTGACGAGGCGGGTCGGGTCCCAGGCCTTGATCAGGTCGACGATGCGGCGGTGTATCCCACTGGCCCCAGCCTTCGTTGTAAGGCACCCACATGACGATGCTGGGATGGTTGTAGAAGCCGTCCACCAGGGCCTTGAGTTCGGTCTCGAAGTTGCCGGGCCGATTCGGGCGAGCGCGTGATGTCGGGGTCGCGTCCGCCGATGTACTTGTCGCCGCTGGGCATGTCCTGCCAGACGAGCAGGCCGAGCTTGTCGCACCAGTAATACCAGCGTGCCGGCTCGATCTTGACGTGTTTGCGGGCCATGTTGAAGCCGAGCTGCTTCGTCATCTCGATGTCGTAGCGGAGTGCCTCGTCCGTCGGGCGCCGTGTACAGGCCGTCGGGCCAGAATCCCTGATCGAGCGGGCCGAACTGGAACAGCGGCTTGTTGTTGAGCACGAGCCGGAGGATGCCTGCGGCGTCCTTGACGAGCGCGATCTTCCGCATGCCGAAGTACGACATGACTTGGTCGACCACGGCGCCGTTGTCGTGTCACGGTGAGCTCGCAGTCCGTAGAGGAAGGGTGTGTCCGGTGTCCAGAGCCTGGCGTCTTGGACGGCGAGTTCGAGTCTCGGCGAGAGCGGGCCGGACGCGGCGCGGTTCTTCTCTCGAATCGCGCCACTGGACACAGGTTGAGCTTCGGTTCCATCGAAGACCTCCGACCTTGACCGACACGTCGCCTGCTTCGCCGAGGACGCGCGAATCGAGTCGGACCGTGCCGGCGTCCACATCAGGCGTGATCCGCACCGCATCGAGGTGGGTGGCGTCCACCGGCTCGATCCACACTGTCTGCCAGATGCCGCTGGTGGGCGTGTACCAGATGCCGTGCGGGTTGCGGATCTGTTTGCCGCGCGGTTGGTAGCCAGCGTCGGTCGGGTCCCAGACCGCGACAACGATCTCCTGGTCTGCGCCCGGCTTGAGGGCGGCGCGTGATGTCGAAGCTTGAAGGCGTCGTAGCCGCCGCGATGCTCCCGCAGTTCCTGGCCGTTGACCCAGACCGTGGTTTCCCAGTCCACGGCGCCGAAGTGGAGCAACACCTGCTTGCCTTTCCAGGCGTCGGGGACCTGGAACGTGCGGCGGTACCAAAGCCGCTGATTCTCGCCGACGCGTTTCATGACGCCCGACAGGGCGGATTCGACAGGGTAAGGGACGAGGATCTGACCATCCCAGGTGCTGGGCTTCGATGCGGTCTTTTCGAGGATCGCATAGTCCCACAGACCGTTGAGATTGAGCCAATCCGCGCGCTGACCATCTGGGGGCGGGGGTATTCGGGCAGGGGGTTCTGGGGCGACACATCCTTGGCCCAGCGCGTCATCAGGGGGCCGCGCGCCGGCTCCCAATCCGAGGCTTGCGGCGCGATCAGGCCAGACACGGACACCAGTCCAAGCAGACATCCGACTTTGGCGAGCTTCATCATGGCGGAGATTCTTGCGACGGAGGGGGCGTTCGTCGAGCGTGAATGCGATACAGCCAGATCGTGCCCTGTCCCAGATCCGCAGCGAACTGTCCGCGCGCCGCGTCGGGGCACGCGGCCTCCAACCTGAGCATTCAGAGCTTGCTGTGGGCCGGGTGCCCTCGCCCGGCGGCGAGGCCCTGCACCCAAAGCGAGACTGCTGAGGGTTGTGCTTGCCGGGTTGGGCCTTTCTGCGCACTTTGTGGTGCCGATGCGGTTTCTGATGCTGAATTGGCGGGATCCGAACAACCCGCTGGCGGGCGGTGCCGAGCGGGTCACTGCCGGGTACCTGTCCGCGCTGCAGGAGCGCGGCCACGAGGTGTATTGGTTTGCCAACCATTTCCCCGAAGCCGCATTCGAAGAGACGATCGAAGGCATTCCCGTCGTGCGCGGGGGCGGCAAGGGGAGTTCGATCCTGGCGGCGCGGCGGTGGTACCGGCGGCAGCGCCCATTCGACCTGGTGATTGACCAGCATCACGGGATTCCGTGGTACGCGCCCTGGTGGTCGGGCACCCGGTGCGTGGCGTACATCCACGAAGTGCTGGGGCCGATCTGGGATGTGTTCTACAACTGGCCGTGGTCGGTGGCGGGAAAGTGGCAGGAACGGCGAACGATCTGGCTTTACCGGCACGTGCCGTTCTGGACGGCCTCATCCTCGACGAAAGCAATCCTCGACGAGATTGGCGTGCGGCGGGTTCAACTGATTCCCTATGGCGTGCATACGGCGGCCATCCCCGAACTCGATCCCAAACCCGTTGAACAGCCGCTGCGGTTGGTGATGGTCTCACGCCTGGCGCCCAACAAGCGGGTCGATCATGGCATCCGGGCATTGCGGTGTCTGCTCGATCGCGGTGTCCAAGCCACGCTGACCATCGTGGGCGCAGGCGATATGGAGCCGGCGTTGCGGGCCCTCACCACTGAACTGGGATTGGCTCGGCAGGCGCGTTTTGCAGGACCGCTCCCCGAAGCCACGAAGGACGCGGCACTCCGGGAAGCCCACTTGCTGCTGCACGCCTCTCTGCGCGAGGGATGGGGACTGAACGTGATCGAGGCCAACGCCATGGGCACACCGGCTGTCGTCTACCCCGTCGCCGGCCTGGTCGAGGCCACAGTGCACGATCAGACCGGACGCGTCGCCCACTCGGAAAACCCGGAAGCGCTCGCCGACGCCGTGCAGCGGTGCGTTGACAAGCCGGAGGACTATCAGCGGTATCGTCGTTGTGCGTGGGAACGAGCCAAGACCTTTCATTGGAGCCAGGTGCTGCCCAAGGCTTGCGATTGGCTCGAGGCGCAGGCGCGAGCGTGAAGTGTTGTCACCTCCCCTCTCCGGGTCCTGGACGATGTTCCGCGGTTCAGTCGGGTGGAGGTTTCGTGGCGTCCTGCGCATCGCGGATGCCCTGGGCGGCGGCACGACTGACGGTTCTGACGGCGCCCTGAGTCCCCTGGGCCAGGTCACAAATGGCGTCGGTGGCCACCGGCACCTGTTCCGCGGCGGTGTAGCGGGCGACCGCGCCCATGAACCCGAACAGGCACATCACACCACCAGCGAATAGCAGGGGCATCCCGACGAAACAACACCAGAACAACCGCGGCGGCCCGCCGCCGCTGAAGGCACCGAAGAAACTGACGAGGCCGACGATGAGAAAAATGAGGCCCAGCCCCGCGACCAGCAGGCCCGCGACCCGCAAGAAGGTGCGCGTCCCATGGTGCCCCGATGTTTGCAGCTTGCTCATCGATGAGCAGGGCGTCGACGGTCGGTGACCCAGGTGGGGCGCGGGTTTCTGACAGCCCGCATTTCAGGTGCAATGGGACGGTGACCGGTCAGATGACATCGAACGTTGGCGAGAAATGCGGGCTAAAGCGATGGTTGACCCTGGATGGTCAATGCGATCGTCGACGACAACGCGTTCGGGGCCGTCGACGGCAACGTCAGCGTGACGCCCTCGGCTGTCTGGGCAAAGCGGACGGGGACATCGCTTCCGAGCAATGCAGCCGAATCCACGACATTCTTCAGGCCGGGGACCAGCAGGCTGCCGTCCGCGGGCCAGTCGAACACGTGGAGGTAGAGGCGGGTCTTGCCGCCCGGTGCCGGCTTCTGGGTGCACCGGCCCCAACCCAGGCTTTTGAACGGACTGGCGGTGGTGCCGTAGACCGATTCGTGATGGACTTTCATCCAACGCCCGATTTCGGCCAGGCGCTGGACGCTCGGTTCGGGGAAAAGGCCCTCGCTGGTCGGCCCCACATTGAGCAGGTAATTGCCGCCTTTGCTCGCGCAGTCGACGAGATTGCGCACCAGCGTTTTTGTGCTCTTCCAATTCTGGTCGTGCTTATTGTAGCCCCAGTGGTTGTTCATCGTCATGCACGATTCCCAATACACGCCCGGGCCGAAGCCGGTCGCGGGGATCTCTTGCTCGGGCGTGCCGTAGTCGCCCACGCCGCCTTCGCCCTTGTCCATCCCGTTCATGCCGGCCCGCCCCTTGCCGACGCGGTTGTTGATGATGATGTCCGGTTGGAGGCCGCGGACGTAGTTGTACAAATCGCGGCCCCGCTCGACGGTCCAAGGCTTTTCCCATTCGCCGTCGAACCACAGAATACCCAGGGGGCCGTAGCGGGTGATGAGTTCCTTGAGTTGTCCTTTCATGAACTCGATATAGCGTTCCATGACCGGCGGCGTGTCCGGCGTCGTGTCGTTCCAGGCCCGGCGCGTCTCCCAATCCGGGTGATGCCAGTCCATAATCGAATGGTAGAAACAGAGGCGAATGCCTTCCAGCTTGCACGCATCGGCCAATTCCCGGAGCGGATCACGCGGGAAAGGCGTCGACTTCATGCACCAATCGGTCAGGTCCGAGCGGAAGATCCCGAAACCATCGTGGTGTTTCGAGGTGATGACGATGTACTTCATGCCGGCGTCCTTGGCCATCTGCACCCACTGCCGCGCGTCGAATTTGACCGGATTGAACTCCTTGGCGTACTTCATGTACTGGGAGACGGGCATTTTGGTTTCCTCCAGAAACCACTCGCCGTAGTTGGTCTTGCCCTGCCACTCGCCGGCGGGCACGGAGTAGACGCCCCAGTGAATGAACAGACCGAAGCGATCGTGATTGAACCAGGCCATGCGTTCGGCTTGTTGCGCCGGGGTCTCCTGGGCGAAAACCGCGGTCGCGCATAGCGCCAGAGATGCCATCGTGCGTAGGGAGTGCGTCATCGAGTCCATTTGAGTTGCTCGGTCGAACCGAGGATTGCAGTCACAGCCAGATTGTTGACGGGGCCCAGCGTAGCGTCACTCGGCCTTCGCGGCCAGCAAAAACGCCGCCTGGAGTGACCTGGAGTCCCTGCCCTGCTGCGCATTTCACGTCTTCACCAGTGGATTTTGCTCACTGTCGGTTGGGCGAAAGCGGGGAAATCCCGGTCTGCCGACCACAATTCGCGCACACCTCAGCCGAGCCGCGCCTTCGCGACCCAAGAGAAACTGTCCTCTCTCTGACCCCGGCGAGCCTTTGGGGCAGCGCTGGTCACGGCCAGAATGGTCGCTTGCCTTCGAGCTTCATGCGCACCCAAGATAGCGCTCATGCAGATGATGACACGCGACTTCCTGGTCGGAGCGGGTTTTGCCGGCCTGGCCGGCCTGGCCGGGGTAACCTCCGTGAGCACCGCCGAGCAGAACGCCAGCCGCTCATCGTCGGTTGTCAACGTCCATGGCTTTGGCGCGAAAGGCGCTGGACGCAGCCGGTCAAGTGGGTGGCGGGGTCTATTAATCAGCCACGTGAAATGGACCTTCCTTGGTTTGGCTCTCTTCGCTGGCCCGTGGTGCCTGTCCCAAGAACGCCAGCCAGGCGAGGTTGGACAGGCTGCTGGCTCGAATCTTCACAACCTGCTCTGGTATGAGAAACCAGCGGCAAAGTGGGTCGAGGCGCTGCCGGTCGGCAACGGCCGTTTGGGCGCGATGCTTTTTGGCGGCGTGGCGCAGGAGCGGCTTCAGCTTAACGAAGGCACGCTGTGGGCGGGCGGGCCTTACGATCCGGTGAATCCCGAGGCAAAGGAGGCGCTGCCACAAGTCCGGCGCTTGATCAACGAGGGCAAATACCGCGAGGCTGCCGGGCTCATCAGCGCGAAGGTCATGGCCAAGCCGCTCGGCCAGATGCCGTATCAGACCGTCGGCGACTTGCTGCTGACGTTCCCAGGCACAACGAACGTACAGGACTATCGGCGGGATCTCAGTCTCGATACCGCCACCGCCACGGTCAGCTACACCAGCGACGGCGTGCGCTACACCCGCGAAGTGTTCGCGAACGCCCCGGACAACGTCATCGTCATGCGCCTGGCGGCGGACAAGCCCGGCAAGCTCTCCTTCGTCGCCGGCATGAAAACACCGATGGCTGCGTCGGTGGAGACGGACGGTAACGACACGCTGGTCATGCGCGGAGCGGGCGGCAGCGCTGGCGGCACCAAGGGTCAACTCAAGTATCAGGCGCGCGTGAAACTCATGGCCCAGGGCGGCAAGACCACGGCCGAATCGGGGAGCGTCTCCGTGCGCGACGCCGACGAAGTCACGCTGCTGATCGCCGCCGCCACGAGCTACCAGCGGTTCGACGCCGTGAGCGGCGATCCGGAGAGCATCGTGAAGCAGCAGCTTGCCGCCGGTGCCCGCAAGTCGTTTGCCGAACTGCGCACAGCCCACCTCACGGATTACCAGGCGCTGTTTCGACGAGTCACGATTGACCTGGGCACGAGTGAGGCCATGACGCTGCCGACGGACGAGCGCATCCAGCGCTTCGCCAAAGGCAATGATCCGCAACTGGCGGCGCTTTACTACCAGTTCGGCCGCTATCTGCTGATCAGTTGCTCGCGTCCGAAAGGGCAGCCGGCAACCTTGCAGGGCCTGTGGAATGAAAGCATGAACCCGCCCTGGCAGAGCAAATACACCATCAACATCAATACCGAGATGAACTACTGGCCCGCCGAGTCGGGCAACCTCGCCGAGTGCGTTGATCCGTTGATCGCGATGGTGGAAGAACTGACCGTGACCGGCGCTCGCACCGCCCAGAACATGTATGGCGCGCGCGGTTGGGTGGTGCATCACAACACCGATCTCTGGCGTGCGTCCGCGCCGATTGACGGGCCCAACTGGGGCATGTGGCCAAGCGGCGGGGCGTGGCTGTGCCTGCATCTCTGGGATCGTTATGAATTCAGCGGTGACAAGGCGGACTTGAAACGCATTTACCCCGCGCTGAAGGGGGCGTCCGAGTTCTTCCTCGACACGTTGCAGGAAGAACCGAAACACCAATGGCTCGTCACCAATCCCTCCATCTCGCCGGAGAACGGTCATCCATTTGGCGCGGCGGTCTGTGCCGGGCCCACGATGGACATGCAAATCCTGCGCGACCTCTTCGCCCATACGGTCAAAGCCGCGGAGACGCTGGGCGTGGATGAGGATTTCCGCAAACAAC
This sequence comes from uncultured Verrucomicrobiae bacterium, assembly GCA_963846445.1. Taxonomy (GTDB): domain Bacteria; phylum Verrucomicrobiota; class Verrucomicrobiia; order Limisphaerales; family J093; genus MWFF01. The sequence goes on along the minus strand of CAWJWM010000025.1, from coordinate 74,945 downwards.
TCGCTGCCGCGCGGGCACGGCTCGCGCCGAACCAGATCGGCAGCGCCGGGCAATTGCAGGAATGGCTCGAAGATTGGGACATGAAGGCGGGCGACCTTCATCATCGCCACGTCTCGCATCTCTACGGGTTGTATCCGGGCCGCGACATCCACCGCCGCGACACACCGGAACTGGCGGCGGCGGTGAAGAAGTCGCTGGAAATCCGCGGCGACAAGGCGACCGGTTGGGCCACGGCCTGGCGCCTCTGCCTGTGGACCCATCTGGGTGACGGCGACCACGCGTTCGAGATTCTGAAGTTCCTCCTCAGCCCCGAGCGGACGTATCCGAACATGTTCGACGCGCACCCGCCGTTCCAGATCGACGGCAATTTTGGGGGCGCGGCGGGCATCGCGGAGATGCTGGTGCAAAGCCGTGTCGGCGAAATCGAATTGCTGCCCGCGCTGCCCAAAGCCTGGCCCAGCGGCAGCGTGAAAGGGCTGCGCGCGCGCGGCGGCTTCGAGGTCGATGTGACCTGGAAGGACGGCAAGCTGGTTGATGCCACCGTTCGATCGCCCAACGGCGGCTCAACACAGGCGCGCTACGGCTCGGTGCTGCACGAGGTCACCTTGGCCAAAGGCAAATCACTCCGCTGGAACGGGCAATAAGGTTGAAATAACAGGCGCAAAACCTCCGGTCACCCCCCAAGAAGGGCTCTTGTGACAATGAGAAGACTGATTCTCCTCGGTGGTACGGTGAGGCTTATGGTGAAGTCCATGAACTCAAATCCTGATCTGCAGATCGCCTTGTTCACGGCGGCACTGCTCGCCCTGAGCACCACGGTTTGGTCTGCCCAGACACCCACCCTCAAGGACGCCTACCAAGGTCATTTCCGTGTTGGCACGGCCATCAACCGCAGCGTGGCGACCGGCAGCGGGTTCCGCCGGAGCTCCCGAGCAGATCAGCAACGACATCGCTCTGGTCAAGGAGCAGTTCAACCAGGTCGTCGCGGAGAACGAAATGAAATGGGCACTCATCCATCCGCGACGAAGGCGCCGACGGCTACACTTTTGCCGCCGCCGACGCCTTCGTGGACTTTGGCCTGCGCAACCGCATGGAGTTGGCGGGACACGTGCTCGTCTGGCACGCCCAGACACCCAACTGGGTGTTCGCCGGCACGAATCCACCCCCGCACGTCACCAACGCTGCGCCAAGCACTGTCGCGGACACGAATGCTGCGGGGATGAACCGGGGCGGGCGTGCGCGCTTGGGGCGTGGGTTCGGCGGCGGCCTTCTTGGCCCGTACAACGGACCACGAGCGTCCCGCGAGGAGTTGCTCCAGCGGATGCGTGAGCACATTCACACCGTCGTCGGCCGCTACAAGGGCAAGATCAAGGTCTGGGACGTTGTCAACGAGGCCGTCTCGGACGACGGCACCAGCATCCTGCGGAACTCGCTCTGGCTCGAGATCATCGGACCCGACTTCATCGCCAAGGCGTTCCAATACGCCCACGAGGCCGACCCGGATGCCATCCTCCGCTACAACGACTACTCGCTCGAGAACCCGGCCAAACGCCGCAAGCTCATCGCGCTGATCAAGATCGCTGCAGGAGCAAAAGGTCCCCGTCCACGCCATCGGATCGCAGGCCCACGTCAATGTCTCGACAAGCTTCGAGACCATGGACCAAGCACTGACGGAAATCGCGACGCTCGGACTGCCCATTCACATCACGGAACTCGACGTCAACAGCGCGCAGGGCGGCCAGCGCAGTTTCGGGGCGGATATCGCCAACAACGCCGCGACCACCCAGGGCGGCCTGGTAAGTGACGCCGACCGGCGACTGGCCGAGGCGTACGCGGGACTCTTCCGGGCCTTCCTCAAACACGACGAACACGTGGAGATCGTCACCTTCTGGGGGCCGAACGATGCGAACTCGTGGCGCGCCAGTGGCAAACCGCTCTTGTTCGACGGCAACAGCCAACCCAAACCTGCCTTCCATGCCGTCATCGCCGAAGCGAGGAAAGCGGCGGCGGACAAGTAGCTCGACGAGGTCTCCACGCTTGCCCGTGGCTCTGAAGGCGGCAGCTTCCGGTGTCTGTTGTCGTGATCCCGATGAACGAAGGGATCGCCTATCCCGTGGACGATGCGACGATCCCGCCGATCCATCTCATCGCCTACCGCGGGTCAACTATTGAGATGCGACCCCATTGCATTTGCCTGTCGGCGTGCCAATCCCGGTCCAGCCCGGAGACGCTGAGGTGGGCATTGCGGGCCAGGCCAGGCCATGCTTAGATGGCGGCGATGCAAATCCAATCGCACTCGCGTCGGAGCTTTCTGCACCGCGCCGCCCTGGCGAGCGCCGCCGCACTCGCCACCCCGTCGCTGGCCCGCGCCGCCCGTGGCGACAAACTGCACCTCGCCACCAACGCCTATTCCTGGCAGGTGTTTTACCAGCGCGAGGGGCGCGACTTTGCCAACTCGCTGGACGCGGGTTTGAAGGACGTGGCGGCCAGCGGCCTCAACGGATTCGAGCCTGGCGTTGGGAGCATCGAGGATCTGAGGGAACTTCTGCCTTTGCTCAAGAAGCACGATCTCGAGATGCGATCGATGTACGTCAACAGCAGCCTGCATGAACCCGCCGAGGCGGACCGGAGCATCGAACAGATCCTGGCCACGGCGAGCGCGGTCAAGCGTTTCGGCACGCGGATCATCGTGACCAATCCCAATCCGTTGCGCTGGGGCGGTCCGGAGAACAAAACCGACGAGCAACTGCGGACCCAGGCGGCCGCGCTGAACCGGTTGGGCAAGGAGTTGGGCGATCTCAAGATGACGCTCGCGTACCACTACCACGACATCGAATTGCGCATGGCGGCGCGCGAATTTCATCACATGCTGGCCGGGACCGATCCCCGCCATGTCACGCTCTGTTTGGACGCGCACTGGCTGTATCGTGGGGCAGGCAACTCGCAGGTCGCCCTGTTCGACGTTGTCGAACTCTATGGCCAGCGGGTCAGCGAGGTCCACTTGCGCCAGTCGCAGAACGGCGTCTGGTCCGAAATCCTCGGCCCGGGCGACATCGACTACGAGGCACTCGCCGAAGCCCTGGCGCGCAAGAAAGCCAAACCCCACTTGGTCCTCGAAATCGCAGTCGAGACCGGCACGCCCAAAACACTCGACCCCGTCGAAGCCCACCGCCGCAGCGCCGAATACGCCCGCCGGGTGTTCGAGAAACTCGCCTGACAACGTTCGCGAAAAGGTGATCACGCCAGCCTGTAAGGCGGGCGATATTCCCGGCTCAGAAGCTTGGCCGCCTCGGGATCCCCCAGAATGACCTCGTTCTTCGGATCCCACTTCACCTTGCGACCGACCATCATGGCGATCAGGCCCAGGTGACCCGGAATTGCCGAGCGATGAGCCGCGTCGACGGGCGCGATGGTCGGTTTGCGGGACTTCACGCAATCGAGGAAATTCCGCTGGTGATTGCGCGAATAGTAGACCTTCACCTTGCGCAGGTCTTCAGGCAGACGCGAGATATCCTTGAAGTCTTCCTTCGAGGAGTCGAACCCGCCACGATCGACCCAGACCCAGCCATCGCTGCCGATCCACTTCGTGCCGCCGCGGATATCGCCGTGGCCCCCGGCAATCACCATCGTCACGCCCTCGGCGTAAACGCAGGTGATGCGGTACTTCGTGCAGGTGTTCCAAATGGCATCCTTGGGCGGGAATTCACCCTGGGCCTCGACCTCGACAGGGCCGGTGTGGTCGAAACCCAGACCCCAGTGGCCGATGTCGCAGTGATGGCCGATCCAATCGAGCAGTTGGCCCCCGCCGACGTTGTAGTTCCAGCGCCAGTTCATGTGCACGCGCGTCTTCACGTACGGCTCCATCTGTGAGGGCCCAAGCCATGTCTCGTAATCGAGTTCCGGCGGGGGCGCGGAAACCGCGACATTCCAGCCCGGGCTGCCCGGAGTGATGTGCGCCAGGTTCCTGGGCGCCCCCGCAACGCCTTCGAGCTTCTTGAGAAGTTCAGGGGCTGTGCCGGCAAAATCGTGATGGCCACTCGGCAGCCCGACCTCGACGCGCGTGACCTTCCCGATCAGGCCGTTCTGCACGATCTCGACCGCCTTGTGAAAGTTCTCGACTGACCGCTGCCACGAACCCGTCTGCCAGATGCGTCCGTGCTTCTGGACCGCACGCACAATCGCCTGCTGCTCGACAATGGTGCGCGCCAGCGGTTTCTCGCCGTAGATGTCCTTGCCGCTCTCTGCGGCAGCAACAGCGGTCAGCGCATGCCAGGTGTCAGGCAGGGCCAGCATCACGGTGTCGATGTCTTTCCGGGCCATGATCTCCCGGTAATCGTGGTAGGCCTTGCAGTCCTGATTGCCGTTCTTCCGATTGACCGCATTGGCAGCGGCAGCCAGGTGGTTCTTGTCCAAATCGCAGACGGCAACGACCTGGCAGTCCTTGTGGTTCATGAACGCGCCGGTGTTGCCCGGACCCTGCATCCCCCAGCCGATGGCACCCATCGTGATGCGTTCCGAGGGCGCCACCGCGCCGTCCGCACCCAAGGCACTGCCGGGGATGATCGTCGGCGCCGCCAACGCGCTGGCGGTGATGGTCAGAAACCGGCGGCGCGAAACGCCGCTCCGAGAAGAGAATGATGTCATGCGCCCGATGGTGAAACGTACCCGCCGCCGTTTCGAGAAGAAAAAGAGGGCGCAAGGATCAACCACAAGCCGGTCGACGATGGCCCGGACGGAGCGAATCCGAATCACCGCGCCACGCGATCGAGCACCCGCCCGTCTGCCCCAATCAGCGTCACCTGCAACGCCATCTGCCCGGCGGCGTGCGTCGAACAGCTCAGACACGGGTCGAACGCGCGAATGCCGGCCTCGACTCGATTCAGCATCGCTTCCGGGATTTCCGGCCCTTGGATGAAATGGCGCGCAATCTGTGTCACCGTCCGGTTCATGGCCAGGTTGTTCTGCCCGGTGGCGATGATGAGATTGACGCGCTGGATGAGGCCGTTGGCGTCCACCTGATAGTGGTGGAAAAGGGTTCCCCGCGGCGCCTCGCTGGCCCCCACCGCCTCGCGCCGGTTGATGCCGGCGTCCGCCCGCAACTGCTTGCTCGAAAGAACCGGATCGTCAATCATCCGCTCGATGCGTTCGACACTGGTGAGAATCTCGATGAGCCGGGCGTAATGGTAAAGAAACGATGAGGTCACCGCGCCCCAGCCCATCCCCTTGAAGATCGTCAACTCCTGGTCCGCCAGCGGGGTTCCCATCTGCCGGCAGATGTTGAGTCGCGCTAACGGTCCGACACGGTAGATGCCGCCCGGATAGCCCAAGGGACGGTAGTAAGGAGATTTCAGATAGGAATCGTCCTCGACCGCTTCGCCGATGACCTGTTCGTAGCGCAGCGGATCGACACGGTCAGCAATCACATTCCCCCCCCCGTCCACGAAGCGCAATTGACCGTCGTAATGCTCCCACGTGCCGTCGGGGGCGATCAGGCCCATGAAAAGGCTCGGAAAGTTGCCAAAAACCTGCAACTCGCGCTCGTGCGTCTTCAGCACCTGTTTGAAACAGTCGATCCCCTTGAGAGCCACGGCTTTCGCGTCGGAGATCTTCGCCCGAATGGCCTCCCGCCCAGAATCGCTCAAGCCATGGCGGACTCCCCCGGGCACTGCCCAGGCAGGATGAATCTTGCGACCGCCCAGATGCTCGATGACCTCCTGGCCAAACTGGCGCAACCGGATTCCCGCCCGCGCCAGTTCCGGATGGGCCGCGATCAGTCCGAAGACGTTTCGACGCTCGGGCGGTGTCTCCCAACCCAGGAGAAAATCCGGCGCGCTCAGGTGAAAGAAGCTCAGGGCATGGGACTGGATGATCTGCCCCAGATTCATCATGCGCCGTAATTGCTCGGCGGCCGGGGGGATATCCACCGCCAGAATCTGGTCGCAGGTCTTGGCGGACGCCAGCAGGTGGCTCACGGGGCAAATGCCACAGATCCGCGGGGTGATCCCGGGCATTTCGGAAAAGGGACGCCCTTCACAGAACCGCTCGAAGCCGCGGAATTCGGTCACATGAAACCGTGCGGACGACACATTGCCCGAATCGTCGAGCTGGATCGTGATCTTGGCGTGTCCCTCGATACGAGTGACCGGGTCGATTCTGATCTCTTGGGCCATAGAAGTTGTCGGGAAACCGGGCCGCTCAGCCGAAGCGGATCTGCTCGCCGCTCAGGCCAGAGCCTTTGCCCGCAAGGAGGTCCTGCAACAGCGCGCGAATCCGGCCTGCCGGCGGCGGGCATCCCGGCAGGAAAGAGTCGACCGGCACCACCTCATGCACCGGAAGCACGCGATCCAACAGCGGCGGCAGAATCCCTCGCGCCTGGGGAATCCGCGGACGCAGGTTCGCGGTGTCCAGATACGCGCGTCGCAGGACCGGTTCGGCCAAGTGCAGCGGATTGCGCATGGCCGTCACGTTCCCCGTGACCGCGCAGTCTCCGAAGGAAACCAGAAGCCGTGTGCGCGCGCGGATCAACTTGATCTGCTCCAAGTTGTCCTCGTTGGCCACTGCCCCTTCGACAAGGCACACACCCACATTCTCCGGATACTCCTTGCGATCGACGACAGGGCCGTACACCACATCGACCAAATCGGCCAGATCAACCAGCCACTCGTCCAGGTCGAGAAAGGACATGTGACAGCCGGAACAACCGCCCAGCCAAACAGTTGCGAAAGTCAGACGATCCATTGCTTCTTCTCCCGTGCAGTCACGATGAACTCGAGGCGCGAGCGGTCCCGCTCCATTTCCCCCACTGTCGAGCCCTTGTGGAACTTCGCCCCGGTCGGACAGGCCTGCACGCACTTGCCGCACGAGGTGCACGTTTCCGACTTTCCCCACGGTTGACTGAGGTCGGTGATGATGCGCGCCGCCGCGCCGCGGCCGGCCACATTCTTGGTGGCGGCGCCCTCGATGAACCAGCACACCCGCACACAGCGGCTGCAAAGGACGCACCGGTTGTGATCCATGCCGAACATCCGGTGCGTGATGTCCACCTCGTACGGCGGAAACCGGTACTCGAACCGCACGTGATCCATCCCCTGCGCGACCGCCAGATTCTGCAACTCGCAACGCCCGTTCGAGACGCACACGGCACAGACGTGATTCCGCTCGGCGAACAGCAGTTCGAGAATCATCCGGCGGTACCTCTGCAACCGTTCGCTCTGGGTCCGCACTTCCATGCCCTCGGCCACTCGAGTGACGCAGGCGGGCAGAAGCCGGGACACCCCGGTGACCTCGACCAGACAGAGCCGGCAGGCGCCCACATCCAGCACCCCATCCAAATGGCAAAGCGTCGGGATCGAGATCCCCGCGTCCTGCGCTGCGTCGAGCACGGTCTGGCCCTCGACCGCGCTCACCGGTTTGCCATCAATCGTGAGTGTTCTGACAGGCATAATGCGAATCCCGGTTGCTCACCTTCATCGTTTGGCTTGGCGCGCCTCTTCACGATTCAACGGGTCGGGATCCGTGCCGGACGGACCAGCCTCGTGGCCGGCCACGACCGGGGCGCTCACCCCCGGCTGCAACAACTCCAAGTACTCGCTTCGGAAGAAGCGCAGCGTGCTGAGCACGGGGTTGGGCGCCGTCTGCCCCAGACCGCACAGGCTCGTGTGCTTCACCAGGTCACAGAGTTCTTCGAGACGTTCCACGTCGCGGGCTGTCCCTTGGCGGCGCAGGATGCGGTCCAGCAGGGCGTGCAACTGCACGGTCCCAGCCCGGCAGGGCACGCACTTGCCGCACGATTCATCCATGCAGAACTCCATGAAGAAACGCGCCACGTCGACCATGTTCGTGGTCTGGTCCATGACGATCATCCCCCCGGACCCCATGATCGATCCCAGTTGCTGGAGCGACTCGTAATCAACCGGCGTGTCCAACTCGGAAGCCGGAACACACCCGCCGGAAGGGCCGCCCGTCTGGACCGCCTTCACCTGATTGCCGCCGGGCGCGCCCCCACCCATGTCCTCGACGATTGTGCGCAGGGACGTGCCCATGGGCACTTCGATCAAGCCGGTGTTGGTGATCTTGCCCGCCAGCGCAAAAACCTTCGTGCCCTTGCTCTTCTCGGTCCCGATCCCCGCGAACCACTCGGCGCCTTTGCGAATGATCGACGACACGTTGGCGAACGTCTCGACGTTGTTGATCAACGTTGGACTGCCGTATAACCCGCGCTCCGCCGGGAAAGGCGGACGCGGACGAGGGCTGCCCCGCTCACCCTCGATCGACGCCATCAGCGCAGTCTCCTCGCCACAGACGAAAGCGCCTGCGCCGATGCGAATCTCCACATTGAAAGTGAAAGCCGCTTCGAGCACACCGCTGCCGAGCAATCCGTGCTGCCTGGCCTGCTTGATGGCCGTCTGCAGCCGGCTGATGGCCAGGGGATACTCGGCCCGCACGTAAATGAACCCGTGATCAGCGCCCACGGCATAGGCGGCGATGGCCATCCCTTCGATCACGCGATGGGGATCGCTCTCGAGGACACTCCGATCCATGAACGCCCCCGGATCCCCTTCGTCCGCGTTGCAGATCACATACTTCTTCGGGCTGGTCATCTTGGCGACCGTGGCCCACTTGAGTCCCGTGGGATAGCCCGCACCCCCCCGGCCCCGCAGACCGCTCTTCAGAATGGCGTCGATGACCTCTTTCGGTTCCATCTCCACCAGCGCATCGTTGAGCGCCTGGTAGCCGTCTGCGGCGATGTACGATTCGATCCGCTCCGGGTCGATTTCGCCGCTGTTCTCCAAAACAATCGACATCTGCTTCGCGAAGAACGGATGGTTCAGGTCGCCCCGTTCGACCCGCGCCTCGCCCCCTTTCAAGGCCCCCACAATCGCAGCCGCATCCTCCGGCCCCACCTTCTGGTAGAGAATGCCAGCCGGATCCACCGCCACCAGAGGCCCCTCGCAGCACAGCCGCATGCACCCCACCCCCCGCACCTCCACCTCGTCCGCCAACCCTGCCTCCTGCACCGCTCGGTCGAGGCTTTCCTTCACGGCCTGGCCATTCGACGACATGCACCCCGCCGCCAGACAGCACCGCAGGCGGATCGGCTTGCGCGCCCGCAACTCCTTCTCCTTGATTTCGAGCAGATCAGCGAGATCCATGCATCCATCCTTTCACGTGCTCGAGCGCGTCTTCCGGACTCTGCCGGGCCGTCACCACTCCGTCATACACCACCGCGGGCGCAATCCCGCAGGCCCCGATGCAGCGCGCCGTCAGCAGGGACAACTGACTGTCGGCAGTCGTCCCGCCGGCCTTGATCCCCGCATGCTGCTCGACCGCCGCCAGAACCCGGTCGGCCCCCTTCACGTAACAGGCGGTTCCCATGCACACCACGCACGTGTGCGCCCCCTTGGGCTTCAGCGTGAAATGATGATAGAAAGTCGCCACACCGAAGACCCGACTGGGCGGAAGGCGCAATTGCTGAGCAACAAACATCAAAAGGCCATTGTCCAGAAATCCGAACAACTCCTGCGCCTTGTGCAACACCTCGATCAGCCCGTCCTGCCGGTGCTGAAGACGCTTGATGAACACTTCCAGGATCTTAAAGCGCTTGTCCCCGCTCGGGTGCTCGAGCGGCGTGCGAGGAGGCGCTTCGGGTCGCGCCGCAGCAGTTGTTTCCATAAAAACACAGCGCCCGGGTCTCAGCCGTGGTGCGGACAGCCCTGCCGCCACCTTCTCTTGCCCCGCGGACGCAACGGGGAACATCCTACCGGGCAAGCGCAGGCGCGCTTTGCCGAATTTGCCATTCACTAGCCGCGAATTGCCGGCACCGTTGCCAGCACCGCGTGCAGGGTTTCGAGTGCCCTAGCGAGGCGCGCCTCAGACCAAATCCCAGTCCTCATAGACATGAAATAGTCCCCGTGTTTCCCAGCCCCTCTCTCCCGCGCCTCGCTCCTTAGAATCCTTGCGAAACGAATGGGATAGGAGTGAAGGCCAAACTTGACTTGATCGCAACATGTTCGGGGCTTCAAGGATTCTAGAATGACTTCCTTTTCAGAATCTGTACTAAATGAGTCAAGTTTCTGCGCCACGCAGCGGCGCCACTGAGCGAGGCGCCGGGCGCCGGCGATCGTGGTGGACACCCAGCGGCCACGAGCCGTTCACACGCCTCGCCGGTCTGAGGCGAAGCCTCGCTAACCCGGAAACCTCACCAGTGGGGCGGTCGCGGCATTCCTGAGAGTCCGCGGGTGAGATTTCCGGGTCTGTGAAACCCGCGCCCATCAAAGGGAATTGGCTCATCGGTTCATCAGAGCCGGGACGCGCCCCAGCCGCGTGGGCGCCCCGGGCACGCGGACACAATGTGGTCGAGATTGGGTCCAACTGTTTGGGGCGCGGGTTTCTGAGAGCCCGCATTTCAGGTGAAATGGGACGGTGACCGGTCAGATGACATCGAAAGTTGGTGAGAAATGCGGGCTAAGCGTTTGTCTTGATCGCGACCACATCGTGCGTGCCGGCTTCCCTTTGGCCGGCAGGGCTGACCCGCACGTAATGCGCGCGCGCGCGCAACTGGCCCAGATCCGCTGCGCCCAGGTAGCCCATACCGGATTGAATGCCGCCAATCAGTTGCATGAGGACGTTGTCGACCGATTCAGACGCTTCCTTGAGGGCCTCGACGCCTTCGGCGGCAATCTTCCGGGTCGTGTCGGGGGCGTGGCCATACCGCGCGGCGGATCCAGCCTTCATCGCGGCGAGACTGCCCATGCCGCGGTATTGCTTATAGAGCTTGCCTTCGATCTCCATGATCTGACCGGGCGATTCCGGACACCCCGCCAGCAGGCTGCCGCAGATGACCGCGTGCGCCAGCGTCAGGGCCTTGACCATGTCGCCCGACTTCGCAATGCCGCCGTCGGCGAGAATCGTGACGCCACGCTGCTCGGCCGCGCGGGACGCCGCGTAGAGAGCCGTCAGTTGGGGGATCCCGACCCCGGCCACCAGCCTGGTGGTGCAAATCGACCCGGGCCCCTGGCCGACCTTGATGACGTTGGCGCCACAGTCGGCCAGGAACTCGACGCCTGCTGCGGTGGTCACGTTGCCCGCGATGATCGGAAGCCGGGGAAATGCGTGGCGAATCAGGCGCACAGTCTCGCCCACGCCCTGGGTGTGGCCGTGCGCCGTGGAAACCGCCACCACGTCCAAACCCCGCTCCACCAAACCGCCGACATGGGCCAGAATGCGGTCGCGATCCAACGCCCCCGACGCATCCCGCGGCGCGGAGACAGTGGCGCCGCAGAGGAGCCGAAACCGGGCGTCGCGGGCGGGCTTGAACTGGGCACTCCGTTCCTGCGTGATCCGCTCCATATCACTCATGGTGAACAAACCGCGCAGGCGATCCTCGTCGTCAACCACCAGCAGCTTGTGAATGCCAGGATGATCCGTGAAGAAGCGGTCTGCCCGGCTGATGGGATCGGCGCCAAGATCTTTGACGTTGATGGTCTGCACCTGCCCTCGAGGGGTCATCACCTCGGCCACCTTCCGCTTGGCATACCGATGTTTGACCACGTGTCCCGAGAGCAGGCCCACAAGCCGGTTCTCCGAACCCTCGACCGGGAACGTGCTGAAGTTGAATTTGCGCTCTTCGATCATGGCCAGGACGTCCCCGATTGTCTGGTCGGGCCCCACCTTGATCGGTTCCTGGATCAGGCCATGGACGTGGTTCTTGACGCGGCTGACCTCCGACCACTGCTGCCGCTCGGGCATGTTGCAGTGAATCAAGCCCAGCCCGCCGCTCAATGCCATGCAAATGGCCATCCGCGCCTCCGTCACGGTGTCCATGTCCGCCGAGATAATCGGAATCCGCAGGGCGAGTCCTTCAGCCAATGTCGTGTGAAGCTGCGTGTCGCGAGGCAGGATCTCGGAATAGAGCGTTGCCAAAGAAACGTCGTCGTAGGTCAGCGCGACCCGGCCCTGCGCGGGGAAAAATTCGTCGGCCGGCTGATAGAGCCGCCGGTCCACTTCAGAAAGATGCCATGCGGTTGCCATGAGCAAACATGCCAGCACCCCACGCGCGCTGGCAAGCGGGATTCTTGCGCAGCGCGGCAGAGCCGCAACCAAAGTGAAGGGGCCACTCGTCTACCTCTGGTGCCGACGAATGCGCGGGTCACCGCGCTGCGCCGGTCTGAGACGCAGCCTCGCTCAGAACTCCATGGCATCAGCCGGGAGGCGTGCACCTCGTGCGCAAAACGATTTTGTCAACTATTTAGATGCGACCCTATTGGCCTGTCTGCCCGTCGCTCTTGTAAAGGCGCTCGATCCGGACGGGCCGCCCCGGCCGCTTGCCGACAACGTTCTGGAATGCGGTCCGATCCAGACCCACCGTCGCACGGTCTCCCTCGTCAGAAATCGCCGCGACAATCACATGCGCCGAATGCAGGCCGCCCGTCCACCAACGCGAATCGGTCACGTAAAGCAGATCGCCCGGGTGGGCGTCCAGTTGCCGGGCTGCCGCGGCGGAGATGCGAACGCCGGCAAGTTCCGCGGTGCCGAAGTGCGGGAGATCGGCCTCCAATACCACCGGCATGGCCGTCGCGCGCGTCACCGGACTCTCGCGGCCCGGCGAGCCCAGGTAATGCCGCAGGGCATCGGCGATCGTGCCCCAGACCAGACCCCGCTGCTTTTCGAACGGCTCGGGCCGGGTGAACAGCGTGACGGCCACCCCGATCACGGCACACAGCACGGCGCCGTAGAAAGCGCGCATGTACTGCTGCTCGCGCATCCCAGCCAGGAAATCCCAGGCCGTGTTTCCGCCTGGAACTCCATGCGCGAACGGCACGATCACCGCCGGCAGAAGCATCGAAAGCGCCATGAGCCCCAGGCCGCCCATCAGTGTGCTCAGCGCCGCGGCGCCCGTGAACCTTCGCCAGAACACCGCGAACAACAGCGCGATCACCATCGGAGGCGTCACCGCCGCCGTGAAGGCGGCGTGCGCCACGTAAATGGACTTGAACCCCATGAAGACCGGCACCATCAACACACCGAAGACGCTGACGCTCAACGCCGCGATCCGAGCGGCACGCAGCAGTTGTTGGTCCGTAGCCTGTGGACGCAAGTAAGGACGGTACAAATCGTTCACCGTCACCGCCGAGACGGCCGTAATCAGCGTGTCGACCGTGGACATCAGCGCCGCAGTCATCGCCGCCAGGATCAAACCGAAAATGCCGGGATGGCTGAGAAACTCGGTGGCGATGAAGAAGGCCTCGCGGGCCGGCACCTCGGGCAACACGCCCGCGTGCGTGAACGCGCGCGCGACCAGTCCGCCGGAGCAGACAACCAGGGCGCCGACGAACATCAGAAGAACCATCTGCACCGTGGCGGCTTTTCGGGCTTCGTCCAGCGACTTTCGCCGCCATAAAACGCATGACGATCCCCTGATTCAGAAAGTAGAACATCGCCGAGTTCGCAAAGGCGTCCTGCCAGAAAATGCCCACAGCGGGAAACTCCGGGTCTTCGTTGAAGTTGGGGAACGCCAGGCGCGCCTCCCGCGGCAGGTTGAGCCAGAGCGCATCGAAGCCGCCAAGGTAAACCGCGCCGAGCACGAAGACCAGCAGGCCCACCAGGAGGAGGAAGAGCCCGTTGACCAAGTCGTTCATGATGACGCTGCTCTGGCCTCCGACCGTGACGTAGGTGGCGGAGATCGCCGCAACCGCCAGCGCGGCCAGCGGGATGGGCCACCCGACCAGGATGTTCACCACCACGCCCATCGTGTACAGGTTCACCCCCACATAGCCGACCAGGTAGACCAGCAGGTAAAGGGTCGCCCAGAACCGCACTTTCGCCCCGAAACGCCTGCCAAAGTACTCGGGGACCGATACAATCCGGGAGAAGTAGAGAAGCGGCAGCCAGCCGAAGGCCAGCAGCGGAAACCAGAGCCAATCGTCCCAATAGGCCTGCGTGGCGCCTAACCCGTACTTGTACGCAATCTCGCTGTACTTGACGAAGCTGTAAGAGCCGATGGTGCTCGCGATCAGGCTAACGGCAATCAGCCACCACGCAAACCGTTGCCCCCCGAAAAAGAAGTCCTTTGTCGTTTTCTGACGGCGCCCAAAATACAACCCGTTGAACAGAATCAGGCTGAAGTAGGCCAGCACGATCCCGTAATCGAGCGGCGCTCCGCGGATGTGGCCCACGTCTTTGAGCACCGCCTCGGCACCTCCGGTGTAAGCCCGCGCCGGGGCTTCGCCCATCGGCGCGAACTGCAAATAGCCCTGGAGCACCAGAAAGAACGACAGCACACCCAGGCTCAGCAGCAGATTCCGCAGCTTCCGGCCTGTGAAACCCACATAGCCGTGCTTGGCAGCATAGACGAGCCCAATCCCGAAAAACACCCCGCCCACCAGGTAAGAGTACAAATAAGCTCTCATCGTCGGTTCCCTCGCGCATTCAACCAACACCCCGCCAGGAAAGCAAACCTGGCGACCGACTGCGAGACCAGTTCATGGATCCGGCTCAAAAGCGGAGTCCTGCTGGGAGAGTCCCGCCCGGCTGACGCCGGCCCGGTCGGATGGCCGATTCCGGGCTCGTCCGATTCCGGATTGACAGGCGGTGGGGGTTGCACCTACTGTCCCCGCCCTGACCTGAGGGGGGCCTCGCCGCATGAGGCGGCAAGTGCGGCCTCCAGGTCCCAGAGAGGAAGTGAATCGATTTTGACGGAAATCCGGCTCAAGAAAGGCGAATCGGTCGAGAAAGCGCTGCGGCGCTTGAAGAAAAAGGTCGACCGCGAAGGCACACTGAAAGAAGTGCGCAACCATCGGCACTACGAAAAACCGAGTGAACGACGGCGGCGCAAGCTGAAAGTGGCCAAGTTCTCGGCGATGCTGGCTGCTCGATACGCCGATATGTAGGCGGGAGATCAGGAACAGGTGCCGATTTCAGGGCCGAGCCCGTGCTGTGCGCACGCGCGCTCGGCCTTTGCATTTAGTTATGTACTCGTTGTCAACCTGCTGGAACTCGAGCCGCCACATCGACGGCCGTGTGATGCTGCGCGAAATCCGGGACCTGGGTTTCGAGTATGCCGAACTCAGCCACGGGATCCGCTTAAGTCTGGTGCCGGGCATACTGGACGCCGTCGCCGCAGGCGAAATCAAGATCAGCACGCTTCACAATTTTTGTCCGTTGCCGATCGGGATGACCCATGCCGCCCCGAACGTCTTCAAGTTCACTTCGCTCGACGCGCGGGAGCGGGAGAGCGCCCTCAAACACAGCCTGAAGACCCTCGACCTGGCCGAACGCGTCGGCGCGCGGCTGGTCGTGCTGCACCTGGGCGCAGTGGACATGAAAGACTACACCGACCCCCTCCTGAGGCTGGTGGATGCCGGCCTGCGGGAGACGGCCAAGTACCAGCGGCTCTGCGCGGAGGCCGACGAGCGGCGCGAGTCGCGCAAAGAGCGCCATGTGCTCTTCGCCTACGAGGCTCTGCGGCGCCTCGAATTGGAAGCCGCCCGACGCCACCTGCTGCTGGGCATCGAGAACCGCGAGGCGCTCGAAGAGATCCCGTTCGAGGCCGATTTTCCCTTCTTGTTCGAGGATTTTCCCGGCGGCGTTCTCCGCTACTGGCACGACACAGGCCATGCCCAGATCAAGGAAAACCTCGGGTTCATCGACCACGTCATGCACCTCGAATCCCTCGCCGAGCAGGCCGCCGGGTTCCACCTCCACGATGTCGAGTTCCCCGGTCGGGATCATCGCCCGCTCGGGAAAGGCATGATCAATTTCCAGGCGCTGACACCCTTCGTAAAGCCCGATCACATCAAGGTCCTCGAACTCTCTCCCTCCATCGCCGCGGAGGACGTTCAGGCCAGCCTCGCCCATCTGCAGTCCCTCTGGGGCCCCGAGTAGGCACCCCTCCCGCCCCTCGCCGCCGTGAAGCGACGCCCCACCTCCTGGCCCGTGGTGTTGAGGATCGCGCTCTGCCTCGTCCTGCTGGGCTGGGTCTTCCAGACGATCTTCCTGAACGAGGCCCAAAACGCCTACGAACGCCAGGGCCTGAGTTGGACCGCGCTGAACCATCTCGAACAGTGGCAACTCGCCTGGCACTACGGACCGCCGGAGTTGTGGCGGAATGTGCGTCTGATCCGGCCTGCGGCCGCGGTTTGGTCCCTGATGTTCATGGGCGCCACGATTCTCCTGGGCGCCCTGCGCTGGCGGATGGTCCTGCGCGTGCACGGGATTGGCCTTTCGCTCGGGCGCACAGCCCAAATCTCACTGGTGGCCCATTTCTTCAACTCGTTCCTGCTCGGCTCGACCGGCGGCGATCTCATGAAGGCCTACTACGCCGCGCGCGAAACTCGAAACCGCAAGACCGAGGCGGTGGTGACGGTGCTTGTCGATCGGCTGATCGGGCTGTTGGCGATGTTGATCTTCGCCGCGGTGATGATGTTCCCCAACTGGGCCCTGCTGGCGGCGCACAGGCGCCTGGCGGCGCTGGCAAGCGTCGTCGGGATCATGCTGTTCGCAGCCCTCGCCGTCGCCGGATTGTCGTTTTGGGGAGGCCTGTCCCGCCGCTGGCCTCACGCACGTGACTGGCTCCGCCGCCTGCCCAAAGGCCAACAACTCGAACGCGCCCTCGAAGCCTGCCGCCAGTTCGGTCAGGCACCCCGATGCCTCGCCGAAGCCTTTGCGCTCTCGATGGTGCTCAACGTGATGTGCGTCCTGCAGATCTGGGTGCTGGCCCGCGGCCTCGACCTGCCGATCCAGCCCATCGCGCTCTCGCTCATCGTGCCCGTGATCATTTGCATCGCCGCCATCCCCATCACCCCCAGCGGTCTGGGCCTGCGCGAAAACATCTACGTCTGGATGCTCGCGGTGCCGGAGATCAACATCCCCGCCACCCAGGCCCTCTTGCTCTCCCTCCTCGCGTATGCCGGCAGCCTCTTCTGGAGCCTGGTCGGCGGCCTCGTCTACCTCTTCTTCCGCGCAAGCGGCACGGAGAAAACCTGAAGCCGCAGTAGGTGCCAAGCCCGCCGCTGTGCCTGTAAACGTACTCATCGCCGGAAGGCTGGTTCATGTGCCAGATGCCTCCGTAACCGTCCGCCTTCTTGTTCAGGGTCGTGCCGGGATCGTCAGGCGGCGCATTGTTCGGCCCCAGTCCTTGGTATTGGTCCCAGTACAGCTTCTTGAAGGGATTCACAGGCGGCGCAGTTTTGTGGGCCTGCTCGTTCTCGAGACAGGGCAGCACCGCCGACCACCAGGCGTCATAGGCCCGGTCGAGCCTCGCCACGACCTCTGGCTGGTCGTTGGCCAGGTCGTGGCTCTCGCCCGGATCGGCTTTCACGTCGAACAGAGCCCACCGATCCTTGTCGCGCCACAGCAGAAAGCGCTGCCAACGCACGCTGCACGCGCCGTACTTGATAGGCTCCGCGCCAACCGGCCAGCGGCCAACGTGAGTGAACAGCATGCGATCCTCGTGCCAGGCAGCCCGCGGATTCTTCAACAGAGGCACCAGACTGTAGCCGTCCTGCGCGACCAGGATGTCCGCCCCGACTCGAGCCCCGGCCAGCTCGGCCAGCGTTGGGAAAATGTCGACGTGGGCGGTGAGTCGCTCGCAGGCCGCAGGTTCGAGCGTGCCCGGCCAGCGCCAGAACGACATCGCGCGTGTGCCGCCGTTGTGGGCGGTCCCCTTTTGTCCCTTCATGCCGGCGTTGTAGATGCGGCACCCCGCGGTGCCGCCGTTGTCGTTGAGGAAGACGACCAAAGTGCTTTTCTCGAGATCGAGTTCCTCCAACCGGGCCAATAATCGACCGACGTTGTCGTCGATGTTCGCGATCATGCCGAAGAACCTGGCTTCCTTGTCTCCGACCCTGTCGGCATACCGGCTGACGTACTCGGGCGGGCAGTCGAGCGGAGTGTGCGGAGCGTTCGGGGTCAGGTAAACGAAGAACGGCTTCTTGCCTTTGACGGATTCCATCCAGCGCATGGCCCTCTCAAAGAACACGTCGGTGCAGTAGCCGCTTGTCTTCACGAAGCGGCCATTGTGCCGGATGACAGGATCGAAGTAGCTGTTGTTGGGCGCGTCGCCACAGGAGCCCGGATACGACTGTCCGATGCCGCCCGCACCGTGGACAAAGACCTCGTCGAAGCCGCGGTGTTGAGGTTGATAGGGCTCCTCGTCGCCCAGATGCCACTTGCCGAAGATGCCGGTCGTGTAGCCGGCTGATTGCAGGACATGGGCGATTGTTGTGCTTTGCAGGCTCAGGCGCTCGCGCTCGTGGATGGTGTGGGTGACGCCATTCTTGAACTCGTGTTTGCCAGTCAGGAGGCTGCTGCGCGTGGGCGAACACGTGGGGCTCACCCGGAAATCCTCGAAGCGAACCCCCTCGCGGTGGAGTCGGTCGAGGCTGGGTGTCTTGAGGATCGGGTTGCCGTTGCAGCTTGCGTCGCCATATCCCTGGTCGTCTGTGAGGATCAGGATGATATTGGGTGGCGCGGGCCGGTCGGACCCGACGTCCGCAGCGCAGGAGAGCAGAGCTGCGAGGCCGAGCGATGCTGCAGACGATGGGCTCATAGGAAACGCTGACCTGGGTCAGATTGCTGCTCTTTGCGGATAGAATCAAGGAAACCTCCAACACACAACGAGCAGCCTCCTGCGCCCCATGCTGTTTCCCGGGCTAGAATCCTTGAAGCCCCAAACATGTTGCGATCAAGTCAAGTTTGGCCTTCACCCCTATCCCTTTCGTTTCGCAAGGATTCTAAGGAGCGAGGCGCGGGAGAAAAGGGCAGGAAAACGGAAGGGCGGTTCATGATGTCGAAGATTGGGATTTGGTCTGAGGCGCGCCTCGCTAGAGTGACTCTCTTTTTGAAATCCGCTGCAAATGAGTTAAGCTTTTGCGACGCTGCGCGGCGCAAGAATTTAACTCAATGACTACAGATTCCATCGAGGGAGTAACTTTAGCGACGCTGCGACTCACACCGGCGAGGCGTCTTGCCAGATCGTTCGCGAGGCTCCCAGAGCGGCAGAAGACTGCCGCACTCCAAAACGCTCCGCGCAGTCCGGAGACCTCTGAAAAGGCGCCAGTCCCGCGGCTGCGCATACGCGTCAACCTAACGGGAGATCCCGAGTCGTTCCTGGAGCCTGCACCGGCGTGTGTGCTCAAGTCCTTGGGCCGATGTTTGTTGTGGCGGTCGCCCATGCTGAGCTCGGCGCTGGGCTCAGGACGTGTATGGAGTACGGCCCTTCAGCCTGCCCCTGACACGCATCTGAGTGCAATCGTGCACCGAGGGCGGGCAGCCACGACGTTCCCCCTCACCCCTGCCCTCTCCCCGAGGAGAGGGAGACCCTTCGGCCGCCCTCGCTCGATTCGTGCATCCTCGGTGTTCGATCACCTGTTGCATCTTCGGATCCCGACGGCGGCACGGGGTCGAGGGCTGCTCGGATGGCCCCAGAGCGGACGAGGATTTTCCCTCTCCCCGAGGGAGAGGGATAGGGTGAGGGGGAAAAGGACCAACGATGGTCCGATGACATTCCCTTCGCCAAAATGCGTGTCAGGTGAAGGGTTTAGCGCCGCGCCACTGCCTGCGCCAACCTCGACGCCGGAGGGGCGGCGCGTTGATCGCACCCGTTGTTCGACAGGCTGTGAGCGAAGACTCACTTGAGCGTAAGGGCTGCCCCCGACCGCCGAGTCAAGAAGACCGAATTATCGAACCACCGCCAACACGAAAGGACGAGACACACCATGACGAACGAGAACATCGACCGCCGCCGTTTTCTTGGGACTGCCGGAACCGCCGCCGCCGCGGGGTTCCTCGCGGGCGCGACCGACACCGAGGCTGCCGAGGCGCCGATCCCAGTCAGCCCAAAGGTCAAGATCGTGGCGATCTGCGGCAGTCACCGCAAAGGCAAGACGACCGCCACTGCCCTGCAGTTAGCTCTCGATTCCGCCAAGGCCGTCAGCCCGGCGATCGAGACCGAACTGATCGAGTTGATGGACTATCGACTGGCTCCGGCTGTCCCGGGCGGTGAGGCCACGGACGACTACGCCAAGATCGACGCGAAAATCACCGACCCGACCGTCGGCGGTCTCATCCTGGGATCGCCGGTCTACTTCAGCAACATGAGCGCCCTGATGAAGATGTTCATCGAGCACTTCAGTCCTTACAAGAAGAGCGGCGCCCTTTCCGACAAGGTGGCGGGGGTGTTGACCGTTGCCGGCGCGCGCAACGGCGGGCAGGAAGGTGTCGCCCAGTCGGTCATGGCCGCCCTGCTCGGGGTCGAGATGATCGTTGTTGGCGACGGGCGACCGACAGGCCACAGCGGCGCCACGCTTTGGAACAACGCCAAAGACGACATCACCCAGGATGAATTCGGGTGCGCCACGGCGAAGGGGCTGGGCAAACGCGTCGCCCAAGTCGCGCTCCGCCTCGCAGCCTCCAGAACACGAATGTAGAAAGGCACCAGAAAGAGCGTCGTGACCCTCCCCAAGGGCGGGACCCATCGGTGGAACGGACAGTCATGCGGCGCTTTCTCGCATCTCAGCTCAATCCAACACACACACAGGAACCCATCCCATGACCAAGACCGGATTCGCCCTCCTCTCCGTTGTGATCGGCCTTCTGGCGCCCACCGCGCGCACGTTTGCAGCCGCCACACCCGCCCCCGCCTCCAACCCGCCGCCCGCCGACAGGCCGCCGCGCGGACCCGGCGGCTTCGGTGGGCCGATCCAGCTTCAACCGGACGACAAGCCCGCCTTCGACGATCCACCGGCCGGGATCGACACGAAGCGCGACGGCATCCCCCACGGCCGGCTGGAGATGGTCGAGTACGAGTCCAAGACCGTGGGCACCACGCGCAAGATGCAGGTGTACACGCCGCCCGAGTATTCGAAGGACCGAAAGTACCCCGTGCTCTACCTGCTCCATGGCATCGGCGGGGACGAAACCGAATGGCAGCGCTTCGCCCACCCGGACGTCCTGCTCGACAACCTGATCGCCGACGCCAAGGCAGTGCCGATGATCGTCGTGATGCCCAACGGCCGCGCCCAGAAGAACGACCGGGCCGAGGGCAATGTCTTCGCCGGCGGCCCGGCCTTTGCGGCCTTCGAGCGGGACCTGCTGGACGATGTGATCCCGGCCATCGAGTCGCGGTACTCGGTCCAGGCCGACCGTGAACACCGGGCACTCGCGGGTTTGTCCATGGGCGGCGGCCAGTCCCTGAACTTCGGCCTCGCCCACCTGGACACCTTCGCGTGGGTCGGCGGCTTCTCGTCCGCGCCAAACACGAAGCCGCCCGAGCAACTCGTGCCGGACCCGGCCGCCGCCACGCGGTCCCTGAAGCTCCTGTGGCTCTCCTGCGGCAACAAGGACGGCCTGATCCGCATCAGCCAGGGCGTCCATGCCTACCTCAAGGAGAAGGGCGTTCCCCATGTGTGGCACGTGGACGGCAACGGGCACGACGCGAAGCACTGGCGGAACAGCCTGTGGCTGTTCGCCCAACGCCTGTTCAAGCCGTCCGTCTAAGCTGTACACCCTTCGGCAACGTGTGGCGTTTTGCTGGCGTTTCTGTGAAACGCCCGCGGATGACGCAGGCGGAGTTGGCCTTTTTGATGTCGGAGATCGTCGAGCCAAAGCCGGGGCATCACGTTTGCGACTGGGCCAGCGGCTCGGCGGGGCTGCTCCTGCAATGCCGACGCTACGTGGACAGCCGAAGCGAACATCCAGGCAATAGGGGCTGAACTGAAATCCCTCCAGCGTCTCAAGACTTCACTCCTGCAAAACCTGCTGACCGGGAAGGTGCGAATCAAGAAGCAGGATTGACCATGCCGCCGCAATCCACGCCGTTCACCGAAGCGCGCACCGTCGAGAACCCGATCTTGAAGTGGTTGCGAACACCCGAACTCGGTGGCCGAGGGCGTCCGACCTCAGTGTCGCAAGCCGGAAAGCGCCCGAGTCGACAGGCGAACCTGTCCCTGCATTTCTGGAGTCGCACTCCAGAAATGCAAGGATACTCTTCGACGCATGATTGAGCGGCCCAGAGTCCTTGAAGAACTGAAAACGGCGCTTTATCGGGAGTTCACCCTGCTCCTGGCGGGGCGGTTTGGAGACCTCGGCTTGCATGGCAAAGGCAAGGATTTCGTGAACCGCTGCATCAAGCTCCTGAAGAAGGCGCGGTTTACTGGCGGAAGCGGAGGGCCGGGGACGTGAGCGCGGCAGCCCTGCAATATGCCGTGAAGGTCAGCCCGAAGGCCCGGAATCTCCGGCTGAAGATGACCTTGCAACGAGGCCTCGATGTCATCGTGCCATCCGGGTTCGATCCGCGGCGTATTCCGGCGCTGCTGTCGCGGAGGAAAGACTGGATCGAGTCGGCCCGGCGCCGGTTGCAGGAGCAACGGACGTTCTTTGAACCGAAGTCGTTCGGCGGAGCGCATGGTTCGACATTCAGTTCGATTTGTACTCAGATGCTCGGTCAACTCGGCGTGCCATCTCACTCGTATACTGGCGTCCGAGGGTGTCCCGGTGACGGTCTATCCATTCCGTCAGTTTCGTGGCACCCAAGGGTGGTGCAGCGACGTATAGGCGACCTTCCATCAACCCCCGGATCTCCTCGCGGGTGATCACGACATCGGCCACAAACAGCCCAACCAACCGGCAACTCCAGTAACCCAGACCGGGGGATACAGAAATGATCGGGCGCTTCACACCAATCGCGCTGCTGACTCTGGCAACCAACTCCCGATATGTGAACGTCTCCGGGCCAATGGCATCAAGAACCTCGTCACGGTCGCCGCTCACCTTCTCCGCTGCCGCTCCGGCGAGATCATCCACGTAGATCGGTTGCAGTCTGTAGTCGCCGACCCCGAACACTCCCACCACGGGAAGATGCCGCAGGGACCAGGCAATGTTGTTGATCAGGACGTCCTCCTTTCCGAACAGCACGGTCGGGCGCAGGATGCAATAGGAGATGCCCAGGCCCTTGAGAGAAGACTCGAGTTCTGCCTTCCCTCGAAAGTAGGGCAGATCGGATGTGCTGTCTGGGTTGGTGATGCTCACGTGGATGATGCGCTGCAACCCAGCTTCCTTGGCGGCCGCGAACAGAATCTTGGTGTTTGCGACCGCCTGCTCATGCGTGAACAGCCGGTGATCAAACCGTACCCAATATGTGTTCACCAGGGCTTGCACTCCCCGCAAAGAGTCTCGCAACTTGTCAGGCTCATCGAAGTGGAAAGGGAATGCCCTCACCTTCTCGCCGAAAGGATTCGGACGGTGCAGCGAATTCGTCAGCGTGATCACCTCGTGGCCCGCTTCAAGCAGCCGTTTCGTGATGTAGCGTCCCGAGTACCCGAACGCCCCTGTGACCGCGATGCGCATGGTCGTCTATGTCGAACGCCAAAGCTCACCGACCGCCGCCGAACACGAGCGCCGGTAGCGAATCGGGCGTCCGATCAACCCAGCGCAGCCGAACGCGAGACGCCGGGCGGCGGGTGCAGCGACTGGTTGGGCTTCATTTCAGGGGTAGCTGGAACCGTCCCGCCACGACGCCAGGGACGGTCAGGTCCTCGTCCAGCTCGTCCCACCGGAGGGCATAGCCGTCCAGCTCCACCCGAACTCCGGCCAATTGCTCATTCGTGGCCTGTGCCAGGATGCGGAATCGATCCGCTGGAAAACCAACGATGCGCCCGTCGTGAAGCTCGACGAACACGATACGTCCCTCGGTCCACGCCCGCAGCGCGGTAGGTTCCAGCGACAATGTCCGTTCAAGGGTTGTGGTGCTCATGGAAGGCATTTCTCAGCATGATCTGGTGCTCGAACACCAATCGCTCGATCTGTCGCAGTTCGTGGGGCCGCACGCCCCGGTTCGCCGCCAGCGCGATGATCGGTTCCATCCAGAACTTGCACTCGCCCTCGGGCGTGCGCACGTGGATGTGCGCCGGCTCCTGCCTCTCGTCCGAGTAGAAGTGAAACCGGAAATGGCCGATGCGCAATACCGTCGGCATGGCTCCAATCTACCGCCCGCACGGCCGGCGTCCATCCTGTTTCAGCCCAACGCAAAGCTGAGCGACTGCCGCCGGAAACGCAAGGTCGAGCGTGAACGGCACACTCGAATTGCCGCCCAGCGCCGAGCGGAGAGGCGGGGCGGCAGTTCGTCTCCAGCGTCTGGTTGAACGAAGCCGCTCCGCGGCGGCGACCGACGCCGCCCCGGAGCGACGTCGGGAAGCGACCTCGGAGGATTGGCCGGCGTTTTGTCATTGTCGCCTGTGATCGGCGTGGCGCATGGTCGGGCGTCCGGTCGCCCCCTGGCGAACCGGACGCCAAACCAAAAACTCAAACACCGTTCGTATGCATAAAAAAACTCGACCGTTCACGCCAGCCTAATCCGCTTCGCCGACGACCTGCGCTTGCTCCCGGTGCTCCCCCGCACCCAGCAGGCCTACCTGGCCTGCGTCCGTCAGCTCGCCGAGCACTTCCACAAAGCCCCCGAGGAGATCAACCCCGAGGAGTTGCGCCAGTACTTCCTCTACCTCAAGACTGAGCGGCGCTTCAACCGTTCCACCTCCACCCAGGCCATCTGCGCCATCAAGATGTTCTGGGAGAAGTCCCTGCGCCGCTCTTGGCCCACCGAGGTCGAACTGGTCCGCGCCACACCCCAGTTCAAGCTCCCCGTCATCCTCTCCACCACCGAGGTCCGCCACATCCTCGCCGCCGTCCCCGCCCTCGATCATCGCGTCGCCCTCACCACCATCTACCTGGTCCCCGCTGGTGGCTTGAGCCTCGATCAACGCCAGTGGGTTCCCAGTCGCCCCAAGTTCCTCGTCCACGTCCATCCCCTGGCCGATCACTACCGCACCCTCTTTCGCCAGGCCCTCGAACGCGACGCGCCCGACCTGCTCAAGACCCTGCCCGCTCACGTCTGGAAGCAGCGCTGGGTCGTCCATTGCCAACCGGCCGGTTCCGGCCAGGCCGCCTTGCGCTACCTGAGCCGCTACGTCTTCAAAACCGCCACCGGCGACCGCGACTTGCCCCTGCTCCCCGATGGCCGGGTGCGTTGGCGCTACCGCGACAGCACCACCCGACGCGAGCTTCACCTCGACCTGGAACCTTTCGAGCTCATTCGCCGTTTCCTCCAGCACGTCTTGCCTTCCGGCTTCCACCGCGTCCGTCGCTTCGGTTGGTTGCATCCCGCCGCCCGCGCCAAGCTCAATCGCATCCGTGCCCTCCTCCACCAAGCCCCCGCGCTCACCGACCCCGAGCGCGCCGCCTGGCAACTACCCGCGCCCGACATCGCACCACCCGAACCGCTCCTTGGTCCCAAGCCCACTCCGCTCTGTCCGCGGTGCCGTCAGCCGTTGACCCACCGCGGTTCCTGGCGTCCGGGTCAACCGCCCCCGCGCCCGCCCGCCCGCGCCCCGCCATGAAGCCCCTCGCCTCGCCGACCACTTCTTGGTCAACGCCGGGGGAAAACCTTTGCCGGTGGGGTGTCGACGGCTCTTGGCAACGCCTTCGGTGCAACCGCTGCCGCGGTCCGTGGGAAAGGCGCGAGGGCACGGCGGAGGGCCTTGGCGCCGGCCTCGCCGGGTTGGGACGTGGCCGATCGCGCCAGGGCAACGATGATCAAATCCAGACCGTCGCCCTCGCTGCTGACACTTTCCGCAAAGGGATGGTCGGTCGGTCTAGTTCTAAACCGGCCGCGGCTTCGTTCAACCAGGGAATGTAA
Source organism: uncultured Verrucomicrobiae bacterium (assembly GCA_963846445.1). GTDB lineage: Bacteria > Verrucomicrobiota > Verrucomicrobiia > Limisphaerales > J093 > MWFF01. The sequence continues at coordinate 49,258 of CAWJWM010000025.1, read as the reverse complement.
AGAACGGAGGAGGCGGTTTGACCCTTGGACTCTACCACGTCTTTCCCCGCCTCCTCCGTTCTCTACATTCCTTTGGCCAGTTGGACCCGTCAAACCCAGGCATATGTCACACTCACCCCATGCAAGAGCCACATTCCCAGCAGCAGAACGAGAACCCCCAGGGTCCACCTTCTTGGCCGAATGGCCTCAAGAATCGACCAACCCAGGACCAAGACCGCGAACAAAACAGAGACGACATAATCCGAAGTGGATAGCTGAATCGCCGGATATGGCCAGTGAAACACGACAAGCGGTCCAAGAGCTGTCCTCAGAAAGAAGTCACTGCTCCAGTAGCCTGGCAGGTCGTTACGATGAACAGGACCAATCGCGCACATTGCCGCAGCGGCGAACAGAAGAAGCCACAGGGCAGCAACGGTCTTCGTCGCCTGACTACGGATCGTGCTCATTCGGTCCAACGTCCCGGCTCAGGCACGCCGGGCCAATGATGTTTGATTGTGAACCGAGGCGCGATCCCGGCGTGGCCTGCAGCCGGTTTGTTGGCCGTTCGGTCGTATGGTGTAACAAGCATTGAGTCTGAGTTGATGCTGATCATGGCGCTCCCAAAAGGACGACTCCGAAATAACGCCCCCTCGCGTTGGGCGCACTGGGCCAAACTGCCAATCGGTATAGAAGAGTACCGAATGGACCGGCGAAGCGCCAAGAAGGGCGCGCACTATACGGCGGAATGCCTCGCGATACGCTGGCGCAACCTCAAAGAAGCGCCCACGCTGCCGCTCTCGGCTCTCCGGGCTGAGAACTTCGTAGGCAAAATAGGCACCCGCATATTCAGGATCGCGACAGGCTGGATTACCGATGTGATACATGCAGCCAGCCAGTTGTGAAAGCTCCCGCTGGAACAGGGGGCGCGGGCTGCGGTGCGACACAGGGGCAGTGTCTGCGACGACCGCAAAGGGCATGCCGGAGAACCTCAGCGGTTTTGCCTGCTGGATGCACACTAGTTCGATGGACGGCATAATGGCGCAGACGGCCAACGCCAAGACCAGCGACCCGGCAGCCTTGGCGTGAGAATGGATAGTAAAACTCAAGCGCAATGCCGGGTTCGCTGCGTCGCCTGGTTATACTTCGCGTCATAAATAATTGCGCATGCTAGGCCACTGCACAAAGCCGCACCAAGGTCGGACTGCCTTGCCGCCAGCGCGCAAACTGCGTCTCGGCAGCGGTGCTCACCGAGTCCAGCGTTGGGAAGTAGCGATTGTGCAGGCACAAGCGGCGCACCAGCTTCCACACGCGCTCAATCGGATTGAGCTCCGGGCTATAGGGTGGGAGAAACCACAGGGCAAAGTCCGGAGCGTGTTCTTCGCGCCAAGCTCGGTGCAGTCGCGCGTGATGGTACTTGGCATTGTCGATGATCAGTACCACCCGCCGGTGCGCCTGGCCGGCAAGGTGACGCAGTCGCCGATAGAACGCCCAGGTCGTCTGGCCATCGAACTGACCGGTCTCCCGTGCCGCCACGAACTTGCCATCGCGCAATCGTACCGCTCCAAAGTATCCGACCGACTTGCGCGTGGGGTGATGCAGCAAGACTGGATCTTTGTCCTCGGGTGGTACCCACATCCGACACGCGGAGCCGTATTGCTGGAAATGCACTTCATCCATGGCCCACAGGTCCACGGCGGGATCGAGCGCCAGACGGCGGAGTTTTTTTATAAGCGGCTTGTTGGGCCGGATCGGCATGCGCGATCAAGGGGCGTGGTTTGCGCAGGCGGAATCCCAACTGCCGAAACAGGCGTTGGCACTGTCGAGCCTGCAGACTCACTCCCACGCGCTGACCTAAGAACGCCGAGAGTGTCTTACCATCCCAGACACCCCCACCCTCCACGCCGACGTCCTGGGGACTCAGGCGTAGCGCCTCCTCGACCTGTGTCATCTGCGCTTGACTCAGACGCGAAGGACGCCCGGGCCGTTCGCCTTCGACCAAACCGGCGAATCCCTTGGCCTCGAAGCGGTGGACCCAATACTGCACGGTTCGAGGTCCATCACCCAGCACACCGGCGACCTCGCGGCAGCTCAAGCCCTGAGCGACCAAGAGCACGCCGTGCAAACGATGGTCGTAGCGCGACTCATCGGATCGCCGGATTTCGTCCTGCAACGCCAGAATCATTTCGTCACGATCAGAGATGGTTAGTGGTTTCACGTGCGCCGGACGGTAGCACACCCGTCCAGCATGCGCAATTATGTATGACGCCGTGTATAGACGGCAAAATCAACGCTCTCATCTGACTGTCTCCTCAGATACGTGGCTCGAACCTCGGCGGTGAATCGAGCGAACAATGAAACCAACAGAGAGGCAAAAACCAATGCACGCCAACCCACCTCCCCAAATCCAAGTAAACATGATTGGGAAATTGTGGGCCGCGCCTGCAACATTCCCGCCCACGTCATCTCCAAAGTCATGGCGAAGTCCGGGCGGTGGAATCAGGGCGAGGAAGAGACATGCGGCTGATGCCACTCGTAATGCCCACCTGACCTCACAGTAATCTGGCGACTTCACTCTGAAGCTGATCAGGAACGGCAAATACACAGGGAGGTAAAAGACCGCAAACAGGACCAAACCGATTATGAGAGCGACAATTTGCATGTGCGCGTGACTTGCCGTCTAACGGAGAGCGCAGCCACGCCGGGCCGCTGACGCTCGATTGAAACCAAGACGCTCTCCCGGCGTTGGCTGGCGCGTCTGGTTCGGTGCCCGTAGCCCCAACGGGGCGGCACACGCCAGCCCAGGGCAAGCCCCGAGTCCGCGAGGGGCGCCGCCCTGGGTAAACCGACCCCCTGGTCCCACCAGCCCTGAAGGGGCGGGACAAACCCAGGCAGCCTCGCCACCTCGATGGATCGCTCCGCTCTGGCCTGACCGTCTCATCATGTATCTCTGTCTCGCCCCTTCAGGGCTCGGATGGCTCTGCTGTCGGTTAACCCAGGGCGACGCTCGCCTGAAGGCTCGCTTGCCCTGGGCTGGCGTGTCGTGGCCCTTCAGGCCACCCCGAGGTCCGTCCTGGCGAATGGCGAGCGATGTACGGCACCGAACGTTGCGGCTGAGGCACGCCGGACCACTGAGACTCGACTGGAACCAGAGCGTTCATCCGGCGTTGCCTCCAGTCGCTGGTTCGGCGGTCTGCCCTCGCGTGTGGCTGCGCTGTGCGATGCGGCGGACGCCGGCTGCAATGAACACCACGATAGCCGCAGGGAACCATCCCATGACCATCACGGCACCGACATCGGTCCCATCGGGAACCCAACGGAACACGGCACGGCCAAACTCTCGGTCTATCTGGGATGCGAGAAGGGGAAGGGCCAAGCCGAAGACAAGAAACCAGAAGATCAACAGAACCCAACAGATCATCAGTGCACGGATGAGTGAGCCACCCCGAACCACGCGGCGGAACGGGAACGCTCCTGCCAACAGAAACGGTAGGAAGTCGAATGCGATATGCGCGGCGACGATCATAGAGCCGAACGCCAATATAGGAGATCCGAAGTTGTTCACCGGGCCGGGTGCGGAGCCCGAAGGATCCGCTCGGCGCCCGGCCGGTGAACAACTTCGCCGGCACGACGCCAACCCTTGAGGCCAGCATGTCTTGCGCGTACAACCATATCAGGCTTTTCCGCCTCGGCGGGCCAGGTCTTCTAACGCAAAGTCGCCACAACGACTTTGACCTTCATCGACCGGCCCGTCGGGCGGGCTTGACCTTCCGAACGACTACTCCAGAGGCCGTCGGGGTCACCCACGACTCTCTATATTGCTGTCGCCTCGGTCAAGCCTGCGGGAATGCCATCCGAACACAAAACCTATGAAAGCAAACCCCGCTGCATCACCTCCGCACCCCTACCACCTGATCGTCGGCCTGGACCGCTCCGACGCCAAGGCCGACCTGTTCTACATCGACACCTGCTCCGGCCGCCGGTGGTCCCAGGTCCTCGACACCGCCCCGGAACGCCTCCACGATTGGCTCGCCAACCTGCGCCACGATTACCCTCGCGCCAAGGTCGCGGTCTGCATCGAACAGCCTGCCGTCAATCTGATCCTCTTCCTCGAAGACCTACCCCTGGATCACCCTCTACCCCATCAACCCCATCACCCTCCAGAAGTTCCGCGAGGCCTTCGTCACCAGTCGCGCCAAGGATGACGCCAAGGACGCCCAACACCTGGCCGAGTTGCTCCTCACCCACCACGACAAACTCAAACCCTGGAGCCCAGAGGATTCCCAGACCCGTCGCCTCCAGCAGGTCGTCCTCCACCGCCGCGCCGTCGTCGACGAACGCACCGCTCTCACCAATCGCCTCCAAGCCCTTCTCAAACAGTACTTTCCCCAAGCGCTCCAGTTATGTGGCGACGAGCTCTGGCGCCCCTTGGCCACCGACTTCCTCCTCCAGTGGCCCAGCCTCCAGACCGTCCAAAAGGCCAAAGCCGCCGCCCTCAAAACCTTCTACCACCGCCACGGCTCCCGCAGCCAGAACCCTCCTCGCCCAGCGCCTGAAACTCATCGCCAACGCCGTCCCGCTCACCGACGAAAGCGCGCTGATCGACAGCTTCGTCCCGCGCATCCAACTCATCTGCCGCCAACTCCAGTGCGTGGTCGCGACAGTCGCCCAGTTCGACGCCCAGGTGAAGGAGACCTTCGCCGATCATCCCGATCACGACATCTTCGCCAGCCTGCCCGGCGCCGGACCCGTCCTTGCCCCACGCCTCCTGGCCGGTCTCGGGGCCCAACGTGATCGCTATCGAACGGCTGCGGACCTGCAAGCCTTCACCGGCATCGCGCCGGTCACCAAGCAAAGCGGCGGCAAATGTCATGTGCATCGGCGTTACCGCTGCCCCAAGTTCCAGCGCCAGAGCTACCACGAGTATGCCAAAGAGAGCGTGTTGCACTGTCGCTGGGCCGCCGCCTACTACTATCAGCAGCGCCAGAAGGGTGCCTCTCACCATACAGCCGTGCGCGCTTTGGGCTTCAAATGGCAGCGCGTCATCTTCCGTTGCTGGCAGGACCGTACGACCTATGATGACAAACGTTATGAGAAATCACTCAAGGCCAGACGCAGCCCCATCGCCGCTCTCTTCAAACTGGTCGAAGTCGGCAAGAATCCTGTGAAAGCCCATGCAAAACAATCCAAACTCTCACTTGACAGATCACCTCAGAGGTGAGGTCAGCGATCGGAGCCAGCCGCTGCTGAGGCTCGATTTGTCTCTGCGCGAATCGGCTGGCTCCGATTCGCTGCACCGTCTGGTTCGGCCATTGCATGTGCCCGACTCCATAGCGGCGCACCGCCTCTGTCCATGTCGCACTGACCGACCAAGCCGGACCCTGCCTCTGCGCCCTCCGCGCTCTCTGCGTGAGGAACGTCGCAGTCCATCGGTAAAGGCGTCGTCCAAAGGTCACGCTGCGCGCGAATGCCATCGCGGACCGACATCGTCTGGCTCGCGCAGAGCCCGCGGAGGGCGCAGAGAAAGCATCCGGCGCTGGAACCACTGAGGCCCGCTGCGTGACGCTCATAACAAAAACGCTCGCTGCGGCCGAACGCCCAGCTCACCGGCGCGGGCGACCAGTGACGTCCGAGTTGGAATCTGCCGTCGCCCGCCCGCGTTCAGATGTGCAGCGCCCTTGTTCGGCCACTCGGTTTCTGACTCTCCTAAACCACTCTCGATTGCGTCCCAGGGCAATCCAATATCGGTCGTGTCCTTCGAAGTGAATGTGCTGAATGCGCCACTCGCTGGTGAGCTGCGCATCCTCGTAAAGGATGGCGACGGTGTCAGAATCGGCGGCAAGCACCTCGTAGCGCTGCGTGAGTCGGTAATCGCGAAGGACTCCGCGGATGCGTGTTCGTGTGTAGGTGACTCGAAGATGGCCGAAGATGTCGAGGAACTTGCGCCGTCGCTCTGGGGTGAGCCGCTTGGTGAAACGCCAATCGGTAACAGTGGGCTGGCGGTCTGACCGCCAAGTGCCGAGCAAGCGTCTGTCTGTCTTGGATGCATGTGCGGGCATGTCATGGCGACGTGCGTCGTGTGGCCGAACAGTGTTAATAAACGTCAATTCTGTCGGTTTATCGGGGACGGTCCGTGAACGTTCACCTTGACGGAATTCACGGGTGCAATAGAGGCGTTTTCCCTTGACGAGTCAAGGATGTAGTTGCTTACTATGCAGCGGTTAAGGAGGCGAGATCCGGTCCGTACAGCCAGGGGCTGCGGTTCGGATAAAGCGACGGCTTTGTCGGTTTATCCGGGCATTATTGGGCCGGCAAAACCGACAGCATGGAGGAGGTTCATTTTCCCGATTGGCAGCAGTGGTTGGAACGGGCGGAGTTGCCCGAGCGGCAGCGGCAGAGTTGGGCGATCACGGTCCGGTGGTACTTGAGTTTCTGCCGACGCGGGCGCGGTGGGGTGACTCACCAGTCGGCACGGGATTTCATCGCCTGGGCGCAACAGGTCAAGAGCCCGGAGCCGTGGCAGTTGGAGAGTTGGCGCGAGGCTCTGCGGTGGTTCTTCCGCACGGCCAAAGCGACCCAGGCAAGGGGCGCAGCAGAATCGAGTCCCCCGCGCGAAATCGAGCCCGACCTGACGGTGGCTGAGCCGAACGCATCCGGCGGGCTCGACCCCGCGCTGCCGGCCTGGAAGCGGGCTTTTCTGACCACCGTGCGCCGGCGGCACTATTCGTTCCGGACGGAACAGAGCTATCTGGTCTGGCTGGAACGCTTCGCGAGGTTTCTGCGCTCTGACGAACTGGAAGGGCGTGGGGCGGACGACATCAAGCGCTTCCTGGATCATCTGGCTGGCGACCAGCGGTTGAGCGCCAGCAGCCAGCGCCAAGCCCTCAACGCGGTGGTGTTCCTGCTGCGCGAGGCGTTCGGGCAGGAGTTGGGCGACTTTTCGGACTACCGGCGGGCACCGGTTCGCACCCACGTCCCGACCTGGCTGACACGCGGCGAGACGGAGTCGCTGCTGGCCCAACTGGCGCCCGGCTGGGCCTTGATGGCGAAGGTGGCCTTTGGGGGCGGGTTGCGCTTGATGGAGTTGTTGCGGTTGCGCGTGAAGGACCTGGACCTGGAGCAGGAGATCATCACCGTGCGCGGCGGGAAAGGCGACAAAGATCGCCTGGTTCCCCTCGCGCATAGCGTGGTCGAACCCCTCCAGGCGCACCTGGGCAAGATACGCGCCAGGCACGAGGCCGACCGACGGGCGGGCGTCGCCGGGGTTTGGCTGCCGGAGGCCTTGGCGCGCAAGTACCCGCACGCCGGCGAGGAATGGCCGTGGTTCTGGGTGTGGCCGGAGAAGCAGTTGACCTGGGACCCGCGGGGAGGGGTGCAGCGGCGGCATCACGTGTCGGACCGGGCTTTTCAGCGGGCGATTAAGGAGGCGGCGCGGCAGGCGGGATTGAACAAGCGGGTGACGCCGCACGTGTTGCGGCATTCGTTCGCCTCGCAGTTGCTGGACGCCGGCTACGACATTCGCACGGTTCAGGAACTCCTAGGCCACAAGAGCGTGGAGACGACGCAAATCTACACGCACGTGATGCGGAAGCCGGGGTTGGGGGTGCGGAGTCCGCTGGATCGGGTTGAGGGGTGAGGGCTGAGGGAAGATAAACCGAGCAGAAGTCCCAGCCCGCATTTCTCACCAGCTTTTGATGTCATCTGACCGGTCACCGTCACATTTCAACTGAAATGCGGGCTAATCAGAAACCCGCGCCCCAAGCCGATGGACCCCATCTCGACCACACTGTGTCCGCGTGCCCGCGTCACCCAAGCGGCTGGGGCGCGTCCCGGTGTTGCTGAACCGATGAGCCAATTCTCCTTGCTGGGCGCGGGTTTCATGGACCCGGAAATCTCACCCGCGGACCGTCAGGAATGCCGCGACCGCCCCACTGGTGAGATTTCCGGGCCAGTGTGCACCGTTTACATCATTGACCACGAACAGTAGGATGGACCACGTATGAAATCGAAACTCGTACTGCTGGCGCTGGCGTTCTGGTTGGCGGGTCAGGTCGGCCTGGCTCAGACCGACCCGGCGCCCGTCGAGGACTTCAAGCCCTCCTCGCTCAACCAGGGCGGCAAACAGTACCCCCAGGTCAACTCCGAACGCCGCGTCCGGGCCCGCGTCGTCGCACCGGACGCGCGGAGTGTGGTCTTCGACTTCCTCGGCGGCGCGAAGTACCCCCTCACCAAGGGCGACGACGGTGCCTGGACCGGCGTCACGCGGCCCCAGGACGAGGGCTTCCACTACTACCAACTGGTCATTGACGGAGCCGGGGTTCCGGATCCCGGCACCCTGTACTTCTACGGGGGCAGTCGCTGGGGCAGCGGCCTCGAAGTCCCCGCTCACGACCAGGACTTTTACGCCCTGAAAGACGTGCCGCACGGTCAGTTGCGTCAGACGCTCTACCCTTCCAAGAACGCCAACGCCGTTCTCCGCTGCTTTGTGTACACCCCGCCGGACTACGAGAACGACCTGACCCGACGATACCCGGTGTTGTACCTGCAGCACGGCGGAGGTGAGGATGAGACCGGCTGGGCGAACCAGGGCCACGCCGGGCTCATCATGGACAACCTGATCGCCTCGGGGAAAACCAGGCCCTTCATCATCGTGATGGCGAGCAGCTACGTCCCCGGCGCGGCGGGCCCGGGTCGCCCACCGGGAGCCGTGGCTCCCGCGGGCACCACCAACGCCCCGCCGGCGGGCGGACGCGGACCCGGCGGGCGCATGTTCGACTTCAGTGCCTTCACGAAGGTCCTGCTCGACGACCTCATCCCCTTCATCGACGCCCATTTCCGCACGCTGACCGATCAGCCGAATCGCGCCATGGCCGGCCTCTCCATGGGCGGAATGCAGACCCGGTCCATCACCCTGGCCCACCTCGACACCTTCTCCCACATCGGGATCTTCAGCGGCGGCAGCATCGCGCCGGCGGACATTCCCGACATCGAGGCCTTCAAGCAGAAGGTCAAGGTGGTGTTCGTCGGCTATGGCAGCCGGGAACTCGGTGGCGACCGCGGCGGCCGAGGCGGCTTCGGCGGCGACCCCAAGGCGAATACGGAGGCCCTCAAGACGGCCGGGATCAACAGCTACTTCTACGTCTCCCCCGACACGGGTCACGAGTGGCAGTCCTGGCGGCGCAGCCTGCATCAGTTCGCGCCCTTGCTCTTCCGGGACGGTCCGGTCGCCATGGCCGCCGCCCAACCGGCGGTCGCAGCAACCCCCGCCGTGACCCCGGCCGCGGCCGTCCCGGTGCCTGCCGCACCGCCCCTCGGCGCCAGCATCACCGGCACTTGGAAGCAGGTGATCCGCATCCGGGCAGGCAAGGCCGAGCCGGTCACGGATGCGGAGGGCAACGTCTGGCTGGCGGACCAGGGGTTCGAGGGCGGCCAGACCATCGAGCGGCCCGACATCCAGATCGCCAACACCCGGAGCCCCGACCTGTACCGGGCGGAACGATACAGCATGGACTCCTTCACGTGGCCGGTGCCCAACGGGAACTACACCGTGAGACTGCATTTCGCGGAGACCTACGAGGGCATCACCGGCCCAGGCGAGCGCGTGTTCTCCTTCAACGTCCAGGGACGCGAGTTCAAGGACTTCGACGTCTGGGTCAAGGCCGGCGGGTTCCTCAAGGCCTACGTGGAGGCCGTTCCCATCGAGGTCACCGACGGCAACATCAAGATCACCTTCACTCCGAATGTCCAGAACCCGCAGATCAACGCGATCGAGATCATCCCCGAGTCGGAGGCCGGGACCACGGCAGCGCCGCCCACCACCGCGGCTCGCGGCGCAAGACGACCCGATCCGGATCTCGGCCCACTCCCGGAGATCCATGCACCCGTGCCAAACACCTTGCCGGGTCTGTTGAGCAAGCCGCTCCAGTGGAAATCCACCGCGGTGCTCGTCGCGCCGCAGAACGATCCCACCCATTTCCTTTACTCGGTCAAGGACCCGACCATCTTCCGCTACAAGGACAAGTGGCACGTGTACGCGACGGCCTTCATGGTCAGCGGCCCCGAGGCAGCGGAACTCTTGAATGCCGGTACCAACCAGCCGGCCCAAGGCCAGCAGCGCGGCGGTCGGGGCGGGTGGAGCATGGTTTACCTGAGTTTTGCGGATTGGAAGGACGCGCCGAACGCCACGCTCTTCTACATGGACACCGTGCCGGGATTTGGCGGCTACAAGTGCGCCCCGGAGGTGTTCTACTTCGCGCCGCACAAGAAGTGGTACTTCATCTTCCAGACGCAAGCGCCGGCGTACTGCACCAGCGAAATGCCGGATGACCTGAAGTCCTGGAGCGCGCCGCAGCCGTTCTTCGCTCAGGGCACGCCCCTGCCGCGGCTCCCGATTGACTACCATTGCATCGGCGACGGCGAGCACATGTACCTGTTCTTCACCGGCGACGACGGCAACTTCTATCGCAGCCGGACCCCTTACGCGGAGTTCCCCAAAGGGTTCGGCAATCCGGTGATCGCCATGCGCGGCACCCGCGCCACGGTCTTCGAGGGGAGCTTCACCTACCGGATCAAGGGCACGGACAAGTACCTGACCTGCGTCGAGGCGATGTCCCCGACGCGCTTCTATCGCGCTTACATCGCGGACACACTGGATGGTGAATGGTATCCGGTGGTGGGACTGGACACCTTCGACCAGCCCTTTGCAGGCAGCAGGAACATGACCTTTGAGGAGGGCGTCGAGCCTTGGACGGGCCAGGTCAGCCACGGCGAGATGGTCCGTGACGGCAACGACGAGCGCATGGTTCTCGATCCCGACAACCTGCTGTTCCTCTACCAAGGAATCTCCAACGCCGACAACCGCGGGGACTACGGACGGCTGCCGTACCGGCTCGGTCTGCTCCGCGCTGTCCAGGATTGATCCAGACGATCGCCGCCCCGAATAGCCCGCCACAGGCCGAAGGACGGGGCCGGGCGCCACGGCCAGCTCAGGCCCGGCCACCCGGCTCGTGAAGCACGAACCGGTAGCCCACGCCCGACTCCGTGCGAATCATCTGCTGCTCGCCTGCCGTGTCGCCAAGCTTCTTGCGCAGTTGCGCGAAGTGCACGCGCAGGTAGTGCGTCTGGTCCACCGCCTTCGGTCCCCAGACCTCCGTGAGCAGTTGCCGGTGCGTGAGCACCTTGCCCGCGTGTGTGAGGAGCAAACGCAGCAGCGCATACTCCGTCGGTGTAAGGCTCACCTCCCGGCCATCGGCCTTCACGCTCCGCGCGGCGAAATCCACCTCCAGGCGGTCCGTGCGGACGAGGGCGTCCCCGCCCGGCGACTGGGCGTGGCGCAGCGCGGCGCGCAGGCGAGCGAGGAGTTCGGCACTGCTGAAGGGCTTCGTCACGTAGTCGTCCGCCCCTGCGTCGAGCGCTGCGACCTTGTCCTCCTCGCTGTCCCGCACACTGAGAATCACGATCGGCACGCGGCTCCATTCCCGCAGCCGCCGGACCACGGCGACGCCGTCCAGGTCCGGCAAGCCGAGGTCGAGCAGGATCACATCGGGCCGGCGCTGCGCTGCCTGAACGATGCCGTCCTCGCCGGTGGCCGCGTCGAAGATGCGATAGCCATTCGCCTCGAGCGTCACCTGGAGCAACCTCCGGATTTGCGGCTCGTCGTCAATGACGAGCGCGCTGAGCGTCGGTTGGGTCCCGGACTTCATGCGGATGCTGGGGAAGTTGGCGGCGGCTGCGTCCGAGGCAGGTGCGCCGTGAACACCGCGCCGCCGCCGTCGCGGTTGGCGACGGCAAGTCGCCCGCCCAGAGCTTCGACAAAACCGCGCGCAATGGTCAGGCCCAGGCCGCTGCCCCCGGCCGGCGTGCCGGGACCACGATAGAACTTCTCGAAGATGCGCGGCAAGGCGTCCGCCGGAATCCCCGGGCCGCGGTCCGCGACGCTGAGGACCGCTTCGCCCACTCGCCACCCGCGCGCACTGTGATCTCCGTGCCGGCGGGGGTGTGGGTCGCGGCGTTGAACAGGAGATTCGCGAGCGCGTGCTGCAACAGCGTGAAGTCCACCCAGGCCAGCAGCGGCTCCGGCGGCAGTGTCGACGGTCACCGGATGCCCGGCCAAGTTCGCGCTGCAAGTCGCGCACGGTGGCCTGCACCAGGTCGCCGAGCGTCATGCCAGTCCAGGCGCGGACGGATGTTGCCCGCCTCGAGCCGCGCGACGTCAAGCAGGTTGCCGACGATCCGATTGAGGCGCGCGTTGGCCTCCTGCAGTTCCGCGAGCAGAGTGCGGCGCAGCTCCGGCGTGTCCGGCTTCCGCGAGCGCGCTGACCGCGCTGGTGCTGGCGGCCAGCGGCGTGCGCAGCTCGTGCGAAATCGAGTTCAACAACGCGCGCCCCAGCCGCTCCGACTCCGCCACGAGGCTGGCCTGCGCCGCAGCGGCGCGCAGCTCCATCCGCTCCAGCACCTGAGTGCGGCCTGCGACGGCAAACGTCTCAAGGAGCTCGCGTGTGCGCCAGCGGCAGGTGCCGGCCGGGCAGTCCCACGCCAGCACGCCGAACGCTGCGACTCTCCGTAGCCAGCGGCAGGTGCAACGCGCGTCGCGCCGGGCAGGTTGTCCGTAAACCGTCCCGCCGCCTGGCGATGGTCGAGACGCCCACTGGGCGACGCTCAGTTCCTTCTCGGACACGGCCAACGTGCCATCCGGGTGCGGCGACCAGCTTGCCACCGGCTTTCAGGCAGACGGACGGCAGGCGCGCCGAAGACGCGGGTGACCTGCGCGACGAGATTGCCAGACGAGTTCGTCGCGCGAGCCAGCGCTGGTGAGGTCGCGCAGCAATTCGTAGAGCGCACGGGTCCGTTCCTCACGCCTTCGCTCCGCCTCGCCCTGCGCGCGGATGCGGGCGACAAGTTGGCCCAGCACGACCGCGACGACGAAATAGCTGCCAAAGAGAATCACGTCCTCCGCCCGCGAGATGCCGAACGTGAAGCGCGGCGGCAGGAAGAAGAAATTCCAGCCCAGCGCGCTCAAGGCGCCGGCGAGCAGCACCGGTCCCCGGCCGACCACCAGCGCCAGCAGCACGACGGCGAGCAGAAACACCAGCCCCGGCACGCGCGGACCGGCGAACTGCTCCAAGAGCAGAGATTCACCAGGCCAGTCCCGGCCACGACCCCGGCGGCGACAGCGTACTGGTTGAAGTTCGATTGCAGCGCGGGATCGCCACCGAGGCCGCGCGCCGCCGGCTGCTTCTCCGCCCGGACGACGTGGAGGTCAATATCGCCGCTTTCCCGCGTCAAGCGTCGCAGCAATCGCGTCGCCGCGCAGCCACGCCAGCGAGACCCGTGCCAGCGGGCTTGCCGACAACGATCTGCGTGGCGTTCTGTTCGCGCGCCACGCGAAGCACGCCGTTGCACGAGATCCTCGTCGGTGGTCGTGACGACTTCAGCGCCCAGTTCGCGGGCGGTGGCGAGGTTGCGCGTGAGTTGCGCCTGCGCGGCGTCGGACAGCGAGCGCGAGCTTTCCACATGAACGGCGAGCCAGCGGCACTGCAGGCTGTCTGCCATCTGCCGTGTCCAGCGGATCAGCGACGCCGACGCCGGACTGGGACCGACGGCCACGAGCAGACGGTGGCTGGTCTTCCAAGTGCCGGCGTGCGCTTCCCCACGCCGCCAATGCCGGGTGTCGCCGCCCACGTGATCGGCCACGAGACGCAGCGCGAGTTCGCGGAGGGCGGTGAGGTTGCCCTCGCGGAAGAAGTTCTGGGCCGCCGCCGCCGCGCGCTCCGGCACATAGACGCGGCCTTCGTGCAGGCGTTGAAGCGAGTTCTGCCGGCGGCAAGTCCACGAGTTCGAGCACCGCGTGGTCGAGCACGCTGTCGGGGACTGTCTCACGAATCTCGACGCCGGTGATCTGACGCACGGCTTCGGCGCGGCTCTCGACGTGCTGCACGTTGACCGTCGTGAAGACGTCAATCCCCGAGCCGAGCAACTCGCGCACGTCCTGCCAGCGTTTGGGATGACGCGAGTCGGGCGCGTTCGTGTGGGCCAGTTCGTCCACCAGCACCAGCTCAGGCCGCTGCGCGAGCACGGCGTCGAAGTCCATCTCCGTGAAAGTCACTCCGCGGTGCGTGGACTCGCGGCGCGGCACGAGTGGCAGGCCCTGCGTCAGCGCGTCGGTTTCTTTGCGGCCATGCGTCTCGACATAGCCGATCACCACGCGCCGACCGGCCCGCAGTTCGCGCTGCCCCGCTTCGAGCATGGCGTAGGTCTTGCCCACGCCGGGGCACATGCCGAGAAAGACCTTCAGCCGGCCACGATGACGCGCTGCCTCCTCGCGCTGGAGCGAGGCGAGCAGCGCGTCGGGATTGGGGCGGTTGAGCTCAGACTCACGCATCAAGGCTCCGGGATGCCGAGGTCACGGCAGATTTTTCGCGCCAGGAAGCGGTTGACCTCGGAATGGCGGGGAACCGATGAGCGCCGGTTCAGGGCGGGATTGCCCCACCACGAATGATCGGATCCCTCGCGCACCAACTGGCAACCGTGTGCAATCAGGTGGCGGATGAGTTCGCGCCGCTTCACACCAGCACGGGTTCCTCAGTGAAATCCTGCTGCGCGGCAGCGCGCGCCTCTTCTCGGTTCAGTACGATGGCTTCCCGCAAGGCGGAACGCAGGTTCTTGAGCAACTCGGCCTTGGTCTTGCCTTGCGCATTCACGCCGGGGACTTCGGCCACCCAACCAATCCACCAGCCCTCGTCCTGCTTCACCACCGCCGTAAAACTCTGTTTCATAGCCGCACGACTGTATGCCTCGTTCACGGTGTTCTCAAGCGCCGCCTCAGCGAACCCCCGCCAGCGCCAAGTTCAGCTTCAAAACATTCACCCGCGGCTCGCCCAGGAAACCGACCTGCGGTGGTTCGACATGTTGCTCGACCAGAGTCGCGAGGCGCTGGCGGCGGACCTCGTCAAAACCGCGCGCCCTGGCCACGCGCTCCACTTGAAATCGCGCCGCCGCCGGGCTGATGTGCGGGTCGAGGCCACTGCCGGAAGCCGTGAGCAGGTCGGCTGGCACCGGCGCGCCGACGGTCACTCCGTGCGCCGTGCGCAGCCTCGCCGCCCGCTCCTCGATGGCCTTCTTCAAATCTGCGCTCGTCGGGCCTTTGTTGCTGGCGCCGCTGGGAATCGTTGCGAAATTCGCTCCGGAGGGACGGGGCCAGAACGCGCTCATGTTCGTGAAGCTCTGCGCCAGCAACTCCGAGCCAATGACTCTGCCGTCGCGCCCGAGCACGGAGCCGCCGGCCTGTCGCGGAAAGCAGAGTCGTGCCACGCCCGTGACCGCGAGCGGGTAGGCGATGCCGGTCAGCAGCGTCAACGCCAGGAACAGGCGCAGCGCGGGGAGAAAGGTCGTTTTCATCTGTGGTTTGCGGTTGGGGAAAGGAACGGGCAGTAGATTCGGGGCAAAGAGCATCCAGGTGGGACAGCCGTCGCTGCGGAAGACTTCGCGGAGCTCGCGTCGGAGTCTGCTCGACGTAGCGGTTCCGGGTTCAGGCGCTGGAGAGTTCATGGTGTCAGGCAAGCCGCAGTGCGGTCACCAGCAAGTCCACCAGCTTGATGCCAAGAAACGGCGCAACCAATCCGCCAAGGCCATAGACAAGCAGGTTTCGGCGCAACAACGCGGTGGCTCCCATGGGGCGGTAAGCCACCCCTCGCAACGCCAGCGGGATTAGCGCGATGATGATGAGCGCGTTGAAAATGACCGCGCTGAGGATGGCGCTCTGGGGTGAAGCCAGACGCATCAGGTTCAGCGCCGAAAGAGGACCGCCTTCAGCGCCAGAAACGGCGTAAAGTGCGAGGAACATCGCCGGCAGCAGTGCGAAATACTTCGCCACATCATTGGCGACGCTGAACGTGGTGAGCGAGCCGCGCGTGATCAGCATCTGCTTCCCGGTCTCGACGATGTCCAGCAGTTTGGTGGGATTACTGTCGAGGTCCACCATGTTTCCAGCCTCGCGCGCCGCTTGAGTGCCGGTGTTCATCGCCACCCCCACATCGGCCTGGGCCAGTGCGGGCGCGTCGTTAGTGCCATCGCCGGTCATGGCGACGAGGTGGCCGGCCGCCTGTTCAGCACGGATGCGCGCGAGCTTCTGTTCCGGCGTGGCCTGCGCCATGAAGTCGTCCACGCCTGCTTCCGCGGCAATGGCGGCGGCGGTCACCGGGTTGTCGCCGGTGACCATCACCGTGCGGATGCCCATCCGCCGCAACTGGACAAAGCGCTCCCGGATGCCGCCCTTCACCACGTCCTTGAGCTGGATGACCCCGAGCACAGCCGCGTCCTCGGCGACCACCAGCGGAGTGCCGCCGCCGCGCGCAATGGCTTCCACGGCCTGCGCCACTTCGGCCGGCCACGCGCCGTGCTGTACCTCGACAAACCCGCGAATGGCTTCTGACGCGCCTTTGCGAATGTGGCGCGTGGTTGCGCCCACCAAATCCACTCCGCTCATGCGCGTCTGCGCCGTGAACGGCACGAAGGTCGCGTGGGGCGCGGCCACCTCGCGCCCGCGCAGGCCGAACTTCTCCTTCGCCAACACGACGACGCTGCGCCCTTCGGGCGTTTCGTCCGCGAGCGAAGCCAGTTGCGCGGCGTCCGCGAGGCGCTCGACCGCCACACCGGGCGCGGGCATGAAGGTCGGTGGCCATGCGGTTGCCCAGCGTGATGGTGCCGGTCTTGTCGAGCAGCAGCACGTCGACGTCGCCCGCGGCCTCGACGGCCCGCCCGCTCGTGGCCAGCACGTTCGTCCGCAGCAGCCGGTCAATGCCGCTGATGCCGACCGCGCTCAGCAGGCCGCCGATGGTCGTCGGGATCAGGCACACGAACAGCGACACCAGCACCGGCAGGCTGAGCCGCGCGGCGCCGGGCTGACCGGCGGCCCGTTCGCTGTAGCGCGCGAACGCGGGCAGCGTCAGGACGGCGAGAAAGAACGCCACCGTCAGGCCGACCAGCAGAATCCCCAGCGCGATTTCGTTCGGCGTCTTCTGCCGTTTGGCGCCTTCCACCAGCGCAATCATGCGGTCGAGAAACGTGTTGCCCGCCTTCGACGTGATGCGCACCACGATGCGGTCGCTGATGACACGGGTGCTCCCGGTGACGGCGCTGCGGTCGCCGCCGCTCTCGCGGATGACCGGCGCGGATTCGCCGGTGATGGCCGACTCATCCACGCTGGCGATGCCCTCGATGACCTCGCCGTCCGCCGGAATCGTGTCGCCTGCCTCGCAAACGACGAGGTCGCCGGGCCGCAGGTCAGTCGCGGCGACGCGCTCCTCCGACGCGTCGCGCAACCGGCGCGCGGTGGTCTTCGTGCGAGTCCGCTTGAGCGATTCGGCCTGGGCCTTGCCGCGCCCTTCCGCCAGCGCCTCGGCGAAGTTCGCGAAGAACACCGTGAACCAAAGCCAGAGCGTTATCTGGAGGTTGAAGCCGGAGAAGTGTCCCGTGACCAGCGTGCCCGTGCAGGCCACCGCCCCGAGCGCCGTCACGAACATCACCGGATTCCCCCACAACTCGCGTGGGTCGAACTTCCGCAGCGCGTCAATGAGCGCGGGCGTGAGCAACACGGGGTCGAGGAGAGAAGCGGTCGCTTTCATGAATTCAAAACACCAGCCTTGGTGCATGAGCAGGTGCTCGACGATGGGCCCCAGAGTCAACGCCGGGAAGAAGGTCAGTCCCGCCACGATCAGCACGACGCCGCACAGCAGCACGACGAAGAGTCCGCCATCCGTCGGGAACGTGCCGGGCGACGGCGGGGAGAACTTCTTTGCCTGCCAGGCTGCCGGCGATGGCGAGCACCGGCAGAATCACGACGAACCGGCCGATGACCATCGTGAGCGCGCCGAGCAGGTTGTAGAACGGCGTGTTGGCGTTCAGGCCGGCGAACGCGGATGCCGTTGTTGTTGGCCATGGAGGCGAAGGCGTAGAGGATTTCGCTGAGGCCATGCGGGCCGGCGTTGTTCAGGCTCGCCAGCGCGGAGGGGGTCAGGCATGCCAGCGCACTCAGCAGCAGCACCACGCCGCACGGCGCGAGCACCGCGATCATCGCGAGCATGACCTCACGCGCCTCGACGTGCTTGCCGAGATACTCCGGCGTGCGCCCGACCATCAGGCCGGCGAGAAAGACCGTCAGCAGCACGCACATCAACATGCCGTAGAGTCCAGCGCCGACGCCGCCGAAGATGACTTCGCCCAGCATCAGGTTGAACATCGTGACCAACCCGCCCACCGGCGAAAAGCTGTCGTGCATCGCATTCACCGAGCCGTTCGACGCGGCAGTGGTCGCCGTACCCCAAAGCACCGAATTCATGACGCCGAAGCGGGTTTCCTTGCCCTCGAGATTGGGCAGGCCGGCGAGCACGGAATTCGGCTGCTGCTCCGCCCACAGCGCGCCGCCGAGGCCCGCAACGAACAGCGCCCACATCGCAGCGAAGATCACCCAACCCTGGCGCGGCGAGCCGACCATGCGGCCGTAACGTGTTGGTCAGCGCCGCCGGCAGCAGCAGGATGGCGAGCATCTGGAGGAAGTTGCTGAGCGGGGTCGGGTTCTCGAACGGGTGCGCGGAGTTGACGCCGAAGAAGCCGCCGCCATTGGTGCCGAGTTGTTTGATCGCGATCTGCGACGCGGCTGGTCCCAGCGGGATGTCATGGGCTGTGCCTTCAAGCGAGACGGCCTCCGGATGCGCCGCAAAACGTCTGCACCACGCCCTGGCTCACCAGCACGACCGCGAGGAGAACCGACAGCGGCAGCAGGACGTAGAGTGTGCTGCGCACCACGTCCGCCCAGAAGTTGCCGAGGCCCGCGGCCGAGCACCGGACGAGGCCGCGTGTCAGCGCGAGCAGCACCGCGATGCCCGTGGCGGCGCTGAGGAAGTTCTGCACCGTCAGCCCGAGCATCTGTGTGACGCAACTCATCACCGCCTCGCCGGAATACCCCTGCCAGTTCGTATTCGTCACGAAACTGACGGCGGTGTTCAACGCGAGCGCGAAGGGCACATTCGGCAACCGCTGCGGGTTCAGCGGTAACGCGCCTTGGATAAGCTGCAGCGCAAGCAAGGCCACGAAACCAAGCAGGTTGAACCAGAGCAGCGCGGTGGCATAGCGCCGCCAGGACATCTCCTCGGCCGGATCGCAACCGGCGAGGCGGTAGAGTGCGCGCTCGACCGGCATCAACCAGCGGCCCAGCCCCGTGCGTTCGCCCGCGAAGACGCGCGCCATGTAGCCGCCGAGCAGCGGCGTCGCGACCCCGAGCGCCGCGAGGAACACTGCGAGTTGCAGCCAATCCAGTCCATTCATGCCGGCAGCGTAGGCCGGGCGTTGGCGGCGGGGTAATCAAGACGCACGCCTGGAGCATCAAGATTTCGTCAAGACCAGAGGCCAACTCTGGAGGTCGGCATAGTGACGGAGCACATGCGGCGAGATGCGTTTGCCGCTTAAGGAGGGGCAGTGCGTGCGCGCGACGTCCGCGTGCTTGCTTTGGGAAGAACTGCGCCCCGGGCAACTCCTGCTGGGCGACCGTGGATTCTTCACCTGGGCCTGCTGGCCCAGTGCCAAGCTCGCCAAGTCCACGCCGCCTTTCGCGTCCGCGGCTCCCGTCGTCGCGACTTCCGTCGCGGCAAGCGCTTAAGCCGCCCGTCGTCATCGCGCCCCATTGAACCGCCTGAGCTTTGCCGGGGCCCTGGCGGCTTGCCATCGTTGCGGCGAAGCGCTCCTCCCGGCCCGCTCCCAGCGCCAGCGTCAGGAGTTGCTCGACGAACTCTTTCGCGCCATTGCCGTTGACTTACTCCCGGATCGTCCTGGCCGCCGAGAACCACGGGCCGTTGAGCGGCGGCCCAGACCCTACCCGCAGTTGATGTGTCATCGAAGCAAGTTCAAAGAAATCCAACATCAGAACCGCTACTCCAAGAACAGTCCCTACGGTAAGAAGTACCGCAAATCCTCGAGGGCTTAACTACCTGCCATTCATGGGAAGAGCCATTGTCCATGATCCAGAACACGCGGCGGGCCGAGCGATACGGCTCCTGGTTCATGACCTGGGCGACCAAGCGGTCGAAGGGGGCCATGCCGCTCTTGACTTCACAGCGACCGAAAAGTTTGGCGCGATGCACATCCCAGGCCGCCAAGTAGGCCCACGCACCCTTGCGCTCATACTCATGTTCCACCTTCATGGGCCGCCTGGGCTCGGGCGACACCGTGGGATGAAGGCGGCGGCGTGCTTGGATGCTGGTCTTCTCGTCGGTCGAGAGCACGAATTCATCCGCCTGCAGGTCCTCGCCCTGCCATTGGCGCTGATACAGATCGAGAATCCGGCCGGCTTTGGGCGCGAAATTCGGATCGCGCGGAAAGATCCAGCAGCGATGTTGCCAGGGACGAATCGCATCCTCATGGAGCCAGCGCCAGAGCGTGGTCCCACTGACCTGGGCGACCAGACCTGTTTGGCAAACGTGTCGGGTCAGTTCATCCAAACTCCAGCGGGACAGCGGGACGTGATGCGTCGCGGGCAGTTCGCACGCCAAGGCTTTAACGTGCACGATCAGTTCCTTGAACTGCTGGTAGGTCATGCTGGGACGCCACAGTTCATCCCAGAGATTCCCAGCGGTACCTACCGCTGGTTTCGGCACCTTGGAAAGCACGGCTTGTTTAGCTAAAGCTTTGGGGATCTGAGCTACTTCGCCGATACCGGCATCTCCGACATAATAATATGAACCGACAACGTTGGTCAGTCGAGTGCCGGCAAAAAGATCCATATCGGGGAGGTGAGCGGCCTTATTCGCGCACGCTTGCCTCTGGGCCTGAGCCTTCTTCGCCTTATCGAGTGCCGTGTCGGCATAGGGCTTTGCTTTGTTGAAGAGTCTCATCGGGGCGGTCTTGCTGGCTTGCCTTTCCATCAGTTTCTGAAATATGGGATAAAAATAGGCGGTCAACTCCCTTATCTTCTGATCGGCGAAGCTCTCCTCGGTGCCAGAAACATCAAGCCGGTTGACTGGGTCGTTGCCAACATAGAGGTAAAGGTTGAACGCTCCAGCAATCAGGATGGGGTCCTTCGCGGTCCATCGCGCGCTCGACGGTTGATAATCCCGCGCGCCGAATCTCATCAACTCGTGCTCCGGGTCCGCGAGCCCTCCAGCGAAACCGAAGGGCAGGTCAATGGTCGGCGCGGTGTCCAGCACCACGTTACCGAACGCGTCGTAGCCCTCCCACTTAACCACCGTGCCAGTGCCGTTCACCACCAGGCGCGGGCTGCCGAGGTGGTCGGTGACGATATGATAGGTGACGCCGCCGCGGATGAACGCCACCGGTGTCCAGCGTCCGCCATAAAGGAAGGTTGTGCGCAACCCGCCGGTACCGTCGTATTCCGCGAGCGGCATCAGGCCGTCACCGTAGAGCCAGGCGTGGGTGCGGACTCCGTTCACCGCCCGGGCAATGCGGCGGCCCCGGCTATCGTGCAGGTAGGTGATCTGCCGTCCATCCGGCAAATCGAGGCCTGCCAGCGTGCCGTCGGTGTTGTAGTGCCAGGAGGTGACGGCACCGGATCGCGTCTCGGTCGTCAGCCGTCCGTCGGCGTCATAGGCAAACGTGGTCACGCCCGCCTGGAGCAGTTTGTTGTCCGCGTCGTAGTGATAGTCGGCGGCAGTGAGCGTCTGGCCGGTGAGCGTGTTGGTCATGCCGATGCGGTTGCCGACGGCGTCGTAGGCGTAGGCCTCCACGGTCACACCGTCGCGCTTGACCTCTACGAGTTGGCCGACGGCGTCGTATCGGTAGTCGAAGGTCGTGGTGGCGGCGGCGATGGTTTCGGTTCTACGGCTGATTCGGCCCAAGTCGTCGTATTCCCGGTCCACGCGGTACCGTTCGCCGCCGAGCTTCGCCACGGTGTTGGTGATCTCACCATGAGCGCTGCGCTGGTAGGCGATCTGGAATGCGCTGTCGGCGATGCCGCACAGGAAGCCGTTGGTGGGGCTGTAGGTCAGGTTGACGGACCCGATGTTGGTGGGCAGGCCATCAGCATCGAATCGGTTGGTGAGTCGCAGGCCGGCGTAGGCCATGACGGCGACGCGGAAGTCGTTATCGTAAGTGTAGCTCACGGCGCCGGCCACGGGGCCACTCCACGCCACATTGGTCAGCAGGCTGCCGTCGTACGCGAAGTCCATCTGCTGTCCGTCGCCTGAAATCGCGCGCGCCAGCAGGCCGCTGTCGGGGTCGTAACCGAGCGGCGTCACCCCCTCGAGAGTCTGCACTTCGATCAAATGGCCGTTGGTGGCGTAGACCCATTGGAGGGCCCGGCCAGAGGGCAACTCGCGGCGGACCAGTTCCTGGTCGGTGTTGTAGGTAAACCTCTCCACCGCGCCCAGCGGACTGCGATAGGTCTCCAGGAGGTTGTGTTGCGTGTAGGTCAACCCGTGCACGTTGGTTCCGTTTGGCTCGGTGAGCGAGAGCAGGTTGCCATTCCCGTCCCGGGCCATCGCCCACTGGGCTCCGTCGCCCAGCGCCACATTGGTGACCGCTCCCGCGGCGTCCGACGCAAAGCGGGTGACCTGGCCCAGGGCGTTGGTGGCAGCCACGAGATAGCCCGTGAGCGGCTCGTAACCGAAGCTGGACTGGCGCCTGCCCTCGGTCATGCTCTCGATTCGACCGCGTGGGTCGTACGTCAGGCGGACCGGTTCCAGGCCGGGCACCTCGATTCGGACTGGACGGCTTTGCGCGTCGGCGACCGTCAGGGTCTGGCGTCCCGCAGGCGTGGTTGCCGTGAAGGTGCGTGTGGCGCCGTCATAGCGCGAGATGTTGGTGCGTCCATTGACGCTGACGAGGTTCGTGAGCGCCAATAGACGGAGCGGATCGCTCGGGTCGCTCAGCAGCATCTGCTGCTCGACCGCAAGCGACCGGGTAAGGCCGCCGGGCGTGCTGACCGTCTGGCTCTTGAGCACCGGCGCTTCCATGCCGAACCGCGCATCCCCGCCGTCCTGCTCCGTGACGGTGGCGCCGTCGGCAAACGTCGTGACGCGGCTGGCGTCGATGCCGGTGAGCGTGTCGTTGGCGGTGCCGTCCGGGAAAATATTGCGCTGGCGGACCTCGCCGGTGGTCAGGATTTCGGAGGCGTAACTGGTCGGGCGACCTTCGGGCGAGGTGACGGTGACGGTGGTCGTGGTATTGGTTTGGGATCGGGACAACTCGCCGGCACAACAGCCCGCCGATTCCTCGCGGACCAACCGCCCATCGGTGTCATAGGCGAAGTTGAACTTGTTGGTGCGCGGATCGACGACGCTCTGGAGCAGACCGCCCGCACCGTAGGCGAAGGCGTGGGTGCTGTTGGCTGGGTCCTCGATGCGGCTGAGGTTACCGTCGCCGTCGGTTTCGAGGGCGGTGCGCTGACCGAAAGGCCCTATGATGGCCAACGGGGCGCCATCGAGCGCGCGCTCGATGGTGGTGATGTTCCCATCGCCGTCGGTCACCGAGGTCAGGAGGCCGGAGGCGTTGTAATGGAACGTGTCCACTTCAGCGCCGGTCAAGGAATCGAGCGTGCGCAAGTGCCTTCCAGCTTGATCGAATTCGAAGAGCTGTGCGCCGTCCTCGGAGGGGATGCGGAGGGCACCGCCGTCGAATCCCGGCAGCGGCAGCGTGGCGTGGCGGACAACGTGGGGTCCCCATTGGGTCTTTTCAGTCCAGTAGATACGTCCATCGGGGCCGAAGGTCATCGAGGGCACCGAGCCCATCGGCGCACCGACCGCGGGGCCGCCGTTGCCGCCGTAGCCGCCAGCGTAGAGCCTGCCGGCGACGTGGTGAATCAGGCCGTCGGCCCCGATCCGGCAGAGCACGGTGCCGGACCACCACGCCCAGACATAGACGTCGCCATCGGGGCCGACCGCAACCGCTTCCATTTGGAGGGCGGCAATGCGGGCATCGCGGCCGTTGACGGGCGGATTGCCATGTGCTCCGGCAAACAGGGAGAGCCGTCCCACGGGATCCACCCGGCAAATCTGACCGTTGCTGGTCGCGCCGCGGAGCCGGCCCATGTACGACAGGTACAGAGTGCCATCCGGCGTTACGGCCAGCCCCACGGGATTCCCCAGCTTGGATTGGGCGGCCGGCGCGCCGTCGGCCTCGGAGAGGCCGCCGCCCGCTGCTGTTTGGATGATGCCTTCCGGCGATACCACGCGAACGCGGGAGTGTCCGTAGTCGGCGATGAACAAGCGTCCGTCGCGGCCCACGGCGATGCCCTTGGGATCAATCAGCAGGGCGTCGGTGGCCGCGCCGCCATCGCCCAGGCCGTCCCCCGGCGTGCCGCCGCCGGCGACCGTGCTCATCATCCCGGACAACTCGATACGACGGATGCGGTCGTTCTCTGAATCGGTGAAATAGAGAGCGCCGTCCGGACCGAACGCGAGGTACGTAGGACGATTGAGACAGGCGCTGACGGCTTGGCCGCCGTCGCCGGCGAAAGCGCCGCCGCATCCGGAGTTCCCGGCGACATGCTGGACCATGCCATTCCGATCCACCTTCAGAATCCGGTGCTCGCCCGTGTCCGCAATGTAGAGTTCGCCGGTTGGCGCTATGGCCACGCCTTGAGGATCATACATTTTCAACGCGGTAGCCGGGATGCCGTAGTCCCAATTGTTGGTCCCGCCGCCCGCGCTTAAGTCGATGGTGCGGCCAGTCGAGACCGCCTGGCGCTTTCGGCCGTCGCCATAATAGACCGTGCGGCTGATGGGGTCGTAAGCGTGGTGATTGCTCAGGGTCCAGCCGCCCAAGCCCAAACCGTGGCTGTGCCACCCGCCAATGAACGACACCAGTTGCTGCCAGAAGGTGCATTCCTGCCGGCTGTTCACCGTCATTTCCTCAGGCAGGAAGTTGTGACCGAACGTCCCGTAGAGGGTCGCCGGTGACTGGTACTTGCCGTCGTAAACGAACCCCACGCGCATGGTCACGCGCTGGCAGCCTTGCACCTGACGGCCATAGGCGTCCTTCCCGTCCCAGAGAAAGCTGAAACGTCCGTTCGGCGTGGCATCGAACGAATTGGTGAACTTGCGGCCGCTGACTTCGACGACGAGTTCGATGCGTTTGGTGCTGGGCGGCACGTTGGTGTGGCTGTAGGGAATCTCGATTGTATTGGCGGCGGTGCAGCCTGGGGTGCGTTCGCTGTTGTAGTGCAGGCTGACCGACGTGCCGGACACGGGCACCGCCTGTTTGCACGTCTGGTTCTGGCCTTCGCATGGAGGACAAGGCTGCGGGTTCTCGTAGAGCCAAGAAGGAATCATTGGGAATACGGCGTTCAACGGTGGTCCCCAACCCCAGTTGCAGTCCCAACTGGACAAGTGCGGGATCGGCACGCGCCACAGGCTCTGGCCTTTGGCGTATAGGCTGGCCAGGCGCACGCGCTCGGCGTCGGTGATGCTCAGCGCCGCCAGGCTGGCGGCGTCCGCTGCCATGTTGCCGCCGGTGATGTCCAGGTCCGCCCGGCCGTCGGTCTGGCCCAGGATCTTGATCACCAGGCCATTGTCCGATGGCACCCAAACGGCTTGCTCCTTGTCGTAGTAGCCTGCCGGCACGATGCCCCCGACCGGGAAGCCGAGGAAATTCTCGACGTAGAACGGCACCGGTTGGTTGAAGGTGACGGTCTTCGCGCCGACGGCGTCGGCTTCGTCCACGCCCAGTTCGACGCAGTAGGTGTAGCCGATCGTGGGCGGCAATTCAGCCGGCATGGCGTTGGGGCCGTATGGGCCCACCGTGTATTCAGTGGCGCGGACATGGAGGGTGGTGAGCGGTTGGGTGGAACCGTCGGGAAGTGTCAGGGCGGCGCGGGTGCCTTCCGGGAAGAGCAGCGTGGCTTGGCGGGCGCCGTCGCTGTCAATCGTGCGGCTGCCGCGCGCCATTTGGATCGGCGCGGCGGAGGAGAGGTCGATGGTGGTGGCCAACGGGTCGTGCGGCACCAGCGCCAGGTCGGGCACTTGAGCGTAATCCTGCCACGGAACGTTGATCTGGCGCTGGGCGGGTAGATAGCCGGCGCGCTGCAACCGGACCGTGAGCAATCCGCCGCCGTTCAGCACCATGTCGAACTGGCCATCGGCTCGAGTTCGCGTATAGCCGAACTCGGGGTGGTCGAGAATCCGGACGTCCACGCCGGACAACGCCGTGCCATCGCGGGTGATCACCCGTCCGCGCAGGCCGGCGGCCCGTTCGGGTTCTATGGTTTCCTCAGCCACGCCGAGTTGGACCGCGTTAGGCCCGGTGTAGAGGAAACGGGTCGCCTCGCTCAGCGTCGTGACCACCGAACTCGGCACGGAGGGCGCTACCGCCACCGGGTCAGGCGGCAGGCCAATGGGGGGTGGCATCACGCTGGTGGCGCGCAGACGGAAGAACCGGCGCTCCGGAGTCGCAGGCAACGATACCCAATAACGCCCCTGGCCCGGTGTGGGCGAGACCGCCAAAGGCATCCACGACTGCGATTCAGAGAACTCGTCGATGACCTCGAGAACAACGTCGGGCCAGGAATCGGCCCAGGAGAGTCGGACTTCGGACGCGCTGGGAAGTTCCACCTGCAGGAGCAGCGGGGCGGCCGGCTTCTCTCCGTAAGGCAGGCCCACGGTGAGCAGAGCCGGGTCGCTCTCGACGCCCCCGGCCAAGTTGCGTACGACCACCGTGTACCGGCCGGCGTCGGCCGGCTGAACTTCCGCCAGGTAGAGCGTTTCGGTCGTGGCGCCGTGGACCCAGGCATTGTCGACGAGGTCTTGATCGTCTTTCCGCCACTGGAAGCTGAGCGGAGGACCCTCGGCCTGGACGGTGAAGACCGCATCCAGGCCGGCCCAGAGTTCCTGGCTTCGAGGTTGTTCGACAATGTGCGGCGGGCTTTCGGGCAGTCCGAACAGGAAATACGCGCTCGGAATCGGAGCACTGCCATTGTCCGGCGGCAGGCGATAAGGCAGCGTCCAGGCTACCCCGAGGTAGTCGCCACCCGTGCCCTGCTTGTGCAGGGCTTCGAGGTAGTACAGTTGCCCAGCCTCGAGGTCGATGGGGGCCGAGGAGCGCTTGGACCAGTCGCGGCGCGCCGCCCAAGCCATTTCCTCAACGATCAGCGCGCGGTCGGCTAATCGCGCGGCGGGCGCGAGCCACAATTGGGCGGCGTCGTCCGAGGCGAGGTGGAAGACGTACGGTCCCGTTTCGGGCGCCGCGAGGTAACCGGACAGGCACTGACCATAGTTCGTGCCCAGGCCCTCGCTTTCGAATGCCCGAAGCGAATCCTCCAGGTGCGCAGGCCCGGCAAACGCCGCGCTCGAGGTCAGGTCGCTGACTGCGCTTCCCGGCAGACCGAACCAGACTCGACGCCGCACGCTGTGGTCCGGCGCCGGTTCTGGGCCGGACCAAGCGCTGACTTCGTCAAAGACCGTGGGGCCGCCGGCCACAGCCATGCCCACATCGGCCAGGTCGGGTAGGGTCAGACTCACGGTGCCGGTTACGGTCCAGTTAAGCCCATCGCCCGAGAGAAAGCCGGTAAACCAGTCGCCAGCCCGGACGAGCTTCAGCCAGAAGGGTCGTCCGTACGTGAACCCCCGCGCGTTGCTCCACGCGCCGGACGCGGCGCGCCAATAAAGAGACTGGCCATAGGTGGTGTCGAAATTCATCCAGACCTCGCGGCAGAGACCGGCGCCCAGGTTCTCTCGGATCATGACGGCTCCCCTGCTGGTGCGGTCTTGGTTGACCACTCGGACGCGCACGCCGCCCTCTCGCGCCAATGGCTGGTAAACGAAATGGAACTGATCCTGAGAGTTCTTCCAACTCGCGCCCAACGCCTGAATGGTGAAGGCGCCGTTGGCATAGGTGGACCCGCCGTGTTGGGAGAGGTTCCCGACATCGGTTTCCAGCCACGGGTCAGGCAGGGGATTAGGCAAGACTGTCAGTGTCGCCGTGGTGCTCTTGGTTTGACCAAAAGGGTTGCTCACCACCGCGCTATAGGGGCCCGCGTCGCCAAGCTGCAAGCTTGTGATCGTGAGCGTATCACTGGTGGCGCCGCTGACGCGGGCGTTGTCCGACAAGGGAGAAGCGTCTTTGAGCCACTGGTAGGAGAGCGGAGAACTGCCGCGTCCGGTCACGGTGAACGAGGCGGCCTCTCGAACCCGCCGCGCCACGTCTTGGGGGTGAGCCAGGATCCCGGCCGGGACTTGGTCCTTGCACATGCCGTTCGTGCCGGCGGCGTACATGACAGCGATTTCGTCAGCGGAAAGGGCACGGTTGAAGATGACCACTTCGTCGAGGTCGCCTTTGAATCGAGACGTGCCCTTGGAGTCGCACCCGAACCTCAGCGGAAGCGTGGTCGAAGCAGCGCCGTAGGGGCTAATCACCGACTGCGTTCGGAGAACCCCGTTGGCGTACAATCCCAGGTTGCCCGCCGTGAGATCATACACCCCCGCCAGGTGGGTCCATCGGTTGCTCAGGGCCAAGTCAATCTCCGCAGTCCAGACACTCTTCCAGCCGGCGCTGGCAGTCCCCGTCCCATCAGCCACCTCGAAGCCGAGGCGGCCCGGGCTTGTCGAGTTTCCGGAGGTCATGAGCGCCCAGCCGCGCCGGCCGGTTGTCGAGGTACCCAGGTCGTATTTGTCAACCAGTCTGCCCCAACTGGCCTGCCGCGAGAGGGCGACGGTGGGCTTCACCCAGGTGACCACCGTCAGGCTGCCGGTGGCAACCAGGTCCGGTGAATGCGACGCTTCCACGAAGTCATCGACGCCATCCAGGTGAAAAGCGTTGGCCACGCACCCAGGCGCGTAGGTGGCCCCATTCTTGAGGACAGCCTGGTTGGTGCCCCACAAGTTGGCGCTGCTGCCATCACCAGGCCACCACCCTGCAAGGTCTGCCGGTGGCGACACGCAGTCCGCGGGCAGACAGGTGCTGGGGAAGTAGCAGATCACCACACCGAGGATTAGGCGTACCATTCGTGCTTTCATACACAGGTGAACTCATGGGGGTGTGCTTGATCGCCTGGTGGAAGCCTACCCGTACAGAGGTGGGCATTTCAAGGTCAATCAGGCCGGGTGAAGCCGATTCCGGCTGAGGAAGAAAGGCAACGGGGGCAGATCCAAGAAAGGCAATGGGGTCAGATCCATATTGTTGACATATAAGGTACAGAGGCAAGAAAGGCAATGGGGTCAAGAAAGGCAATGGGGTCAGATCCATATTGTTGACATATAAGGTCGAGTGCGAGACGCTTTGGGGCATGGCGCGACCATTCAGAATCCTGGTGGCTGGCGGGTGGTATCACGTGACGAGCCGGGGGAACCGGCGCGAGGCGATGCGCTGGTTGCATGTCAGCTACAGCAGTCGCTTCAACTGGGCGCATCGGCAGTGTGGGCATGTCTTTCAGGGGCGCTACCGGGCCATCGTGGTGGAGGATGAGAAATGGCTCGCGGGTTACACATCTGCAAAAGGTATGGGTCGGTCCCCATTGCCCCCTGCGCCGGCTTCGTCCCCGAGTCCACCCGTCCGCCACCAGATTCCTCAACGGTCGTGCCACGCCCCGGAGCGTCTCCAACCGGATCTGATGTGTCAATAATACGGATCTGACCCCATTGTCTTTCCTTATGAGCAGACCATTCGTGCGACTCTGCGTGTTCGGCTGCTGGCTCGGAGTGTGTGGCGGTCTTGTTTTCTGCGCCGACGACCCAGCCGTTGCGCCGCTGCTGCCGGCTCGTGTCTGGCGGGTGACGGGTCAGTCGGCCGGGCCCGAACTCGAAGCGCTGGACAGCACCATGAAGCAGTTCATGGTCGAGCGGAACATCTCCGCCGGCGCCCTCGCGATCACCTATCGAGGCCGCCTGATGCTGGCCAAAGGCTACACCTGGGCCCCCAAAGGTGACGAGCCCGTCGCGCCCGAGTCCCTGTTCCGCATCGCGAGCGTGTCGAAGCCGATAACAGCCGTTGCGGTCCTGCACCTGGTCGAAACGGGGCGGTTGAGCCTCGATGAGCAAGTGGCGGATGTCCTGAAGCTCACGCCGTTGGAAGGTCAAGCGATGGACGCGCGGCTGAAACAGGTGACCATTCTGCATCTCCTGCAACACCTGGGCGGCTGGGATCGCGACAAGGCCTACGATCCAATGTTTCAGGATCGGCGCATCGCCTCGGCTTTGGAGATCAAGGAGCCAATCGGGACGGCGGACATCATCAAATTCATGAACGGCGAACTGCTGCAATCCGAGCCGGGAACGGCCTATGCCTACAGCAACTACGGCTATTGCCTCCTGGGCCGGGTCATCGAGCAACGCAGCGGGCTGCCCTACGAGGACTATGTCCGCAGGGAAATCCTCGCCCCACTCGGAATCCACGCCATGCAAATCGGCAAGTCACGCCGCGACGAACACGCCCCTGGCGAGGTCACGTATGAAGGCGAGCGACCCTACGGCAACTTCCGGCTCGAGAACCTCGACGCTCACGGCGGCTGGATCGCGTCCGCCCTGGACCTGGCCCGATTCGCCGCCGCGCTTGACAATCCGAGTCGCCATCCGGTGCTGTCCCCGGGCTCGATCGAGCGGATGTTCGCCTTGCCGGAGAACCTGCCCGGCAAAGAGTACAAGCTCGGCGACGCCTACTATGCCTGCGGCTGGCAAGTGCGGGACTACGGGGGCGGCCAGCGCAACGCATGGCACACCGGCTCGTTGCCGGGCACCTTCACGTTCCTCGCCCGCTGGCGGTCCGGCATCGATTGCGTCGTCCTCTTGAATCGAAGGGGAAAAGACTTCGAGAAGATCGACTCGCTCATCGGCGAAGCCGCGCATCGAATCCGACAGTGGCCCGCCGGGGACCTGTTCGTTAAGGCTTCGGGTTGAAGACGTGGACGGTGCGCAAAGCGAAGGCCCGCATGGAGGCGATGCTGCTGGAGGCGGTGGAAGAGCCGCATGCGCAGGGAAACGGGCAATGCGGCGTTGCCTCTGGCCTGGGAAGCCGGTTAACCTTTCCGCCATGAGCAATCATGCCCGGCAGCGGTCCGAGGAGTTCCTCAAGATCGCCGATCAATTCAAGCTCGGCGCCCTGGTGACCGAGTCGTCCCACCCGGCGACGGCCAGCCTGAGCGAGACGACGCACGGTGATATCGCGTCCGGACTGCGACAGTTGTTCGACGTGGACGAGGACGTGATCGGCAAGTACCGCGAGTTTGCCCTGTCGGGACGCGCCGCCAGCATGGCGCAGACGGTGCTGCGGGCATTGGAGCGCGGCGGCAAGATGTTCTTCACCGGCTGCGGGTCCACCGGCCGGCTGAGCATTCAGTTGGTCTCGATCTGGCGCGATTTCTGGCAGCAACAGAAGGCACGCGGCCTCGAATGCCAGCCGCGACCGGAGGCGTGGGAAAACCGGGCCTTCAGCGTGATGGCGGGCGGCGATTTCGCCCTGATCAAGGCAGTCGAGGGATTCGAGGATTTTACGGCTTTCGGCAACAAGCAGATCGGCGATCTCGAAGTCGCGGCTGGCGACGTGGTGTTCGCCATCACGGAAGGCGGGGAAACCTCCTTTGTCATCGGCACCGCCTGGCGGGGTGTCGAGGCCGGCGCCCGCGTGTTTTTTGTCTACAACAACCCGGACGACATCCTCTGCCAGCATGTCCAGCGGAGCCGAGAGGTCATCCTCGATCCGCGCATCGAGAAGATCAACCTCACCACCGGCCCCATGGCCATCACGGGGTCGACCCGGATGCAGGCCACCAGCATCCAACTGGCCGTGCTGCTGACGGTCCTGGAAATGGTGGTGCGCGAACTGATGTCGCGCCTCGAACCGGGCGGCCCTTGCGCGCTCGATCCGGCTGCTGTCCCAGCCGAGTTTCTCGATCAGTTGGTCCGGATGCGCGCCGCTCTCAAGACGCCCGAAGTCGTGGATCCCTTGGCGCGCCTGGTCGCCATGGAAGAGCAGGTTTACCGCACCGGACGACGCAACAACTACTTCGCCGACCGGTTCGGGATCGACGTTTTGACCGACACCACAGAGCGGTCGCCGACCTTTTGCACGCCGCCGTTTCGGAAATGGGACGACACCGCGGCGGCGGAATCGTGGGCCTATCTCTCGATCCCCCGCGACGAGACACCGCAGGCTTGGGAACACATTCTCAAACGGGCGCCCCGCTGTGTGGAATGGAGCGAGGCCGAGGTGGGCGCACTGGTCGGACCCGATAAACTGGTCCAAACCATGGAGGTCATCCGCAAGATCAGCGTCTCCGAACTGATGCGATTCCGGATCGGGCGCGACGGCCTGGGGGTGCGTCCGCCGCAGCCGGGCGGGAGTGCGGTGGCCATTCTGGCGGAGAGCGAGTGGCAGCCGGCGCTCGAACCGGGCGCGTTTTACCGCCAGCAACTCGAGGCAACGCGACGCGCGGGGGGACAGACCGGCCTGATCTGCCTGGCCCGCCCCGAGGCCTGGCCCGCTCTCGAAGCGAGGGTGCAAGAGTGGGACAGCGCGTGCATTCGGGTGCTCGTGCCCGCCCCGCCCGGCGGACTGCTGCTCGACGGTGTGACGCGGGTGGGCCTGAAGCTGTTGCTCAACGCGATGTCGACCTGCACCATGGTCCGCCTGGGCCGCGTGATGGGCAATTTCATGATCTGGGTCGTGGCCAGCAATCTGAAGCTCATCGACCGGGCCACGCGTTACATCCAGCGGTTGACCGGCCTCGATTACGCCGCCGCCAACCAACTGCTCTT
This sequence comes from uncultured Verrucomicrobiae bacterium, assembly GCA_963846445.1. GTDB lineage: Bacteria > Verrucomicrobiota > Verrucomicrobiia > Limisphaerales > J093 > MWFF01. Next base: position 16,598 of record CAWJWM010000025.1, on the reverse strand, counting down.
CGAGGCCATCGAGTATGTCGAGCCGCGTTGGAAAGCGGACAAAGCCTATCCGCCCGTGGTCGGGCTCTCGGTCATGCGCCAACGCCACGGGCTGACCAACGAGCAGGCGGAACAACGCTTGCTGGCGGAACTGGGGTGAATCGTGCGGATCGCTGACGTCCTCGTCCGTAAAGGCGTGCTGACTGCCGAGCAGTCGGCCGCGGCGCGACGTTTGCAGCAGACAGAAGGACTGCGGTTCGACCGCGCCGTTTTCGGCTCGAGTACTTGAGCGAGCGGGGACTCCTGGCTGCGCTGGCGCAATCGGTGACCGAGCACGTCCGCATCGAGCATGTGCACCTATCCTGGGCGAACTCCGTCGTGATCCGCTGCAGCGCCGTGAGCTCGACCTCCTGTTGCCACCTCAGACAATCGAAACCCCGGACCGCGAGTGACGCCAAGTTGAGAGTTGAGAGTCGCGAGTCGAGAGTTGGATGTTTTACGTTTCTGGTTCATGGTCCCAACGCGCATTAAGTCCTTGCTTATCAACGCTCTCCATGAGCCTCGACTCTGGAAAGAGGCGCTGAAGCGCCGCAGTCTCCCGCAATGCGGGACTGCGCGTTTTCGAGCGCGGGCCGCAGGGGTTGCAGAGCGTCTCGAGTGCGGCGGTTTATCGCCGTTTTTGAAGAGGCCAACCGGATTGGTGATTGTCCCAATTTGATGTTGTCGGCCTGGGAAATAATTCCCATCCAGGGTCTCGGCAACCGCCGTGCCGACTCCGAGACGCGATGGCGTGTGTGACAAACGCAAGCAGCCGACAGGCCTCAATTCGGCCCATTTTCCCCAACAAATACGCTTTTCAGGGCCAACTGCGGTCATGCTCTGCGCCCGTTGGATCGCACCGTATTGCTGGCTGGCACTCGACTTGCAGGGGAGTGCGCCGGGTCAACACTCAACCTGGCTGAAGAAAACCAGAACAGAAAAACAAAGCACAACAAAACAGAACCTCACCATGAAAACACAACAAATCGTTCGTCGTTCGTTGCGGTGGAGCGGTGCGCTCCTGGCCGGTTTGGCGGTCCTTGCGATGCCCCTCAGCACACTGGCTGATGACATTGAGATCCAGTGCTCGCCGTCGGTCGTGAATTTGAACTCGAGGACCGGTGGCGACTGGATGACCGTGCACACCGACCTGGATTTCCCGGGTGACGCAGATGCCATCGATGCCACACTCAACGGCCTCACGGCTGTCAACGTTTTCGCTGACGATTGCGGCGATCTCGTCGCGAAGTTCCGACTCTCCGAACTCAAGGGGACCCTCACGGCGGGCACGGAGGTCACGCTGACGCTCACAGTGGACGTCACGTACACGAACCCGGACACGGGAGCTGAGACCGTCGTTTCTTACGAGGGCTCCGACACGGTGCGGGTGGTGCAGCCGCCCAGCGTCGCGCCTCAGCAGCGCGCCCGCAAAGGGGCTGCCTCGGCCGAACAGCAACAGCAACAGCAACTCCGGGCGCGGCAATGTGTCGTCGAGTAGCGCGCGCTGGCTTCGCACCGTCAAGAGCCCTCGAACCTCCAAACCTGGCATGATCAAGTCCAGTCTCCAGTCTCGACCTGCACAACCTTCGCCTCGTTTCTGTTCGAGGGCTCTTTTGAGCGAGGCGCGGGAGATGGGTAAGGGAGAAACACGTGCGCCGTTCAGGATGTTGAGACTGGGATCGGTCTGAGGCGCGCCTTGCTGGAACAAACCAGCCAATTCGGCCCCGCGACGCACGGGTGCCGGGTTGGCTGGTTGACTTTCTCTTTCCGCTCCTGCGTCGCGGAAAGATGCGGCTCTCCGGCTTGACGCCGGGGGCGATTCGGCATTCTCCTCTGGGCAGGCGATTGGCTGTGGCGATCGCTCAGGCATGCGCACATCGAACCTGACCGGGTTGGGCGTTTTGATTGTCGAGGACGATCCGCTGCTACGGCGGCAGATCGCGGCCACGCTCGAAGGGCTCGGCGCCGATGTCACCTGCGCCGCGGATTTGCGCGCCGCGCGGCAATTCGCCCAGGACCTCGATTTCGATTTCGCGCTGCTGGATCTGAACCTCCCCGATGGCCTGAGCCTGGATTTGCTTCGCGAGAAGGTGTTTGCCGGCAACGTCGGCGTCGTCCTCATGACCGCGTACGGCAACGTGCCCACGGCGGTCGAGGCGATGAAGCTGGGCGCGCTGGACTATCTGGTGAAACCGTTCAACCCGGTCGAGTTGCCGGTGGTGCTTGACCGGACGCGGCGGGCGCGGCAATCGGCGCGCCGCGACGAGCATCGGCGCGAGGAAACGGGGACGAGCGAGTTTTTCTTTGGCGCCTCGCTGAGCGATCTCCGCGAGCAGCTCGATCGAATCCTGGCGGCGGATCGACGCATCGAGGGCACGCCGGCCCCCGTTCTGATCCAGGGGGAAACGGGCACCGGCAAGACCACCATCGCCCGCTGGATTCACCAGCAGGGACCGCGCGCGACGTTGCCGCTGGTCGAGGTCAACTGTTCCGCCTTGCCAGAACTCCTCGCCGAGTCCGAACTCTTCGGACACGAACGCGGCGCGTTCACGGACGCGAAGACGGCACGAATGGGCCTATTCGAGGCGGCCAACGGCGGAACGCTGTTCCTGGACGAACTGCCGAGTCTTTCGCCCGCCTTACAGGCCAAAGTGCTGACCGCGATCGAAGATCACAAGGTCCGGCGCGTCGGAGCCAACAAACCCATCGAGGTGGACGTGCGGCTCATCACGGCGACCAGCCAACCGCTCAAGGACTTGGTCGCGGCGCGACAATTTCGTGAGGATTTGTATCACCGGCTCGATCTGTTTCGGCTTCGGTTGCCGCCGTTGCGCGAGCGCGGCGAGGACATCTTGCGTTTGGCGGACACGCTCCTCGAACGGCTCTGCCGGCGGCATCGCGGCTCGAAACGAATCATCTCGCCGGTCGGACGGCAACGGCTTCTGGCCTATCCTTGGCCGGGCAATGTGCGCGAACTGGCGCACGAACTCGAACGCGCCATCGTGTTCGAAACAGGCGACACCCTCGAATTCGACCATCTGGCCGCAGGCGAGACAACGCCGGTCGCTTTGGCGGTTTCTCCGGACGACTGGTTCAACGAACGGTACGTGCTTCCCGAGAGCGGGTTCTCCATCGAGGAAGCCATGATGCGTATCATCAGGCACGCGCTCGAACAGACCGGCGACAACGTCTCGGCGGCGGCGCGGCTTCTGGGCGTGCCGCGCGACTATCTGCGCTACCGGCTCGACAAGCATTAGCGAGGCTTCGCCTCAGACCAACGAGGGATGTTGCCAGATCGCTTGCGCTTGAAGGAACAATCTGAAATCCGGGCTGTTGTCTCTTGGCAGTATTCCCCGATCGCCGCCCCGCGGCCGAGGGCAGTGGGGAATATCACCCGTTCCTGGGGGTGTGCGTCAGGAGCGAGACCGCAGAATCCCTCGCTTTTTAGCCGTTTTCGGTTATGGTCTTTCCTGGCACAGGTCCTGCAGAAGAGAGCGCAGCATGCGGGAGCGAATCCCGCGCCAGAGAACAAATGAGCATGATGAAAGCGAACGCCAATTTGACTCTCCTGGGAGCCCTGGTCCTGAGCGTTTTTGCCGTTGCGGCGTGGGCGGCGAATCCCGAGCCGGGCGATGGCAGCCCCGGAGGTGACACCAGCCACTACGGTCAATCGGAGGATCCCCAATGGTTCATGAACACGGCCCAGTGGTCGAATTCTCCCGTGCCGCGCGCCGTCACGAGCCAATCGGGTGTCGTGGCCCCGAGCCCTGGACCGCGGGCCGAACCGCCCGGACCGCGGCCTTCCGGCCCGCTGACGCCCGCTGACGTACAGGGGTTGGTGCGCCAGTTCCAACAGGATCGCGAGGCCTTCATGGCCAAGAGACAGGCTCTCGAACAGCAGATGAAGGGCCTGGCCGAAAAGGACCGCCAGCGGCTGCGCGAGCAGTTGCGGGATCAGATGGATCAGTGGAAACAGCAGCAGACCAGGCTGCGCGAACAGTTGCGGGCCCAGTGCGACAGAATGACGGAGCAGTTGCGTGAACACAGCCGGGTGATCGAGCGCTCCGGGAGCGCGACCGGAGGCTCTTCCGGCGGCGCAGGCGGCCCGCGGCCACGCGGACGCTGAGCGCGACTTGTGTCGTCGAAGCCGCGACGTTTCATGGATGAACTTCCCGCAGGGCCAAGGCATGGGCGCGGTCGCCGCGCTCATGCTTTTTTCCTTGGGTGAAGGGTCTCTTTTATGTGCGTCCGAGAAAACCGAATTGCCGGAGGGTTTCCCGCTCTGGCAGAAATCCGTCCAGTTGAGGGCTGGTCTCGGCTACAAGGACAACGTGACCTTGAGCAGCTTCGATCGGCAAGACAGCGCCTTCGAGACCTTGAGCGCGGACGCGATGCTTTTCCGGCTGCCGTGGAACAACTGGCAAGTCAGTCTGATGGCGGTGGGGAGCGACACCCGCTACCTGGATCGGTCGATCCTCGTCGACAAGGAGCAGAACGCCGCGGTTTCCGGCGAGTTTGCCTGGTTCCTGGGCCGTGGGTGGAAGAGTCTTTCCACGTTGCAGTACGTGTTCCTTAACCAGGTCATGGATGTGTCCACCACGTACGGCGCGTCCTCCCCGCAACAGGTTTTCGGACATCTTCTGAGCTTCAAGGAAGGAGCGCGCAAGGATGCTGGAGCCTGGTGGGCGGAGCTGGACTTGAGCGGCGTGCGAGGCTGGTTTCGCGAACCGCTCGACGATTACTGGCAGGCAGGCCCAGGACTCGCACTCGGACGCCGCCATGGACACGACTCTGAAATCGCCCTCAGCTACCAGTTGTCGCCCTTGACCTATGACCAACGCGAGCAAACGGATCTCGCCGGCATGCCGCTGCTCGACACACGCCTGCGTTACATGACTCAAACGCTCGAACTTGCCTGGCGCCAGTCCCTGGACTCGCGAAGCCGCTGGTGCAACACGCTGCGTCTGGGCCTGGAAGCCAACCGTGACAACGGCGCCGGTTACTACGATTACACCCAATACCGGATCACCGAACAGATCCGCTTCCGGGCGGCCGGATGGGACCTCAGCGCGCTGGCTTCGGCGGTCCACTACGAGTTTCCGCGCCAACCCATCAGCCTCGACGACACCCGGTCCCGGCATCGCACCAGCATCCTCGTCGGGTTGCGGGGCGAAAAGACCCTGTCCCAGCGTTGGCGGGTGTATGTCGCCTATGACTTCGAGCAATCCTTATCCAACTTGAACCTCGATCGCTACAAGGCCAACACCGTCAGCGGCGGTGTCGCGTTCGCATTCTGAATCTGATCGCCCGGGCACGGACATGGAACGAATCCGCCCCATCGCCAGACATCTGGGACAGGCCCGATGGCTTCCGCCGGTGGTGATCGGGCTGACGCTCGCCATTCTGGGCGGCATGATTCTGCTCGGGCGGCAGCAACTGCGGGAGACTGTGGGCCATCAGATCGTTCACCGCGACGCCGAGGTGCTGCGGGAAGTGGCCACGCTCGAACAGATCGGCGCGGATTCGCCCGCCGCGCTCGCCCAGCAACTCGAAGACATGTCCGGCCAACTCACCCTCGCTCTGCGTTTGTCGAAATTGCGCGAGGGGGTCCTGGCCACCCGGTTGTTCAACGCCCAGGGCGAGTTCGTCATCGCCATGCCCCTCCTCATCCGGGAAACGCGGCTCACGTCCGCCGACCTGGCCGTGATGAGCCGGCTGCAGTCCTCGAGCCGTTATGACCCGGCCGCACGCCTCTCCGACCATTTCCTGGTGGTTCCCGATTCAGGGCCGGAAGGCGAGCCTCGACTGCCGCTGCTCTCGGCGCTCATCCCCATCAAGGCGCCCGGCGGGACCAACCTGCTGGCCGTGGCGGAACTGGTCCAGGACGGCGCGGGCATCGCGCGTGAATTGGCGGCGCTGGACCAGCAACTCACGCGCCAGGCCGTCGCCGCATTCGCGGTCAGCGGCGCCATCGTGGCGCTGACGCTCGGAGCCGCCTTCTGGCGCATGCGGAAAATCACTGCGCGCGTCGAGCAACACGCTGCCGAACTCCGGCGCGCGAATCAGGAACTCGCGCTCGTCGCCAAAACCTCCGCGCTGGGCGCCGTCACTGCCCATCTGCTCCACGGCTTGAGCAGCCCGCTCACCGGCCTGCAACACTTCATGGCCGCCCACGCCGCGGACGATGAGGAGTGGCAGGACGCCCTGCGCGGCACCCAGCGGATGCAGGCGCTGGTGAGCGAGTGTGCCCGCCTCATGGGCGAGCAAACCAACGGCGTGAGCTACGCGCTTCCAATCGAGGAACTGGCTCAGATTGTCGCTGACAAGGCGCGTTCCGCCGCTGAGGCCGCCGGGGTGGGTTTCGAGTTCCAACTCTCGGCCGAAGGGGCCCTGGCCAACCGGAACGCCAATCTCGTGCTGCTCATCCTCGAAAATCTCTTGCAGAATGCCGTCCAGGCCACACCCCCGGGCAAGACCGTCCGCCTCGATATTCGCCCAGTCGGGCCTGGCGTCGTGTGCGAAGTGGCGGACGAGGGGCCGGGTTTGCCCTCCGCCGTGCGTCAAAACCTCTTCTTGCCCTGTCGCTCGACCAAGCCCGGCGGCAACGGCATCGGCCTGGCATTGAGCCAGCACCTGGCCCGGCATGTGGGGGCGCAACTCGCCTTGAAACGGAGCACGGAAGTCGGGTCCGTGTTCGCCCTGACTCTGCCCGGGGAGATGGTCGGAGCCTGTGAAAACCTATGCGTCTGAACGTGTGTCACCGACTACGGGGCTGGGCCGGCGCGGGGCTTTGCCTGGGCGTCTCTCTCGCGCCTCCCGCTGCCGCAGCCGCATCGCTCTCCTGGCGTTGGTCGAATCCCGCCCCGCACGGGGCGGACATTGTCGACACTGCCTGCTCGGGGGGCCTGGCCGTGCAAGTCGGGGAACGCGGGCAGATCTTCACCAGCACGGATTTCGAGTACTGGATACCGCGCGACAGCCACACCGACCGTCACCTGCGCGGGGTGACGTTCTTTGGAGGACGCATCGTCATCTCGGGCGAGAGCGGGACCATCCTCTTTTCGGATCATCCCACCGAGTTCTACCTGGTAGCGCTCGGCACCACCGACTGGCTCGAGAGCATCGCCGCGTCGACGAACCTCGTGGTGGCCGTAGGCGACAACGGCGCAGTTTATAGCAGCGCCAACGGCGTCTCTTGGACCCGAAAGACCACACCGTATCGGGCCTGGCTCCGCAGCGTCGCCTGGGGACCGCCCGGCTTCGTCGCGGCCGGCGAGGATGGGTTCCTCATGAACAGCGCGTCCGGCGAGACTTGGCGTCAACGCAGCAGTGGAACAACGCGGCACCTCAATCGCGTCGTCTGGGCCAACGGCCATTATTGGGTCGCGGGGGATGACGGGAAGGTGCTGACCAGCGAAAACGGCACTGTCTGGACCGCGTCGGTGTGCGGCGCCACGAACTTCCTCTACGCCGCCGCCGGAACCACCGAGACGCAACTGGTCGCCGGGGAAAACGAGGTGCGCCTGCGGGGCGGAGGGATTTGGACAAACGAACTGAGTTCGACCAAAGCGTTTCCGCCGCCCGCGTGGAGCTACTACAGCGCGTTGTGGGACGGGGCTTCCTATTGGCTGGGCGGCGCCACCGGGCTGTGGGTGCAGGGGTACAAGACCAACGCAACGAGCGACACCCTCTGGTACGAGCCCGCCGTCTCGGTGCACGACTGGCTCTGGGCAGTCACCCGCACGCCGCATTTCTACCTCGCTGTCGGCGATCGCGGGACGGTGATGGCCAGCGACAACGGAATCGACTGGGATCTCGATCTGGTGCCCGCCTCGGTGACCAACACCGTCTTCCTCGGTGTCGGCGGCACCACCAATCGCTTCGTCGCCGTGGGCAACGCCGGCGCCATCATCCACAGCGCCAACGGCGTGACCTGGGATGCCGTCGAACCACGCGCGACGACCAACGACTTGCAGGCGATCGCCGCCTCAGGGGATCTGCTCCTCGCCGCCGGCGCGAAAGGCACGATCCTGACCAGCATCGACGCCGCGCACTGGACGATCCAGACCACGCCCACGACCCAGTTTCTGTCCTCACTGGCCTCCTTCCCGGGCGGGTATATCGCGTCGGGCGATCGAGGCGCCCTGCTCACCAGCGCGGACGGAACCAACTGGGTGTCGCGTTCGGTTACCACAACCAACTGGTACTGGCAGGTGCGCTGCCTCAACCAGGCTCTCGTTCTCGTCGGAGAAAACGGCACGCTGCGCACCAGCACCAACGGCATCGACTGGACAACGCGCGCCAGCGGCACAACGGAGTGGCTCACCGACGCGACGTTCGTGGGCGACACCTGGGTTGTGGTCGGGACAGGCGGCACGGTGTTGACGAGCACCAATCTGACCGATTGGTCGAACATCGGCACCCTCACGCGGAAATCGCTCTTCGGCGCGGCCGCCAGCGACGGCCAGTTGCTTGCCGTGGGCGTGGAAGGCATCATCCTGCGCAGCCAGGTCGTTCCTCATTCAACCCCCGTCGAGATTGTCCAGTACGACCGCAGCGCCGAACACCATGTGTTCCTGTTCGCAGGCCAACCGGACCAGAAATTCCTGCTCGAACGCAGCCCGAATTTGTCAGCCTGGGTGCCGTCCCTGGAAATCGAGTTCACCGACGGCACCGGCACGCTGCTGCTGGTCGAAGACGTTGCTCCGGGCCTGACCCAGGAGTTCTATCGCGGCCGGAGTCTGCCCTGAGACGTGCACGCCGCGGCAGAACTGATCATGTGGCCGGCAGCCGTGGCATCGACTCAACCGTCCGTCCGAATCGGCCCCGGCGGCAGGTCACGGCCTGCCGCCCACCCGCTGGAAGAGAGCAAGATGCAACGTGTGAATGAACCGCCATTGGGCGAAGTCCTTCACCAGTTGAAAACCTGCCTGCTCGAAGTACCCTTTCACCTCGCGCAACGTGGTGGCGTGTTTGTCCGACTGCTTGCCACCCATCGCCGCTCGCAGCCAGCGCCGGGCGGAAGTCACCGACAGCGGGCTCAAATAGGAAAGCGCTACGTAGCTCCGCGCTACGCGACACAACTCGCTTACGGTACGTTGTCGTATCTCCCGCGTCGGAAAGTGATGAAACAAGCGAAAGCTGATGATGGCGTCGAAACTGCGATCTACGAAGGTCATCCGCTCGACATCCTGCTTCTCAACCGTGACTTGAAGTCCGTGCTGCGCCAGGTTCTCGCGCGCAATCCGGATCATCGAGTCGGATAGGTCGGCCGCCGTCATGACATACCCCTGCCGGGCCAGATGCGACGTGACCCGCCCGCCGCCGCAGGGCACATCCAGCACCCGATGCCCTTTGGGAATCAGCACAAAGGCCCGATCGATCAGGCGCATTTCGGCCCGGTGCTTCCCTTGCTTGCGCACCTGATACCGCCGCGCCGTGTTCTCGTCATACTTGACTCGGCCGGCGTACGCTGGAGTGCGGTCATTCATGGCATTTCAACGGGTTGGTGGTTCATCGGGCCTTCGAGTCTTCGCTTGGAAGTCGGACACATCCGGAAGAGCCTGAACGCACCCCGAGTGCGTTCGGCGTTCTCGGCCCCGGGCTGGCCCCCCCCATCCGCCGCAACTCCTGCCGGCGCAAGGGCTGCGCGATTCTCAGGATGGAACGGATAAGCCGCTTGGCCCGAGGCGTCAGCCGCTCCTCGTCGAGATAGGCCAGCAGGAATTTCAGTCGATCGGTCCGGCGGAAAAAATGAGGCGCCGGCGCATCGAGTGTGGCCAGGTCCTTTGCGCGGCTTCGATGCCCCGCCCAAGGTCGCCAGACATTGCCTTTGCGCGAGTCAATAAGCCAGAAATGCTCGAAACTCGATGCGCTCAGGATGATGTTCCGCCAGTAATAATCGTGGTGCACAAAACGTCGTTCGTGCATCCGCCGCGTAGCCGCTGCTAATTGCCGAAGGAGGGCAGCGCGTCGCCGGCGCTGTTCCTCGGGCGGGCACGCCGGCAAGAGATGCCCAATGTACTGGTCGAGCGGCATGGGATCCGCCACTCCTTCGCTGACCAGAAACGAACGCACGACAAATCCCGTCCGCCGTTCCACGCCCCAGGCCAGAGCCGCCGGCGCGTCCAGTCCCAACTCACGCAGCCTCACTAAGTTGGCATACTCTCGCCGCACCTTGGGCCGGCCCAGCAACGTTCCGCGAAATACCCCCCGCCACAGATCCCGTGCCCCTCGGATCCAGCACTTCTTGATGAAGATCGTTTGTCTAAACGCTCCGCTGCCCCATTCGAGCCGGCGCACCTCCGTGCTGCCGCTGCGCGTCACCACCACGCCGTCGGCGCGCCCGAAGACCCCGCCACATGATCGAGCCCCTGTTCGCGCGCGAACGGCTGCCAGTCGGGCGCCAGAACGATCTTCTCAGACATGCGCACAATCATCACTCATCGCCGCGCCAAAACCTCGCTAGCCTGCTCCCTACACGCATCTCAGTGCAATCGTGCATCGAGGGCGGACAGGCACGACGTTCCCCCTCACCCCTGCCCTCTCCCCAAGGGAGAGGGAGACCATTCGACAGCCCTCGCTCGATTCGTGCATCCTTGTTGTTCGGTCACCTTTTTCATCCTCGGATCCCCTGAGCGCTGCGCAGCAGCGCCGCCGCAGCGCGGCGACCTGCGCATTCGTCGGCACCAGAGGCGCACGAGTCTCCCGTCTCTTTGGTTGCGGCTCTGCCGCGCTGCGAGAAACGCGGGCTGAGGAGTGAGGCGCGGGAGAAAGGGGCGGGGAAACACTGGGACTTTTCATGCCTATGAGGACCGGGACTTGGTCTGAGGCGAACCCTCGCTAAGGGTCTGTGCAAAAATTAATTCCGGTTTTGCTGGAGGGGATTTGGCTCGCTGGCGAGGCGCGACGAGGGAGCATACCCGCAGCGGTCTGTGACCGAGGAGCAACGAAGCCAGCGAGCCAAAGCCCCCCAGCCCTGCGGGGCGGGGCGGCACCGGGCCATCTGCTTCGTTCCTCGGTCGGTCGAGTATCGCTGCGGATACACTCCCTCCCTCGAGCCTCGCATCTGGCCCGGTGGCGCTCCCGCCAAAATCGGAAGTAATTCTTGCGCGGACCCTAAGAGGTTAGGACGCGACCGCAGTCCGGTTTTCGAAATCGGGCCCCTCCGATCCCTTGGCTCGATAGGCCATGTAATAGAGCACCGGCACGGCCATCCGGCTGATCAACAGTGAGGCAACCTCGCCCGCCATAAGCGAGATGGCCAAGCCCTGGAAAATCGGGTCGAACAGAATCACGCCGGCGCCCACGACGACGGCCATTGCCGTCAGCAACATCGGACGGAACCGCACCGCGCCGGCATCGACCACGGCCTCGGCGAGCGGCATCCCTTCGGCGAGGCGCAACTCGATGAAATCGACCAGGATAATCGAGTTGCGCACCACAATGCCGGCGCCCGCCATGAAACCGATCATCGACGTGGCGGTGAAAAAAGCGCCGAGCGCGCCGTGCGCCGGCAGAATGCCGACCAGGGAGAACGGAATGGCCGCCATGACAATCAACGGCGTCAGGAACGACCGGAACCAGCCGACCATCAGCACATAGATCAAAATGCACACCGCCGCGAACGCCAGGCCCAGGTCCCGGAACACCTCGATGGTAATGTGCCATTCGCCGTCCCATTTGATCGCCGGCTCGTGGTCGGTAAACGGCTGCGCCGCGTTGTAGACGCGGAGCCGAGGCTGCGTCCCGCCAAACTCCCGGGCATCGATCTGCGCGAGCGCCCGGTTCATATCGAAGATGGCGTACACCGGGCTTTCGACCACGCCTGCCACGTCTCCGATGACGTAGGTCACCGGCATCAGGTTCTTGTGGTAGATGCTCTTGTCGGCAAGGACATGCTCGATCCTCACCAATTCGCGCAACGGCACCAAAGGCGGCACCGGACCGACGTGGCCCGGCTCCGGCAGGGCATTGGCGTCGCCGCTGCGCACCCGCAACGCCAGCAGTTCCTCCGGCGTGGTGCGCGCCTGCCGTGGGAGTTCGAGCACCAGGTCCACATCCTCCTTCTCCGAGGTTGATGCACCAGGTCCACGGAGAGGCCCTCGACAGCAATCCGCAGCGTTTGGGCAATCGATTCGGCGCTGATCCCGTGCAGCGCCGCCTTCTCCTTGTCGATGATAAACCGCGCCTTCGGCTGGTCGGCCTCGACATACCAGTCGACATCCACCACGCCGGCGGTCTGCTTGAAAATGTCCCGCACATTGCTGGCCAACGCCAGGCGCGCGGTCGCCGTAGGCCCGTACACCTCGGCGACCAGTGTCTGAAGCACCGGCGGTCCGGGAGGCACCTCGGCGACGGCGACTCGGGCATCGTATTTGGCGGCGATCGCGGCCACTCGGGGCCGCACCCTTTTGGCGATGTCGTGGCTTTGCGCCTTGCGTTCGCCCTTGTTGACGAGGTTGACCTGGAGATCGGCGATGTGGGCGCCCCGGCGCATGAAGTAATGCCGCACCAGCCCGTTGAAATTGAACGGCGCCGCGGTGCCGACGTAAACCTGATAGTCCGTCACCTCCGGCTCGTCGCGGATCGCAGCCGCAATTCGCGCGCCGCCTGGGCCGTCCGTTCCAACGCGCTCCCTTCCGGCATGTTCAGGATAACCTGAAACTCGCTCTTGTTATCGAATGGCAGCATTTTGACTTTGACCCAGCCAAACCGGACAGTCGCCATCGCCGCAAACAACAACACCGTGATCCCCGCCAAAAACACCCAGCGCGCCCCCGCCCCCGCAATCAGAGGCCCCATCACACGCCTGTACAGGCGCGTGAAAAAATCTTCCTCGTGCTCGAAATGGGAGTGCGGCCCTGTCTGGGTCGGCGCGGCCTCACCCTCGGTCAGCGAGGCGTACTTCCGCCCCCACCGCAGAATCCGAATCGAAGCCCACGGCGTCACGATGAACGCGATCGCAAGCGACCAGAACATCGCCGCGCTCGAACCGATCGGGATCGGGCACATGTAGGCCCCATGAGCCCTCCGACAAATGCCATCGGCAGCACCGCGGCAATCACGGCAAACGTCGCGAGAATGGTCGGGTTGCCCACCTCGTTCACCGCCTCGACGGCGATCGCCGCCCAGGGGCGCCCCTTGTTGTGGCTGAGATGAAAGTGACGGACAATGTTCTCGACCACCACAATCGCATCGTCCACCAGGATGCCGATGCTGAAGATCAGCGCGAACAGCGTGATCCGATTCAGCGTGAACCCGTATAGGTAAAACACGAGCAGCGTCAGGGCCATGTGGCCGGGATCGCGACGCCCACGACGCCCGATTCCCGCCACCAAGAATGAGCCAGATCAGGATCGCCACGCTCACCACGGCGATGCCCATGTGCAGCAACAGTTCGTTGGATTTTTCCGCTGCTGTCTCGCCGTAGTGCCGGGTCACGGTCACGGCGACATCGGCTGGAAGAACGCGGCTGCGAAGGGCCTCGACCTTCTCGATCACCGCCTCCGCCACCGAGATCGTCATTCGCCCCTGGACGCTTCGCCACCGTCAGCGTCACCGCCGGTTGCTCCTCCACAGACCCCGTCGCCGCCCGCCCGGCCGGCCCTTCGCCAAAGAACACGTACCGCGCCGGCTCCTCCGCCCCGTCCACCACGTCCGCAACATCGCGCAGATAACGGGCCTGCCCCCGAACACCCCGATCACGACGTTCCCCACCTCCTGCGCGCTGGTGAGAAAGGCGCCGGTCTCGATCGCGATTTCGCGGTTATCGCTGGTCAAGCCGCCGGCAGATGTCTGCCGGTTGGCCTGCTGGAGCATGGGAATGACCCCGCCGAACTCAGGTTGCGCGACGCCAGCCGCACGGGATCGAACAACACGCGCACCTGGCGCCGCGCCCCGCCGATGAGCGTGGTCTCGGCCACGAGCGGCACCTGCTTGACCGCGTCGTCCACCTGCGCGACCAAGCGCCGCAGCGTCAGATGATCCTGCCGCGCACTGTGAAACGTCAGCGCGAGAATCGGGACATCGTCGATCGACTTGGGCTTGATCAGCGGACGGCGACACCGTGGGGATGCGGTCGAAATTCGAATCGAGCTTCTGATCGAGCTTCACCAGGCTCCGCTCGATCTCTCGCCCGACTTGGAACCGCACGATGACCGAGGCTCTCGCCCTCCCGCGAGGTCGAGTACAGGTACTCGACCCGGGGATCTCCCACAACAGCTTCTCCATCGGGCGGGTCACCCGCTCCTCGATCTCCTTCGCATCGAGCCGGGCATCGCGACCAACACATCGATCATCGGCACCTTGATCTGCGGTTCCTCCTCCCGCGGAAGCAGAATCACCGAGCCGACTCCCAGCAGAATGGAGCTGAGAACCAACAGCGGCGTCAGCTTCGAATCGATGAAGGCCTGCGCCACCCGACCGGCCAGGCCGAGCGAGTGGCGGGCTCGCCGTCCCGGTAGACGCGCTCATGACCCCACCTCGACCGGTTGGCCGTCGCGCAAGGCCGCCGCACCTTCGATCACGAGCGGTTCGCCCGCCTCCAATCCCGAGACGATCTCAACCTCGTCGCCCATCCGCTGGCCGGTCTTCACCAGTCGCAACTGCGCCTTCGGCTCGACCACGACGAACACCATTTCCATCTGCCCGCGCACCACCAGGGCGGACGCCGGGATGCGGATCGACACGACCTCCTCGACCGGCACCGCAACTCGCCCGAATTGGCCCAGTCGCAGGCCGCCCTCAGGCGACAGATCGAGCTTGACGCGGAAGGTGCGCGTATTGGGATCCGCCATCGGTGCCAACTCGCTGACCACGCCTTCGAAATCGTTCGTGCGCGCCCCGTGGCGCACAAGCAGCTTGTCGCCCAGGCGCACGCGGCCAATAAGGGCCTCGGGAACATCAGCTTCGAGGCGCAGCGACGACGGATCCTCCAAATCGAGCAGCGGACGGCCCGGCGACGCAAGGTCCCCGACCTCGGCGAGTTTGCGGCTGATGACGCCATGGAACGGCGCGGTGATCCGAGCATAGGCGAGAATCGTGTCCGCTTCCGCAACCGCCGCGGTGGCCACCGCGAACCGCGCCTGCACCGCATCGTACTCCGATTGCGTCGCCGCCTTCTGTTCGAGCAGCGTTTCGAAACGCTTCAGATCCTGCGCAGCCTGCTGGGCAACCGCCTTGGCCTGATCCAACCGCGCCTGAACTTCCCGCACTTCCAGGAGAACCAGCAAATCGCCCTCGTCCACAGCTTGCCCAGCCACCACGGGGAGCTGCGCAATCCGCCCGCTGACCTTCGCCTCGATCGTCGCACGGGTCCGGGCCCGCACGGTCCCAACCAATTCCTCGGTCGCCACCCAGCCCTTCTTCTCGACAGGCCGGACCCGGACTGTGGCGGCGGGAAGGCCCGCCCCACGCGGCGGCGCCGGCTTGCGATGGCAGCCGGCCGCCACCGCGAAGGAGGCGAGAATGAGCACCCCGACAAGCCTGGTCGTGAACACGGTTCTTCTCATATCAATGCGACGCGGATTGGGTCTCAAGCTGGGGCAGAGCCAGTGCCCGGCGCAGGGCGGCAACGGCGATGCGCAGGTCCGCCTCGGCCTCCGCACGGCGTACGCGGGCTCCCGTTAATGTCGTTCGGCGTCCAGGAGTTGGGTCGCCAGCGTCAGCCCCTGGGCAAAACGGGCTCGGGTGAGTTCGACGCTCTCGGCGGCCTGGGCAATGGCTTTCTCCGTCACCTGCAGGCGTTCGCTGGCGTCCTTGACGCCGAGTTGGGCACGCTCGACTTCGAGATCGACGGCGAGCCGCAATTTGCGCTCCTGTTCCATCGCCGAATCCAGACCAGCCTCCGCCTCAGCCACTTTCGCCCTGGTCAGGCGCCGTCCCAGAGGCTCCATCCAGCAAGGCACCTGCCGTCCAGCTTTCCCCTGCCCGTTCATCCGCCACCCGCGATCGTAGTCGACACTGCCGAACGCGCTCAGCTTCGGATAATAACCCCCCCGAGCCCCGCGAAGACCGGCTTCCGCGGCGCTCCGCCGCCGATGACGGAGCGCCGCCGCTTCAGGGCGCTCAGCGGCATCGCTTGCCGTGGGCACCGAGACCGGCGGGGCCTCGCCGGCCACAACGAACTCGGCGTCTTCGAGGCCGATCAGGTTTCGCAATGTCCGCTCGGACAGCGCAAGGGCGTTGCGAGCGCCGAACGAGGTCCTCGCGCGCCTGGGCCAACCGGACTTCGACATCGAGCACGTCCGCCCGCAGCAGAGTCCCCGCATCGAATCGCCTCTTGGCAATCACCAGGTTGCTCTCGAAAGCCTGCGCGGCCGCCTCGGTCGCCTCGACAAATGCGCGCGCCTTCAAAACCCTGTGAAAGGTGCGCACCACCTCGAACGCGAGGGCGTCGCGCACAGCCTCCGACTCATACCGCGCCGCGTGCGTCGCCGCCTTGGCCGTGGCTCGCCCCGAACTCTCTGCCCACCGCTGAAGAGGGGCATCGTCAGCAGGCCTTTGACGTTCACATTGTCGACGTCCGGCACCCGGTTCCAAATCCAGCCCGGACTGAACGCCCGCTGGTTGAGAATGGA
>CAWJWM010000024.1:0-379297 GCA_963846445.1 uncultured Verrucomicrobiae bacterium | reverse complement strand
TAGCCCTAGCCCCCTTCTCCTTTTAGGAGAAGGGGAGTAAAAACCCTCTCCTTGTAGGAGAGGGAAGCGTTTGTGTCAGGGTGAGGTGTCACAAGGGGCTAAAGCCCCTTGCTAATTGTTGTTTAATTCACTTCACTATCCTTTTTGTTGCTTTCCCTGCTTTGATTATGTACACCCCGGCCTACAAGACTCCTTATATCAAAGTCATACTTGCCCTTGGGTAAGGTCTTGATAAGCCAACCGTGAGGAGTAGATAGAGGCGGGGGAAGGGAGGTTGATCATGAGTGAATTAACAAAAGGATTAGGATAAACTTCGAATATCTGAGGTAAACTCTGATAGCTTTCATATTTTTAAATCCAGTTCCATAAAAATTACCTCCATAGGCACCCATGTCATTTCTTGAATTATCTCTATCATTATACTGCTGGGCTGGGTTTCCAGCATCAATGCATGGAGAAGTAGGTCTAAGATGATAATCATTGTTGCTTTCAAACTCTGAATCTCATTGATATTTCCTGTTCCACTATAAATGCGTTATAATCATCAAAACATGAATATGTAATTGTGAAACGCTCTTTTCCCGATACTGTATGTAAACGGAAAAAGATACTCTTTAAGACAGTAGCAACACCATAGTTAATATAACTTAAATCATTACCTCCTCTACCTAAATCAAAAACGCAGTTTTCAACTTTCAAAGTCACATTATTACTATTTAAGTAAAAAATGCACTTGTTTCTGTCTTGTGGTAAGATGAAAATACAGTTATAAAAATTCAATACCCCCTTACTTGCATAATTACTACCTGTATCAGTATTTATTGCTGCGTATGCATATTTACCTGGGTCACTAGATTAAATCTTGAGCATCTGTAAAGACAATATTGCGAATTTCTGTATAGGTTATATCAACATCCTTTTCTGGAGCTATTAGTGACACCCTTTGAACACTATTAACATCGTTCATTATAGCGAAAACTACTCCAGGAGCTTCTCCTATTAAATAGACACCCTTCATTATGGAATGCCTAAGCTATATCTAGTAAAATCGTTGCATTTTCGAAATTCACGATATATGCCTTTCCTCACAATTATTGTGTCCCCAGCAGCAACTTTCTCCATAGCATAATTAATTTCTCTCCATGGATGATTTTTACCTCCTGTATTATAATTAGAACCATCTGTTGATACATAATAAGTATTTGCTTGGATAACAGAAGATAACAGCAAAAGAATAACATCGCTAGCAATGGTTTCATAATGAACCTCCCTTATGGTAATAGTCTTTACTCATTCTGTAAACTATAGTTAAATGTCTAAGGGATATTGTCAAGGTTTTTTACTTAGTAACAAGGGGTTAAAACCCCTTTCTAGCCTATTTTGGGGTTTCCCCCGTGTCCCCCACAGTTAATCATACCCTCCCATCGCTTTAAGAAATATGTCAGACATTCTGACTTGAGTTTCGCAAGTATATATGAAGAACCTACTACACCCTGACTTTCAGTCATCCCTCTCCTTTAAGGAGAGGGGGTTAGGGGGTGAGGTGTTAAAGAGGGATAAAATATTTCCCCCTAACCCCTTATCCCCCATGCGATAAAAAAATATGTCAAACTTATTGACACGAGCTTCGCATATATATATGAGGGACTAGGTGCAGGGAATCATGTACAAAATATATAAACTATACTGGATAGAGAGAAGACATTTCCTCCTATCTCTACCCTATACAACGCATTACACCCTCTCTATACCCCAATCCTGCCTAATCAGCACCCAAAACCCTATTCCCACCTCATGCAGAGCGAGTCTTGAGCCACCTAAAACCCTTAATACCCTATTCCAAAGCACTGAATGTGCTAGGATTAAGGGTATATCCGAAAGGCTTATTACAACAAACTCCAAAGCCCTTTTTAAGGTAAAACACGAGGAGGATAGAGCAATTGCCGGAGAAGGCAAAGTCCTACCACGCTTGTGGCAGAAAGGGTTTGAAGGGGTTTGCTGCAATTTCCCACTAGCTAGTAGAATTGAGAGTAAAATACCCCTCAAAGACAGTGATGATGATGGTTTAGGTAGTTCAGGTCAGGTCAGGGAGTGGAGAAGCGAAATGGGGTTAAATGAAGTAGTGATGAGGGTTTGTGGCAGAAGGGGGTGTATATAACTCTATGCTATACGTATATGCTACAAAGGCTTAGGAGATAGTAGGAAAATCATTAACTCATAGAAAGGAAAGGAAGAAATGCAGTATTGATGAGTGTTTGGAGGGAAAAGGGGGGGAAAAGAAATGCCTAAGTGCAGTGCTAACAAGGCTTTGAGCTAGAAAAAACAGGTTTTAAAAGACCAAACAGGAGGGAGAGATTATGATTAAAAAGGTATTTGCCTTCACCTCATTGCCCTCAATGACTGTGGCAATACCCTTCTTGCCGAATGAGCCCGAGTTTATGAATGTGCAGCCATCCCTCTCTATTACCCAGTTCCTATGCTCATGCCCATGCAGGTAATACCTTATCTTATATCTGCTTATGAGATCAAGCAGGATGCGTCTCTGAGCCTCCTTAAGGGTTCTTCTCTCACTGAACCTGTATCCTTCAGGGTAAAGGATGGGGTAATGCCCTGCAAGCCATATCTCCTTGTCCTTAGACTCCTCAAGCCTCTTGATTAAAGAGCCTGCAGTGTCAACTCCCTGAATACTTTACCATCAGCATTCAGTACTGATGCAAGGTTTGGTCATCTCAATCCCTATCAGGAACTGCCCTTGGCTGTATACTTCCCACTCTGCTATATGATGGTCGTTGGTCACGTGTGCCGGGCACGGGCGACCGGAGGCGGCAAGCTATTGGCGACCGCGGAGGCATCTCACGTGGGCGTGGGCGAGATATTCGTCGTGGCGGGACAGTCGAATGCCGCGAATCATGGCGAGCAGAAACTGCGCCCGCAGACTGGTTTGGTGGCCGCCTTCGATGGGACACGCTGGCAACCGGCCCACGATCCCCAGCCCGGCGCCAGCGGTGAGGGCGGCAGCTTCCTCCCGCCGTTCGGCGACGCGATGGCCGAGCGATTCAAGGTTCCCGTCGGCCTGGTCGCCTGCGGCATCGGAGCGACCAGCGTGCGCGAATGGCTGCCGCGGGGGACGACGTTTCCCGAATCCGCCCACACTCGTCGGTCGCGTTCGGCAACTCCCCGACGGCGCGTGGGAGAGCAAGGGCGAGGCCTTTGCCACGTTCACCGCGCGCCTGAAACCGCTGGGTCCGCGTGGCTTTCGCGCCGTGCTGTGGCATCAGGGCGAGTCGGATGCAAACCAGCCGGACCCGGCCCGCACGCTGCCGGGCACGCTCTATCGACAGTATCTTGAGCAACTCATCCGCGACTCGCGCCGCGAGGTCGGCTGGGCCGCGCCGTGGTTTGTGGCACAAGTCAGCTACCACGTGCCGGGCGAGGAGGCCTCACCGGAGATTCGCGCCGCCCAGAAATCGCTCTGGGGGACCGGCCTCGCGCTCGAAGGCCCTGACACCGATGCGCTCAAGGGCGCACTCCGCGAAGGCAACGGGCAAGGCGTGCATTTCAGCGGTCAGGGCCTCCGCGAACACGCCCGACGCTGGGTGGGGAAAGCTTGCGCCTTGGCTGGAGCAGCAGGATTGTTCGCGCCGGAAGCCTCATCGTCACCAATTTCGCGTCGGCACCCTTTCCGCATCCGCAGCGCGCCAACGGACACCGTTACCAGGATCAGGTCTTTCCGGCGCCGCTGCATTACTCCGACAGTCGCGTGGCGCTGTTTGTCCCGGGCGGATTCCGAGCCGGAAAGCAGGTAAATTTCGTGGTGCACATCCACGGCTGGCGGGCCGCCCTGGAGGAGTTGTTGGAGAAGTTCAAGCTCGTCGATCAGTTTCGCGCGAGTGGAAGGAATGCCGTGTTGGTCGTGCCGCAAGGACCGCTACGCGCGCCGGATTCATTCGGCGGCAAGCTGGAGGACCGCGACGGTTTGCGGCGCCTGCTGACCGAGGCGTTGGCCGTGCTGCGCGAGCACGGCGTTACCGGCCTGGCGGACATTGGCCGCGTCATCCTCTCCGGCCGCAGCAGCGGGTACCACGCCATCGCCGCTATGCTCGATCGCGGCGGCTTGCCCGACTCGATCAGGGAAGTCTATCTCTTCGACGGTCTCTATGGGGAGACCGACAGATACCTCGCGTGGCTCAAGGGTGGAGGAGGAAAGCTGATCAACATTTACACGGACAGCGCGGGCACGAAGACGGAGTCGGAAGGGATCATGGGCGCGTTGGGGCAGGCCGGTGTGCCGTTTTGCCGTTGCAGGGAGAAGGACTTGGACCTGACCGAACTCAGAAGTCAACGTGCGCTCTTCGTCCACAGCGACCTCGGCCACGACGGTGTGTTGTTCGACGACAACAGTTCTGCAACTTCCTCCGGGCCAGCCTCCTGGAGCCATTGGGCCATGGGCGGGAAGTAGTGCTCGGTGGCTACACGTGGACGGTCAGGTCAGGCCGTGGCGGACCCGGGCCGAATGTTCGGGATCCAGAAAACGTCTGGCTGGATGCGTCCACGAACTTGCACTTGAAGATCGCGCACCGTGAGGGCGAATGGTCGTGCGCCAAGGTCACCATGCAGAAGCGGTTGGGCTTCGGCCGACCAGTTCCAAACGATCGGTCAAATCGACCATCTCGCCGACAACGTCGTGCTCGGCCTCTTCAAATACACCCCGAACGAGTCGTAATGCTGAGGTTTCTGTTTACCGGCAGGGTCTGACTCGCGAAGGCCGCGCAAATGGCCAAAGACTGCTTCTCACTCTCGGCGGTCCGAGGGCATAATCTTCGTCATGGCATCGACATCCTGTTTGGTGAGGGCGGCAATACGTTCGTGCTCTGCGCGTTGGCGGGACGTGGAGCACAATACCGCCACCTGGTGACGCCCTGGGCTGCGCCGCCGGGCGAGACGCTCTGCGCCGACTACGTGTTGCGTGTCAACGATCAGCCCGTGCCGGTGTATTCCTGCCGGGTGTCGGCGGTGCCATTCAACCAGGTGTGGCCGGGATATCAGCGCCCTCTCGACCAGACCGAACTCGCCGGGTTCGCCCACTGGGGGATGTCCGGCCCGGTCACGGTGCAGATCACGACACAGCGGTCGTTTACCAACGTCGTGGTCAGGCCCGGCTCGCGCGCGATTCGTCCCGCCGTCAGCGCCCAAACGATCACGTTTTCCCTCACCAAACCCGGCCAGGTCACCGTCGAACTGGACGGACCGCACCAGGCGCTGCACTTATTCGCCGATCCGCCGGAAGCCTGATGCACCGAAGAGCGACGCAGCCGGGGTCCGGTACTTCGGTCCGGGCGTTCATCGGCCGGGCAAAATCCAGCTTCAGAGTGGCGAAACACTCTATGTCGCCGGTGGAGCGGTGGTTTACACCGCGGTCGAAGCGCGCGGGGCCTCGGGGGTGCGAGTTCTGGGCCGGGGCATCATCGACACGAGCGAGTACGAGCGGGACAAGGGTGGCGGCTGTATCCGACTGACGGATTGTTCGGATGTGAAGATCGAAGGCGTCATTCTGCGAGATCCGGACGTCTGGTGTTTGAGTGCGTTCGGATGCCGGGACGTCGAGATCGCCAACGTCAAGCTGGTCGGCCTGTGGCGCTACAACGCCGACGGCATCGACATCTGCAACAGCCAGAACGTCGTCATCCGCGACTCCTTTGTCCGGGCCTTCGACGACGCCATCGTGCTCAAGGGGCTCAACTGGGGGCGGGGTGACTTCCACGACCGGCCGGTGCGCAACGTGCGCGTTCAGCGGAAACGTGATCTGGTGCGACTGGGGTCGTGCGCTGGAGATCGGGGCCGAGACCTCGGCGCCCGAGATCGCACAGGTTCGGTTCCGAGACTGCGACATCATCCGAACGACGCATATTGCGATGGACATCCAGTGCGGTGACCGGGCGCTGGTGCACGACATTCGGTATGAGAACATCCGGGTCGAGATCGACGACGTCTGTCCGGTTCCGCGGATGCAGGGCAGCCGGGAGGAGCGGTACCGGGAAGACCCGGCGGGTGCGTACGTGCCGAATCTGTTCGTGATTGTGATCGGCAAGAACCCCTACTCGAAGGATGCCGAGCGCGGGAATGTGCGCGATGTGGTCTACTCGAACGTGTCTGTCGCGAGCAAACGCGTTCCCCGCTCGTTGTTCAACGGTCTGGATGGGGAGCACACGGTTGAGAACATCCTGATCGACAACCTGCGGTTGAACGGCGAAGCCTGTGGTCAGTGCCGCCGACGGGAACCTGTCGGTTGGGCGGCACGTGAGCAACGTGGAGTTTCGCCGAGCCGAGAAGTGATGGTGTTCCTCGGCCAACGGACGCGGCAGCACATAATCTGATCGCAACGTGAGCGCCATGCGGGCCAGCCCCCACGCCCGCCCCGGCGTTGCGGCAGGCACAATATTCCTGTTTCCCCCCCTTTTCGGGACCCGCTTTTCGCTCGCGAGGTGATGCGCGGGGCAGACCTTGCCCTGCGGTCAGCCGCGAGTCTTGAGCGCGGCCGATCTCACTTCGGTGCCGGGCCTGCCGGCAACCAGCGGGGGTGATCGGCACCCTGGTCATCGAGGCCGCGCGTCAACAGACGGGGATTCCTGCCGTCCGAGTCCATCATCCAGATGGCCGGCACGCCGCCGGTCGCGGCGCGGCAGAAGACGAGGGAACGGCCGTCCGGCGATTCGCTTGCCCGGAAGTCCCACACCGCCGGGCCGCCCTGGGTCAGCCGGGCCGGAGAACCGTCGCGTGGGTTCAACCGGCAAATTTCCACCCCGCCGCGAGCCAGTTCCGGTTTGAAGTCGCGGTTGAAATGGTCGGTGTCGGGGCGCTGCGCCTGGAACTCCCACGGGACCTTCGAGCCGGGCAGCCGGCGCGGCAAGAGGACCTGACCGTCGTGGGTCCAGGGGGCGACATTGGATCCGCCGCCCCGGTTCTGCGGATGGCCGTATGTGGCCGCGAACCACATGGCCTGGCCTTCGGTCAGTTGGCGTTTCTGCGAACCATCCGGACGAGCGAGGCAGAGATCGCACCAGTCGTGCCCGGGGTCGTTTCGGAAATCGCAGTCCGAGAAGACCAGCCATTGGCCATCCGGCGACCACGTCGGGCCAAAGTAGAGATGATCCGGGTGCGCGGCCACCGGAACGCGTTCCCCGCCGTCGACGTTGCTTGTCCAAATCTGGTAGCCCTGCGGGCTGGCGAGATGGTAGGCCACGCGCCGGCCATCCGGGCTGAGGCTGAGTCCGTAGGGCAAGCCTTCGCCGAGCCGGGTGAACTCGCGAGCCTCGCTGCCGTCGAGGTTCATGCTGAAGATCTGCCCACCCTGGTCCCGCACCACCTGGACGAGCAGGCGTTGGTCGGAGACCAGCAACGCCGGGGTGTAGAACACGGCGAGGCGATCCCGGGTGGCAATTTCCCTCAGCGTGTCGCGGTCGAGATCGTACAGCCAGAGATGGGTCGGGGTTTGATGATAGTACTTGTCGAACGGCCGACCCGGCCCATCGCGTCGCGTCTCCATGCTGAGGAAGACCACGCGCCGTCCGTCAGAGAGAAACGGGCCGGGCTGCCAGGTCACCTGGTCCGGGACGTGGAAATCGAAGTAGCGCAGGCCGGTGCCGTCGGCGTGGATGATCGCGGTGCGCCCTTGCGACGTGAAGAAACACCGCCCGCTGCGCTTCGTGGTCGACGGTTCCGGCTGGGGACTTCGGCAGCCGGAGAACGTGGCGACGGCGGCCCCGGCGACACTCGATCTGATGAATTGGCGACGGTTCATGGGGTGGGGAGGGATGTCACTTCGCGCTGGCGGAGGAAGGGGGCGCTCCCAGGTCGCGCAGCACATCGAAGGGTGGTTCGTAGGCATTCGGCCCCTCCTCGCGCGAGGTGAAGAAGTTGAACAGGTAGACACCATCGGCTCCTGCCCGGACGAGTTCGGCGGCGGCACGCCGATAATCTTCGGCGGAGAGGTTCTTCTGTCCGCTGCCCCGTGTGCATTCGATGCCGCCATAGACGGGAACGGCTGTGACAGCCTGTTTCCACGCGGCGATGGGCAGGTCGCCGCGTTCGTAAAGAAATTCGGAAACCGTCACCCAGTCAACCCAACCCCGCCGGCCCCAGGCCGGCACGTCGCAACCGATTTCCCGCGCGCTGTCGGGCGTGGGGGGAGTGCGCCCGAAGTTGGACGGCACCCGTACCGACGAGGCGGAGCCGGTGGCCGCGCTCGTCGCCGACGTCGGTCGAGCAGGATGCGGATCCGCTCGACCAGCGAGTTCATCTTGACCACGCGCTCTTCGAGTCGGTCCGTCCTTGAAGAAGGTCGGGAACCGGTTGAAGTCGAGTTCGAGGCCGTCGCAGTCGTAACGCCGCACGGCTTCCTCGATCAGCCGGAACGTGTAGTCGCGGACCTCGTCGCGTCCGAAGTCCAGGGCTCCCTTGCCGCGATACGGCTCCGATCCGAGTCGCCAGTCCGGATGATCGACCATGAACTGCGTGCGGAGGAAATCGTTTCCGTGGTCGTCGTTCATGCGAAACGTGAGGAGGGCTTCGCGCCCGCGGCGTTTCGCCTCCGCCAGCATGATCGCGTACGGATCCTGACACCGTCGTCGAAGAACGCCTGCAGGTTCGTGAACCGCTGCTGTCTCCGAAGCCGGCCACTGCGCGCGCTCCGCCGGCGATCGAGAGCGCGCCGCGCATCGTGCCGACCTGCGTCGGGTAGTACATGACCTGGGCGTTGACGCAGACCAG
This sequence comes from uncultured Verrucomicrobiae bacterium, assembly GCA_963846445.1. GTDB lineage: Bacteria > Verrucomicrobiota > Verrucomicrobiia > Limisphaerales > J093 > MWFF01. The sequence continues at coordinate 370,531 of CAWJWM010000024.1, read as the reverse complement.
GACGGTGTCGACGCGGCTGCCGGGATAGGCGACTTCGTCGATCAGCTTGCGGACGTCGTCGGCCTTGACCGGCACCGGTCCCTTGCTGCCAGCCTTGGTGGAAAGGCAGGAGTCCCCATCGAAGTTGTAGAGCACCCGGCGCGGCCGCAAGTGCCGGTCGGCAAAGTCGACGTAACGCTGCCAGTCGTACAAGGTGATCTCGTGGTCACCCGAGCGCAGATGGTACCCGATGGTATGGCCGACGGGGCGGTTCACCTCGGGCAGGGCGGCGACACCCAGTCCCGGGCACCCCAACAGCGCATAGACCGGTTCGGCGTGCCGGGCGGCCAGGAACTCGCCCACCGGATCGGACCAGCGATCCAGTTCGGCGCTGGCCACGTAGACGGGCCGCGGCGCCATCAGGCCGATCAGCAGGTGGGCATCGACCGGGAGCGCCGTTTCGCGGTTGCCGAAGGCAGCGTAGTTTCGGCAGTACCACATGCCCGAAAGCGCGTAGGAGGCCGCCACCGTCTCGCCGTAGCGCCGGCGGGCGAGCGAAGCGCCGCCCTGGCCGGAGTCATTCGAGATGACGAGCGCGAACCGTTCGTCCTGCGCTCCGGCCCAGAGCGCGGTCTTGCCCGTGCGCGAGTGCCCGAACACGACGACCCGCCGAGCATCAACTGCCGCATCCGTTTCGAGGTAATCCAGCGCCCGGCTCAAGCCCCAGGCCCAGGCGCCAATCGAGCCCCAGTCATCGTCGGCAAGTTCCGTACGCCCGCTCTGCCGCAGGACGAAGGAGCGGATGCCCTTCTGCCAGCCCTCGATGGTGAACTGACACCCCGAGCCGTGGCGGTCGAGTTCAAGATCGCCACCGTGAAAGCTGGCCACCGCATAGCCGCGTTTCAGCAGCCACTCGATCGGCCAGCGCCGCGCGTGTTCTCCGCGCCGGCAGACCGCGTTCCGGGACGGGACGATACCCGGGTCCGGATGCACTCCCTGGTTTCCGTAGTTCAAGCCCAGGAACACCGGTGCCGGCCTGATTGTCTCCCTCGGCACGAACAAGAGCAGATCGATCCAAGGCGCGTCATCTGTCTCCAGCAACCGAATCCGCACCTGCCGCCGCGTGGCGAGTCCTTCAAAGACCTCCGCCTCCGGCGCGAGGGCTTCGCAACGCAGGCGGGTGTTGATCGCCGGGGTCCGGCCGTAAACCGTCTCGGGCGAAGGCATCGAGGATTTCCGTCCGTCGCGTCGCGCGCCACATCGCCGCGTCGGCGACGGTGCGTCCGTCGAAGCACACGAGGGGATCCGGCAGGGTGTACGGAGGCACTTTCGACTCGTCGTAGTTCGTATCCGGCGGCTCACCGCCCGCGCTCACCGGAGGCAGGAGGCTGGCCTGCTGCCGGTGGGTCGATGAGTCAGGATCAAGCTCGTATTGGTAGGTGTCCCGCGCATCCTCCGGTGGCTTGATGACCAGTGGATAGGGATCGCGGCCGTCGCCCGCCAGCACGGCCAGCCGATGGACCGCTGGATCCAGCAGAAGCTGGCAGCGGTTCTCCCACAGCCCCGGCGAGTCGCCCGCCAGACCGACGACGCGCCCTTCCGTCCGCAGCATCACCACGGGGAACGTCTCCGTGTTGGCGGAGCCCCGCACCGTGTCGAACAGCGTGCGCGTGCTCACGGGGCCGGTGAACGAAGCGAACTCGCCAGCCACCGCGGTCTCGAAGGGAAAGCCCACGGCGAACTGCCGGGCGGCTCCCGCGTGCACCTCAAGCGTACGTTCCACCAAGGAAGGGGTCTTTCGCGCGATCCGCCAGCGTAAGGTAAGCCCACCGACCTCGGTCGGCCCCAACTCGATGGCGCCATCCCGTTCCTCGCGCGTCCGGAAGCGCACAGCCATCCACTCCTCGCCAGGCTGTCTCAGTTGGATTCCGGCGGGGGCGTCGTCCGGCGAGCGGCCGACCGACTGGTCACCTGACCAGTACTCGATGCGCAGACCGCTCGCCTCCTCGCGCAGCACCGTCCGCAACTCGGCACCCCGGACGCGACTGGGGAGCCAGACGCACACCAAGGCGAGGACCAGACAGAAAGGAATGCGGGGTTTCATGGTTCGGTTGGCGTCCGGCCCTCAGGCTACTTGGTGCCCCGGCGGAATTCAACCCCGTCGGGTGATTTGCGAACCGATCGTCGGCGCACAGGCAGGTGCCTCTAGAATCCTTGAAACCCCAAACATGTTGCGATCAAGTCAAGTTTGGCCTTCACCCCTATCCCTTTCGTTTCGCAAGGATTCTAAGGAGCGAGGCGCGGGAGAGAAGGGCAGGAAAGCGAAGGGGCGGTTCATGATGTCGAAGGTTGGGATTTGGTCTGAGGCGCGCCTCGCTAGAGTTACTCCTCATTTGAAATCTGTAGTCAATGAGTCAAGTTTTTGCGCCGCGCAGCGGCGCCACTTAGCGAGGCGTCGACTGCCGGTGATCGTGGTGGACACCCAGCGGCCACGAACCGCTCACACGCCTCGCCGGTCTGAGGCGAAGCCTCGCTAAATCCTCTACTTCTGCTCACGCCAGTCATCCAGCACCATCCGGCGACCCGCTTTCCAACCAGCGTGGCCGTCGAAGTACATCAGATTCGAGCCTTCGCCGTGGCGTCGCGCGGCCACCCTCCGCTCGCCGCTCAACGTCCGCCCGCTCGCACCGTAGGGCAGGTGCCCCGGCGACCAGACATCGTTCAGGAAGGCGCTGCCTTGGATGTTGGCGGTGGTGAAGACGGGGCGCCATGAACCGCTCTCGTTATCGGCGAAGTAGACGGTCTCCGCCGGGCTTTGCACCCGCGTGACAGGGTGGGTTCCGACGATCTCGGAGCCGACCGTATCGCGCGGGCTGCTGAACTGCCAGGCGTTGACCACGTAGCACATCACCTGGCGTTTGTCCGGGTAGCTGGGGCAGGTGTAGGTGCGGATGCGGCCGTATTGGTCGCGCGTGGCTTTCGTGCCGCCCAGATAGAGTAGGTAGAGCTCCCACCAGAACGGCTCGTTGCCGCGCGGCACCCTGCCGCCATAATCGTCCGCGTAAAGCAGCATCGCCAGGCCCATCTGCCGAAGGTTGTTGTAGCAACTCGTCTTCCTGGCCTTCTCCCTGGCTTTCGAAAGAGCCGGCAAGAGCATACTGGCCAGGAGCCCAATAATCGCGATCACCACCAGCAACTCGATCAGAGTGAAGCCGGCGAAAGACGATCGGGCTGGCTCGGGCTTCCGAAGCCTGTTGGGGAAGCCACCCCTTCGCGGAGCCGCCCGACCGGTTGCCCCGTCGTCCACACGGCCCTGGATGTGCCAATCTGGCCAGGTCGCCGAGCACCGCTTCCGAGACCTCGCCACGTCCGGTGCGGGTGCGGTTCTGAGGATGGCCTCGATCCGAGTCACAGCGGCATCTTGAGGCATATGCGACGAGAATGCCCGGATAACCGGAGCCAGATCAACCCTGAGCGATTTGAAGGTTCGCCGCTTCATCGGCCTTGCGGGGCAATGCCCAAAACGCCAATCTCACCACACCAGATGAGAACTCGCACATGCCTCTGGCCACGCTGACGTTGAGCGTGCTGGCATCGGCGGCCGCACAACGGAACCCCATGACCAACAACGCCCAATGGAGCAACGGCCAACCGGTCGCGTTGCCGGGGATGAAACGACCCAGGCTGGAAAGTGTCTTCCTGTATCAACCCGAGTCCACTTGGACCTATTCGCATCACCCCAGCATCACCTTCTTCAAGGATCGGTTTTACGCGATATGGTCGAACGGACGCAAAGACGAGGATGCTCCGGGCCAGCGTGTGCTGATGGCGACCTCGGCGGATTTCCATCACTGGACGGCTCCGATTCCGCTGGTGGATTCCGTGACGGACTCGAACGGGGTGGAACGGGTGCTGACGGCGGCAGGATTTCACCAGCACGATGGCACGCTGGTCGCGTACTTCGGGAATTACGGCCCGAACAAGGAGACGACCCATCTCCAGGCGGTCACGACCCGCGATGGTGAGCATTGGAGCGCGGTGCGGGACGTCGGGGTGCCCGTCAACCCCAACCACGGCCCCCAGCGCACAGCCTCGGGTCGACTCATCATCGCCGGGAACATCTCCTTTCCCTACACCGATGATCCGAGCGGGCTTGTTGGCTGGCGCATGACGGGCATCTATCCCTACGTCATCATCTCGCGCCAGAAGGAAGCGGTCCAGGTGTCGCGCGTTGCCCTGGCGGATCTCGATTGAGATCCGTCGAGTGCCCAGGCGGGCTCCCGGATCGCGGCGTCGATTCTGCAGCGGCACGGTCGGACTCGATCACCTTGGGAGTGCATCCGCGGCGGCTTGCTGAAAGGCTCGCCGAAACTCGCTCCCATCGCTGTTGCCAATGTCCGCACGCTGGAGCATAAGGATGTAGGCGACGCCGCGCACCGGGTCGATCCAAGCCTGCGTCCCCCAGGCGCCACCATGGCCGTAGGTTCCCGCCCCGAGCATGGCCGTCACGCCCGGATGCGGAGCGCGCAGGATGCACGTGCCGATACCCCAGCCGTAGTTGGCGCCGCGATTGCCCTGGTCGGACGACTGGAAGAAACCAGTGGGCAGGTCCCCCGTCTGGACTGTCCTCAGCAACTTCATCGCCTCGGGGCTGAGGTAGCGCTTCCCCTCGAAGGAGCCTCCGGCCAGGAGCATCTGGCAGAATCGCGCGTAATCGGGACCGGTCGAGAAAAGACCGCCGTTGCCCATCGGGGGGCTGCCTTCGACGCCGTACGCTGCAGGTGGGGGTGCCGCTTCGAGCGCCCCAGTACTCCGATTCTTGGTGTAAGCGACGGCAAGGTGCGCGGATGGCACCCGGGTGGGATAGAAGGTCGTGTTGGTCATGCCGAGGGGGTCGAAGATGCGTTTCTGGAGGAAGACGTCGAAGGACATGCCGCCGGCAATCTCAACGATCCGGGACGCGGTGTTGATGCCTGATTGGCAGTATCTCCACTTGGTCCCAGGCTCGTCCTGCATCGGTGCCGCCAGGAAGAGCGGGATGAGATCCGCCAGTGTGCGCGCCTTTGCGGCCCCGTCCCGGCCGGCCTCGCCCAAGCCGGACGTATGCGTCAGAACCTGGGCGATCGTCAGGTTGGCGGCGCGGCCCGAGGGCGCCCTGAGGGCGGCGAACTCGGGGATGTACTTGGCGACCGGATCCGCCACGTTGAGCTTTCCTTCGTCCTGGAGCATCAGGACCGCAACGCCCGTGATGGGTTTTGTCATCGACGCGATCCAGAACAGGGAATCCGGACGCATGGGCTCGTTCTTGGCGAGGTTGGCCTGCCCCGTCGCTTCGCAATGGAGGACCTTGTCCTTGGTGACGACCACGGTGACCGCGCCGGACAGGTCGCGCGCCTCCACGGCCGATTGCATCGCCGCACCGACCCCAGGCAGTTTGGGGGTGGCACTGGAGACGAGCAGGGGCGACGCGAGGAGAATCAAAAAAAACCAGATGGTGCACGGTACAAATGGGCTCTTCATTTTCCCCATGAAGGGGTCAGTCCGGGCTATTCGTCAACAGAAGATGTTCTCCTTGCCCGACGGCCACGAACAGGGACTGCTGGACGAGATCGTGTATCCTGGTCTCACCAGAGCAATGCGTTTCGCTGGAAGGAGATAAACCCGGCTTGGGGCGTGGGATTGGCGCTTGCGCTTTATTTCCCAAGTCGGAAAGCGGCTCTCACACGAGTGGCACAGCTCGGAGAACTAGAAGCCGCTGGCTAGGCCCGTGGAGAACGCGAATTCTTTAAACCACCTTTACGGTCCCCAAAAGCGAACCCGGAAATCTCACCAGTGGGGCGATCGCGGCATTCCGGACGGTCCGCGGGTGAGATTTCCGGGTCTGTGAAACCCGCGCCCAGCAAGTAGAATTGGCTCATCGGTTCATCAAAGCCGGGACGCGCGCCGGCCGCTTGGGCGACCCGGGCACGTGGACACAGTGTGATCGAGATTGGGTCCATCTTTTTGGGGCGCGGGTTTCTGACAGCCCGCATTTCAGGTGCAATGGGACGGTGACCGGTCAGATGACATCAACAGTTGGTGAGAAATGCGGGCTAAGATTGAAACACCGCCCGAGACGGCGGGGAGGTGGTTGTGTTGCCTCAATCGGGTCAGTGGCTTCGAACATGCCTTGATTCCGAACGGCTTGCGCTGGCGCTGGTTCATGCGAAGGCTTTACCTCGCTGCCACCGACTGGCATAACCAGCGACATCATGATGCGGAATCTTGCTTCTTGGCACATCCTGTGGGAGCTGCTCTCGTGTCTTTTGTGCGCGCTCGAGGCTGGTGATCGCCCGGCCTCAGTTGCATCGGTCGATCTGCCGGGCCAGCGGGCCGACGGATCGGTGCTGCTGCCCAACCAGTGGTCCCTGCGTCCGGTGGGACGCCAAGTCACGCTGGGCGATTTCCCCGTCAATATCGCTGTTCATCCGGGCGGCCTCTATGCCGCGATTCTCCATTGCGGCCACGGCGATCATGAAATCGCCACCGTCGATCTCGCCACAGCCAAGACCGTTTCCCGCGTCCGTGTGCCTGAGGCGTTCTATGGATTGGCGTTTGCCGCGGACGGCTCCCAACTCTTCTGCAGCGGCGCGGGCGACGAGGTCGTTCATGCCTTCGCCTTTCGCGATGGCTACTTGGGCGAGCACAGCGAATGCCGTGTGCGTCCCGCTGCCGAGCGGGGCGTTCCCGGCGGGCTCGCCGTGAGTCGCGACGGGACGCAGCTTTGGGTGGCGAGCGTTTGGGGGCACCGCCTGACGGGATTGGAAGTCAACACCGGGAACCGCATCTGTGACATCGCGCTGGGCGAGCAACTCGCCGCCAATGCGGCTCTGCTCCAACCACCCGTCGATCCGGATCTCGCCGCCGCCACCAAGCGCGACGAGGCACAGGCGGATCCGACGACGCCGACCTCGCCCTTCCCTTATGCCTGCGTGCTGGACGAGCCGCGCCAGCGGCTCTATCGTCAGCCTTTGGGCTCAGGCCCGCGTCGCCCTGTTTGACCTCAAGACGCATCAGATCACCGCCGTCTGGCCGGCGCAAGAGCACCCGAACGAGATGTTGCTGGCCCCGTCGGGGCGCGCGTTGTATGTGGCCAACGCAAATCGCAACACGGTGAGCGTGTTGGACGCCGAGACCGGACGCACCGTCGAGATTCTTTCCTCGTCCCTGTATCCTCAGTCGCCGCCCGGTTCGACCCCCAACAGCCTGGCGCTCACGCCCGATGGCGCAATCCTCTTCGTCGCCAACGCCTGCAACAACAACGTGGCGGTGTTCGACGTCAGCCAGCCAGGCCGCAGCCGTTCGCTCGGCTTCATCCCCGTTGGCTGGTATCCGACCTCGGTGCGCGTCACGCCCGACGGCCGGCGTCTGCTGGTGGCCAACGGCAAGGGAATCATCCCACGCGCCAATCGCTACGGTCCCCAACCCGGTGTGCACAATCCCCCAGGCACCGTCCGCGAGTACATCGGCGGCCTCTTTCGCGGAACACTGAGTCTGATCGATCTGCCAACAGACCGCGAGAGGTTGCTCGATCGACTCAAGCGATGGACCGCCCAGGCCTATCGCTGCAGCCCCCTGCGAGCCGACGCCCGCGTCACCCGGCAGCCCGCCCCCGACAATCCCATCCCACGCCAGGTCGGCGATCCCAGCCCCATCAAGTACTGCATCTACATCCTCAAAGAGAACCGGACCTACGACCAGGTGCTGGGCGACATGCCCGAGGGCAACGGCGACGCCAGCTCTCTGCCTGTTCCCGGAGCGTAGTCACCCCCAACCACCACCACCTCGCCCGCGAGTTCGTGCTGCTCGACAACTTCTACGTCGAAAGCGAGGTCAGCGCCGACGGCCACGAGTGGAGCATGGGCGCCTACGCGACCGACTACGTCGAGAAGACCTGGCCGCTGACCTACGGCCACAACCAGCGCGGCAAATACTCGTACCCCAGCGAGGGCAATTTCCGCATCGCCTGCGCCCGCCGGCGGCTATCTCTGGGACCGTGCCGAACGAAGCCGGGCATCACCTACCGCTCCTACGGCGAATTCGTCGATGAACGGCCGGACGCCTGCCGACCCGGCGCATGACCATCATCCCCGCGCTCATCGGTCACATCGACCCCGGGTTCCGCGGCTGGGACATGGACTACCTGGACCAGGGACGCGCCGACCGATTCATCAGCGAACTCCAGCGATTCGAGAGCGAGGGCGACATGCCGCGACTGCAAATCATGCGGTTGCCCAACGACCACACCTACGGCACCTCCGCCGGCAAACGCACCCCCCGCGCCATGGTCGCCGACAACGACCTCGCCCTCGGGCGCGTCGTCGAAGCCGTCAGCCAATCCAAGTTCTGGCCCCAGACCGCCATCTTCGTCGTCGAAGACGACGCCCAGAACGGCCCGGACCACGTCGACGCCCACCGCACCGTGGCCTACGTCGATCAGCCCCTACGTCCGCCGCGGCAGCGTCGACTCGACCATGTACTCGACGTGCAGCATGCTGCGAACGATGGAGCTGATCCTGGGCCTCCAGCCGATGACCCAGTTCGACGCCGCCGCCGCGCCCATGTACAACTCGTTCCAGGCCAAACCCGACCTCCGCCCCTACCATTGCCAACCGGTCACCGTCGACCTCGAAGAACGCAACCCCCGCCTCGCCTGGGGCGCCGAGGAATCTGCCGGCAATGGATTTCACCCGCGAAGACGCCGCCGACGACCTCCGTCTCAACGAGGTCATCTGGCGCTCGATCCGCGGACCCGATCAGCCCATGCCCGCCCCCGTCCGCGCCGCATTCGTCTTCGCCGACCCGGACGACGACGACTAAAACCGGTCAACGTCGTCTTCCCTGCGTCATCATCTCCGTATGAGCACGGTGCTCCGGCGACAGGGGAGAACAGAACAGAACTCAGGGACCCGGCCTGCCCGATGCTCCGCCGCCGGCAGTCTCGAGCGCGGCGTTGATCATCAGCGCCTCGCTCACATTCTCGAGCGTCAACAGGCCAGCCATGCGCCCGCCCGACACCACCGGGATCGAGGCGCATTGCCGCGCGTGCATCGACTCGATAGCCTGCTTCAACTGCGCCCCCTCGTCCACCGTGTCGCATTGGCGACACATGACCTCCCGGATCGCCGCGTTGCGCCGGCCTTCCGAAAGCGCTTTGACTAGGTCGTTGCGGCGCAGGATGCCCACCGGCACCCCATTCTCCAGCACCGGGAAATCCTGTTGCGATCCGGCCAGCAACTCAGCCACCGCCGTGTCCAGCGTGTCGTTTGCCGAGAGCGCACGGAACCGGGTCATCATCCCGTCGCGAACCCGCAGACCATCGAGAGCGGACTGCATTTCCACCGCACTGGCTTCCGCCTGCGCGCCGAGAAACACAAAAATCGCGATGAACACCAGGAAAGGATTGTAAAAGAAACCGACGATCCCGAAGAGGATGGCCATGGCCTGGCCGATGTTCGCCGCAATCGCCGTCGCACGACGCCGCCCCAACCGCATCGCCAGCAGCGCGCGCAACACTCGCCCGCCATCCATCGGAAATGCCGGCAGCATGTTGAACAACACCAGGAACACGTTCACGACCAACAACCGCTCGGACAGCGAACCCTGCGTCATGGTGAGTTGATCCACCGGCACCAGCGCGCGCCCGAACCAAAGCCACGCCCATAAGACCGCCGCAATCGCCACGTTCACCGCCGGCCCCGCCAACGCGACCCAGAACTCGTGCATGGGCTTCTCCGGCATCCGCTCGAGCCGGGCAACGCCGCCGATCGGCAGCAGCGTGATGTCCCGCGTCTTGACCCCAAACCGACGCGCCGTCAGGGCATGCCCCAATTCGTGCAACAGCACGCAGCCAAACAGCAGGAGAAAAAAACCGACCCCGGCCACCGCCGCCTCGACACGCTGCGTGTTGCGCCAGTAAACGTAGGCCAGGAAGCCCAACAACAGCACAAACGTGAAGTGAATAAAGACGTCAATCCCAAAGAGTCTCCCGACTTTGATCGACCATTTCATAGGAACTGGCTCGTGTGTTGCTGAGGTTGGCGATCAGACGATCGCGGTTGTCACTCTGCGGTTCACGCCGCACACACTACCTCAAAGGAATCTGCGCGGCAACGCCCCGGAAAAGGCAATGGGGTCGCATCTAAATAGTTGATGCGATCCCATTTCTAATCACACTTCTATCTGATGAAACAGCAAGCTGACTTGTTTCTTTCCTTGTTCCTAAATTGAAACAAGGCTATTCGCTGTTTCAGTTGTGAACGAAAACACCGACACCCCGGGGGGTGAGCGCAAGTCGGGCCGATGGATGACCACCTTGGAAGGCTATCGCGCCTTCCACCCGGACCCGTTGCCGCCAGTCTTGAACTGGTCGCCGCAGTTGGCATCGGCGCTGGCCGACGCCTCGCTGCTGATTGGCCGACTCGCCGGCGAGGGCAAGCGGCTGCCGAATCCGCACATCCTTATCCGGCCCTTCATCCGTCGTGAGGCGGTGCTGTCCAGCAAGATTGAGGGCACCCAGGCCACCCTCGGCGAGTTGCTGGCGGCGGAAGCCGGCGCGGCGGTCGAACGAAGCCCGGACGACCTCCGCGAAGTGGCCAATTACGTCACCGCCCTTGAATACGGTATTGAGCGGCTCAGGACACTGCCCTTGTCCTTGCGGTTGGTCCGCGAGTTGCACGCGCGACTGACGGCCGGCGTGCGCGGCAACCACGCCACGCCCGGTGAGTTCCGGCGCTCGCAGAACTGGATTGGCAAACCGGGCGACACGCTCAATCAAGCCTCCTACGTTCCGCCGCCACCCGACGCGCTGGGCGAGCAACTCGCCAACTGGGAACGCTTCCTCCACGACCGCACGCAGCCTCCGCTGGTTCACGCCGCGCTCATGCACTACCAGTTCGAGGCCATTCATCCGTTCCTCGATGGCAATGGCCGTGTCGGGCGGTTGCTCATCACGCTGCTGCTCTGCGAGCGGGACATCCTGCCCGCGCCGCTGCTCTACATCTCCGCCTTCTTCGAGGCCACGCGCGCCGACTACTACGACGGGCTGCGACAGGTGGCTGAGCGTGCCGATTGGGAAACCTGGGTGCGTTACTTTCTCAACGGCGTCGCCCGCCAGTCCGAGGACGCTCTGAGCAGGGCCGAACGCATCAATCGCCTCCTCGAAACATGGCGAACCACCCTGGCCGGCAAGCCCAACACGCGCGTCGCGCTCCAAATGCTCGACCTGCTTGGAACCAACCCGTTTGTCACCCCGCGTGGCGCCGAAGCCAAACTGGGCATCGCGTACAACACGGTCATGCGCGCCGTCGGCCTCTTGCAGGAGCAGGGCATCGTCGCCGCGGCCACTAAAGCCAGGCGCGACCGAGTCTTCTGCGCTAAAGCCCTCCTCGATATCTTGGAGGAACCGGCACGACTTACACCGGTTGACCTGCCACGACCACCGTCAGGTTCCGGCGTCCCGCCAGCCTGAAGTCAGTCGCTCGCCTTTCCAAATCGCACCTCCCGGTGCCAAGTGTAGTAGTCCGCGTCTGGGCGCAGCCTGGTGCCGGGCGCAAAGAAGAGCGGGCGCCCGTCGAACAGCCGCGGGCTGTTCAAACTACAACAATGACCGTGCGCCCTGTTGCTCTCGTTTCCGTTTCAGGCTGTGGATGCAGGTCGTGGCGCTCCTCCAACTGCCCAGGTGCAGCTTGCCGCTGGACTACAGGACTGCGAACTCATTTGTCAACAGTACGGATCTGACCCCATTGCCTTTTACCCCATTGCCTTTCGGACAATCAGCCTACTTCGTCCAGCCGCGCCGCCTGGCCAGAGCCGCGAGCGCCTCCCTGATCCTGTCTGCCTGCTGCGCCTCCTCGAGGCGCAATTGCCGACGCAGCTCGGTTCCAGAAACGCCCTTCCCGTGGCGGACCAGAGCCGCCCTTGCCAACGCCAGATTCTGCTGATCCCCGGTGGCTTCCTGGGCTGCGACCAGCGCCCTCAGCAGCTTGTCCCGACTATGCTCGCCCCGCGCAAGGCCAAGCTCGCGCAGATAGCGCCACCAGCGCAACGTCCGGCGGAACTCGTGCCGGTCGTTGGCGCTCAGCCCGAAGAAGCCGGGCAGGACCGCCCGGACCACCGCCCCGTGCCTGCGCTCGAGTTTGCGGACGCGCTTGGCCAGTCGCGCGGGAGCCTCCGGGCCTCCGAGGACCTTACCCAACTCGCTCAGCACACTCTCCGGGGGTGGCCTCAGACGGCAGCGCGCCTTGCGCCACTGCCGGTCACGTGATCTCCGGCAGATCTTCGCCAACACGAACGCGTTGGGCTGGTTCCGCAGCCACTCGATGGCCACGTCGAGGTCGCGCACCGGACTGGTCAGCTTGGAAACCCCGTGAGCCCACTGGCGGAATTGGGCGACTGCCCGCGGATCGAGCAGCGACCGGCCAACACGCACGAACAGACGCAGGCGCCGCAGATTGACCCGCAGTTCGTGAACCTGCTCGGCGTTGCCGCTCCGGCGACATTGTTTCACCAACCCCCGGAGGGCCGCCTGGAGTCGCTGCCGACGCTGCTGCCACCGTCGAAAAATGCGCTTGGGTTTCATGTCCTTCCGCCGCGCAGCGGCGCCGCCGAGCGAGGCGTCGACTGTCGATAGTCTGGGAGAGGCCAAGCCCAAACGATCTGGCCACACGCCTTGCCGGTCCGAGGCGCCGCCTCGCTAAAGGCAATACGGATACCGCTGCGGGCTTGCTGAGCAGGCGGTTGGCTTCCGGGTCGCCCACGACCTCCTGCTTGTCGCCGTCCCAGACGAGCTTGCGGCCGAGGATGTAGGACAGGTTGCCCAGATTGCAGAGCGTGGCGGTGCGGTGGGCGATCTCGATGTCCACTGCCGGCCGCAGGTGCCCTTCGCGAATGGACTTAAACCAGTCGGCCTTGTGGTTCATGTTGAAGTCCTCGTACTCGTCGGTGCGATAGACCTCCTTGCCGCCGGGCGGCAGTTGAAAGTTGATCGCCTCCGGGTTGGCGGGTCGATAGCCGCCTTCCCATTCGAGGATCAGATTGCCGTTGTCGCCCCAGAACACATTGCCGAACTCGGTCTTGCCGACCTTGTTGCCGGGCTGCCCCCACTCGAGCGTCCAATCCGGGTTCTTGAACTGGTAGACGACATGCATCTCGACCGGGTTGTCCCAAAGACCGCATCGTCGGCGCGCGGCCCGTGGCCTCGACGGTGAACGACGTCTGCTGGTCGGCATCCATGCACCAGAGGATCGGTGCTGAACTGATGCGCGCCGCGATCGCGGATGTTGCCGCCGCCCGACTCGAGCACCCAGCGGAAATTGGCCGGATGATAGCGGCGGTTGTAGGGCCGCCAGGGCAGCGGCCCCAGCCACAAATCCCAGTCCAAACCCTCCGGCGGTTCGCGCTGTCCGGCAGCGGCTTGTCGTCCACCGGGTTCGGGTAATGCCAGCAGGTCACCTTGCGGACGTGTGCCGACGATGCCGTTGCGGATGGCGCGGCAGGTGTGCCACCCGCCCTTGGCCGTGCGCGCCTGCGCGCCGACCTGCACGGCGACCTTGTTGTCGCGGGCCGCGTTCACCATCGCCTGGCCCTCGCGCACCGTGACCGACGACGGCTTCTCGACGTAGACGTGCTTGCCGCTCTGGCAGGCGTGCACGGTCTGCACCGCGTGCCAATGGTCCGGCGTGGCGATCAGCACCGCGTCGATGTCCTTGCCGTTCGATGATGTAGCGGTAATCGCGGTAAGGCACGACCGCCGGCCGCCTTTGACGTTGTTCACCGCCGCTTCCAGGTGGTTGTCATCGGCGTCGCACACGGCGGCGATCCGGACCTTGCCCTCCTTCTGGAAGCCGCAGCATGTTGGCGACATGCGTCATCCCCATGCCGCCGACGCCGATGTGGGCGACGACGAACCGCTCGTTGGCGCCGGGCCGTCCCGCGGCGCCAGCACGCGCGCCGGGATCAGCGTGGGCAGGCCCACGCCAGTGCCGGCGCCGGCGGTTGCGGCGCCGGCGCTGCGGAGAAAGGTGCGACGCGACACCACGTCGTTCCGCTCCTGTGTCGCGGACAACCTCGACTCATTGACAGCAGATTTCATAGACAGAGTCATTCGAGCGCGTTGGGCGATTGAGATCTTTGTGCGTGCGCGATTGTGAATCGAGCCCAGCCAGATACAAGGAAACAAGCAAAGGACGCACGCGCCACCACCCCAAGCAAAAACCTCCCGAAAACGAGAGTTGACACCCCCCGTTCCTTTTGGTCCTATATCCCGCTTTCGACAGGTTCAGCAATTATGTACGCAGTCCTGCAAACCGGCAGCAAACAATACCGCGTCGCGACTGGAGACACGCTCGAAATCGAGCGCCTCCCCGCCGAGGCGGGCGAATCGGTCACTTTTGATCAGGTCCTGTTGGTTAACCGCGACGGGCAGGTGTCCGTCGGAGCGCCGACCGTCCCCGGGGCGACCGTCGTTGGCGATGTCGTCGGCCACAAACGCGGCCCCAAGCTCATCGCCTGGAAAATGAGGCGCCGCAAGGGCTACCACCGCAAGGTCGGCCATCGCCAGGAATTGACCGTGGTCAAAATCAAAGAAATCAAGGTCTAGGCTTCTTATGGCACACAAGAAAGGTGGCGGCAGCGTTCGAAACGGGCGCGACAGTCATGGTAAACGGTTGGGCGTCAAAGAGTACGGAGGCGAACTCGTCACCGCCGGCAGCATCCTCGTCCGACAGCGCGGCACCAAATTCACCGCCGGTACCAACGTCGGCACGGGCCGCGACTGGACTCTCTACGCGCTCGTCGACGGCAAAGTCCGCTTCGACCGCGCCGGGCGCCGGATCAATGTCGAGCCTCTAGCCACGGTTCCGGCGACGAATTCAGCGGACTCCCTCTCGATTTCGCGAGGCGAGGTGCCCAGCCTCGCCTTTTTTGTTCGTTATGTTCATCGATGAAGTGATCATTCGCGCCCGCGCCGGTCACGGCGGACGCGGCTGTGTCGCGTTTCTGCGCGAAGCCTACCGCCCGAAAGGAGGACCGATTGGCGGCAACGGCGGAGCCGGAGGCCATGTCATTCTCGAGGCAGACCACGATCTGAACAACCTGATCACTCAGTACTATCAACCTCATCTGTCTGCCCAGGACGGCGAGCACGGTTTGGGCAAAGGCATGGACGGTCATGCGGGCGAAGATCTCGTCGTGAAGGTCCCTTGCGGCACGCTGGTTTGGCGACTGCCCCAGCGACCCGCCGAGCCGCAAACCGCCCCTGGCACCACTCCAGCCTCGATCCCAGCCGAGCGTCCGATCCTGCCCGTCAGCGCCTCCCAGCGCCCCCTCCTCGTTCACGGTGCATCTGGCCAGGCGGTCGAAATCGACTTGAGCGCGGCGGACGAACCGACATCGTCTCCACGAGAACCCACCGGCCAAGGAGAACTGATCGCTGACCTCGTCCATCACGGGCAACGGTTTGTCCTCTGTCGGGGTGGAAGGGGCGGTCTGGGAAACCGGAACTTTGCCACCGCCCGGCGCCAGACGCCCCGGTTCGCCCAACCCGGCGAACTGGGCGATTCGGGCGAATTCCGACTCGAACTTCGCCTGATCGCCGACGTGGGCCTGGTCGGCTGCCCCAACGCCGGCAAGTCAACCCTCCTGACTGCGATTTCAAAGGCGCGGCCACGGATCGCGTCGTACCCCTTCACCACCCTGACCCCCAAGATCGGAATCGTCGAGTACCCGGATTGGGGCCGGCTGACGGTCTGTGACGTTCCCGGCCTGATCGAAGGAGCACACCGCAACGTGGGTCTGGGTCATGCCTTCCTGCGCCACATCCAGCGATGCAAAGTGATCGTTCTCGTGCTCGATATGGCTGGCACCGACGGACGCCACCCCTGGGACGACTACCGGCAATTGCTCGATGAACTCGAGTTGCACGATCCGGATCTGGTGAACCGCCCGCGCCTCGTGGTCGCCAACAAAATGGACGAACCCGCCGCCGCCGCAAACCTGCGCTCGTTCAAGCGCCGCGTCCCGCGCACCGAAGTCCTCCCCATGGCAGCCGCCTTCGACCAGGGCATCGCCGAGTTCAAAGACCGGATCCGCACCGCGGTCCAAGCCCTTTGACCTGCATATTTCAGTCTCTGTAAGTGCACATGGGAGTCAGACTCCACAGGATGGCTGCTATGCGGGCAAGCATCCGACGCGCGTAAACGAAGCCAATCGGTGTCCGTTCTCTCACCGCTCGCTCCTCGGCCCGATTTCTGCTAAGAAGGCCCTGTGCACCGTGTCCTGCATTTCCTTCACGTCGCCCTGGCAGCGGGATTCGCCATTTGCTCGATGCGGGCTGATGTCGTCCTGAACGAGATCCATCATTCTCCCGACGTCGAGACGGAGCCGGTCGAGTTCATCGAGCTCCACAACTCTGGCACCGCTGACGTCGACCTCTCGGGCTGGGCATTCACGGCGGGGATCGACTATGTCCTTCCGAGTGGCACCACGCTCCCTGCCGGCGGCTACCTGGTCGTTGCTCAAAACCCGCCGGCCTTGAAATCCAAGTTCGGCGTCGACGCCCTCGGACCGTGGAGTGGCCGCCTCGCCGGCGAAGGCGAAAACCTCGAACTGTGCGACGCTGCGGGCCGGGTCATGGACACCGTCGATTATCGGCTTGGCTTTCCCTGGCCCACGGTCGGGGACGCGCCCGGCTATTCGATGGAACTGATTCATCCGGATGTGGACAACGACCTGGGTGGACATTGGCGCGCGTCGTTCGTCGGCGGCGGCCAACAACAAACCACCCTGCTGTTCGATGCCGGCGCGGATTGGCGCGTCTTCAAGGGAACCGTCGCCCCACCCGCCGGTTGGCGCGATCTGGCCTTCGACGACAGCGCATGGATGGCCGGCCCGGCGCCGGTCGGCTACGACCCCAACATTCACATGGGCACGCCCCTGAACGATATGCGCAACGGCTACTTCGGTTTCTTCCTGCGCCGCAAGTTTCAGGTGATCGACGCTGCGTCTGTGACCGCACTGTCCCTCGAAGCGCTTTACGACGACGGCTTCAAGCTCTGGATCAACGGAAACAACGTTCTCAACCTGGCCATGCCCGACGGCGAGGTTCCCTTCGATCAAGCGGCTGACTCGCTCCGGGAAGGAGAGATCTACGACAAACATGACGTTCCCCTGCCCCCCGGCCTGCTGCGTGAGGGCGACAACGTGATCGCCGTTCAGGTGGCCAATGGCAACCTCGGCAACAGTTCAGACGCGTTCTTCGATGGGCGCCTCCGCGCCGTGGTCGGTCCGACCGGGTGCGGCCCGACACCCGGCGGAGGCAACGTCACCTTCACTACCCGTGTCCCTCCGGCCATCCGCCAGGTCGAGCACCAGCCCCGCCAACCTCGGCCCGCCCGGTCCGTGCTCATTTCTGCGAAGGTGACGTCCGCCTCAGGGCTGGCCGAAGTGACGCTCGATTACCAGGTGGTCGCCCCCGGCGCCTATATCGAACTGTCCGACTCGGCTTATGCCTCGACGTGGACCTCGGTGCCGATGAACGACGCCGGCCGCGACGGTGACGAGCAGACGAACGACGACGTTTATAGCGCCACGCTTCCCCCATCCGTCCAGCAGCATCGCCACCTTATCCGCTACCGGCTCCGCGCGACCGATCACGCCGGAGTCAGCGTCTTGGTGCCTTATGCCGACGATCCCCAGCCCAACTTCGCATTCTTTTGTTACGACGGCGTGCCCGCATGGACCGGGGCCGTCAGCCCCGGCACCGCCGGCGCTCTCGGACAGCCGTTCACCGTCGGCGAGGAGGAAATGAACCGGTTGCCCGTGTACCATCTGATAGCCAAACGCGACGCGGTCGAGGATTGCACCTGGTACGACCGTTCCCACGGCGACGAGTACTTCTGGCAGGGCACCCTCGTCTATGACGGACGCGTGTATGACCACGTCCATTTCCGCCCCCGTGGCGGTGTCTGGCGCTATGCCATGGGCAAGAACATGTGGAAATTCGATTTCAACCGCGGACACGACTTCGTGCCGCGCGACAACTGGGGCCGCAAGCTCAAGACCGCCTGGACCAAACTCAACCTCGGCGCCAGTATCCAGCAGGGGGATTACCTCCACCGCGGCGAGCAAGGAATGTTCGAGAGCGTCGGCTTCCGCCTCTTTCAACTCGTCGGCCAGCCGGCCATGCACACGATGTTCGTCCAGTTCCGCATTGTGGATGCCGCTCCAGAGACCTCCCCCAACGACCAGTATCATGGCGATTTCTGGGGTCTCTACCTCGCCACCGAACAACCCAACGGGCGATTCCTTGACGAGCACGGCCTGGCCGACGGGAATTTCTACAAGATGGAGAACGGCTGGGGCGACCCCAACAACATCGGCCCCCTCGGCCCAACGGATGACTCCGACCTGGCGGCTTTCATCGGCACCTACAACAGCGGTCCGTCCGAATCGTGGTGGCGCGCCAACCTCAACCTCCGCGCCTACTACGGCTACCAGGCCATCGTCCAGGCCATCCACCACTACGACATCGCCGACGGCAAGAACTACTTCTATCACCGCGATCCCAACACCGGAGTGTGGACCGTCGTCCCGTGGGACCTCGATCTGACCTGGGCCGACAACATGTACCGCGGAGGACAAACGGGCGGCGACGAACCGTTCAAGAGCCGTCTCCTCTCGAACTTCTCCACCAACCCCACCCACCCGGCCATCGTCCGGGAATTCCGGAACCGCGTCCGCGAAATCCGCGATTTGCTCTGGAATTCTGACGAAGCGTTCCGGCTCATCGACGAATACGCGCGACTGGTCCGCGGCACCAACGCGACCTCGATCATCGACGCCGACCGCGCTCAATGGGACTTCAACCCGCTCATGAACAACGGCAACATCGTCAACCCCGGCAAAGCCGGCACCGGACGCTTCTATCAGAGGGGAACACCCACCAAGGACTTTGCCGGCATGGTCCAGTTGATGAAAAACTACATCGGCTACCGCGCCACCAACGCCGCCTTCTCTCTCGACACCATGGCCGCAGAACCGCAGCGGCCAGCCCAACCGACCTTGTCCTACCTCGGACCGGACGGCTACCCGGCCAATCGTCTCCGGTTCCGCGTCACCCCCTTCAATGGCAGCGCGTTCGCCTCGATCCAATGGCGCGTCGCCGAAATCTCCCGGGCCGGCCATCCGACCTTCGATCCGGCTGAACCTCAGGCGTACGAAATCACCCCAGCCTGGCAAAGCGACGCACTCACCGATCCCGCGCTCGAATTGACGCTGCCGGCAGGCGCTCTCCGCGTGGGCCGTCTGTACCGGGTGCGAGCCCGCTACACCGACACCGCGGGCCGGGCCGGCAACTGGTCGCCCCCGATCGAGTTCACGCCCGCTCTGCCTGACACCGCCGATTCACTGGTGCGCAACCTGTGCCTTTCGGAGCTCATGCACAATCCGACCGGTGGCGGCGATTTCGAGTTCGTCGAACTCCATAACCGCAGCTCTGAAACCACGCTCGATTTGAGCGGCGTTCAGTTCACCGCCGGCATCGACTTCACCTTCCCCAACGAAACCAGCCTCGCCCCGGACGGTTATCTCCTCGTGACGCGCGCCGCGACAGCCGAACAACTCGCCGCGTTCCGCGCGCAGTACCAAGTCGAAGACTCCGTCGCGATCTTCGGCCCTTATGCCGGCGCTCTGGCCAACGAGGGCGAGACCCTGACCCTCAACACCGCCGCCGATGGAACCACAATCTTCTCGGTGGATTACCGGAACGCGCGTGGCTGGCCAGTCCAGGCGCAGGGCGCCGGGCACTCTCTGGTTCCCCTCGACGATGCCATCGCAGGACAGGGCGCAGGCTGGTTGGACTACCCCGGCAACTGGCGTGCCAGCGCGTTCCTGGGCGGCTCTCCCGGACGCGCGGATCCGGCACCGCCGACCACCCTGGTGCTGAGCGAACTCGTGGCCCATACGCATCTCTCCGACCCGCTCTATCCCGCCTATGACTCCAACGATTGGATCGAATTGCACAATGCCGGCAGCACCGAACTGAGCCTCGCCGGCTGGTATCTCAGCGACGATGCCAGTCAGATCGACAAATGGCCCCTTCCCGAACTCACCCTGCCGGTCGGGGCCTTTCTCGTTGTGGATGAGGTCACTGGATTTCACGCGCCGATCACGTCGGGCTTTGGCCTGAACCATGCGGGCGAGGAACTTTTTCTCTCGCACTTGCCGGGCGGCAGCGAGAACCGTGTGGCGGACGCGGTCCGGTTCAAGGGACAGGAACTCGACTTTGCCTGGGGCCGCGTTTCAAGTTCACCGCCCGACTGGAATCGACTCTCGCCGACCCCCGACGCCGCCAATCCCGAGCCGCCCCTTGCGCTGACCATCAACGAGATCATGTACCGCCCCTTCGATATGAGCGATGGCGCCACCCCTGTCGACAACGTGCAGGATGAGTACGTCGAATTGCACAACCCCACCGCCCAGACGATCCCGCTGTCTGACACCAATGGCGCCTGGCGCCTGGATGGCGGCGTCGGCTTCCTGTTCCCCACCAACACCCTGTTGTCCTCAGGAGGCTACCTGCTGGTCGTCCCGTTCGACCCGTCCGATACCCGCAAACTCGACGCATTCCGCCAGAAGCACGGCCTCGCCGATCCGGACCTGCAAATCCTCGGCCCCTACTCGGACAAGCTGGGCAATACCACGGATCGGGTGGCTCTCGAAAAGCCGCTGTTGCCGGATCGCGTCGGCGAGGAACCCGCCTGGGTGATCCTGGACGAGGTGATCTACAGCAGCGGCTGGCCCTGGCCCCAGGAACTCGCGACTGGCCAAGGCGGCTCCCTCCAACGTCTCGCAGGCACCACAGCAGGCAACAACCCCATCGCCTGGGACGCCTGGTGGCCGACGCCCGGCTCCGCCAACTTCGGCGAGTCGTTGTCCGATTTTGACGGCGACGGACTGCCAGACGGCTGGGAGACCCAGGCGCAACTCGATCCCCTCGATCCGACCGGCGACAGCGGTGCCGCGGGCGATCCGGATGCCGACGGCCTGGCAAACCTCGATGAATTCGAGGGGCGCACCGATCCCCGCCAGACAACGCTCCGGCTCGTGTCTGTCAAATCCACCGACGACGGTGTGGAGCTGCGGTTCAATCAGCCTGCTGGCCGCACGGTTCAGCTCCAGGCGGCCGACTCCGTCGAAGCCGCAATCTGGGAGACCGTTGCCAGCTTGCCGGCCCAGGCCTCCGCGCGGATTGCGGTTGCGGCCGATTTATCGCCTGCAACACCGTCGACCCGGTTCTACAGGGTGTCAGCGCCCTGACCCTGCCGCGCATCAGCGCGGCATGCTGGCGTGTTCGTTGATCCAGGGGACATCGCGGGGTGCGATATAGGCCCCGGACCAGTTCTTGGTAATCGTGGCGGGATCCATCCAACGTTTGATCTCGGCGTGGCCGTCGGCAAAGCTCAGTCCGCTCGCCTGGTTGTGGTAAATCGCCGGCAAATTGCCCCATTGATTGGGGCTGTCGACCGTGACCAAGAAATACCCGTCATCGACACTTTCTTCACGCTCGTCGATGAACACGAACTGAGTCGAGGGGTTGATGATCTCGCTCAGTTTCTGATAGGTCCACCATTTGTTCTTGATGATGTCGGTGTGCCAACTGCTGCCGTTCATGCAGCCGTTCATCGAGATGCTGCGCGTGCGCGGGTATTTCTTCCCGCTGATGGTCACCATGAACTTGTCGGCAGGACATTTGTAAATCCCCAACGACTGATTGTAGGGATACAACTTTCCGTGCGGCGGCATGAGCAGGTTAATGTTTGTGCAGTCGCGAATGTTGATTGGGTTGCTGACGCTGATCCACCCGCCCACCCAGCCGTCCTCGGTCCCGTCGCCGTTGGACACCAGGTTGTCCTGGTAGTCGTTGGCATACATCGTCCAAGCCAGGCTGAGTTGCTTGCCGTTGTTGATGCACCCGATGGCCGTCGCTTTGGTCTTCGCCCGCGACAACGCCGGCAAAAGCATGCCGGCCAGGATCGCAATGATGGCGATCACCACCAGCAGTTCGATCAAGGTGAACGCCCCCCGGCGCGCTTCAGCCGAACCTCTGCATGCTGTATTCATAAGTCGTTGCGTAAAACCCGCCCGCGCTTAGGCGATCTCGATCCGCCGCCCGTGCGCCCTCTGGTGGCACCCGAGGCCGATCCCCGTGCCCACGCGGGCATCGTCCAGCACGAGGCGAAACGTAGACCCTCGGCCGCGACGCCTCAAGCCCTAATCCAAGCCCTCACCCGAGGCCGATCCCGCAAGGTGCGCCCCTCCAGGCTGCGCCCACGAACGGACTTTACTTTCGCCTGGAAACCCATTTACTTCGCGCCCCATGAAATCATCGAATCAGCTCTGGACCGCCGCTCGGGCAACACTGCTGCTTGGGCTCCTCTCCGCCCCTCTCGCCGAGGCCGGCGACTGGCCCCAGTGGTTCGGGACTGACCGCACGGGGCGCTCCGCCGAGACCGGCCTGCTGAAATCTTGGCCTACAGGCGGGCCGCGGTTCGCGTGGAAGGCCGCCGGCCTGGGCATCGGTTACACCACCGTCTCCGTGGCCGGCGGGAGGATCTTCACCGCGGGGGACACGTCCGACGGGAATCTGATCATCGCGCTCAAGGAGAGCGATGGCACCAAGCTTTGGTCGAGTCACCTCGGCAAGGCAGGAGCGCCCGGCTGGGGCGGCTTTGCCGGTCCCCGCTGCACGCCGACGGTGGACGGCGAGCGTCTCTTCGCAGTCGGCCAGTTCGGCGAGTTGGTCTGCTTCGAGACGGCGACCGGGAAGGAACTCTGGCGCAAAGACCTCACCACCGACTTTGGCGGAAGCCGCCCAGAGTGGGGATTCAGCGAGTCGCCGCTCCTCGACGGTGATCACCTCGTGGCAACCCCGGGCGGCCCCCAGGGCGCCATCGTCGCGCTCAACAAAACCACCGGCGCACCCGTCTGGCAAAGCAAGGAATTCACCGACGCCGCGCAATATGCGTCGCTTGTCCCAGCGACCATCGGCAGCGTGCGACAGTACGTGCAGTTGACCACGGAGAGCGTGGCGGGTATCGCGGCGGACGACGGACGGTTGCTGTGGCGCGCCCCCCGCAAAGGCAGAGTCGCCGTCATCCCCACCCCGATCGTCAAAGACGATCTGGTATACGTGACCTCCGGATACGAAGTGGGCTGCCATCTCTTCAAGGTCGCGAAAGCCGGCGCCAGTTTCCAGGCGACCCAGGTCTACGCGAACAAAGTCATGGCCAACCACCACGGCGGCGCCATTCTCGTGGGCGACCACGTTTACGGACACTCTGACAAGGGAGGCTGGACGTGCCAGAAGTTCGCCACCGGCGAGGCGGTTTGGCAGGAAAATGCGAAGCTCGGCAAAGGCTCGCTGACCTATGCCGACGGACATCTCTATTGCCGCGAAGAGAAGGAAGGCGCCAGCGAGGTCGTCCTCCTCGAAGCGACACCGGTTGCCTACACCGAGACGGGGCGCTTCAAACAACCCGAGCAGAGCGGAAAACACGCCTGGCCGCACCCCGTCATCGCCAACGGCAAGCTCTACCTGCGCGACCAGGACCTCCTGTTCTGCTACGATGTGAAGGGGAAGTGACGCCGCGTCACCTCTCCCGAAACGGCACCTCGCGCGACGGCTCGCGTCCGTACCCGGCAAGTTCGAGGCGGTCGGCGTGCAGATTCAGGACGGCGTGCGCGTTTGTGTCGCGCGTTTCCACCATGCCCTTGAGTGTGATGAAGGGCACCCCGTTTCGCATGCCGAACGCTCCGGCGTGATTATGCCCGTTCAGCCAGGCGACGACGTTTCGGTTTCGGTCCAGCACATCGAGCACACGGGCGCTGTTCCACACATTGTGGGCGTCGTCCGGGTAAACGGGATGATGCGCGACGGCGATCACGCGCCGGCCCGCTCTTGCCGCCGATTGACACGCGGCTTCCATCCACTGCAACTGTCGGTCGCTCAGGGCGCCGTTCCAAGTCTGCGCGTTGCGAGCGCCGGTGTTGGCCAGCCGCTGAAACGCCGCGACGGCCTCGCCATGAGCCGCCGTCGACTCCGGATGCGCGTAGAGACTCACGTCGTTCGTGTCGAGGACCACGAAGCTCCACCCGGCCTGTTCGAGAACATAATGCCGCTGCGACAGACCAAGCCGCGCCGGCACCCGCGCCTTGCATTCGCCCGGCACCTCGAAGTCGTGGTTGCCCAGCACATGATGAAAGCGATGGCTCGAGGCGGCCAAAGTCGCGAGAATCGCGTCGAAATGCTCCCAACCCCGGTCGATGAGGTCGCCGAGATTCAGGCAAAAGGCCAGTCCCAGTTGGTCGAAGCGGCTGACCGCCTCGGCCAGTTTGTCGAGCGAACGCCGATAATGCCGCGTGCCCAAGGCCTCGACATCGGCGTACTGCGCGTCGGCGATCAGCCCAATGCGGAGCGTCGGTTGGCCGGCGGCTCGTCCGACGGCGGGGCATAGAATCGGGGAACCGGCCACCGCGGCCGTGGCCAGGGCAAGGAAACGACGGCGCTGCATACTGCTTAGTCGGTTGGTTACGCTACACAGACCCCTCACCCCAGCCCTCTCCCATCCGATGGGAGAGGGTGTCCCATATTGGTGGACGGGTGAGGGTGACGGTGGAGTGCATCCCGATGATTCCTCAGTAAGGACGAGCAGCAGCATGGGCGTCGGATGCGATCGCCGTCGAGCCGAATTCTGCGCATCCCGCCGACCACCTCCAGATGCACTTGAGGGTGACTCTCTTTCTGACTCTGCCGCTCCGCAGGCCACGGGCACGACACTCCGCGTTTCTCCGTGACGTTACGTCGGCTCGTCCGGCATGATCGGTCACATGTGCTCGAGCATGACGATCGGCTCGCCAGGTCTCGTTGGATCCTCGAAGGATCACCAGACCGCCAGACCCTGCTGCCGCGCCCCCCGCGCCCCCGGCAGACGCCCCCTGGCCCTCGGCGTCGCGTTGGCGGCAGCCACGGTGCTTGCCACCGCGGACGATTGGCCGATGTGGGGCCGGACCATCCACCGCAACATGTACTCGCCCGCCAAGGGCCTGCCGGACCGTTTTGATGCCGGCAAGTACAAGTCGGGAACCGACGACGTCGACCTGACAACCACGCGGAACGTCAAGTGGGTGGCAAAGCTCGGCACCCAGAGTTACGGCAACGCGACTGTGGCTCAGGGCAGGATCTTCGTTGGCACGAACAACGACTGCCCGCGCGATCCCCAACACCAGGGCGACCGCAGTATCCTGTTGTGCCTGGACGAGCAGACAGGGACGTTCCTCTGGCAGTTGGTTGTGCCCAAACTCAAATCGGGCCAGGCCAACGACTGGGAAAGCCTGGGAATACTCTCCTCCCCCGTCGTCGAAGGGAATCGCGTCTACCTCGTCACCAGCCGCTGCGAGGTCATCTGCCTTGACATCCAGGGGCAGAGCGACGGCAACGACGGCCCTTTCACCAACGAAGCCGGCTACGTCGTCCGCGACACGGGGTCGCCCCCGGCAACGATCGGCCCAAAAGACGCCGACATTGTTTGGGTCTACGACTTGCGGGACGAGTTGGGGGTCTTTCCCCGCAACGCCTCGAATAGTTCCCCGTTGATTGTCGGCGACCTGGTGTTCGTCTGCACCTCGAATGGCAAGGACTGGACCAACGCCAACATCCCCTCCCCCTTTGCACCCAGCTTCGTCGCCATCCACAAACACACCGGCCAATTGGCCGGCGAAGACGACGCCGGCATCGGGCCTCGCATCTTCCATGGCCAGTGGAGTTCGGTCGCCGGCGCGAGCGGTACGAGGCCGTGACCTGGTGTTCTGCGGCGGGGGCGATGGCGTGCTCTACGCGCTGGACGCCGTCCCGGTCAAACGGGCCAACAACAGTCTGCTCGAGAAAGTCTGGTGGTACGACTGCAATCCCCCCGAGTATAAAGCCCGACCGGATGGCAAACCGATCAAGTACCCCGACGCCGAAGGCCCGAGCGAGATCAATGCCACCCCGGTGTTCTACCGAGACCGCGTGTTCATCACCATCGGCCAGGACCCAGAACACGGAGAGGGCGTCGGACGCCTGGTCTGCATCGATGCGACCCGCACGGGCGACGTCACACAGACCGCCACCGTCTGGGATTACAGGGTCATCTACCGCAGCCTCTCGACCGTCTCGATCGATCCCGGCAGCGGCCTGCTCTTCGTGGGCGATTTTTCTGGCTTCGTGCATTGCCTCGATGCCGAGACCGGGAAGGCGCATTGGACCCACGACATGAAGGCGCACCTCTGGGGATCGACCCTCGTGGCAGACGGCAAGGTGTATATCGGCGACGAGGACGGCGACGTCACGGTCCTGGCCGCCACCCCGGCAAAGAACGTCCTGAGCGAGACGAACCTGAACACGCCCGTCTACGCGACGCCCGTCGTCGCCAACGGGGTCCTTTACATCGCGAGCAGCACGCATCTGTACGCCTTTCATGACGCCGCCAAAGCGCAACCGACACCTTCGTCCGATTGACCCTATGAGCGAGGCTTCGCCTCAGACCGGCGAGGCGTCTTGCCAGATCGTTCGCGAGGGTCTCAGAGCGGCAGAAGACTGCCGCACTCCAAAACGCTCCGCGCGGTCCGGAGACGTCCGAAAAGGCGCCAGTCCCGCGGCTGCGGGAGACTGCGCCAGTCCTCTGGCGCTTTGGTTCTGCGGGTTGAGCGAGGCTGCGCAGCACAAGAACTTGACTTGTCTACAACACATTTGACCGGTCAAGGATTCCAACGAAGCTCCGCCTCAAACCGACGAGCGAGCCTGGGCTTTCGATTCTGCGGGTACTGATGGGGCCGTCCGAACGCGGAGCTTCGTTGGAATCCTCCGTTCCGCTTCGCGGAAAGCTTGACTGTTCTGTTCAGATGTTGGGCAGATGGAGCAGGCTAGATGCGACCCCATTGCCTTTTCTCGGTTGAGACCGAGAAGGGAGAATGCGCAAACATTGACAATCTTTGTGTAGCGAGCCAAAGTCGATTCATCATGGCAACGACGCCTATGAATGTTTCGTTGACGCCGGAGTTGCGCGCGGCGGTCGAACGGCGGGTCCGGTCCGGCCGCTACGGCAACGCCAGCGACGTGTTGCGGGCGGGCTTGCGGGCCTTGGAACGGGAGGAGATGGGTGAGGCATGGCGCGATTGGCACGAGGCACGCCGCCACCTGCCCCAGGAGCCAATCACGCCTGACATCGAGCAGGACATCGAGCGCCAAATCCGCGCTGCGCGCGGGACTGTGAAGCGGAAAGCCAACGCATGATCCGGGCCGTGTTCGATTGCGGCGTGGTGATCTCTGCACTGGGCTGGACCGGCAATCCCCGTTTCTGCCTGGACCTGGTCTATGCCGGGCAAGTGCTTCTCTGCGTGACGCCGTCAATCTGGGATGAGTATCGCGACAAGACCCCGACGATCCTTGCGGCGCACAAGCGTGGCATTGATGCGGAAACCGAGTTGGCGCGGCTGCTGAAGGTGGTGCAATTCGTCACTCCGGCGCCGCTCGGCAAGCGGCGTGGCCGCGATCCTCAAGATGAACCCTATCTGGCTGCCGCGCTGGGCGCCCAGGCAGCGGCGATCGTGAGCAATGACCGCGATCTCTTGGCGTTGGGAAAGCCATTTGGGATCTCCGTGGTCACACCCGTCGAATTCCTCAAACTGGTTCGGTCGCCGTGACTTGTCGGTTTGACCTCAACCTGCTCATAACCCTGCTCTGGGAAAACAGGCAGGCAATGGTGGGGACTGGGGCGGGCGCCCGCGGTGGAGACACCCGTTAGCGTGGCTCCGCCTCGACCGACAAGGCATGTCACCCGTTCGTTTGCGCTGGGCTGTTGCCATGGCAACCGAGAGTCGACGCCTCGCTAAGGGGCGCCGCTGCGCGGCGCCAAAACTTGACTCATTGAGACAGATTCTAGAGGAAGTCACTCTGCGTCCCCCCTCCGCTCCCGCAGCGCCGACTGGTGAGCGGGCGCCACACGACTCGCGCCCCGAGGGCCCGAGCTTTCTTGTTGACCATCGCCGGCTGCTTTTTAAGCTCGCCCCGATGTTCCACTCATCCTTGACCGTTCGCCGCCTGACGGCCCTTGTCTGGACCGCGAGTCTTCTCCTCCTTTGCCCCTGCGAATCGGTCGCCGCCCAGGGCACCGGAGTGCAGATCACCGACCAGGACGGCAAGCTGCGCATCGAGATCGAGGGGCAACTCTTCTCCGAATACCATTACAGCGGTTTCTCCCGTCCTTTTCTTTACCCGGTGCTCGGACCGGGCGGCCTGCCGATGACGCGGAACTGGCCCATGAAGGAGGTGCCCGGCGAAGAGCGCGACCATCCCCATCAACGGTCGTTCTGGTGGGCTCACGGCGCCCTCAACGGGCACGATTTCTGGTCCGAGGGCGCCAACGCCGGCAGGACTCTCCACGACCGGTTCCTCGACGTGAAGTCCGGGCCAGAGTTCGGGCTGATCCGCGCGGCCAACAGACTCGTGGCCAAGGATGGCACCCTGGTGGCGACCGACGAACGGACCATCCGCATCCATAACCGCGCTGCCGACCGGATCGTCGATTTCCAGATCACCGTTCATGCCTCGCAGGGTCCATTGGTCTTTGGCGACACGAAAGAGGGCACGATGGCCCTGCGCCTGAACGAGTCGATGCGCCTGGTCCGAAACCGGAAACCGGGCGAGGGGCGTATTGTGAACAGCGAAGGCTTGCGCGACGGCGAGACCTGGGGCAAACGCGCGGCGTGGGTCGACTACTCTGGTCCGGCCGAGGGCCAGACCGTCGGCGTGGCCATCTTCGATCATCCGCGGAATCCCCGTCATCCCACCCACTGGCACGTCCGGGACTACGGCCTTTTCGCCGCCAATCCGTTCGGCATCCATGATTTCGAGAAGCAACCGCCGGGCACGGGCGACCTGAAAGTCGCTGCCGGCGAGAGCGTCACCTGGCGCTACCGCTTCTACTTTCACCGCGGTGACGAACAGGAGGCGAAGGTCGCCGAGCGCTACGCCGATTACGCGCGAGACACCCCGGACGCCCCTGCCACTCACTGATCCGAACGCGGTGATCCATCCGCGCTGCGGAGTCGACTGACCACGCTCAGCACATCGCCTGCCGACAGGCGGGTGCGCAGGATCCGTCCCGATTCCGTCTCGTCCGCTCTGCGGAGCACACGACCGCTCTGCGCGTCGGTGGTGATGGAATAACCGCGGGCCAGCACATTGTCGGGGGACAGCAGGCGGAGCCGTTCAGCGACCGTGGTGAGGTGTTGTTGCCGGCGGTCGAAGACGAGGCGCGCGCGTTCGTGCAAGCGCCGCCCGGTCAGGTGGACCGTCTCGCGGCGCCGCGCCAGGAGTTGGTGCGGACGGAGGCGCGTCCAGGCACCTGCCGCGCGGAGCACGCGTGCCTGGGCGTTGCGCCAGCCCAACCCAACCGCGCGCGCGAGTCCGACCCGCAGGTCGTCCAGGCGCTGTTCGCCCGCGCGGATTCGTTTGCGCGGATGGGCACGCGCAAATCGACCGGCCCATTGAGAGATGTCATCGGATGCCCGCTGCCAGCGATGTCGGGCCAGTTGGTGCAGACGTTCGGCGGCTTCCGCCAGATACGCCCGGCTGGCAACTGCGCCCTCGGTGATAATCTCAGCGGCGGCGCTGGGCGTCGCCGCGCGCACATCGGCGACAAAATCGCTGATGGTGAAGTCGATTTCGTGACCCACCGCGGAGAGGACGGGCACGGCGGATGCGGCGATGGCGCGCGCCACCACTTCCTCGTTGAAGGCCCACAAATCCTCGATGCTTCCGCCACCGCGCGTGACCAGGATCAGGTCCAGGCCCGCGCCCGCCGCGGCGTCCGGGCCGGCCAGGGATTGGGCGTGGAAATCGTTAAGCCGCTGAATCGCCGCCGCAATCTCTTCGGCCGCACCGCTTCCCTGGACCCGACACGGAGCGAGAATCAAAGCCAGGGTCGGGTGCCGTCGCTGGACAACATGGAGCACGTCGCGCAGCGCGGCCCCGGTGGGGGAGGTGACGATCCCCACGCGTTGCGCATAGCGCGGAAGGGGGCGTTTGCGGGAGGAGTCGAAAAGGCCCTCCGCCTGGAGTTTCCGCTTGAGCCGCTCGAAGGCGAGTTGGAGTGCGCCCAGCCCCTGAAGTTCCACTCGCGCGACAATCAGTTGGTATTGGCCGCGCGGTTCGTAGACCGTCAACTCGCCTTCGAGATTGACCTTGCCACCCTCCTCGAGAGCCTCGCGGTTTCCCTTCGCCTGGCCTCGAAACAGCACGCAATTCAACTGGGCGCCGGGATCCTTGAGGGTGAAGTAGCAGTGGCCGGAGCTTTGCGCCCGCAAGTTGCTCACTTCCCCTGCAACCCAGACCCGGGTGAACTGCCCCTCGATGAGCCGCTTGATCCTGCCAGTCAACTCCGTGACGCTCAGGACCTGCCGCGTCGCCGCCGGAGAAAACAACTCTCCGAAGTCCCACTGCGAGTCACTGACCTTGCCCATTGGGGGGATGAGGCAGCGGCTCGGAAACACGGCGTATCGACAGGGCGCGTCCGGTGGCCGAATCGATCTCGATCACCGCCCCCTGCAGAAGCACCCTGTCCGAAGCCACCTCGAAACGTTGCGGCAGATTGGTGCGAAACCGCTGAACCACCGGCTCGATCCGGCGGCCCAAAACACTCTCATGCGGCCCGGTGAACCCCGCATCGGTCAGATAGGCGGTGCCGCCCGGGAACACCTGTTCGTCGGCCGTCTGGACATGTGTGTGGGTGCCGATGACGGCACTCACCTGGCCGTCGAGCATGCGGGCCAGAGCGATCTTCTCGGACGTCGCCTCCGCGTGCATGTCGATCAGAACGATCGGCGTCTCGCCGCGCGCGCGCGCCACCTCCGCCTCCGCGCAGAGAAAAGGATTATCCAGGTCCCCCATGAACGCGCGCCCCTGGAGATTGATCACCACGATCGGGGCATGGCTGGCGAACTGGAACAGCCCGCTCCCGCGCCCCGGCGCCCCGCGCGGGTAGTTGAGCGGGCGCAGCAAGCGCGGTTCGCCCGATATGAAAGTCATGACCTCCATCTGGTCCCAGGCATGATCGCCGAGTGTGATGACATCGACGCCCGCCTCCAAAATCTCGACCGCGGTCTTGGCCGTAATCCCCGAACCGCCCGCGGCATTTTCGCCGTTGGCGATGACGCAGTCGATTTGCTCCGACCGTCTCAGGCGGGGCGCCAACTGGGTCACAGCCCTCCGGCCCGGTTCGCCCACGATGTCACCAATGAACAACACTCTCACAACCGCGACACTAGCCCGGACTTCTCATCACTAGCAAGGGGCATCGAGAATCGAGCAGGACCGATTTCAGTCCCGATACTCACGCAGCGCATCCACCATCGCCACGACATTGTCGACCGGTGTGTTGGCCACGATGTTGTGAATCGTGTTGAACACAAAGCCGCCCCCGGGCCGGAAGATCTCGATCCGTTCCCGCACTTGCCGCCGCACGTCGTCGGGCGTGCCGAATGGCAAAGCCCGCTGGGTATCGACGCCACCGCCCCAAAAGACAAGGCGTTCGCCATACGTGCGTTTCAATTCGCGCGGGTCCATGCCCGCGGCGCTGCATTGGACCGGATTCAGACAGTCGAACTCCGCCTCGATGATGTCCTCGATCAGGGGAGCGATCCCGCCGCAGCAGTGCATGAACGTCTTCCACGGCGTATTCTCATGGATCCATGTGTTCACGCGCTTTTGATACGGCTTGTACAAATCCCGAAACGCGGCAACGGACAGGAACGGGCCGTTCTGTGTGCCGAAGTCGGTGCCGTTGGTTTGGATGACCGTGATCCGATGGCCGACGGCCGCGTGCAATCGCTTGAGATTCTCGATCGCCACCTCGCATTGGCGATCGAACACGGCCTTGATGTGGGCCGGGCGCGTCGCGGTGCTCACGTACCACTCTTCCACATCCCGAATGCCTCTGGGGTGTTTGAGAAACGTCGCCGGGACCAACGCAATGTCGCCGAAACTCAGGCCGCCAAACGTGCCGAACACCGCCCGGTCGCTGCCGATCCAGAGTTCCTCGGCCCGGCGCCGGTAGTGCTCGAGCGCCTCCTCGTCGATCAGCGTGAATTCCTCCCAATTATCGGACGGATCGAGCGTCGACTCGTCGATCGGCGGCTGGCGAATGATCGCGTCGAAGAAGTGGCCTCCCTGCGGCATGCGCGCGCACGGCCCGCAGGATCGATCGCCTCCGGGGTACTGCAGCAGATCGCCGTTGAACTCGAACTGCGTGTTGAAGTCCTCGGGCACAAGCACCGGCGTGCCGTCGGGCAAACGCCATTCCTTGAACGCCACGGCGGGATAACCGAACATCGTGCCCGTTCCATAGAGCGGCACGGTGTCCGCCCCCAGTGCCGAGCCCAAATCCGGAGCGATCTCGCCAAGCATCTGGTAAGGTTCGATCACTCGAACGGGTGTGCCCGGACGATCCAATCCCAGACGTTGACGAAGCTGGTAGACGATGCTCACGGCAATGCCGGTCTGAAATCCCCCTCCGAAGTCAGCCGGTAACACTCCAGTCTCCTGGTGATCGAGGGCAGCAACAATACGTTCGCGCGGTGTCATAGACCACACCAGACTGACAGGTCGGCAACCGCGACGCAGCTAGAATCCTTGACCGATCAAATGTGTTGAAGACAAGTCAAGTTGTTGTGTTGCGTTAAAAGGGTCAAGGATTCTCTGGCGCCGCGCAGCGGCGCCCCTTAGCGAGGCGTCGACTGTCGATAACCTGGGGAATGCCAAGCGCAAACGATCTGGCGTACACGCCTTGCCGGTCTGAGGCGCAGCCTCGCTAAAAACCCGGAAAAGGTTGTTCATCCGAACCGGCTTGGCCTAGAACCGGACCATGCAGCGGACGTTCGCATGAGGCGGCACGGCTACGGAGCCCACACCGACCCCAGTTTCCAGTCGCAACCTCGCGCCACGGGAGAAGTCGTGCGTCGGGTGGCCGTTTACCTTCGTCCGTATTGGTGGCTGGTGGCAGCCACCGTGGCGTGCGCAGTCGCCTCGCTGGGCTTCGGTTTGCTCTACCCGAAACTGACGCGGTACATCATCGATGAGGTGATCGCCAAGCGGCGGACTGAGGCATTGACCCCCACAGCCCTCGGCTTGTTGGGGGCGTTCCTGTTGCGGGAGGTCTTCAACTGCCTCCGCATCCGCATCAACAACCACCTCGAACAGAATGTCATTTACGACATGCGCCGGGCGGTCTACGCGCGGCTCCAGCGCCTGCCGGTGACCTGGTTTGACCAGCGCGCCTCGGGCGACCTCATGACGCGCGTCATCGAGGACGTCAACAACGTCGAGCGTCTGCTCATCGACGGCACCGAGCAGGGGGCGGTGGCGTTCCTGAGCATTGCCGGCGCCCTGGTGTTCATGACCGGGTACAGTCCGAGCCTGACGCTCGTGTCATTGATCCCGATGCCGCTGCTGGTGGCCGGGGCGTTGTGGTACACCACGACGGCGCACCGGCGTTACCGCCGACAACGCGAGGCATCGAGCGCCATGAACGCCCTCTTGATGGACAACCTGCAGGGCATCCGCCAGATCAAGGCCTTCGCCCGCCAGGAGCACGAAGACCTGCGGTTCGCCCAGCGGGCGGACGATTTGCGCCAGGGCACGCTGGTCGTCATGCGCGCCTGGTCCTGGTACGGACCGGCCATGCAGTTCCTCGGCGCGTTGGGAATTGGTCTGGTGCTCTGGATCGGCGGGGCCCAGGTCCTGGCCGGCCAGCATGGAGGTCGGCGAACTGGTCGCCTTTATGCTCTACGCGGGAATGTTCTTCTACGAGCCCATCGGACGCCTCCACGGACTGAACCAAATGCTCCAGGCCGCCCGCGCCGCCGCCGCGCGCGTGTTCGACATCGTGGACACCGCCGATGAACAAACGGGCTGGAGCGAGGGGCCTGCAAAGCCCGCCAGCCCCCGTGTCACGGGCCAGGCCTCCGGCAAAGCCGCCGACTCCACCGCCTCCACCGCTCCCCCCCCGTTCCTGGCGCGCCCGTGGCGAGGTCGTCTACGATCGGGTGACCTTCGCCTACGAAACCGGCAAGACCGCATTGAGCGACATCAGCCTGCACGCTCAGCCGGGCGAAATCGTGGCGCTGGTGGGACCGACCGGCGCGGGGAAATCGACGCTGGTTGCGTTGTTGCCGGCGTTTTATCAACTGACCGGTGGGCGGATTCTCGTCGATGGTCACGACATTCGGGCGCTGCCGCTGGCGGCCCTCCGGGCCCAGATCGCCGTGGTGACGCAGGAAGCCTTCCTGTTCAACGGCACCCTGCGCGAAAACATCCTTTACGGGCGGCTCGAAGCGTCGGACGTCGACCTCGTCGCCGCGGCCAGCGCGGCCAACTGCCACGATTTCATCAGCCGCCTCCCCCAGGGCTACGATTCCCGCGTGGGCGAGCGCGGCGTAAAACTGAGCGTGGGCGAGAAACAGCGCGTCAGCATCGCCCGCGCGCTGCTCATGGACGCGCCGATCCTGATTCTCGACGAGGCGACCGCGAGCGTGGACACCGCCACCGAACGCCTGATCCAGCAGGCCCTCGAACGACTGATGCACGGGCGCACCAGCTTCGTGATCGCCCATCGACTCAGCACGATTGTGAATGCCGACCAGATCCTGGTTCTGCGCGCCGGCGAGATCATCGAGCACGGCCGACATGACGAACTGGTGGCCTTGGGCGGGCTCTACGCCAAGCTCGCCCGTATCCAGAACACAACGTTCATCGAAGAGGGATTCGCCCGGCTGGCGGACACACCGCCCGAGGCGCCCTGATCCTGCTGTCGCGAGCCCGGATTTCAGATGAAATGTGACGGTGACCGGTCAGAGGACATCAAAAGGTGGCGAGAAATGCGGGCTAATTGTGCTCGTTTTTCTAAAACCTGAGCGCAATACTCCAGGCCGCCGATGAAAATGCCGGTTGCGCCTCTCTCCCCATGAACCGCAGACCCTCACCCCGTCTCTCTCCCGTCGGACGGGAGAGGGTGCCCCCGCGACTGCGGGGGCGGGTGAGGGGCACTGTGCACGGTTCGTGGTCCCAATGCGCATTAAACCGTTGAATGTCAACGCTTCCCATGAACCTCCCCCGTACCGCCGACCTCCAGGTCGGCACGGTGGAATCTCATGTGACTGCCCCCGAGCCGGCTGGAAAGCCGGCGGTACAGGTTCATGGCCACTGAGCAGTTCAAAAAGGAACAGGTGGCTCTCCATGAACCGTGGGATGGTTTTGTTGATTATCAAGTACTTCCAGACGCCAGGCTCATGGCCTCAATGCGCTCTGAAAGGAGAAACTCCCCTTCCCATGAACTCGAACGAATATCCGGCATCCGACTGTGAACGCTCGACACGCAATCGCAATCGCATTGCCGGGTGGCCCAGTGTGAGTTGGAAGTTGCGGGTTGAACGTTTGCTGCGGGACGGGTGTGCTCGCTCACGGAACCGCTGCACGAGCCTGCTCTTCGCGGGACTCCTCTTGTGTGTGTGGACGAGTTGGACCGGCGCCGCCGGCGACGTTCAATTGACCGAGACCAACCTGGTCCTGCCGACGTATCAGGTGGCGCCGCCGGACCCGAATCCGCGCTTCTACCAGGGCCGCACCTACCAGGGCGCCCGAGCCACGTTCTATCCCTATCCGGTGCAGGATCGCCTCACCGAGATCAAGAAAGACCAATCCTATCGCGCCTTAATTCTCGAAAACGCCTGCCTCGAGGTCACCGTCCTGCCCGAGTTGGGCGGGCGCATCTTTCGCGCCGTCGACAAGAGCAATGGCTACGACTTCTTCTACCGGCAATCGGTGATCAAGCCGGCGCTGATCGGCATGCTGGGGGCCTGGATTTCGGGCGGGGTCGAGTGGAACGTGCCGCATCACCACCGCGCGACGAGTTTCATGCCGGTGGACACAACGACCCAGACCAACCTCGACGGGAGCAAGACCATCTGGGTCGGGGAAACCGAATGGCGCCACCGCATGAAGTGGATCGTCGGCCTCACGCTCCACCCGGATCGCTCCTATATCGAGATGACGGTCAGGCTTTTCAATCGCACGCCGTTTGCCCACTCGTTTCTGTTCTGGATCAACCCTGCCGTCCACGCCAACGACCAGTACCAGGTGTTGTTCCCGCCGGACGCCGCCTTCGCGGCGCAGCACGGCAAACCGGAGTTCGCCCGCTGGCCCGTTGCGCGCGAGGTCTACGGCGGCGTCGATTACACTCGCGGCGTCGACATCAGTTGGTGGAAAAGCCACCCGTCTCCCGTCTCGTTCTTCTGTTTCCACTCCGACGAGGACTTCTTCGGCGGCTACGACCATGGACGCCGCGCAGGCGTGCTGCACTACGCCGACCATCACGTGGCGCCCGGCAAAAAGTTCTTCGAGTGGGGAACCGGGCCCGAAGGCGAACTCTGGAGCGGGATCCTCACCGACACCGACGGTCCGTATCTCGAACTCATGGCGGGCGCCTTTTCGGATAACCAGCCCGATTACAGTTGGATCCAGCCGGGCGAAGTCAAGACCTGGACGCACTACTGGTACCCGATCCGCGAGTTGGGCGGCGTCAAGGCCGCCACCCTCGACGCCGCCGTCAACCTGGAACTGACCAACCGCGTCGTCCGGCTCGCCTTCAACACCACCGCCGAATTCTCGAACGCCCGCGCCCGGCTCGATCTCGAAGACCGGACGCTCTTCGAAACCAACGTGACTGTCGCCCCTGGGCAACCGGTCGTCCTCACAGTGCCGATCGATGCCGAGGTCGCACCGGAGCAACTCTGCGCCTCGCTTGCGGCCACCGACGGACGGGAATTGGTCCGGTGGCGCCCGCCAGCCCCCCGCGCGGAAGACTTGCCCTTGCCCGACCCTGTCCGCCGTCCTGCCCGGCCGGAGGACATCGCCTCAATCGAGGAACTGTGCCTGACGGGCCTGCGGATCGAGCAACTCTACAGCCCTTCGTTCGAGGCAGCACCCTATTACGAGGAAGCCCTCCGACGCGACCCCGGGCACTATCGTGCCAACACGGCCCTGGGCCTGCTGCACGCCAAGGCAGGGCGCTGGAACGTCGCCGAGCCACATCTCCGCGCCGCCATCGAACGCGCCACCGCCCATTACATCCGCCCCAAAGACGGCGAGGCCCACTATTACCTGGGGGTCGTCCTCAAGGCGCGCGGCGAGTTGAACGCGGCCTATGACGCTTTCCATCGCGCGGCCTGGAACCATGCGTGGCAGGCGGCGGGTTACCAGGCCCTTGCCGAGATCGACGCCCACCGCGGTCGATTCGCCGCCGCGCTCGACAACGCCAATCACGCCCTCGCCGCCGGCAGTCTCAACACCAAGGCCCGTGGCCTCAAGTCTGCTCTGCTGCGGCGTCTGGGCCGGGCCGACGAGGCGGAGGAAACCGCGCGGGCCACGCTGGCTTTCGACCCGCTCGATTTCCTCGCTGCCCACGAACTCGCCCTCGCACTGCAACAGAAAGGCCGGAACGAAGACGCCCGCCAAACGTTCGCCTGGCTCGACGCGACCATGCGCGACAATGCCCAGTCACATCTCGAACTCGCCAGCGACTACGCCGCCGCCGGCTTGTGGACCGAAGCCATCGGAACGCTCGAACGTCATCTGAACGGCAATCTCGAAACACACAATGCGCATCCGTTGGTCTTCTATGACCTCGCCTACGCTTACGAAATGGCCGGGAAGATCGAGTCGCTGAAACTCTACGCCCGCGCCGCCCGGCAATCCCCCGACTTCTGCTTCCCGTTCCGGCTCGAAGAGGAGCGGATTCTCCGGAAAGCACTCGAATGGGATCCCGAAGACGCCCGCGCATGGTATTACCTCGGCAATCTGCTCTACGACCATCAGCCGGAAACAGCGATCAAGGCGTGGGAAAAATCGCGTGAAATCGTCGAGTCCTATCCGTTGGTGCACCGGAACCTGGGCCTCGCCTACGCGCAGACGGACCGCGATGTGGACCGCGCCGTGTCCAGTCTCGAACGAGCCGTCGCGCTCGATCCGAAGGAGCCCCGCTTCCTTTACGAGCTGGATCTCCAGTACGAAGCCGCCGGAGCGCCGCTCGCCAAACGGCTGGCCATGCTGACCAATCATCACGACACTGTCGCCCTGCGTGACGACACCCTCACCCGCGAGATTGTCCTGCTCACGGCGGCAGGCCTGCACGACCGCGCCATCGAGTTGCTCACGACCCGCCGGTTTCACAACTGGGAAGGCAGCGGCGAGATCCACGCGGTCTACGCCGATGCCCTCCTCCAGCGCGGCCACGCCCGGCTCGCCTCCGGCCAAGCCGCCCAGGCACTCGAAGACTACGAGGCGGCCCTCCTCTACCCCCCCAACCTCGAAGTCGGCCGCCCCCACCGCGACCGCAAGGCCGGCCAAATCCACTATTACCGAGGCGCCGCCCACGACGCGCTCGGCGACGCTGCGAAAGCCAGAGAATGCTACGAACAGTCCGTCATCAGCCCCGAACCGGGAGCCTCCGAAATCCAGTTCGCCCAGGCGCTCGCCCTGGCGAAACTCGGACGCACCGAGGAGGCAAACCAGCGGTTCGAAGCTCTGCTCAGCGCGGGACAGCGGCAGCTCGACGCGAGCGACCAGCCTGATTACTTCGCCAAGTTCGGCGAACGGCAGTCCGAACGCGTCCGACGCGCCCAGGCTCATTGCCTGGTGGGGCTGGGACACCTCGGTCTGGGGCGCGAGGACGAGGCGAAAGCAGCCTTTGTTCGGGCCCTCGAACTCGATCCGGCGCAGGTGGGAGCCGCCCAACAAAAGGGGTCAGTGTCGCACATCCCGCGGACTGCACCGTAAGCCGTGTCCATCCGTGGCCGCCGAATCGGTGCGGCTCAGCCGGCTGAGCAGGGTGCCGATCAGGAGGGTCGCCAGCACGCCAACCAGGGTAAACCAGGTCCATGCGACCGCTTTGAGACTGATCACCGAGACCATCACCAGGATGCCGCCCACGAACGCGGCGAGCGCGTCTTCCTGCCGCGCCCGGGGGAAGAGCACACCGAGCAGGAACGTGCCCAGGAGCCCACCGTAAGTGAACGAGGCGATGCTCAAGGCGAGTTCGACGACTGTCTGACTCGTGCTCATGAAAAAAACCGCTGAGCCGACGAGCAGGACCGCCCAACCCACGGTGATCCGGCGCGAAATCCAAAGGGCCCGGGCATCGTCCATTGGACGGCCGCTCAGGGGACAGTACAGATCGAGCAGTGTGGATGAAGACAAGGAACTCATCGAGCCGGCGAGGGTGGAAAGGGCGGCGGCAAGCAAACCGGCGATGATGAAACCCGAGATGCCAGGCGGCAGGCCTTCGATGATGTACTTCGGAAAGATCTCGTCATGGCGCAGCAGGCCGAGTTCGGCAGGGGTGGCGCTGGCGTAATGTCCAAAGAGCAGGAGGCCCACCAGCAGGAACAGCGCGAATTGGAAGATGACGATGATCCCGCTACCGATCAGCGCCTTGCGGCTGGCCGCCAAGGACCGGGTAGCGAGGAGTCTTTGGACGATCAGTTGATCGGTGCCGTGCGAGGCCATCGAGAGGAGAGCGCCCCCGAGGAGTCCGGCGATGAGCGTGTAAGGTCTTTGGAAAAAGCCGGCCCCGAAACCCCAATCGATCACCTGGAACTTGCCGGCTTCGAAGGCGGCCAGAGTAATCCCGCTCCAGCCGCCCTCGGCGCGAGCGACAAGAAAAACCAGCGCCATGAGGGCGCCTCCGACGTAGACCAGCATTTGGACGGCATCGACCCAGATCACTCCACGGACACCGCCGAAGTAGGTATAAGCCAGGGCCACCGCCGCGAGGATGACGATGGCGGTGGGATAATTGACGCTGAGCACGAACTTGAGCGGTATCGCGGTGGCGAAAAGCCGCACACCATCGGCGGCAATTCTCGTGAACAGAAAGACGATGGCGGCAAAGCTGCGCGTTTTGCGCCCGAACCGATGCTCGAGAAAGGCATAAGCGGTCGAGAGTTCGCCGCGGTAATACGCCGGCAGCAACAGGTAGCTGACCGCGATTCGTCCGAGAAGATAGCCGACCGCCACCTGCAAGAAGGTCAGGTTCGTCAGATACGCCAAGCCGGGTATGCTGATGAATGTCAGTGCGCTCGTCTCGGCCGCCACAATCGAAAAACAAACGATCCACCAGGGGATCTGTTCGCGTCCGAGAAAATAATCCTGCGCCGAGGTCTGCCGCCCCCCGCGGGCAATTCCGAATGCGGTGATCCCCACCAGGTACGCGAGAACGACCAGGTAATCGAGGATGGTGAAACTCGAGTTGAGCACGGTTCGTGTGAAGTCATACCGGACACCGAGGGTCCATGACAAGCTTAGCGAGGCTGCGCCTCAGACCCGCGAGGCGTGTTGCCAGACCGCTTGCGCTTGGCCTTCCCCAGGTTATCGACCGTCGACGCCTCGCTAAGTGGCGCCGCTGAACTGCTGTTTGGGTCCAGTTTCGGCTTGCAAGTCACTGGGTCTGGTTGGTAGGTTTACCCTCTTTGATTGTGTAATTGAACCGAGGCGACTGATTTTATGGCCAGACGTTGCGCACTGACCGGCAAAGGCCCACGAAAGGGCAGTATCATTTGGCGAAGCGGCAAAGCGAAAAAGCTGGGCGGCATCGGTACCCACATCACCGCCATCACCAAGCGCCGGTTCTTTCCCAATCTCCAACGCGTCAAAGCCGTGGTCGACGGCGAAGTCCGGTATATCCGTGTCGCCGCCAGCGCCCTGAAGAAGGGACTTGTGGTCAAGGCTCCCAAGCGCACCTGGAAGAAGCCTGAGCCTAAGGGTGCGTCCAAAGGCTGATCCGTCTCTCGGTTGTTTCCGGACCATGCGGGCGGGGCCGGACTCTGGCCTCGCCCGATTTCTCTCGGGGACGATACCAGGCCACCACGGATCCCGCGCCTGTCTCTCCCGTGATCGAGTCTCTCCCGTCGCATGCGCCTGGCGGCTCGCGTCTGCTGGTGATCCGTGGGGGCGCGATCGGGGATTTTATCCTGACCTTGCCCGTGTTGTCGGCCTTGCGTCGGCACTGTCCGGAGGCTCGCATCGAGGTGCTGGGCTATCCGCACATTGCCCAACTGGCGCTGGCTGGAGGACTGGCGGACGCCGTGCGCCCTATCGAGTCGCGCAACCTGGCCGCTGCGTTCGCTCCGGGAGCGGCTCTCTCGGAAGACCTGGCCTCTTATTTCTCCGGGTTTGACCTCGTCGTTTCGTACCTTTACGACCCGGACCGGATCTTCGAGGAAAACGTCGTCCGCGTGTCGTCAGCCCGATTCGTGGCCGGCCCGCATCGCCCCGATCCCAGCGGGGACCGGCATGCCGCCGATGTCCTGCTCGAGCCACTGGCACAGATCGGCATTGTGGCCGCCGATCCGATTCCGCGTTTGCGCCTCCGGCTTGAGGACGTCCCGCTCACCCAGGCCCGGACCGCTGCGATCGCAGCGGGCGGCTCGGAGGCACGCTGCCTGGCCGTCCATCCCGGCAGCGGCAGCGAGCGCAAGAATTGGCCGGAGTCGCGCTGGGCCGAACTGCTGTCTCGGTTGGGGGCGCAGACCGGTTGCCACCTCTTGCTGGTGGGCGGTGAAGCCGAGGGGGATCGCCTCGAACGACTGGCGGCCTGCTGGCCAGCCGACCGGATCGCAGTCGCGCGGAGTCTTCCTTTGGTCGAACTGGCCCATCGCCTGGCCGCTTCGCATTTCTTTCTCGGACACGACTCCGGGATCATGCACTTGGCGGCGGCGCTCGGCCTTCCCGGTTTGGTCCTGTGGGGGGAATCGCCCCTGCGCGTGTGGCGTCCCCGACAGGGGGGGATGCAGTGTCTTCCGGCGGGAACGCACTTGAGCCGGCTCGAAGTGGAGGAAGTCTGGGCTGCGCTCGTTTCCTGCCGGAGCGCCCACGACGCCCTGGCGTCCTTCCCGTTCGCGACCTGCCAAGCGGGGCGGATCCTTCCGCGACGCAGGAGCGGTCGGATCTGGGATCGCAGCGAGGCTGCGCCTCAGACGGAGGGAGTATGATAACACCGATTCGTTTGCGCTGGGTTTTGGCCGTGGCAACCGGCTTTCGACGCCTCGCTCCTTAGAATCCTTGCGAAACGAAAGGGATAGTGAAGGCCAAACTTGACTTGATCGTAACATGTTTGGGTTTCAAGATACCAGCCCGGGGGGGTGACTTCGCGCTTTTCATTGCGGTGAGGCTGCCGTAGCGTTCCGATCGCCTTGGCCGCATGCCCAGTGTCTTTATCAAAACCTACGGCTGTCAGATGAACGCGCGGGACTCGGAAGCGGTTGCCGCTCATTTCGTCGCGCGCGGATACTCGATCGCCCCGTCCGAGGCAACAGCCGATGTCGTCTTGCTGAACACGTGCAGTGTTCGCGATGCCGCCGAGAAAAAGGCCCTCGGCAAAATGGCCATCCTTGCCCACACCCTCCGCAAGGAGCGTCCGCGCCTGCTGCTGGGGTACCTCGGGTGCATGGCCCAAAGCCGCGGCGAACGGCTGGTCGGCCAATCGCCAGGCGTGACCCTGGTCCTGGGCACGCAGAAACTCCACCGTGCCGCCGATTACGTCGATGACCTTTTGGCAGGCCGCCGCACGGTCGTCTGCGACACGGCTTCGGAACCGGGAAGTCAATCCGCCATCCGGGATCACGTCCTTTCGGTCAACGGGCGCCGACCGTCTCCGACAGCCCTCGTCAGCATCATGCAGGGTTGCAATCAGCGCTGCACCTTCTGCATCGTGCCCCGCACCCGGGGCCCGGAGCGCAGCCGGGGGATCGACGACATCGTGGCCGAGTGCCGCGGTCTGGTTGCTCACGGAGTCAAGGAAGTCATTCTTTTGGGGCAGATTGTGACCAGCTTTGGCCGGCGCGAGATTCCCACGCGCAACGGCCTGACTCCTTTCGTGCAATTGCTCGAAGCGGTCAACGGCGTCGACGGTCTCGAACGGATTCGTTTCACATCCCCGCATCCCAGGGGCTACGGCGGCGATCTGGTGGAGGCGTACGGACGGCTCGAGAAACTCTGCGAGAGCGCGCATCTCCCCGTCCAAAGCGGCAGCGACCGCGTGCTCGAGTCGATGCATCGCGGCTACACCCGCGCCCACTACGTGGACCTCGTCGATCGCCTCCGCCGTGTCCGGCCCGACATCGCCATTACGACCGATCTGATCGTCGGGTTCCCCGGCGAGACCGAGGCCGACTTCGAGGAGACGATGGCGCTCGCGCGGGATGTCGAGTTCGACAATGCGTTCCTGTTCAAGTACTCGCCGCGGGAGGACACCCCGGCTGCCGCGCGGCCCGATCAGGTTCCGCAGGTTGTGCGCGAGGAACGCCTCGCCCGATTGCTCGATCGGGTGAACGTCATCGGCGCTCGCAAGCTCCAACGTCTGGTCGGCCAGCAGGTCGAAATCCTCGTCGAGGGAGTGAGCCGCCGCAACCCGGCCCGGCTCGAAGGCCGAACTCGGAGAAACCAAATCACCGTTTTTGAAGGCGCGCCCCGGGACATCGGGCGACTTTTGCAGGTCCGAGTCACCCGCGCCTCCGCATTCACGCTTTACGCTGAGTCACCGATCCCGAATCCTGATTGCCCATGAAACTCTGGCAGCTTGCCACCCTGCTCGGCTTGGCCGTCGCCTTGCCGCAAATCTACGGTTTGCTCAAGCCAGGCGCTTTCGGCGCCGCCCTGCGCAAGTTCCCCCGCTCGGACCTATGGGGCATGATCCTGATGCCCCTGGGCACAGTCTGGTTCTTGTGGAACTTGAAGGCGGACGACATCGCCGATTTCGCCGCGTTCAAGCCGATCATGTTCATCGGCTTCGCGGTGGTGGGCTTCGGCGCCTGCGTGTTCGTGCGCGATTTTCTTGCCGTGCGCGGGCTGGCCGTGGTCGTGTTGCTCCTGGCCAAGTTCACACTCGATACCGCGCGCTGGGTCGATACTCCGTGGCGACTGGTCCTCGTGGTGTGGGCCTACCTTTGGGTGGTGCTCGCGCTCTGGTTCACGATCTCGCCCTGGCGCATGCGCGACATGATCGGGTTCCTCACCGCCACCGAGCGGCGCGTCCGGATCGGCAGCGCAGTCCGGCTCGCGTTCGGCATCCTCGTCCTTCTGCTGGGCCTCACCGCATTCCGTCAAGCCGAACTGTACGCCGCCACCCCGTAACGCCACACCGCCCGAGCCAGCCGCACCCTTAGGGGCCGTCAAGGAAAAACCTTTACACTTTGCTGCTGGCTATTTGGCTTGCGGGCGCGAAGCGAGCGACGCGCATACCCGCAGCGGTCTGTAAGGAGCGAGCGACAAAGCCCGCAAGCCAAAGAGCCGCAGCCCTTGCGGGTCGCCGCGGCGCCGGGCCATCTGCTTCGTTGCTCGGTCGGTCGAGTATCGCAACGGATACACTCCCTCCCTCGCGCCTCGCATCTGGCCCGGCGGCGCTGGCGACAAAGCGCAAAGGTTATTCCTTGACGGCCCCTCAGCGGGTGTGCGGCCCGGTCATGGGCACAAACCGCACAGGCAACACCGCGCGACGCGCCACTTGCCCCGCCCGTTTCTCAAGGAGAATGAGACTCTGGTCGCCGAATCCCCCGACCGGGATGATCATGCGGCCTCCCTCCTTCAGTTGATCGACCAAGGGTTGTGGCACGTGATCGGGAGCGCAGGTGACGATGATGGCGTCGAAGGGCGCCTTCTCAGCCCAACCAGCGTAACCGTCCCCCGCGCGCACGAAAACGTTGGTGAAACCGAGCCGGCTCAAGTCCTGGGCGGCCTTCAAGGCCAGGGGTTCGACAATCTCCACCGTGTAGACCTCGGCAACCAGACGGGACAAGACAGCCGCCTGATAGCCCG
Source organism: uncultured Verrucomicrobiae bacterium (assembly GCA_963846445.1). GTDB lineage: Bacteria > Verrucomicrobiota > Verrucomicrobiia > Limisphaerales > J093 > MWFF01. The sequence goes on along the minus strand of CAWJWM010000024.1, from coordinate 325,557 downwards.
ATCCGGTGCCAACCTCGAGCACGCGATCCTCCGGCCGAGGCGCGAGCTGTTCGGTCATGAACGCGACAATGTACGGTTGGGAGATGGTCTGCCCATGGCCAATCGGGAGCGGATGGTCCTCGTACGCCCTGGCAGCGACATCCGGCGGCACAAAAGCGTGGCGTGGCACCGCGCGCATCGCTTCGAGAACGCGCGGATCCCGAATGTCGCGGCCCTGCCCGGCAATCTGCTCTTCGACCATTCGGTTCCGCTCGGCCACGCGGTCCGGGTCACGATCTCGTTCGCGATCCATTTCGGAAAGAAGATCCGGCTCTGGACTGCACCCGGTGAGCGCCGCCGCCAGGACGGTCGCACTCACGCATCGGAGCGCCGATGCCAGGATCATGGTCTTGACTCTCAAGATCAGGGCAAGGCGAGCAACCAGCGTCCGAGCGCAGCCGGGACGTCGACGCGCTCGCCCGGGAACACCGTCAAGAGCCGCCTCGCGTCGCCTTGAGCATACGCCGCCTCGACCAGCGCCGGCGCGCGATCGCCTTCGCCGGCCAGCCAGAGCCGGGGCGGCCTGCCCAGCGCCATCATACCCGGCAGATCCCCAAAGCGCGCTCCGCCCGGAAGAAAATCGACACTCGCCAAATCGAGCACCTTGCCGAAACGGAACCCTCCCGTGTCCAGAGCCGCGGCGTCAACCGGGCCGCGGGCCTGGGCGCACGCGGCTGCAACCCACGGGCCGCCCCCCTCGATGCCGACAAGCGCCAGCCGATGGGCGGAATCTGCGTGTGCCTTCAGACAAGCGATGGCTGTCAGGACATCGTGCACGCGCTGGGCAAACAGACTGTGGTTGTAACCGAAGGTGTACGCGGCCGCTTCGCGCGAATTCTTAACCCGCCGGGTCCGAGTCGGGGCCTTCTCATCCTCGAGAAACTCCCCTTGGAACAGCAGGTCAACCCCAAAAACCGCCCACCCGCCTTCGAGAAGAGCCAGCACCTCGGGTCGCACGTCCCCCGCGTCCGTGTAGAGGCCCGTCTTGCCAGACGCCGTCACCCAGACCACCGTTCCCCGTTCCGTCTTCTTTGGGTGAAGCCTGGCCGCTGGCAATTCCTCGCCGTATGTCTCGTTCCGCAGTCGCCCGACGATCTGGCGACAGGCGGCGAGATCGGTTGCCGCCCCCGCCTCCCAGACCACTTCGCCCACCTCGCCGAGATTCCGTCCTATCACGATGTCGACGCCGCCTCCCTGAACCCGCTCGAACTCGGACCGATCGGCGGTTGTCTTGGCCAATTGCGCCTCGGTGTCTTCGGTCAGCCAGCGCAGGAGCCTCCGTTCGAACTCGGGCCCTCCATCGGGTTTGGGGTGTTGTTCGTCCCAGACCGTGAGTTCCGCCGTCGCGAGCCGAGTGTAGTCGCGTTCGACGATCGGCTCGTGCTGTCCCAGATTGAGGTGACGGTTCATCCAGCCGTACATGGCCGTCCGGCTGACGCTGTTGTAGTTGTGCCCGAAATGCAGCGCCGCCTTCAACAGGACGTGGTCTGGAGCCCCGAGCATCGCATAATGCCGTTTGAGTTCGGGGAAGCCCTTGGTCGCCATCTCTTTCGTCCAGTCGTCCGCAGCCGTGAGCCCCATCGGTTTCGGGGCAAACAGGGCCGCAAACTCGACATTGCCCGTGCCGACACGCAGGCCGCACGCGTTCTCGCAGGTGCACCCCCCCTGCATCGCCGTCGACACCATCACCGCCGGAAAGGCCACTGCCGGACGCGAATCGATCGCGCACAGAATGAACGTCTGAGTGCCGCCTCCGCTCGCGCCGGTCACGCCAATCCGCTCGCCATCCACGTCGGACAGGCTCAGCAGAAAATCGAGCGCGCGAATCGAGTTCCACGTCTGCAAACCCATGACACTCTGGTAATGCGCCTCGGCTTGGGGACTGAACAGCCCCCAGTCCTCTGGGGTGTTCATCTCCGGTCGTTGTTTGGCGAAACCATGGGCGAGCTCCTGGCTGATCTGCACGCTGTCCGCGTACCCGATCATGTCGTAGTGAAAGACGACACACCCCATGCGCGCCAGGGTGACACAGCGCGCTTGAAGCACGCTCCGGCCCCCTTCCTCGAACCGCTCCGCCCCGTCCGCAATCTCCCGCCGCACACCGTCCGCACCGGTATCGAGAAAACGACCGTTGGTCCAGTGCCCATGCGGGCAGAGCACCGCGGGCCGCCGTCCGTCCGCCGGCTTCTTGGGCCGATACAAACTGCCCGTCACGTAGAAGCCGGGGAGACTCTCGAAGTAGACCTTTTCGACCGTGTACTCGTCGCGCTCGATCCGCCCGTGGATCACCGGGTTCAGCGGCGTTTTGGCCGGCGCCGGCCACAAGCCGAGCGTGACCAGAAGCTGTCGCCGCACCCTCTCGGCCCGCTTCTCCCAAGCCTCGCGATCGGAAGCCGGTGTGAACGGGAAATAGCCGTCGAGGTCCTTCAGTGGTTGGAGTCGGACGTCGTTGGGCAGACGCCCCGCCGGCAGGGCGCGCGGCGCAGCGCCTCGGGCGCCCATACCCAATGCGAGCGATGCCAGGAACACCGTCGCCCACCGAGTGCAAGCCGGGAAGTGAATGGACATGAGCGGCACTGTAATGCCGCTCTAAACCCGCGCCAAGCCCAACCGTCACTTGTCGGCTATCGACCAGGACGCGTCTTTTCAATCCTGTAAGTCGTGAACGTTGGGCGATTTGGCGAAAACCAGTGCGTGGAGTCGTTCACGTCCGCCGCGAGCGCAACGAAAGCGCTTTTGAAAGCTGCGTGTGTTGCACTTGGTCTTGGGGTTCTTCTGGCGCGCTCGATTCACCGCGGCGTTGGCCAAGCTGACCACGACGCGTCGAATCGTCCCCAAGACCCGTGCTGCACCGGGGGTGCGCACGCGGCTCTGATCTTCCCGCAGCGTGATGTCCAGGCAATGGTGTAGTCGGCTCTCCACCACCCAGTAACCGCGCTTGAGTGCGAGCATCCCCTGGGCCTGGAGTTCTTCGAACGTGAGACTGCTCACCAGATAGACCACCTCACGGCACCATTTGCCGTTGCGTTTGACTCGCGTCTCCAATCGAGCAACCAGCCGGGCCCCGGGAAAACCGACCTGAAGCGGCGTCACCTCCACACACTCCAGGAAGCGAATCTCGAGCCGACTCCGATTGTGCTCCCGCTGGAGCACCCGCGTCCGCGCCGTGGGGCGAGGGGGAAAAACCCTGTTTGATGAACAGGTTTTCCAGGGTCGTTTCCAGGGTGGTCTGGTTGCCCTTGACCGTGAGCAGATAGTCCCCGCCTCCCTCGAAGAGGATGTCTTGGGCCGTTTCATCCTGGGTGTGCATTGCGTCGGCCACCACGATCTTGCCCCGCAGCGCTTGGCGGCGCAGCAGTTGGCGGGCGGCGGGGATTTCGTTGGTCTTGGCCGGCGTGACCACACTGCCCAGAAAACGGCCCTGGGAATCGACGGCATTGACGATCTCCACTCCGGCGTGACGGACTTTCTTGCCATCGACGATGACGATCCGATCCTGCCGAGGGCCCAGAAGCTGATCCTGCCAGCGCAAGAGTGCCCGTTCCACTTGGTCGTCGTCGACCTCATGCAACACGCGGGTCAAGGTGGTCTTTCCGGGACGACGCACCTCACGGCTCTGGGGATCAGTGCGAAACTTCAAGGCGCGCAATTGCGCGGGGCTCAAGCTCTGGGCGTAATCGGCCAGGTCTTGGGGGCCGCGCACCACCCCCTGGGCGGCGGCCATGACCATCAGGCAGATTAGCCCCGGCAGCGGATAGGCCAGCGCTTGCGCCCGACGAAATTCCGCGACCTCCGCCTCGACACTTTCCATCAAGCTGCGGATCTGCGCTGCCTTGGCCGTGCAGCGGACGTGGGCCGCGTGTTCGACGTTGGCCCAAGCCGCAGGCAATTGGGGCGCGCGCAATTTCACGCACGCGTGCTTCACCAGTTCCCGAACCCAAATCTGCTTGGGGGCCTGGTTTTTCACATAGAAGTCGTCCGCATCGCGCTTCCAACCGGCGGTTTTGCCCAGGTGGCACCACCCGCTGCCCTTGTAGGCGGTGCCTTGGTAGAGGTTCGGATCGACAAAACTCTCCACCAGGGCGATGGGATGGCCCCAGCGCTTGTGCCAATCCTCCGAGAGGCGTTGGAGCATGAGCTTCATGAAACGGCTGATCAGGTTGGGATAGTGGCAGTCGGGCATCACCAACAGACGCGAATTATTGGCCAGCAGACTACGACGTCGCGCGCACTGTTCGGCCGACCAGCCGATGAACTGGTCTCGATCTTTGAGGTGGAAGGCGGCCGAGCTCCAGGTGGCGACCGCCAACCATTGTCCTCGATACACGAAGGCATAGCGCAAATGCTCGCCCACCAAGGTGACACCGTGCAGGTAGTGGTGTTGGCGGATGGCCTGATCGCACCGAGTTCTCTCTTTGGCCGAGCTCAGGAGAAGGATGTGGCCATGTTCCAAAACATGTTGTTCGTCCGGAGAAACGTGGCGGCGTTTGCTTGTGCTCATGCCGCGAGGGTAAAAAAATGGAAAGAGGATGTCCCGAAAAAAGTGCTAACTTCTTAAGTCGCAGTTTGCCCCACCGTTGAAGAGCCGCGCCCTGGCTATCGACCATCAACCGTCACGCGCCTCGCCTCAACGCTCCGGTGGCCAAGGAGTGCCTGAGCCGGAGCACCGTCCGAACCTGATCCAGCAACCGTCCTTGGGCTTGGGGGCAATATGCTCACCGCGGGATACTGAAGGATTTGTCGGTTCAGTCGTTTCCTCCCGGCCGACATAAATCGTTCTGGAAAGGCTATTTGGCAAGCGTACTGCCAAGTTGGCGGGATACGCTACACAGACCCCTCACCCCGCCCCTCTCCCATCCGATGGGAGAGGGTGCCCCCGCGACTGCGGGGGCGGGTGAGGGTGACGGTGTAGTGCATCCCGGTGATTCCTCAGTAAGTTCACACCGTGATGCAGATGATCACGTCACTTCGGATGTTCATTACTTGTCGGCGTGAGAGTCTGGTTGCGCCACGCGTGGCGGAGTGGTACTGGTCCTGACGCATGGATATCCAAGGGATTCGTGAGGCGCTGCACCGGGAGCCGTTCGAGCCGTTTTCGATCCGACTGGCAGACGGGCGTTCGCTGCCGGTGCCGCACCCTGACTTTGTTGCGCTTGGGCCACGTCGGATCGTGGTCGTTGCCGAGGACGACTCGTGGTCTGTGATTGAGCCGCTGCTGATCGTGTCGTTGGACCAGAACGGAGCTCGTTCAGGGATGCCGCGTGGTTCGTCCAGTGCCTCGGCGTGACGTCCATGCCGGACCTGACGACTCCACCGAACCCGGCGACAGCGCCTTGGGTTTATGTCGACCGCTACCGGCGCGGGGTCGGTGATCCGGAGCGTTCTGCGAAAACAACGAGCGCGCACGACTGCGCCCCAACACGATGAGTCCATACCTGAATAGGGCCTTAAGGATTGGCTATTGGGCGCTCCTTGGCGCAATGACCGAAGTGAGTCTTCTTGCCACCGCTCAGGCAGGCCCATCAGGTGCTTCGCCAGCGGAGGTGCCGGCGTTCCCTGGTGCTGCAGGCTACGGCTCAGTGACGATCGGAGGACGTGGCGGCAAGGTGATTGCCGTGACGAACCTCAACGACTCGGGGTCGGGCAGCCTGCGTGCCGCCGTGGAAGCTGAGGGACCGCGCATCGTGGTGTTCAGGGTTTCAGGGACCATTGATCTCAAAAGCCCGCTCAAGATTTCCAGTCCCTACATCACCATCGCCGGACAGACCGCGCCGGGAGACGGCATCGCGATCAAGAGATACCCTCTGACGATTGCCGCCGACGACGTCATCCTGCGCTTTCTGAGGTTGCGCCTTGGCGACGAGACGGGCGACGACGCGGACGCTCTCTCGAGCCGCTACCACAAGAACATCATGGTGGATCATGTTTCCGTCAGTTGGAGCGTGGACGAAGCACTCTCCATCTATCACTGCGAACACGTCACGGTTCAATGGTGCTTGGTCTCGGAGAGTCTCTACCAGTCCGTTCACGTCAAGGGCGCTCACGGATTTGGCGGCATCTGGGGCGCCAACTATAGCACCTACCATCACAATCTCCTCGCCCACCACAGCAGTCGCAATCCGCGATTCGCCTCGGGCGCCGGCTACACCGACTACCGGAACAACGTCATCTACAACTGGGGAGGCAACAGCGCCTATGGCGGCGAAAAACAGCAGGTCGGCAATCCCCGGTTCAACTCCACCACCATCAACATGGTGGCCAACTACTACAGACCGGGGCCGGCCACCGGCTCCGGCGCTGTGAGACGCCGCATCGTCAATCCTTCCTCCCGTGGCGGGGCCGCCGGTTTCGGGCAGTGGTACGTGGCCGAAAACTACATGCACGACGATCCGAAGGTGACCGCCGACAACTGGGCGGGCGGCGTTCAGCCAGATGGTGGTGATGCGCACATCGACGTGCTCAAGCTCGCCGCTCCGTGGAGGTCGATGCCCATCCGCCAACAGACTGCGGAGGAGGCTCTTCCTCTCGTCCTGAGGCACGCGGGGGCTTCCTTGCCCAAGCGTGACCCGGTGGATGCCCGCATCATCGAGGAAGTGCGCACCGGCACTGCCAGGTTTGGCGAGACGTACGCCGGTGGAGGCAAGGGCATCATCGACTCGCAGAGGACGGTGGGAGGCTGGCCGCAACTGGAATCGCGAGTGGCGCCACCGGACACCGACGGCGACGGCATGCCCGACGTATGGGAGAGTTCTCACGGGCTGGATCCCCATGACAACGCCGATGGCTCCAAAGACCCGGACGGCGACGGCTACACGAACGTCGAGGAATACCTCAACGGAACCGACCCGCAAATGTTCGTGGACTACACGAAGACGGAGAACAACATCGACACGCTGAACTAGAGAGACCGGCCCCGCTCAGTTCCGCAGCGTGGTGCGTTCCGCGACCCATCCGATGTCACTCCGATCGGAGGCGGGGATGGGCACCGGAAACCCGCTGCTGTTTTTCCGGACTGGGCGTTTTGTGCTCGCGTTCTGCCAGCGTTTGATTTCCGAGTGCCCGTCCGCGAAGGAGGAGCCGGCTGCGTGATTGTGGTAGGAGGCGGGCAGATCGCTCCAGGCCGAGCGTTCGGACGGGTCGGCGGCGGTGCAGAACACGAACCAGCCGTCGTTGATGCTGTCGGGGTGCTCGTCCACCAGGACGAAGATGCCGGCGGGATTGGGGAACTCGGACAGCTTGAGGAACTGGCGCCACTGGCTGTTGATCGGTGTGCCGTAGTTGTCCTGGGGGCCGACGAAGGCGTTCATCGACACGCTCCTGGTCCGCGGGCCGAGCGGACAGGGCACCTTGTCGGCGGGGCATTTGAACACCGCCGCGTTCTGGCCCACGTAAGGGCCCAGCTTTGAGTTCATGAGCAGAATCTGGTTGGTGTTCTGCGGGTCCGCCCCCCAGCTCATCACGTTGCCGGCCCAGTTGTTCGTGTCGGTGGCCGTCGACGGCTGGTTGTAGACGAGGCGATCGTTGTTGTCCTGCGCGTACGAGAGCCACGCGAGGGTCAACTGCCTCGTGTTATTCATGCAGAGGATGCCCTGGCCCTTCGCCTTGGCCTTGCTCAAAGCCGGCAGGAGCATCCCGGCCAGGATGGCGATGATCGCGATGACGACCAACAACTCGATCAAGGTAAAAGCCCTGCCGGTGTGGCCATGCATTGCTCGGGCCGTCCGGTTGGACATGCCCGGCGCCGGCAGCAGGCCTGCCGGCTGCCGATCAGTCGCTCTCGATTCCCCGCGTTTGATGAAGTCGCTCGATTCCATGTGTCGTCTGGATGACCTTGAGGTTGGCTGCGAAAACCGGTCAAGCGAATTCCCATAGAACTCATCCATGTTCGGGATTTCGAGGGATTCGGGTGGACGGGGCGCGGAGCGACGCGTAAGCTGCCATCCACAAGTCCGCACACGTCAACCGCGCATTGTCTATGAGTTGCAATGTCAGTCTGCTGGCCATCTTCGCGGAGAACCGGACGGGCCAATTGGCGCGTGTCACCCGCGTTCTTGCTCAGGCCGGCATCAACATCCGGTGGGTGATCATCGCCAGCACGGAGTCCTTCGGTGTGGTCAAACTGCTGGTGGACCAGACGGATTTGGCCTACCGGAAGCTGAAGGAAGACGGGCTGCCGGTGTCGCGCGTCGAGGTTTTGGCGGTGGAAGTCGAGGACCGACCCGGGGGGCTTTTGAAGATCGCGGAGAGTCTCTCGCGCTGTCAGATCAATATCGAGAACGCGTCCGGGTTCGTGGCGAACCAGCGGGCCGTGCTTCTGATCGAAGTCAAGGAACTCGATCGGGCGCGGCAGGCGCTCGAGGCCGCGCCGCTGCGGCTGCTCACTCAGGACGAGGCGCTGCGGCTGTAGCCAGGTCCGTCACGATGTAGGGCGCGAACTCGGCCCGCAGGTGGGGCGGGATGCGCGCCCGGATCCGCGCCACGCGATCCTCGTAGTGACGTTCCACCACTTGGCCTACCGCGTGCAGGCGCGACATCACCCCGGGCTCGGTGTGGGGGATGGCCAGTTCGATGTAATCGCGGATCGGGCGCAGCCGAATGCCCAACTCGGCCCGCAGCGCCTCGAAGCCCGCGCCAGTCTGCGCCGAGATCGCCACCGCCGTCGGGAATCGTGCAGTCCATCCGGCTACCGCCCCGCCGGGCTCGCAGCGGTCGATCTTGTTGAAGACGAGCAGGACCGGTTTTGCCCCGGCTCCGATCTCCGCCAGGACTTGGGTGACGGCGAGGATTTGCTCTTCGACCTGGGGATGGCTGATGTCGACCACATGGAGCAGGAGATCGGCGTTGACCACCTCTTCGAGGGTCGCCTTGAAGGCCTCGACGAGGTGGTGCGGAAGTTTCCGGATGAAACCGACCGTATCCGAGAGCAACACGTTTTGATTGGTCGGCAGGCGCAGGCGGCGCGTGGTCGGATCGAGGGTGGCGAACACTTTGTCTTCTTCGAGCACGTCCGCCCCGGTCAGCGCGTTGAAGAGGGTTGACTTGCCGGCGTTGGTGTAACCGACGATCGAGGCCAGCGGCCACTGGCTGCGTTGGCGGCCCTGGCGTTGGGTCGTGCGCTGCCGCCGCACCAAATCGAGGTCGGTCTTCAGCCGGTCGATCCGCTCCTGCACCTTGCGTCGATCGGTCTCCAACTGGCTCTCGCCTTCGCCTCCCCTCATGCCGATGCCGCCTTTCTGCCGGGAGAGGTGGGTCCAGAATCGAGTCAGGCGCGGCAGCAGATGTTCGAGTTGAGCCAACTCGACTTGCAGCTTTCCTTCCCGGGTTCGGGCGCGCCGGGCGAAGATGTCCAGAATGAGATCGGTTCGATCGAGCACCTTGCAGTCGAAGATCCGCTCGAGGTTGCGGCTTTGGGCGGGAGACAACTCGTCATCGAACACCACCGTGTCGACGCCTTGGGCGCGGCAGAGCGCGCCGAGTTCTTCCGCTTTGCCCGACCCGATGAATGTGCCGGCGGCGGGGCGATCGAGCTTCTGCACAGCGTCGCCGACCAGCACCCCGCCGGCCGTGTCTGCCAGTTGCCCGAGTTCGTCAAGCGAATCGCGCACATCCCGCGCCGGGCGGGATTTGAGTTCCACCCCGACCAGAAAGACCCGCTCGGTCCTTTTCTCGCGCGCCGTCGAATAGAGTGCTTTCAAGAGTTGTGTTCAGCCTGCATGCGCCCCGGACCATACCTGCCGCCCGGGTGATGCGCAACTCCGGGACTCGACGGAGCGTCCGAAATGTCGCCGCGTGAGGGCACGCGGCCGACAAGGCCCTGAAGGCCGGGTCCCCTGACCCGGCATCGGTGACCCGGCAATCTCACCCGCGGACTGTCAGGGATGCCGGGACGCGCCCCAGCCGCTTGGGCGACCCGGGCACGCGGACACAGTGGGATCGAGATTGGGTCCATCTGTTTGGGGCGCGGGTTTCTGACAGCCCGCATTTCAGGTGCAATGGGACGGTGACCGGTCAGAGGACATCGAAAGTTGGTGAGAAATGCGGGCTAAGGAGCGAGGCGCGAGAGAGGGGCTGGGAAACACGGGGACTATTTCATGCCTATGAGGACTGGGATTTGGTCTGAGGCGCGCCTCGCTAGTGAGATTTCCGGGTTAGGACGTCGCTCTGTGAATCGCCGGGTCGCCAGGCGCGCGGGCAAATAATGCTAAGTCTTTCACAATTCGCGGCGAGCCCAGGCGCCTGGGGCGGCGCCATGCTGGGGCTCGTTCACGGAGTCCAGAGAGGGGTGATTGATGGGCGTGCGGCCGACGCCTCGGCCACGCCCGGTCGCGGCAGCAGGACCGAGTCGGTGACGACACCGGGCCCCACGTGAACCCGTTATGACAACAGCAGTCGAGCACCATCCAGCGGCGCGTCCTCGGGAACCCGAGGCGGGACACGGTGCCTGGGAAACCGCTTGCGGTTACGCGCGCAACTTTCTCCATCACCGCTTTGTCTACGTCGTCGTCTCGCCGCGCGCCCACGGATTGTCCGTCGGGATCAACATGAACCCGGACAAGCGCTGCAACTTCGACTGCGTCTATTGCGAGGTGAACCGGTCGAGTCCGCCCCGCGACCGTCAACTGGACGTCAGCGTGATGATCCACGAGTTGGACCGGACCCTGGCGCTCGCGCTCGAAGGCCAACTCCACGCACTGCCGGGCTTTCAATCCCTCCCCCCGGAACTCCTCCAACTGCGGCACGTGGCCCTCAGCGGAGACGGCGAACCGACGCTTTGTCCGGAGTTCTGCCAGGCCATCGAGGCCATCGTGCACTTGCGGGCGCTCTCGAAGTATCCGTTTTTCAAAGTGATCCTGACATCCAACGCGACGGGGTTGGATCAGCCGGGCGTCCAGGCGGGTTTGCACACCCTGACCCCCCAGGACGAAGTGTGGCTGAAACTCGACGCAGGCACGCGCGCCTATTTTGACCGCATTGACCGCTCGGCGGTCCCGTTCGAAAAAGTGATCGACAACATACTCATGGTCGGACGGCAGCGTGCAATCGTCATCCAGAGCCTCTTTGCCCGCTTCAACGGCGAGGAACCGCCTGCCGAGGAGATCGATCAGTTCGTCGCCCGGCTGCGGGAACTCAAGGAGGGGGGCGCGCGCATTTCCCTGGTCCAGATCTACTCTGCGATGCGCCCGACGATGCACCCCCAGTGCGGGCACCTGCCGCTCAAGACCCTCTCGCGCATCGCCCATACGGTCCGCACCGCCACCGGCCTGCAGGTCGAGGTCTACTGACGCATGCTTGCACACCTGCGGCGCTGGGGCGAGTTTGTGACCTTCTCGCACACGGTTTTCGCGCTCCCGTTCGCGCTCGCCGCGATGGCGGTTGCGGCGCGGGACCAACACGGCTGGCCCGGGTGGCGCACCTTCGGACTCATCCTCGCTGCCATGGTCTGCGGGCGCACCTGCGCGATGGCGTTCAACCGCATCGTCGACCGGCGGTTTGACGCCGCCAATCCGCGCACGGCGACGCGCCCTCTGCCCGCGGGCGCGGTGAGCCTGGCGGGCGCATGGACGTTGTGGGCTCTGAGCGCCGCCGGCCTGGTCGGCGCCGCCTACCTGATCAATCGCGTCTGTTTTTACCTCTCGCCGTTCGCGTTGGGGGTGATCTGCTTCTATTCCTTCACCAAGAGATTCACCGATTTCACGCATGTGTTTCTCGGGATCGCCCTGGCGTTGGCGCCCCTGGGAGCCTGGCTCGCCGTCACCGGCACGTTCGAGTTGCTCCCGGTGCGCGACGGGGCGTTCTCGCTGCGGCACAGCGCGCTGCTGGCGGTGTTGCTCGCGATTGCGGTCGTGTTCTGGCTGGTCGGCTTCGACATCATCTACGCCCTCCAGGATTACGAGTATGACCGGTCGCACGGACTGCATTCGTTGGTCGTGCGCTGGGGGATCCAGAACGCCCTGGGCGCCGCCTTTCTTTCCCACTTTGTCATGTGGCTGGTCCTGGCCGCATTCGGTTTTCTCGCTCGCTTCTGGGTGGCCTACATGATTGGCCTGGCCATTATCGCGTTCTGCCTTGTCATCGAGCACTGGCTGGCGCGCAAACGCAGCCTCAAGTGGATCAACGTGGCGTTCTTCCGTTTGAACGCCCTCATCAGCACGGTGTTCCTCGTCGTCACCGTCGCCGAGGTCGCCTTCCCCCGGTTCCGGTACCTCCTGCGCTGACGCGCCGGATCCTACTTGCTGAACCGGAAGTTGGCCAGATCGTAGTCCTGGATGACGTAGGATTTCATCTCCAGCCGGAGTTTGCCGGCCCGTTTGGCCTGGGTCTCGCCACCCGCCTCGACGAAGTCGGCGAAACTGATGATTTCGGCCCGGATGAACCCCTTCTGCATGTCGGAGTGAATGGTCCCGGCCGCTTCCCAGGCCGTCGTCCCCAGCCGCACTGGCCAGGCGCGGTTCTCTTTGCCTCCGACGGTCAGGAACGAGATGCCGCCGCCTTGGGCGAAGGCCCGGAGCATCAGCGCGTCGGGCTGATCCAGATCCGATTCATTCGCAACGATCACCGGTTTGTGCGTGTGGAAACCGTGGGCGGCGACGACCTGAAGGTCCTCCTTCGTGAGCCCCGCCTCGTGCATCGTCCGCTCGCTCTCGAGTTCGGCCCGGATCTTCTGCAACACCACTCGCTCGGGCTCGGGTGGGTTGCGTCCAAGACGCGTTTCGACGAACTCGAGATCGTGGAGGATCAGGTCCGGAAAGCGGTCACGGTGGACGAGGATGGCATCCGCGTCGAGTGAATCGTCTTCTCCGACCACGTCGATCTGGGCGTAGGTCTTTTTCTTGGCCTCGACCAATTGGTGGGCCTGGTCCAGGCGCGGGTCCTTGAGGTTATGTTTGCCCAGCGGGACAGACGGCAAGCCGAAAGCGCAAATCTTCATCGGCCATCCTTAGCGTGAGCACCCGCCCCGTATCAACAGCAATCCTCGAGTTGGCCCGCCCCCCCACCCGTCGCTGAGCAGCAGTCTCCGACTCGCCCTGGCTCGACGCCGGGGTCGGGACTGGCTGCCCAAGCCTCCGCCTTCGCGCTTGCGTGGCTGACTGGGCTGGACCTAAGATCGGCAATCGCCTATGAGCAAAATCTACTTCGGCATCAACCTGGAATTCGTCCGGCACGCCGACAAACCGTTCGAATGGGGCGTCGAGAAAGCCGCCGAACTGGGCTACACGTACGTCGAACCCATGGTCCATTGGGGCCGCGAACTGCTGAGCGAGGCCGGCTATTTCCACAGCGTCTCGATGCTCGACGACCCGCTGCGCATCAAGCGCGCCTGCGACAAGCGCCGGGCGTCAAGCTCTCGGGCCTGTCGGCGCACACGCCGCTCACCAAGCCCGAGATCGGCGTCGAATACCTCAAGCAGGCCATCCGCTTCGCCGCCGAGTGCGGCGCGCCCGTGGTCAACACCGACGAAGGCCCCAAGCAGCCGTGGACGACCGAGGACGAGGATTTCACGCTGATGCGCTACACGCTCATGGAAGCCGCGAAGGTGGCCGAGCCGCGCGGCATCCTGATCGGTCTCGAATGCCACCAGCAATACAGCAAACACCCGGACGGCCTGGACCGCATCGCCAGGCTCGTGAAGAGCCCCGCCATCGGCATCAACTTCGACACCGGCAACGCTTTTCTGTGCGGGCATGACCCCTACAAATGGCTCAAGCGCGTGGTCGAGCGCCTGGTTCATCTGCACGCCAAGGACATCTCCGTCGCAGCAGTCGGATCAGCCGAGCGCGGCAAGGTCACCGGCACCGCCGGTCGGCTGCGCCTGCGGCGACGGCGTGATCGACTGGGCCCGCGTCATCCGGATGTGCCGCAAGGCGAAACGCGACATTGTCCTTTCGGTCGAATGCGGCACGATCGAGCAGGCCGAACGGTCGATCCAACATCTCCGGGGTTTGGTTTGAGAAAGGGGCATGGGCTATGGAACCACAAGCTGACATTGCCGTCATCGGCCTGGCCGTGATGGGCCAGAACCTCATTCTGAACATGAACGACCACGGCTTCACCGTCGTGGCCTACAACCGCACCGTCGTCGAAGGTGGACGACTTCCTCGCCAACGAGGCCAAGGGCACGAAGATCGTCGGCGCCCACTCGCTCCAGGAGATGGTCGCCCTGCTCAAGACGCCCCGCCGCGTCATGCTCATGGTCAAGGCCGGGCGGCGCCGTGGACGAATTCATCGAGCAGCTGCTGCCGCGTGCTCGAACCCGGCGACATCATCATCGACGGCGGCAACTCGCTCTTCGAAGACACCATCCGCCGCACGCAAGTACGTCGAGTGCAAGGGCCTGCTCTACATCGGCACCGGCGTGTCCGGCGGCGAGGAAGGCGCGCGGCACGGCCCGAGCATCATGCCCGGCGGCAGCCCGGCGGCGTGGCCGCACGTGAAGCCGATCTTCCAGGCCATCGCCGCCAAGGTGCGACGCCGACGGGCGACCGCCCTGCTGCGACTGGGTGGGCGAAGGCGGCGCGGGCCACTACGTGAAGATGACCCACAACGGCATCGAGTACGGCGACATGCAGCTCATCTGCGAGGCCTACCACCTCATGAAGGACGGCCTCGGGCATGACGCCCGACGAGATGCACGAGGTCTTCAAGGAGTGGAACGAGGGCGAACTCGACTCCTACCTCATCGAGATCACCCGCGACATCCTCGCCAAGAAGGACGACGACGGCACGCCGCTGGTGGACAAGATCCTCGACACCGCCGGCCAGAAGGGCACCGGCAAGTGGACGGTCATCTCCTCGCAGGACATGGGCATCCCCATCACGCTGATCGCCGAAGCGGTCTATTCCCGTTGCGTCTCGGCGCATGAAAGACCAGCGCGTGCAGGCGGCGAAGGTCTTCAAGCCGGGCAACCCGAAGTTCGCCGGCGACCGCGCAGCAGTGGGTCGACGACATCCGCAAGGCGCTCTACGCCTCGAAGATCATCAGCTACACGCAGGGCTACATGCTCATGCGCGCGGCGGCCAAGCAGTACGGCTGGAACCTCAACTACGGCGGCATCGCGCTGATGTGGCGCGGCGGCTGCATCATCCGCAGCGCGTTCCTGGGCGACATCAAGAAGGCCTTCGACAAGAACCCGAACCTGACGAACCTGCTGCTCGATCCGTTCTTCAAGAAGGCGATCAAGGGCTGCACGCGCAGTTGGCGCAAGGTCGTCAGCACGGCGGTGAAGAAGGGCATCCCGGTGCCGGCGTTCAGCACCGCGCTGGCGTTCTTCGACGGCTTCCGCAGCGAGCGTCTGCCGGCCAACCTGCTCCAGGCCCAGCGCGATTACTTCGGCGCGCACACCTACGAGCGCGTGGACAAACCGCGCGGCGAGTTCTTCCACACCAACTGGACCGGCACCGGCGGCCGCGTGGCCAGCAGCACGTACACAGCTTAGCGAGGCTGCGCCTCAGAGCGACGAGGCGTTTTGCCAGATCGTCTGCGTATGGCCTTTCCCAGGTGATCGGCAGTCGACGCCTCGCTAAGCGGCGAGGCGTGTGAACGGCTTGTGGCCGCTGGGTGTCCACCAATCACCTGCGCGCCAAGGGTGGGGGCTGTCCGGACCGCGCTTGATCAGCCGGACCGAGCGGGGCGGAGCGCGGGTCGTCGCGCCGTCCGGCTGGGCATTCCCGCGTGACGCATTGTTCGGATGGCCGCGGCGAGGTTTCTCTGGCCGAATAAAGCCGTCCCGCTCACCAGCGTGTCCGCCCCGGCCCGGACGCACTCGGCGGCGGTCGCCAGGTTGATTCCCCCGTCGACTTCGAGGTGGAACTGCAGGCCAAGCTCCTGGCGCCAGGCGTGGGCTTGCTGGATTTTTGGGATCATTTCCTCGATGAACGACTGTCCGCCGAAGCCCGGATTGACGGTCATGACGAGCAGCAGATCGATCTGCTTGAGCAGCGGCAGGGCGTTGGCGATGGGGGTGGGCGGGTTGACGGCCAGGCCCACCTTGCGACCGAGCGCGCGGATCTTCCAGAGCAGGTCGCTGACGCCGTTGCCCAACTCGACATGCACCGTGATCACTGAAGCGCCGGCGCGGGCGAAAGGTTCGAGCAACGTGGACGGGCGCGAGCACATCAGGTGCACATCCAGAGGCAGGCGCGTGTACCGTCGCGCGGTTTCCACCACGGCGGGCCCGAACGACAGATTGGGCACGAAATGGCCGTCCATGATGTCGACGTGGAGCCAATCCGCACCGGCCCGCTCGGCGCGTTGGATCTCAGAGCCCAGCCGGCCGTAATTGGCCGCGAGCAAAGACGGTGCGATAATCATCGGTCGCAGGCTAGCGGACAGCCGGCCACCTCGGCAAGCACGGGCCGCGCCCCGCCGATGGATTTCGATTGCGTCAGGCTGCCGGTGCGCTATCCGTGTTCCATGATCACAACGACGACTCCGACCATCGAAGGTCGGCCCGTGCGAGAGTATCTGGGCATTGCCACAGGCGAGGCGATTATCGGGGCGAACTTGTTCCGGGATGTCTTCGCCAGCGTGCGCGATCTGGTGGGCGGACGCTCGGCATCCTACGAACGTGTCCTGGCCGATGCGCGAGCCACCGCGTTGCGCGAGATGGAAGAGGCGGCGGCGGCGCGGGGGGCCGACGCGGTGCTCGGAGTGGACCTCGACTACGAAGTCCTGGGCGCGCAAAACGGCATGCTCATGGTGACCGCCAGCGGCACGGCGGTCAAACTGAGTTGATCGCCACTCTTAGCGAGGCTTTGCCTCAGACCGGCGAGGCGTGTGAACGACTCGTAGCCGCTGAGTGTCCACCACGATCACCGGCGCCCGACGCCTCGCTAAATGGCGCCGCTGCGCGGCGCAAGGACTTGACTCATTTACCACAGATTTCAAACGAGGAGTAACTCCACCGAGGCGTCGACGGTCGGTGACCCAGGCTAATACCCAGCGCATACAATCTGGCGACATGCTTCGTCGGTCTGAGGCGGAACCTCCCTAAGTGTCACCCCTCCAAAGAACATCTCGGCGTTCGGGCAACGGGATCGCGAGCGTTTTGCTGGCCAGTGCTCTCCTCGGTGCCCTCGCGGCAACACCGGAGACCGAATGGGCGACCGTCGTCGAGTGGGCCTTCGACCGCGAGGCCGACCAGGCGGGCTGGCGCGCCAACGGCCATTGTGCGGATGTTCAAGTCGCCGGAGGCGCGCTGCACTGCCGCGGCGATGGATCAGATCCGATTCTCGAGTGGAACGGGCCGCTCGACGTTGCGGCCTCGCCCTGGCAGGCGCTCGAAGTCCGGCTCAAGGCGACTCGTGACGGCGCCGCCGAGTTCTTTTGGAGCAACACCAGCGAAGGCCGCTTCGGCGGATTTTCGCAGGAGAAAACCACCCGTTTTTCGGTGGTCGGCGACAGCCAATGGGCCACGTACCGGGTCTTGCCCGGTTGGCAGTCCGAGGGCCGGATCATTCGTTTGCGTTTTGATCTGTACGACGGCGCCGAGTTCGCGATCGATGCGATCCGGATTGTCGAGCGGCCCAAATTGCAGACGATGTCGATTCCCGAGTTCGTCTTTTCCTCTGCGGACGCCCAATGGCCTTGGATTCAGACAGGACGAATCCTGTCCTCCTCCGCCCCGTCGCAAGGTCTGGACCGGCTGTGCCTGGGGCCCCCGGTGTCGATCGACGCCGAGGCGCTCGACTACGTCTCCCTGTGCCTGACGGTCCCGTCGCAAGACGATGCGGCGCAAGGCGAGACACCGCACGGTTCGGCCTTTGGGGCGCCGCGCATGGCGCTCTGCTTCGCCGTCGAGGGGGATCCGGGCTTTAAGAGCCTGAGTGTGCCTGTCGATGCCGATGGGCGCGAGCATGTGTACAACGTCGATATGCTGGCCGCCACAGGATGGCGCGGGCGGATTGTGGCGCTCGGACTTCAGCACGGCTCCGAGCTTCGGGGGGAACCGAGGTTGCACTGGCTTAAGGTCACCGATCGTCCTCAAGGCCCACCCCGACTCAGCGTGGTTTCGCTCGGGATCGAACCGGCGTTGCCGCGGGCGGGAAGGCCTCTCAGGCTCGAAGCCGTGTTGTCCAACCAAGGCGGCGCTCTCGCCCGGGCTGTGACCGGTGATTTAATCCTGCCTGACGGCCTCGCGGTCGACGGCGGGGGCGCGACGGGGCGAAGCACATCAGAACTCCGCCTGGGTGACACGGCGGCGTGGGAGTGGCGTCTGGCCGGCGCCCGGCCACTGCGGGGGGAGATCGAATTGCGCGTGGGCGCAGAGGACGCTGAACCGGCTCGAGCGCGCCTCGCAGTGGCCTTGACACCCGCTGCGGACGTTGGGTCGTGCGATTACGTGCCGGAACCGAAGCCGGTGCGCGGGCCTTACGAGGTCGGGGTCTATTATTTCCCGGGCTGGAAGAGCGCCAGCCAGTGGCATCCGATCCGGCGCTTCCCGGAGCGGCGTCCGGTGCTGGGCTGGTATCGCGAAGGCGATCCGGAGGTGGCGGACTGGCACATCAAGTGGGCCGTCGAGCACGGGATCACCTTCTTCGCCTACGACTGGTACTGGTCGCAAGGGGCGCGGCAGCTCGAACACGCCCTGCATGACGGCTACTTCAACGCGCGCTACCGTCGCTTCCTCAAGTTCTGCCTGCTCTGGGCGAACCACAACGCGCCCGGCACCTCCTCTCACGACGACTGCCTGGCGGTCACCCGCCACTGGATCGACCACTATTTCCGACGGCCCGAGCATCTCATGATCGAGGGCCAGCCGGTGGTGATCATCTTCAGCCCGGATCGGCTTGCGTCCGACCTCGGGTCTTCCGGAGTGCGACCGGCCTTCGACGCCATGCGGGCCGAATGCCGCGAGGCCGGCTTTCCCGGACTGTTCCTCGTGGCCTGCGTGGGGGACGCGGCCCAGGCCCGTCAGGCTGCCGCCGAGGGCTACGACGCCGTCACCGCCTACAACTGGCCTGGGCTCGGCATGCCCGGCGGCCAGATGGAGGCGCCCTTCGCCACTCTCGTCCCCGCTTACCGGCGCAACTGGCAGCAGATTCGCGACACGGCAGGGGTTCCCCTGCTGATTCCGCTCTGCGGCGGTTGGGACAGTCGGCCCTGGCACGGCGACAACAACCTGGTTCGTTACGGGCGCACGCCCGAGTTGTTCCGCCAGCACGCTCAAGACGCCGTCCGGTTCTTGGAGCTTTCCGCTCTCGACTCTCCGCTCTCCGCTCTGCTGCTCGTCGAGGCCTGGAACGAATGGGGCGAAGGCTCCTACATCGAGCCGCATCAGGAGTTCGGATTCGGCTATCTGGACGCCCTGCGCGAGGTCTTGACCGAGGCGCCCAGAGACCATGTCGATCTGACGCCGACCGATGTGGGACGAGGACCTTACGACGTTCGAGCAGACGAGATGCCCCGTCCGGCCTGGCAGTTTCAAGAGAGCGACGAGGGCTGGAGCCAGGTGATGGATTTGACCGATGCGCGGGTCGAGGGCGGCGCCCTGACAGCGCGGAGCACCGGGAACGATCCGGCCTTCTTCGGGCCGCCCATCCGGGCCCGCGCTGACGAGTATGGCATCCTTGTCGTCCGCATGAGACTGAAACGCGGGGATGGGCAGTCCTTCCGGGACCGGGCTCAAGCATTTTGGCGGACAGATCGGCTGCCGGAGAGCGAAGCCAGCAGCGAGCGGTTCGAGGTCCTGGGCGACGGGGAATGGCACGAGTACCGTGTGCCCGTCGGTCGAAACCGCCGCTGGCGCGGGGTCATCACCCGGTTGCGGCTCGATCCGGGCAACCAACGAGGAGTCGAGATCGCCCTGGACACATTGCGGCTCGATTCGTGATGTGCCAGCGGGGGGCAAACCAGACTTCCCAAACGTGTTTCCTGCATTATGGTTGGGTCATGAAGGTGGTTGGCAAACGACGGACGACCATGGACTCGATCACGATCGCGTTGCTCCTGGCCAGCGCACTCTCGGCAGTTGCCCAGGAAGCCCCCGTGCGCCCGGCCAATCCCCCCGTGATTGGCGAGGGGAGCGCTGGTCGGGGCGGTGCTGAGGACCGGCCCTCCTTCCAGAGTGCCAAACCGGTCTGGCCCGAAGGACGCGAGACGGACAAGAACCTCACGGTCGCGTTTCGGGCCGCCTTTGAAGCTCCTGCGGGGAAAAAGGTCCTGTTGCGAGCGACCGGTTCGACGCTGTACCGCATCTTCATCAACGGGGCGTTCCTCGGGCATGGTCCGGCGCGCGGTCCGCACGGCTGGTATCGGGTGGATGAGATCGACCTGACCGCGAAGCTGAGGCCTGGTGCGAACGTGATTGCGTTCGAGGTCGCGGGGTACAACGTGAACAGCTACTACCTTCTGGATCAGCCGTCGTTCCTGCAGGCCGAGGTGATCGCAGGTGCGACAGTGCTCGCCTCCACGGGCGGCGAGGGGGGGTTATTCGAGGCCGGTGTGCTCGGCGAACGGGTGCAGAAAGTGCAGCGCTACAGCTTCCAGCGTCCTTTCTCCGAGGTCTATCGACTCGCACCCGGCTCCGATCGCTGGCGTGCAGAGACTGCGGCGCCCTGGCTGCGGCCCTGTGCTCTGTTCAGCCGCCAAGGCCGTTGCTCCCGCGTCGCGTGCCCTACTGCGAATTCACGCTGCGCGAGCCGCGGCAGATCGTTTCGACGGGCGAACTGAAACTCGGTTTGAAAGTCGAACGCCCGTGGAAGGACCGGTCGCTGACTGGAATCGGCCCGCAACTCGGCGGCTTCCGGAGTCGGAACTCGCCACTATTCCGTCGTTGGAATTGCAGACCGTCGCCAACGCCGTCTCTGTGGCGATCCACGAGCCTTATGAGCCCCGGAAACCGTTGCCGATGAAGGCGGGCACGTTTCAGATCGTCGACTTCGGGGTGAACCTCACCGGCTTCATCGGCGCTCATCTCGATTGCCGGACCAAGACCCGGCTATTCTTCACGTTCGACGAGATCCTGAGCGACGGCGACGTGGACTTCAAGCGCCTCGGCTGCGTCAACGCCGTTGCCTACGAACTGGAGCCCGGCACCTACGACGTCGAGTCGTTCGAGCCGTACACGCTGCGCTACCTCAAGCTGATCGCGCTCGAAGGCGAGTGCGAGGTGAGCGGCGTTGTACCTGCGCGAATTCGTCAGCCCGGATGCCGCGCGGAGCGCGCTTCGCCGCCAGCGACGAGCGGCTCAACCGCTTCTTCGCCGCCGGGCGTCGAGACGTTCCGGCAGAACGCCATCGACATCTTCATGGACTGCCCGTCGCGCGAGCGGGCCGGCTGGCTGTGCGACAGCTTCTTCACCGCGCGCGTGGCGCAGGACCTGTGCGGCGACACGCCGCATCGAGAGGAACTTCCTCGAGAACTTACCTGCTGCCCGAGAAGTTCGCCCACCTGCCCGACGGGCATGCTGCCGATGTGCTATCCGGCGGACCACAACGACGGCGTGTTCATCCCGAACTGGGCGATGTGGTTCGTGCGTCGAACTCGAGGAGTACCTCGCCCGCAGCGGCGACCGCGACACTCGTCGAGGCCCTCCGACCCGCGCGTGCTCGAAGCTCCTCGAGTTCTTCAAGCGCTTTCGAAACGCCGACGGCCTGCTCGAAAAGCTGCCAGAGCTGGGTGTTCGTCGAGTGGTCGAAGGCCAACGAGTTCGTGCAGGACGTGAACTACCCCTCGAACATGCTCTACGCCGGACGTCCTCGCCGCCGCTGGGCCGTCTGTACGACCTGCCTGAGCTCGCTCGCGAAGCCGGAACGCATCCGCGAGACGATCCGCCAGGCAATCGTTCGACGGCGAGTTCTTCGTGGACAACGCCAGCCGCGTGGACGGCAAGCTGCAAGTCACGCGCAACCGCAGCGAGGTCTGCCAGTACTTCGCGTTCTTCTTCGGCGTCGCCACGCCGGAGACGCATCCGAAGCTCTGGCAGACGCTCGTCCGCGACTTCGGCCCGCAGCGGAAGCAGACCAAGGCGTTCCCGCGAGGTGCATCCGGCCAACGCCGTTCATCGGGAACGTGCTGCGGCTCGAACTGCTCTCCCGCGCCGGGCTGAGCCAGCAGATCCTCGACGAATCGGTCGGCTACCGGCTCTACATGGCCGAGCGCACCGGCACGCTTTGGGAGAACGACGGCGCCTACGCGAGCTGCAACCACGGCTTCGCCTCGCACGCGGCGTGCGAGTGTCTGTACCGCGATGTGCTGGGGCTTGCCTCGGTCGATACGGTGAACAAGACCGTCCAGGTGCGGTTCACCGACCTGCGGCTCGACCGTTGTGAAGGCTCGGTCCCGACGCCCAACGGCGAAGTCGCACTGAGGTGGCGCACGGTGGGCGACACACTGCGCTATCATGTCCGCGTTCCGCCGGGTTACACGGTTCGGGTTGACAACCGCAGCAGGCGCGGACTTCAGCCGGAGCCATAGCCGCACCTTCTCCCGCTCTTTTCGGAGCCGGCAGAGTGAATCCTCGTTTGAAATCCGTAGTCAATGAGTCAAGTTGATGCGCTGGGCGCCGACGGGGGACGCGGCGATTCGGCAGTCGGCACTGAATCTGCCGCAACAGGATCGCGTCTAAGAGCGCGATGCCGGATGCTGAGTCACGCCGCGCCCGAGTGGTGGTGGATGGCAAGTTCTTCCGCCTCGGGCGAGATAAGTTTTTCGCGCGCGGGGTGACGTACGGGCCATTTTCGCCGAACGCTGCTGGCGAGCACTTTTGCTCGCCGGCTCAGACGGCGTCGGATTTCGACCAGATGCGCGCCTGGGGTGTGAATCTGCTGCGGGTCTATCATGTGCCTCCCGGGTGGTTTCTCGATCTGGCTGCGGAACGGGGGCTTTGGCTGTTGGTGGATGTGCCGTGGAACAAGAGGGCCTGCCTCGATGGCGCCCTCGTTCGAGAGAGCGCCCGGCGAGCGGTCCGGGAAGCTGCCCAGGCGTGCGCCGGACATCGGGCCGTGTTTGCGCTCAGCGTGGTGAACGAACTGCCGCCGGACATCGTCCGGTGGACGGGCCCCGCGGCGGTCGAGTTGTTCCTGGACGAACTGGTGGGCGTGGCCAAGGCGGTGAACCCCGACTGCCTGTGCACCTTCGGCAATTATCCTTCGACCGAGTATCTGCGACCGCGGACGATCGACTTCATCTGTTTCAACGTTTACCTCCACCAACCGCATGCCTTTCGGAACTACCTGGCCCGGCTGCAGATGCTGGCCGAAGCCAAGCCGTTGCTGCTGGGCGAATTCGGGCTCGACTCGCTGCGCGAGGGGGAAGCCCGGCAAGCCGAGTTGTTGGAGTCGAGCATCGAGAGCGCGTTCCAGGCCGGCTGTGCGGGAGCGGTCGTCTATAGCTTTACCGACGAATGGTACAAGGACGAGCGGGTTGTCAAAGAGTGGTGTTTCGGGCTGACGACCGCCGAGCGAGCGCCCAAGGCGGCCGCCGCCGCCGTGCGGCGGGCTTACGAGGCTGCGCCGCGCTTCCACCGTGCCGCGCCACCGCCGGTCTCGGTCGTGGTGGCCAGTTACAACGGGGCCCGGACCTTGGGCCCCTGTTTGGAATCGCTCACCTCGCTGTCTTACCCGGACTACGAGGTCATTCTGGTGGACGACGGTTCGACCGACGGGACCGCCGGAGCTGGCGGCGCGATTCCCGACCGTGCGCTTCGTGCGTCATCCGCAGAACCTGGGTTTGTCGAACGCGCGCAACACGGGCATCGCGGCGGCGCGGGGGGCGATCGTCGCGTTCACGGACGCGGACTGTCGGGTGGACGAGGACTGGCTGCATTATCTGGTGGGGGATCTGGTCCGGAGTTGTTTCGTGGGGATTGGCGGTCCGAACCTGCTGCCGGCGGAAGATTCCTGTGTGGCGGCGGTGGTGCAGCTTGCCCCGGGCGGACCGACGCACGTTCTGTTGACCGATCGGGTGGCCGAACACCTGCCCGGCTGCAACATGGCGTTCTGGAAGTGGGCGTTGGAGGAGATCGGGTGTTTCGATCCGGTGTTCCGCAAGGCGGGCGACGACGTGGATGTCTGCTGGCGCCTGCAGCAGCGAGGCTTCGAACTGGGGTTCAGTCCGGCGGCGCTGGTCTGGCATTACCGGCGCTCGACCGTGCGGGAGTATCTGCGGCAACAGCACGGTTACGGACAAGCCGAGGCCCTCCTCGAGCGCAAGCATCCCGAGTCTTTCAGTCCCCTCGGAGGCAGCATGTGGCGCGGGCGGATCTATGCGCCGCACGAGGCCAGTGTGAGATCGCGTCGTCCCGATGATCTATCACGGTTTATTTGGCACGGGCCTCTTCCAGAGTGTGTACCAGGCGCCGTCGCCAGTCCCGCCCATCGTGCTGACGAGTCTCGAGTATCATGTGGGCGTCACCCTGCCGCTCTTCGTGCTGGCCCCTCTCGTCCCCTGGCTTTGGCCGCTGGGCGTTCTCAGTCTGTTGAGTTCGGTGGGCGTGTGTGTTGCTGCGGCTTTCCAGGCGACCGTGCCGCAGGCGAACCGCCGGTTCTGGTCCCGGGCGCTGGTGGCGCTCCTGTTTGGACTTCAACCTCTGGTGCGGTCCTGGGCCCGCTACCAGGGCCGTCTGCTCTCCCGGCAAACGCGTTTGGAGGAGCACGAAACACTCGAATCGCTCACCCGGGAGCAGCGTCGCGAGATGCCGGACCTCCTGACGTACCGTGCGCCACTCGGATCCGGGCGCCGTGCCTTCCTGGCTCGGGCGGCGGATCGCCTCACCGAGACAGGGTGGGCGCATCGGCTGGACAGCGGATGGAGCCGGTTCGATCTGGAGGTGTCCGGAGGCCGGTGGTGCAAGCTGCGGCTGGCCACGGTCAGTGAGCTCACCGGGGAGGGCGATCAGGTTCTGCGGGTGCGGTTGCGTCCCGCGTTGACACTTCCGGCCCGGATCGGGATCGGCGTTCTCCTCGGGAGCGTGCTTCTGGTGATCGGGCTGGCGGGCCGCAGGCATCCGTGGTTGTGGTCGCTGCTGCTGATCCTGCCGGCCTACGTGGGGTGGCTGAGTTGCCAGCAAAACCGGCTCCAGCGCTTGATCGGGGTGTTTGTGGACAAACTGGCCGAGGATCTCGGTTACACGAAGCTGGCGGTCTCCGAGGGGCAGGGAGAGGTTCCCGTCCGAGACGGAAACGGTGGCTGATGGGGATGGGAATTCGACGTTGCGGGGGCGGGAGAGGGCCGCTACACTGGCCCCCATGCGTCCAGGAATGTCGAACCTCGTCAACAGGCTGCAGCCTGCCCGGTCCACGATCGCTGGAATCGGGGAGGAACCGCGCGTGTCGTTGCTGAACGACCGGGGCAGCGCCGCCGAACACGATGGCGTCCGGGCCACGCTATGAAGCACCACCTGGATTTCGAGAAGCCAATCCTGGAATTGCAGCGCAAGCTGGACGAGATGAAACGGCATCCCGAGGCGCATTCCCTCGGGATCAGCCTGGACCAGGAAATCGCGCAGATCGAGAAGAAGATCAGCGAAACGCGCCGAGATGTCTTTCTGAACCTGACGGCCTGGCAGCGGGTGCAGATGGCACGCCATCCGAAGCGGCCTTACACCCTCGACTATCTGCGCACGACGTTTTCGTGTTTTACCGAGCTCCACGGTGACCGCGCCTACTCCGACGATCGTGCAGTGGTGGGGGGATTCGCGCGGTTGGAGGGAGAGCCCGTCATGGTGGTCGGCACTCAGAAAGGGACGGGACACCAAGGAGAACATCCTGCGCAATTTCGGATCCGCGCATCCGGAGGGATACCGCAAGGCGCTCCGTTTGATGCGGTTGGCGGAGAAGTTTCAACTCCCGATTGTGACGTTGATTGACACCGCCGGCGCCTACCCGGGGATTGGGGCGGAGCAGCGGCACATTGCCGAGGCCATCGCCGTGAACCTGCGCGAGATGACCCTGCTGAGCGTGCCGATCATTGCGGTTGTGTTGGGAGAAGGAGGCTCCGGCGGGGCCCTTGGCCTTGGGGTGGCCGATCGCGTGTTGATCCTGGAAAACGCCTACTACTCGGTCATCAGTCCCGAGGGCTGCGCCGCCATCCTCTGGAAAGATCGTTCGGCGGCTCCGAAGGCGGCCGAGGCCCTCAGGATCACCGCCAAGGACCTTCGGGAACTCGGACTGGTGGACGAAATCGTGCCGGAGCCCTTGGGTGGAGCGCAGAACGATTTGCACACGATGGCGGAGACCCTGCGCGTTTACCTGATCCGCCATCTGCATGAGGTCGGGGCCCTGCCACCGGAAGTGCGGTTGCGCCAGCGCTACGAGAAGTTCCGCAGCTTCGGTCATTTCGCCGAGGCACCGCCCGTTCCGCCCGAGGGCACCTGATTTTTCCCAGAAGTCACGCCATGTTGTACCCGTTGCTTTTTCAGCCCATCTTCAAGGAACATGTTTGGGGAGGCCGCACCCTCGAGCCGCTCTATGGGAAGCAACTCCCCCCGGATGTGCCGGTCGGCGAATCGTGGGAGATTTCGGACCGCCCGGAGGGCGCCAGCGTTGTGGCCAACGGCCCGCTCGCCGGCAAGGACCTCCGGTGGCTCATGGAGCACCACGCCGCCGAATTGCTGGGGTCCGCTCGACCCTCGAACGGACGGTTTCCCCTGCTCGTCAAGATCCTGGACTGCCGGCAGGCGCCGTCCGTCCAGGTGCACCCCCCGGGCGACGCGGCACAGCGTCTGGGCGGGGAACCCAAGACGGAGGTCTGGTACATCACCCAGGCTGATCCCGACGCCCGTTTGACCGCCGGTCTGCTCCGCGGAGTCAAGCGCGGCCAGTTCGAGCGGAAACTCGGCGAAGGCCGGGTGTTGGAATGCCTCCACACCATCCCCGTACGGAGCGGAGACGCGATGTTGGTGCCCAGCGGCACGGATCCATGCGATCGGCGCGGGCATCGTCCTGTTCGAGATCCAGCAGAACTCGAACACCACCTACCGGGTCCACGACTGGGACCGGCTCGGCTCGGACGGAAAGCGGCGGGAACTTCACCTTCCGCAGGCCCTCGCCTCGATCGATTTCGACGATTTCGAGCCCGATCTCGTGCGAAGTCCCTTCGAGACCAGCGACCGGGTGATGAGGCGTCGGTTGGCCGAAACCCCGTGGTTCGAAGTCGAGGAGTGGCAAGTGCAGGAACCGAATCGCCATCCTCTGCGCGCCCCGAATCGGCCAGTCATCTTCGGAGTGGCGAGCGGCAATGCGACGGTGACAGGGGCCGGCCAAACCCTCGCTCTCGGTCCGGGCCGGTTCTGTCTGATTCCCGCAAGCGTTTCGGATGCAACTGTCGAGACCGGCGCCGCCGGGACCTTCCTGTTCGCCGTGGCAACGAGCCAGGCCGACGACGCGGCGCCGCGCGAGGCTCAATCTGCGTCGGCTCCAAGCGGCATTGGGGCGTGGCGGCAGCCTGTGGGAGGCGTTCCGGCCGGCGCGACCGCGGGGGCAAGTCCCCGCCCAGCGCCGCCCGCCACCGCCCCGAGCGGCAGTCGCCCGCGGCAGGAGCCTCCGGCAGGCCGCGTTCAGTCCGGGGCGCGCAGCTCTGCCGCGACTACGCCTCGCCGTTCCACAGAAAGTCCAAGTCGTCAGCATAAGAAACATCGGCTGCAGTCCAAACTGATCTACTCGCCGTTCTTGAGGTTGCTGCTTGCCCCGTCATGGTTTCGGGTGGTCATTCTGGCCATCGTGGCGATCGGGCTGGTTGGCGCGGTGCTATTGCCCAAGATTTGGACGACAACTCCGGCGGGATTTCAGCCTCTCACCAAGGTGAGCCTGCTCGATAAGGCGCAGGCCTTCATGCTGCGTCGGAGTGCCGAGAAAGCCATGGCCCGCGGGGATCATCAGGCGGCGGCGTTGGGCTGGAGAAACGCGCTGGCAAACAACATGGGCGATCCGAGTTTGGCGCGCGGTCTGCTCCGCAACGCCATCGCCGCGGACTCCATTCCCACGGAGAATCTGCCGGCGACAGTTCGAACCAGCGACCTCCTGTTGCGCCTGACTCAGACCAACCGGGCCGACCTCGATTTGGTTTGCACTTTTCTGGATAAGGCCCAGCTCTACGGTATGATCCCGGCGAGGCTCGAGCCCATTGCCCACGACCTCTCCGGCAACCTGCAGGCGATCTATGCGAAGTGCATCTTTTTCCAGGGGGATTTCGACCGCTACGACCAACTGTGGGGAGAGTTGTCGCCTGCCGACCAGGGCCGACCCGACATGGTGTTGACCCGCGCAGCCTATTTGGCCGGGTGGCGAGAGGGGCGGGAGGCGTCCGAGGCCGAGCAGGTGCTGGCCCAGGCAGCCGGGAATCGGGGGCCGTTGTGGTCTCTTGCGAATCGGCTGCAGATGGCGATTGCCGTCAACAAGAAGATCCCGGAATACTACCGCGAAGCTCTCGAACGTCTGCAGGAAACCCAGGCGGACAACGGTATTGACAATGCTGATTACTGGACGCTCCTGGCCTCCGTTGGCCCCAGGCAGGAAGCGGTGCGAATGGCCAAGCAGTTCGTCCTGCCTCCCCGCACCCAGAGTGAATTGGTCCGGCTCGCCCGCGCAAAGTCCGCGCTTGGCCTCGAAGAGGACGCCCTCAAGCTCATGCAGGCGCATGCCCAGTACCACCCCACCTCGGACGAGGTTTGGCTGACCTACGCGGCCTTGTTATCCGAAGGGAATCGCTGGGAAGACCTGCGCCGCGTGGCCCTGCAGATGCGTCTGGTGCCAGAGTTGCGCAACCGCCTCGAAGCCCTCAGCTATATCTATGAAGGCCGCGCCGACCTTGCCACCGCGCAAACCGATGCCGCGCGCCTGGCCTTCAACGCGGCGACGAACCTGGCCTTTCGCAGCGCTGAGGAATCGAGCGCGGTCGCCGCCAGTCTTCTGAGGTTCGGCTACCCCACCCACGCCCAGGCTGTCCTGGAGCGAGCGGCGAGCGGGATCACCAACCGCGTGCTCTATTTGGACCTGATGAGCCGGATCGCGTTTCACCTGAAAGACGAGCCGCTCATGATGTCCACCTGCCAAGCCCTTTACGAGCTTGATCCGCACAACGCGGACTACGCCAACCGGTACGCCGCCGCCATGCTGATCCGAGGGGAGCGCCTCGGAGAAGCCGTGAGCCTGACTTGGGGACTCCATACGAGCCAACCGGATTCCGAAGCGTTCCGACTCAATCACGCGCTGGCTCTGGTGGCGAACCGTCGATTGGACGAGGCCGACGCGATGCTCCGGCAAGTGACGTTCGCCCGGCTGCAGCGGGCGGAGGACATCAACTCCTACTACCAGACCATGTTCGAACTCAACTTCCGGAAACGGGATTTTGCCACTGCCCAGAGGATGCTGGACCGGATCAACTGGAGTCTGCTCTTCCCCTCGGAAGTCGATCGGCTTTCAGCGATGCAAGCGGCCATGCCAGCTCGAGGAACGACATCGTCCCCAGTCCCCAGCGCCTGAGTCTCCGCCCCTTGGGTGTTGGGGCCCCGCCCCGAGCCGAAGCCGCCAGACCACATGACCACGAACGAGGCGATCACCTTATTGGAGCGGTTCCGCGCTGGCGCTGTCAGCCGCGACCAGGTGCTCCGCGCATTTCAAGCCGCCCCAGTCTCGCAATTGGGATTCGCCCAGGTTGACCTGCAGCGGGGCCTGCGCAAAGGATTCCCGGAGGTGATCTTCGCTGCGGGCAAGACCCCGGCGCAGGTGGCTGCCATCGCGCGTCCGATCTGGAATCACGAAGGCCGGGTGCTCATCACGCGGGCTGCACCCGGCCATGCCCGAACCGTCAAACGCGCCTTCCCGCGCGCGGTGTATCACCCGATCGCGCGTTGCCTCACTCTCGAAAAGACACCCCTCCCCAAGCGAGGAGGCACGATCTGCGTGTTGTGCGCCGGGACCAGCGACCTGGCCGTGGCCGAGGAAGCGTCCGTGACTGCGGAGGTCATGGGCAACCGGGTGGACAAGGTCTACGACATCGGGGTCGCTGGCCTTCATCGGCTCCTGGGAAACCTCGAGTCGATCCAGAACGCTCGAGTCATCATCGCCGTGGCGGGCATGGAAGGGGCCCTGCCGAGTGTCGTCGCCGGCTTGGTGGCGTGTCCGGTGATCGCCGTGCCCACCAGCGTTGGATACGGCGCCAGCCTCGGCGGTCTGGCGGCCCTCCTGGCTATGCTCAACAGTTGCGCCAGCGGTGTCACCGTGGTCAACATCGACAACGGTTTCGGGGCCGGTTATGCCGCCAGCCAAATCAACGCCTCGATCGGGGGCACCCCATGAAGGCTGTTTACCTCGATCTTTTTAGCGGCATCAGTGGAGACATGTTCGTGGGGGCATTCCTCGACTTGGGCGTGGACATGGGCGTCCTCCGAGAAGGTCTCGCCCGGCTCCCCGTCACCGGCTATCACCTGCATGCCGACCGGCGCACCAAAGCGGGCATCAGCGGGACAAAGTTCGATGTCCACCTGGACGCCGATCCTCACCCTGCACACCACGCGGGGCCGGGCCATGCGCATGTCCATCTTCCTGATTCGCCAGCCTCCGCTGAACCGGGATTCGACTTGCCCGCGGGTCACCGGCATCAATCCCACAGCCATCCCCGGTCGGTCACCCACCGCGGACAGCATGCCCAGGCAGTTTCCGGGAGTCGAGATGCCGAGGTTCGGGACTTCCGGGCGATCGTCGCGATGATTTCCGGCAGTTCGCTTTCCGCCTGGGTGCGCGATCGAGCCGTGGGCGTGTTTCGTCGCATCGCCGAGGCCGAAGGCAAGATTCACGGTCTTCCCCCCGAAGAGGTCCATTTCCACGAAGTGGGGGCCGTGGATTCGATTGTGGACGTGGTCGGAGGCTGCCTGGCAGTCGAGGCTCTCGGTCGCCCGCGCGTGTTCGCGGCCTCACCCATCGACGGGACCGGGTGGGTTCGCTGTGCGCACGGGCAATTCCCAGTGCCTGCCCCAGCCACCCTGGAAATCCTCGCCGCACGCCGATTGACAGTCAGCCAGTGCGAAGAGCCGCACGAAATGGTGACACCAACCGGCGCCGCTTTGCTGGCCGAGTTGGCGGAGGGGTTCGGTCCCATGCCGTCCATGCGGCTCGAACGGATCGGATACGGCCTGGGCACGCGCGAGTTGGCGACCCGCCCGAATGTCCTGCGCGCCGTGTGGGGCGAGCTGGCGACCGCCTCCAGCCCGGCGGCGGCGACGACAGCGCACGACTGGGAAACGGACCAGATCGCCTGCCTGGAAACCAACCTCGACGATGCCAGTCCGGAGCTCCTGGGCCATTTCCTGGATCGAGCTTTGGCGGCAGGCGCCCTGGATGTGTCGTACGGCGCGATCCAGATGAAGAAATCCAGGCCTGGTGTGGTTTTGACCGTGTTATGCCCTGTGACCGAAGCGGATCGCTTGACCGAGTTCATCCTGATGGAAACGACCGCGTTCGGCGTCCGGCGCAGTGTGGTCGAACGCCGGAAATTGCGTCGTGAATTCGAGTCTGTCGAGACGTCCCTTGGTCAGATCACCGTCAAGGTCGGGCGTCTGGACGGGCGCGTTCTCCAGGTCGCGCCCGAGTACGAGTCCTGTCGGTCGGCGGCGGCCGCGGCGGGCGTGCCCGTCAAGACCGCTTTCGCGGCGGCGCTCCACGCTTTCTCCAGTTCGCCCCGAGCGGGCAAGCAAGCCCCCTCGCTCGGTAGCGGATCCACCGTTTCAGATCCTTGAAACGGCGCACGTGTCGTCATTGAGTCAAGTTTTTGCGCCGCGCAGCGGCGCCACTTAGCGAGGCGTCGACTGCCGGTGATCGTGGTGAACACCCAGCGGCCACGAGCCGCTCGAACGCCTCGTCGGTCTGAGGCGCGCCTCGCTAACGATACAGCTCCGGTCGCAAGACCGCCACAAACGGCAAGTTGCGGTACCGTTCCGCATAGTCGAGCCCGTAACCCACCACGAAAAGGTCCGGAATGACAAAACCGACATAGTCGGCCTCGATGGGCTCGGTGCGCCGGCTCGGTTTGTCCAGGAGCACGCAGGTCCGGAGCGATCCCACCTTGATCTTTTCCAGTCTGGATCGGACGGCCTTCAGCGTGCGTCCGGTGTCCAGGATGTCGTCCACGACCAGCACATCCCGGCCTGCGACGTCGAGCCGCAGGTCTTTTGTGAACACCAATTCACGGGACGCCGTGCCCTCGCGATAGCTCGACACGCCAATAAAATCGAGCTTCAGCGGGATGGCCAATCGCCGCACCAGATCCGCCAGAAACATCAGAGTCCCGGTGAGCAGCGCCACCACAACAGGGTCTCGCCCCACGTAATCACGTGTCACGGCCCGAGCCAACTCGGCGATCCGCCGCTGGATCTGGGTCTCGGTGATCAGGATTTCGCGCAGGTCGCCCCGCCACTGGGGAGGGATTGCGTGGAGGCGGTTCACCTGGCGTGGGCGCGCCAGAGCTTCGGCCTGCGAGGCTGCAGGTCTGGCGGCGCAGGGCAGCTCGGAGGCGATCGGGACGGGCGGGGGCGATGGCGAACAGCGGGCCTTCAAATGTGTCGGGAATCGTTGTGGTCCTTTCGCGTGTACCCGCTGTCCTGGCGCTGCAAGTTCACCCGGTTCTTTTTGAGATAGGCCTCGAACACGTCGTCGGCGTTCATGCCGAGCACTTGCGCCAGGCTGATCAGGAAATGAAACAGGTCGACGACCTCGACGCGCGCATTCTGTTCATCGAACGTTTGGTATTTGGCCCACCACTTCCAAGGCACACTGTCCGTCAACTCGGCAATCTCCTGGCTCATGGCCCGGCAGTAGTTGAGAGTCCACTTCACCTTGTCGGCTTTGCTCATCCGCCCGGTGCAGACGCCAATCCGCCGGTTCAACGACTGCTGCAGCCGGAAAAGCTCACGCAAGCGATCGGGTTGTGACATGGCAGGAGGATTCGGAGTGGTCGGGGATGAAGCAAGCCTTAAGTCGTCGAGGCCGGGTCTCGGTCCCGGTCGATCACGGCGACCGCCGCCGCATGCTGCGCGGTGTGGGTGAGCGTGAGGAAAAGCGCGCCTCCGCCGCGCCCGGCCAACAGCGCAGCGGCCTTGCCGTGGAGCTCGACGTAAGGCTGGCCCGTCGGGTGGCGCAGCACTTCCATGTCCAGCCATCCCAGTTGTGCGCCGATGCCGGTCCCGAACGCCTTGGCGATCGCCTCCTTGGCAGCGAATCGAGCCGCCCATTGCGGCGCTGGCTGCGGGTAGGTCGCGCAATAGCGCAGTTCGGTCGGACGCAGGATGCGGGTCAAAAACCGTTCGCCGAACTTCTCGTAAGCACCGCGGATGCGTGCGACTTCGACCAGATCCACACCGATTCCCAGAATCATGGAAGCACAGCGGTATGGGGACGCGTGGCTCTTCCCTCTCAGCCCTCGTAAGGGCGCATCAGGGCAAGCATCTCTCGGACAGCCCGCGACAATCCCACAATCAACGAGCGACTGACGATGCTGTGTCCGATGTTCAGTTCGACCAGATGCGGCACTTCGAGGAGCGCTGTCACGTTCCGGTAGTTCAGGCCGTGGCCGGCGTTGACCCGCAGGCCCAGTTGGTGCGCCCGCCGCGCAGCTTCGATGAGCCGCTCCAGTTCCCGCTGCCGCTGAGCCCTCCGGTCATAATGCTCGGCAAAACGCCCGGTGTGCAGTTCGACGAACTGGTTGCCGGCGCGCGCTGCGGCGGCGATCTGCCGCGGTTCCGGCGCGACGAAAACGCTGACTTCGATGCCGGCGTCGTTGAGGCGACGCCGCGTTTCAGCCAAGGCCGCGCGTTGGCCGGCGACGTCCAAACCGCCCTCGGTGGTCACTTCCTGCCGCCGCTCGGGCACGAGACAGACGATCTCCGGCTTAAGCTGCAAAACCAGATCCCGAATCGGCGGCGTGTTCGCCATCTCGAGGTTGAATCGGGTGCGAATGACCTCGCGCAGCCGCCAGACGTCGGCGTCCTGGATGTGCCGTCGGTCTTCCCGCAGATGCGCCGTGATGCCGTGAGCCCCGGCCGCCTCGCAGCGCCGGGCGGCGGCCACAGGATCCGGCTCGCCGCTCTCCCTCCCCCGGTACCGCGCCTCGCGCAGGGTGGCGACGTGGTCGATGTTGACGCCGAGTTTGAGCATGTCGCAGTCTTAGGGTGCGAAGCGACGTGGGCGAGCGGCGGGGACGGTCGATGGCTGCGGGTTGGTCGGTGCGCCGGGGGGTGGGGATTCGCCCGCCTGGGCGTGCACCCGCTGCTGCGTCACCACGCTGAGTTCCGGCTCGCTCAGACCCGGGAAAGCCGGGTCATCGAGCCAGTGCATCAGCGCCACCAGTTCGATGCCCGCCAGGCCCAAAGCCGAGTTCCGCACGCCCGCCAATTGTCGCGGCGACACCCAAGTCAACTCGGTGCCGGTGTTGCCCAGACGATCCAGCACGTTGGTGTCGAACAGCCAAGCTTCGCCAGTGTGGTTGGTCGGGGGCGGGGCGTAGCCGGCCAACATCAAGTAAAGGTTCTTGACGTGGCGCCAACCGTTCACCCGCTGAGCGGTCAATTCCCAGTCGTAAAGAACCAGGTTGGTCCGGCCCGTGACCTGGGACAGCAACTCGGGCGGGAGCGGGCGTTTCGCCTTCATCAAGGGAAACCAGCCCGCCACGGCGAAGCCGCGATCCAACTCGTTGCCGGGGCTGACGAACGGTTCCGCGATCGGCAGGCCAAGCCAAGCCAGGCGCGTTGTGTTTGTTTGGAAGGCCACCTGCCCGTATCGGATCTTGGGGACGTATCGGCTCAGAAAGGCGGGCATCTTCGGGCCTAGCCCGACCAAGGCATTCGTCACGTCGGGCATCTCCCACGCCACATAGGACGCGAACGGGATTTCCGCCATCGTCCAGCCCACCGCCTGATCGGGGGTGACGGGCAGACCGAGTTGGTTCCACCAGGCCTGCTGGCCCAGCCACGTCCGAATCCCCCGCACGACAGTGAAGCTCACCACCGGGTCCCCCAACGTGTGGGTCGGAAGCCGCCACGGCTCAACCGTCAGGTGCAAAGGCTGGGGGTAGCTCAGTTGTGCCGTTGTCCGCAGAATCGGACCCCGTCCCGCAACCTGGATCTCAATCTCCGGCCAGGTCTTGGCCGCCGACCAGCCCAGAACTTGAGGCACGCGAGGGCCGTTGAGCTTGACCTCCAGCCAGCCTCCAGGCGCGTCCAGCCCGCCAACCCGCGCGAGCAGGTCTGCAAACGGCGCCGGTGCGCCTTGCCCCAAACCGACCAGGGTCCATCCTCCGGACTGCCCCACTCGCGACCAGCCGCGTGTCCCGTCGAATTTGGCCTCCCGAACGGTCACGTCCCCCGCCTTGACTTCAGCAGGCGCCCTTCCGCCGACGGCGCTTGCCCAGGCCGCCCAACTGGCCTCCAAGGCGCGGCTCCGCTCGGCGGTCGCGCGCACCGCCGCCACAACCGTCCTTTCGCCCCCGCCCCCCAGAAACAACTCTCCATGGCTTTCAGCGGTCAACATCTCTTCCAGCCACGGGCGCAGGAGCGATGCTGTGGGCGGGTTGGTGGCTGCTCCGAGGCCCAACCACGGTCCCGGAGCGCGCGCCAGTTTGTCGAGCGCGTTGCGCAGCACCCATTGCGATGCGGGCTGTCCCAGAATGTCCCTGGCGTGCGCGCCGTTCGTGTTGCCCTTCAGGCTCGCCGTCCCCACGAAATGCCACGAGACAACCCGATTCGGCGATTCGGGCGCAGCCCGAATCCGGCGATCCCGCCGCGAGGCCCCCTGGAGCCTGCTCACCGAGGAGCCCATGGGCATCACAGCCGATACTGCACGTGACCAATCCTGCCAACAGAGCGCACAATGTCATAGAAACCGCCATTCCTTGCCAAAGAACGGGCGGTTTAGCAAACCGAAAGGTGCCGAAAGATGCGGGAGTGCGGGAGCCCGTGCCAAGACGTCCAAACTTTAGCGAGGCTTCGCCTCAGACCGGCGAGGCGTGTGAGCGGCTCGTGGCCGCTGGGCGTCCACCACGATCACCGGCAGTCGACGCCTCGCTAAGTGGCGCCGCCGGGCGGCGCCAGAGAATCCTTGACCCCTTTAACGCAGCACAAAAACTTGACCTGTCTACAACACATTTCACCGGTCAAGGATTCTAGGCTTGCAATCATCAATGCTGTCTGATGAATTCCGCTTCGTGCAATCCATGGAGAATCGCGAGGCCTCCGGCTTGTCTTGCCGGATCCGAAGGCGGATCCTCGTGTCGCCTCCCCAAGGACGCCATGTGTGCACCCGCGTTGCGTCAGGCCGTCAGGCTCCGCGAACCGTGGCTTGTCGCATTTCATGTCGACTCCAGCGCGGCGAAGTCGGAACGTAACCTCAATCCAAACCCAACAATGAATCGTTCATCGTTCTCCTTCACCCTGGCGACCCTTTCACTCGCTGCCGGGGCCATCACTGCCCACGGCCAGTCGGTCGCCACTTCGGTGGCACTGCCGCCGACGGCGCCGCCCAGCGGAGCGCCTCCGCCGTCGCTCAGTTCGACCGAACAGTGGATCCAAGACGTCAAAAGCCCGCTCTCCTGGTTCACCTGGGGTGGCGACCTGCGCATCCGCGACGAGTACTACAACAACATTGTCAGCCTCTCCGAGAAGAACCCGCTCCACGAACAGAACGTCATCCGTTACCGGGCGCGCCTCTGGAGCACGATCACGCCTGTCGACGACCTCAGCTTCAACGTTCGCCTGGCCGCGGAACCGAGGCAGTGGACCCGCCCGGCGTTCACGGGCACGTTCCGGGGCGACGAGGGGATGGAGTGGCGCTACGGGATTTTCGACAACCTCAATGTCAAGTGGAACAACGTGCTCGAGCCAGCCGCTCACCATCACCGCCGGTCGACAGGACATTATGATCGGCGATTTCTGGAACTGGTGGCTTGTCGCCGACGGCACGCCGCGTGGACGGCTCCTGGACCTACTACCTCGACTCGCTCCGCGCCACCTACGAAGCCAAAGAACTGAAGACCAAGTTCGACCTGATCGGCATCTACCAGTCCGCCCGGCCCGATGATTGGTTTCCCACCCTGAACGCCAACCCGAGCTCCCGAGCGACTCGCCCACCCCGTACTACCTGACCGAACAGAACGAGTTGGGCCTCATTGCCTATGCCTCGAACAAGTCGATCAAGAACACCACGCTGGACGGCTTCTTCATCTACAAGCACGACGACCAGGAGTTGGCCAACGGCGACGATGCCGACATCTACACCCTCGGCGGGCGCCTGACGGGCTTTCCGGCGAGCATTGGCAGTACTCGCTCGATGGCGCCTATCAGTTCGGCAACAAACAGGATCCGACCGTCGCCGCCGATCCCGATCGCCAGCGGGACATCGATGCTTTCGGCGCCAACGCCCGGCTCAGCTACCTCTTCCGCGATTCGCTCAACAACCAACTCCATCTGGTGGGCGAGTACCTCTCGGGCGACAACGACGCCACCGACGGCAAAGACGAGATGTTCGACATCCTGTGGGGCCGCTGGCCGCGTTACAGCGAACTGTACATCTACTCCTACGCCGCCGAAACAGGCGGGCGTATCGCTCAGCATAATAACCTCATGCGGCTTGGCGGCGGCTGGACTTTCAGTCCGATGAAAAAGATGCTGGCTGGCGCCTACTACAACGCCCTGTTCGCCCCGCAGGAGGATCCCACCCGCGCGGGTGGCGCCGCACCGCTCTTCAGCTACGACGGCCATCTTCCGCGGGCACTACCTCCAGTGCGCGCTGCAGCACACGTTCACCAAACACATGAAGGGCCAGCTTTGGGCCGAGTTCGTCTGGCAGGGCGACTACTATTCCCAGGACGACCTCATGACCTTCCTCCGCGCGGAGGTGTCGTTCAGCTTTTAGCGAAGCTCCGCCTCAGACCGACGAGGCATGTGAACAGCTCGTGGCCGCTGGGTGTCCACCACGATCACCGGCACCCGACGCCTCGCTAAGTGGCGCCGCTGCGCAGTGCTCGGGCAGGAGCGGCACCATGTTGTCGTTGGTGCACCGACAAGAAGCCAAGCAACAGGCATGTTCTGGGATTCAAAGCAGGAGACCATCGACCGGCCGACGTTGGACGCGCTCCAACTCGGCCGGCTGCAGGAGACGGTTCGTCGGTGTGTCGGACGTGTCCCATTCTACCGTGAGGGCCTCGCCGGGGCGGGGGTCGAACCGAACAGATCCGCACCCTCGACGACATGCGCCGGCTGCCTTTCACCACCAACGCCGATCTGCGCGCGCACTATCCCGACGGCCTGCTCGCCGTCGACCGCCGCGAGGTGACGCCGGCTCCACACCTCGAGCGGCACAACCGGCAAACCCAAGGCCCTGTTCTTCTCCCGCGGCGACGTCGACCGCGCCGCCGACCTGATCGCGCGTTGCCTGGTCATGACGGGCGTGACGCGCGACGACGTGCTGCAGAACATGATGACCTACGGCCTCTTCACCGGGGCCCTCGTCATGCACTACGGAGCGGAGAAGGTCGGCCTGCTGGTCATCCCGGCCGGCCCGGGCAATTCGGAGCGCCAACTGCTGCTGATGCAGGATTTCCGCACCACGATCATCCACGCCACGCCGAGCTACGCGCTCTACTTCGCCGACTTCCTCGAGAAGAAAGGCGTCGACCCGCGCCGCGACCTCGCCCTGCGCAAGGCCTTCGTCGGCGCGGAACCCCACACCGAGGAGACCCGCCGCAAGATCGAGGAAGCCCTGGGCCTCGACGCCTACAACTCCTACGGCCTGTCGGAAATGAACGGCCCGGGCGTCGCGTTCGAGTGCGAGCACAAAGCACGGCATGCACCTCTGGGAGGACCATTTCCTGATGGAAATCATCGACCCGGTGACGGGCGCTCCGCTGCCGGACGGCGAGCGGGGCGAGCTGGTGCTGACCACGCCTCTGCCGCGAAGCCATGCCGCTGCTGCGCTATCGCACCCGCGACATCACGTCGATCATTCCCGAACCCTGCCCTTGCGGACGCACCCACCGCCGGATCGAACGTATCACCGGCCGCTCCGACGACATGCTCATCGTGCGCGGCGTGAACATCTACCCGCAGCAGATCGAGCGGGTCCTGATGAGCGTGTCCGGCGTGGGCCGGAACTACCTGATCACCCTTCGAGGGCCTGGACGAAATGACCGTGCAGGTCGAACTCGCCGAGGCCGGGTTCGACGGACAAGTCGACCACTTGGTGCGGCTGCCAGAACCAGATCACCGAGAAACTGCGCGCCGAAATCCTCGTCAAACCCAAGGTCGAACTGGTGCCGCCCGGCAGCCTGCCCGTCAGCGAAGGCAAGGCCAAGCGCGTCGTCGACCACCGCGTGCTCTGATATGCGGATCGGAATCCCAAAGGAAACCCTGCCGCACGAAAACCGGGTGGCAGCGACGCCGGAGACGGTTGAACGACTCGTCGGAATGGGCTTTGCCGTGTCGGTGGAAAGGGATGCAGGCGCGGGTATCCTCGCCCACGACGACTTCTATCGACAGGCCGGCGCGGAGGTGTGCGACGATGTGACGGACCTGTTCGCCCGTTCCGACATCATACTGAAGGTCAAGCAGCCGATCTTCAACGAGGCCTTGGGGTGCGAGGAGGCCGGACTGCTGCGACCGGAATCGACGCTGATCGCCTTCCTGCACCCCGCGGCGCCTGGCAGCCACGCCATGGTTCGGCGGCTCGCCGAACGACGGATTACGTCGTTCACCATGGACAGCGTGCCCCGCACCGCGCGCGCCCAGAAGATGGACGCCCTCACCTCGATGAGCACCATCACCGGCTACAAGGCCGTGCTGATGGCGGCCAACCTCATGCCCCGGTTCGTGCCGATGCTGGCAACCGCCATCGGCACTGTCAAACCGGCGCGCGTCCTGGTCGTGGGCACCGGCGTCGTTGGGTTGCAGGCCATCGCCACCGCCAAACGCCTTGGCGGCGTTCTCACCTGCATCGACATCCGGCCCGAAGCGCGGGAGGAAGCCAAAAGCCTGGGCGCCAAGGTCGCCGGTTTCGACGTGCCGCCGGAGTTGGCGAAGGGGCCCGGCGGCTACGCCCGGGCGCTGCCGGAGGACTGGTTGTGCCGGGAGCGCCAGCACCTCGCGCCCCTGATCGAGGAGAGCGACATCGCCGTGCTCAGCGCCTTCGTCCCCGGCGAGCAGGCGCCGGTGCTCATGACGCGCGAAATGGCCGGACGCATGAAGGCGGGATCGGTGATTGTCGACGTCTCGGTGGACCAAGGAGGGAATTGCGCCGCCACCGAGCCGGGCGCCATCGCCGTGCACAACCACGTCACGGTGATTGGCGTGCAGAACATCCCCGGTTCGCTGGCCCAGCACGCCTCCTGGTTGTATGCCAACAACCTGTTGCACTTCGTCGAGAACATGTTCAAGCGCGGCCCGAACACGATTGACTTCGAGGACGACATCGTGCGGGCTACCCTGGTCACGCGCGGAGGGGAGATCCTGCACGCGGGCACGCGCAAGGCGATGGGACTGCACTGACACCCCGGAGAGACAGGCGTGGCTGAGTTGCTGTTGATGGTCGGCGTCTTCGCCGGTTCCTTGCTGATCGGCTATCTGTTGATCCGTCGCGTGCCGCCGCTGCTGCACACGCCGCTGATGTCCATGACCAACGCCATTTCGGCCGTCACCCTCCTGGGCGGGCTGTTGCTCTTCGTGGGCGAGCCTGGGGTTCTCGAAGTCGCGCTGGGGGCGCTGGCCCTCTGGCCGCCAGCTTCAATCTGTTAGGCGGGCTCGCCATCACGGACCGGATGTTGAGTTTCTTCCGCAAACGATAATCGACCGCCATGGACTCTCTCGCGCGAGGCGCCAGTGACGCGGCCATTGTCCTGTTGTTGCTGGCGGGGGTGGCTCTGTTCCGCTCCCCGCGGACGGCCCGCTGGGGCAACGGCGCCGCGGCGCTGGCCCTGGGCGCAGCGATTGCGCTGGTCCTCCGACGGAACCCAGTGGGCGCCGTGACCTGGCTGATCCTGGCCTTGGCGGCGGGCAGCGCGCTGGGCCTGCTTGCCGCTTATCGGACCACCATGCTGCGGATCCCCGGCATGATCGCGTTCCAGCACGGCGCTGGCGGCCTGGCCGCCGTTCTGATCTCGCTCGTCGAGTTGTGGCCGGGTCGCGTGGCGAACCTTCCCGCCCTGGGCCAGGTCTCGGGCCTGCTGGGTCTGGCCATTGGCTCCGCCACCCTCAGCGGCAGTCTCATCGCCAGCGGGAAGCTGCGCGGGTGGGTGCGACCGACCCCTTTCCTTCTGCCCAGGCACGGCCTGATCTCTCAGGTCATCGGCGCCGCCGCGGTTGTCTGCGGTGTCCTGGCATTCGTGGCCGGGGGCAACAGCCGCCTCGTTTTGCTGTTGCTGTTGCCGGCGCTGGGCGTTGTGTTGGGCATCGTGGTGGCCGTTCGGATCGGTGGCGCCGATATGCCGGTCTTGATATCGTTCCTGAACGCGACTGCCGGTTTCGCTGCCGCCTTCTGCGGCGTCATCCTGGGCAGCCATCTGTTGGTCGCCTGCGGCGCGGTCGTTGCCGCCTCCGGCTCGATCCTCACCCACGTGATGTGCCGGGCGATGAACCGTCATCTGTGGCAGGTCTTTCTCGGCTTCCCGCACGGGCCCGATCCGGCATCGAGGCCCGCGCCGGCCTCCCCTCCACCGGTGGCGTCGCCGGTGCCGGAGCAGGCCCGCGCCGGTGGCGAACCGTACGTCGAGGCGGCCTCCCTGCTGCGCGCGGCGCGGACGGCGATCATCGTCCCGGGATACGGCATGGCGGTCGCCCAGGCTCAGGCCGAGGTCGTTGAATTGGCGGGTTGGCTGCAACGGCGCGGACGGGAAGTGCTTTTTGCCATTCATCCGGTCGCCGGCCGGATGCCCGGGCACATGAACGTGCTGCTGGCCGAAGCGGATGTCGACTACGACCTGTTGAAAGAGATGGACGAGGCGAATCCGCAGTTTGCCCGGCCGACCTGGCGCTGGTGGTCGGGGCGTGCGACGTGGTCAATCCTGCCGCCGACACGTGCCCGACACGCCCATCTCGGGAATGCCGATTCTCCAGGTCGACCGAGCGGCTCGGGTCGTCGTCTGCAACCTGGACAACCGGCCCGGTTACTCGGGTGTGCCCAATCCTCTGTACGATAACCAGAACACGCTGCTGCTGCTGGGCGATGCCAAGACATCCTTGCGACGTGTCTTGACCGCGCTCGAGTGATTTCCTCTTCAGATTCTCTTCGGCGGAGTAAGCGGCATCTCGTGCGGGGGACAGACCGCCAGCTCAGTCCCAGGCTGGCCAAACCAGATGGAATCCGACTGCTGCAGGCAGCCGCACACGCGAGAATCTGCTGTCATTCGGACCGGATCGTCGGTAAGCTGTCGAGCATTCCGGTGACCGCGCATCTCCGGTGGCCGATGAGCGATGTGACACGGATCTTGGCGGCCATCCAGGATGGCCACGCGCACGCTGCGGAGGAGCTCCTGCCGTTGGTGTATGACGAGTTGCGTCGGTTGGCCGCCCACAAGCTCGCCCGGGAACGCCCCGGTCAAACCCTCCAAGCCACCGCCCTGGTGCATGAGGCCTGGCTGCGGCTGGTCCGCGAGGAGGATCGGAGCTGGAATGACTCGAAGCGTTTCTTCTGCGCCGCCGCCACCGCCATGCGCCGCATCCTCATCGAGAACGCCCGGCGAAAGAAATCCGCCAAACACGGCGGCAATCTCGTGCGCGTCGACCTGGAGGATGTCGCACCGGCGGTGCCGGTGCGTTCGGAGGAGTTGCTGGCGCTGGACGAGGCTCTCGAGAGGCTGGCCGCCGAGGACGCGGACGCCGCTCGATTGGTGGACCTGCGATGTTTCGCGGGGCTGGGTCATCAGGAAGCCGCGCAGATCATGGGGCTGACCCGCGGCGAGGCGGACGCGCTGTGGGCCTACGCGCGGGCTTGGCTGTTCGAAGCGCTGCGGGAAGGATTTTCTGCAAATCGTGATCCACCCTCGCCTTAGTGTATGATGGACGATGTCAAACACGAAGCGCGGGTGGTATTCACGGCGGCTCTGGCGCTGGACTCACCGGAGGAGCGAGTGCGCTATTTGGACAAGGCGTGCGAGGGCAAACGCGAGCTTCGGCAACGAGTGGAGGCTCTCCTGCACGCCCACGATCAGGCCAGCCACTTCCTCGAGGCGCCTGGTCCCGAAACGGAGTCCTTGCTGGAAGGTCCGGGCGCGGTGATTGGCCGTTACCGACTGCTCGAGGAGATCGGCCAAGGGGCATTTGGCCGGGTCTTCATGGCCGAGCAGACCGAGCCGGTCCAGCGCAAGGTGGCCCTCAAGATCATCAAGGCCGGCATGGACACCCGGGAAGTCATCGCCCGGTTCGAGGCGGAGCGGCAGGCCCTGGCCCTGATGGACCATCCCAACATCGCCCGCGTCCTGGATGCCGGAGCCACCGATAGCGGGCGGCCCTATTTCGTGATGGAACTGGTCCGGGGCATCCCCATCACCGACTACTGCGACTCAGACAGCAACCTGTCCACGCGCGGAGCGCCTGGAGCTGTTCATGAAGGTCTGCCAGGCGGTGCAGCACGCGCACCAGAAAGGCATCATCCACCGCGACCTCAAACCCACCAACGTCCTGGTCACGGTGCATCGACGGGGAGCCGGTGCCCAAGGTGATTGACTTTGGCGTTGCCAAGGCGCTGGGACAGAAGCTCACCGAGAAGACCCTCTTCACCGCGTTTCAGCAGCTGGTCGGCACGCCGGCTTACATGAGCCCGGAACAGGCGGCCTTGAGCGGCGTGGACGTGGACACTCGCAGCGACATCTACTCGCTGGGCGTGCTGCTTTACGAACTGCTGACGGGCGTGACGCCCTTCGATCCGGAAACGCTTCGTAAGGCGGCCTTGGACGAGATCCGCCAGATGATCCAGGAGACCGAGCCGGCCAAGCCGTCTGTCCGGCTCACGGAGCTGACCAAACATCAGAAGTCAGAGAGTCAGAGGACGGAAAACAGAGGACAGAGGACAGAGGGCACAGGACAGAAGTCAGACGTGGCAAGAGGTGCAGGGGGATCTGGACTGGATTGTCATGAAGGCGCTCGAGAAGGACCGCAGGCGCCGCTACGAGAGTGCGCATGCGCTGTCCGACGATCTCCATCATCATCTCCGCCACGAACCGGTTTCGCCGGGCCGCCCACGCTGCGCTATCGACTTGGGAAGTTCGCCCGGCGCCGCCGAACCGAGTTGATCGTCGCCGGCAGCGTTTCCACGGTCGTCCTCGTCGCGGTCGCCTTGAGTTATTGGCAGTTCGTGCGAAACCGCGAAGCTCAGGG
Source organism: uncultured Verrucomicrobiae bacterium (assembly GCA_963846445.1). Lineage (GTDB taxonomy): Bacteria > Verrucomicrobiota > Verrucomicrobiia > Limisphaerales > J093 > MWFF01. The sequence goes on along the minus strand of CAWJWM010000024.1, from coordinate 281,236 downwards.
ACAGGCCGCCTCCACCCGGACGCAATTGCAGACCGCTTTGAGCCAGCCCTCGGCGGCGTCCCGGACTCCGACGCCCGGGCCCACGGCCTGTTCAACGGCATGGCCCTGGTCGAGAGATCAGCCGCCCTGTCGCCGGACGAGCGCCACCTCGCTTACACGGACTGGACGAAAGGCGAGGGCGGCGTGATGGTCCGGCGTCTCGAGTCCGGCAAGGTCCGGAAGTTCGTGGGCAATGGGCGGGACGCCCTCGGAATCTTCGAGTTCATCCAGGATCTCTATGCCCAAGCCGTGACGCGCCTGAGCCCGACCAGCCGCCCCGCCCTCTTCGAGATGCCTTTCGAGGGTTACGCGTGGTCGCCGGACTCACGTTGGCTCGCTTACCTTTGGCTGACTCCGCCGCCCATCTATCGACCCGAGCTCCGCATGGTCGCGCCGGAAGCAGGCGAGTTCCGCGTGGTCGTGCCCGTGCTGTCCGCAACGAAGTTCGTGTATTATGAGCCCCAGGATTGGTCCCCCGACGGCAAGTGGTTGGCGTGCGCCCGCCGCAACGAACCTGGATTGGCGGTGGTCTCGGTCCCGGACGGCCAGGTCCGCTTGCTGGCCTCTTTCGCGTCCAACGCCGTCGAGCACGCCCGATTCTCGCCAGACGGGAAGTATGTAGTGTATTCGCGGCCCACCCGTGAACCCGAGCCGGGCAATCCACCGTCGCACGCGTTGTTTGTGACGGAAGTCGAGACCGGCGCCACCCGCCCGCTGAATCTCCCCGACGACTGCCGCACGCCCATCTGGTCTCCCAACCAGCCGGTCATCCTCTTCACCAGCGACCGGCTGCGCAGTTGGGATCTCTGGGGCGTGCGCGTCAAGGACGGCAAGACCGTGTCGGAGCCCTTCCCCGTTCAATACGGGTTCGAGTGCTATGAGCTCAGGCTGGCGCGTGCGGGCAAACTGCTGGTTCACCGCGATGTCAAGCCCGGGGACGGTTACACGATCATCGCGCCGCCCTCGGCGCCCGCACCGCTAACCGTCGATTCTCTCCCGGGCCGCCTTTACTTCACGATGGACGGCCGCCTTCATGCCATGACGGTGAAGGATGCCAAGCGCGCTCTGACGCCGTTGGGATACCCGGCCCCGCCGTCCCGGGCCCTGCACGGAGGACATCGCTGGTTCCTGGAAATCCGCGACATGCCCTCGGCTCACACCAACCAGCCGCCCCGAGAACTGTTTGCTGTCCGTGACGATGCCAGGCCGGACGAGGCCATCCAACTGACCGACCTGCCCGGCATCGGCCAGGTGACTGGGATCCATGTGTTCTCCTTTGGCTCCTTCCGCCGGGGGCAGGAACGGGATCGGATCATCAACTGGGCGCATGACGCGACTCGCGGGCTGGATGACGGAATAATCTCGTGGGCAGCATCTAAACCGATGGAGCCGGGTGCGCAAAACGGGCCGCCGGCGTTCCCCGGGATCTACATCGGGCGGATCGCCTTTGATGCTGCCGGCGACATTACCGGGCTGGCGGAACCGGTATCGCCCGAGCCGTTGCTGGCCGGGGCGACCACCCACGACTGGTCCCCTGACGGCCGACGATTGGTGTACACGCTGCCGGGGTACGTGACGCAAAGCCGCACCAACGTGCTGAAGATCCTGGATGTGGCGACGGGGCAATCGGCGCTGTTGACACAAGGCGAGGCACCGACCTGGTCGCCCGATGGCAACTGGATCGCCTTTCATCGGGGCAACGCGTCCTTGCATGTGATTCGGCCCGACGGTTCGGATCTCCGCAACCTGGGTCGTATGGACCCGCCGGCCGGGATGAAGGGTTGGATCAGCCCCCCTGGGCCCGGTTTCTACCGGGTAGTCTGGTCGCCGGATTCGAAGGCGATGGTGTACGAGTTCTGGGAGTATGGGGGCCTGGGTACGACGTACCATCAGTTGTGCTACCGAACACTGGGCGCAAGCGAGCCGCAGTGCCTCACACCTGATTTCATGACCGACGCCAGCCCCGTCGCGTGGTTGGAAGGGGAAAGGTGACGTGCGCTCGATATCTCCTGTCGGGCCTCTCCGTGGATCGCAGGGACAAAGCGGTGCTCCAAGCACCGCACCCTCCCGCAATGCGGGGCTGGCGCGACGGCCGGGCGTCCCCGAACCTTGCGAAGTGTCTGGACTGCGTGCGCCTTTAGCGCCGCTTTTCCGAGGGGAGGACGCAGTGCACGCCGATCCCCGAGGCTGCCGGCCCACGATCCCAAGCCACGCCTTCACTCTCATCGAACTCCTGGTGGTAATTGCGATCATTGCGATTCTGGCGGGCCTGATGTTGCCGACCTTGTCCGGCGCCAAGGAGAAGGCCAAGTCGATCCACTGCGTCAGCAACCTGCGCCAAATCAGCCTCGCGCTGACCATGTATCTAGGCGAGCACCGCGTCTACCCCATGTTCGAATCGCAGGCCATTTCCAATCCGTGGCCGGCCACTTTCGGTGACACGATGAGCGGCGTGCGCAAGGTCTATGTCTGTCCCTCCTTCCGGAATGCCCTCAACTGGACCAATCCCGCCGTCGCGTTCGGCCAGATCGTGGCCATCAGTTACGCCTACAACATGTTGGGCTGTGGCATGGGCGCAACGCTGGGCCTTAACGGCGGATTCGAGGCGCCGCTACACCGGGACTATCACCTCAAGGAGTCCCAGGTCGTGGCGCCGGCGGACATGATCGCCTTCACCGACGGGAACGATTCTGTCCGCGGCTGGAACTTCACGGTCGTTCCAACCTGGGGTTTCACCTGGCCTGACGGGCTTTTCGAGTCCTTCGGCCCGAGCCGACGGCACAGCGGCGGCGCCAACGTCCTTTTCTGCGACGGCCATATCGAATACGGCAAGTACCGCAAATGGGTCGAGCATCGCGACGACGTCATGCGCCGCTGGAACCGCGACCACCGGCCCCATCCCGAACACTGGGATCTGAACCTCCTCGAGCACCCATAGAATTCAAGATTCTTCTGCAAACCACACGGAAAAATCGCCTGAGTGTGGTGGAAAGGTATGAACAAACCGAAGAAGGGGAATCGAGAATGAACCAAGGAGTACAACCAAACGACACGATCGACGCTGGCCTGGCTGGCCATCGCGCTGCTGGTCGGCACTGGGACAGTCTGGGCCCAGATCATCCCAGAACGCTACATCGCGGTGCTGAAACCCGACAACCGCGATGCGCCAGGCACGGCCAATGCCTTGGCTACTCAACACGGCCTGCAACTCGATCACGTTTACACCAGGGCCATCAAGGGCTTTGCCTTCGCTGGCGCGGCGCCGGCGGCCCAGGCGCTCGCCCGGCGCAGCGAGGTTGCCTATGTTGAACAGGACCAGGTCTATACGGCCTTTCAACAAACCGTGCCCACCGGCATCCGGCGCTGCGACGCCGATGCGGTGCCGGGCTTGATCACCGGCGGCGACATTGCGGCGGAGGTGGACATCGCCGTCATCAATACGGGCTTGGACGCGACGCACCCGGACCTCAACGTGCAACCGGAAGGGGTCCGCTTCTACACGGCCAAGAAGACCTTTAAGACCGACGCCAACTGGCAGGACGACAACGGCCACGGCACTCACGTCGGGGGGATCATCGGCGCGCGGGATAATGATCTTGGTGTTGTCGGCGTCGCGCCCGGGGCGCGTCTGTGGGCGGTGAAAGTGCTGGACTCCAGCGGCGGGGGCTCGGAGGCGACCGTGCTGGCGGGCATCGACTGGGTGGCGCAGCGAGCGAGACGTTCGAAGTCGCCAACATGAGCCTGGGCGGCGGTTTCTCCCAGGCCATCAACGACGCGGTCGAGGGAGCCGCAGCAGCCGGCGTTGTGTTTGTCGTCGCGGCCGGTAATTCGGCATGGGACGCCGCGAATTGCTCGCCAGCATCCGAACCCACCGCCCTCACGGTCTCAGCGCTTGATGACAATGATGGATTGCCCGGCGGCCTGGGCGGAATCACCGAGGAGTACGATTTCGACGATTCGCTCGCGTGGTTCAGCAACTACGGTGAGGTGGTGGATCTCTGCGCACCCGGCGTGGCCATTTACTCGACCTTCCTGATGTCGGCCGGCGGTTATGCCACCATGTCCGGAACCAGCATGGCTTCGCCCCACGTGGCGGGGGCGGCAGCACTCTACATCGCACGGTACGGACTCGAGAAAACCGCGGCTGGCGTCGAGACGGTTGGCACAGCGATTCGCGACTCCGGCTGGCACGTCGGCCACTATGCTCACTTCTGCGATCTCCTTTGCTATCTCAGGGTGCTCGATCCCTACCGGGAGCCGTTGCTCAACGTGGCCGAGTTGGTGTATTGGGGGGAGCCGCCGAATCTGACGTTCACGGCGCCCACAGACGCCACCAAAGTTGCTGGAAAAGCAGCATGCGCGGTCGGCGATCCCCCGTCGACCACCACTTTCGTGGACTTCTACCTCGATGGTCAGTTCCTCGACCAAGACACGGACAGCTCGGACGGTTGGGCCGTTAGTTGGAACACTGTCGGCGTGGCCGACGGGCCGCATACGCTGGTGGCGGTGGCGACGGATGGCACGGCGCAGCTCGCGGGCGCAGCGGTCCTCGTCGGCGTCAACAACACAGCCAGCTTGGTACCATCAGTGCGCATCACCCAGCCGTTCTACGATCCATACAGCGTGGACCCGGTCCCCGTCTCAGGCGCGACAATCCTCGCTGCTGCCGCGGCGGATCTGGGGCTGGTCGAAGGCGTTGAGTTCTATTTCGGCGAGACCACAATCGGTTCGGCAGCGCTGGCCGAGGGAGAATGGATCTTATCATGGGACACGACAGACGTCGGGGACGGCGCCGGCGCGCTCATTGCCATTGCCACCGGCGCAGACAATAGCCAGGGATTCAGCGCGCCGATCCCAATTGCGGTCCGAAACTACGCTGTCCATGCGGGCGGCCTCACTGTGGCAAAATCTTCCGGGGGCGGACAATGGACCGCCACGGTCACGTACACAGTGCACAATGCGGCGCACCAGCCTGTGCAAGGCGCCACGGTGTTCGCGACATGGACCCCCATAAAAGCCATCAATACACCGGAGACCGTCATCCCCGTGTCCGCGACTACCGACGTCAATGGCCAGTGTTCGTTCACGCAAACGTTCGGGAAGAAATACTACGCGGCGATGTTCGAACTCACGTCAATTCAGCCATCCGATCCGCTCTATTACTACGACGCGGCATTGAATGAAGTGCACACGAGGCTCGCCATCAACTCGCCCTGACCGAGTCCAGAGCAAGAAGACGTGATCGAGTCAAGGAACTATGATGAAAGCCCACAACACAGTCCGCTTGGGCCGCCTCGCCCAGCATCTGGGGGCGAGTGAATGGTTCATCGCCATGCTTTGCCTGATCCCAACACAGACGCCGCCCCAGGCCCAGGCCATCGAAGCCTGGGTCCAGTGTCACGACCAGAGAACCTCCTCACTAGGCCAACCCCCCACGATGGCGGTGGATGCCGGTGGCAACGTGCTCGTGACCGGCTTCTCGTACGGTGGTGACCCTGCCTACGGAGGGAGCCAGCACGACTATGTGACACTTAAGTATTCGGGAGCGGGCGTGCCCTTGTGGACCAACTACTATAACGGGCCGGGGAATAGTGCTGACGTTCCTTCGGCCATGGCCGTGGACGCCAGCGGCAATGTGTTTGTTACGGGCCTTACGGCAGGCCTCCCCGCTGTCCCTACACTCTGCACGACGGTCAAGTACTCGCCCGAGGGAGTGCCTTTGTGGACCCGCCAGTTAGAGTCGGGTTTCAGCGGTGGCATGGCGCTGGCGGTGGATGCCGGTGGCAACGTCGTTGTAACGTGCCAAAACCCCTGGGATGGCACCCCCTCTGACATCTTGACGATCAAGTATTCGAGCGCGGGAAACCTGCTGTGGACCAGGCGTTACAACGGTCCCGGCAACACCGACGACGGCCCTACGCCTCGGGCCCTGGCCACAGACGCCGACGGCAACGTGGTCGTAACCGGCCGCTCGGGTGGCAACGCCGTGACGATCAAGTATTCCAGCGCGGGGGTTCCACAATGGACCCGGTTGTACAGCATGATCGTTGACGCCATGGCGCTGGACAGCGGCGGCAACGTGTTGGTGACCGGCGGCGCCTTCCTCAACGCTGACTCTGACTTCTTGACGATCAAGTATTCGAGTGCGGGGGTGCCGTTGTGGACCAACTACTACAACGGGCCCGGCAAAGAATGGGACCGTGCCTGCGCGGTGGCGGTCGACGCCAGCGACAACGTGTATGTGACCGGCGAATCGGATGGCAGCAACAGGCTCTTTGACTACGCCACAATCAAGTACTCGAATGCAGGCGTTCCGTTGTGGACCAACCGCTACGACGGGCCTGAGAACTGGCTTGATCAAGCCCGGGCTTTGGCGGTGGATGCCAGCGGAAACGTGTTCGTGACGGGCATTTCGGTCTACAGGAATACCATGGATTCCGCCTGTGCCACCGTCGCCTACTCGGAGTCGGGCGTGCCGCTGTGGACCAATCTCTACAACGGGCCGGGTGACTACGGTGACAGCGCCTTGGCTGTCGCGGTGGACGCCAATGGGGGTGTCTTCGTGGCGGGTAACTCGCAGCGCAGCGACGGCAATTACGACCTCGTCACCGTGAAATACGTCACCCCGCCCATCATCACCCGCCAACCCCTGAGCTGCACGAATGCTGCCGGTACCACCGCCAACTTCAGCGTCGAGGTTGCGGGCGGCACGCCCTTCGGCTACCAGTGGCGCAAAGGCGAAACCGACCTGGCGGACGGCGGCAACCTCTCCGGCGTCACCACAGCGAACCAGGTGATCGCTGATGTCCAACTCGCGGATGCGGGCGGCTACAGCGTGGTCGTGACCAACGCCTACGGCAGTGCGACCAGCCAAGTTGCCCAACTCACCGTCGTCGTCCCGCCCAGCGGTGGCCGGTTGACCGACTTCTCGTATTCGCTGACGACCGGCTTCAGCTTCATCTTCCGCGACGGCACCGTCGGTCAGCCGTATCGCATCCGGCGATCTTCCTCGATGGCCGAGGGCAGTTGGGAAGACTGGATGAGCTTCAACTACACCGAGCCGGTTGTCCTGATGGACCTGGGCGCGCTCACGACCACGGACCGATTCTACCACGCGATCAGTCCGTGAACGCGCGCTGCCAGGCCAGGGACCGAATCATGGGAAAGCCGATTCAGATGAAGGCGACGAAGGAATGAAAAGGGACACAATCAAACCATGTTCAGACGGCCGTCGGTTATTCGGTCCAGGCCGGGCCTCGCAGAATCTCGGAGAACAGTTCGTAAACAATCGAACGCTTTTCTGCGAAAACGCAACGGGCCACTCGCTGGCCGCCCTGAGCGTAGAACCGCACGACGATCCTGTAGCTTCCCACTCGCAGCCGGGTGTAACCGGCCAACTCCGCTTCGAGTTGCTTAAGGTCGCCCTTTTCCTGCTCCAATCCCCGCAACGCTGCGCGCAGGCGCTTGCGCGGCTCCGGCGCCAGCGCGCGCACGAAAGCGGCCACTTGCGGGTCGAGTTCGACTCTAATGTTCATCCAGCGCCGACAGCGGCAGGTATTTGCCTTTGCCGGACTGGTCGCGGCGGATGGCGCGCATGGCCCGCGGGTTGGCCAGGATCTCCATCGTTTCCAACAGCGCCTCCATCCGATCGCGGGGCACGAGGAATGCCACCGTTTCGTCCTCTTGCCGGAGGGAAACGGTCTGCTTGGCGCGCACCAGCTTGGGCAGCCGCGCCTGCGCTTCCGCAACGTCGAATATCGTCTTCACGTTGCCTAGTTAACACCAAGCGGGGGCGCGCGCAACGCAGGATTGTCCGTCGCCCATCCCCAGAAGCGCAGACAGCCCTTCTACCCGAACCCATGCACCCCTCTTTCCACGAAGCGAACGCAGAGGGAAAGCGTCGGACAAGAGGAGCGGCGGGTCCTTCTCTCCCAAGTCGGGGTTCGCCGGCGACTTCGCTTCGTTGTCTTCGTTTCCTTTTGCTCAATTTCGCTCGCATCCGAGGGCTGGTGCTGGCCGCCGCAGTTGTGCTGCTCCCCGCCATCGCCCACGCGCAGGTCATCGAAGCCTGGGTGCAGCGGTACGATGGGCAGGCCAAGTCCGAGCAACCTGTTGCCATGGCCGCGGATGCCCATGGCAACGTGATCGTAACCGGCGTCTCGTACGGCGAAACGCTCAAGTATTCGAGCGCGGGGGTGCCCTTATGGACCAACCGCTTCAGCGGGCCGGAAGACGGCTATAGCGCGCCCGCGGCTCTCGCCATGGACGCCAGCGGCAACGTTCTGGTGACAGGCCAATCCTGCAGCAGTGATGTGTCCGTGGTTCTCTGCACAACGGCGAAGTATTCGCCGGATGGACTCTCGTTGTGGACCCGCTCTGCTCAGGCATCTGATTCTTGGGGTGGTCAACTGCTGGCAGTGGACCCCAGTGGCAACGTGATCGTGACCTGCCAGCCTCCCTGGAACGGTTCGAATCATGACGTCCTGACGATCAGGTACTCGAGCGAAGGGGTCCAGTTGTGGGCCAAGCGCTACAACGGGCCGAGCAACAGTGATGATTGGCCCGCCGCTGTGGTTACGGACGCCGCTGGTAATGCGGTGATCACAAGTTGTGCGAGCACCTCGACTGGCAGCAAGTCCGCGACGATCAAATACTCGGGCGATGGGGTTCTGCTATGGACCAACTCCTACGGCGCGCTGGCCAAGTCTGCCCTCGCCCTCTGGCAGTGGACAGCAGCGGCGCGGTGGCAGTGATATACGGTCCTTTGGGTCAAACCTGGGACGACTTCTTGACGATCAAACACTCGAGCGTCGGAGTGCCCTTGTGGACCAACCGCTACAACGGGCTCGCTAACGGAAGTGACTTGGCCTGCGCGGTGGCGGTGGACGCTAACGACAATGTGTATGTGACCGGGTCGTCGGAAGGCAGTGGCACTATGGGGGACTATGCGACGGTCAAGTATACCAGCGCAGGCGTGCCGGTGTGGACCAACCGTTACAACGGGCTGGAAAACCAATGGGACGACCCCCGGGCCCTGGCGGTGGACGCCAGCGGCAACGTCTATGTGACGGGCTCGTCGTCTTACAGCGGCGGCCAGAATTCCGCCATCGCCACCGTCGCTTACTCGAGTTCGGGTCTGCCCTTGTGGACCAACCTCTACAACGGGCCGGGAAACTACCTCGACCACGCCTGGTCGGTCGCGGTGGACGCCACCGAGGCGGTCTACGTATCAGGGAACTCGCAGGACAGCGACGGCAATTACGACCTCGTCACCGTGAAGTACGTCACCCCGCCCATCATCACCTGCCAACCGCTGAGCTGCACGAACGCCGTCGGCACCACCGCCAGCTTCACCGTCGAGGCTGTAGGCGGTCTGCCACTGAGCTACCAATATGGACTTGGGCGCAGTCACAACGACCAACAGGTTCTATCGGGCCGTGAGCCCGTGACGTGAACCATGAACCCGATAGCGAGCCCTCGCGAAGCGTTTGCAGTCCGCCGGTCCTCTGGCGCTTTGGCACTCGCGGCAGAATCCAAAGCGGCACAGGACTGCCTGCCTATGCCGGCACGGCAGACAGGCCGCACCCCAGGACGCTCCCACGGCACGCGCCCCCCCGCGCATACAGAGCAATCACCGCGGATGCACTACACCGTCACTCTCACCCGCCCGTGCAGTCGCGGGGGCGCCCTCTCCCATCGGATGGGAGAGGGACGGGGTGAGGGGTCCGTGTAGTATATCCTCTCGACCGAGCAGTAAGTCACTTCGCCACGAGAATCGGCGCGCCTTCACGCTCATCGAACTGCTTGTGGTGATCGCGATCATTGCCATCCTGGCAGGCCTGATGTTGCCGACCTTGTCCAATGCTAAGGAGAAGGCCAAGGCGGCCAACTGCATCAGCAACCTGCGCCAAATCAGCCTCGCCCTGACCATGTATGTCGCCGATCACCACGTGTACCCCGTTCACGGCATGCAGAAAATCGCCAACCCGTGGTTCGCCTCCTTCGGCGACACCATGGGCGGCGTGCGCAAGGTTTACGTTTGTCCATCCTACCGGAACGCTCTTGCCTGGTCAAACTCTCCCGTTGTCGTTGGCGAGGTCATCATCTCCCCCAGTTACGCCTACAACGAGTTTGGCTAGCAGTATGTCCGCCGACCTGGGGTTGGACGGCGGCGGTTTCCCTTTTCGGCTCTGTAGCAGAATCTGTGGGTCAGAATGGCACACTCCAAGGCCAGGCAGGCGAGTCCGTTACGCGTGGCGACCGGTGGCGACGCGAGCTGGAGGCTCAAAGCCCGTCGCCACCGCTCGCCTGCCTGGCCTTGGGGTGTGATGACCGGTTGATGCAGTGGTTTGTGATGGTAGAAGTTGTTCACAACCAGTAGGTTGCGTGTGTGCTGCCACCATTCTGACCCACAGATTGTGCTGACGAGGCCCCTTTTCCTCAGATCAAGGACACGGAAGTGGTCGCACCGGCGGACATGATTGCCTTCGGCGATGGAACGGACTCTCGCGGTTGGGGATTCAGTTTTGACCCGACGTTCGGATGGGATTTCGGGGGAACGATGGGAATTGTGACCCTGGGCCCGAGCCGCCGGCACCGTGGCGGCGCGAACATCCTTTTCTGCGACAGCCATGTTGAGTACGGCAAATACCCCAAGTGGGTGGCCCACCGTGACGACGTGATGAGCCGCTGGAACCGCGATCACCAGCCGCATCCGGAGTTTTGGTTTGTAAACCTCTTGGATTATCCCTAACCCGCATTTCAGGTGAAATAGGACGGTGACCGGTCAGATGACATCAAAAGTTGGTGTTACCATGTGTTCACTTCGAGCATTTTGGAGAAGACTCTCACGCTGCCAGGGCGGTCAGTTGTTGAACATCTGCGGCTCGCTTGCACCCACCTTGGTGGTGCATCTCCTCGGATCCCCTGAGCGCTGCGCAGCAGCGACAAGACGCGCCGTCTGGAAGTTCCGGGCGCGACTCTGCCATCCAGCGCCGGCGCAGCGCGGCGACCTGCGCATTCGCCGGCAGCAAAGACGCACGAGTCTCCCGTCGCTTTGGTTGCGGCTCTGCCGCGCTGCGAGAAATGCGGGCTAAGCCGTTGTCCGGGTTGCAGACTTCTCACAGCACTGCCACGGGGAAGAGGTTAAGAACGCACGTGCAATCCGCCCCAAAGAACCGCTTGGGACAGATGAGAGGACGTGACCAAACAAGCGAACGGACCAGTCATGTCGACTGGGCTACGGTCAAGTACTCCAGCAGGCGGCGTTCCGGTGTGGACCAACCTCCATGGCGCTGGACTACGGGGGCTGTCCTGGTGCGACGACCGTGGACTCCTGCGGCAATGTGTTCGTCACCGGCAGCGATGGAACACTCGAACTTGGCCTCGTGGAGTACGTCCCCACGCTCGTCGTCCCACCCCAACCATCGAGCTGCACCAATGCCGTCGGTAGCGCCGCCTGCCTCGGCGTCGAGGTTGTGGGCACTCTGGCACTCAGCTACCCATGGCGCAGAGGCGAAGCCGACCTGGGGGATGGCAGCAATGTCTCCGGCGTCACGACCACGAACGTGGTGGTCAGCGATGTCCACCACGCCAAACCGGGTGGCTACAGCGTCGTCGTGATCAATCCCTACGGTAGTGCGACCACCACTGTTGCCCAGTTGACAGTCGTGGTCTCACCGAGCGCCAGCCGGTAGAACCCGGCTTACTCGCCGGCAGCCGGCTTGAGGTTCGTCCTCCGCGATGGAACGGTGGGCCAAAGGCACCTAATCCAGAGATCCAACACATTTGACCGGTCAAGGATTCCAACGAAGCTCCGCCTCGAACCGACGAGCGACCTGGGCTTTCGATTCTGCTGGTACCGATGGGGCCGTTCGAACGCGGAGCATCGTTGGAATCCTCCCTTCCGCTTCGCGGAAAACTTGACTGTTTTGTTCAGATGTTGGGTAGATGGAGCAGGCTAGCCTGAATTCCCACGGATAGCCCCCCTACTAACGGATTCCAGCGCCTGAATCCTGTAGCGCTGGGACTTCGGTGATGGATCCTTCAGTCTGGTAGTTAGGCAATCACTATACTATAGGTCTATTATCCACTACATCACATTGGAGAGTTCGGCGGCGTCGAACTTCACCAGTTCCTCTGCCCTGATCCCGGATGTAAACCGCAAAATATGGGGGAACATGATCGAATTCGGCCCCACAGGTTGTGTTTTCGGTTGACAAGAGGTCTGATTGTGACAAAGTGGATATGTGTTTAACAATAAACACACAAAACTAACTGACCCGGCCCAGGCCTTCCTCCAGCCCGCCAACGCCACTCATCGCCAATACGAAGCCCTCCGCGCCTTCTTCGTCGACCGGCTCCCTTCCAAAGAGGTCGCCCGCCGCTTCGGCTACTCCGCGGGTAGCTTCCGCGTCTTGGTCCACCACTTCCGACAAAATCCCTCCAGGGCCTTCTTCTTGCCGCCAGCCAAAGGACCCCAGCATGCCCCTAAATCCGATCCGGTGCGCGAACGCATCGTCCAGGCCCGCAAGCAGAACCTCTCCATCTATGACATCGACCGGCTCCTGCAAGACGAAGGCCATCGGCTGAGCCCCGCCTACATCGGGATCATCCTCAAAGAGGAAGGCTTCGCCCGGTTGCCCCGCCGGACCGAGGACGAACGCCCCGAGCATCCCCACCCAGATCGAGCGCCGGTGGCCGACGTGCAGCAATTGGATCTCTCAGCCCGCCAGTTCCGCACCCAGTTTGGCGGTCTGTTTCTGTTCGTTCCCTATCTGGCGCAGATCCCTTGGGAGACCCTCTTCGCGCAAAATGGTTTTCCCGGCTCGGCGATGATCCCGGCCGCCCACGCGCTCCGCGCCCTGCTGGGACTCAAACTCTACGGTTCGGCCCGGCATAGCCACGTGATGAGCGAGGTCTTTGATCCCGGGTTGGCCCTGTTTGCCGGTTTGAACTCCATCCCCAAACGTTCGTTTCTGACCGAGTACAGTTCGCGGATTGTGCCGTCCGCTTATCCCAAGGCCATGCGGCAGTGGTTTGACACCCTCCAGACGCTGGGACTGCCGCGAGGCGAGTCCTTTGACCTGGACTTTCACACCATCCCCTTCCACGGCGAGGACGCGCTCTTACAGAAACACTACGTGTCCAAGCGCAGCCGCCGCCAGAAGGGGTTGCTGGCCTTTGTGGCCCAAGATGCCGACACCCACGTCTTCTGCTACGGCAATGCGCAGGTCCGCAAAGAGAATCAGAACGACGAAGTGCTCCGCTTTGTGGCGTTCTGGAAGGAGCGCACCGGCCAGTTACCGCGGGAGCTGATCTTCGATTCCAAACTGACGACCTACGGCAACCTGGCCAACCTCACCGCGCAGGGCATCGACTTCATCACCTTGCGGCGGCGTTCCCAGGCGATGCTCCAAGAGGTCTGGGCGCAGCCCGGGTCGGCCTGGCGACAGATCCACCTGGAGGGGGTGTCGCGGATTTATCGCGATCCGCGCGTCATCGACCAACGCGTCGAACTGAAGGGATATCCCGGAGCGATCCGACAAATCATCGTGGCGGATCTGGGCCATGAAGAACCGACCTTCCTGCTGACCAATCAGTTGACCCGCTCGGCCCCCAAACTCATCGAGCGGTATGCGCGGCGGATGATCATCGAGAACAACATTCAGGACGGCATCGACTTCTTCCACATGGACGCGCTCTCGTCCGCGGTGCCGATGAAAGTGGATTGCGATCTGCAACTGACCTTGATGGGGAGCAGCCTCTACCGGCTCTTCGCCAATGAAATCGGTCAAGGCTATGAGCGCGCCAAGTCGAACGCTCTTCCGGGATTTCATTGACGCGCACGCGACGGTGGACCTCGGGGAAAAGGAGATTCTGGTGAGGTTTCAGAAGCGCGCCCACAATCCACTCCTCCTCAAGGCGGGAATCGACAAGAAGCAGCCGGCGATTCCCTGGCTGGACAATCGAAAGCTCAACCTGCTCTTCGGATAAACGGGCTTCCGGCCAAAAACGTTAGCCCCAGATTCGCTCATGGGAATCGAGGCTAGCGCAGCAAAGCGGTATCGCACACCATGAAGGACATGTGAACCTCTCCGGTCGAGGACACGTGGCCATCAGCCGCTCGACCACAATGGCGCGGGAGATATCACGTGATCTATTGGCAGTCCTCATCAGTGACTCCGTCGCAATCGTTGTCGTTGCCATCACAGAGTTCTGGTGCTTCGGGATGCGTGTCTGGATCCATGTCATCACAGTCACCGAAGGTTGGCACCCATCCCCACTGAGGACCGCAGACTCCGCTGGAAAACCCTCATCGCCCCACCCATCTTCGTCAAAGTCTCGATAGTAAGTCTTTCTGAGACCCTCATCGAACAATCCGTCGCAATCGTTGTCTTTTGCGTCGCAGAGTTCCTCTGCCCCGGGATTGATGGTCGGATTGCCATCGTCGCAGTCACCCCCCGCCAGGACATAGGGTGGGCCAGAATTGGTGCACGACACCATTGCTTGCAGTGCGTCGCCATACCCATCTCCATCCATATCCGGGTAATACATGTCACCGACGTCCTCATCGATGAGACCGTCGCAGTCGTCGTCTTTTCCGTTGCAGACCTCGATGCCGGACGGATGGATGCTGGGGTCACTGTCATCGCAGTCCACATCACTGAAGAACGTGTCCTGGTCAGCATCGACGATCAGTTCGACATTCCCGAGGTCGGTGAGCTTTCCCGACGTCACGGACGCGTGGATTTCCCTGACCTTGAAGCCTTGCCGGGAAACAACAATCGTGTAGGCCCCTGGGGGAACATAATTCAGCAGGAAGGTGGCATCTGTCCCGGTGCGGGCGAAGAAGGAGCGACCCGGTATATAGACATCCCAGCCTTCAGGGCCGTATTGGCGTAGAGCGGTCAGCGTCCCTCGAATGTCTCCAGCCCGTGTTGGATCGTCGGTTTGGCCAGGCGACGGCGGCGGCTTGGCCGCGAGGACTGCAAGGGCACACCCCAGTAAGGAAAGGCAGAGCATGGTCGCCAGTGTATTATGACTTTCGCACCTGGAGCGGAAGCGTCCCAATCCAGCGTGCGGTTCCAGACCTGTGCCCTCCGCCGACTTCGCCATGTGACCGAACACTCTTGGTGAATGACGAGCGGCACTGGTGCTGTCGCAGCGAGTTCTCGACGTTTTCATGATCTTCTTTCAGTTCGTTTGTGGTTGATCTGCAATGGTGTAACCGATGAAGACCCTGCGCGCAGACCGCTATGCCGGCCTCGGTCTCACAGAGGCGGCTCTGCCGCTCTACGCCTCAGTCCCTTGAGCCCAATTCAGCCTTCATCTGGTAATGGCGAAAAGCCGTGCCGGTTTGCATCAAGATTCTTCGGATTCTCTTCGGCGGAGTGAGCGGCATCTGGTGCCGGGGGACAGACTGCCAGTTCAGTCCCAGCCTGGCCAAACCAGATGGAGTCCGACCGCTGCAGGCAGCCGCACACGCGAGAATCTGCTGTCACTGGGACCTGATCGTCGGTAAGCTGTCGAGCATTCGGGTGACTGCACATCTCCGGTGGCCGATGAGCGATGGGACGCGAATCTTGGCGGCCATCCAGGATGGCCACGCGCACGCTTTGGAGGAGTCCCTCGGCGATTGGATGTGGACTGCGCTCGCGCACATGTTGCTTGCCACGCGGTCGGGAAAACGATAGAGTTCGCCGAATCCCAAACCGCAACCCGGACTCTGTTATGAGAACGCACGCAATACCCTATTCCTCTTGGCTGTCGGCGACTCCTGCCGTGCTTTGCGCGGCATTGCTTGGGCTGGCCGGCGCCAGCAGTCTGCGCGCCCAGCCCTCCGAACCTCCGAGGGCGAATCTGCAACTGTGGCTGAAAGCCGACGCAGGGGTGACCAAGAACGCCAGTGAGCAATGTCACGGGTTGGGCCGACCAATCGGGCCAGGCAAACCACGCCGCACAGCCGAATTCGGCCCAGGCGCCCAAGTTCGTCGACAACGTGCTCAACGGTAAGCCTGTTCTCCGGTTCGAGGGGGGGACGAAGTACCTCGATGTCGCCAATTCGCCCGGCGTCTCGTTCGTCGGGGATTTGTCGACGTTCTTCGTGGTGAAGCTGGCGGACATGAGCGGCTACCGCGCTGTCTGGAGCAAGGTGCTCGGCAACAAGCCCCGACCGACGGACTACTACTTTCAGCCGAACAGCAATATTCCGCTGCTCTACCGAGGGAACGCCACCCAATGGCTGAGCGCCGACGGCGCGGCGGCGGTGCCCTCAGGCCAATTCGCGGTGATTGGCTTCGACGTGGCGGGGACCAACGTTGCGCACTACTTCAACGACCAGGTCAACGGGCGGGGCACGATCAGCCTCATTAACCCTGCCGAGGACAGCGGCCTGCCGTTGCGCATCGGATCGCGCGACGATCTGGTCACCCAACTCAAGGGCGACCTCGCGGAGTTGCTGCTCTACGATGTCGCGCTGTCCGAGGCCGATCGAAACGCAGTGATCGAATACCTCCGGGCAAAATACGACCTGCCCTTCAACAAACCGCCGACGGTGCAGATCACAAGTCCTGCCCCCAACACCACGGTGGCGGCGTCCAGTTCGGTGGCCATGGTGGTTTCGGCCGAAGACACGGACGGCAAGGTTGTGCGCGTCGATTTCCTGGCCAACGGCATCACAGTTGCCTCTGCCACAAACGCGCCTTACCAGTTGAATCTCGACATGCTGACTCCCGGAAAGGCGACGTTGACCGCCATCGCTTTGGACAATGGCCCCTTGGGCGGACGGCGGACCGCATCGGCGTCTGTGGTGGTGAACGTGACAGGCACTTCGCCCTCGGTGCCCGTCTCCGCGGGTCTGCAGCTTTGGCTCGCGGCCGATGCCGGTGTGACCACCAACGCCAATGGCGCCGTGACCGCTTGGGCCGATCAGTCCGGCCAGATGAACAACGCCACGCAGTCCGATGACACGCAGTCCCCGTTCTGGGTCGGCGACGCAGCCAACGGTAAACCGGTCGTGCGCTTCACCGACGCGCCGCAGTACCTCGATGTCGCCAGTTCCCCCAGCATCGCTCTGGCGGGCGATCTGACCACGTTTGTCGTGCTCAAAGCCGACGACTACGCGACGTGGCGGGGCATTTGGGCGAAAACAGTCGGCGCGCGGGCGATGCCAAACGATTACTACCTGAACACGGGAAACGGAGCCGCCGTCGTCTACCGGGCCGATGCCGGTGCGACACCGACACAAGGCGTCACGAGTACGTTCGCCGTGCCCGCCGGTCACTTTGTGGTGGTGGGTTTTGACATCGCCGGGCCAGTCCGTCACCCACTACTTGAACGGTCAAGCAGACCGGCCGGGCACGATCACGCTTGTGCCCGAAGACATTGGCATGCCGCTGCGCATCGGATCGCGCGACGATCTGGTCACCCAAATGAAGGGCGACATGGCTGAGTTGCTCATCTACGACACCGCGCTCACCAGCGCCGACCGGACGACCGTCGTCAACTACCTGGCCGCCAAATACGGAGTTGCGTTCGTGCGCCTGGGCAATCAATCACCCGTGGTCACGCTCACCAGTCCGGTCGCCGGCGCCAGTTATGCGCTGCCGGCAACGGCCAGCCTGGCCGCCACCGTGACCGACAGCGACGGCACAGTCACCGGCGTTGATTTCGTGGTCAACGGCTCGGTGATCGCTCGCCTCACCGAGAGCCCGTACCAATTGGCGGTCGATCTTCTGTCTCCCGGGTGGGCGACGTTCACCGCCGTCGCGACCGACAACTGGGGTGCGCGGGGCACCTCCGCGCCCGTCACGGTGCAAATCACCGGCGCCGCGCCGTCGACCCCTCCAGCGGGTGATCTGAGCCTCTGGTTGAAAGCCGATGCAGGCGTCACTACCACCGCGGGCGACTTCGTGCTCGGGTGGAGCGATCAGTCCGGTCAGGGCAACGATGCCAGCCAGTGGGATCCGGGCGCCGCCCCGCTCCTCGTCCAGGGCGCGATGAACGGGAAACCGGTGCTCCGTTTCGACGGCGCGACGCGCTATCTCGAGGTCATGGATTCACCGACCGCAACCGTGACGGGTGATCTGACCACATTCTACGTGGTCAAGTTCGACGACTTCGCCACCTACCGCGCGGTGTGGGCCCAAACGCTGTTGAATTTGGCCCGTCCGTTCGATTGCTGGTTTGCCCCTGGCACGGGCGTGCCCAACGCCTTCCGCGGCGGCGCGGACGGCTACGGGGCGGTGGCAGGGACCACCGGCGTGCCGGCTGGCGTTTATGCGGTCGTCGGTTTGGAGGCGACGGGCACGACACTCACGCATTATCTGGGCTACGAGCCCAATGGCAGCGGGACCATCACCGCGGTGCCGGAGGGTGCGGGCATGCCCTTGCGCATCGGCACCCGCGAGGACCAGGTAACCCAGATGAAAGGCGATATCGCCGAGATCCTGCTTTATGCGCGGGCGCTCTCAGCGAGCGACCGGACCAATCTGGTGACCTACCTGGCCGCCAAATACGGCATCCCCCTGCTGAGGATTGCCAACCAAGCCCCCACCGTCGTGATGTCGAGCCCGGCCCCGGGCACTTCCGCCGCCGCGCCGGGCACGCTTGTTATCGAGGCGACTGCAACCGATGCCGATGGCACGGTTCAACAGGTCGAATTCACCGCCAACGACGTCCTGATCGCCTCCGTGGCGACAGCGCCCTACCAACTGCCTGTCGAACTGCGCACCCCCGGCATCGTCGCTTTGAGGGCTATCGCCACGGACAATTGGGGCGTTCGGGGCACGTCGGCGCCGGTGACTCTGACCATTACCGGCACAGGACCGGCGGCCCCGCCGACGGATGGCTTGCAGCTTTGGCTTAAGGCCGACGCGGGGGTGACCGCGTCCGGCGGTGCGGTGACCGTTTGGGCCGATCAGTCGGGCAATCACAACGACGCGACGCAATCGATCGAGCTCTACGCTCCCGTCCTGGTCGAAAACGCCGTGAACGGCAAACCCGTGTTGCGATTCGACGGCGAGAGCCGCTACCTCGATGTCGCCAGCGCGCCCAGTGTGGCGATTACCGCCGACATCACCTCGTTCTACGTCGCCAAATTCGACGATTTCGCGGCGACCCGGACGATTTGGACGAAATGCACCGGCGCCAACCCGCGCCCGCGAGATTACTGGCTTGCCGCAGGCAGTGGGATCCCGACCGTTTCCCGCGGCACGTCCGACGGGAACGCGCCGGTGGCCGCTGCGAGCAGAATACCCGCCGAACAATACCTGGTCGCTGGCTTCCAGGTCGAGGTGGCCAATGTGATGCACTATCTCTTCGACCAATCGATCGGCGGAGGCGTGCACGGGTACGGCGCCGTTGACGAGGGCGGTGCGCTCCGGATCGGATCGCGCGACGACCTGCTGACCTGGATGAAGGGCGACCTGAGCGAGATCGTCATTTACAACCGGGCCTTGTCTGCCGCCGATCGGGATCTGCTCGTGACGTACCTGGCGAGCAAGTACGGAATGCCTCTCATACGCCCGGCGACCATCCAGCCGGTCTTGTCGATCACTCTCCAGTCCGACGGCCAAATCGTCCTTGCATGGCCTGAGGGCCTCGCGGAGTACGTTCTCGAAAGCGCTGACAACCTCAGCGTGTCGAGTTGGATGCCCGTGGCGGGCGTGGTCAACAACCGGCTCACTGTGTCGCCAGGCGGCAGCATGAAGTACTACCGGTTGCGGAAACCGTAGACCACTAGCCTGCATGCCTGCTCCTCTTGAGAACTCCGGCTTCGCGGTGGCAAAAAGTGGTGAGGCATGCAGGCTATACGGATTTCTCACCACCTGAAGGAATCATCTGAAATCCGGGCTGTGGCAAAACCGCGCCGGGACAGGGGAGAATCAGGGTCTGATCGGTGTACACGCTTTAGCGTGCTCGATTGCACACCCTAAAGGGTGGACACCGAACAACGCGATTCATGGGGAAGGGCAGGGCTGGGTCGGATTGCGGTTCGTTCAAGGCGTCCGGCTTGGCGTGACGGCGTCGGCGGCGGTCGGGCGCGGCTCGTTCTGTGGGCGTTGCTGTTCGGTCCACGTGATGAGCCCAGCCCCCAGCATGATGAGACAGACGCCGCACCACCGAAGCGCGCTGACATGTTCCTTCAGATAGAAGTGAGCGGCCAGGGTCGTCAGCACGAAGCCCAGGGATGTGAGCGGCCAGATGAAGCTGACCTCGGCGCGCGACATGAGCACGAGAAGAGAAGCGAAAAACAGGGCCTCGAAGAAGACCCCCAAGAGGAGGCGCGCGTTGGTGGCGCCGCGTTTGACGATCCGCACGATCTCGGGCGCCGTGGCCCGATTGATCGGGCCAATCTGCTTGAGTCCCTGGCTGAGGAGCACGACGCCGAAGGCCTCGAAGACGAGTCCGATCACCAATATGACGAGCAGTTTGGCCATCTTACAGGTCCTGGTAGCGGATGAGACGAATACTCTCGCGCGACGCGGTCTCCCGGGCGCGGGGACTGAGCAGCGCTTCGAGTTCATGCCTACCTTCGGTCAACGACGGATGACAGTAAAGCTCCGAGTCGCCTGCCGGGAGCCGCGCCAACAGCCGGCAGATGAAACCGGCGTCAACGCGTCCGTTTTGCAGCAAACCAAATACAGCGCCGGTGTGCCGCACCCGCAGACGGCACAGGCGCGGACGAGCGCACGCGCAGAGAACGGCGAAGATCACGGCATGGGTCAGGCGATAGGCCCACTGGCCGGACGCCAATCGGACGTTGAGCCAGAAAGGGTCACGGGGAAGCCGCAAGGCGCGCAGCCTGTGTTCGCCTGCCCGTTCGCAGAGGAGGCCCAGGACCGTCGGGTGGACGTGCAGGTTGAGGTGTCCGTTGACATGGTCCAAGACGAGGCCCGTTTCATGGAACCGGATGAACTGGGCCTGGATCTCGTCCCGCAAGGCTTGGCGCAGATCGCGTCTGAAAAAATACCGCCACCCGGCGAGAACGGCACTGTCGCCGAACGCGTGGCGGGTGTTGACCAGACCGGGCGCCCGATCGGGGGGGAGGGCGGAACGCCCGCACACGAGGGTCAGATGCAGACCCACACCGAGCCGCGGATGCGCCCGAGCCAAGCCGACGGCTTCGGCGCAGGCCGGTTCGTTCACCATGAGGCTCGCCGTCGTCAGGAGGCCTTCTCGGTGCGCTTGGATCACAGCCTGATTGACCGCGGAGGAGTGCCCGAAATCATCGGCGTTGACGATCAGGCGGCGGTGCGATCGTCCCGCTGCTGCCTCGGGATGCCGCGCCCGCAGGTCACGAGGAAACGCCATAGACGGGACCGGCACCGCGGAGCTTGACGCGCCCCCAGGTCCGAACAGTCAGGAGGAGCTTCTGCGCGCGGCTCAGGCGCACGGGCGCCGGACCGAGCACGCGGAATTCGAGGCGCTCCAGGGTCTCGAGCAGACGCCAATACACCGCGCCCATCAACTCTGCGGCAATCATGGCAGGCCGATCCTCGCGCGGCAGGACCATGCGGGCCTGGCCGTAGAAACCGCGCGCGCGGGCGGCGACGGCGGCCGCCAGGCGGCGGAAGCGCGGGGAGTACTGACGGCGGAGGATCTCCTGGGGGGTGACTTGGCAGCGCTCGAGTTCCTCGGCTGGGAGGTAAATCCGGCCGCGGGCGACATCGACGCCCACGTCGCGCAGGATATTGGTGAGCTGAAGGGCCTTGCCCAGTGCCACGGCGTAGTCGCGGCAGGCAGGATGGCGGTAACCGAAGATCTCGATGCTGAGCAGGCCCACAACGGAGGCGACGCGATAGCAATAGAGTTCGAGCGCGTCGTAGTCCGGATAACGCTGCACATCGAGGTCCATCCCGACCCCCAGCAGCAGCTCCTCGAACAGAACCCGCGGCAGACGATAGCGTTCAATGACCGGGGCGAGTTCGCGCATCACGGGGATAGCGGGCGGACGCTGCGCAAAGATCGCCTGCAGATCCAGGCGCCATTGTTCCAATCGGGCCCGGCGGGCTTCGATCGGCGTGGCGACCTCGTCGGCGACGTCATCCACTTCGCGACAAAACGCGTAGAGGGCGGCCATGGCCCGGCGCTTTTCGCGAGGCAACAAGACGAAAGCCAGCGCCAGATTCGATGCGCTTTGCCGCGTGATCGACTGGCTGACCGGGACACTCATGCCGGGGGCAGGACTCGAGTGACGTTCTTGTTGAAATCTGAAATCAATGAGTCAAGTCATTCTGGGGCGGTCGGCGGCTTTGCCCTGCGTTTTCGGCAGCGTCGCGCGTCAAAGACCGGAGGGCGAGCTGCCTTCCGACCTGGGCGGCGGCAGGCCGCCGGTCTCGGCCAGGGTCGGATTACGCGATCGGTGTTCGCGCCGCCGGCGTTTGCGCCGGTGCCGGTGACGTCGCGAGTGCCCGGAAGAGTCCGTGTCGCCTTCCTGGAGTCCGATGGGACTGTGGTGGTGCGAGCTGGAGTGGCGATGTCTTTTCTTCCGAAAAAAACGCGCCCACAACAACAGCACAATGAGCAGGAAAACACCCACCCCGAGGACGAGGAGGAGATCCTGTGTCAAACCGGGCACGCGGCTCCAGCCTGAGCCGTTGCTGCTGCTGGCGGGAGGACCCGAGTAGCTGACTTGGGCGCAGGCGGTGGCAAGGCCAGCGATCAGACTCGAAAGACTCGCCGCGATGCGGAGCAGTGGTCTGGCAGTTGGGGAATCGATTCGCGGAGTGTCGAGCGACCTGCCGGCGTGACAGTCGGGGACAGGTCCGGGTGATCCGTGGGCAGTGCAGACCGCGCAAGCGCGGAAGATCGAGTGAGGAGATTCGGGCGATGGGGGCAGGTAGTCATGACGGGTTCACGCGACGAGGACAGAGGTCTAGCGCTGTCGGCTGGCCGGTCCTGCGCCGCCTTCGGCGGCGAGGCGCGCGGGGTCTATGTTGAGGCGCTGCATGCGGCTGCGGAGGGTGGTGCGGCTGATCCGGAGCGCCTCAGCGGTACGAGCGACGTCGAAGTTCTCCCGTTGCAGCAGGTTGAGGATCAGGTTGCGTTCGTACCCTTCGAGATGATCTTCCAACGAGAATTCGTCGGCCAGAGGGGTGTCGTCTTTCCGGAGGCGGTCTTCGACTTGGGAATCTGGGAGGCTTGCGGCCTGCAGTTCGCTGCGGTTCTCCAGGATCACGGCGCGTTCGATGGCATTGCGCAGTTCGCGGACATTGCCCGGCCAGTGATGCGCCATGAGTTTCTGTTGGGCGGCGGGGCTGATGGCGCGGATAGTCTTGTTCATGCCCGAGGCGAAATGGCGGAGAAAGTGCTCGGCCAGGAGGATGACGTCTTTGCCCCGTTCGCGCAGGGGGGGCGGCATGAACTGGACCACGTTGAGCCGGTGGAACAAGTCCTCGCGGAAGTTGTTCTCGCGAATCGCAAGGATGATGTCGCGGTTGGTGGCCGCGAGCAGCCGGACATCGACGTGCAGTTCCTGATTGCCCCCGACACGGGTGAATGTGCCGTCTTCGAGAAAGCGGAGCAGCTTGGCCTGGAGCGGACGGCTCATGTCGCCGATTTCGTCCAGGAAGATCGTGCCGCCGTCGGCTTCTTCGACGCGTCCGGCCTTTTGGCGGAGAGCTCCCGTGAACGACCCTTTCTCGTGGCCGAACAATTCGCTTTCGAGAAGTGTCTCGGGAATCGCGGCACAGTTGATGCGGATGTAGTTCTTTTCGCGGCGATGGCTCAGGCAGTGCAGCGCGCCGGCGACCAGTTCTTTGCCGGTGCCGCTTTCGCCCAAAATGAGGACAGTGGCATTGGTGGGGGCGACGGTTTGGATGAGCTGGCGGAGGGCGACCATTTTCGGCGATTCGCCGATGATATGTTCCAGGCGGTAGATCTCGCCGGAGCGGGCCCGGAGCGAGGCGTTTTCCTTGCGGAGTCGATAGACTTCAGCGCTCCGCGCGATGGCCTGGCGGAGGGCTTCGGGCTCGTAGGGTTTGGCGAGGTAATCGTACGCTCCAGCCTTGATGGCATCCACGGCCTGGCGTGGCGTGGCGTAGGCGGTAATCACGATGACAGGGGTGTCCGGCCAACGGGCGCGCGCCTGGCGGAGCAGGTCGTGTCCGCTCATCCCGCCCAGCCGGACGTCCGTGACGACCATGAAAAACTCGCCCTGTTCGAGAAGTTTGAGAGCCTCCTCGGCGGATTCCGCCGTGACCACGCTGACATCCTCGAACCCCATCGCGGCAACCATGTCGGGAAACTGGAGGCGCGCGTTCTTCACGTCATCGACGAAGAGCAACGGTGGCAGCGGCAGGCTCATTTGCGCAACTTGATCAATGTTCGGGCGGGGAAGATTAGGATGAATCGCGCCCCTTTTCCAAGCTCGGATTCGACGGCGACTTGGCCGCCGTACATCTCGATGTTGTGCTTGACGATGGCCAGGCCCAGTCCGGTCCCCTTCTCCCGGGTGGTGAAGTACGGGGTGAAAATCCGTTCGAGGTTCTCCGGGGCGATCCCGGGGCCATCGTCGGCGATCGAGATGGTCACAGAATAGTTCTCGCCCGGCGCGGTTTGGATCCAGACGTTGCCGCGGCCGTCGAGGGCCTCACGTGTGTTCTGGAGCAGGTTGACGAAGGTCTCGCCCAAATGGTTGCGCTGGGCCAACAGAAGGGGAAGCCCCACAGCATAGTCGCGATGAATCTGGATGTCATACTCGACGGCCGGCGGGAAGACCTGGAGAACCGCGCGTTCGAGTTCCTCCTTGACGTCCAGCTTCTCGACGCGCCCCTCCGCCAGTTGGGCGTACCCCATCAACTCGGTGATCAGGCGGTCTGATTTCTCGACTTCCTCGCGTATGATACGGATTTGTTGGGTGATGGTCTTTCCCTCCTTCACCGTGCGCTGGAGCGTATACGAGGCGTTGTTAATAATCGAGAGGGGGTTTTTGAGCTGGTGGGCGATTTCGGCGGCGAGCCGCCCCGCGGCTTCGAGTTGTTGGCGGCGCAACGCCAATTCGTCCTGTTCTTCCTGCCGCTGTCGCTGGCGGTCGAACAGAATCTGCAGCCCCCAAGACCACGCCGCCACCGCGACCAACAAGGCAAGACGCCACGCAAACGCTGTGCTCAAGGGCGACACTGCCCCCGCCGTAAACTCTTCGTCATCGCCCGGCGCAATCGCGTCCATCACCCCAATCGTGGCATCGAGCAGGACCCCGCCCGTATAGAAAAGAACCATCAGCAAGTTCAGGGTGCCCTGGGGAATGGTCGCCTTGAAACTCAGACAGTTGCGCATGATGAGCACCGGGTAGAGCCAGTAGAGCGCGCTCTCGATGCCGCCCGTCACCGCGATCAACGCGCCGAGAAAGAGCCCGTCGACCAGCGCCACCATGAAGACCGTCCACTGGACCAGCGGGAACCCGACCTGTCGGTTTCCCAACAGAATGAAGGCAACGCCGAAGTTGAACGCCAGGTAGAACAGGAACACGTATTGCACTGCCTGCTGGGCGAACATCCAAGTGACCTTGTCCACGGCCACATGGGGGTTGGCCGGCGTGTCGGCCACCCAAGAGGACCAGTAGAGAAACCAAAACAGGATCGCCAACACCACCGCCTTGACGGCCAAGCCCAAGTCCCGCTCGATGAGCCGTATCCGCTCCAACTGCTGCGCCGGGTCGGTCGACGACATCGCGATGACACGGCCCAGCGAACGGAGTGACTGCCAGGGGCGGGGCGCAGCGACCCAGAGGGCCCGCAGCCGCGTTGCCAGAGAGGAAGTCGCCACAAGCAGAAGACGCGCAGGTTTTGTACCGAATCAGCCTTCGGCGCGTCCCTTGTTCGACGGGCCGGCATCGGCCTCGGCGGGCCGATCGGTCGGCGCGGCCAACAGCGCCAGGGCACGGGCGGCGATCCGGTCCACAGCGCACATTCGACCGACGCCTTCCTGGCCGCACGCCAAAGGGCCGCTCTCCGGCCCGATGAACTCGACGCCGCGGTCGCGGAGCAGGGCGACATTCGTCTGCGTCGCGGGGTGCAGCCACATCCTGCCGTTCATAGCCGGGGCGACCAGGATCCGCGCCCTCGGATTGAGCGCCAACGCGATGCACTGGAGGGCGTCATCCGCCAGGCCATGCGCAAGCTTCGCCAGACAGCGCGCCGTTGCCGGGGCGACGAGCAACAGGCGAGCCTGGTCGGCCAGTTCGATGTGCGGCGGTTGCCAAGCGGCAGGGTCGTCCCAAAGGCTGGTCATCACCGCGTGGCGCGACAGCGTCTTGAAAGGCAGCGGGGTGACAAAACGCTGGGCATCCCGAGTCATCACCACATGGACGGAGCACCCATGCTTGACCAGCAAGCTGGCGAGGTCGACGGCGCGGTGGGCCGCAATCGAGCCGGTGACCCCGAGGATGACAGTCTGACCCGCAATCACATTCATGCGAGGGCATTCTACCACGCCCAACAGCCCCAATCCATACCGGAGAATAGCGAAATGCCGACTGCGACAAGAATGTGCTTGCAGGCCGGGATGGGGCGGAAGATTGATGAGCGGTGCCCGCTGAGGGGGCAAGCACATCGAGCCGGCGCGGGCGCGCCGGGTGTCCTCACGCGGGCAAATGGGCGAATCTGTGCGCCGCCGGCAGCGGCGCCGAACACGAGGGCTTTATGACAAGAGACGATGCCTGGCGGTTGCTGACGGAATTCACCGCGTCCGAATCGTTGCGCAAACATGCGCTGGCGGTCGAGGCGGCCATGCGGCACTACGCCGCGCTTCACGGGGAGGATGTCGAGCGTTGGGGCGTGGTGGGCCTGGTGCACGACTTCGACTATGAACGGTGGCCGGAGCCGCCGGCGCATACGCGCGAGGGGGCGCGTCTCCTGCGGGAGCGGGGGGTGGACGAGGAGATCGTCGGGGCCGTGCTCTCCCACGCGGAGTGGAACCACGACCAATACCCTCTCGACCGGCCGCTGCGGAAGGCGCTCTATGCCGTCGACGAGATGTGCGGTTTTGTGATGGCCGTGGCCTACGTGCGACCAGACCGATTGGCCGGAATGGCGGCAAGCAGCGTCCGCAAAAAGATGAAACAGAAATCGTTTGCGGCGGCGGTGTCTCGAAACGACCTCGAACGCGGCGCGGTGCTCCTGGGTCTTTCCCTCGACGATCATATCCTGCATGTGATCGGGGCGCTGCAGGCGGTCGCGCCGGCGCTTGGGTTGGGTGTGGGTAACCCCGGTTCGGCGTCGCCCCTTAGCCCGCATTTCCCACCAACTTTTGATGTCATCTGACCGGTCACCGTCACATTGCACCTGAAATGCGGGCTCTCAGAAACCCGCGCCCCAAGCAGATGCACCCAATCTCGACCACACTGTGTCCGCGTGCCCGGGTCGCTCAAGCGGCTGCGGCGCGTCCCGGCTCTGATGAGCCGATGAGCCAATTCCGATTGCTGGGCGCGGGTTTCACAGACCCGGAAATCTCACCCACGGACCGTCAGGAATGCCACGACCGCCCCGCTGGTGAGATTTCCGGGTTAGCGAGGCGTCGACTGCCGGTGATCGTGGTTGACACCCAGCGGCCACGAGTCGCTCGCACGCCTCGCCGGTCAGAGGCGCAGCCTCGCTAATCTTGCAAGGGAGGCGCGACCGCAGCAGTTCCCATTCCCAATCAGAATTGGAGCGCCCGTCAGCGTGCAGCTTGCAATGGGCGCAAATGCGCCCCAGTATGGCACCAGTCCTATGGATACCAGCATAGACTCCCAGCCCGGCGATCGGCGCCAGACGCCGCCTCCGAGCGAACCGATCGCCCCGGCAAATGCAGACAGGTCGGACGGCGCGCCACCCCCATCGTCCGCTCCGGCAGGGCGGCCGCCGGGGCAGGCGGCTCCTCCCTTTCTGGGGGCAGGCGCGTCGAAGCCGATTCCCACGCCATCCCATTCCAGCGGTTGGGGGTGGAAGTTTCTCTGCTTCATGCTGCTGGCCGTTCTGGCGATGATCGCACTGGCGAGTGTGGGGGGGTGGGTCCTCAGGTTGGCAGGGCAGCATGGCCGGGCTGCAAGCGGCACCCCAATTCGCATGGACGAGGTCCTGATCGAGGATGATGGAGGCAGGAGCAAGCTGGCGGTGATCGATATCGAGGGCATTATCTTCGGCGGTTTGTTCGGAGGGAGTTCGGCGGGGCCTGTCCAGATGGTGCGCGAGCAACTCAGGCGGGCGGAGCAGGACCCTGCGGTCAAGGCTGTGGTTCTGCGAATCGACTCGCCGGGCGGAGAAGTGCTGGCGGCGGACGACATCTACCGAGGGATTGAGGAGTTTCAGCAGCGTTCGGGCAAGCCGGTGATCGCATCGATGGGGAGCGTGGCGGCCTCGGGAGGTTACTACGTGGCGGCGCCCTGCCGGTGGATTGTGGCGAATCCCCTCACGATCACGGGGAGCATCGGCGTGATCATGCACGGCTACAACTACCGGAACCTGATGAACAAGATCGGCGTCCGGCCCGAGGTCTACAAGAGCGGGCGTTTCAAGGACATGCTCAGCGGCGACAAAGAGGATGAGGAGATCCTGCCCGAAGAGCGGCAGATGGTCCAGGCCCTCGTCGACGAGACATTTGGCAGGTTCAAAGAAGTGGTGGCCGCGGGTCGCCAGGGCCCTCAGCGCTTGCCCGGCGACGAGGGGCGCGCCCTGGCCAGCAACTGGCAGGAGTACGTCGATGGACGGGTGTTTTCCGGGCGTCAGGCACACGACTGGGGGTTCGTGGACGAACTCGGGGATTTCCAGACGGCGGTGAAGCGCGCCAAGGCACTGGCGCAAATCGACCGCGCTCAACTGATCCGCTACGAACAGCCGTTCGAGCTTGGCAGTCTGTTTCGCCTTCTGCTCCAGAGTGAGACGCGCGCGGTGAAGCTGGATATGGGCATTGATTTCCCTCCCCTGCAGGCGGGCCGGCTCTACTTCCTCTTCCTCCCGGGAATTCGCTCGTAAGGCGCCCCTCAGGGCGGGGAGACGCGCGCGATCAGGACGGCGCAGTTCCACGCTGCCACCTCGCGCAGCAACGGCACCTTCATTAAAGGCCACAGTTCCGTGTAGTATCGCGGCGCTGCGGCGACGATCTTGATCGCCGGTTGGGCGCGCAGGGAACGCAGGGTGCGTCCGATGTGCGTGACAAAGAGATTCTCGAACGGCTTGAGCATCCGTGGCCTGCCGACCAGCCGATCGAAGAGCCGGGGACCCAGCCGCGGACCCAGGTAGTGCCACGGCGAGAAATCGTGTCCGCCCCAGGGCGAAAGCCAGTTGGTCCAACTCAAGTAGAGGTGTCCTCCGGGGAGGAGCAGCGCCGGGAAGGACCGGATGAGCCGTTCCGCATCACGCAGGTGTTCGAGAACATTCGAACAAACGACGAGGTCGTAGCAGCCCAGCGACTCGATCGACGCCGTGTCCAGGTCGACACGCCGAAAACAGGTCCGCGGGATCTCCGGCAGCAGCCAATCGGCCGAATCCGCGAAGGTCACCTCGCACCCCATCCCGCACAGGTGCTGGCCGAACGTGCCGGCGCCACAACCCAGATCGAGCGCTTTGGTCCCTTGTGCCATCGAAACGCCATGGGCCTTGAGCCACCGGATCGCGTCCTCGACCTGCATTCGCGAGAACTCGTGATCATAGCCGCGCTTGGCATGGTGGGCGATGAGCTTGTGCAGAATCATCGGGGCAGACATCACCAGAAAGACGCCGGATCGCCAATATCCATTTGGTTGATGGCTGATGGTTGGTGGTTGATGGTTGGTGGTCGTGGTTATTTGAAGAAGAGGAGTCGGGCCCCGACGAGAATGAGGAAGCCGCCGAAGGCGCGCTTCAGGTCGGACGAGGCGATGGACTTGGTGAGCCAGGATCCGAAGAACCCACCCAGGAGTGCCGTGGGCGCCAGAGCCAACGCCAGACGCCAGTCGACATGCCCCAAGTCATGGTGCTTGAGCGTCCCGATAAGCGCCGTCGGCACAATCACCGCCAGAGAAGTGCCGATCGCAGATTTGATATCGAGCTTGAGCAGCAACATCATGGCTGGGACCATGACAACCCCGCCGCCGACGCCGAACATGCCGCTGGTGACGCCACCGATCAGACCGATCAGACCCGCATAGAGATAGAGCATGGGCGGCTTCATGCCGCAAGCGCGGCGCCGGGACAACTCTTTTCGCCAAGCTTGAATCCGCCGGGCAAAGCTCGCATCGTCTGCCCCATGCAAAGTGTCACCGGTCCTGTCTATGTGGTGCGCGACAACATCGACACCGACCAGATCATCCCGGCCCAGTACCTGAATCTGGTGCCGACGATGGCGGAGGAGTACGAGAAACTCGGTTCGTACGCCCTTTGTGGCCTGCCCGACTCGCTTTACCCAGTCCGGTTCGTCGTTCCAGGGCAACTCGATGCGGCGTATCCGATCATCGTGGCCGGGCGAAACTTCGGTTGCGGCAGTTCACGCGAGCACGCCCCGATCGCCATCGGGTCGGCCGGGTGCAGGATCGTGGTGGCGGCGAGTTTTGCCCGCATCTTCTTCCGCAACTCCGTGGCCACGGGCGAGTTGTATCCCTGCGAATGCGCGGAGCGCCTCTGCGATCTCCTGAAGACCGGAGACGTGGCTACCGTCGACCTCGAAGCGGAAACGGTGACTGTCTACGGCGAGCGGACGGGTGTTCCGGCTCAAACCGCTGGGCGATGTCCGCCCGGTCGTGGACGCCGGCGGTCTGTTCAACTACGCCCGCAAGACGGGCATGATCGCCTCCTGACGCCTCTCACTCCCGATCCGTCCGCCATTCCAGACCGGCCAGCACCGTGACGAATTCGTCCAAGTCGGCGCGCGCAGACCGGTTGGGATCGGGATTCCGGTAGTTGTTGAGGAGGAGGGCGAAGGCAAATCGCTCGCCGGCCATCGAGGCCACGTAGCCGGACAACGAGTTGACGTACCGCAGGGTGCCGGTCTTGGCGCGGGCGTTGCCGGCAGCGGGCGTCTCGCGCATCCGGCTCCGCAACGTCCCGTCAGTGCCCGCCACGGGAAGGGCGTCGCGGAACGCCGCCGCGTGGGGGTGCCGGTCCATGAACCGCAGCAACTGCACGATTGCCGCTGGCGTCACGAGGTGGCGTCGGCTCAAGCCGGAGCCTTCCTCGAACAGCACCTGGTCGGCGGGAATACCGGCACGGCGCAAAAAAGCCTCGAGCGCGCGAATGCCCGCCGCCTCCTCCGTGCGCGGGAACACGCCCGCCGGCGGCCACGAGCTCTGGGCGACGTTGTGCGGCCCCGCGTCCGCCAGTTCCGCCGCGCCGACCTGGAGCAGGAGCAACTGGGCGTAGAGATTCTGCGAGGGTTTCATCATTCGGGCCAGCAGGTCGCGCAGGGGAGGCGATTCCACTGCGCCCAGTTCCACTCGGGCAGGCGAGGCAGCCGAGTCGGGGAGGGAACCCACCGGATAGGTCATGCGGACGTTCCCGCTCACTCGAGTGCCGCGCTGTTCGAGGGCCTGCTTGAACAGATGCCCAAACCACGCCGCGGGCGCGTGCACGGAAACCGTCTCCGTGATCCCCGTGTCGCCGACGGGGATTCGGCCAGACACGATGATGAGGTTGTGGCTCAACGGGCGTTCGACTCGAATGTCCCGCTCGACATCCCGCGGCGTTGTGACGCACCTGTTGCTGACGGCGAGAAAACCGGACGCAGGCGCCAGGCGAATTGTGGCTGGATGCCCCGGCGTGTCCGCCGGCTGAATCAGGACATCGACCGTGTTGTCGTTCATCGTGAGGGCCGACACTTCAGCCCCATAACCGTACTGCAAGTCGTCCCAAGCCCACCCCGATCCGAGCGCCGGGCTGGCGAAGTAACTGGCGTCCGCCACAACGTCACCGCGCACGCGTCTGATGCCGGCCGCCGCAACCGCCTCGAGCAAAGGTCCCAGCGCCTGCTCCAAGTTGCCCCCATGAAACCGGGCCGCAAACGTCGGATCGCCCCGCCCATAAAGTATCAAGTCGCCTTGGAGCGTTCCCCGCCGCGTCGGACGCTTCTGGCTATACACGGAGGTGCGAATGCGGAAGTCAGGCCCGAGGCGGTCGAGGGCCAAAGCCCCGGTGAACAGCTTGGTGTTCGACGCGGGAATCAGCAGGTCATCGGCATTGTGCCCGAACACGGTTCGGCCTGTGTCGAGCGAGACGACTTGCACGCCCCAATGGGCATGGCGAAAACGATCCTGGTTGACGTGCGCCGCAAAGCGCGTCTCGAGACCTGCCAGGTCTGCGGGTGGCCGTATGACCTGGGTGTCCGCAGCCCCAGCCGCCGCGCACCAGGCCAAGCAGACAAGGAGCAACAGGAAGAACGTCGAACGTCCAGGGGTCACACCATCTCTCCTCTGTTTCCCCCTCACCCGTCCCGCAAGCGGGACACCCTCTCCCCCGCTCCGAGCGGGGGAGAGGGAAGGGGTGAGGGGGCACGGTTCGTGGGGAGCGTTGACATTCAACGATTTAATGCGCACGAGGCCCATGAACCAAAAGCGCTCAACGTCCAACGCTCAACCATCAACCATCAACCATCAACCGCTTCTCCAGGGCCGGAGACGCTGCAGACCG
The DNA here is from genome assembly GCA_963846445.1 of uncultured Verrucomicrobiae bacterium. Taxonomy (GTDB): domain Bacteria; phylum Verrucomicrobiota; class Verrucomicrobiia; order Limisphaerales; family J093; genus MWFF01. The sequence continues at coordinate 248,618 of CAWJWM010000024.1, read as the reverse complement.
CCGAGGACCTGCTTCGTGATCTGGACATCCTCCGCGATCTGCCAATCGAACATCCCGACAAGGATGAAATCCGCCCCGTTCTCGAAGGCGTAGCGGAAGCCGCGTTGCGGGGGGATCGCGCCGGCGGCCAGCACCTTGAAGGCGATCCAAGGCTTGGTGACTTGGAACATGACGTCGACGACTTCCTCGGGATTGCTGCACCACGAATTGTCGTAGCGGCCCAGGTCATCCGTCTCGCCCGGCTTGGGCGCCGTGTGGTAATCGTGCGTGTGCAGGGTCTTCACGTAGAAGTCCGGGTTGATCTTGGCCTTCTCGCACTCGACGATCGTGCGCAGCCCGTGCGCCCCGACGCCCGCGCTGCACTTGTAGCTCCGCACCAGTTCGAGAATGCGCACGATGGTGTCGAGCTTCCCCTGCTGGACGAGCGCGTCCGCAACGTCTCCGGTCACGTGGATGGCCGACGCCCCCAGATCGGCCGCTTGCTTGAATTGATCGAGATCGCCGTTGGGATTCACGCGCGCCTGGGCGATCCACTTCATCTTGCCGCCGCGTTTCCAGTGCGCCTGCAACTGGCCAATGCCGTCGCGAACCCAGCTATTGATGACGTTGATCCCATGGGACTCGGCGAGTTCGAGGGTCTGCAGAATCTTGGCGTCGGTGTTGTAACGGCGCATCAACTCGGCGACATACGTCAGGTCGCGCGAATGGGCATAACCGCTCAGCAAGTTGCCACCGAGCATCAGACGGCTGTAGGCCACGTCCCCGATCCGTCCGTTCGGCAGCCTGTCTTGGGGCGGAGCGAGCGGGCTGCCTGCAGGCGCGGCGGCCGCCGGAGCCGAGTCCTGTTGGGCCCGCGACACAGTGGGCAGGGCGGCGGCGCCGAGGGCGGAGACTTGGATGAAACGACGTCGATTCAGCGAATTGGCCATATGATGTTCCTTTTTCAAAAACACTCAGTGCGCTGGCGCGACCATAAGCCGGAGGCGCGCCCGTGAACAACAAGAAACGCGTTGCTGCACGGCGCGCGGCGCAGTCGATTCGTGACCCAAATCCCTGGCAAACTGTCCTTGCGCCGCGTGGGGGCACGCGGCCTACGAATGGAGCATCAACAGCTTGCTGTAGGCCGGGTCCCCTGACCCGGCGTTCACCATCGTGCCACCTTTTCACCCTGCTGAGTGAGGCTTTCTAGATTCGTGACATCGCGCCGCGACAACCAATTGGTTCGCGGCGGGCTCCGGGCCTACGATTCCCTGTTCGGGCTTGCCACCGCCGAGGCGCGCGGCTGGCCGGTCAGCCTGCTTGTCTTGGGGTATGACTTCCGTCGAGCGCCGGAGCGGATCCCTGGCTTGCGCGCGGCTCGACCGCCCTCTGCTGTACAGGCGCCAGGCCTGGAAGAGCAAGGCGACGGTGAACCACCCGCTCACCACGGCAAGCGGCACCGCAACCACCAGCGGCCAAAGCGCGCACACGACTGTCAGGACGAACAACATGGCCCCGGCCCCGGCCATCAGCCGCGCCTCGGCGGGATCGAGCAGACGCCGGTTGCCGACCGCTGCTCCGACGGTGTTGGCAATTCGCAGGGCCCCGGCGGCTGCCCGGCTGGGAATGCCTCGGCGGTCGCGGAGGTGCTGACCGGCGCAGTGATGGGGGCACCGCCCATCGCACCCGCCGCTTGTGACTCAAGACGATCTCCGTGGCCTGCTTCAGGTCTTCGGTGTACATCGCCTCCATCGCCGCCGCGAAGCGGGTGTCTTCGACAAACACATCGAGTTCGTAATTCCCGACCCAACTGGCAAGATTGAGATTGGTCGAGCCGACCCGCGACCACCGGCCATCTGCGACGGCGCTCTTGGCGTGGAGCATCGGGCCGTTCCACTCGAACACGCGAATGCCGGCTTCGAGCAACGGACGGTAGCCGGCACGCGTGAACGGTTTGAGGAGGGGCAGATCACTGGCGCCCGGCACCAACAACCGCACATCGACTCCATCCGCCGCGGCGGCGCGGAGCGCCTGCACATAGGGCGACATCGCCACGTAGTAGGCGTCGGTGAGCCAGAGGGTCTTTCGCGCCACGGCGGCGAGGAGTTGGTCGAGCCGGAACAATCCTGCGGTGTGAGGCGCCGTGCTGACCACGCGCAAGGCACAGTCACCCGCCGGTGCAAGATCCTCCGGGCGGGGCAACTCGGCGGGCGGCACCGGTTCTCCAGCGGCCGCCCACACCAGCGCGAACGCCTGTTGGATATCCGCCACAGCCGGTCCGCGCACTTCGACCCCGGTGTCGCGCCACGGGCCGAGCCGGCGCGCCGGATCGCCCTGCCATTTCTGGCTGACACAGAGGCCCGTGACGAACCCCACCTGGCCATCCACCGCGATCATCTTGCGGTGATCCCGCCGCAACCAGCCGAGAGGGCTGTCGAGGCGGGGCGGGTTGAAGCAGCGCACTTCGCCGCCGGCTTCGACCAGCGGTCGCCAGAAGCGGCTGCCGACAAAAGCCTGCGTGCCGAGCCAGTCGTACAGCAACCGCACCCGCACCCCGGCGCGCGCCCGAGCCGCGAGGGCCTCCACAAACTGGCGCCCGACGGCGTCACGTCCAATCATATAGCTCTCGAAATGAACCCAGGACCGGGCGGCTTCGATGGCTTCGAGCCAGGCCGGGTAGTTCTCCCCGGCGTCCCGCAGCAGACGCACCGCATTGCCGGACAGCAAAGGCGCCCCGGCAGCCCGCGCAAAGGCTTGCTCGGACAGCGGAACACACTCGACTGGCTGGTTCATCGTCGGCTGACGGAGCGTCATCCCTCATCCCTCATTCGACCGCCAGCCCGTCGAGCCAGATCGTGAACGGATCCCCGCCCCAGGAATCGAGCGCCAGACTGAACGCATCGATCCGGCGCAACGCGACGTTGCCGGTGACGCTCCTCTGCCAGTGGGCATCGCCCGCCAGCGGGATCACGACGGGCATCCACTGCCAGCGCGCTTCGCTCGATGGGGGGTCGTTCATCAGGTTGCCATCCTTGGCCGGCTTGTACTCGAAGACGCCCCCCGGACCCGCCAGTCGCACCACCGGCCCCGCATTCTGCCAGCCCGGCAGGTTCGGGTTCTGCGCCTTGATCCAAAACCGGATCTGTTGTTTGCCGGTGAAATCCCAGCCTGCGTCGCGCGAATTGGGGTAAATCGCCGTCGCGTACGACCCAGGATACGGATTGGGCGTGACGCGCAGGCAACAGCGTCCGACAAGGCCCGGCGTGTCTTCGGCAAACCAGACCCGGCCACGTCCCCCCTCGTTGCCTTCGAGTTCGAAGCCCCAGTCATGGGCGGGGCCGTCCGTGCCGAGTTCCTGGGCGACCGGGGCGACCACGAGCAGATCACGCCACGCCAGGCTGCCCAGCGCCCCGTTGTGAACCGTCAAACCGAGCCGGTAGAAACCGGGTTCGGCGAACGTGCGTTCGAATTGGGCGCCATGCCCGGCGGCGCCCCCAAGCCACCAAAGGAACTGGAGTGGACGACCAAGCGGGTCGCGGCTGAAGCCGGCGTCGAAGCGGGCGGGTTGGCCGGTGATCACGATCTGCGGTCCGATCAGAGAAGCTTTCGGCTCGATAGCCTCAACGCCGGCGCGTGGCAATTCGATGAGATCCGTCGTCTCTTCGATGTCGAGGTCCTCGTCGTTGCCGGCGAACGTGTTCGCCGCAAGGAGAATCGCGCTGCCCCAGCGTCCCCAGACGCCGACCCGATTTTGAGTGATCCGGTTGCCTTGGACGATCCAATGCTCGGCGCGCCACGCCTGGCCTTTGGACTGGACATCGCCCCGGAAAGCGATGCCGGCCCCGTAGTTGTCGTGCAGGTTGTTGCCCTCGATCCGGGTGTGGCTCGACGAACCGCCCACGATCACGATCCCGCCGTGTCCGAAGCCCGCCTCGGGGGCGTTGTGAAAACCGTCGGGGCGCCCGTTGAAGGCCGCTTCGTTGCCGATCAGGATCGTCTGATCGCTGCCCCCCAACCAGAATCCATAGCTGCCGTGGTTGGCCCGGTTGCGAATGAACGTGTTGCCCGGACTCCACGACTCGACGCAGTTGTTGTTTGCGTAAGAGGTGTCGTTCTCGACAAAGACATTGCCGCGCGAGACCCAGCGGTTGAGCGGACGGATGAAGATCCCGTCGCCGCCGTGTGTGATGTCGTTCCCATGCCAGTAGTTGTCGTCCGAACCGGTCTCGATCAGCACCCCGGTCGAATCGCGCGCATGAACCTCGCCGGCGGCGCGATCGATCCGGAGGCCATAGGAAAAGTTGTTGGCGATGAATGTGTTGCGGGACGAGCGCCACAACTTGGCACAGGTGTTCGAGCAGCGCGAAAAATCGTTGTCCGTAATCAGGTTCTCGTCCGATTCGATCAAATGCAGGCCGTCCCAGACCCGATTGGCCCGGTTGCGGCGCAGCACGCTCCGGCGCGCCCGCTCGAGGATCACCCCGCCGCGCGGCGGCAACTCGCCCCACCCGTGCTGCGGATTGTGATAGTTGTCCGAGAAATCGCATTCGATCACCGTGGCCGCTTCGGTGTCCCGCAGCACCAGACCAGTCTCGAAGCCGCGGACTTTCAGGTTCTTCACGGTCACGCCCGTGACTCCGTCGATCAGCACTCCGACCGAAGCCGACTCGAACGACTTCAGATCGCCCACCCGACCGGGGCCAACCAGGCTGCTGCCCCGACCGTCGATGGTCACATGACTCGACCGCACGACCAAGCGAACCGCATGCGACGTCCCAGGTTCGAACGCAAAGTCATTCGTCACCACAATCTGATGAACCACGTCTTGAGCGGAAACGGCGCCCGGCAACAGCAACGCTGCCATACCGGCGGCCTGGACGGCTGCAATACAGAAAGGAGGTCTCACCTCGCGATTAATCGCGCTCCGATGGTCGGCGTCAAGGGGATCGCCTTAGCGCGGTGCAAAACTCGACTCGTTGACAACAGATCTCAAAAAGGAAGCCACTCTTGCGCCTGGGCGCCAGCACCGCACCCGGTCGAAAGCAGACGATGGAAAGCCGCCCCGGCTCAGTCCACGTCAACCTGGCAGCGGTTGCGCGCCGCCTCGATCGCGTCGGGCAAATCCCATACACGCAGCACACCCAGATAGTCCGGTCCGTCCCGGTGACTCACTGGCAGATCGTGCAGAATCAAGCGATCCAAAGTCGGCTCGTACAACGACGCATAAAGGGCATTGACCCCCATCGAGCCTTCCGCTTCGACCGCTACGGCAGCGCCCGGAAAAAGTCCGCGCACCGCCTGGATGGCCCGACGGATGTCCCACACACGCATCCCTTCGAGTGTTTGGCCCAGCAGCATGAACCGGCGCTGCCTCTGCCGAGCCTTGGCGGCATCGCCGCTCCAGGCGTTCAGCCCAACCCCCCGGGGGGCCAGCCAGATACGTGTGTCGCCGCCGTCGGCGACCGCTCTCGCCAAGGCCGCCCAAGCGGTCCCACCAGAGACGGTCGCAACTGTTCCTAAAGCGGCGCGTTCCTCGGCGACGTCGGCTGCATAGCTTTCACTGATCGCACTGAGCCAGTCCGCCCAGGCCGTCGGCCCGAGAATACCCAACGTGACCCGGCCCGGCGCCGGCGTTGCCCGGGGTTCAAGGGAATAGAGTCGCAAGGTGACTCCCGCCTGACTGGTGAAATCCCAGGCGCGGAATACCATCCCTTCCCGGTCCGAGTTGACGACGGCAGTGAGGCCCGGCGGGGTGGACTCGGACGGCCATCCCGCGAAACACTGGGAGCGCGCGGCGGACGCGCGTTCGCTCAGCCATGCCTTTCGCAAGCCGGGGTCGAGCCCTTCGGGCATCGGTTGGGCAAGGGGCACCAGCAATTCCTGGACGCGTGTGTTGATGGCGTCGGGCGGCAGCCCATCCAATGCGCGCAGATCGAGCGGGTGGAAGAACTTCTCCGCTGCCGCCTGCACCAATGTGTCGTCCTCCTTCAGCCAGCGATTGAACCAGCGGAACACCGGCACCTGCAGGTCCTGCGTGTCGCGGTGCGGCCCCTCGGTAATGAGCAACCCGAGTCTGGATGCCGCGTCGTGCAGCGCATAAATGCGCCGCACTTTCTCGTGCACCCGCAGAACGCCGTCGAGGGGGAAGATGCCGTCCTTGTCGGAATTGGCCAGCAACAGCGGACGCGGCGCGACGAGCGCTGCCAGCAGCGGATAATCCCACCGGTGCGTGTTGACGAAGAACATGCAGTCGCAGTGGCCTTCGACCGTCCCGTCGATCACGTGGTTTCGGAGATCTGTGATGCCAGCGACGGGAGCGGCGGCCTTGACCCGGTCGTCGAGTGCGGCGATGAACCAGCTATAGGCGCCGCCGCCCGAGCGCCCTGTCACGCCAAGGCGGTCCGGATCGACTTCCGGGCGCGATGCCAAATAATCCAAAGCGCGGATCCCATTCCAGGCTTCGATCCCCGCCGGCGTGTAGCCGCGCGCGTTCCACCACCACATCCCTTCGCGATACGTGCCATGATGCAGACCTTCGATCTCACCCAACTGGACCGTGTCAATGGTCAGGCAAACATACCCGTGCCGGGCGAACCACGCGCCATGGTGCTGGTAACCCGCCTTGCTGCCGCAACTGACTCCGTTGGTCACCACCCGGCTGTGTCCGCACACATAGAGAATGCCCGGCAGCTTGCCTGATGCGGCCCTCGGCAGATACAGGTTCGCCGTCACATAGAGACCGGGCAGCGACTGAAAATGTAGCTTCTCGACCTGGAACTGGTCGCGCTCGAGTCGTCCGGTCACCGTCGCTCGAAGGTCGCCCCGCTCGGGCCAGGGCGATAGCCCGAGCATGTCCTGCAACTGACGGCGGTACTCGGCCCGTTTCGCCTCCCAATCCGCAAGGCTCTCGATGCCCGAGAGACAACCCCGTTCGAGTTGGGCGGTCGCCGCGGAGAAGTACGCCGCCAGAGCGCGGTCGGCCGGAGTTGGCGGTCGAGAGGATCCCGTAGCGGCGAAGGCCGAGGCCGAACACAGCACCGGTAGCGCCGCCAGAATTGCCCACACGGTTTGCATCCCGCGATCATGGTTTGGATCGGGGGGACACTCAAGCCCGCTATTGGCTTGACGCCCTGTGCGGGTTGTGACACAACCCAGCCCGTAGCCGTAGTCGCGCTCCCCACAAAAGGGAAACGAATAACCACTTCAGCCAAATGAGGACTCCATTCATCTCAGTCATCGCTTCGGCCATCGCCATGCTGACGGCCTCTTCAGGGGCGGCCCAAATCACACCCAACGATGGCGACTGGTCCGCCTTTACCACGAGCCTGCCGAACACGCCAGAAGCCGAGTTCATGGCTCGCGTCGGCGACATTGACAACCTGGGGTTCGGCTGGCCGGAAGGCTTCAATCCATTCTCGGGCGAGTCGACTCCGAGTCACGACTATCCCTGGGACCCCGATGCTCAGGATCCGTCCGGGACGGATCGCATCATGGTCGTCACCAGCTATCAGAATAGTCCACCTGCCGGCCAGGATGGATACACGGCGTTTACGTCTCGCCCGGGCAACGACGTCCGTCCCATCGTCCTCAGCTACACGCTCGGCGCGGTCAGCGTCCGCGGTGCGGCATTGCAATTGTTCCTCGATGATTTCCAGGCGCCGGTCTGGCAAGCCCGCTATGAGGTCACAATTAACGGACGGCGTGTCGCCGGACTCGAAGCATTGGTCAATCAGCTCGAGCAAACCGGGCCGATCGGGAAACTGGTCACCTTTCAACTTCCGAGCGAATTCCATGCGGATGTCGCCTCGGGGCGTCTTGAATTCAGGTTTGACGACCTGACGACCGGTGCCGGTGACGGCTACTCGGTCGATTTCATCAAGCTGCTCGTGAACCCAACCGGCGTGTCGCTGACCGGCACCATTACAGGGCGGGTCACCGCGGAGGGCAGCGGCGAGCCGATCCCCAACGCGGTGGTGAAGAGCTTCGACCGTGAAACCACCACCGACGGCAACGGCGATTACACCCTGACCGGGGTTCCCGCAGGCCTGGCCTACGTAACCGCAAGCGCTGTGGGCTACCAAGACGCCTCCCGCTTTGCCGATGTGATCGCCGGTGAAACGACCCCGGACGTCGACTTCGTTTTGAAAGTGAGCGACGAATTCAGGATCAACATTTATGTCGCCGTGGAATTGGAGTTTTTCGGCCAGCAAGGAGCGACTTACGTCCTTCAGTATTCTCCCGATCTTCAAACGTGGCAGACTGACGAGCAAATCACGGGGAACAATCAATGGGTCATTCGCTTCCGCGCGACGCGCCCTCCCACCCAGCGCTACTGGCGGGTGGTGCGACAATAGAGGGATCGCTCCTGCGCCGCCAACCGCGCGGCGCAAGACTGGACTCATTGACTACGAATTCGGAAAAGGGCACGCGCTACCCGTGCGCTCATTGGTAGGGCGCGGCACGCCGTGCGCGCCGTCATCGGCCTGAGGCGCGGTACCAGTCCAACGTGAGGCGGAGTCCTTCGCGGAGCGGCACCGCGGCGGTGAATCCCATCGCTGCCTGTGCCGCCGAGACGTCCGCCTTCGAGTGACGCACGTCGCCCGCCCGCGCAGGCGCAAACACCGGTTCGAGTCTCTGACCGGTCAACTCATTGAGACTCGACACCAGGTCCAGCAACGACACGGAACGGCCACCGGCAATGTTGAAGACCCGACCCGCCACCTGTGCCGCCGGCGCCATGGCGGCCGCCATGTTGGCTCGCACCACGTCGGCAACCGAGATGAAGTCCCGCGATTGAAGGCCGTCGCCGAACACCGTCGGACGCTCCCCCGCGAGAAACGCCGTGCAGAACCGGGCAATCACGCCCGAGTAAGGCGAATCGTACACCTGCCGCGGACCAAACACATTGAAGTAGCGGAGCCCGACCGTCTCGAATCCGTGCAAGGCATGAAACAGTTGGCCGTAGCGTTCACTCGCGTACTTCTGCAGCGCATAGGGCGACAAGGGCAAAGGGGCCAGCGCCTCGTGTTTCACCCGCTCGGAACCGTCGCCATAAACCGCCGATGACGAGGCGAACACGAACCGCCGCACCCCGGCCTCGCGGGCTGCGACCAGCAGCCCCAGCGTGGCGCTCAGATTCTGATCGTTGGTTTCGACCGGATGCTCGACCGAGTAAGGCACCGACGCGATCGCCGCCTGGTGAAACACCCAAGCGCATCCCTCGACCGTCCGCCGCACTAAAGCGCCGTCTCGAATGTCCCCCTGGACGAACTCGAGCCGATGCGGCGTTCGGTGCCAGCTTAGATTCGATTCGCGGCCGGTGCTGAGATTGTCCAGCACAACAACCTCGACGCCTTCCCGACAGAGCGCCTCCGCCAGATGCGAGCCGATGAAACCCGCCCCGCCCGTCACGAATGCGCGAATGGAACAAAGCATCATAAGCACTCAGCAACTCTCCGTCCGTCCCGTCCGCCCACTATGAAGTGGAATCGGGCGGCGGCTCAACGCTCAACCATCAACCATGCGGTTCGTGGGAAGCGTCCGCGCCTTGAGGTTCACCCCCCGACCGCAGTGCGCGCCTCGGACGCCAACGGCGTGCTGAGATAGCGCTCGCCGGTCGAACAGGCGACCGTCACGATCACTTTGCCCTTGTTCTCAGGGCGCGCGGCAACCTGGAGCGCCGCCCAGACGTTTGCGCCTGACGAGATACCGACCAGCAGGCCCTCTTCCTTGGCCAGACGCCGCGCCATGGCGAAGGCGTCCTCGTTTGCGACCTGAATGCATTGGGTGATCTGTGGCGCTCCCTTCGCGTCCTTCAGGTGCAGGTTCGCCGGGATGAAGCCGGCGCCCGTCCCCTGGATCTTGTGAGGCCCGGGCTTGAGCGGCAGTCCGGCCAACGTCTGCGAGATCACGGGCGAATCCTTCGGTTCCACGGCGATCGCCTCGAAACCGGGCTTGCGCAGCCTGAGCGCTTCGCAGCAGCCCGTCAGCGTCCCGCCCGTGCCCACAGCCGCCACGAAGAGATCGACCGCGCCGTCCGTGTCCTGCCAGATCTCCTCGGCAGTCGTCCGGCGATGAATTTCCGGGTTGGCCGGGTTCTCGAATTGCTGCGGAATCCACGAGTCGGGCGTCTCGCGCGCTAATTGTTCCGCCCGCGCGATCGCCCCCCGCATTCCTTCCACGCCGGGCGTCAGCACCAACCGCGCCCCGAGCATCGCCAGCAGCGTCCGCCGCTCGATCGACATTGTCTCCGGCATCGTGAGAATGAGCTTGTACCCCTTGGCCGCGGCGACAAATGCCAGGGCGATGCCCGTGTTGCCGCTGGTCGGTTCAATAATCACCGTGTCCGCCTTGAGCACGCCCCGCTGCTCCGCATCTTCGATCATCGCGACTCCGATGCGATCCTTCACGCTCCCCAGCGGATTGAAAAACTCACACTTCAACAGGACCGTCGCCTCGACTCTGGCAACCACACGGTTCAAACGCACCAACGGCGTGCGCCCCACCGTCGCGCCGATGCTATCGTGAATCTTGCTCATAAGTTCGCGAGGCTGCGCCTCAGACCGGCGAGGCGTGTGAACGACTCGTGGCCGCCCGGTGTCCACCACGATCACCGGTGCCCGACGCCTCGATAAGTGGCGCCGCTACGCGGCGCAAAAACTTGACTCAAAGACTACGGATTTCATCGAGTGAGTATACACAGCGTCAGAAGTCGCGCCGCGTGGGGGCACGCGGCCTACAGCATTGTAGGCCGGGTCCCCTGACCCGGCGCTGCGTCATTTATGTCGCTCTGTATGACTCTAGGTAAATCACAGGAATTAAGAACGCATTCTGCCGGCCATCGTCGAACAGGCAAGCAGATTGTCTGGTCTGCCTTGCCTCTGGGGGCCCCAAGCTGCAAAGTCGCCGCGATGCTTTTCCGTTTGTTTTGTTTAGCGAGGCTTCGCCTTAGACCGGCGAGGCGTGTGAGCGGCTCGTGGCCGCTGGGTGGCCACCACGATCACCGGCGTCCGACGCCTCGCTCAGTGGCGCCGCTGCGCGGCGCAAAAACTTGACTTGACCGCAACATGTTTGGGATTTCAAGGATTCTAGCGCTCTCGATCCTCTGGGCGATGGCGGGCGCTGCTGCGCCGTCGATGGTTTACACCTTCGACGCGCGTCCCTGGCGCAGGATTGACACGCGCGACAACGCGCAAGTCCGGCAGGCGTGGGACACGCTCCATCTGCTGGCCGCCCTCGAAGGCCTGGCCAATCGCGATCGTCCGCGTCTGTACGTCTTCTATGCGGAAGACTTCGGGGTCGATACCGACCAGTTCTGGTTTGACTGGTTTCGCACCGAAGACGGCTGGCTCAAAGACGCCGAGGTGCGCCCGATGGCCAGCCTGGACGCCGCTCTGCTCACGTTCGAGTCCCACTATGCCGGGCTCGTCGTCTATGATCCGCAAGTGCCGGCCACCGCGTGCGTCGCCTCGACCGCTGCCGGGTGCGAGCGATTGCTGCCGGTGCGCTACGACGCGTCCCCCGACTCGATCTACACCCGGTGTGTCCGCACCCTGCACCTGCCGGTCCGCCTCTGGCTGGTCCACTCCGACGGCTCGAGCAAGTTCACCGGTTCGGGCTGCCTCCCGGACAGCACCGCACCCTCCTCCGGAAGCGCGAAGGTCGACGCCTATCGCTGGGCGGCGGCGCGCTACCTGTCCACCGGTGCCTGCGACCCGCATTTTGCCGCGTATTACCTGGATGCCTACTGGCTGCAGCGCCCCGGAAACGCGCCCCCAGACAACCACACCCTGCCGAACCACGATTACTTCATCGCCCATCGCGCCTTCTGTTTCGACCTCTCGCCCTGGGGCGATGAGGCCCCGGTCGACGATCCGGACCAACCTGTCGGGCTCGATCGCCGCATGCTTCTTGACCTGCTGCGCGCGTTGCACACGGGGACCCGGGGCGGCATCACCAAGATCGGCGGATTCCCGCCCTGGCCCTTCAAGTACACAACGCACAGCCGCGCGGGCCGACACGAACCGGTCCCCACCGAGTGGGAATTCACACGTCTGATTTCGCAGTTCAACGCCTACCACGAAGCCGACGCCGCCAGCCTCGGCGCCATGGCGAACGCCTCGTTCTTCCAGCATTACCCGCTGACCCCGCCCTGCCGCCAACCCAACCCGGTTCCCACGCGCGCCCAGTGGCGCGCACGGGGGTACGTCACCCCTGAGGGAAACGTCGCCTCGAAGCTGTTTGTCGGGCACTACGTCGGCGATTACGACGCGCCGTCCTGGCTGTACAAGGCCGTCCCTGCGTTCTTTCGAGACCCCAGGCGAGGGCAAATCCCTCTGGGGTGGGCGTTCGACCCGAACCTCGCCGATCGCGCGCCACAGGCGCTGGCCTATGCCTACCGCCATGCCACCACGAACGACTTCTTCATCGCCGGCGACTCCGGCGCCGGCTACCTCAACCCGCGAGCCCTGACCGTTCGCCCCGATTCCGGTCTGCCCTCGGGCCTGGCCGCGTGGGAAGCGCATTGCCGACGCGCCTTCGCCGACTGGGGAATGAGCATCACCGGCTTTGTCCTCGACGGCTCCGCCGGGGCTTCGACCGAACAGGAGTTCTCGGCCTACAGGTCCTTCAGTTCCGATGGCGCAGGCACACACTTCGAGCCTGGGCCCCGGCTGATCGCCGACATCCCGACCTGTCCCGAGCAGGACCTTCCAGACCGGGCCGAAGCCGCCGCCGCCGTGATTGCCCAACGCGCCGCCCGCCGTGGCGCGGGCCCCGGTTTCCTCTGGGCGCGGAGCATCCTCAAGTCACCCGGCTGGTATGCTGAAGTGTCGGGTCGGCTGCGCGAACAGTCTCCGGACGCTGCAATCGAGATCGTCGATCCCTACACGTTCTTCGGCCTCGTACGGATTGCGTGCAGTCCTGACACGACGACACCCTCCGAGCGAACGGCGCGATGACGAGATCTGCTACTTGGGCAGAGTCGCGATAAAGCTGTCCGCCTCGGCGATGCTGGCGTTCATCCGGGCAATGAGTTCTTCGATTTGGCCCTGGATGGTGGCAGCTTCACCCTTGAGCGAGCCGATGGCGGCCGCATTCAGATTGTGCTTGAGATACAGCACATGGTCTTTGAGTTGGATCAGGACCGGCTTCATCGAGTCTTCCGAGGCGCGAACGGAACTCGCGAGCTGAGCATAGCGGTCCTTGGTTTCCTGCAACTGGCGGCGACTGTTCTCCGCGAATGTCGGGTTGGCGAACTGCTGGATCTCCTTCTCCCACTCGGCGAACATGGAAGTGGCGATGTCTTCCATATTCTCGATCCGCTTGTGCACATCCTTCGCTTGGGCTTCGCAGTTCTCGTGCGACGATTTCAGCCTGCTGTAGACCTTTTCGAGTTCGCCCCCCTCGAACGCGTAGAGTTCCTTGAGCCGCGTCATGGCGTCCTTGAACTCTTCCTGGGCCTCCTGCTGTTCCTCGCGCAGTGTCGAGACGGCTTTCTTGAGCAACTGGCGCTTCTCGTAACCGAACACGCTCTCCATCGTGGTGTTGTAAACCGATTGGCAACCGCTCCCCAAAACCACCACCAGCATGACCAAACACCAGACCCCCAGCCCGGCAGATGCATTCTGTTTCATAAATCACATGGACGATACAAGGCCCCGAAAGGTGAATCAAGCGCTGCCATTCCTCAGCGCAAAGACGCAGGATTTCAGTCCTCCGAGGATTCTGGCCTCGATCACAGGCTCTTCGGCGGAACAACCGTCTTCGGCTCGCCCTCGGGACTCAACGTCCAGGCTTGGCGATGGTTCCACGGAAAAAGTGCATCACACCGTCGTTCGGCACCCGCATCGCGATCTCTTCTTCGACAGGGTAAACTCCCCAGATCGTCCACGTCCTGAGGTCTGCGGACCGCTCGATCACCACCTCGTCCGGCGATCCGACTCGGACATGGAGGGTCAATGTCCCATCCGGGTTGAGGGCACCCAGCAGCAGCAGCGGCTGATCCAACGGCAGCGCTGCGTTCAGACTCAGGTCCAACGAGCCTGTGCCGGCGAGAGAATCCAAAGCGAGACGGTAACGCGTTCCTTTCCGCCCGAGGAACACCAGAGTGGCCCGATGCGATTTGGCTGCGGTCGGCGTGCTGGCCGCGTTCCCCATCCGGTCGAGCCGCTCCAGTTGGTCGCCCGTGTACGCAGCCAAAGCATGCGGCAAGTCAGCGGTCGCGATGAAATAGACGGGGCCGTCGCGCAGAGCGGTCCAATCCCACCACACACTGCGGGAAGCTGCAGCCGTGCCAGGGGCATGGGCTGGCTCTCCCGGTTCAGCGGTCGCTGCGAGGTTGCTGCTGTGCCACGTCAACAGATCGCCTTCGAGTCGAAGGGCCGCGGCGGAATCGTCGTTCTGTGGCCGTCCGGGAGCGGGGAGCTGTTCCCATCGGATTTCCAACACGACATGCCCCGCGGCGCCGGCGAAACCGTCCACCGCGATCGAGTAGGTCGGCGCGGAGAGCGGTTCGTCGAACGCGACCAGACTCGTCAAGCGGCCTGGCGCCGCGTCGTCGTTCGCGGCCACGGGAACCATGCTGGTAAACGATGCGCCCCGATACACCGCAAGCACCGTGTCAAAGTCACTCTCCTCCGTGGAGATCGTGATTCGGCCCGGGCCGGGCGATCGCCAGGACCACCACACGGAATGTCGGGCGGGGCTGCCGGCATGAGCTGGCTCGCCGGCCTCGGCTGTCGCTGCCCCAATGTGGCCCGTGCGTACGACGACATTCGTGTTGCCGGGGAGGACGGCGCGATTGGCGATGCGGTCGTTGGCGGGTACCGCGGCGTCGGGAAGCGGGCTCAGTTCAAGCCCCAACCTGATGCGGCCAGATTCCAAGGCGCTCGATCCGCCCACGCCCAGCAGGTAGTTCACCCCATGTGAGGCGACGAACTTCAGCCTGCTCGTGGGGGCTTGGCCGACTGCATCGTCGTTGCCCGCCACCAACGCTGCGCCGTCGCGCACGATCAGGAGGGTGTCGAACGAACTTCCCGCGGTGGAGAGCGTCACCACGCCGCTGGTCGGCGCCACCCAGGACCACCAGAGCGAATGATACAACGTGCGGGCGATTGAATTGGGGATCGTTGGATCTCGAAAGGTGGGTTCACCGATCTGTTCGGTCGCGGCGTCGTTGGCGATCTCAGCCGCGACCGGTGTGCCGGTCAGGAGGAAAGGGCGCCGGTAGTCGTCGCCTTCCGGCCCTCGCAACGCAGGCCGCACCGTGTACATGCCGACCGCACCGTGATCATCCACCGCCTCTGCGCGAAAGGCGCCGTCGAACGCCATGAGATTTGTGAGTGTCAGCCGGTACGGTGGGTTGGTGAAGGAACCGAGCGCGACTTCGGTGCCACCCGAACCGGCGAAGAAGAAATCCACCCGAACCACGCGCCCGCCGGCATCCTGGGCGTCCACCTCCAACACGACGTTGGTGGGCGTGAGAATGGGCTGGAACTCCGCCGGCGTCAGGAAACGAACTGCCGGAGGGCTGTCGTAGATGAGGCGGATGGGCGACGATGTCCGTGTAGCGCCCCAGTTGTCCTCGGCGCGCGCATGGATCGTGTGTTCGCCGGGCGTGGGTTGGAGCCAGACCGCGCCGAAGACCCTTTGTCCGGAAGCTTGGCTTTCCGCGCGATACCAGTCCTCGCCGTCAATAACGAACGTCACCGCACGCACCGCGCCATCGTCATCGTCGGCGATCGCCTCGAACAGCGCGGCCGTCGGGGCGAGGATGAGCTGGTCATCGGCCGGTTGCGTGATCGCGACGGAGGGCGGGTGGTTCTGCTCGGGAGTTGTGGCGGGAAGGTCGGACAAGCTGATCGTGGTGCGGCCCTCGGCGAATCGTGCCACCGCCAGGCGCCCATTTACGGCGGCCGCCGCCCGCACATAGACCGGCGAGGGGCGTTCGACCAACCATGTCAGTTCAGGATAGCGCAACCAGCCGACGCTCAGATAATTGATCAACGCGAGCAACCCCTGGGCCGGCATCGGCACGGCAGCATCAAGGCCGGCAAGGCCGAGGTAACGCGCCACCGTCGTGTCGATGGCCCCTGCCGAGCAGGAGTAGAGGGTGCCGTTGACGAACAGAACGTTCGTTGCCCCCGGCAGGAACACGGGCTTCCCGCCCCTGTGCCCGGCCATCGTGATCCCGGTGGCGGTCACCGGGCCGAGCCGGCCCGTGCCCGGGTCCAGCGTCATGGTGTCCACCCACTCACCCTGCGCCACAATCAGTTGACCCCCGGGCTGGATGGCGAGCCGTGACGGGCGGTTGAGTTGGAGATGATCGAGGCGTTCCCCGGTTGTTCCACGATAGACAGCGAGTTCGTTGGACTGGGTGCCATCCGTGTTGTGGATGGCGAGCAAACCGGTGGCGCTGGCCGCCAGTTCCCTCGGGCGAGTCAGCACCCTGAACTCCCGCACTTTCACCCCGGCGGCCAAGTCGAACTCGGCGATGAAGTTGTCCTCCGCACCAACCCCCTCGATGGCAACGTAGAGGCGCCCCATCTCCGAGACCCGGGCCAATGCGTTGGGGCGGCGGTTTTCGCCGAAGCCCCAGCAGCGCACCGTCAGACCGGTAGCCAGACTGACTTTCAGGAGGCTGCCGCGCATTCCGGAAGCATAGAACCACCCGTTGGCCCCATCGAATGCACCGTCGAGGATGTCTTGGTCGAGTACCCATGGCGTGTGCGGCTCTCCGGGCTGGCCCGGATCGGTGTCGGCCGTCACTTCGACGGTTCGCAGGGTGCGATCCCGCGCTTCGAACTGATCCTGGACTTCGAGACCGATGGTCCAAATCCCCTTCGTCGAGGGGCGCAACGTGCGGACGGCATTGGTCTCGAAGAGGGTGTCGAACGTGCCGTCCCCGTCCAAGTCCCAGCGGAAGGACAGCCCTGCCCCCAGGGTATCCACCGTGTCGGTGGAGAGGCTGGCGTCCAGCCGGACGTCGGTGAAGGTGGTGATGTTCTCGGCGGGGCTTACCGTGAACCGGGCCACGGGCGGCGTGTTCACATCCGCAGTTTCGTAGAACTCGACCCTGCCAGGCTCACCCCAATGAACCAGGCAGAGGCCGTAGGACGTGATGAGCAGTCGGGCCGAGCTACCCGCCACGAGTTGTTGCTTGAGAGGCGTGAACCAGGCGAGGTTGAACTGGTCCAGGCTTAGCGTGTTGGGCTCGGATCCCTCGCTCAAACGATACAACACGCCGCTGCTGGGTGACGCCACCAGATCGAGGCACCAGTCTCTCGGCCCCGGCAATCGACCCATCGGCTGCAGGTCCAGGGCGGGGTCAGCACTGAGTTGGTAAAGGCGGTTGTCCTGCGCGGCCAGCCGCTCGCCTTCTGGGAAAAACCACAACTGCGGCTTCTCCGGCATGGGCACGCTCGCCGAACGCGTCGGATCACCCATTGGCTGGGCGAGGTCAATGCGCTGTAGGGCGTAAGGGGCCGACTCGCCTTCAGCCGCATAGATGACGCGTTGGTCTGGGTGCAGAGCGAGCAGGCTGCGCGCATGAAGGGGGACTCTTCCAACCAGCGTCCCCGAGGCCGCATCGTAAACGACCAGGTCCGCCGCCTGCCCTGAATGGGTGCTCAGAGCTACGAGACGCGCATCCGTGGCGACTAAGTCGAAGGGGTCGGCGGCGACCGGGAAAACCGTTGGCACGCCGCCGGTCACGACATCGACCTCACCGAGAGCGCCTTCCTGCGGCGCATCTTCCCTTGGATTGCAGCAGTCTGGCAGGGTCGCCAGTCCGGCATACAGACGGCGCCCGTCCGGCGTCAGAACGATGCGGCCGATGCGGTGGGGAAACTCGAAAACGGCTACGGACCGCCCGTCGACGAGCGCCACCTTCACGACTCGGTTGCCAGCGTGCTCGACGACGAACAGGTGCTGGCCGTCCGGATGTCCGACGACCTGCGAGACAGCGATTGGGAGGGCGAAAGAGCGGATGGGATCAAGCGTTGGAACTTGGGCCAGGGCCGCGAACGGCTGCCCTAACATGCCGACGAGCAGGGGCATAAACTGGTGAAGGCCAGCGGCAGCGAAGGCGGGTGTTTTCATGCCGACGCGGCGGACTGTGGCAGAAGCAGGCCCCGAAGTCGAGCCCCCAAGGTGGCCGCGCCGGTGACGACGAGTCGGTCACACGCGCCGGAAGCAATATCGCCCAGTTCGAGCCACAAAACCGCCCCCCCGACGAGCCTGGTTCCGGCTGGTTTGATGTTGAACAGCCTCCTCCGATCGGGAACACCCCCTCTTACCTTAGGGTCTGTGCAAAAATGAATTCCGATTTTGGCGGGAGCGCCACCGGGCCAGATGCGAGGCCCGAGGGAGGGAGTGTATCCGCAGCGATACTCGACCGACCGAGGAACGAAGCAGATGGCCCGGTGCCGCCCCGCCCCGCAGGGCTGGGGGGCTTTGGCTCGCTGGCTTCGTTGCTCGCTCCTCACAGACCGCTGCGGGTATGCTCGTCGCTCGCGCCTCGCCAGCGAGCCAAATCCCCTCCAGCAAAACCGGAATTCATTTTTGCACAGACCCTTACTCTGAGAGGGCAAGTTCCCGGCAGCATTTTCCCTCGCAAGAGGGCGGAGGCCAGGGTATGAAGCTACGATGATGGCGGCGATGCTGATGCCAGGCCTTCTATTCGCGTGACAACAACACACCGAGTTTTAGCGATGAGCTTCGCGAGCGTCTATCCGCTCTATGTCGCAAAGGCAGAGGGGAAGGGGCGCAAGAAGTCAGAAGTGGATGCCGTCATTTGCTGGCTGACAGGCTACAATGAGCAAGAGTTAGAAGCACAATTGAAAACGCAGAAAGACCTTGAGACCTTCTTCAAGGAAGCTCCCAAGCTGAATCCTGCAAGAGTGTTGATCAAAGGTGTCATTTGCGGCATCCGAGTGGAAGACATTCAAGATCCGATGATGCGGGACATCCGCTGTCTGGATAAACTGGTCGACGGATTGGCAAAAGGGAAGGCGATGGAAAAGGTCCTCAGGTCACATCAGCGTGTTCAAGCCCGCATCGAAATGGACTTCTGAATCGCGGACCCGCTACCCCAATTGTCTGGACGCGACCCCAATGCCTTCTCGCTCCGGAAGCCGATACCGGGCCCAGCGGCGATCGTGTTCTTGTTCGAGTTGGCCGGCTTCGTGAAGTTTGTGGAGCAAGTACCAAGCGCGCTGCATATCCACACCCAGCAGCCGCCGACATTCGGTGTTGTTGATGCTGCCCACCCGTCGGACGTGTTCGAGAATCGCGGTTTCTTCGTGCGCAGCAGTCGAGTTGGTGGGGACCGAACAGTCAGGGCCTTGCGGCGATCGGCCCTTCAAACAAGGAATGCCCTCCGGTGAAAGCCCGCCCTGGGAGGACACCGATGCCGCCCGCCGGACGAAATGCAGGTGCTCTTCACGGATGTCCTCGCCGCCGCTTTCGATGAGAGCGCGTTCGACAATGTTTTTCAACTCGCGCACGTTGCCGGGGAAATCGTAGCCCCCCAGCAGCTTGAGGGCCGGAGCACTCAGGGCCGGATGCGGCAGGTTCATCTCGCGCGCATACAGTCGGAGGAAGTGTTCGGCCAACAGAGGGATGTCTTCCCGCCGCGCGCGCAACGGCGGCACTTCGACCGTGAACCGGGCAAGTCGGAAATAGACATCCTCGCGGAACCGGCCCGTGGCGACGAGGCGCTGGAAGTCAGCGTTCGACGCGGCCAGGATGCGTACGTCGACGTGCCGGCCTTGGGTCGCGCCCAGGGGCACGATGACGCCGTCGTCGAGCACGCGCAGGAGCTTGGGTTGCTGGGCCAACGGCATCTCGCTGATCTCATCCAGAAACAAGGTCCCCCCATCGGCCAGATCGAAACACCCCTTGCGCTCGGCATGCGCCCCGGTGAACGCGCCGCGCGCATGCCCAAAGAGAGTCGCCTCGGCCAGATCAGTCGGGATTGCCGAGCAGTTCACCGGGATGAACGGCCCTTCGGCCCGCTTGCCGCCGTAGTGGATGGCCCGGGCGATGAGTTCCTTGCCGGTGCCGCTTTCGCCGGTGATCAGGACGCTGGGCGCGCCGCGCGACTGGAGTTTCTGCACGTCGTCCAAGATGCGCTTCAACGTCGCGCACTGGCCGATGACGCCCGCGATGCCCCAGCGCTCCGCTTCCCGGTTGGCGTACACGGAAAGCTGGTCACCGACGGCGTCGCGCGCATGTTCGGCATGCCGCCGGCGATTGATCTCTTCCTGCAACCGTTCATTGGCGGCCGACAAGGCGCCATACAAGAATCCTCGCGCCCGCCAAACTGATTTCAGGTTCCGGTTGCATTTCCATGATCCTCCCAGTTGAGAGTTGAGAGTCGAGAGTTGAGAGCTGGACGTTGACCTGCTCTCAGCCCTCGTTGGATGGTGCCGCCGGCTCCGCACCCCGCGGCTCGAGTGGCGCAAGCAATTCGAGGATGGCCTGCATCTTGCCCGCCCGATTCAACACCGCCAACCGCGCTGCCAGAGGCGCCGCCACCTGACCCAACGCCTCAACCTCCGCGATCCGCTGCTTCAACTCGGTGGTCCGATACAGTCTGGCCGCCTGCTGCAACTGCGACCAAAGCGCTTGCGGCAACCGAAAATCCGCCAGCACGAGTCCTTCAGCCGCGCCGGATTCGCGAGGCGCTGCGGTCTCGTATTCGAAGCGAACGCCGGGCAGTCGAGCCAAACTCTCGCAGAGTCGGTCAAGGCGAAACGGCTTCGGCACGAAATCGTCGAATCCCGCTTCGAGATACCGTCTCTGCTCGTGTGCCAGGGCCGACGCCGAAAGCGCCACCAACCGGGGCGCCGCACCACCCGCGGGCGGCTTCCCCTCCCCGAGCCGCCGCCGCATCTCCTGGGCCGCTTGCAGGCCGTCCATTCCCGGCATCCGGATGTCCAGGAACACTATGGCGGGAGGGTTAGTGCAGGCCAGTTCCACCGCGGTGCGTCCGTCTTCGGCCGTGCGCACCTCGGCAACCCAGACCAGTGAGCATCCGTTCGAGGACGTCACGATTCTCGTGGATGTCGTCCACAACCAACGCCTTCACCCGCACGCCGTCCGCCAGGCGGCGAACCCGTGTCCCGGCTGGCAGGGTCCCCAATCCCGCTTCCCGCAGCGCCGGCGCGAGCGGGACCACGCAGCGAAAGCGCGAGCCCCGTCCCGGCTGGGACTCAAACTCGACCCCACCCCCCATCAACTCGGCGTAACGTCTGGAAATGGCCAGACCCAGTCCGGTCCCCTCCGTGCGACGACCGTGCTGCACCTGCTGAAACGGCTCGAAGAGCAGCGTCTGCGCCTCGACTGCAATCCCCGGTCCCGTATCCCTCACCTCGAAAACAAAGGCACGGCGCTCCGGTTCGCCGCCAGACTCCCGCTCTGCCTCCCGCCCCCTGTCTCCTCTCCCCTCCTCACTCTTTACTCTCCACTCTCCACTCTGAGCACGACCTCTCCCGTCACCGTGAACTTGACCGCGTTGTTCAGCAGGTTGATGAGAATCTGGCGCAGCTTGCCCTGGTCGCCACGCACCCACCGAACGTTCCCGTCCAGCGTCTCGACGCGCCACGCCAGTCCTTTCTGCTGACAGCGAAACTTGAACATTGCCGCCAAGTCCGCCACCAGCGCGTTGATGTCGAACTCGTCCTCGTGCAACTCGACGCGTCCGGCCCGATCGACCATCAGCGTCCTGAGTTCGTCCATCGGCAGACCGTTCCCGCTTCGCCAGGAGCGCCACCGCTGGCCGTCGAAATGTGACAGGCCGCCCCCCGTCCCCAGCCAGAGGTCCCCTCGCTTGTCCTGAACGATGGCGGAGACATGGGCAGTCGGCAACCCTTCGGCAACCCCATACGTCAGCCAGGCCCCACGCCGCGTGCCCCGTCCCACCGGGTGCACCCGACCTTCTCCAAGCGACAGAGCTCGACCTGTCACCTGCGGCGCCGTCAAATCCACCCGCGCCACGGTCTCGCTCGCCACCGCGACTACCGGATGGTCTCGCGTTTCCCAACCCCGCTGGTCCACCGCGACACGATAGCGCCCGACAGGCAACTCGACCTCGAAGTTGCCCTCGGCGTCCGTCAGCGTACGCACCACGGTCTCCGGGTTGGATTCAGACTCGATCCGCACTTTCTTGGCCGTCCCGGGCGGCTGCCCGTCCCACAACCGGACCTGTCCGCCCAACCAGCCCAACGCCACGTTCGAGGGGACCAACAGCACGTAACCCCGACCATCCGGTTGGTGCGGTGGCGCGGGTGCGACCCACGACACCTCTTCGTTTTCGAAGCCCCCTGGGACAGTGTCCACGCTGTAAAGCCAGAGGTTGAATTCGATTGCCTGACCCGGCGCCAGGCGATGCTTGCCCTGGGTCAGGCTGTCGATGTCGATCCGGTACTCGCAGCGCCATTGACTGGCCTCCCGCACAGTCGCCGACACGAAGTGAACCGGGGGGTCCCGGTTGAGGTACCACGGCCCAAAAATATTGGCCGTGGACGGTTCCGCCTTACCCAGACCCGCCATGAACCCAAGCGGACGCGCTTGCGGCTTGTCCTTCGATGGAACCTGCACCCAGACGTATGCAGCGTCATACTCATACTCGTAAGGCTCGACCGCAAAAACCACGGTTCCCCGGTCCGCATCCTGAACCTCGATGGCCACGTACAGCGCGTTGGTCGCCGCGTCGTAGCCGACTCGGAACTCGGCCGAGAGATCCTCCGCGTCCACCGGTTCGCCACCCGCAAAGTGGATCCCGACCGCGTATCGGGGCAGGTGTGCCGGCCAATCCGACAGATCGCCATCGATCTCGATGCGCGCGCCGTCGATCGGATACGCCAGCGCAATGCGCTGATCAGCCGCCTGTACGCCCGGGGCATCGAGCAAGAGAAGGCAGGCAAGGGGCAAGACCGCCGCAACCGCCGACGCCTGCCTGCCGACTTGTCCGCCGAAGCAACGGCAAGCGCGGAAGCCTCTGCCTGTGCGTGTCCGCACGCAGACAGGTCGGCGCAGGCGGGCCAGTCGGCGCCAGACGCTCGACTGGACACTGGGTGTGCGGGCAGAGTGCGCTCCACTGGACCCGCCTATGGAGGCTGCGAATATCATAGCGCATCGAGGTACGATCTCTTCGACTGGGTACGCCTGCAATCTACCTTATTGTCTCCAAAGCAAAAGGTCCTTCTGCTGCTCGCGGGTACCGGACTGCGGGCCTTCGAGAGCAACGGGCGACGTGGCGAAGCCTTTGGACTGCGTGCGCTTTAGCGCCGCTGTTCGATGACGGTCCTCGATCATTGTCCCCACAAAGCACCGCTTTCCACACAAAGACTTCTTCAGAAATCGTCATAGACATTCACCCGATCGATCTTGAAACCGTAGATGGTCTTCACCTGTGCTGCCGACGCCACCCGCTCGAACCACGCCGCCGAACACCACGGATACTGGTTCGCCACCGTCACCAATCGGTGTTTCACCGCGTTCTGATGCACGTAGTTCAACCGCGCCAGATAGCTGTACTGGTTCGTCAGCATCGTGTCCCAGTAATTGAACCACACCCGTCGGCCCTGCTCTCCGCCCAGCCGATTGATCTCCCGAGATATCACCCCATGCAGCCGCTGAATGAACTCGCCGAGGTTGAGGGAGTTCGGATTTCCGCGCGCGACGAAATGGTAGTGGTTGGCGAGCACCGCCCAGGCCTCGAGTTGCCATCCGGCTTCCTTCGCCAACGACAGCAAGAGCTCCTCGATCAAATCGAGCTTCTCCGGCGCATTGAACAGGTGCTCCCTGTCCAACGTGCCGGCGGTGACCATATAGACCGCGTTGTCGGCCAGGCGATGCACCGGCGCATGCGGCCAGTCCTTCGCTGGCTTGCGGGACTTCAGGTCGGTTAGCGGTACGGCGGGCACCCGGAAGGTTCGGGGCACCGCGGGCAGGTGATCTCCTTGTTTCACGGGGAAAAACATGCCCTATCGACGGCCGTAAGCAAACGCCGATGTGGTCCAGCGGAACTGCAAATGCCAAAGCGGTGCTGAAGCACGCGCAGTCCAAACGCTCCGCGCGTTCAAGTGTGCCCGGTGTCGCGAAGTCCCGCGGCCGCGGGAGACTGCGGCGGTTCACCGCCGCTTTTCGATGACTGTCTTCGATTACTACCCACGCAAAGCGGTGCTGAAGCACCGCACTCCAAAGGCTTCGCCCCTTCGCACGCGGGCGGCGTGGTCGCGAAGCGTCTGGAGTGCGTGCGCTTTAGCGCCGCTTTTGGATGCCGGTCAAAGTTCACCGCCGCTTTTCGATGACTGTCCTCGATCACAGCCCACGCAAAGCGGTGCTGAAGCACCGCACTCTCCCGCAATGCGGGACTGCGCGCTTTCGCGCGCGGGCGGCGTGGTCACGAAGTCCCGCGGCCGCGGGAGACTGCGGCGGTTCACCGCAGCTTTCCGATGACAGTCCTCGATTACGGCCCGCGCAAAGCGGTGCTGAAGCACCGCACTCTCCCGCAATGCGGGACTGCGCATCTTCGAGCGTGCGCCGGGGCCATTCGTCCCTCTCCCCGGCGCACGCTTCTCGCCCCACGCGCCATGCTGTTTCCTTTCCCTGGCATCCGGGCCATCAGTCGTCGACCACCCGGTAGAATCGACACGTCCCCTCCGCCGGCGCGACATCGCTGAACGTGGCAGTCCCGTTGACGTTCGCCACGCTGCCCACGCCCGTCCACGTCTTCAGATCAAAGGACGCCTCGACGGCGAACTGCATCCCAGGCCAGCACCTGACCTCGAACGATGTCGGCCCGGTCGACACCAACCGCGGCGGTTCCTTGATCGTCAACGACTGGTTCACCGCGACGTCGTTGTACTCCTGCACCACCCCCGAGGGCCACTCGACCCGGAGCATGTCCACCTTGGCGGCGTCGCCCAAACCGAAGTGGGCAGTCAACACCCCGCCCCAACTGCGTCCGATCTGTCGCAACTGCCACCGTTCCTGACCGTCGATCGACGCCTTGACGCGCACCTTGGCGCCCACGGCATCGCGGTTGGTAACGCGCCCCTCGCACTGGACCTTGAGCCAGTGGTCGGCATTGCCGGTCTGGGGCAGGTTGTTGCGATAGACCGGGGAAGCGGTTTCCGAGGTCTTGTCGCCAATCAGGTCAAGGAACCCGTCGTTGTCGAAGTCGGCCCAGCCCGCCGTGCCCGGAGCAATGTGGTTCCCGGTCGTTGGACTGCCGGCCAGCATGCGCGCGAACCGACCGCCGCCCAGGTTGACGTACAAACGACCCGTTCCGGGCACCCAGACAGCGCTCGGCATATCGACTCTCCCTGCCACGCGGTACAGGTCCAAGTCGCCATCGTTGTCGAAGTCACCCCACGACATCACGACCGAGTTTTCAGCGGTGTCCGTCGCCAGATCCCCGATTTCCGCCGCAGTCATCGGGACCAACTGACCGCCGCCATCGTTCTGATAGACCACCACCCCCGTCGCAAATGCGAACGGGTTGATCACCAGATCCAGATCGTTGTCGCCGTCGAAGTCCACCCACTCCGCTTCCAGGCAAGTGATCGCTGGTCCACGGAAGCTGGTCGCGGCGAATTGCCCGGCACCCAGATTGCGGTAGAGCATTCCCTGTGTCTGGGAACAGGTGACGTAAAGGTCCAGGAGCCCGTCGTCGTCGTAGTCTCCCCAGGCGGTATAATGGGATTGCGGGATATTCCGGAGCGTCCAACCCGGGTCGCTGGACTTTGTCGGCTGCCGGAACGGCGGACCATCCAGATCGTTGATCCAGACCGTGGCCGCACCCCACGGAGACAACTGCACCAGATCGAGATAACCATCCTGGTCGAGGTCAGCCCACTCGCAGTGGAAATAGGGTGAGGATGGCGGATCCTCCCACACCTGCTCGAGTTGGCCGCCACCGACGTTGTGATACAGGCGGAACGGAGGTTGGGTGTCATGGCCAACCGCCACGTCCGGCAGACCGTCGTTGTCGTAATCTCCGAATCCTTGTGTGTAGGCGTCTAAGTATTGGTCAAACGCTTGCTCCCACACCCGCGCGAACGCGCCGTCATGCGTGTTGCGGAAGATGCGCCACGACCCGCTCGCGGTAAAATAATACGGGCCTTGAATGACGAACAGGCTCAGGTCGTGCCATCCGTCGTTGTCGATATCAACCCACTCGGCCGCAAGAACGTTCCCCCCGATGTCGACAGGGACGCTGACAAAGGTATCCTCTGGCAGAGGCACCAAAGAGCGAGCCTCGATGTTGTCGAACTGGACAATGGCCGTTGCCTGCTGTCCGTCGGTGTCGTGCAGCACCCCCAATCCCACCCCTTTCAAGTCGTCCTTGTAAGGCGCGCCGGCGTCGGGTCCGAAGATCTGCCAGCCACGCGGCAAGGGTTCCGGAACGCCCCAATCGCTGCCGGGCGTGTCCCGCACCGTGCGTTCAAACGCCACTGTGCCGCTCGACTTCCGCATGACCTTGGCATCGATGAGCAGATCGTCGCCTTCGGGCGTGAGTGCGAGAACCAGGACGACGTCGATGTAGGCGCCCGCGTGCGCCTCCCAGAACGCCACGCTGAAACCCTCGCTCTGCGACCACTTGAACAGGCCGACCTCGGTTCGGTCCCACATCAACACATACTCGCCCCCTTTGGTGTCCACCGTCACCAGGCAGGAGAAGAGGTTGTCGGCCAAGTTGGCGCTCACCAGATCAGCCCGCAGTTCGAGGGTCTTGCCCGGCTGCACGGGCAGACTGGTCGAGTAATACACATTGCAGAGGTGGGGGACGGGATTGGCCGAGTCGGTCGCGGTCGTGAATTTGGTTGCGATGCGCAACCTGTGGTTCGCGAGCTCGGCCAGGGCGGCCGGGTCGCTGGGCGCCGTGGGCGGATTCCACAGAGTCCAACCCGGTTCGGTGCCGTTGAAGTCGTCAATGACCGCCGCACAGAGGGTCGCGGACGATGCGACCCATGCAGCCACTGCGATGCGGGCGATCCAGACGCCGCGCAGCGTGATCCCGATTCCGCCTCCGGCTCTCTGCGGACCGATGGGCGTGTTCTCTTTTCTGATCGTCATGATGGTGTCCTTTCCTTGATTTGTGCTTCTACCGCCGACGCGCCTGTGCATGGGGAATGCCAGTTTTCGGCTCTCGTCGAGAGGTGGGGCCTGCCTGGGCCGTCGGATGCGCTGCTCTGACGGTTGGCTCAGCAGGGATGCATCGGCGTGGGTCCGAGCACTAAACGTTTGCGGTGCAACGGTCAGGGATGAGAGGCCGTGATGGTCGGCGACGCGAACCCGCACGGAGTTGGCAGGTGGGCGGCATCCAGTGATCTTCTACGGGTGACTGCCCTTTTCGAGAGCCAGCGGGTCGGTTGAACCGGTTCTATTCAAAGTCTATTCCGAATCTATCCATACTCTTTGGGGATAGATTCTGGATAGACTCTAGCGAGGCTGCGCCTCAGACCGGCGAGGCGTGTCGCCAGATCGTTCGCGAGGGTCTCAGAGCGGCAGAAGACTGCCGCACTCCAAGACGCTCCGCGCGGTCCGTAGACGTCCGAAAAGGCGCCAGTCCCGCGGCTGCGGGAGACTGCGCCAGTCCTCTGGCGCTTTGGCTGTGCGAGTTGAGCGAAGCTGCGCGGCGCAAAAACTTGACTCATAAAGCGGTGAACGTGTTCGGGGGTCAACCGCGAAACATGCCAAGTACGCGAAATAGACTGAAAGACACACTTTCGCCGTATTTCGCAGCTCATTTGATCGTCCGGGTCAGACAGTGACTGTTGGATGGACATTCCGGCTGGCAGGGCCGCCAGTCGCATCTCTGGGATGTGCTATCCGAGGTGCTATTCGCCGTCGGGGTGCTATTCGCTTGACAAGCGAGCGGTTTTGGCACCTTAATGTGCGCACTCAAACACCAAAACCTTGGCTCGTTCAACGACCATGAATACTTCGCTTCTACGCCTCGTTACGGCGGTCTCCCTGTTGAGCTTGGGCGTCGTCGCCCAAGCACAGAACGTCATCACCGTTCCCGGCGATCCGATCCAATTGGTCAACGGGGTGAATGACGGCGACGGCAGCTCGGGTGCCCCGCCTGCTGCCGAAGGCGTCGAGCGGGCGATCGATGGCACGACCCAGAAGTACCTGAACTTCCTGGACTTGGGATCCGGCTTTGCCGTGACGCCGTCCCTGGGCCCCACGGTCGTCACGGGTCTGCGCTTCTTTACGGCGAATGACGCCGTGGCGCGCGATCCTGCCAGCTACATGCTCGAAGGCTCCAATGGCGGTTTCGACGGGGCGTTCACCTTGATTTCGCAAGAGGTTTTGGCCCTGCCTGAGGGGCGCAATCCGGGGAGCACGGCCACGCCTGTCGATGCCGCAACCCAGTTTAATCAAATGGTCGCCTTCGCCAACAGCGCGTCGTACACGACGTATCGGATCACCTTCCCGACGCTGAAGGATGCGGCGACCGCCAACAGCATGCAGATCGCCGAGGTGCAACTGTTGGGGGTCGCTATCCCTGAACCCAGCACGCTGGCGCTCCTCGGCCTGGCCGGCTTGGCTTGGCTGGCCCAGCGACGCCGCGCCTAGCGCGGAAATCTCACCGGCTTCAAACGATCGCAAAGCGCCGGCACAGACCGAGGAGGGTGCCATTCTCACGTTGACTGGAGTTGTCAAGCTTTTCAGTAGGTCCCAATCGTTACCTGTTCGCTTACGAAGGTGACTGTGGACCCTTTCACAGAACAATTCACCCAGGCAACAAAGGGGTCCTGCAGCAGCGGATTGGTCAAATAGGTGACCGTGTATTTTATGTCTCCCGTGCTGTCAGTCGTGGGAACGTGGCGCTGCTTTTCCACACCGATGAGCACTGAGGGGTCCGTGTAGACCGATGCTGAGAACGTGGTATCGGGAACTCCAGTGGCCACATCCACGGTGACCTTCAAGAGACCATCTTTCAGTGCGAAGAAGGCTTCTCCGGCGGCCCATGTGGTGCCATCCTCGGCGACCGCCATAATGGTGGCACTGACTTGTTTTGGGACTTTTTCCTTGGCGATCGTTCCGGGGAGAAGTGCCAACGATGCGACACCGGCAACCAGCCCAAACAGGGTTCGTCTTGCGACTCGACTCATACGATTGCGTCCTTTCTCTGTGCTTTGATCTGCGTTTTGCTCATGAGCCGGATCCCGGCAGGCAGATCCTGCTGCCGGTCCGACCCGGGGCGGTGCCGCTGCTAAGGTGCGGCTGATCGCACCGCCCAAAGGCGAGGTCCACTCGGACCTTTCTATATTGAAGGCGATTTTCGGCCTTCATTTGCACCACCGTCGGCCACCGACTCCAGATCGTCCGTGTCAGGCAAGAAGGGGATGCGCGTGTATCTAGAATCCTTGAAACCCCAAGCAGGTTGCGATCAAGGCAAGTGTGGCCTTCACCCCTAACCCTTTCGTTTCGCAAGGATTCTAACCCAGAAATCTCACCATTGGGGCGGTCGTGGCATTCCTGACGGTCCGCGGGTGAGATTTCCGGGTCTATGAAACCCGCGCCCAGCAAAGGGAATTGGCTCATCGGTTCATCAGAGCCGGGACGCGCCCCTGCCGTTTGGGCGACCCGGGCACGCGGACACAGTGTGGTCGAGATTGGGTCCATCTGCTTGGGGCGCGGGTTTCTGAGAGCCCGCATTTCAGGTGGACTGTGACGGTGACCGGTCAGATGACATCAAAAGTTGGTGAGAAATGCGGGCTAAGGAGCGAGGCGCGGGAGAGAAGGGCAGGAAAACGAAAGGGCGGTTCATGATGTCGAAAGTTGGGATGTGGTCTGAGGCGCGCTTCGCTAGGTGATGCATGCGTTGTTGGTGCCCTTGGTCGCCTTCTGTAGGAGCTTCACTGCTGCCTCGAGCCCTCATGATCAGGGACTGATGGCGCGGTAGAAGCGCCACTCCGCACCGGCGGCGCCAACGTCCATTAGGCCGAGGGGTTCATGGTACGTGAAGCTCTGCCAGTCTACCCAATTCTCCTCCGCCAACGACGCAGATCGCTGAATCCGATACGGTTGGCCGACGGTGCCATCGCGGAAGATGAAACTCAAACCGGTCGCCGGCGAGTATGTGAGATTCGTCAACTGGCCGCCGCTGGGGGGAACAACCACGGTAAACTGGGCCACAGCGCTGGTCGCGGTGCCGTAGGCGTTGGTCACGAGCACACTGTATCCGCCCGCATCCGCGAGTTGCACGTTGGCGATCAGCAGATTCGTGGTCGTGACGCCGGCGATATTGCCGCCGTCCGCCAGGTCGGCATCTCCTTTGCGCCACTGGTAACTGAGCGGCAGGCCGCCCACGGCCTCGACGCTGAAGCTGGCGGTGGTGCCGACCGCGTTGGTGCAGCTTAGAGGTTGGCGCCCAACGAATGGCGGGATGAGATATTTCACAAGGACGAGGTCACTGTCACCGTCGCTACCTTGCGAAGAACCTGCCACATAGACGCTCCCGGTGGTGTCCAGGGCGACGGCCTGGCCCCAATCGATGTAGTTTCCCGGCCCGTTGTAGAGCTTGGTCCACAACGGGACGCCCGAGCTCGAGTACGCGACGGTGCCCCAGGCGGCATTCTGGCCACCGCTGTAAAACGACCCGCCCGTCACCACCACGTTTCCGTTGGCGTCCACCGCCAAAGCTCGCGCGCTGTCGATCCAGTTACCTGGCCCGTTGTATAGGTTGGTCCAGACCGGCACGCCTGAGCCCGTGTACTTGATCGTCGCGTAATCCGCGATCGTGCCGCTGACCTCCGATTCACCGGTCACATACACGTTGTCGATGGCGTCAACTGCCACCGAGTAGGCATATTCAGTCCCTCTCACGGGTCCGTCGTAGCGGTTGGTCCACACCGGCACGCCTGTGCTCGAATACTTGATCGTCGCGTAATCACGACCGGCCCTGCCCGCGACCAGCACGTTGCCGCCGCGGTCCAGCGCCAGGGGAGAACCCTCGCACCCCATCCCGGGATAGAGCCTGGTCCATCGCGGGACCCCGGCGCTCGAATAGTTGATTATCACGGTCGAGTCGTCGCCGCTTGCACTGCGCGCGTTACCGAGCACCACCACGTTGCCGTCGGCGTCCGTGGCCAGGGCCAACGGCCAGTCATTGCCGTTTCCCGGTCCGTTGTAGCGCTTGGTCCACAACGCCACACCGTCACTGGAATACTTGATCGTCAAGAAGTCAGTATTTGCGCCGTTGTGCGAATCGCTCGTCACCACCACGTTGCCGCTGCGGTCTAACGTCAAAGCCCGGCCACCAGTAAACCAGGATTCAACGCTGCGGGTCCACAAAGCCGCCCCATCGCTCGAGTACTTGATCGTCACGCAGGAAGGAAGATAAGAGGGAGGGGGGCCCCACGTCATGCCTGTCACGAAGACGTTTCCGCTGGCGTCCAGCGCCAGGGCGCGGGGCGTGTCGCTATTGTTCCCCGGCCCGTTGTAGAAGTTGGACCACAAAGGCATGCCTGCGCTGGAATACTTGATCGTCGTCCAGTCGTCGTGGCTGCCCCCATTAAGAGGATCACCATTGTAAGATGGACCTGCCAGGCACACGTTGCCACCGGCATCGAGCGCCATGAGGACGCTGGGCATCTGGCGATTGCCCGGGCCGCTGCAATGCTGCACCCAGGCTTCGATCGCCCCTTGGGCCTGGGCGTAAGTCGGCAGGATCGCGAACCATGCGGCAACGAACGCACCTAGCCCGGATTTCTTACCACCTGAAGGAATCATCTGAAATCCGGGCTGTGGCAGGGCAAGTCGCACAGGACCTAACAGAAGGAAACGAAGCGAACCAAGAGGATTCCGCGACAAGAGGCGAGATGGTCTACGGCGATTCGGAGTTGCGCCACCCTGAAGACTTGGGGCTTTGTTGCCTTTGTCTTCTGTGGGCCGGTTTGGGATGTCTGACTTAGGGTCTGCGCAAAAATTAATTCCGGTTTTGCTGGAGGGGATTTGGCTCGCTGGCGAGGCGCGACGAGGGAGCATACCCGCAGCGGTCTGTGACCGAGGAGCAACGAAGCCAGCGAGCCAAAGCCCCCCAGCCCTGCGGGGCGGGGCGGCACCGGGCCATCTGCTTCGTTCCTCGGTCGGTCGAGTATCGCTGCGGATACACTCCCTCCCTCGGGCCTCGCATCTGGCCCGGTGGCGCTCCCGCCAAAATCGGAAGTCATTTTTGCACAGACCCTTAGATCGGTTGTTCATGCGGTCACGACGTTCGCAAAGGTTGGTATTGTTGCGCGTCGTCACGCTCATGGACTGACCGCGCGGTAGAATCTGTTCGTTGTCGTGAGGGCGCCCAGGTCCGTGAGGACGACCGGCTCCGTGTACGTGAAGTTCATCCAGTCCGCCCAACTGTCCTCCGCCAACGACGACGACCGCTGGATCCGGTAGGTTTGGCCGACGGTGCCGTCGCGGAAGATGAAACTGAAACCGGTCGCCAGCGAGTATGTGAGATCTGTCAACTGACCGGCACTGGGGGGAACGACGACGGTCAACTGGGCCACAGCGCTGGTCGCGGCGCCGCAGGCGTTGGTCACGACGACGCTGTAGCCGCCGGCGTCCGTCAGTTGGACATCCGCGATCAGCAGATTCGTGGTGGTGACGCCGGAGATGTTGCCGGCGTCCGCGAGGTCCGCTTCTGCCTTGCGCCATTGGTAACCGAAGGGCGTGCCGCCCACCGCCTCGACGTTGAAGCTGGCGGTGGTGCCGACGGTATTCGTGCAGCTCAGCGGTTGGCGGGTGATGATGGGCGGGACGACATAATTGAGGGTCACGACCTCGAAGCTCCGGCTGCCGTCGGCTGAGCCGCCCGCACTGCCGGTCACGTATACGCCCCCAGTGCCGTCCGGCGCGATCGCGTAGGCATAGTCGCGGTAGTCGCTGGGTCTGTGATAGAGATTGGTCCAGAGCGGGACACCCGAGTTCGAGTAGGCGACGGTTTCGAAGGCGCTTCCGTTCCCGTAGTATGCGGAGCCCGTCACGACCACGTTGCCGCTGGCGTCCACCGCCAGAGCCCGGGGCGCGTCCCAATCGTTCTCTGGCCCGTCATAGCGGTTGGTCCAGAGCGGCACACCTGCGCTGGTGTACTTGATCGTCGCGTAGTCCATGGCAGTGCCGCCTGAGGCAGGATTGCCCCCCCACGATTCGCCGGTCACATACACGTTGTCGCTGGCGTCCACCGCCACCGCGTAGGGCCAGTCGCTATCGTTCGCCGGCCCGTCGTAGCGGTTCGTCCACAATGGCGAGCCCGCGCTCGAGAACTTGATCGTCAGGAAGTCGGCGCCGATGCCCTCGCCGGGCTGCGAACTGCTCGTTACGATCACGTTGCCGCTGTGGTCCAGCGCCATGGCGCGAAAAGTGGAGGCATCCATATCGCCTAAGCCGCCGTAAAAATTGGTCCACAAGGGCACCCCGGCGTTCGAATACTTGACGGTGACGGAGGAGGAGCGGGAGGCGTCCGCAACACGGACGTGGCCGGTGATCACCACATTGCCGTCGGCGTCGGTGGCCAAGGCCGCGGGAGACGCCGGCACGCGATCGCGCTGGCTCCACAGCAAGTCCCCCGCGCTCGAGTACTTGAGCACGACAAGGTCATGGTTCTCGCCGTCCCAGGGCGCATGACCCATCTCGAACACGTTGCCGCTGGTGTCCACGGCCAGGAAGTCCGGGTAACACCATTCAACACTGCGGGTCCACAAGGTCAGGCCTTCGCTTGAGTACTTAACCGTCGTGCCGTAAGCGGCGTCGGGGCTGCTCGTCCAGCCCGCCACCAACACGTTGCCATCGGTGTCCACCGCCAGTGCCTCAGGCCGTGCGCCGAGCGGGTTTCCCGTGTTGCGGTTGGTCCAGAGGGGCACACCTGCCCCGGAATACATGGTCGTTACCCAATCGTCGATGTAGGGTGGCAGCGGTTCGCCAGCGTACGAGGGAGTGGTCACAACCACGTTACCGCTCGCGTCCACCGCCATGGCCGCTAACAGCAAGCCCTGCCCCGGCCCGGCGGTGCGCTGGACCCAGGCTTCGATCGCCTGGGCATGGGCGGTGGCGGGGAGCAGGGTGAGCACGGCAACCAGGAGTAGAACAGCGGTTCTGCACCGAGAGATTGGACCGTGAAGGCGCGAAGCATCCGCTGTGGGTAAACCCCACGACGGGCGCGGTGGAGGCGGTGCCGCGCCACGCCGAGATCGCCAAGTATTTTTCCCGGAAGATCTGCCGTCAGCTCTCCGTTCCCGAACCCCGTGGCGCCTGAGGGCGGCGGCCCGCTTGAATCGGATGGCTACCGCGCGCGCCGGACGGTCAGACTCGAGATCCATCCCCTGATCTCGTGGTTCTACCTCGGAGTGGTGTTTCATAGACTCAAGTTGTTCGTGCCCTCCTTGACGGGGACCGGGTCCACGCTACATGGATCGTAGAACGGCTGGGTGATGCGCACCCAAGGCTTCGCTCCGCCGTTGTTGTTCACGCCCACGAGAACGGCTTCGCCCGCCAGTTGTGCGCTCCCATACTGGTCCCGGCCAGCGTTGATCGCTTCGTCCTGCTGAAGGCTGTTTTCATAGTGTGCTCGATGGTTGGTCGTTCATTCGGTTCCATCAGGTTCAGGCGATATTCGAGCCTGAGTTGCACCAGAAACTTGGACGTTACGGGTACTCGAGCAGATTGAGGTCCCAGTGCTCGGGGTGGGGCTGGTGATCGCGGTTCCAGCGGCACATCACATCGTCCCGCTGCTCGACCCACTTGCGGTATTTGCCGTATTCGATGTGGCCGTCGCTGAACAGGACGTTGGCGCCGCCGCTGTGACGGCGGGTGGGGCCAAAGGACTCGAAGAGGCCGTCCGGCCAGGTGAACCCCCAGGTTGGGGTGACCGTGAAGTTCCACCCTCGGACCGAATCGTTGCCATCGCTGAAGGCGATCATGTCCGCAGGTGCCACGACTTGTGATTCCTTGACAGGGGGCTCGGGCCAGCCAAGGCCGTCGAGACCCAACTCCGCGCCCATGCCACAACCATACGAGTTGTAGGCGTAGCTGACTGCCACGATCTGGCCGAAGGCGATGGCCGAGTTGGTCCAGTTCAGCGCGTTCTTGAAAGACGGACAGACGTAGACCTTGCGCGCCCCGCTCATCGTGTCGCCGAAGGAGGCAGCCCACGGGTTGCTGATGGCCTGCCAGCCGAAGACGGGGTACACGTGGTGATCCGTCAGATACATGGTGAGGGCGAGGCTGATCTGGTGCAGGTTGCTGACGCAGCCGGCCGCCCGGCCTTTCTCGTGAGATCGGGACAGCATCGGCAACAGGAGACCGGCGAGGATCGCGATGATCGCGATCACGACCAGCAGTTCGATCAGCGTGAAGGCGCGCCGACGGTGCATGTCACCGTTCTCCTTCCAGCCAAGCGATCGGGCTGGCGTCGGTCATGAAGGCAGGCGTCAGGCAGCGGGACAGGCCGCCGCTGAGCGACAGATGGAACAAGTGATGGTAGGTGGTGTTGAGTCCCCCGTAATCCCAAAACTCGTACACCATCGCCTTCGAATCCGGCGCCCACACCGTGCGGTAGAAGCCGGGACCCGGCGGGCTGAGCCAACCCTTCATCCCCTTCGGCGGGTCCAACCGACCCAGAGTACGCAGGCCGGTTCCGTCCGGTCGGATGATGTGGAGGGAGGCGTTGCGGCGATGGAAGGCGATCCAGTTTCCGTCGGGCGACCAGGACGGCGCCTCGCCCTCGGTCAACGGGGATGACTGGCCGGTCCCGAGATCGAGGATGTGGAGGAGGTTGGTGCGGTTCTGCGGTGTATACCCCGGCATCGTGTAAACGAGGCGGCGCCCGTCGGGTGACCAGTCATGAGTGGTCGCCATGCTGACGAGCGGCTCGGCAGAGACGGGTTCCGCCAGTCCGGTGATGTCGCCGGCGCGGTCAAAGGCGACCCGCACCGCGTATATCCCCTGGGAATTCGGAGGACCGCCTTCCGCACTTGGCTCGCGCGGCTTCGATGCCGTATAGGAGATCAACCCGTCGTCGAGTCCACGGGTCGCATCGTGCCCCCAGTTGATGATCCGATCCCGCTCCTGCCCCCGGCGGAAGGAGCCAAAGGAGAACGCATGGATCCCCGTCATCTGGCCGATGCCGGTCAGGTCGGTCAGTTGGATGGCTTCGTCCGGGTTGGCATCGTCGCGCACGGCGAACAATTCCTGAGGTGGCTGGTTCGTGTTGACCGAGGGCACGGCGCGGATTTCGAGGAACCAGCGGTGTCCCCCGTGCAAGGCGCGGGACGGCGGGCCCGGGCTCCCCAAGGGCGTCAGTGAGGCTTTGGCATCCTTGACGGTCATGGCATGCAGGCGGCCATCCATGCTGAAGTAGAGCCGGCATGGGAGCGATTCGAGGTCGAGAGGCGCGGACGCCGAGCGAGGCGCGACGATGGTATGACCGTCTCCGGGCTTGACGTCGCGGTGGACCAGCAGTTTCCCGGTTTGGCTCAACTTGAGTTCGTAACACCCGAACCCGTACTGGACGGGGAACGGTTCCGAGACCGTTCTGCCGTTGCGGACGCGTACGCCCCAGAGGTCCCAACTTTGCAGCCGGTCGCTGGTGAAGAGAATGACCGGCTGGTTGGGGGACCAAATCGGCGTGCGGCAATTGTCCGGGAGACCGAGCGGGCGGGTCGCGCGGGTCGCCACTTCGGTCACGTACAACGCGTGTGGCGGTTGCTTTCCCGGTCCGCCTTCGCGGGTGGGCCGGGAATACACGACGTACTTCCCGTCAGGCGAGAATCGGGCGTGTTCGACCGTGTTGGACTCGAACGAAGCCAAGAGCCGGACCTGGCCTTCCGGCACCGAGACCACAGCCAAGCCCGGCAGGTTGCGCCGGGCGCAGACCAGCCACTTGCCGTCGGGGGACCAATCGTGGGGCTCGAAGTAGAGGAAATTCGTCGCGGACAGCACCGGCACGACCCGATGGAACTCGCCCGTTTCGGGTGCGACGATGCGCAGGTCGGGCTTATGGGTGGGCGGAGCCATCCACAGATAGGCGAGCCAATGGGAGTCGTGCGACCAGGCATAAGCCTCGAACGGCATCTCGAAGACAGCCGGCCGGCTTCCCGGGCTGATGTGGTTCATGGCTCGGGCATAGAGTTCCTGGGTGATTTCGAAGATGCCGAGGGCGTCCCTCCCGTTTCCTGTGAACTTACGCAGCCTGCCGGACTCGAGACGCCGCACCATCACGCCGGCTTCTCCCTTGCCCCAATCCGAGTAAGCAAGGTAGCGCTCGTCCGGGCTCAGGGCGGCCGACCGTTCGACCAGGGCCATGCCATTGAACAGGCCGTGGGCCCGGGCATCGGCGCTGCGGGAAGCCGCCTGGGGTTGACTCAAAGCGGATTCCAACTGCGCCCGTGTGGACGCGGCTTGGCCCTTGGCTTCGCGGGTCCTGGCGAGTTGCCAGAAGCTCAGGGCGGCGGCGACGGCGGCCACCGCTGCGATGCTGCCGGCGACGATCAACTCGGTTCGCCGCCGCCTGACGAATTTGCCCAGGCGGTACACCACGCCGGGCGGCCCCGCCGCCACGGGCTCGTGATGGAGATGATGCACAAGGTCCTGCGCCAAGGCGCTGGCGGTCGCGTAGCGGCGCGCGCGGTCCTTCTCGAGCGCCTTCATGACGATCCAGTCCAGATCGCCCTGCACCTCTTTCCACCTCTGACTCTTGTCTTCGGTCCTCCGTCCTCTGAACTCTGTTCCCCGTTCTGTGTCCTGCGCCCTGTGGAGCTTTGTCAGTTCCGTCAGGCGGACGGACGGCTTGGCCGGCTCGGTTTCCTGGATCATCTTCCGGACCTCATCCAGCGCGGCTTTGCGCAGGGTCTCCGGATCGAAGGGCGTCACGCCCGTCAGTAGCTCGTAAAGCAGCACGCCGAGCGAGTAGATGTCGCTCCGACCGTCCACGTCCACGCCGCTCAGGGCTGCCTGTTCCGGGCTCATGTAGGCCGGAGTGCCCACCATCTGCTGGAAGGCGGTGAACAGGGTCTTTTCGGTAAGCTTCTGCCCAAGGGCCTTGGCGACGCCGAAGTCGATCACCTTCGGGACCGGCTCGCCGTCGATCTGCGTGACCAGGATGTTGGTCGGCTTCAAGTCGCGGTGGATGATCCCTTTCTGGTGGGCGTGCTGGACGGCGGCGCAGACCTTCATGAACAGCTCGAGGCGCGCGGCCGTCGAGAGTTGCTGTTGCGCGCAGTAGTCCGTGATGGAGATGCCCCGGACCAGTTCCATCACGAAGTAGGGGCGGCCCGGGCTGAGTTGAGAGTCGAGAGCCGAGAGTTGGGTTGGGTGTGGTGTTCGTGATTCCCGCATCGAGGATCTTTGCGATGTTCGGGTGCTCCATCATGGCCAGGGCTTGCCGCTCCGCCTCGAACCGGGCGATGACCTCCCGGGTGTCCATGCCGGCCTTGATGATCTTGAGGGCGACCTTGCGCTGGACGGGCTCGACCTGCTCGGCCATGTACACCCGACCGAAGGCGCCTTCGCCAATCTCTTCGAGCAGCCGATAGCGGCCCATCATCCGGCCCGGCCCTTCGAGCAAGTGGTCCGTTTCGGACCCGTTGGTTTCGAGGAAGTGGCTGGCCTGGGCATGGGCGCGCAGGAGCGCCTCGACGCGTCGGCGCAGCTCAGGCTTGCCCTGGCAGGCTCGGTCCAGGTGGCCCGCCCGCTCCTCAGGGGTGTTCAACGCCAGCGCGGCGGCGAACACGGCCCGCGTTTCATGCTGCGCTTCGCTCATCATCTACTCAGGCGATGGCGGGTCCCGGTTTGCACCCAATTCCCGGTGCATTGCCTCGAAAAGCCAGGCCCGCGCGTAGGCCCAAAGGCCGTCCGCCTCCCGCCGGCTGATGTCCATGATCTGCGCGGCTTCCTGGTGGCCCAGGCCAGCAAAAAATCGCAGGTCCACAAGCCGGGCGGCGTCCGGGTCCTCGGCGGCCAGTTTCTCGAGAGCCTCGTCCAGCGCGAGCAACTCGTCCGACGGGACCGACGCCGCTGCGATCACATCGTCCAGGTTCGCCCGCGCGAGGTCGCCGCCATGCTTGGCGGATTTCTTGCGTCGGGCGACTTCGATGAGGATGCGGCGCATGGCGGTGGCAGCGGCGCAGAAGAAGTGCTTTGAGTCGTGCCAATTTCGATCCTCCTCGCGCACGAGCCTTAGCCAGGCTTCATGCACCAGGGCCGTGGCCTGGAGGGTCTGACCGGGGCGTTCCTGGGCGAGTTTGTGGGCCGCCAGCCGCCGCAACTCGTCATAGACCAGGGGCAGAAGCTCTTCTGCGGCGTGGGTCTGGCCATCCTGGATGCTCGCCAGGATTCGTTTCACGTGGTTCATCCGGCATCAGAGATATGCAGGTCCTGGGACGCCCCGCACCCTACCGCCGATGCGCTTCGAGTGACAGCGGATTCTTCGGCGCGCGGTGGGGGCGTACGGCGTTCCGTTCCCCCTCACCCCGCCCTCTCCCCCCGGGAGAGGATTAGCGAGGCTCCGCCTCAGACCCACGAGGCATGTCACCCGTTCGTTTGCGCTGGGCTGTTGCCATGGCAACCGAGAGTCGACGCCTCGCTAACCCGGAAATCTCACCAGTGGGGCGATCGCGGCATTCCGGACGGTCCGCGGGTGAGATTTCCGGGTCTGTGAAACCCGCGCCCAGCAATCGGAATTGGCTCATCGGCTCATCAGAGCCGGGACGCGCCGCAGCCGCTTGGGCGACCCGGGCACGCGGACACAGTGGGATCGAGATTGGGTCCATCTGTCTGGGGCGCGGGTTTCTGAGAGCCCGCATTTCAGGTGCAATGGGACGGTGACCGGTCAGATGACATCAAAAGTCGGTGAGAAATGCGGGCTAAGGAGCAGGCTCGAGTGACTCTCTTTTTGAAATCTGCTGAAAAAAAGCCGTGGTGTTGCCGAACTGTCACGTGGCGACACGCGCCGTCGGTCTGAGAGCCTCGTTACACCAATTCATCCGCGCGCTTCTGTCGGGTCGCACGCGGCTTCTGCTCCTGTGAAGCCTTTGCCTCCTCGGCGGCGCGTTCGAGGTTCAACGCCAGGAGGCGTTCGAGGATTTGCCCCTTTGAGCGCGACCCATTCCCGGCGGAGCGGGGCCATCAGCACCGGTTCAACCAGCGTCATGATGTCGGCTTCGCTCGTGTAGTGCGCCCCCAGTTGCGACCGTTGCTCCGGTTCGAGGGCGCGCTCGAAGAGCGTGCCCATGATGCTGGGCTGGATGAACTGCCAGTCCGCTTCGCTTGCGTCGGCCAACCGCCGTAACTTGTCTTCGGTCAGTTCGAAGACGGTCGAATCCTCGAACAGATGGCCATTGAAGTGGCGGATTCCTTGCCGGTGAACCGGCTCCACTTTCGCTTGAACTCGGCGGCGGTCATTTGCAGCGGTGGGGGAGTGTGGCG
Organism: uncultured Verrucomicrobiae bacterium; assembly: GCA_963846445.1. Taxonomy (GTDB): domain Bacteria; phylum Verrucomicrobiota; class Verrucomicrobiia; order Limisphaerales; family J093; genus MWFF01. Next base: position 208,196 of record CAWJWM010000024.1, on the reverse strand, counting down.
ACAACGTGCGTTGCGCCGCAAGCTTCGAAGTCCCGTGGTCTGCGGGAGAGATGGGAGATTGACATGGGGCGAAGCTCTGTCCCAGGCTGGCGGCGCAGCGGTGATCAGCCAGTGCGGCGGCGCCGATTCTCCGTAACCATGCGTCGCCCGGTGCGGTCTCCTTCTTCGATGCGCGGCGGGCACGCCATGGCATTGAGGTCAGGGCTGAGCATCGAGAGGGTGCCGCGGATCGCCAAGCAAACAACAACAGATAGCAGTCAAACTCGACGAATAGATAATCCTATGAAGACTCGGACCTTTCTCACCCCACTGATCGTGGCCGCCGGCTTGCTTTGTGGGCTCGCCTATCAGGGAGTGGCCCAGGCGCCTGGTGGCGGCATGGGCGGCATGCGGGGCATGCTGACGCCAGAGCAACTCTCCAAAATGCGCGAGACCATGCGGGCTTCCCAGGCTGACTTCACGCAGTTGAACCAGAAACTGGCCGCCGCCCAAAAGGACGCGGTCACGGCCGCACTCGCCAAAGACGCCAGCGAAGCGGCTGTGCGGGCGAAGATCGAGGCGGTAGCCAAGATTCAAGGCGAGATCGCCTTGCTGCGCTTCAAAGGCGTCAAGGAAATCGGGTCCACAATCACAGACGAGCAGAAGACGCAAATGGAGAGCGCGCCGGGCATGGCGTACAACATGCTCTTCGGCAGTCTGGGCAGCATGGGCGCCGGTCGCGGTGGCCAGGGTGGTCCTGGTGGTCCTGCCCGCCCGGGTGGTCAGGGCGGCGGTCCACGCAACCCGTAGCCGTTCCCGCACACTGTCGGTCAGCGGTACGCCTGGTTGGAGCGGCCTCTTTCCGAGATCTGCTGCCAATGAGCCACGCTGTTGTGCCGTGCAGCAGGCTAAGATCGTTCCCGCGCGAAAATCTGGCGGATGACATCCTCGACAGGCGTTTCCTGGATGTCGATATCGGCGATGGGGAGTTCATCGAGCAGGGCTTTGCAGACGGCGATGACGCGCTGACGGTCGACTTTGAACTGGACGGTGGCGGCGGTTCGCTCGACGACCTGGCCGTACCGACTCAAGTCTGCGGCGGGCGGGGCGTCCTTGACGAAGCGGATGGTGACGAGTTTGAAGTCGGCGAAGCGGTCGAGCACATCGCTGAGTTGGCCGTCGAAGAAAATGGTGCCGCGGTCGATGATGATGACGCGGCGGCAGAGCGCCTCGATATCGGCCATGTAATGGCTGGTCAGAAGGATCGTGGTGCCGCGGGTGGCGTTGTGGTGGCGGAGGAACTCGCGCACCGTCTGCTGCGAGACGACGTCCAGGCCGATCGTCGGTTCATCCAGGAAGAGAACCTTCGGCTGGTGGAGCAGGGCGGCGATCAACTCGAATTTCATCCGCTCGCCCAGCGACAGCTCGCGCACCATCACGCCGAGTTTGTCGCGGACAGCCAGAAGGCTCACCAGTTCGTCGACGGTCTTCCGGAAGGTGTCTTCGGGGATCCCGTAAATGCGCGCGTTGAGTTCGAGCGATTCCCGGGCCGGCAGATCCCACCAAAGCTGGTTCTTCTGGCCAAGCAACAGGGCGAACTGGCGGCGGTAGCCGTCCTCGCGCTCCCACGGCACGTAGCCGAGCACCCGAGCGGCGCCGCTGACCGGGTACATGATCCCGGACAGCATCTTCAGCGTGGTTGTCTTGCCGGCGCCGTTCGGCCCAAGGAAACCCACCAGTTCCCCAGCGTCGATCCGGAAGCTGATGTCCCTGACCGCAACAACGGTCTCGCTCGCGCGTCGAAACAGGCCACGGATCGCGCCTTTCAAACCGGGCTGCTTCTTGTAGGTGCGGAACGTCTTCGTCAGGCCCTGAACCTCGATTGCCGACACAGCCCGAGCTTGCCGCGAGCGGCGACTCCAAGTCCAGCGGTGAAATTCCTTCACTCCTGCGTCGCGAAGACATCTGGCCCCGCTGCACGGGGCGCGAGCAAGACCGACGATCTGTCGGCAGAAGTCTTCTGACCGGCGAATTTGGCGTTGCCTGCCCAATGCGGTAGAACCCTCGTTTGAATCTGGTCTGAGTCAGTTCAAGTTTTTCGGCGCCGCGTTAGACGAATCCTTGTCCGGTGAAATGTGTTGTAGACAAGTCAAGTTTTTGTGCTGCGCAGCGGCGCCACTTAGAGAGGCGTCCGGTGCCGGTGACGAAGGTCAAGGCCCAACCCAGACAATCTGGCAACGTGCCGCGTCGGTCTGAGGCGCAGCCTCGCTAAAGTGACTGCTTTGAAGGAACGTGACATGAGCAACTCAGCCAACAACTACCCCAAACTGCACAACGCCATGTGGCCGGGCCTGGTCGGGAAAGGCAGCCCGGGCGCCGAACCTGGCATCGACCTCGACACCATGTTGGACCTCACCGCCAAGGCCGAGGTCAACGGCATCCGGTTCGACGGCGTCGATTTGTTCCTGTTCGCCCCCCACATCGACATTGATTCGACCGACGCCGACTCTCGAGCGCGTTGCGGACAAAATCCGGGGCAAGGGTCTGGCGGTCGGCTCAGTGGTTGCCCCCGTTTGGGGAGGGACGGGCGGCGGCTCGGCAATGGGAAACGAAGAGGAGCGCAAGCGATTCATCGGCCAGGTGCGCAAAGCCTGCCGGATTGCGAAGACATTCCGCGCGCTCGGCATCCGGTCGAGCGGCGTCGTGCGGATCGACTCGTCCGGCGGCGTGACGGAATGGGACAAAGACCCCAAAGGCAACACCAAGCGCGTGATCGCGACGTTCAAGGAGGCCGCGAAGGTGGCCAAAGACCACGGCGAACGGCTCGCGGCGGAGGGCGAGATCTGCTGGGGCGCCATGCATTCCTGGAAGTACATGCTCGAGGTGCTCGAGGGTGTCGGGCAACCCAAGGTTCTCGGGTTTCAGGCGGACATGGCCCACACGCTGCTTTACCTGCTGGGCTCCAACGCTCCCGAGCACCGGCTGGTGCCCGAGAAGTTCAACTGGGAACCCGAGGTCTTCCATAAGGCGATGAAGAAGCTCACCGCCGCGTTGCGCCCCTGGACGATCGATTTCCACGTGGCGCAGAACGACGCGACAGTCAAGGGATCCGGCGCTCACGAGAAGACCGGCAAACACTGCATGGCCACGGACCCGAACGGCAAGCTCAACATTGCCCGCGACGCGGGCTACTGGATGCGCGACGGCGCCGGCAAGGTGACCAAGAAGTTCAAGCACATCTGCTGGGACGGCTGCATGTTCCCCAACGCCGTCATGACCCAGCAGCAGACCTGGAATGACATCCTTGCCGCCATGATCCAGGTGCGCGAAAACCACGGGTGGAAGGCTTAGCGAGGCTGCGCCTCAGACCGGCGAGGCGTGTGAACGACTTGTGGCCGCTGGGTGTCCACCAGGATCACCGGCGCCCGACGCCTCGCTAAGTGGCGCCGCTGCGCGGCGCAAGAACTTGACTCATTTACTACAGATTTCAAACGAGGAGTAACCTAGCCCCATTTCTCACCAACTGTTGATGTCATCTGACCGGTCACCGTCCCAGTTCACCTGAAATGCGGGCTCTCAGAAACCCGCGCCCCAATTTGCCCCAGCCCGGATTTCTTTGTTCTCTTCCCGGTGGTGAGAAATCCGGGCTCACGGCGCGACCGTGACATCGAACTCGGCGATTGAAGCCCACGGGCCTTGGGCGTGACCGCTGAGCGCGACCAGCCGCACGAATCGGATCGGCGGGGTCGGCGCAAATTCGACCACCTGCACCGCCGCGCCGGCGGGGAAGGCGCCCTGGGCGACGGGTTCACCCCAGGTTTGGCCATCGGCACTCACCTGGAACGTATACTCCTTGATGGTTCCGTTGGGATTGCCGTCGCTGCGCGGGGTGAGGCGAAAACCGGAGAGTCGCACTGCGTCCCGAAAGGCGATTTGAATCTCGTGCGGGAATCCCGGAGCGCCGTCGCCCCAGGCCGTATGCCACATCGTGCGAGGATCGCCGTCCAGGGCTCGTTCGGCTTCATGCCCGGGGTGGGCACTGTCCGTCTGCCGGATCTGGCCGCCGAACTTCTGCACGGTCGAGAGGGGCGCCATCAGGCGCTCGATCTGCTCGACGGTGCAGGCGACGCGGGGGCGGAAGCGATCGCTTGCCATGTAACGCAGCAGACTGTGCCGGAACTGGCGGGCGACGGGGTTGGATTCGAGTTCATCGCGCAGATCGATGCTCGAGACGACGAGTTTGCCGGGGCCAAGCGTGGCTTCGAAGACGAGCCCGAGCTTGCGATTGGTGAACCAGTCGTCGATGACCTGCACCGTGGGGCGCAGGCGCGGTGGAAGATCGTCGAGAATCATGGCGCCGGCTGTGCTGACGAGGTACCACCATTGCCAATTGCTGTGGCTTTCGGTCGGGAAATCCGCCAGGGCCGGGTGTTGCGGGTCGCACAGGATGCCCAACGTGTGCGGCGGTTGCCGTCCGGTCCACGCGGTGTTCCAGAAGATCGTCGAGAAACCCAGGGCGATGCGCCCGCGTATCGGGTCTGGCGAGACCCGGCTCGGCGGGATCAGGAGCAGGACTTTGCCGCCGTTTGCGAGCGCCGTTTTGGCGTCCGCGCTCACTTCATCCGCCACCAGGACATCCGCCGATGGCGAGGTCGTGACGCGCGGCGGGTAGACCCAGATGTCCCAGTCGTTTTCGAAAACCGCGCGCGCGGCGCCGCGCAGTGGGCGATTGGCGGCGGCAGGCTTGGCCTCGTTCTCGAGTGAGACGACGAGTCTGTAGCGGGCTGGGGCGGGCAGGGAACCGAGGTCTGTCCGCAGCGTGTCGATCCGGAGCAGGTTTCCGGACGAGATGGTCGGGCAGGGCAGCGTGTGTTGCGCGTGGGCTCGGCCCTGGTCGTCGACCAGTTCCCAACGCAGGGAAGCACAATCGAGCGGGCGCGGACCGTAGTGGGCGACATCCAGGTCGGCAACCAGGTCTTCGTCCGTCGTGAAGACGCGCTTGGGCAGCCGGGCCAACGGCACAGTCGCATGGCAGAAGCGACGGTATGCGTCGGCTGTGACGTAGCCTTTCGGTTCCCAGAACGGATCGAGCACGCCCACGAGCGCCGTGCCTTGCCCGGGAAAGTCGTGCAGATCGAGCAGTTGGAACCCGCCCATGCCGGGCGTGCGCAGAGCGGACTCGATGTCTTCCTTGTAGCACAGGGTTTGGAGCTTGCCCGAGGCGATGAGGAAATCGCGGGCCTGATCGAGCATGCCGTGGGCTCGGAGCGAGTCGCGGAAGATCTCGAAGTTGCGCGGCTTCAGGTAGCCGGTGTACTTCCGCATCTCGGCGAAGTTCGGGTAGACGCACCATTGGCCGATCTCGTGGCTGATCACCGGCACCGGGCGCGCTTGGATGTAGTCGCGGTAGTCGCTGACCGTCTCCGGCGGACGCGCGTTGATGCGGGATTTGAGACCGCCGCCCCAGGCTTGGATGCGCGGATCGGGCGTGACGTGGAACTGGTTTTCCGGGATCTGCGGCCAACCGGCCCCTGCCGAGTAGAGCCGACGCGGATCCCGGGCCTTGAAATGTTCAACCCACGTCTTGAGATAGGCCGCGTGACCATCGCCGCCCGGCTCGTTCCCGTAAAGCAACATCACGAACGAGGGATGATTGCCATAGGCCGCCAGAATTCGCTCGGCCTCCCGATAGACCCAAGCGTCCACCGGCTTGCCGTCGCCGAGCGTGGTGGACTGATTCGCCCAGGTGCCGCATTCGACGTGGAGGTAGAGGCCCAGTTCGTCTGCGGCCTGGAATGCCGCCTCGGGCGGGCAGTGCGAGTGAAAGCGCAGGTTGTTCAGGCCATGCGCCTTCGCGGCGCGCACGACTTTGCGCCAGGCCTCGATGTCGGTCGGCGTGTGGCCGGTCTTGGGAAAAATCGCGCATTCGAGTGTGCCGCGCAGGAAGGTCTTCTGTCCGTTGATCGTGAACTGGGTCCCGTCGACGCTGAAATCGCGCAGGCCAAAAGACCGCCGGATCGAGTGGCGCGGTTCATCGAGTTCGACCGTCACCTCATAGCGGGCCGGGTCGAACTCGTCCCAGAGCAGGGCGTCCGAACCGAGCGAGATCTCGGTTTCGAAGGAACCGCCGTGGATGTCCCAATCGACATCGAGGCGGATGGTGGGTGCGTTCTTGGTTCGGACGCGGCGCTGTGGCTCGACCGGGCAAAAGGCGAACGTCAGCGTGCTTGCGCCGGGTGATCCGGTGAGGTTGCCCAATCGCCCTTTGACGCGGACCGAGCGCTGCGCGGCATGGGGGTAGAACTCGAGTTGGTCGATCCAGACGCGCGGGGTGGAGAGGAGACTGAGGTCGCCGACGAGGCCGTTCCAATTGCCCTGAGTGTGGTCGCTGATGCTGTGCGAGTTCTCGCCGATATCGATGACCCTGCGGTTGTCCACGCGGACGGTGAGCGTGTGGCGTCCGGGCACGACGGTTCCCAGGTCGTACTGGTGGGGCGTCGAGAGGCTGTCGTTGGCGCCGATCCAACGATCGTTCAGCCAGACGCGCGTTTCCCAATGCGGACGCTCAAGATGCAAAACGACGCGTCGACCGGCCCAGCCCAGGGGGATCTCGATGTCGCGCTGGTACCACGCCACCCCGGCGTAGTAAGTCTCGGGCTGGAGCCAAAAAGGCACTTTGATGCCGCCTGGCTGGCGATAAGGCGCGTACTCAGGCGCCGTGAAAAATGAGCGGTCCACGATCCCCCCGGTCCACGGTGTGCCCAGGGTGACGGGATCGCCAATTCCCTGGCCCGGCAGCGAACCCGGCAATCGGATTGCGTCGGGCAACCGGCGCTCGAACCACCGCTCCGTCACCCCGACATCGGCCCGGTCGAGTTGAAGGCGCCAGACGCCGCCCAATCGCAGGGTGTCGGTCGCCGCATCCGCGACACTGACCAGCGCAAGCCATCCCAGAGCCAGAGAAGCGAGGGAGCGGTGCAAATGGAGAGCGAATGAGTTCATGGTGCGCAGGATTTCATGTGGAGGATCATGGTGGGACGATTGCGGGGATGACTTGAGCGAGGCTTCGCCTCAGACCAAATCCCAATCTTCGACATCATGAACCGACCTTTCGTTTTCCTGCCCTTGTCTCCCGCGCCTCGCTGCTTAGAATCCTTGACCCCTTTAACGCAGCACAAAAACTTGACTTGTCTACATTACATTTCACCGGTCAAGGATTCTAGCGCGCATGGCTGCCTCTGTCGATGACATCGGCTTCGCGGTGTCCAAGACCTGGTGTTACCATGCGTTCACTTCCTGCAGTCTGGAGAAGATTCTCACTCGGCCAATACGGTCACCTGTTGAATATCTGCAGCTCGCTCGAAGGGCGCCTTGGTGGTTCATCTCCTCGGATCCCCTTAGCCTGCATTTCTCACCACTTCTTGCCACCGCGAAGCCGGAGTTCTCACGAGAAGTCAGCATGCAGGCTAGGAAAGCAAAACCGCGCCCGAGTGGAGGGGGGGAACCCGGCAACAGAGTGTCGCCGGACCCGCGAGGATTCGGAAACGCTCCGAACCTCATATTCCCCTGTGCGGGCGCGGTTTTGCCAGAGCCCGGATTTCATTGTCATCTTCCTGGTGGTGAGAAATCCGGGTTAGCGAGGCGGCGGGCGAAGGTGATCGTGGTGGAAACAAGGCGGCCACGAGCCGCTCACACGCCTCGCCGGTCTGAGGCGGAGCCTCGCCAAACGGATTCGTTGCTTGGCACGGGGGGCGTTCTGGCGCTATGATCCGAACGTGCAGCCGTTCATCCGTTTCGTGGGTCTGATCAATATCGCGGTGTGGCTGGGAGCGGCCGTGTTTTTCACCATTGCGGCAGGGCCGGCCTTTTTCTCCGCCGAGATGCTGGGTTTCCTGCCGCGACCTTACGCGGGGCGGGCTGCGGAGGTGGTGATCGAGCGGTACCTGCTGTTGCAGCAGTGGTGTGGAGCCATCGCGCTGCTGCACGTGTTGGTCGAGTACCTCTATTCGGGGCGGCAGGTCGAGCGCTGGAACCTGGTGTTGCTGTCGATCCTGTTCGTGGTCGCGTTGGTGGGGAGCTACTGGCTGCTGCCGCACATGCACGAGTTGCAGCGCACGATGTATTCGGCGACTGCCAGCGTCGCCCAACAAGCGGCGGCCAAGAGCCGTTTCGGTTTGTTTCACGGCGCTTCCTACCTGGTGAGCCTGCTGATGATTGCGGGCTTGCTTCAGTATCTCTGGCGGTTGACCCGTCTGGCGCCGGGGGCCCGAGCGTTTGGCGGTTCGGATCGATTCCGCACTTGACAAGTCACGGGCGGTGGCGGCAGCATACGCCGCGAATCCAACGGCTCAGCCACCCCAAGTGGTTCCTATGATGCCTGATGAATCTTCGTTCGAACCGGGCCAGCACCATTCCCCGTCCGGTGGCAAACCGCACGGCGAGGAAAGAACGCTGCGAAGCGAGAAACTGCAAATCGAGCGCAAGACATTCTTGCTTGCGTTAAAGGAGAACCCCCGCGGACAGTTCGTCCGGATTACCGAAGACGTGGGTGGACGGCGCGACACGATCATCATTCCCACGACCGGGCTGGAGGATTTTCTCAAGGCGCTCCAGGCCATGGCCGACCAGATCGAGTCCGTGTCGGCGATGCCGGACTCGGCGAGAATCCTCGAGACCCCGAACGTGTAATCATCAAGTCAAGTGTTTGGGGTCCCTCTCAGTCCAAGTTTCAAGGACTCTACAAAGCGAGGCGTCGGGCGCCGGTGATCGTGGTGGACACTCAGCGGCTACGAGCTGTTCACACGCCCCGCCGGTCTAAGGCGAAGCCTCGCCAAAGTCACTCTCCGTTTGAAATCTGTCGTCAATGAGTCAAGTTCATGCGCCGCGCAGCGGCGCCACTTAGCGAGGCGTCGGGCGCCGGTGATCGTGGTGGACACTCAGCGGCCACGAGCCGTTCACACGCCCCGCCGGTCTGAGGCGAAGCCTCGCTAAGAGGTCACGCGCCGGCGCGGGGGGCGGGCTTTTGGGGTCGAGGTCCGGAGTTGCAGCGCGCGGAGGCGGGGGGCATCGCCCCAGAGGCTCTCCAGATCGTAGTGCTCGCGCACCTCGGCCCGCATGAGATGGACGATGACATCGAAGTAGTCGAGAACAATCCAGTTGTTCCTGGCGGCACCATCGGTCGCGCGTGGGCGAAGGCCGAATTCCTCACGGACTTTCTCCGTGATCTCGTCGGTGAGGGCGCGCAGGTGAGGCTCGCTGGTGCCGGTCGCGATCACGAAGTAGTCGGTGACGCTGGACAACCGGCGGACATCCAGGATCACGATGTGGGCGGCCTTCTTTTCGTCGGCCACTTTGCGGCAGTGCAGAGCCAATTTGCGAGGGTCCATGGCTGGTGATACGGGTGGAGACAGGGTCAGAGGTAGAGGTGGTGCTGGCGTATGACTTCGTCGACCCCGGGTGAGACGAGGCTCTTGATGGGCAGCCCGGTCCTGACGCGGTCGCGGATTTGGGAGGCGGAGACCCCGAGCGGAAACCCTCGGAGTTGGCATAGGCGGAAAGTGGGCGGCAACGCCGCCGCCGGCGGCGCCTCGGGGCGGGGAATGACGGCGAATCGCACCAGGTCAGCCAGCGCCGCCGCTTCACGCCACTTGGGCAACTGCGCGACGTGGTCTGTTCCGATGAGATAAAACAAGTCCGCCTGCGGGTGACGACTCGAATAGTCCCTCACCGTGTCCACCGCGTACGAGATGCCGCCGCGTTCGAGTTCTTGGCTGTCCACTTCCCAGCGGTTCCGACCCACCAGCGCAAGCCGCAGCATCCGGAGCCTGAGATCCGCCGGGGCGAGTGCGACACCTTGTTTGAACGGCGACTGCGCCGCCGGAATGAAGAAGAGACGATCGAGTCTCAATTCCTCCTCTGCCGCCTCCGCGACCAACAAATGGCCGAAATGGACGGGATTGAACGATCCTCCAAACAGACCAAGACGCCCACCGGCAGGTGACACAGTCATTGGCCCATCGGAAGGATCACCCGAGGGGCGGGTGGAACTCGCACGTGATGCACGGGGCGTACTATGCCCTTCGTGAGCCCCGTTTCAAGCCGGTTCTTGCGCCGCGCTGCGCCGGTGCTGCTGCGCAGCGCTCAGGGGATCCGAGGAGATGAACCACCAAGGTGCGTGCAAGCGAGCCGCAGATGTTGAACAACTTACCGCCCTGGCAGCGTGAGAATCTTCGCCAGACTGCACGGAGTGAACGCATGGTAACACCAGTTCATTATGTCATCTGACCGGTCACCGAAACATGTCACCTGGAATGCGGGTTAAGAGCCCGACCACCCCGTCAGCCCACCCGACACCTCGGATGATCGATGAGACATCCCATCGGCCCTCTTCTCTGCGCCCTCTGCGCCTCTGCGGGAGGACTCTCCTTCCACACGCATCGGCACAGAGCACGCCTGCAACCGGTTCTCTCCACGCCTTGGCCGCGAAATCTGCCTCAGTCTTCAAGGGGTGTAGTCTTTAGCCCGCATTTCTCACCAACTTTCGATGTCATCTGACCGGTCACCGTCACAGTTCACCAGAAATGCGGGCTGGCAGAAACCCGCGCCCCAAACAGATGGACCCAATCTCGATCCCACTGTGTCCGCGTGCCCGGGTCGCCCAAGCGGCTGCGGCGCGTCCCGGCGTTGATGAACCGATGAGCCGATTCTGCTTGCTGGGCGCGGGTTTCATAGACCCGGAAATCTCACCCGCGGACTGTCAGCTATGCCGCGACCGCCCCACTGGTGAGATTTCCGGGTTAGGTCGACGCGGGCCTTCGGGCAGGCCATTGACGACGCGAGTGATGCCCGCCTTCATGACTTCCAGGCCGAAGTTGAGCACCAGGCCCAGTTGCAGCTTGGACAGGACCAAATGGGTCCTGAGTTGCTTGGCATGAACCGGGTGGTTGCGCTCCACCGACTTGACCTCGACGATCACCGATTCTTCGACCAGCAAGTCCGCGCGGAAGCCTTCGTCAAACTGAAGACCGTCATACTCGATGGGGATGGGCACTTGCCGGCGGACCCGCAGGCCCCGTTTCTGCAGTTCATACCCCAGAGCCGCTTCATAAACTGATTCGAGCAGGCCGGGGCCGACAACGGTGTGGAGCTTGTAGGCGGCGTCGACGATGTGCGCCGTGATCTGGTTGGGTGGCATTGTCTTGTCCTTATGTTTCTCACGCAGAGGCGCAGAGCCCGCAGAGAAAACGACCTGAACGATCCCTCTTGAACTGCTGCGCTGGGTGGGTTCCGTGCCAACAAACGACGTCAGGAGCATTCCCGTAGGACACACCCAAGCGTCCAAAAGGGTCACCGGACGAAGTGCCAAGCGCAAGATCGCCTTTGCCCTCGCGTGGCGTCTCAGGAGCGTTCTGCCGGGCGGTGCTGGTCGCAAATCCAGGTATGGGCGTGGTCGACCACCTTGGCCAGCAGCAGGAGATCGTCGCGTCCAAAACTCTCGGTGGTCTTCCACTGGTCGCCGTCCTTGTAGATGCGGCAGAGGGAGACGCTGTAGCGCGTGTTTTCGCCAAACGTGTTCTCCCAGATAGCCGCTTTGATGGCGCCGAGGCGGATCACCTGGGCGGGGCGGTTGTTGCCGGTGGCGTTCTGGGCGGTTGGTTGATTGGGCATTTGCGGTTTGTTCAGGCTCATGTTGCTTCCTCCCTGTTGCGACTCGCCGGAAACGACCTGACGCAGCATATCCCCACGGAGCCCACACGGACTGCGTTGTGGCGTCTTGATGAGAGGCGCTCCCTGGCGCGTCGCGGTCATAACATAATCGTCGCGGGCCGCTCGTCAAGGGGACCGGGCGAACCGCCAGGAAGTCTCATTTTGAGGAACGCCCGGCGCGGAAGCCGGCTGAAGCCGGGACACCAAACCGCGCCGGGGGGCTCGGAGCGGTGTTCGGTGTCCCGCCTTGAGGCGGCTCTTGGCCAGAATGAGGGCTGCTGCCGAACCGCGCGGTTGGGCGATCGGAGCCAGCCCGGGATGGTTGTTTGCGGTTGGCAAAAGGAAGCGGTGTGTTTCCAATGCGTCTGTGAAATCGCTAACCGAACACCTTTGGTTTCAGGTGCCGCACCGGCGGGGATACATCAGAATCACGGACCAGGTCGAGGCGTTGGTGAGCCAGAGCGGCGTGCAGGAGGGGCTCTGCCTGGTCAATGCCATGCACATCACCGCCAGCGTGTACATCAACGACGCCGAGGACGGATTGCTCCACGACTACGACGTGTGGCTCGAACAGTTGGCGCCTCACGCGCCGACCGACCTTTACCAGCACAACCGGACAGGCGAGGACAACGCCGATGCGCATCTGAAACGCCAGATCATGGGCCGCGAGGTCGTGGTGGCCATCACCAAAGGCAAGCTGGATCTGGGGCCGTGGGAACAGATCTTCTATGGCGAGTTCGACGGTCGACGGCGCAAGCGTGTGCTCGTCAAAATCATCGGCGAATAGGATCCAACCGGCCGCTCGTCGCCAGCGCGGTTCTGCGTTCGATCCTTCAACGCAGCACACCAACTCGACGTGTCTTCAACAAGTTCGACCGGTCAAGGATTTTGGTCCGAGTTCGTTGTCCTCGCCGGTTTCCCATTTGGGGTAGATCTGGGCGTCGACTTCGCCTCGCCGGATCAGTTCCTGCAAGTCGCGGATGATGGTTCGGCGGGCGACCTTGAATCGCCGGGCGAGGCTCGAGATGTTGGGGCGGCTCTGCATGTCACCGAGTAAGCGGCGGATTTCGGTTTGGCGGCTGAGACGGTCCGTCGACCGGCTGAGCAACTCCTCGATATCGACGCGTTTCGAGCGTTCGAGGGCCTCGAACTGGCGGACGACCTCGGTCTCGCCGCACTGTTCGATGGCGATGGCTATCGTGCGCCGCAGTTCGTCCAAATCGACCGGCTTGGGGAGGCAGTAGTGCGCGCGGCGGGGGCCTTGCAGGGCCTCCATCTGCTGCTGAACCTCGAGCGCGCCGGAGACCACAATGATGGGCACGTAAGGCAACAGTTCCTTGAGTTCGGGCATGAAGTCGAGCCCGAGTTCCCCGGGCGAGCACATGATCGAGAATCATGATGTCGGGTCGTTGCCTGGCCACACTGGCGAGCGCGGCGGACCCGGTTTTGGCGCGGGTCAGGTCGTAGTCGGACAGCGCTTCCTCGTAGATCTCATACTGGAGGTCGTCATCTTCAATAATCAGGATGCGCTTCCGGGTCATGGGTTAGGGGAAGCATGAATCGACGCGAGTGCCAAGGCAAGCCCGCAACCGGGGCGCCTTGACATCGGTGCTTCGTTTCCAAAGACTGCGCCTCTCTATGGCCGAACCGAAAACGAACGAATTGATGGAGAAGATCGTCTCCCTGTGCAAGCGCCGCGGCTTCATTTTTCAGTCGTCGGAGATCTACGGCGGCATCAACGGTTTCTGGGATTACGGGCCATTGGGCTCTGAATTGAAGCGCAACGTGCGGGACGCGTGGTGGCGGACCATGGTTCAGGAGCGCGACGATGTGGTCGGGTTTGGACGCGACGATCATCATGCACCCCAGGATCTGGCAGGCCTCCGGGCATGTCGACACCTTCAACGACCCGATGTGCGATTGCCTCTTGACCAAGAAACGGTTCCGAGCCGACCAGGTCGACCCCCAAAGTGGCGATGTCCACAGCTATGCCGGAGCCTTTGGCGCGCAGTGGGTCGAAGCCGCCACCCAGGCGGGAATGACGGAGCTTCCCGGAACCTTGGTGGGCGGATACCCGACGTTGACGAAGGACGAAGCCGCCCGCGTGCTGGCGGCGGTGCGGAGCGCCGGGGGCGACCCGACCTGGCATATCGAGGCGCCTTTCTCGGTGCTCATCCCTGCGGGCAAACACCCCGAGTATGCCAACAAGGTCGGTCGGGCTCTCTACGGAGCGCGTGGCCTGCAGAATCCTGTTCTGATTCTGGCCGGGACCGAGTCGGTCAGGGATTCCAAGCGCTACAATCCCGAGAACGGCGCGGAGTTGACCGAACCCCGCCCCTTCAACCTGATGCTGCAAACCTGCGTCGGGCCGGTGCAAAGCGCGGAGAACATCGCCTACTTGCGGCCCGAGACGGCTCAGGCGATTTTTGCGCAGTTCAAGAACGTGCTCGAAACGTCGCGGCAGAAGGTGCCTTTCGGCATCGCCCAGGTCGGCAAGGCCTTCCGCAACGAGGTGACCCCGCGCAATTTCACCTTCCGCTCGCGCGAGTTCGAGCAAATGGAACTCGAGTTCTTCATCAAGCCGGACGAGGCGATCGAGGCGATCTGCGGGCGGGTGGCTTCTGTGGCGGATGGCAGTTGGCAAGGCGTCCCGCAGCCGGATTGGGGGTGGGAAGTCTGGCATAAGTATTGGGTGGAGCAGCGCATCCGGTTCTACGAGTCGATCGGCCTCCCCAGAACCTCGATCGAGGAGTATTGGCAAAAGCCCGAGGAACTGGCGCATTACGCCCGGGCCACGGTGGACCTCCTGTACCAGTTCCCCTTTGGCGCCCAGGAACTGGAAGGCATCGCTGCCCGCAGCGATTTCGACCTCTCCCAGCACCAGCGGTTCGCCGGCAAGCCGATGACCGTGTTCGACGACGAGTTGAAGGCGGCGTGGGCGAAGCTCGACCCGGCCCGGCAGGACGAGTTGTGGCGGCGCTACTTCGAGGCGCGGCGCGCCTACCTGTCGAAAACGGGTCTCGAAGCCGAGCCCGCCGCTGCGCAGGCCCGAGCCGAAGCCGACGCGCTCGCCAAAGGATGGTACGTGCCGCACGTGATCGAGCCGTCCGCGGGCGTGGACCGTTTGATCCTCGCGCTGATCGCCAACGCGTTCGTCGAGACGGAAACCGTCGATGACAAGGCCAAGAGGGAGACGCGCGTGGTGATGCGATTCCACCCGCGTGTGGCCCCTGTCAAAGCCGGGATCTTCCCCTTGCTCAAGAACAAGCCGGACTTGGTTCGGACCGCGCGCTCGGTGCAGGCGCTGTTGCGACCGCATCTGACGGTCTTTTATGACGAGTCAGGATCGATTGGACGCCGCTATGCGCGCCAGGACGAAGCGGGCACGCCCTTTGGCGTCACGATCGATTTCGACACGCTCGGCGAGAAGCGGCCCGGAACGGTTGAACACCGTGACCGTGCGCGAGCGGGACACCGGACAACAGGTGCGGGTCAAAATCGACGACCTGCTGCCGTGGCTGCTCGACCGGGTGCGCTAGAATCCTTGACCGGTGAAACATGGTGTAGACAAGTCAAGTTTGTGTGCCGCGTTGATGGGGTCAAGGATTCTAAGGAGCGAGGCGTCGACTGCCGGTGATCGTGGTGGACACCCAGCGGCCACGAGCCGCTCACACGCCTCGTCGGTCTGAGGCCCAGCCTCGCTAAAGTTACTCCTCGTTTGAAATCTGCTACAAATGAGTCAAGTGTTTGCGCCGCGCAGCGGCGCCACTTAGCGAGGCGTCGACTGCCGGTGATCGTGGTGGACACCCAGCGGCCACGAGCCGCTCACACGCCTCGCCGGTCTGAGGGGCAGCCTCGCTAAAACGTTATGCCGCTTTTTCGCGTGAATGCCGAACAACTGGCCAAAGCCAAAGCGCTCGGGTTCTCCGACAAACAAATCGCCTTTCTCACGGGACACTCGGAGGACGAGGTGCGGGCGTGGCGTGTTCGACATGGCCTCGTGCCGTGTTATCGGTTGGTCGACACCTGCGCGGCGGAGTTTGAAGCCCACACGCCGTACTACTATTCGACCTATGATCGGGGCGAAGACGAGGTGCAGCCGTCGGATCGTCGGAAGGTGATGATTCTGGGCGGCGGCCCGAACCGGATCGGGCAGGGGATCGAGTTCGATTACTGCTGCGTCCACGCCGCATTTGCGCTGAAGGAGGACGGCTTCGAGACCATCATGGTGAACTCGAACCCGGAAACCGTCTCGACCGATTACGACACCAGCGACCGCTTGTACTTCGAGCCCCTGACGCTCGAAGACGTGCTCCACATCTACCGCCGGGAGCAGTGCTGGGGCGCGATCGCCCAGTTCGGCGGTCAGACGCCCCTCAACCTCGCCCTGGGCCTGCAGCGCAACGGGGTGCGCATCATTGGCACCACCCCCGAAGATATCGAGACCGCCGAAGACCGAAAGCTCTTTGCCGCGATGCTGGATCGGCTGGGCATTCCACAGCCGCCCAACGGCATCGCCACCAACGAAGAGGAAGCACTGGCGGTCGCGCGGAAGTTGGGCTATCCGATTCTGGTCCGGCCTTCCTTCGTTCTCGGTGGACGGGCCATGCAGATTGTGTTTTCAGACGCCGAACTGCAGCATTACATGCGCGTGGCGGTCGAGGTCTCCCCGGAACGCCCTGTCTTGGTGGACAAGTTCCTCGAAGACGCGACGGAGGTCGACGTCGATTGCCTGGCCGACGTGGGTCAGTTCGCCGATCCGGGGGGGGGGACCGTTGTCATTGGCGGCATGCTCGAACACATCGAGTTCGCCGGGGTGCATTCGGGCGACGCCGCCATGGTTCAGCCGCCCCACACGCTGACCGATGCCGCGATGCGGACCATCCGCCAGTACACGGAGACCATGGCGCGCGCGCTGCGGGTCGTGGGCCTGATGAACGTGCAGTACGCCGTGAAAGGCGAACGGGTCTATGTGCTCGAAGTGAACCCGCGGGCGTCCCGGACGGTTCCGTTCGTCAGCAAGGCGATTGGCGTGCCGCTGGCGAAGTTGGCCGCCAAAGTCATGGCAGGCCGCACCCTCGAACAACTCGGGTGCACAGGCGAGGTCTGGCCGGACCATTGGGCTGTGAAGGAATCCGTTTTCCCCTTCACCAGGTTTCCCGGGCAGGACATTCTGCTCTCGCCGGAGATGCGGTCGACGGGCGAGGTGATGGGTTTGGACGCCGATCTGGGTCTCGCGTATGCGAAATCACAGATGGCGGCCGGCACCCCCTTGCCGCTGGGCGGTCGCGTTTTTTTCAGCGTCAACGACGCCGACAAACCGCACGCTGCGGCGGTCGCCCGCCTCTTTGCCGAGTTGGGATTCGAGTTGGTGTCCACGGAAGGAACAGCGCGGGTACTGGCCGCGTCCGGCGTGAAGGTCGAACGCATCTTCAAGCTGCAGGAAGGCCGGCCCAACGCCCTCGACCTGCTGAAGAACCGGGAACTGCAACTCGTTGTCAACACCCCATCCGGTCAGGCCCCCCGGGCCGACGAAGTGAGAATACGGACAACCGCCGTGTACATGGGAACGCCCATCATGACGACTCTGAGCGGCGCGCGCGCGGCCGCCTGGGCCATCGCGGCTTTGAAGCGAGCCGGCTACGGGGTTCAACCGCTTCAGGAGTACCATTAGCGGAGGGCGCGAAGGACCGCCGGCAAACCAGCCCGCCAGAAGACGCTCTGGCGGCTCAGCTTCTCGTCCTCCGTTTACTTCCCCCGCACGTCCAGCGCCACGAGATTGGGCGAACTGCGACAGAAGAGCTTCCCGCCGGACAGCACGGGAATGGACCACGTGTCTTTCCCCGTCAGGACTTGGTATCCCGAAATCTCTCGGCAGCCGGCTGGCGACAATTCCGCCACCGCCACCCGCCCCTTGTCGCTGTAAACCACGAAAGCGTCGCCCGCTCGGAAGCAAGACCCCTTGCCGTAGGCTTTGTCCGCCCATTTCTCCTCGCCGGTTGTCCAGTCGAGGCACTTGAGTTGGTTCTCGTCGAACCCGTACAGGTGGTTGTCCCAGAGGACGCACGTCGCCACGTGGTTGCGCATCTTGTTGTGTTCCCAAACCACCTCCAGCTTGCCGCTGCTGAAATCGAGCAACGCGCACCCGGTGCCGTAACCGGACGAAACGAAGACCTTGCCGTCGGCCACAATCGGGGTGGCGGCGTTGACGTCGTAGCTGGTCTTCCAGAGACAGTGCCAAGCCTCCCGGCCGTCCTGGGCGCTGCGGCCAGCGATCGCCGCGGCGCTAAAGACCGCCAGACAGCGCTTGCCTTGGTGGTCGTAAGCGAAGATCGAGGAGTAAGCCACGGGGTGATGCCCGGCTTTCCACACCTCCTTGCCGTCGAGTTTGTTGAAGGCGACGACCGACGAGCCCCTTCCCCCGACCTCGGTGATCACCCAGTCTCCCTCGATGAGCGGCGATCCGGCGTAGCCCCACGTGGGCGGTTTGGCGCCGTAGTCCTCGTGAAACTCTTCGACCAAAGCAGTTTCCCGGTCGTGGCCTCGAGGCAGAAGAAGTGGCCGTTGCGGCTCAAAGTGTAAACCCGATCCCCGTCGATCGTGGGTGTGCACCGCGGCCCGACGTAGCCGTTCGGGTCTTTCGCGGAGCAGGGATAGGAGTGTTTCCACAGCTCCCGGCCGGTCGCGGCCTCGAAGCAGTAAACCGTGTCGGTTTCGTCGGTGTTGCCCATCGTGCAGAGCCTGCCGCCGCTCACGGCGCAGGAGGACAAGCCCACCCCGACGTTCGCCTTCCAAAGTTGCTTGGGACCCTCCAGAGGCCATTGTTTCAGCCAACCGGTCTCGGTGGAGATGCCATCCCGCTTGGGACCGCGCCACTGCGGCCAATCGGAGGGAAGCGCGAGGTTCGGGACAAGGAGGAGGCTCACCGCCGCGGCCAGCAGCCCCAGGCGGCGGTGCGCTTCGAATCCGAATCGGGTCGAGTCAATCATGTCGGTGTCTTCGATGGTTGTCCGCGGCAGGCCGACCCGTTCAGCCTTACGTAGCGGCATTGGCTTCGACTTCCTCGGTTTCGAGGAAGCCCTGCAACTGCCGAATCCGCGTGGGGTGGCGCATCTTGCGCAAGGCCTTGGCCTCGATCTGGCGGATGCGTTCGCGCGTGACCTTGAACTGCTTGCCGACCTCCTCGAGCGTGCGGGAGTAGCCGTCGCCCAGGCCGAACCGCAATTCGAGCACCTTGCGCTCCCGCTCGGTCAGCGTCTCGAGCACCTCCCCCAGCTTGTCCTTGAGCAGGCTGTAGCTGGTCATGTCCGACGGATTCTCCGCCGACTTGTCCTCGATGAAATCGCCGAAGTTGGTGTCGTCGCTGTCGCCCACCGGCGATTGCAGCGAGATGGGCTGCTGGGCCATCTTGAGCACCGCGCGCACCCGCTCGACCGGCATCTGCATCTCGTCGGCGATCTCCTCCGGGGTGGCCTCGCGTCCGAAGTCCTGGACCAACTGCTTCTGCACCCGCATCAGCTTGTTGATCGTCTCGATCATGTGCACCGGGATGCGGATGGTCCGGGCCTGGTCGGCGATCGAGCGGGTGATGGCCTGGCGGATCCACCAGGTGGCGTAGGTCGAGAACTTGTAGCCGCGGCGGTACTCGAACTTCTCGACCGCCTTCATCAGCCCCATGTTGCCCTCCTGGATCAGATCGAGGAAGGAGAGGCCGCGGTTGGTGTACTTCTTGGCGATGGAGATCACCAGCCGCAGGTTGGCCTCGACCATCTCGGTCTTGGCCTGGTGGGCCTTGTGCGTGAAGTGCTGCAGCTGCTTGTAGGCCTCGAGGTAGTCCCGATAAGGCATGCGCACGAATTCCTCGAGGGCCTGGATCTTGCGGCGTTCCGAGTCGATGATCGGCTGATGGGCGGCCTTGCGCTGCGGCTCGAGTTCCTGGATGGCGCGCAGGCTCATCTGGATCTTGTCGTGGATGTTGTCCGCCACCAGCGCCATCTCCTCGATCACCTTCTGCTTGTAGTAGAACTTCGGGAAGGTGGTCTGCAGTCGGTTGTCCAGCTTTCGGAAATCGGCCGACGCCTTGACCTTGCGCGCCTTGCCGGCCTTCGCTCTGCCAGGCCGCGTAACGGTCGTCCACCTGCTGGTCGACGACCGCGGACATCCTTGACCAGCTTGCGCAGGGCGCGCAGGTGGTTGTCGCGGCTCTCGATCTTCTTGTCGAGGATCACCCGGTCGAAGCGCTCCTTGGGCGGCTCCGAGATGAGCTTCTCGGCCAGCGCGATGTGCTCCTTGCCGGCGAAGCCGAAGCTGTAGATGATGCGCTTGACCTCGTTCTCGGCGTCCTCGATCCGCTTCGAGATCTCGACCTCCTGCTCGCGGGTCAGCAGCGGCACCTGCCCCATCTGCTTCAGGTACATCCGGACCGGGTCGTCGAGGATGTCCAGACGCGCCTTCTCGTCCTCCTCCTCGGGCTCGGGCTGCTTGACCCGATCCACCTCCGCCTGGTCCACGATCTCGACTTCGAGGTTGCGAAGCTTGGTGTAGATCTCGTCCAGGTCGTCCGCGGTGACAACCGCGTCGGGCAATGCGTCGTTGATGTCGTTGTAGGTCAGGTAGCCCTGCTCCTGGGCCAGGCGCACCAGTTCCTTGATCTTCTCCGACAAGTCGAACCCGCCGGGAGGCCGCACGTCACCAGTGGCTCCAACAGCGGCGCCGGGGAGAACCACCGCCTGGCCTCCCTCTTGCGGCGGGGTCGCGCCAGCGACTCCCATCGGCTTTCCCCCCCGGCGCGCACAGGCCCGCAATGCGGGCGGGCGCCGGAAGCACAGGAGTTGGCATCATCACTCGCGCGTTCGGCTTCGTGGCCTTCGGTCGGGATTTGGGGGGACGTCGGCGGTTGGCAGATTTGGAATGGCCCTTCTCAGAACGGTGTGCGACGACAGTCTTTTTGCGCTTCTCTCTCGACATAATTCTTGGATCGATCAACCCAGCCCGGACGAAATTAAGATGGCAGGACAATATTGGGGTTGCACCCCGCTTAGTCAAGCGACAGATGCTCCGCAAGGCGCTTGCCCATGTAAATCACCTCCGCGTCCCCGACCCCCGCCCGTGCGAGTTCGTGAAAACGGAGTTTGCAGTAGAATCGGTACGCGCGCTGATTCGCCGCGCTCATGCACAAGTGAACTCCAGGCGACGAGTGGCGCTCGAGCGCCGCCAGTTGGTGGCGCATCAGCCGCGCACCCTGGCCGCAGCCCTGGGCGCGCGGCAAGAGGTCGATGTGCAAATGAGACGGGTAGGCCCGGAACGACTGCGGATAGTAGACCTCGTAGTGATGGTACTCGTGATAGAGTTGCTCGACCGGCGTCCAGGCGGCGGGGTCGCCCTCGGGATCCGCGAAACGCGCGCGGAGGGGAGGCAGCCACTCGGTCAGGAAGCGCTGGTAGAAGCACGCCGAATCGCGCGCCGCCAGCACGTAGCCGCACACGCCCGCGCTGTCTTCGAGCACGAACGCCAGATCGGGTTCGAGAAAGAGATAGGGCCCGACGTACAAATGGCCTAACGCCGCCGGATCGTCCCGATACAGGTGGGTGCCATCGGCCCCGGAGTTCCCCGTCTTCAGACACACTTCGTAGGCCGCATCCACATCCGCGGCCAAACAAGGCCGGATGCGAAAAGCCGAATCGGGATCCCCGTCGCTCATCGCAGCGCCCTCAGCCCGCCGGGACGAACCGTCCCGCAGCGTCCATCGGCAGCAACCTGTCCACCGCCGCTGCGAATCCGCCCCTGAACACCCGGGCCGATAGTCGGGCAGAGCGGAACCGCGCCGTGGCGGACGGCGCGCGGCGGCGCCACTCGGCCCAGGCCATCAGGAGCAGCACAGTCTCCTTGAGTTCCCAAACGTGCGGATAGAGCGCATAAAGCAAATCGCGATCCTCGATCGCGCTCAGCTTGTCGTAAAAGCTCACGATCTGACGGCTCGTCCGTCGGAACCGCCTCCAACCCGCACCCCACCGGTCCGGGGAGGCGCGGAGCAGGGACGTGAAATCGGCCAGGTAGCGCTGCGCGCGGACGCCCAACTCGCCAGGGAGGTAGAAGAAATCACGGAATAGGGCGATGTCCCCGGCCTCGATCGCCTTGCGCCCGCGACTGGCGAATGCGGGCAGCCATGCCGCGACCGCTTTCCCATGGGCGACGCGCCCGGCGTCCGGGCGGACGGATCGGCACCAGGCGCCGAGGGTGAGAATGGGCATGAAATTCGCCTCGAATTGGCAGTTGGGGTTCAGCAGCACGCCGCCGATCTCCTCTCGCAGCGCCGTGCTCACGACCCGTGTAGGGCCCCAGATAAAGGCGCCTCGAGTCGTAATCGTTGGCATGGAGATTGTCCCACACAATGGGCTTGCGGCGGATCACTCGATTCAACTCGCGAATCGACCGGGCGGGAATGACCTCCGAAACGATGTGCGGGCCCGTCCACAAGAAACTCGATGCCCGGATGCAGTTTCTCCCCGATTTCCCGCAAATAGGCTGAGTCGCGCACGGAAGGCGTCGCCATCCGCCCGCAGTAAACCGTCGGACAGAACAAAAGGCGGGTGGCCGGCTCATGCCTCTTGAGGGCGTCGAAGACACGGTTGGTCACCGCGCATTGGGCGGCCGCGTGCGTGCCGAACGCCCGCCGGTCCGCCGCGGAAAGCGCGGTCGGTATGTCGTCCCACAACACCGCGCTGTGAAGCGCGCCCAGCCCGCGCGCCTGGCGCAGTTTGGCGATCAGAGTTGCCGTCTCTTCCGGTCGGGCCGCGACGAGGTCCAAACCCGGTGCGATCGCGTACACAAACTGAAGCCCGCGCTGACGGCATTCGTCCGCCAGGGCGCGCAACTCCGCCGCCTCCGTCGGCCCGTATGGTTCCCGCCATCGGGCGCGGTGTTTTGGGTCGTCCTTCGGAGCGTAGAGGTAGGCAGTCAAGCCGGCGGCGCGTAGCCAGTCAAACAGACATCGCCGCTGGCGCGCCGTCCATGGCCGTCCGTAAAAGCCCTCGACCACGCCGTTCAAAGACGATTCGGGTCTTTCGCTCATCGGGCTATCGCTGACAGATGCTGAGGATGCAAAATGAGAACCCCTCATCCCGGCCCTCTCCCATCCGATCTGCCTGCCGACATGTCCGCCGAAGCTCGAAGAGCGAAGGCCGAAGGACGGATGAGCCTCACCGCATCGCGCTTCCAGCCGATGACACCCCGCCGAGGCGAATGGTTCCAGACGGTCACGGTCACTTCAGATCGAACACCAGAGTGGGATCGAGCGGGTAGCGGCCGAAGCGCTCGCCGTAGATGGCCAGGCCGCCGGGCAGCGCAGCGTCCACTTCGAGGCGGATCACGATTTCCTCGGCTGTCGGCCGCGGCCTCAGCGCGGCCGGCGGCAGCGTCGGCGCGGACGAGGTACCCGTAGGAGCCCGCCTCGCGCAGCTTCTTGTCGCGCGGCTGGGCGTGCCACGAGAGAATGCCGCGATGATCCGCCGGATCGTCCGGCAGATCGAACGTGCCGGCCGCGATCGCCGTTCACCCGCACGCGCACCGGCGCTGGGGAACGCAACCGTGTCGGTCATCGGATAGGAGTTCGGGTTCAGGCTGGGATCGTGCGTGCCCTTCGCCGCGCATGAAGTCGCCGTCCTGCAGCCGGGCGCCTTCGCGGTCCTTGCCGAAGAGCTGCTTGGCCGAGGCCTCGATCAGGAAGCGAAGCGCCGGCGACCTTCGCGGGATCGAGTCCCGCCGGCCAGGGCGACGCGGTACTCGAAGTAGCCGTGGCCCGCGCCGTTGACCTTCAGGCCGTCGAGCACGTTCCACTGCTTTGAGCGACCACTGGGCGTCCTTGAAGGTCTGGGGCGCGAACCGCACGACGCGCACGGTCGCGGCCTCGCGTCTTGACGCATCTCGTCGCGCGGCGCGGGACCGTTGGTCGACGAGGAAGGTGGTGAAGTTCCGGTGCAGCACGGCGCCCGGCGTCCGTCTCGAGCGACAGCGCCAGCACGGCCAAGCCGGGCTTGCGCGGGCATGGTCAGTTCTGAGCGGGGCCAGTCGGCTTCCGACATCCAGGGGCGGAACGGGATGCGGCCGCGCTCGCTGTCCGATGGCGCCACGTCTGGCCCAGCGTGTCCCAGCCGATAAGCTCGGACGCGGAGCACGCAGCGTCGGCGCTGGGCGCGCGGTCGGTCAGGAACGACGCGAACAGCGGCACCTCGACCGTCTCGCCCGGTTTCACGTCGCGGCAGAGATCGCTGCCGGTCGAGATGTAGAACGGCGCGTGCAGGTCGCGCAGGGTCATGCCCGGGCACGAGCTCATCCAGCCCGGTGAACTTGTCGCGAGCGGTCGTAGCGGTAGTAGCCGTTCCACTCGTTGATGACGTCGTGGTGCTCGGTGTAGAGCCAGCCGCAGATCTTCGGGTGCCGGCGGAATTCGTTCATCATGATGTGATAGTCCCAGCTCCAGTCCACGTCGCCGGTGCTGCCGTCGTAGCCCCAGACGTTGCCGCACTCGCTGTTGAGCAGCGGCTGCCGGCCCTGCGTGCGGCCGCCGATGAAGTTCCACGTCGAGCCCGGGAAGGTGTCTCGGGTGACCTGGTCCAGGTGCTCGCGCCAGGCCATAGCCGGGCAGGTAGGCGTGCCAGGTGTTGATGTCCGTCTCGACGTGATCGTAGTTGCAGGGCGAGTTGTCCTCGACCAGCCGGGTGGGATCGAGCTGCTTGGCGAGGCGATACATCGAGGCCACCCAGTCCTGCGTCTCGGGCAGGTAAGCCGCTTGTCGCCCTGCTTGGTGAACAGGCCCCACGTCTCGTTGAACGGCACCCAGGAGAAGATGGACGGGTGATTGAAGTCGCGCTCGATCATGCCGCGCAGGGCGAACTCGATCTCCTGGCGCATCTCGCGCGTCCGGTTCGCCCCAACTGTTCGGCACGTCGCGCCATGATCAGCAGGCCCAGCCGGTCGGCCCAGTAGAGCTTGCGCGGCACGTCGATCTTGACGTGAAGGCGGTTGGCGTTCAGGCCGATCCGCCGCGAGCGCAGGATCTCGTCGCGCATGAACGCGTCGCTCGGGAAGGTGTAGAAGCCCTCCGGATGATACGACTGGTCGAGCGTCATCTGGAGATAGACCGGGCTGGTCGTTCAGCGCGATGTAGGGAAACGTCGGTGCCCGGCAGCTTCACCACGCTGATCTTGCGCATGCCGAAGTAGGTCGCAACGCGGTCCTCCGCGCCGCCCGCCGCTGAGCGCCGCCTCGACCTCGTACAGGAACGGATCGTCGAGCGACCACAGCTGCGCGTTGGGCAATGGGCACGTCGAAGTGAAGCTCGCTCGCGCCCCGCGGCACCGGCTGCGGTGACGTCGGGCACGCCGCCTGTCGTGCGCAGCGCAGTCTCAGGTTGCCTTCGGCAGCCAGCGGTCGGTTGAACGTCGCCTGCACGATCACCTTCGCCGCGTCGATGTCGGGCGGGAAATGGAGCGACGTGAGATGCGTGGCCGGGCGCGCTTCGAGATAGACCGTCTGCCAGATGCCTTTGGCCGCGCCGTAGCCCTGTTTGCCTTCGAGCTTGAAGGCGTGCGGCGTGTCATCGACGCGCAGCACGAGCCGCTGGTCCTCGCCCCACTTCACGATGCGGCGTCAGCTCGAACTCGAACGGCGTGTAGCCGCCGCGATGCTCGCCCACCGCCTGGCCGTCGAGCCAGCCCTTGGTCAGCCAGTCGCGACGCCCCGACCACCAGGAACACGCGCTTGCCGTGCCACGCCTCCGGCACGTTGATCGGTCCGCGATACCAGCCGATGTCGGCCTCGTTCTCGACGCCCGACAAGCTCGAACCCCACGGGAACGGCACCGTGATCGGTCAGCGGAAATCGGCACCGCCACCGCGGCCCAACCGCCTTCTCGCCGGCGTTCTCCTTGTCGAAGCGAAACTGCCAGGGGCCGTTCAGGTTCAGCCAGTCGGCACGCTCGAAGTCGGGCCGCGGATGCTCGGGCAGCGGGATGGACGCCGCATTCGCCGCAATGCCCGCTGCAGCCAGGAGCAGAGCCGACCACATCGCGGACATGACCGGTCGGCGAAGTGAAGCCGTCCCGCGCATCGAGTGAAGGAAGTGAAATGACATCCCCTGAGTTCGCCAAAAGCACGGCCCCTCTGCAAGCCTCGATGCAGAGGTTTCTCGATGCAGAGGTCCGCAGCGCCACGAGGCGAGGCTCCGCGAATTCTCGAATGGCCCAGCGCGAGGCGATTGCCGCCCGGAGTCGACTTCACGAGCGCGATCACCTGTTCGTCTGTGTTGGAATCGTCCCCTGACGGGACTATCGAGTGGCTTGGCACGCCAAACTCGGAACAAACGGATCCACGACGTTGCTGGCGCCAACGTAGATCGTCCCGTCCGGTCCGACTAGCGGCGTCAGCCCCTCGAAGCCAGTGCCGACGCGGCGCTTCCAGATGACTGAGCCGTCGGCCGCGTCAAGCGCCAACAGCATGCCGGTCGCCTTGGAACGGTAGTAGACAATTGTCGCGTCGTTGCTCAGAGCCGGCGCGTTGTTCCACGTATCATCTCCGCCGGCAACCGACCACTTCGCCGAGCCGTCGGCTGCGTTGAGGGCGAAGACGGTGTTATTGCCGGCTGAGCCGTAGATGGTGGCATTGGCGCACTTCAGCCGGCTGTTCACCGCCCCACCCATGGTGACAGTCCACCCGGGTGTCCCGTCGGGCGCAAACGAGCGAACGTCGCCGCCGTTACTGCCGATGTAAATCGTCCCGTCGTGGCTCGTCGCCGCGCCACCGTCGGACCACTCGTTCAGGTGGGCGGTCCAGACGACTTGCAGTGAGTTGTCGAGGACCTGCAGTTGATCGGCAGTGGCGTTGTCGTTGCTGGGGATGATCCAGTGCCCGTCGAGGGTTCTCGTGGGATGGGACCAGAGACCACCGTTGACAAATGTGGCGATGTAAGCAGTGGTCGCCTGGCCGCCGCCGGTAGCGAAGCCCAGGTTGCCGCTGCTATTCTGATAGCTGCGCCATGGCGTCCCGAGGGCGCCCGGCGAAGTTCCCCTGAAGAGGAAGACGTTGTTACCGCTGAGACCGTCAGAGAGGAAAAGGACCGAGCCATCCTCGGCGATGGCCCCTTCGGCGTTGTTCCAGGCCGTTTGGCCATCCGGTTGGTGGAGGTCCCAAATGATGGACCCCTGCGTTTCATCATCACGGAGCGCCGTCACAGTACCATTGACATCGACCGAGTAGATCGTGCCGTCGGCGCCGACGACCGGCGTGCTGAAGAAGTCGCCGTCGCCGGGGTTGCTCCCGCTGTGCGGGTCGGAGCTGGCGGAATCCAGCAGGCTGTTCCAGTGCCACTTGACCGAGCCGTCTGCAGTGTTGATCGCCCAGATGCCGCCACCGACTTCGTAGCCGCGGTGGGTCGCGTAGAGGGTAAGGCCCTCAGGGCTCATGGCGTAGCCGGTGCGCTGCCACCAACTGTCGCTCCCGGGCGCTCTGTAAACCCACTTCACGCTGCCGTTTGCGTTGAACGCGACCATGCCGTCCAGGGCCGGGCCGTCCGGGGTTGGCGCCCTCTCGGCGGTCGCCTCCACCCGGACATCGTCGAGGTAGAAACCGGAGGACTCGACGCTGTCGTCCGATGTGAGAATGAAGCTCGAGAGAGACGCGCTTGCCGGCCATCAGGCTGATGTCAGCCGAGCCTCGACCCCAGCACTTGAGGTCCTGCCGGCTGCTGGTCGCCGGATCCACAATCACCAGCTCATCGCCCGCGTTGTCCGCATTGACCACCTTGATGCCGTAGGTGTCGACCGTGTACTCTGTATTGACAAAGATCCGCCAGGCGGCGCGGGCGCCGTGGAACCCGGTCAGATCGATTGGCGGCGACCGCAGCGTGCAGTTCGCATCGGGTAGGTAGGGACCTTCAGTGCCGGTTCCCCAGTTGGCCAACGCTTCGGGCACGGGCACGGCGACCAGACGGACGCCGAGTCGGTGCTTTTCCCCCAACCACACCTGACGGTCGATGGAGCCTTGGGTGCGGAGCAGGTGAGCCAAGTTCAACGGCTTGCCGGTGCACGGATCAAGGACCGTGGTGTCATGGCGATAGCGGGAGAGGAAAAAGGCTCCCTTGAGGAGCAAGGATTCGAACACGTGGAGGGCCCAGTAGCCCAGGTCGCGCAGAATCAAGTCCCCTGGGCGAACGATCTCCAGGATGTCGGGAGCCGCGGCTTGGTCGTTGCGACGGAAGCTGGACAGGGACAGGTGTTGGACGGTGCCTTCGCGCAGGTCGCCGATCAGTTGGACTTTGACGGCGGCTTGAGGGCGACGGCACTGATTGGAACTGCCCGGAGGACCCTCGCCAAATGCTCCGGGAGCGTTTGGGTGGTGCTGTCATGGAGGAGCACCCGTGGGAAAGGCTCCAGCCATCCCCGGGTCTCGGGAGCGTGGCTGAGTTGGCCAAAGAGCGCGACGGCGACCTGGGCGACAAACTGCTCGAGGCGATCGGTCAGGCGTTTATGGAGGGCTTGCTTGGTATAGGTGGTGCCCGCCGCCAAGCCAGTCACCTGCTGGGGCGGATGACCCGGCGGCTGAGCCGCGATTGGCAGGCCCGCTACGGCCATCCGATTCATCTGGTCGAGACCTTCGTCGAGCGGGACCGTTTCGCGGGCACCAGCTACCGGGCCGCTGGCTGGATCCGGGTGGGGGCGACCACCGGTCGCGGGCGCAACGGCGCCACCCCCAACCGGTCGATCAAAGAGGTCTGGCTCCGGCCTCTGCACGCTGAGTTCCGCGGCCTGCTGGGCGCATGAGCGCTCACTCCTTCCAGGACCTCATCGGCCTCTTGCGCCGAACCCTCGCCGCTCTGCCCGACCGGCGCACCGGTGAGAACTGTTCCTACACGATGGAGGACTTCGGGTTGAGCGCCTTCGCGGTGTTCTTCACCCAGTCGCCCTCCTTCCTGGCGCATCAGCAAGCGATGCAGAAGGCCCGTGGGGTCAACAACGCTCAGAGCGTGTTCGGCATCCAAGAGATTCCCTGCGACAACCAAGTCCGTGGCATGCTCGATCCGGTTCCCCCCCAGTCCCTTTACCCGGTATACGACCGAGATCTACGACGCCCTCCGCCACGCTGGCATCCTGGCCTCCTTCCGGGGTGTCCACGACTCCACACTCATCGCCCTGGATGGCACTTGGTACCATTCCTCCCACAAGATTCACTGCCCGTGTTGTTACACCCTCAAGAGTGCCAATGGCCAGACCCTTTACTATCACAGCGCACTGACCCCCGTCGTGGTCGCACCCGACCGCCCCGAAGTCATCACCTTGCGCCCGGAGTTCATCACCCCCCAGGATGGCCACACCAAACAAGATTGCGAGATCACCGCGGCCAAGCGCTGGTTGGAGCAAAACACCACCCGTTATCTGCAAGGAACCGTCACCCTCTTGGGTGATGACCTCTACGCCCATCAACCCTTCTGTCGCCGCACCCTGATGCACGGCTTCCACTTCCTCTTCACCTGCAAACCTGATTCCCACACCGCGCTCTACCGTTGGGTCAACCTCCTCCAACCCCCCCGACCTGAAGACCCTCAAGCAGCGCGTCAAGAGCCGCAGCCAATGCCACACGTACACCTACCGCTATGCCCACCGCGTTCCCTTGGCCGAAGGAGCCGACCCCCTCCACGTCAACTGGTGTGAGCTCACCGTCACGGATCCCGAAGGCCAAACCCTCTACCACAATGCCTGGGTGACCGACTGGCCGCTGACCGACGACAATGTCCCCGCCGTCGTCGCGTCCGGCCGCGCCCGGTGGAAGATCGAAAACCAGAACAACAACACCCTCAAGACCAAGGGCTATCATCTGGAACATAATTTCGGTCACGGCAAGAAGCACCTCGCCGCTTTCCTGGTGACGATGAACTTGCTGGCTTTCCTCTTCCACACCGTCCTGGGTTTTACCGACGCGCACTACCGCCTGGTCCGCGCCGCCTTGCACTCCCGCCGCACCTTCTTCGAGCACGTCAACGCCCTCACGCACTGCCTGCATTTCCCCAGTTGGCGGGGGCTATTGCGCTTCATGATGCGCGGACTGGAGATCGGTCCCTACGCCAAGGCTCCCTGACCCAACCGACGCGCACAGGCGCAGTGTGCCCACAGCCGGCGATCGGGCCGGCGGACCGCGCTTCGGGAACGGTTTTGGGGCCGTGGGATCGCTCCTTGCAGCTCCATGCCAGTCCCTCCGGTCTTTGCCCTGATCACCCGAACCGTTCTCGGCTCAGCCTCCGAACCAGGCGACTGACCCAGAACCACCACCGACCATCTCCCCGACTAGCCGTTCTCAGTCGCTCAAGTCAAAATGAGAACTGCTGGGACCCAAACTGGATTGCTGGATTGTTGGATAGTGAGTGAACGCGTGGACGCAGGGGCACGGGTGCTGGGCGGGTGGACACTGCTCTTGAGTTTTGCACGTTTCCTGCTGAGAACTGACAGTGACGAGCGGCGGGCTTCACAGCGGCGTTGACACCGTGCGCCGGGGTGGCTAGGTTGCCGTCGGTTTACGAACCCAGAGAAAACATGTTACTCAAAGTCAGCCTCGTTGTTGCCATCCTGGCGAGCATTGCCACTTTGGTGATCAGTCATTTGCAGGTGGCCACCGGCATCACTTCTTTGAAGGATACGCTCAGCCAGACCCAAACCGATCTCGCCCGGACCCAGGAGGAGGCAGACACCGCGAAGCGGGACGCGCGCGCGGCCCGAGAAGAGGCGGAGAAAACCGCGAAGGACCTGGATGAGACCCGGACGAACCTCGAGACGGCAACCACAAACTGGAAACAGCAGCAGGATCTGGCCCGCAAATTCGAGGACGATTGGAAGAAGGCTTCCGGGCTGTTGAACGAATCCCAGCGCGAGTTGGCCGCCTGGGTCGCTCTCGCCATCCCCGTCGAGCAGGTGCAGAATCGGCTGGCCGAACTGGCTAAGCTGCGGGAGGCCGCCGAAGCCATGGGCGAGGAAAACAAGCTCTTGAGCCGCAAGGTGAACGAACTCAGTGCCAAGGTCGCCATCTACGAAAGCGACAAGGAGGTGGCCCCGCCGCTTCCCCCCGGTCTTCGCGGCACGGTCATCGGCGTCGACCCGCAATGGGATTTCGTTGTTTTGGACATCGGAGCCGATCAGGGCCTGGTGGAACGAGGAGAAATGCTCGTGAACCGCAACGGCAAGCTGGTCGCCAAGATTCGCATCACCAGCGTCGAGCCCCAGCGAGCCGTTGCCAACGTGTTGCCCGAGTGGAAGCAGGCGGACGTGCTCGCGGGCGACGTGGTATTGCACTGAGCGTATGCGGCGCGAATCGTTCTTTCGCCGATGGTGGGTGGTCGCGGCAACGCTCGTGAGCCTGCTTGCCATTTCGGTTCTCACCGGCTGCTCGACGTCGGACGATGCGGAGAATCTCTCCGAGCGGCCCTGGAACGCCCCCAAGAGCTGGGAGGGCGGCATGCCCTCCGGCATGTTCGAGGGGCGTTGACGGCTCGCCAGGCGGTGTTGAGCGGCGTCTGCGCAGCCCCCGATTGGGGCCGACGTGCCCGTCACTTGGCGAACTCGACGCAGCGAGTCTCGCGCACCACGGTCACGCGGATCTGGCCTGGGTAATGGAGGTCGTTCTCGATTTTGCGCGCGACGTCACGGGCGAGGAGTTGGGCTTCGTCATCGCTGATTCTTTCCGGCTGCACGATCACGCGAAGCTCGCGCCCGGCTTGAACCGCGTAACATTTCTCGACGCCGGCAAAACCGCCGCCGATCTGTTCGAGGCTCTCCAAACGTTTGAGATAGGTGGTCATCGACTCGGAGCGCGCGCCCGGGCGTGAGGCGCTGATGGCGTCGGCGGCGCCGAGCACGATGGCGAGCAGGGAGTTGGGAGCCACTTCATCGTGGTGGGCGGCCACGGCCTCGACCACTTCAGGCGGCTCGCCGCAGCGGCGGACAAGATCGGCCCCGACGAGCGCGTGGGAGCCTTCGACTTCATGATTGACGGCTTTGCCGATGTCATGGAGCAGGCCGGCGCGTTTGGCCAGCGAAATGTCCAGACCCAATTCGGCCGCCATGAGGCCGGCGAGATGGGCGACCTCGATCGAGTGATCGAGGACGTTTTGGGAGAAGCTGTAGCGGAACCTCAGGCGCCCGAGAAGGCCGGCCAATTCCGGATGAACCGGCGGCAGTCCGACCTTGAAGACGGCGTCTTCTCCGGCGCGGACGATGGTTTCCTCCATCTCTTTGGTCACTTTGCTGACGACCTCCTCGATTCGCGTGGGATGGATTCGTCCGTCGAGAATCAAATGCTCCATGGCCTGCCGGGCGACTTCGCGCCGCACCGGGTCAAAGCCGGAGAGCACAACGGCGTTGGGGGTGTCGTCAATGAGCACCGTGATGCCGGTGGCTGCCTCGAATGCCCGGATGTTGCGGCCCTCCCGACCGATGATGCGTCCTTTGAGGTCTTCCCCGTTCAAGGCCACCGTGGCGGTGCTGGTCTCGAAGGTGTGATCGCTGGCGTACCTCTGAATGGCCAAACCCAGGATCCGCCTGGCCTGCTCCTCGGCGCGCAGCCTGGCGCCATCGAGAACATGACGGGAGAGTTCCGCGGCGTCCTTGAGGGCCTCCCGTTCGACCTGCTTGAGCAACGCGCTCCGGGCCTCGGCCTCAGACAGGTTCGCCATGCGCTGGAGTCTCTCGTGCTGCTCTCTGATCAACTGGGCGAGCGTGGTCTGGCGCGTCTCGAAGTCGGCCTGTTGCCCATCGAGATCCTGCTGTTGATCTCGGAGAGTCCGTTCGCGTTCCACCAAGCCGGCCAACTGCTGGTTGACCAGTTGTTCGCGCTGGGTGAGGCGTTGCTGCCAACCGTCGCACTCCAGGCGCCGCGCCGCGAGAGCCTCCTCCGCCTCGTGGCGGACACGGATCGCCTCCTCATGGGCCGCCAACCGGGCTTCCCGAAGAACGGTCTCCGCCTCCCGTCGCGCGTCTTCGACCCGAGCGGCCCGATCGCGGGCCCGAGCTTTCTCGCGCACCCGGCACCTCCAAGCCCAGGTCAGGATCCCGGCGACACCACCCAGAACCAAGCCCAAACCCACTTGAGCCCATTCAATCACCGCCATGAGATTCATGTTCAGACCGCGCGCGCAGGCGGCAATCAATCCAGCGCGTCGGCGTCAAGATGCAATCGACTCGTTCATCGTGCGGCTGGGTCGGGACTTGCCCGACCACCTGCCATTCGCACGCAACCCCGCAGCGAACTCCCCGTACCGCCGCCAGCAGCCGGTCGTAAAACCCCTTTCCCCGACCGAGCCGCCGCCCGTCACAGTCGAAGCCTACGCCAGGCACCAGCACCAAGTCGAGTTGGTTTAGCGGGATCGGCGGACACGAAGCCGCTGGCTCCGGGATCCCAGCCCAGCCCGGTCGGAGATCGCTCTCCTCATTCCCGATCAGCGCCGCTTCATAGTCCCCCTCGCCTGCTCGGTACCGGGGCAGAGCCACCTGCTTTCCCAAGGACAGCGCCTCCCGCAAAGCGGGGCGCAGGTCCAGTTCGTCCCGGAGCGGGTGGTAAAACAGGACGCGTCTTGCCCGAGTCCATTCCGAACGGCCCCGCAGAAGGGCGCAAGCCAGCCGCGACAACTCGATCCGGGCCGAGTCGAACACCGCGAGGCCTCGGGCGCGAAGCTCGCGCCGGAGGTGCGCTTTGCATTCCGTGATATCGGCGTTCATGGCTTTGCCGCGGGTGCCCTGGCGGCGCTGGCGGGGCCGGGCGCTTCCACCCCGGTGGAGCGAGAGCGGGCTGTATCGAGCTGGGCGCGCCAGGACGCGACGCGTTCCTTGATCTTTTTCTCGACGCCCTGGTCGGTCGGTTCGTAGTAGCGCCGGGCCGCCCCCAGGTAATCTTGAGCGACGAAGTGTCCTGGGTGGTCGTGTGCGTACTCGTAACCTACGCCATGCCCAAGACGCTTGGCTCCCTGGTAGCCGGCGTCCCGAAGGTGCGCGGGCACATCGAGCGTCCGTCCCGAGCGCACGTCTTCGAGGGCGGCGTCGATGGCGAGATAGGCGCTGTTGCTCTTGTGGGCGGTCGCCACGTAGATTGCCGCCTCAGCGATCGGGATGCGGGCCTCGGGCCAGCCGATGAATTCGGAGGCCTGAAACGCTGTCTGCGCCAGCACCAGGGCCATCGGGTCGGCCAGGCCCACATCCTCCGCGGCGCAAATGACGATCCGCCTCGCGATGAACCGCGGGTCTTCACCGGCGTGGATCATC
Organism: uncultured Verrucomicrobiae bacterium; assembly: GCA_963846445.1. GTDB lineage: Bacteria > Verrucomicrobiota > Verrucomicrobiia > Limisphaerales > J093 > MWFF01. The sequence continues at coordinate 174,220 of CAWJWM010000024.1, read as the reverse complement.
TTCGCCAGCCAGTACAAGGCGGCGTCCGGATCACTGCCCCGCATCGACTTGATGAACGCCGAGATGGTGTCGTAATGCCCGTCCTCGTCGGCGTCGTAGACGACCGCTTTGCGCTGGATGCTTTGTTCGGACACCTCCCGGGTGAGATGGACGATGCCGTCGGCGGCAGCAGGCGTGGTGAGTGCGCCGATTTCCAGCGCGTTGAGGGCCTTGCGAGCGTCGCCATCCGCCACGCGGGCCAGGTGACGCAACGCCGCCTCGTCTGCGCGGACGTTCACCCCCCCCAAACCGCGCTCCGCGTCGGCGAGTGCAGCCCGGAGCAGGCCGTACAGATCCGCCTCACTCAGCGGCTGCAACTCGAAGACCTGCGAGCGCGAGACCAGCGGCGCGTTGACGAAAAAGAAGGGATTGTGCGTCGTCGCCCCGATCAACCGGACGATCCCGTTCTCGACATCCGGCAACAGAACGTCCTGTTGGGCCTTGTTGAACCGGTGAATCTCGTCGATGAACAGGATGGTGCGCTGCGAAGTGTTGGCCAGCCGATTGGCCGCGCCGGCCAACTCACGCCGCACGTCCGCCACGTTGGACTCGACGCCGCTCAGTCGCACGAACCGGGATTTGGTCTGCCGGGCAATCACCTGGGCCAGCGATGTCTTCCCCGTGCCGGGCGGTCCGAAGAAGATCAGCGACTGGATTCGATCCGCCTCGATCGCCCGCCGCAGAAGCTGTCCGGGGCCCAGGATGTGCCGCTGGCCGACATATTCATCGAGGTTGCGGGGCCTCAGACGGGCCGCCAGCGGCGCCGTTCCAGGGGTCTTCTCATCCCCGATCGGAGCCGCGTCCTGGCCTCGAAGTGGCGGCGGCGGAAACAAATCGTCACCGGACATGACAGCATTCTAACGCGGCACGGCCCAACCGCAACCAAAGCCACAGCCAGCGTGGATTGCGTCTGATCCAGAGACTTATTAGCGAGGCTTCGCCTCGGACCGACAAGGCGTGTTGCCAGATCGTTCGCGCTTGGCCTTACCTAGGTTATCGGCAGTCGACGCCTCGCTAAGGGGCGCCGCTGCACGGCGCAAAAACTTGACTCATTGACTACGGATTTCAAACGAGGAGCAACTCTAGCGAGGCGCGCCTCAGACCAAATCCCAATCCTCGACACCATGAACCGCGCTCTCGTTTTCCTGCCCTCCTCTCCCGCGCCTCGCTCCTTAGAATCCTTGACCCCTTTAGCGCAGCATAGAAACTTGACCTGTCTACAACACATTTCACCGGTCAAGGATTCTAGCGGGGTCGAACGTCAGTCCAGAATCGGATCCGAGCCGTCGATCATCTTCACCTTGTTATGTTCGAAGTACTCCTTCGTGAGTGCTTTGAGCATGCGGGCGCGATGGTCGTAGAGGCGACGGTGCCGGCGCGGCCGATGCTTGGCCAGGGCGTAATGGGTCAGGATCGGCATCGCCAGCGTCGTATCGGTGTAGCACACAACGGCATCCGGGAGGCTGTTCGGGTCGACCTTGCCCCAGCTCACGGCTTCGCTTGGGGTGGCGCCGCTCAGCCCGCCTGTATCGGGCGAGCGTCGGTGACTTGGAGGAAATAGTCCTGGCCGAATTCCTTGATGCGGAGCACCTCCTGGATCTGGGGTTCGGTCTGGAGCATGAAGTTCTTGGGGCTGCCGCCGCCCCATAGGACCACAGCGCTCTTGCCGCCGCTGCGTTTGGCCGCCAGCACGAACGCCGTGGTCTCGTTCACGTCGATCGAAGGGTTGACGCGCAGCTTGTTGCCGCGAAGTTCGACACCCGCCACGTTCATTCCAATCGTCGAGTCACCCGGCGACGAGGTGTAACAGGGAACGCCGGCGCGGTAGGCCGCGGCGAGAACGGAGACATTCTTGAGACCATTCTTGCGCTCCCACTCGGCACAGTACTTGCCCAGCAAGTAGTGCAGGTCCGCAGTCCCCATTTCCCTCTGAAACTCCGGTTGCACCAGGATGTCGCGGAGGATCTCATCCGTGGCCATCAAGGCGTCAGAATAGGGAATGAGGACGTCGTAGATGCGGACCAGATCGTTCTCACGCAGATCGGTGTCGTCGAGCTTGAAGCTGCCGGCGTGCACCGGGTAGTTCAACGCGAAGTGCATGTCATGGTACAGATTGGCCCCGGTGGCCACAATCCAGTCGACAAATCCCGCGTTGATCAGGGGAACGACGCAGGAGCACCCCAGGCCAGCCGGCGTGAGCGCCCCGGACAGGGTCATCCCGATAGTCACATCGGATGCCAGCATCTTGTCCGTGAACAACTGGCACCCCTCCTTGAGACGGGCGCTATTGTAGGCCAAAAAGACTTCATCCACCAGATGCGTCAGCTTCTCCTTCCCAGTCAAACCCTTGGGCAGAATCCGCTTCCCTGACATGTACCCGGCCTTGTGCGGACATTTCTTCTCCATCAACCAATCGGGTGTGTCGGTGAGGTCTTCGCGGTAGCGTCGGTTCGGTTTTTTGGTGTTAGCCATAGCATCCAAGTCCTGCTCTCGTTTGTCGGACGACAACAATAAGGAGGCACGGCGACTTGCCAACCCTTTTCGCTCTGATTCCAATCGACGGCCACGGGGCGCCGGCGGTAATCTGCACCCGTGCAGCTTGTCCCCTGGCTCCTCGTGCCGGCCGCCGCCGCGGCCATGGCGCTGTGGACCGGTCGTTTGCCGTTCAAGCTGGCCGTGCCGGGGCTCTGCGCGCTGATACTCTTGGCATTCGTCCGCCGAAATGCCTCGGCCCGCCGTGCGCAAGTCTGGGCCGTGATCGCCGCGTTCGGCGCATCGATGGTCGGCGATTACTTCCTGTCGAGCCGGCGCGGGCACCCCCATTACTTCGAGGCGGGGATCGCAGCGTTCTTCGTCGCGCACCTGGGCTATTTGGTCTATGCCCTGAGGAACGGCGGCCTGCACCGGATGGCGCTGGTCGTGCTCATGACCGTCTTTGTTCCGTATTTTGTGCTGGCGCTTTCGCCAGCCATTGAAAGCTGGGTGCTCTGGGCCGCCGTGCTGTCCTACCTGGCGATCTCCTGTGTGGGGCTGGCGGCTGCGTTCGGCTTGACGCAGCCTCACCGCATCGCCTGTCTCTACGTGGCGGGAATCGGACTGATCGTCTTGTCGGACACGATCATTTCAATGAGCGAATTCCTGCGCTACCGCGGACTCAACGCCTGGATTCTGCCCACCTACTATCTCGCGCATCTGGCGATCACGTTGTCGATTCTGCTGCGGCCTGATCTGGCGAGAAGCCCTCCGTGAATGTCCTGCCAATGGATGTCAACGCTTCCCATAGACAGCCGGCACGTGGTATGCACTCGGCATGAAACGCAGTCTGGGTGCCATCTTCACTCTGGTGCGCTGCCACGAGGCGGGTCTGGCACTGGCAATCCTGGCTTTGCCGGCGTGCTCGCGTTCCTGGGCCGGGCCTTTCCAGACGGGCGAGTTCTGGATCCGGCAAATCCACGTGTCCCAGGGTCCGCTCACCTCTGAGCAGGAGCAGAGCGTCCAGCGGCACATGAGGCTCTCCGCCGAATACGCCAAGAGCGTTTTTCAACAGATCGGAATGAGCCTGCGTGTGAGCACGAATGCGTTGTTTGTTTCGACGGATGCCCAGGGGGTACCCTTGCCGCTGGGGATGACGCAGAGCGATTGCCTCGAACTGCTCAGGTGGTATGATCGGGAACACCCGTCGACGGGAGTGCTGCCCGTCTTCTTCATGAACCATCAGGCAGGCAATCCGTCGAGTGCGTCCTACTCCGAGGAGACGGTTGCGCGACTGGGCGCGCCCACGCCGGGTGTGTTCATTGATCATCCCACGGACTGGGTCGACACATGGCGCTATTCGGCCGACACCCTGGCGCATGGGATCGGACACGTGCTGCTCAACCGAAACCGATTCGCGCCGTTTGGAGCGCAGGAGACGCATGCCATGGTCGCGAGTGCCCTGATGTGCGGCGGAGGACCGCCCCTCTCCCGCATTCGCCCCGCTTACCAAGCCGCTTTCGACCAGGACGGCGCAAGGGACATCATCGATTTTTCGACGGTCCAAGACTCGAATACCAAGGCTCTGCATCAGCCAAGTCGAGGGCCTCTACACCGGCTCGTCCCTGGCGCAATCGGGGACAAACCGCGTCTGGAGCGCCACCGTTCAGCTCGGCAGCTACGTCCCCATCGAGCCGCCGTCAGCCCCGGCGGTCGTGTCGATCCGTTACGCGGTCGACGCCAGCGCGCTGGCCCTCGGCACGCGTTTGACCGTCCCAGTGATCAGAATCGTGCAGGAGCTTGTGGCCGGTTCTCCGGCCCCCGTCACGCGGACCGAGAGCGCCGGTGTGACCGCGCAACTCTCCGCCTGGAGCCGGCGGCAGACTGAATCGACGGTCGAACTGTGCGTGGACTTGATCGTTGGCGATTTGTCGGGCACGGAACCACCTTCGGGCTTCCAGCCTGCGATCGAGTCCGAGTTCGACGATCCGGTCTCGTTGAGCTTGGGCAGTCTCGCCGAGACCGAGATTCCGACGCAGACGCGCGTGTGGATCCAGAACCCGACGGGAGATGGGCGCGCGCTTGGCGCCGGAGAATACGCCCTCGATGGGCTGACCACGTTGGTCCTCGAGAAAGGCCTTCTGGGGGGTGGGACTTTGCTGCGCTGGACATTTGCGATCCAGGACGAGGCGGCGGCGCTCCTTTTCGGAGGCGATATGAACGGCGACGGAGCGTTCAATCTCGATGATATCCTTCGGCTGGCCGCGCGCTCGGGAGAGGAACCGTCGCTCTTCGACATGACGGGCGATGGACGGGTCAGTCTGGACGATGTCCAGAAGCTGTTGGTGAAGCGGATTCGCAGCAAGCTTGGCGATGCGAATCTGAACGGCTTGGTCAACCCACAAGACCTCGATCTGTGCAAGACCAATTGGCTGGCGAACGGGAATTGGCCCAATGGGGACTTTGACGGCGACCGACTCGTGAGCGAGACCGACCTGGCCATCCTCTCCGCAAACTGGGAGGCAACCCCAGTGCGATGGCAAGGCTATCCAATCACCCGGCACATTGAAGTCGCCTCGGCGGCGGAATTAACCCGGGTGTCCAGCTTGGTGTGGTTGTCGGTCCTCGACGACCGCTATCAACTCGAAACCTCGACCGACCTGCGGCAGTGGAGCAACTTGGGCCAGCCCGTGTGGGGAACCGGCGAGTGGATCCATCGCTGGATACCGGCGGCTTGGGAGCAGGCGCGGTTCTTCCGGCTCACTGCGACCGACAGTCCGGGATTGCAGCTTCGCGTGGGAGCGGCAACCCCCGCATTCCGTGTGATCTGGGCCTCGAACGTCGGAAACAGCTACCAGGTGCAAAGGTGGTTGCCGATCGATCCCCAGGCCGATCCTGCATGGGAGAATAGCGGAGACCCGGTGCCGGGTGTGGACGCGCCGCTCGAACAGATCGTGCCCATTGGATTTGCCGATCCGAGCCGCGCCGCCTGTCGCGTCTTGCTCGTGCCGTGAGTGCGTCGCCCCCGACGAAGGAGCCGGGGCGTCAGCGTGAACCCTCCGTTTCGCCCGTGACGGAGCGAATCGCCCGGATGAATCCGGGATTGGTGCCGCAGCAGCCGCCCACGAAGCGCGCGCCGGCCTGGACGAGGGCGGGCACGTGGCCGGCGAATTCTTCCGGAGTGGTTGTGTAGACGATGCGGCCGTCGACCCATGTCGGAAGACCCGCGTTGGCTTTGATCCAAATAGGCCGGTCGGTGGCGGCGCTGAGCCGCTGGCAGACCGGAACATAGCGGTCAATGCCGACACCGCAGTTTGCGCCAATCACGTCGGCGCCCGCCCGCGTCAGTTCGCCGGCCACCTGCTCCGGAGTCGCACCCGTCATGGTGCGGTCCTTGTCGCGCCCGGCGTCGAAGACCATGCAGACGACGACGGGCAAACCGGTGGCTTGCGCGGCCGCAAGGGCGGTCTTGGCCTCTTCGAGGTCGGACATGGTCTCGATGACCAAGCCGCGGGCACCACCTTCGGCGAGGGCCTGCGCCTGTTCGGCAAACGCAGCATGCAGGTCATCGCGCGTGACCTCGCCCGTCAACAGCATCTTCCCGGTCGGCCCCATGGACGCAAACACGATCGCTCCATCGCCCGCGGCCTGAACGGAGATCTCAACGCCGCGTCGATTGATTTCCGCGACGCGCCCCGCCAAACCATGATCGCCCAGTCGAATGCGATTCGCGCCGAACGTGTTCGTCAGGATGATCCGGCTGCCGGCCTCGACATAGGCGCGGGCGACTTCAGCAACCCGCTCCGGGTGGGTGAGATTCCAACCATCAGGAAAATCGCCGGGTTTCAACCCTCGCGCCTGGAGTTCGGTGCCCCAGGCGCCGTCGGTGAGGACGGGAGCACGTGACAATAACTGCGCCAAAAGAGCGTTCATGGACGCAACCTGGCCAGCGCGTTGAGAGCCTCATTCGGCTCCCGGTTTCCCTGGCGCGTCACGCGTCGATGCCCAGGTGTTTCTTTGCGAGGCTCACGGCGGAGGGAGCATTGTCGCTGTAACCGTCCGCGCCGATTTCCTCGGCATATTTCTGGGTGATGGGCGCGCCACCGATCAGGACCTTGACCCGGTCCCGAACGCCCGCTTGTTTGAGCGCCTCGATTGTCGTTTTCATGGATGGCATGGTGGTCGTCAGCAGCGCGGACATGGCGACGACGTTGGCGTTCTTCTCCTTGACGGCGGCGACGAATTGCTCCGGAGAGACGTTGACACCCAGATCGATCACCTCGAATCCGCCGCCTTCGAGCATGGCGGCGACGAGGTTCTTGCCGATGTCATGCAGGTCGCCTTTCACAGTGCCGATCGCGACGCGCCCAGCCGGTTGGTCGCCCCGGGCAAGGAGCAGCGGGCGGATGAGTTCGAGCGCCGATTTCATGGCGCGCGCGGAAATCAACAACTCGGGCACGAAATACTCGTTGCACTCGAAGCGGCGCCCGACTTCGTCCATCGCTGGAATCATCAACTCGTTGACCAAACGCAGGGGGTCTGCCGAGGCCCCGAGAGCCCGCTCGGTAACTTCGCGCGCCGCCTTGGCGTCGCCAGACAGAATTGCTTCGTGAAGTGCTTTGTACTCTTGCATAACTCAGTCTTTGCCATGATCTCGCCTCAGGCTTCCGGGCACCCGGCCCGCGGCGTTGACCGCGACCAACCCCCGCCGGACGGTCTTCCCGAGTCTGCGGCGCTGTTGGGCGAGGAGCATGAACGGTTTCATCGCCGCTGTCACTCTTTCGTTTGACCTCTTTCAGGCTTGAAGTCTTAGCCCGCATTTCTCACCAACTTTTGATGTCATCTGACCGGTTACCGTCACATCGCACCTGAAATGCGGGCTGTCAGAAACCCGCGCCCCAAACAGATGGACCCAATCTCGATCACACTGTGTCCGCGTGCCCGGGGCGCCCACGCGGCTGGGGCGCGTCCCGGCTCTGATGAACCGATGAGCCAATTCCCTTTGATGGGCGCGGGTTTCACAGACCCGGAAATCTCACCCGCGGACCGTAACGTATGCCACGACCGCCCCACTGGTGAGATTTCCGGGTTAGCGAGGCTTCGCCTCAGACCGAGGTGGGGCGTGAACAACTCCTCTGCGCTGGGCAGCCACCGCCATCACCGGCGTCCGACGCCTCGCTAAGTGGCGCCGCTGCGCGGCGCCAGAGAATCCTTGACCCCTTGAACGCAGCACAAAGACTTGACTTGTCCACAACACATTTCACCGGTCAAGGATTCCAACGAAGCTCCGCCTCAAACCGACGAGCGAGCCTGGGCTTTCGATTCTGCTGGTACGGATGGGGCCGTCCGAACGCGGAGCTTCGTTGGAATCCTCCGTTCCGCTTCGCGGAAAACTTGACTGTTTTGTTCAGAAGTTGGGCAGCTGGAGCAGGCTATCGGGGGCACCGCCCCATCAGCCGCTGGATTGCCTGTCCGGCCCGCCGGCCATTCGGCAGCCCGCCCGGCCCCTGGGACCCGGGGGAGGTCGTTTTCTCTCCGTGACGAACGGGCGCCCAGCGGCTATCTTGAGCCCGAACACACATCACTGAATCACCATGATCGATCTCAAACAGATGGAAGTCTGGTTCGTCACCGGCAGTCAATCCTTGTATGGACCTGCCGTGTTGCGCGAGGTCGCAGCGCATTCGCAGGAGCTTGCCAGCGCGTTGAACGCCGCCCCCTCGGTGCCGGTTCGCGTTGTCTTCAAGCCCGTGCTCACCACTCCGGAGGCTGTTGCGGCGTTGTGCCAGGAAGCCAACACGTCCGCGGCCTGCATCGGCCTGGTGACGTGGTGCCACACGTTCTCGCCGTCGAAGATGTGGATCAACGGGCTTCGCCTGCTGCGCAAGCCGCTCTTGCATCTCCACACACAGCATAACCGCGACATTCCCTGGTCCACGATCGACATGGATTTCATGAACTTGAACCAGGCCGCCCACGGAGACCGCGAGCATGGCTTCATCATGAGCCGGTTGCGGATGAACCGAAAGGTGGTGGTCGGCCACTGGCAGGAGACCGCGGTGCAGCAGCGAGTGGGAGTCTGGGCGCGCGCCGCAGCAGCCTGGCAGGATGCGCAGGGAGCCCGATTCGCCCGGTTCGGCGACAATATGCGCGAGGTCGCGGTCACCGAAGGCGACAAAGTGGCGGCCCAGATCCGCTTCGGCTATTCCGTCAACGGCTACGGGGTGGGCGACCTCGTCCAATACGTGAACGGCGTGAGCGACGCCGAAGTGGCGCGACTGACGAAAGAATACGAACACAGTTATGCCATGGCGTCCGATTTGCGCGCCGGCGGCAGCCGGCACGCCTCGGTCCAGGACGCTGCCCGCATTGAATTGGGCCTGCGCGCCTTCCTCGAGGCAGGGGCCTTCAAGGGATTCACCGACACGTTCGAAGACTTGCACGGTTTAGTCCAACTCCCCGGGATTGCGGTCCAGCGGTTGATGTCCGACGGCTACGGCTTTGGCGCCGAGGGCGACTGGAAAACCGCCGCGCTCGTGCGGGCGATGAAGGTCATGGCGTGCGGACTGCACGGCGGCACTTCGTTCATGGAAGATTACACCTACCACTTTCATCCCGCCGGGGCGAAAGTGCTGGGGGCGCACATGCTGGAAATCTGCCCTTCGATTGCCGCAGGCCAGCCTTCCCTGCAAGTGCACCCGCTGGGCATCGGCGGCAAAGCCGATCCGGTCCGCCTGGTGTTCGACACCCCGCCCGGCCCCGCGCTCAATGCCTCGATGATCGACCTGGGCAACCGATTCCGACTGCTCGTCAATGAAGTCGATGTCGTGGCTGCGGAGGCGCCGATGCCCAAGCTGCCCGTGGCCCGCAGCGTCTGGGTCCCCAAGCCTAACCTCGAAATTGCCGCCGCGTGTTGGATCCATGGCGGAGGTGCCCATCACACCGGCTTCAGCCGGGTGCTCACGCGCGAGCACCTCGAGGATTACGCCGAAATCGCCGGGATCGAGTGCGTCCTGATCGGCGCCGACGCAACCGTTTCGCGGCTCAAGCAGGAACTCCGCTGGAACGAGGTCTATTACGCCCTGAACCAAGGTTGGAACGGATGATGCGCCTGCGCGCGTTTCGAGACGCGCCTCGCGAGAGTGACTCCGCGTTTGAAATCTGTCGTCAACGAGTCAAGTTTTTGCGCCGCGCAGCCGCGCCCCTTCGCGAGCGGTCGACTGCCGATCCCCTGCGAAAGGCCAAGCGCAGACGATCTGGCAACACGCCTCCTTGGTCAGAGGCGCGCCCCGCCAATTCTATGAAACGCACCAACTCCACCGCAGCCAAAATGTCCGACACAACCGTGCACGAGCACTCGGCTTCCCGGATTCACCCTGTCGTGATTTACCCCTTCCGCCAGCCGGCGGACTACACGGACTTGACAGCCTTGTATGATCTGGTGGCTCGGTTGGACGCCGACCGCGCCCGCTACGCCCGCCCGGTGACCGTCCTCGACCGCAAAACCCACTACGCGATGGAGGGAAACCAGGCCTTCCGGAACTTCAGGCTGCAGACCGTCGCCAAACATTCCGATGTGCTCGATGCCTGGTGCGTCGACACCTGTCAGATGTGGTACACGGGGCTCGGGCATGCTTATGACCAAGGCGACGCGCACGACGTTTACTGGTTGATCCCCGGCGATTTCAATTACGGCACGCCCATCGGCCAGCAGGTCCTCGCGCGGATCCACGACCTCCCTGAAATCATCCAAGAACTTGGTCAGGACTTTTGCGTCGGAGAAGTCGCCGCCGACCACAATAATCCCAAGCAACTCATCGACACGTACGGCACATTCGCCATGCTTTACAACTGGTTCCCGACCGAGGCCCGCGAGATCCGCGAGATGACCGAGCGTCCGCGTTCGGAGTTCTTCGCCATCCGTCACGCTTTCCTCGGGGAAGTCCTGCGGGAACGGTGGTACGCCTACGAACAGACCTTGGTGATCCTGCTCAAGGCCGTCCTTGGCAAAAAACGGATCAGTCGCTTCTCGGTGGGCGATCTCTCAGACCTGCCGCAGGGACGGGAGTCGCTCGCCTCCGCCATGCAGGAGGTGGAACGGACCGAGCGCGTCCTCAGATCGTTCTGGCGCGAACGCAACCAGCACAACCGCGCCTGGGCGATCGCGTACCGCGCCCTCGCAACACAATCCTCCGACATCCGGCGAACCGCGTTTACCATTCTCGAGAACCTTCTGCGCTAAGATGTCGGGCGCACTCGCCATCCGCCCTCAGGCGTGTGGCGGGGTCGCAATCCGATCGAGGTCAACTCTGAACGACTTCTCTCATGACGAACCCGATTCCTTTTGGCCCGCCACGACACTCCAGCGCGCGGCAGACCCTCCGCGGTGTCAACTTCATCTGCCACGCCACGCAAGCCAAAACGGTCAGCCTCGTCGGCGACTTCAATGGCTGGAATCCAGCGGCGAATCCGATGCGTCAACAGCCGGACGGCGCCTGGCTGATTATGGTCGAACTGCGCCACGGCCACCATCGCTACGCGTTCTGGGTCGACGGACAACTGACACTCGACCCGCGCGCTCAAGGCATCACCCGGAATGACCAGGGCGAACGCGTCTCCCTCGTCCCGGTCAGTTGAGATCGGATCGAGCAACCATTCTCCTCCTCGATCCCGGCGTGGTTCATCACAGGATACGACGCGCCCGGCACGTCAGTCGGCACCGGCCTCCCCGCAGACCCCGCACACAATGCCGCGACCATTCATATGTCAACTATTTAGATGCGACCCCATTGTCTTTCCGCACCGCCCGATAGAAGCGGTGGCCGGCGGTCTCGGGATCTGTCCAGAACGCCTTGCCGGTCGGGATGTCCACAGTGGCGAGGTCGATCCACGCGACCAGGTCGGCCGATCCTTGGATGATGTACTCGAACTCGGGAGGGCCGATGAGGCGGAGCTGGAACTTGCCCTCGGATGTGACCTCGCCGCGCAGCGAGGGCGGCTCGGGACCGAGCTTAAGGACCCAGAAGTCCCCCTGGCTGATCAGCGGGGCCGTTTTGAGGCTGCTGGCGGGTGACTGGGATAAACAGGTGAGCAGAAAACCACCGTCCGCAGTGCGTTTGATCCGCTCTCGCGTGAAACGCGGCACGGGAGACGCCCGCCACTGTTTCCCCTCGGCCTCGCTGCCGCCAAAGGACTGCTCCCAGAGTTTATTGCCTTGGTCGTCAATCCGCACAATCCAGATGTCCGACGAACCAAACGCGGGGCTGGTCTTGTTCCCACTCGGGACCGAAGTGGAATTGCCGGAGAGCAGCCAGCCGCCATCGGGCATCGGCGTAGCGCACGTGCAAACGTCGTCGCCAGTGCCGCCGTAGGACTTGTCCCAGAGCTGGTTGCCCTGGGCGTCGATACGGATCACCCAGTAATCGTGAAGGCCGTGGTTCGGACTCGTTTTGGTGCCCTTGGTCGGATCGGTTTCAGGCCGCGACTCCGAAGCGCCAAAGACCATGAAGCCGCCATCCGGCAGCGCGTGGATGTCAAGGGCCAAATCGGCATTCGCACCGCCGTAGGACCTGTCCCAGAGCTTGTTCTGCTGCGCGTCGCACCGGACCACCCAGAAGTCCGAGCCCAGAGAAAAATTGCTCGTGTGGTAACCACCAAAGTAGGGGCTGGTCTTGTCGGCACACGGCTGGAGGTCCGAGACGCCTGCAACCACGAAGCCGCCATCCGCCGTCTCCAGTATCCGCAAGGCTGATGCGTAGCCAGTTGAGCTCTGGCAACCGATCTTCTTGGTCCAGAGCTGTTGGCCTTGGGCATCTAATCTGACGATGCCGTAGTAAGCGCCCTCCTGACCGACGAAACCGAGACCGCAGCCCAGGTAACCGCCATCCGCGGTTTGCTCGAAATCGTCTGCCCAGCAACCAGAAAGACCGTCCGGGAGATAGCTTTGGTCCCAGAGCTTGTTGCCATTGGCCTCGTAACGCACAACCCAGAAGTTGGGCATACCGCCCAGCAACGGTGCTGTCTTGCAGCAGCCGGGCTCGGAATCAGAAAAGCCCGCGAGGAAGAAACCTCCCTCGGTGAGGAAGATTCGGTAACCAGACTCGCCGGCGATCGTGTAGTAGTCGCCGCCACAGGACTTGTCCCACTGGCGTTGGCCCTGGGCGTCGATCTTGATAACCCAGTAGTCAGTGCTTTCACAGATGGGTGGTGTTCGTATGTCATTGGCCGGGCCGATGGCAGTCCCCACAATCAAGAAACCGCCGCCAGTGGTCTGGACGAAGTCATAAGGAATGGCCCATCCGGTTCCGCCGTCCACACCCGGTCCATACGTGGCCTGCCAGATGATACGCAGGGGACCGTTGGCTTGGGCGTAGCCAGGTACTGCCCCCAGCGTCAAACCGCTGATAGCTAACAGGATGTGTATGTTTCTGTGAGTCTTCATAGCCGTTTGTTGTTTCGGGGGGATTCTGCCCCTTATTTACACCTACGCTAATGTGCCTGGCAGGTAACAGGAAAAGTCGGGAAAAGTGAGCAGGGACGGAGCAAAGACGGCAACTCGGGACCCCCTACCCCGAACTCCGATCTCCGATCTCCGAACTCCCAACTCCCAACTCACTCCCGGTTGTCGATGTCTTCGAGTGCAGGCACGCGCCAGAAGCACGTCACGTCCTCACTGTATTTCCACACGGCGAGGGTCCGTCCGTCAGGTGAGAAGCGCGGCGCAAAGAAGAATGACCCCGGGCCAACCAGATCGGTCAGGTGCTGTCGGGTGGCGACATCCCAGATGCCGACGGACAGAGATCCCGTGAGACCGCCGCTAGCGACGCGGCGTCCGTCGGGCGAGAACGTAATGCCGTAGGCCGGCACCTCGGTCCTGCCGAACTGTCCCGCGGCGTCGCGCTGATGGACATCCCAGAGCCGCAAAGCACCATCCCAGCCTGCGGAGGCGAGCCAGCGGCCATCGGGTGAGAAGGCGACTTCCATGACCAACTCGCGGTGGGCGTCGAACGCCGCCAACTGGTCTCCCGATGCGGCGTCCCACAGGAAGACGCGCCCGTCGAAATGGCCGGTTGCCAGCAAGCGTCCGTCCATCGAGTCGTCGGCTGTGATACAGCCCGTTTGCGCCTCGATGTTGAGCGAACGCCACGGCTCGGGCTGCTGGCCAGTTCGCGTGTCCCAGAGGTTCATAGGGTGTTGAACAATGTTGTTGGGCCGCGACAGCAGCAGGCGCCCGCGCGCCAGGATACGCATGGTCCCTCTTTCAGGGTGGCTGTCGAGGTAGGGGCGGAACGAGGCGCATTCCTGCTGTGTGTGTCGGTCCCAGACGTGAACCATGCCGTTCGTCTCCGCGTTCGCCAACCAGCGTCCGTCCTTGGACACACTCAGGCTCGAGTTGTTGGTCCCATACTGGTGCAGGGGTTCGATGGGTTCGAGAGTGATCAGGTCGAAACGGGTCACCGCTCCATCCGCCAGCGCGAGGAAAGAGCGCGCATCGCGTTCGAAGGCGACCAGCCCAACGTTGCTCAGGACTTGAAAGTCAGGCTGCACCGGACGCAGCAGTTCGGCGACGTCCCATAGCCAAACTTCGGCGTCCTCGGCACCGCTGGCGTTGGACCCGCTGGCAAGCTGCCGCCCGTCAGGCGAGAAGGCCAGGGCTGTGACGCCCAGCCGGTGACCCACCAGCGCGGTGATCGGACGGCGTCGCTGCATGTCCCAAAGGCGGATGAGTTGGCCGTCTCCGGTGGCCAGTACCTCGCTCCGTGGGTGGAAAGCCAGAGCCAGGGGAGTGATGCTCTGTCCGGCAAGTTCCATCGGTTCGCCAGAGGGCAGCGGCCAGACCCTGACCACGGCGTTGGTGGTCAATGCCGACGCAGCCAGCCAGCGTCCGTCAGGCGAAAACGCGAGCGCCAAAACCGGGTCGGCAGGCAGTCGAAACTCGGCGTCGACCCGTCCGTCTGACACACGGTGCAGACGCACCAGGCCGTTCGTTCGATGGCCGACAGCGAGCATCTGGCCCGTTGGGTCGAACGTAACCGCTCCGGTCCAGATGGTTCCTACAGCCGGTTCGGCGGGGATCGAGGTCATCGATCCTTCGTTGGCCAGGTCCCACAAGCAGACGCCGCGGACGTAGGCGAATCCCGCCAACCGCTGTCCGTCGGGAGAGAAGGCGAACGAGGCGAACTCGTCGTGCGGGTAGTTGTACCGGAAGACGATGGTGTTGCTTTCGAGATCCCAGAGGCGGACTTCGCCATCCTGCCAGGGCTCGAACGAGGCCTGGCAGGCCACGCGATTCGAGACCGGACAAAAGCCGATGCGCCAACTGCGGTTGGTCTGGATCAGGCCGGGGACGGGCTGGCCGGTCGAGACGTCATAGACCAGGGTGACGCCTTGTCGCTCGTGTACCACCAGTCGCTGGCCGTCAGCGGTGAATGCCAGGCCACTGACTTGTCTTGGCCGTGTGCAGAGCCGGAGGCCTCCCTGGCTGCGGGATTTCATCCAGAGGTACGCCCATTCCCAGCCGCGCAAGTCGGTCGAGGGTGGGTGGTTGATGGTTGATGTTCTCTGGCCAGTGGAAGCTGTCCGTTCGGTCGGAGGGGCATAGCGCTCGACGAAGTCGCGCACGCGCCCGACGTCGCCCTCGGCCAAAGCGCGGGTGGCGAAGTCCATGTCGGAAACGTAGGCCCGCTGGAAAGTCGCCATCTCGCTCCTTTGGGCGCGGCGCATCTGCCAGGTGGTTGCGGCCAGACCGAGCACGAGGCTCAAGATCGCGGCACCCAACGCCCCCGCCAGTCTCGGGTTGCGCCGGCACCACCGCCAAAACCGTTCGGCACGGCTGGCCGGACGCGCCCGGATCGGTTCGTCCAGCAGATACCGCCCCAACTCATCCGCCACTTCCTGGGCGCTCGAGTAACGACGGCGCGGCTCCTTTTCGAGACATTTGAGACAGAGCGTCTCGAGATCGCGCGGGATGCCCGGATTGAGCCGCCGCGGGGCAACCGGCTCCGTCTCGATCACCTGGCGCAACAGCGCCGTCAGTGTCTCGCCCTGGAACGGCGGCCGACCCGTCACGAGGTGGTAAAGAACCGCGCCCAGCGAATAGACATCGCTGGCGACGCCCACCGCGCCGCGCTTGCCCTCGGCCATTTCCGGCGAGAGATAGCTGGGCGAACCGAGCACTTGCCCACTGAGGGTGAGGGGAGTGGGGAGTGGAGAGTGAAGAGTGGAGAGTGGAGAGTGGACTGGGTTGGTTGGACCGGCGTCGCCCGTTGCCGCGTTTGTGGCGCCGCCTTCAGCCTGGGGCCCGCTCGCGCCTGAGGTGGAGCCAGAACTCCCGCCGACTTGGTCGCTTGAAAGGGAGATCTCCAACCGCTTGGCCAGGCCGAAATCGGTGATGCGCGGCTGGTCATGCTGGTCAATGATGATGTTGGCCGGCTTGAGATCGCGATGGAGGATGCCCTGCTGGTGGGCGTAATGCACCGCCTCCGCGACGGTCTTCATCCACGACACGCTGCGCGTGTGATTTGAAATCTCAAATTTCAAATCTGAGATGATCGACGCGAGGTCCTTCCCCTCGATGTAGTCCATCGCGTAGAAGAGCTGGCCTGCATGCTCGCCCACCTCGTGAATCGCCACGATATTCGGGTGTTGGAGATTGGCGGCGGCTCGAGCTTCGGCGCGAAACCGCTGTGCCTGGTCGCGCCCGGCCAACTGGCCGCCCAGGATCAGCTTAAGCGCGACGATACGGTCGAGGCTGAGTTGACGGGCTCTGTAAACGACGCCCATACCCCCCCGGGCGATTTCCTCGAACAACTCGTAGTCGCCAACCCGCAGGGGAACAGGTCCGGGACCGGGCGGCGCGACTGGCTCGGGCGCTTGGCGCAGCGCGGTCAGGCCGGCCCCGAGCAGGCAGGCGGAACATAAGCCGTGGGGCGCGTTGGGCCGCAGCGCTCGACCGCATTGCTTGCAGAGGAGGCCATTCACGCGCTCACCACCGCCAGCAGGTGTTGCAACTCCTGCTCGGCTTCCTCCCGCGACGACACCGTGTGCACGATCTCCTGCAGGAGGAGTTCCCGATAACGCAGGCGCAGCCGATGGACGGTCATCTTCAGCGCCGCCTCGGTCGTGCCCAGGGCCCGCGCCAGCTCGGCGCAGGGGGGCGCATCGGAGTCGCCGAGCAACCGGTCTTTCAGACGCTCGAACAGGCCGGTCTTGCCCTCAGCGATCAGTTCCGCTTCGAGTTGGTTCAAGACCCGATTCAGTAATGTGTCCGCCCAACTCCGGTCGAACAGCTCTTCGGGCGTCAGCGGCGAGAGAGCGTCCTCCTGGTAACGGTGCTTGGACCCGTCCTGCTCCCAGGAGAGAAAACTGACACGACCGCCCCGTTTCACTGCGTGATCGCGCCGCCAGCAAGTGACGATGAAGTGATCCACACACGTCCGCAGAAAAACCCGGAAACGCCCGCGCTGCGGCGTCGCCAGCACGAGGGCATTCGTGGTCAGCAGGTGAAGGAAGAATGCCTGGGTCAAGTCTTCCGCCTCGACCGCGCTCTGGCCGCAACGCCGGACATACGCGTAGACGGGGTACCAGTAGGCCCGGCACAATGCCTCGAGCGCGGCGGCGGCGCCTGGGGAAGCGGGGTCGCCGGCGGCCAAGACGATGCTCCAATGGGTTCGCACGGGCCAATCGACCAAGGCGCCATTCTGAGCCTCTGGTGGTCGTGGATTCGACATAACCTCGCCTGACGTGGAGATGCGCACTCTATACCGCATGCCCCCGCGCCTTGTCGAACGTTTTCACACCAGCGCGCCATTCCCGTTGGCGAATATCCTGGCCCGGACATCTTACTCGCGGACCGTCAGGCATGCCGCGACCGCCCCACTGTCAGGACTCGGGCTCGACCCGCCTCGGACGCCGCGCTTCTTTGCGCGCGGCGCGATGCGCTTTGTCGGCCAGTATACGCTCCTTGGCGGCGCGACTCCGCCCGCGTTTTTGGCGTCGGGCTTTCTCACGTTCGGCGCGTTCCTGGGCCGCTCTCTGTCGGCGCAGGTTCTCGATCTTGGCGAGCAGAAGGTGACGTGCAAGAAACCGGTTGAGCCCCTGTTGACGGCTCGCCTGGCACTTGACTTGGATGCCTGTTGGCCGATGGAGCAACACGACGCACGTGGCCGTCTTGTTGACGTTCTGTCCGCCCGGTCCGCCGGAACGGACGAATGTCTCGTCGAGATCTGCCTCCCGGACGCCGGCCTCGGCCAATCGCCGGGCCAGGGCCGCCTCCCGGTCCGCGCTGACGGTTGCCGCACTCACGGTTGGACGCGCACCAATCGCCCGCCGCCCGGTTCGAGTCGGAGTTCTCCCGCGGTCGCGCCTGTCGGCGTCCAGGTGCCGCTGCCGGGAGTTTCGAGCACTTCAAACGGCGCGTGCGCTCTCAGGCCGACGGTCACCGCGGCGCCATAATCGAGGTTGACCATCACAAGGTGGGTCGCCTGCGCAGCGCCGGAGGCGGCTTGCGGCGGTCCGAACAGGCCCAAGGCCACGCCCTTGAGTGGCGGCGGCGGTGTGCAGTCGGACGGCGGAGCGAAAAGCCGGAAAGCGGCCTGCTCCGGCAGCGGTTCGGTGCCCGGCAGATGGACGCCTTCATGGTAGACACCCATCGAGCGCAGTCCTTGGAGTTGGGAGGCGATGGCGACGAACTGGCGATTGATCGACTTCAGGGCGTCGTAAAGGGGCGTCGGTGTGCCGTCCGCGAGCGCGATGCCGCCGGTGTGGCCGGGATGGCAATAGACATAATAGCTAATTCCCTGGGCACCGTACGCAAGCGTGGTGTAGACCAGGTAGCGCATTTCGTCGCCTGTCGGCACCCGCATCGAAGGCGTCCAGGTGCAGGCCTGGACGATGTTGAGAAAAGGCAGACCGGCATCGAGGGCAGCGCGGCGGATCAAGGACAGATTGAGGAAATAGTGTTCGGTGTCGCCTTTCACCGTGAATTGGTAATGGTCGTAGCTGATCAGCGCCGGCTTCACGATCTCGACGTACTGACGCAGGTGTTCCCTGTAGGCAGTCACGGTATCGCCCTGGTTGCCGAGTTGCTCGTTCGAGGCGTAGGTGGGGAACAGGTTGATATAGGCAAGATGATCGGGGTCGTGCTCGCGCAAGTACGCCACCAACTTGCCCAGGGCCGGGAACTGGGCGGCATTTGGTTCGTCGGTCAGAAAGTAGGCGTAGAGGGCCGGGTGGGAGCGGACTCGCGCCACGAGCGCGTCGAGCTTCTCTCTCTGCGCCGGGATCTCGAGTGACTTGGGGGAGAGCAACGCGTCCGTGAGTTGAGCCCGCAGGCCGTGGCGCTGCGCCACGTCGAGTTCCTGCTCGGCGCACCAGACCACATTCCAACCGCCTTCCTTCATCTGCCGCGCGACGGCGTCGCTCATAGGCGGCCCAGCCCAGTAGGTGACGATCGGCATGCCGGTGGTCCACGACGCGGCGGCAGCGTCCGCCCGGAGTTCGATGGCGGCAATCGCCAGAAGCAGCAGCCCCCTCGCCCCCAGCGAACGCGCGACTCGAACCCAACTCGAGCTGTCCGACGAATGCGGCCTGGAACAGCCGAGCCACTGTGGAAATGAAAAAGCAGTCTTCATAAAGGTCTCTCTGTTGTGATCTTCCAGTCTGGGGCCAGACTCGAGCCGCGTCAACGCGCGCGGTCCGTCGACGCGACGGAAGCCGGCTCAGCGAGCGGGCAGGGCCGGAGGCGCAAAAAGACGAAGGTACTTGACCGCCACCCGGAGATCCTTGGGCCACGGGGAGACAATCTCGAGGTCATCGCCGGCCACGGGATGGCGGAGCTTGAGGCCAGCGGAATGCAGGGCCACCCGTCCCATAAGAGGCCGTTCCACGCGCCCCTCCTTCAAGCGGTACACCCGTTTGAGGCGGGACAGCCAGAGCGGTCGGCCACCATACAAGGTGTCCCCGACAATCGGCAGTCGACGCGATTGCAGATGGGCGCGGATTTGGTCGAGCCGGCTGGTGCGTGCAAAGCAGCGCAAGAGGGAATAACCGGCAAAGGACTCTTCCAGGCGGAACGAAGTGGCGGATTTCTTGCCGCGTCTGGGGTCGACGCACATCCGTCCTGACCGGTGCGGGTGTGGGGCGAGTTTGGCGTTGACTTCGAAAGCTTCGAGCCTGGGCTGGCCCTGCACCAGAGCCAGATAGGTCTGCACCGGCTGTTCGCTGCCGAAGTCATCCGCCAATGCGACAAGAACCGCCCGGCTCTTTGCCAGGAGCAGCACTCCGGAGGTCTCGAAACCGAGCCGATGCGCGTTGGCCAGATAGGTGATGCCGCGGGCGACCGCCCAGGGGGCGCCGGCGCGAATGGCTTCATGAAGCAGGGCCATCAGGCTGGGCCGGGACGGCTCGGCGTGATCGGGCGAAACAAGGAGCCCCGCCGGCTTGTCCAGCGCCATGAGATGATCGTCCTCGAAGAGAACCGGGATTTCCCAATACTCCTGCGTGGGCCGTGAGGAGAGTCTGATGAAACTCGACATGCGAGACGGTTAGAATCCTTGACCGATCAAATGTGTTGGAGACAAGTCAAGTTCCTATTCTGCGTTGAAGGGGTCAAGGATTCTAAGGAGCGAGGCGCCAAACGCCGGCGATCATGGTGGACACCCAACGGCCACGAACCGTTCACACGCCTCATCGGTCTGAGACGAAGCCTCGCTAATCCGTCTCCTCTTTGGCCAGGCCCGTGTCGATACGACTTCGTTCGATCTGCTTGCGGAACCAATCGCTGAAGGCTTCGTATTCCTGCGACTGCCGGAGATTGGCCATGAACTTGGGCAACTCCTCCTTGAGTTCCGTGTCGGCGACCGGGGTTCGCCCTTTGAGATGCAGCAGCATGGCACCGTCGCGCGTGCTCACCACGTCCGTGGTCTTGCCCACTTCGAGTGTCCGCACCGCCTGGCGCGCCAAGTTCAAATCCACACGGCGATCCCAATCCGGCACCGGACCCGAGGAAACGCCGAAAGGGGGCAGAGTGATGGGGGTCAGCTTGGCCTCGGCGAGAATCGCCTCCCACGTTTTGCCTTCGGCCATTGCCTTGGTCAGTGTCTGCACAAAGTTCGTGCCCGCTTCGCGGGCGAG
This sequence comes from uncultured Verrucomicrobiae bacterium, assembly GCA_963846445.1. Classification (GTDB taxonomy): domain Bacteria; phylum Verrucomicrobiota; class Verrucomicrobiia; order Limisphaerales; family J093; genus MWFF01. Next base: position 153,577 of record CAWJWM010000024.1, on the reverse strand, counting down.
GCGCGCAGCCTGGTCCTGGGTGAACTCACGTTCCACCCGCGCGCGGATTGTTTCCAGCGGGGGCACCGCGCTCGGGAACCGCTCTTTCATGGCGATCAGGTAGACGGCGTCTTCGCCGCGGATCGGAGACAGGGCAACCGGCTCCTCGGGCGTCAGCTTGAACGCCATGGCCGCAAAATTGTCGCGCACCTTGAGCGCGCGGGGCGGCTGCATCTCGGGGAACGGCTCGGTCACCGCGGAAGTCATGCCCCTCTGCGCCGCCAAACTCAGGAGGGCCTCTGCAGCCAGATTCGTCATGCCTTCGAAGCTGGTCGCGAAGCGTGCGGCTTCCTTATGGGCCTCCGCCAGAGCCTGGTTGTGCTGCAACTGCTGGCGGATCCGCGCCTTGGCGGCCTCGGCCGGCATCACCTGGCCGTTGGTGTCCATGAACGCGTTGGGATTGCTCGACAGGTAGACCCGGTCGATCTCCGCGGCCAGGTTGGTCCGCCGGGTCAGCGCGGCCTCTGCCTGCGCCAGGTAGTTGGTCAGCTCGAAGCGCAGATAGTGAACCTGCACCTGTTCGGGTGTCCGGTAGAGACTCTGTCGATTCGAGTAGAACTGGCCAATGGCCGCGGGATCCAACTGGACGCTGGCGACGTAATTCGAGACGGGGAATACCACCGCCTCGGCCTGGATCTTCTCGTTGTCCTGCCGGTACAATTCGGCCGCGCTGCGGGGTGTCACCAGCTTGCCCGGAAGCCCAGCCAGTTTGCCCAGGTGATTGACGCCGATGTCGCGGCGGATGAATCCCTGCAGGGTGTCTTCGGCGATTCCGTAGCGCTGGCGCAACTCGGCGACGAAGTTGTCGTACTTGGCTTTGGCGGTGGCCGGTTGCTCGCCGCCGAAATTGTCGAGGATCCACTGGGCCACTGCGGCTTCGCCCACGTGGATGTTCAGGGCGTCGAGTTGGTCGATGAGCACCAGTCGGTTCTGGGTCTCACGCGCCACGTTGAATCCCATCTGCCGCGCATCGGCGTCGTCGGGCCACGAGCCAAACCGGAGAAAATAGGAAAGGCGCACATCGTTGTAGGCTTCGAGGTACTGTTGCCGGGAAATGGGCCGCCCATTGAGCGTTCCAAATTGCGATCGCCCGCCTCCGCCACGGCCCTGACCAGCCGTGGGCGTGAAATAGATGACAAAGCTGACGATGACGGCGGCGATGATGAAGCCCCACAGCCAGGTCTGATGTTTACGAATCGTGGCGAACATATGTCAAAGCAAGCGGGCAGGCTACCTGTCGGCTAAGCCGACGGTCAAACGCAAAAGCAAGCCTGCGAGGCGCGCCTGCCCATGAACCTCGGAATGCAATCGTTGATTTCCAGGCACTTCCCCATTCCGGGTTCATGGGCACAATGAACCCGCAATTTGGCGGGTTGGGGTCTCAGACCGGCGAGGCGTGTGAACGCCTCGGAGCCTCTGGGTGGCGACCACGATCGCCGGGGCACGCGGATCCGGGTCTATTCGATGATGTTCAGGTACCGGCCCATCCAATACGGCAGGAGGAATTCGTCCCCGGCCAACTCGCGCAGGCCACCGACGCCTCCGTCGAGGACAAACGGGTTCCCGTTCCAGCGCTGGATCGGACGCTCGTCGGGGGGCAGCAGTTGGTCGGTCTCCTGTCCCCGGAAGTTCGGGGGCCGGCGTGTCAGGTCCCCGCGTCCCGAGTTGCGAATGGTCCAGTCCACCAAATCGAGGGGGAAGTTCCGCAAGGTCCAGAGGGCGCCCGCCACGTCGTATTCAGCGGCGCCGGTGGCGGCGAGCACGAAGTTCCAGAGCGGGTTGCGCTCGATCTTCTCGATTTCCCAATGGTCTCGGACTGCGGCCGCGTACTGTCGCCGCAGGTCTTCGTTGAACGCGAACCGAACGAGCGTCCAGTAGGCGTGGAACGCGAGTTCGTCATCGGAGTGGTTCCACTCGTCGCCCATGTCGTGCCCGCGAAAGACATATCCGGGTGTCGCGCGGATGTGGGCCATGCCGTTGGTGATATTGCGCAAGTAGCCGTGCTGCTCGAAGAGCTCGTAGGCTTTGTCCCGATAGAGAGCCTTGCCTGTCACGTGGTGGGCGAATTGAAGAAAGGCGATGATCTCCACGCTGTTGAGCCGGCGATCGACGATGGTCGGCGGATAACGGTTCACGTACTCGGGATTCCACCGGCCCCACAAGGTGGGCTGTCCGTCGACGTCAACGAGGTACAAATTGTGCCGGAGAATGTGGTTGATCATGCGTTCATACGCGGCGGCGATGCGGCTCTTCTCCTGCGGCGTGCGCGCCGCCACCTCGTAGAGCACGGCGTACGCGAATGTTTGACTCGTGATCTCGTCGCTGCTCGTGTGCGCCTTCCACTCCCAGTGCGGTTCCGGCGCGACATGCCAGCGTTCGGGATCGGAGACCTTGAATCCCGTGCGCTCGAAGGTGCGCGCCGGAAAGCCGTCCAGGCCGTTGATGGTCTGGAGGCGCTCGAGCGTCGCAAACGTCTCCCAAGCGTTGGCACGCGCTTTCTCGTCGCCCGTGGCGGCGTAACGAAAGGCCTGGCTCGCCAGATACGCGCTGCTCCACGTGCCGTCGTTGTCGGTGTCAATCATCTCCGCCGAGGTGACGTCTCCAGGTCGATTCAGGCGCAGCTCGGCGCAGAATCCATAGCGGATGTGACGCTGACGGATCTTGTCGTCGTAGTAACGAGCCTTCTCCGCCAATGTGAACTGCGGAAACTCGATCTTGCCCAGGCCGGCCTTCGTGAGAACAAACAGATCTCCATGGGGGTCGACCTGCAGGTCGATCGCATGGTCGTCCGGCAGCCACCGCTTCGATGCGTAATAGCGAAAAGACCCGGCGTCGGTGCGGTAGAACACCCCGTTTTCTGTCCCGGCCCACAAGCCGTCCGCCAGGGGAACCAACGCCGTGATGCGCGTCGCTGGCAGCCGGTCCTGCGGCCCGACCGAGTGCGTCCCGGTCCGCAGGTCGAGCGCGTAATACCCGCGGCTGGTCCCCACGAACATCTCCGCGTCGCGAAACGCCAGCGTCGTCAGGCCCTCGCCCCGGTGAAACAGATCCACCTGGGGACCGCTCAAGCGATAGACGGCGTCGTCGGCCAGAATAAAGAACTGGCTTCCCCAGGCATAAACCTGCTCCGACTCGCGGGTCACTCGAAACGGCAGGTTCGTCCAGGACGCGCCGGCAACCAGCAGCAAATTGGTCGGCGCCACCAGTAAGGCGACGCCCGCAGCATTGATGGCGGCGCGACGATACACGCCCTTGGGCAACGCGATGTGGTAGGCACCCGACAGATCGTTCGAGACCAAGCTCTCCTCCAACAGGTAGAACGTGTTTCCTCCCTGAACCACCAGGTCGAGAGCCACCTTCCCGGCCAACGGACGGAAGCTCCGGTCGAGCGCCACCCGGTCTCCGTACACCCGGGCGACGCCCTTGTCCGTCAACACGTAGGCGATGCCATCCCGCTGCACGGCCAATCGGCGAAGAGCCGCGCCTTCAAGTTCATCAGCCCATGCCAACCGCGCCGCTACCCCCTGACGGAAGGTCTCATCGGGCACAGCAGAAGCTGCACTCCGGGCCAAAGCGAACAGGAGGACAACAGCAAGCCAGGTATCCCATCGGCATTTCATAACGGCAACGTCTCGGGCTGAAACTCAAAACACAACTCCGAACAACGCGGCGAGCATGAGACCCAGCGCCACCCACCAGATCCAACCGCCTCGCCGCGACCGAGCGGGGAGCGACCCGAACTCGCGCGCGACGAACTCGTCGTAGTCAAACTCCTCCCCGGGCAAATCCAGCGCGTCGGAACGCGCCTGCTCCGACCATCCCGTCTGTTCGTCCGACCCGCAGCCGGGACACGCCGACGCCCCATCGGGCACCTCGGCCCCGCAATGCGGACACAATTCAGGTCTCGAGTGCAGAGCGCGTTTCATGAGCGGCAGAACAGCGCGAGGCTAACGCGCGCCGGGGAGGAAATCCAGCGCAAGAACGCCCGAATCGCCGTCGCGCAAACGTGTGCACCCAGCCCGCGAACGCAGCAGGAGAGCCCCAACCACCAGCCCAGACGACACTAAAGCGAGTTATTCACACTTTATTCACAAAATGTTCACTATCAAGAATTTAGGTAGTTTTTTTGTTGACATTGATTCTTGGGGCGGTAGTGTCTTGGCAGTTCATTGAAAGAACCGGATTCGGGTTGTGGCGGCTGCGATGGCTTGGCAACTCGTTCCGGGGATAATCCCAGGTGACTGGGGAAAGGCTGGGTCAGGCTGGTTGGCCCAGCCCCTGTGAAGCCGGAGTCGCAAGGCGGGAGCGCGCAGGCAGGATTCACCAGTTCCTCTGGCGGCGTTCGCGCGCCGTCAGTGACGCGAACGAGGAACTGAGCGGCGAGGAGCGATGAGAAGCCGTTCCGAGTCGAGTCAAGTAACTCGGGCTGGTTTCGGGCCTGAGCGAATCGCAGTCACCCAGAGGGTGCGAGGTTGCTACTGTGCGCCAGCACGCGGTGGATGACTCTGGCGGTCTGCCGGAAGCGGACCGCCAAACGAAAGGCGCCGAAAGGCGAGACAAAGGGAGCGTTCGATCGCGGGAAGGACACGGGGCGAGGCAGGCTCTGTGAAAACCTTCCAAAACGCCGGCGATGCTAAAAACGGCACCGCTGGCCTATGAGCGAAAGGCAACCTGAGAGGTAAGAGGTCGAGACCCGTGGCACCGGGCCAACGCGCCGTCAAAAGCGGTGGCCGACCCGGTGCGAGCGGTGAAGACGCGGAGCAGCAGTCATAGACGTGTCTTGGCCTGGTTCGCAGGCCGGTGGCGCAACCACCAGCTCGGTCGAGCCGAGAGGCCTCACTCAACAATTCAGCGACCGCAAGGCGCTGGACGGCCCTGCTATGAGGCCGGAAACTCCGCTTGCCGTGGAGAATGGCGTCGGGAAGCTGGCAGCCCACCAGAGGCGCCTAATGCCAGCACGGGAAAGAGAGCGTGGCGAACTCCCACTCCCGAGTTTGTCCCTGTCTGGTCTCGGCTTCCGGGATCAGGCAGGGACATCTTTTTCTTCAACTCACAAACCGGCGGGCGACGAGGCAGGCGTTGTGGCCGCCAAAGCCGAACGAGTTGTTGATGGCGGCATGGACCGTCATCTCTCGGGCGGACTTGGGCACGAAATCCAGATCGCAAGCCGGATCGGGATTTTCGAGGTTGATCGTGGCCGGAACGATGCCGGTTTGAATGGCCTTGGCGCAGACGGCCATCTCGACGGCCCCGGCAGCCCCCAGCATGTGCCCGGTGGCCCCTTTTGTCGAGCTGACCGCCAGTCTGCGGCTATGCTCGCCGAAGACCGCCTTGACGGCCTGAGCTTCGCAGACATCGCCTTGCGGTGTGGCCGTGCCGTGGGCGTTGATATAGGCAATCTCCTCAGGCGCCATGCCCGCGGAACGCAGCGCCATCCGCATGCAGCGCGCCGCTCCTTCGCCCTCGGGCGATGGCACCGTCATGTGGTGGGCGTCGGCGGTGTTGCCATAACCGACAACCTCGCAATACACCCGTGCACCGCGCGCCCGGGCGTGCTCGAGTTCCTCGAGCACCACCACGCCCGCGCCCTCCCCCATCACGAAACCGTCCCGTTCCGCGTCGAACGGTCGCGAGGCCCGTTGAGGCTCCGCATTGCGGGTGCTCATGGCTTTCATGGCGCAGAACCCGCCTATGCCCAACGGCGTCACGGTCGCCTCGCTGCCGCCGGCAAACATCACGTCCGCGTCTCCCATCTTGAGGGTCCGCCAGGCCTCGCCGATCGCATGGGACGAGGTCGCGCAGGCGGAGCAGGTCGCCAGGTTGGGTCCCCGCAACCGATGGAACATCGAGAACAAGCCCGAGGCCATGTTCAGAATCAGCATTGGGATCATGAACGGCGAAAGACGCCCGGGCCCTTTGCTCAACAGAATCTTGTGCTGTTCTTCCGTCGTGTGGAGTCCTCCAATGCCCGAGCCGAGGAAAACGCCGATGTGATCCCGGTTGCATCGATCCAAATCGAGCCCGGAATCGAGCAGGGCCTCCCTCGCCGCCACAAGGGCGAACTTCGAGTAGCGATCGGTCCGACGCTCGTCCTTGGGCGTGGGAAACGCGGGAACGGCGTCGAGGCCCCGCACCTCGGCCGCGATCTGGCAGTCAAAAGGCGCCGGGTCGAACAGCGAGATCCGATCGATCCCGCACCGCCCCGCCAAGAGATTCTCCCAGAACGCATCCACCGTGTGGCCCAGCGAGGTCACCACTCCCAAACCGGTGATCACTACACGCCGTTCTGTCTGCGGGGTCGCCATAAACAGAAAGGGCAGCTCGCGTTTCGGTCCGGACGGGCTGCCCGAGTCCTTCGGTGCGCTCTTCTTACTTCTGCGTGTCCTCGATGTACTTGATCACGTCGCCGACGCTTTGCAGCTTCTCGGCCTCTTCATCGGGGATCTCTTGCCCGAACTCTTCCTCCAAGGCCATGACCAACTCGACGGTATCGAGTGAATCGGCCCCAAGGTCTTCGATGAACTTTGCCTCCGGCACAACCTGATCGGCAGTCACTCCCAACTGCTCGACAATAATGTCTTTGACCCTCTGTTCGATGGATTTGTCAGCCATGCGTCTCTCCCATTTCGTTTTCCGATTGTGTCTATGCGACGCCCCACAGAGCGTCAAGTCCTGATTGGCGGATTTTTGCCGAACGAGGCCGCAGGAACCCGCCCTGCCCATCTCGAGCGAGCGAACCCGCGCCCGACCTCTCGGCAGGAGTTCAGCCAGGCTCCGCCTCACACCCAAAATCAGACGGCAGAAGCCTCTCGCCAGATCGTTCGCGCTGAGTTCAAACCTGGGTCACCAACCGCCGACGTCTCGCTGAACGGTGCCGCTGCGGGGCGCAAAACTCGACTCCGTGACCACAGATTTCACCAACAAAGTCACTCTAGCGAGGCGCGCCTCAGACCAAATTCCAATCTTCGCCATCATGAACCGCCCTTTCGTTTCCCTGCCCTTCTCTCCCTCGCCTCGCTCCTTAGAATCCTTGCGAAACGAAAGGGATAGGGGTGAAGGCCAAACTTGACTTGATCGCAACATGTTTGGGGTATCAAGGATTCTAGACCCGCGGAGGCAGTTTTTTCTCGACCACGCTTTTCTCGAGGGTCACGTACCTGGGCAACCCGCCCTCCATCGGCACATCCATCTCGCCTTCGATCAACGGGCGTGCGTACTCGACGAACTTCTCGTTGGGCATGAACCCGTCCTCGCTCACCCAATCGCGCGGGACGAAATGCTCGACATTGGCCACTTCACCCAGCGCATGCAGGCCGGTGCTCCAGGTCACCTTCCCGTCCGGTTGAACGGTGCGGATGATCTTGACCATGAAACCGCTATGCCCCTCCGCCCCGGCGCGAACCGCCGCCTCTCCGCAGGCAAACGCATTGGTGATGTCGGTGAGGCTTGCCGAATGCCCGGCAGCGCGCTGGGCGTAACCCAGCATCACGGTGCGAGTCTTCGTGTTGAGTTTTCCCTGAACATACTCCTTGAGCTTCTCTGCCGCCCCGGCCAAGACCGGGTGACCAAAGGCGTCCAATCGGGTCGCGTCCGCCCCAAGTTCCTTGCCGTCCATATCCTTGATGCCCTCGCCCACGACCACGACACAGTACCGATGCACGTCGACCACTTCCTTGATCTTGGCGAGCACGGCATCCATGTCGTATCGGATCTCGGGCAACAAAATGAGATGCGGCGGCTCGGCAGGGTTGCCGCGCTTGGCCAGCACCGTCCCCGCGGCGATCCACCCCGCCGACCGGCCCATGACCTCGACAATCGAGCACGAACCGTCATCGGTCGCCATGCTGCGCACGTCGATTCCCACCTCCATGACAACGGTGGCATTGTGTTTGATCACAGACCCGTAGCCGGGACAACTGTCGGTGAAGGGCAGGTCGTTATCGATGGTCTTGGGCACACCGATCACCCGCAATTCGTATCCGCGCTTGACCGCCTCCTCGTGAATCTTGTGGGACGTGTCCTGGGAATCGTTCCCACCGGCGTAAAAGAAATACCGGATGTTGTGGGCCTGGAACACCTCGAACAGGCGGTCCATGTCCTTCGCGGCCTTCGCCGGCTTCCGATTGAAATCGATCTTGTACCGGCAGGTCCCCAGTGCCGCCGCGGGCGTGTACAGCAGGCCTTCGATCGTCCTCGATTTCTCGTCGTTCAGGTCGATCAGATTCTCTTCGAGAATGCCATAGATGCCATTCAACCCGCCGTAGATTTCCTCGATGCACTCGTGGCGGCCTGCCTCTCGGACCACACCCGCCAAGCTGGCGTTAATCGCGCACGTCGGTCCACCCGATTGAGCGACCAAAAGATTCCCAACAAGTTCAGCCATATTCGTTTTCGTCTCCATTCCACCGGCCCTGATGCCACACGAACCGGTGCCCAATTCAGTCAAATTGCGGCAGACAGTGCCAACCGGTTGGAGCGATGTCAAAGCGGAAGTAAGCCGGCCATTTGCGCTTGTGACCTCGATGCCCTGATGCTACACACGCTCGATGCGCCGACCATCCGACGCTCGATGTTTAGCGGACCGCTATGTCGAGCGTTGCGCGTCAAACGTTGAACGTTTTCAGGTTCATGGCCCCTGAGCAGTTCAAAAAGGAACAGGTCGCTCTCCATGACCCGGGTGTACCGCCGACATTCTTGTCGGCCCCGCGGACAGTGTCCGAGACACAGACCGTTGCCGGCTGGAAAGCCGGCGGTACAGGTTCAAGGTCCTCCTTCTCGAAGCCGCATGGCCGGTTCTTCTTCTGTTTGTCCGCCCTGCTTTGCTTCTGCCTGGGACAGCAACGGCCCGCCCGCGCCGACGAGTTCCGCGGGCTCTGGGTCGATACCTTCCATGCCGCATTGCGCGACGCGGACGAGGTCAGCCAACTCGTGGCACACGCCCGCAGCGGCAATTTCAACGCCCTCATCGTCGAAGTGCGCAAACGCGGGGACGCCTACTATGACAGCCGCTTCGAGCCCAAGGCGTCGGACGTTGCCCTGGGATTCGATCCGCTGGACGAGCTCCTGCGCCAGGCCCACAGCACCACCGCCGGACCACGGCTGGAAGTCCACGCCTGGATCGTCACCTATAACATCTGGAATCAAGAAACCGCCCTCCCGCCCCAGGCCGACCACCCCTATCGCCTCCACCCGGATTGGCTGACTCGGTCCGACGCCGGGGCTGCATGGGACGGCTCGAACTATGCTCTCGATCCCGGCCATCCCGGGGTCCAAGAACATACCTACCAGGTGGCGATGGACCTGATCAGCCGGTACGACGTAGACGGACTGCACTGGGACTATGTCCGGTATGCCGGGCCCAATTGGGGCTACAACGACGTGGCGGTCGCCCGGTTCAACCAGCAGACCGGCAGCGCAGGCAAGCCTGCGTCCGACGACTCGGCCTGGCTGCAGTGGCGCCGAGACCAGGTCACCAGTCTCGTCCGGCGCGTCTACCTTTCGGCGATCGCGCTCAAGCCTGCGCTGAAGATGTCGGCCGCCACCATCACGTGGACGCCCAGCCCCACATCCTATTCCCAGTGGCTGACCAGCGCCGCCTATTCGAAAGTGCTTCAAGACTGGCGCGGCTGGATGGAGGAAGGCCTGCTCGATCTCAATATTCCGATGGCCTACTTCCGACAAGAACAGAACGCCGCCGATTGGGCGAATTGGAGCCGTTTCGCCAAGGAAAACCGCTACGGGCGGCACCTGGCCTTGGGCGTGGGAGCCTATTTCAACACTGTCTCGAATACCCTGGTGCAGATGAGCTCGACGCGGCAAGCCGCCGGAGCCGCCGGGCCCGCTGAAGGCGTCGTGTGCTATTCCTATGCTGTCCTCGCCAAAAGCGGCGTTCCCCGCAGCGAGTTTCTCGAAGCCCTGACCGGACCGTCAGTCCACCACCCCAATGCCGATGCCTTGTTCCCCGCCCCTGCGATTCCGCAGGGCATGCCCTGGAAAACGGGGATCGGTCCGGCCGGCATCATGGGCTACGTGCGCGACGCGCAAACGGGCGATCCCATCGAAGGCGTCACCATCGAGGTGTGCGATAGCACGACGCCTTTTCTGAAAACGGATGCGCAGGGCTTTTACGGCATGACGAAGTCGCCCAACACCGCTCCCAGCCTCGTCACGTCCGCCGCCCCATACGCCACCCAAGTGCGCTGGGTGGCCGCTCGCCCCGGTGAAATCACGCGGGCGGATTTCGACCTGTGGCCGACCGATGCCGACACCGCGCCGGAGAACGTCCGCCTGTCCGCGGGAGCCCGCAGCGCCCTGGTCTCGTGGTCCACACGCACCCCCACGTCCGGGCATGTTCTCTACGGACTCGGCGGTCCGTGCGATGCCGGGGGCGCGACTGCATCCGGCTCCAGTCTCGGCACCAACCACACGGTGTTCCTGAGTTCACTCGCGCGCGAAGACACCAACGACGTCCGCCCTTTTCGTCTGCGCGTCGTGACCTGGAACGACCGCAGCACGAACCTCTCCGAGTTGCGCGAATTCAGCCCTGCCTGGCCGCAGATCTCCGATGACACCCAAGCGCGCTGGACGGGGGCGTGGACGTTCGTCACCAATTCGGCCACGAGCGTTCGGCAGGCTTACCGGCGCGCGCCGGCGGTGTCCGGGAGCCCGACCGCCGCCCTGACGTGGCGCACGCAGATTCCCACGCCTGGTTTCTACGACCTGAGCATCCTCTACCCCGCAAACACCAGCGGCTCTTCGAGCGTTCCCTGCGACATCGAAACCACCGCAGACCGGAAGACGGTCGTCGTCAATCAGTCCGTTGGCGGCGGCGTCTACCGCACCATCGCCATCAACCTGTACTGCGCAGCCGGCGAAACCACCCTCGTCCGCCTGCGCAACAACGCCGGCGCCGGGTCCTACGTTCTGGCCGATGCGGTCCGCTGGACTTTGCGGCCAGGCCAGGATCCGCCCCCAGACGGCAAATTGCCGGAGTGGTGGTCGCATCACTTCTTCGGCGAAATGGTCGGTGGCACCCCGGACGCGGACGAGGACGGCTACTCGAACAACGCGGAATTCGTGTTGGGCACCGATCCCACCAACTCTGCCTCCGCTCTCCAGATTCGCTCGGTTTCGCTCGACGAGAGCGGGTGGCGCATCCGGTTCCATCCCCGCCACGAGGGACGCACCTACCGATTGCTGCGCGCCTCCGATCTCGAAGCCCCCGTTTGGCAGGCGATCGCCGCGCCCCACCTTGCTGCCGCCCCTCGTGATGAGGGAGTGATCACGGATCCACATCCCGATGGAACACAGACATTCTATCGCCTGGAAGTCGATCTCTAGCGAGGCGCGCCTCAGGCAGAATCCCAATCCACGACATCATGAACGATTGCTCTGCCGCAGCGCTCTGGCAGCCGTTTCTGGATGGCTGTCTCGGTCGGATCCTGGCCCTCTTGCTCGCCCTCTGCGGGCTCTCTCCTGGGCCCGCCCACGCCGCCCAGGCCGTTCGGGTGCCAGGGGTGGTCGTTCACCACAGCCCGAAATCCTCCGGCCTCTACATTGGCTCGCCAAGCCTGGCCGTGCTGCCAAATGGCGACTACGTGGCTTCCCACGACGAGTTCGGCCTCAAAAGCGCCGAGCACACTCGCGCCATCAGCCACGTCTATCGTTCCGGCGATCGCGGCCAATCCTGGAGGCGCACCGCCACGATCGATGGCGCCTTCTGGTCGACGCTCTTCACACACCGCGACAGCCTCTATCTGATCGGCACCGACAAGCACCACGGCAACGCCGTGATACGCCGTTCCGAGGATGGCGGCGAGACCTGGACCCAGCCGCAGGACCGCCGATCCGGCCTGCTCCGCGACGATGGCCAGTACCACTGCGCGCCGGTGCCCGTCCTGCACTTCGGCGGACGGCTCTGGCGCGGCATGGAGCGACGCGACCCGCCGGTGGGTTGGGGCGTCAATTACCGCGCCGGCATGTTGTCGGTGCCAGCGGAGGCCGATCTGCTGGATGCGAATCAGTGGACGTTCGCAACATTCCTGCCCAGCAACACGAACTGGAACCAGGGCGACTTCGGCGCCTGGCTCGAAGGCAATGCCGTCGTCACCCGAGACGGCGCCCTCGCCAATGTCCTCCGCGTCCAAACCCGCTCCCCGGATGAGAAGGCGGCGATCGTGGCTGTTGCCGGCGACGGCAGCGCGCTGTGGTTTGATCCCGCCACCGGGTTCATTCCGTTTCCGGGCGGCGCGAAGAAATTCACGATTCGATGGGATGACAAAGCCTCTCTCTATTGGGCGCTGGCGACGGTCATTCCCGAGTCCTATCGCAGACCCGGACCGGGGGCCATTCGCAACACCCTCGCGCTCACCGCATCGACCGACCTGCGGACCTGGACCGTGCGCTGCATTCTACTGCACCACCCCGACACGGCCCGACACGGCTTCCAGTATCCGGACTGGCTGTTCGACGGCGACGATCTCATTGCCCTCGTGCGAACCGCTCATGATGACGGTGTGGGGGGCGCGCACAACGCTCACGACGCCAACTTCCTGACGTTCCATCGGATCGCGAATTTTCGACGGCTGACTCTGGCTGACTCCGTCCCCATCGAGAAGCCGCAATGACCGGCGCGCCGCGGCGCAAACACTCGACCCATTGACTGCGGATTTCAGAAAGAGCGTCATCCCGGCGAGATGCTCGTGAAGGGATCGATTCAAGCCTTCAAACCGCTCAGGTCGACCTCGAGCCGTGTCTTCTGTTGGAGCAGTTCGGCCATGGTCACCTTGCCCTGGCGCAAGCCGGCCTCGCGGCCCAGGATCGTGGCCAGGGCGCCGTCCACTGAACGCCGGACCGTGTCGTTCCCGGCGTTGCCTTCGACCACACGCTGGTGGAATGTGGCAATGTTGCGCTCCGCTCCGGCTTCGTAGAGATTCTGCACTTCGCCGGTGTAGCCATCGTCCGGGCCTTTGGACGAGACCCTGCCGCCGTAGCCAACCTGCGCTGTTCCGACTTGGCCCTGGGCCTGACAGACCACATCGAAATCGGTCAGGTTGTTGAGATGCTTGCCGCGGTGACTCAGGACGAGCCCGTTTTCGAACTCGAACACGAGTTGGAACACGTCGTGGCTGTCGCCGTGCGGACCGGGCCGTCCGACGCGTGAAGACCCCATGGCACTGACGGGGCGTTGACCGGCAATCCAGAGGTCCCCGTCGACGGCATGAATGCAGGCGTTGACGTGGTACCCGCCCCCCAACACCACATCGTTGCACCACACCAAGCCGCGGAAGCGGTCGGCCACGTTGCTCGTCATGGCCGGATCGGGAAAAAGACCGGCGAAGTAATGGCTGTTGATCGAAATCACCCTGCCGATTTCACCGGCGTGAATCCGCCTGACAACCTCCCTGTTGTGGGGATCGGTCGGGACCTGGTAATCGACCAGGAAGACGTTTTGGCGGGCGGTGGCTTCGCGGGCCGCAGCCTCGATCTCGAGGCAACCCCACACGTCGACGGCCACGGGTTTGGCCATGTACACGTGCAACCCGGCGTCCACTGCCGCCCGCGCGTGTTCGGGGAAAAAATAGGGCGGCGTCTCGAGAGCGATGGCTTCGACGCCCGATTCGATCAGCCGGCGGTACCCATTGAGGCCCGAGAAGCGACGCGACTTGTCGACCTCCACACTGTCGCCGCAGGCGTCGGCCACTTCCTGGAAATAATCCGCTACGGCCCACATCTGGTAACCGCCGTGACGACGAAACAACCCGGCGATCCAGCACCCTCGCCCTCCTGCGCCCACGACTCCGAGCTTGATCTTGCGCGCAAACCCGGAGGACGGTCCCGGTCGCGCAGTCGCTTCCCCGGCTCGCGCCGACCGCCGTTCGTCGATCGAGGCGACGGCGGCCGCGGCAAGCGCACCCCCGAGAAAACGACGCCGGGTCAAATGGACCTCGGCTTGGGCCGGGGCAGGTTCGGATAAGTGTCCCTGCAAGCGGTGGCCCTCGTCAACGCCCGGCAAGGGCGCCGCATCCGAACTCACCATCAGATCAGGCTGCCGGGCGTTTGTCCGCACGGGACCGATCTGGCATCCCGACGGGCGTTTGGGGGGTGGATTGATATCGGGCGGAAAGCGCATGGTCACCTGCGATTGTTTGTCGTGGTTCTCTGCGGGGAACTTCAGACCAGGCGCCCGCGGTTGGCAAGCCTGGACGCTCGACCCAGACGCTCGATCGGACTCGATCCGGTCAAGCCCGGCGTTCTCGTCCAGTCGCCAATGGAGGTGTAGGCAAGGCGCCGGGCGCCGGTGATCGTGTTGGGCACCCAGCGGCCACAAGCCGCTCACACGCCTCGCCGGTCTGAGGCGAAGCCTCGCTAAACCCACAAGCCCCATTCGCTGGATTTCCGGTCGAAGGCGCGTTAGTTTGCACGCATGACCTTTCAGTCAACAGAGACGAGCGCGACCGGGTACTGGGCGGGTCAGTTCGACGATGGCAAGTTGCAGCAGTGGGCGGCCCGCTTGCGACTGAATCTGAAAGCCCCGCGGGTTTCGCTGGGCTTGGTGTTCATGGCGCCCGCGCTTGTCCCGTATGCGGCGCAAGTGCTCGAAATCCTGCGTGTCCATGCCCAGGTCGGTCTGCTGGCGGGTTGTTCGGGCGCGAGCCTGATCGCCGGCGGCGAGGAGATGGAGCAGGCTCCCGGCTTGGCGGTGGGGCTGTACCACTTGCCCGGGGCGGAGTTGCGCGCCTTTCGCTTCACTCAGGCAGACGTCGAAGAGGCGGACGATGCGGGCTACTGGCACCATCAAGCGGGGGTCGGCCCCGAGGAAGCCAACGGCTGGCTCGTCTTCATCGACCCCTACACGGTGGACGGGGAACGCTGGCTCGGCCAGTGGTCTGAAGCCTATGACGGACTCCCGACCTTCGGCGGGCTGGCCAGCGGGTCCGTCAAGGACCACGGCACCCAGGTCTACCTGGACGGGATGGCTTACGACGACGGCGCCGTCGCCATCGCAGTCAGCGGGGACGTCACGCTCGCCGGTGCTGTCTCCCAAGGTTGCGTTCCGATCGGAGAACCATGGACGGTCACCAAGGCGGAGGGGAACCTGATCCACGAAATCGGCAATCGTCCGGCTTACGAAGTGCTGGCGCGGACGTTTAACGAGTTGCCGCGCGCGGAGCAGGAGCGGGCTCAAGGCAACCTCATGCTGGGTTTGGTCACCAACGAGTACCAGGAGGAATTCCGGCGCGGTGATTTCCTCATTCGCAACCTGCTGGGAGGCGATCCCTCGACGGGCGTGCTGGCGGTGGGCGCCCGACCCCGGATGGGACAATCGGTTCAGTTTCAATGTCGCAATGCTGCCGCGGCGACCGAAGACATGATTCTGACGCTGCGGCGGATCCGGGAGACAGTGGGGACACGTCCGATCTACGGTGGCTGTTTGTGCAGTTGCGCCGGGCGCGGCACGCGGCTCTTCGGCGTCCCCCATCACGACGCCGCCCTGACCCAGCGCCATTTCGGTCCTCTGGGCCTCACAGGCTTTTTCGGCAACGGAGAAATCGGGCCCGTCGGACCCCGCAACTACCTTCACGGCTATACTGCCTCGCTGGCCTTGCTGGTCGGAAAATGACCGCTGGCGCCCCCCCCACCTCGATGTCCCCGGCTGCCCCGCCTGCGACTCTGCTGTGCGCGTTGGCGTCCGTTGTGGATCGTCTCGACTGGGCCCACATCTTCCCCGAAACCGGCCCCGTGGAGGTGGAGTTAGGGGCGGGCGACGGTTCGTTCCTCCTGGACCTTGCCCGCCTGCACCCCGACCGCAACTACCTGGGTGTGGAGAGAATGCTCGGGCGGCTGCGCAAGCTGGACCGCAAGGGGCGCCGAGCCGGCCTGAGGAACATCCGCGGCCTCAGGATCGAGGCCGGCTACTGCCTCGAGTTCCTGCTGCCGCTGGTCGGTGTCGAGGCACTGCACGTCTACTTCCCGGACCCATGGCCCAAGCGAAGACACTGGCGACGGCGTTTGGTCGACAACCGTTTCCCCGCGTTGGCCGCACGAGTCCTCGCGCCCGGCGGGTGCGTCCACCTCCGGACCGACCACCCGGCCTATTTCGCCCAGATGCGCGAGGTGTTCGCCGCAGCCCCCCGCTTCCGCGAAGTGCCGCCGCCCGCCCAGCTCATCGCGGTCCAGACCGACTTCGAACGCGACTTCTCCGCGCGGGGAATCCCGACCCTCCGCGCCTCGTACCGACATGAGCCGGCAGCGCAGGCGGCCGTGTGACAATCACTCGACTCGCGCCTTTCCCTGCCCCCGAACAACCTCGCCAATCAGCCAGGCGCGGCGCCCGCGACGTCGACACCGGCGCAGGACGGCTTCGGCCTGGTCCGGCGCGACCACGGCGACCATGCCGATCCCCATGTTAAAGACCTGATACAGCTCGGACTCCGGCACCTTCCCCTTCTCCGCCAGCATGCGGAAGATCGGCGGCACGTCCCAGGTCCCTCTGCGGATCACAATGTCGCAGGTCCTCGGCAGAATGCGCGGGATGTTGTCCACAAAGCCCCCTCCGGTGATGTGCGCGAACGCCTTGATCGCAACCCCCGCTCGATCGGCGCGTGAGCGGCTGGCGCGGGCGCCCGTCTGCCCCCGCCCGATACGCACTCCCCGATTGAACTCCCTGAGCAACGCCTGAATCAGCGGGCCGTAGCTCAGGTGGACCTTGAGCAACTCCTCGCCAACCGTTCCCTCCAAACCCGCGACACGGCTGGTCGGCTTGAGTTGGAGTTGGTCAAAAAGGATGGCCCGGGCGAGCGAGTAGCCGTTGGTGTGCAGACCGCTTGACGCCAGGCCGAGAACCGCGTCGCCCACCCGCACGGTCTTCGGACCATCGAGCATCGCGGCGCGTTCGACGACACCGACGATGGTGCCACAGACGTCGTACTCCCCGGGCTGATAGAAGCCTGGCATTTGGGCCGTCTCACCCCCGATGAGCGCACAACGGTTCTCGGCGCAGGCGCGGGCAAAGCCCTTGATGATCTCGGTGAAGACGTGGGGCTCCAGTTTGCCCGTGCCCAGGTAATCGAGAAAAAACAGCGGTTCCGCCCCCACCACCGCAATGTCGTTCACACAGTGATTGACCAAGTCCTGGCCAATGGTGTCGTGCCGGTCCAGAGCGACGGCAATTTTCAATTTCGTCCCGACGCCGTCAACACTGGCCACGAGGACCGGCTCGCAGTACCGGCTCGTGTCGAGGGCGAACAAGCCCCCGAATCCGCCCACTTTGCCCAGCACCCCAGGGCGGCGCGTGCTGGCCAGCAGTTGGGGCAAAGTCGATTTCACACGGTTGCCGAGGTCGATGTCGACGCCGGCGGCAGCGTAGGCCTTTTGTTTCATGTCATGGGTCGGCGATTCGTGCCGATGCGCAGGAGAAGATGCCCCGTCGCACAATCGCAGGCGATAGGAATTTGCGGGCGCGGCGCATCTCGGGAACATCATTCGCCCCTCCAGACTGGATCGGAGGATCCGAGCCCGCTCTTCCCAAGCCGCCAGGAAAATGCCATGTTCGGCGCAGGCGGTGCGGTTGGATGGCCTTATGATGACCGACCTGACGACGACCTTTGAAACGCTCGGCATTGCGCTGGGACTGGGTCTGCTGGTGGGCATGCAGCGTGAGCGCGCAGCGTCTCAATTGGCGGGTTTCCGGACTTTCCCGCTGGTGACG
This sequence comes from uncultured Verrucomicrobiae bacterium, assembly GCA_963846445.1. Classification (GTDB taxonomy): domain Bacteria; phylum Verrucomicrobiota; class Verrucomicrobiia; order Limisphaerales; family J093; genus MWFF01. The sequence goes on along the minus strand of CAWJWM010000024.1, from coordinate 135,828 downwards.
ATCTTCGGCGTTCTGTGCGCAGACGTGGGCCAGAGCTTCGGAGGCTGGTTGGTTGCAGCAGGTTTGCTCGCTCTTGCCGGACTCATCGTGGCGTCAAACCAGGTGAGGCTCAGCGTGCCCGGCGCAGACCCGGGTTTGACGACCGAAGCCGCGCTTCTGGTCATGTTCGGAGTCGGGGCCTATCTGGTTGTCGGTCATCGGCCGGCGGGAGTGGTCGTGGGGGGTGTGGTGGCCATCCTGCTCTATCTCAAACCCGTGCTGCACACGTTCGCCCGGCGGATCGGGGAGAACGATTTCCGGGCGGTCATGCAATTCGTGTTGATCTCGATGGTCATTCTTCCGGTGCTGCCGGACCGCGCGTACGGACCATTCCATGTGCTCAACCCGCGCCATATCTGGTGGTTGGTGGTGTTGATTGTGGCGATGAGCCTTGGCGGTTACGTGCTCTACAAGTTGTTCGGCAACCGGGCCGGGCTGGTGCTGGCGGGGGTGTTGGGCGGTTTGATTTCCAGCACGGCCACCACCGTGAGCTATGCGCGGCGGAGCAGCACAGTCGCAGCAGGCGATGCGGGGCCGGCGGCCTTGGTGATTCTGCTGGCCTCGACTGTGGTCTTTGCACGGGTGCTGGCGATCACGGCGGCGGTGAGCCTGACATTGTTCAGCGCGGCAGTGGTGCCTCTGGCGATCATGATCGTCCTCGGTGCTGGCCTCTCGGCATTGCTGTGGCTCCGGGCCCCCAGGCACACGCTCCAGATGCCCGCCCACGGCAATCCGTCCGAGTTGAAATCCGCCTTGGTGTTTGGTGCCCTGTTCGCACTGGTCCTGGTGGCAACCGCCGCAGGCAAACAGCAATTCGGCGACCGGGGGCTGTACACCGTCGCCGCACTGTCGGGCTTGACGGACATGGACGCCATCACACTGTCGACGGCGCAGATGGTCGACGCCGGGCGGATCCCCGCAGACACGGCCTGGCGTCTGATCCTTGTGGCCGCGATGTCCAACTTGGTCTTCAAGGCGGGTGTCGTCGCCGCGCTGGGCGCACGCGGCCTCTTCGCGTGCGTCAGCGTCCGGTTCGCAGTCGCGTTCGCCGTGATGGCTGCGCTGCTGTGGACGTGGCACTAGACCACAGCATGTTCTTGTTTCCGATCGAGCCCCGCGCAGCGGAGCCGCATCGCTCCGCGACGCAGAAGCGGAGAGATTTTTCTTTCCTACCTGAGGCTTTTCCCGTTGGTTGTGCCTTTTGCATGACCGCGCCGTTCGCTTTAACTGACTTTGTGGCCGACCATGTCCGGGCAATTCCGCGTTCGGGCATCCGGGAATTCTTTGACATTGTCCAGGGGCTTCCGGACGTCGTTTCCCTGGGCGTGGGGGAACCGGATTTTGTAACCCCCTGGCACATTCGTGAGGCGGCAATCTACGCCCTCGAACGGGGCCGCACGACGTACACCTCGAATCTGGGTCTGCCCAGACTGCGGGAGGCCATCGCAGGCAGCGTCGAGTCGCACTTCGGAATCCGGTACGACCCGCGCCGGCAAATCCTCATTACCGTGGGGGTGAGCGAGGCGCTCGATATCGCGCTGCGAGCGCTGATCAACCCGGGTGACGAGATTGTCTATCACGAACCGTGCTACGTGAGTTACTCGCCGAGTATCGCGCTGGCCTACGGCATCCCGGTCGCCGTGTCGTGCCGCGCCGAAGACGGCTTTGCCGTCCGAGCGGCCGCCATCGAACGCGCGCTCACCCCGCGCAGCAAGGCGCTGGTGCTGAACTTCCCGACGAATCCAACGGGCGGAACAATGACGCGGGTAGAACTCGAGCGGATCGCAAACCTGGCGCGCCGCCGCAACCTGATCGTGATCACGGACGAGATCTATTCGGAGCTCACGTTCGAAGGCGAGCATCTCAGCATCGCGGCTCTGCCAGGGATGCCGGAGCGGACCATCTTCCTGCACGGTTTTTCGAAGGCGTACGCGATGACGGGTTTTCGGATTGGATACGCGTGCGGGCCGGCTGAGTTGATCGAGGCCATGATGAAGATCCACCAGTACTCGATGCTGTGCGCGAGCATCGTCAGCCAGGAAGCGGCGCTCGAAGCGATCCGGAACGGAGAAACCGACACAGCGGAAATGCGGGAGGAATACCGGGCAAGGCGGAATCTGATTGTCAACGCGCTCAACAGCATGGGCTTGCCCTGCCATCTGCCGCGAGGTTCGTTCTACGCGTTTCCATGCATCCGATCCACAGGACTCAGTTCCAAGGAGTTCGCCGTGCGCCTGCTCGAGCGTGAGAAGGTGGCGTGTGTGCCCGGAAGCGCGTTCGGTCCAAGCGGCGAGGGGTACCTCCGCTGCTGTTTCGCAACGGCACTGGACCGCATCGAGCTGGCGATGGAGAGAATGGGCCGGTTCGTGAAAGAAGCCAAAAGCTGAGACCGGGCATCCCCGGTCTCGCTCCCGGTGGCGAAAGCCCCCTCCTCTCACTGCAGGAGCGTGTCGAACCACTGTTTGGCCAGGATGAGACTGGGAATCGAGCAGTCACCGTGCCCTGCCGATGGATCCGGATCGACGACCTGCACCTGCGTTGCGCCACGTGCCAGGAAGCTCTCATAAGCGACCTGCGAGTTCGCAAAGAGCACGTCGCCGTCGCCTCCGCAATGGTACATCCGCATCGGGCTCCGGGGCGTCCACCGATACAGATCGTTGTCGCGCAGAGCCAGCCGCAGGAGGTGGTCCGGCTGGGAACGCAAGGCGGCGAGGTACTCGGGCTTGAGCGTCTTGGTGACGTCGGCCGGCATCGCAGCATTGATCTGGCTGCCCGAGTGTTCGCCATCAAGCAGGGGCGGCAAAGTCGCGTCGTACGGCGGAGCGAGAAGTTCCGCCAAGGAATCCGCCAGCCGGTAAACCGCCTGGTACGACGAGAGCAGCATGGCGAAGTAGTAAGGGTTGGGCATGGGGCGTCCGGCCAGCACGTCCTCGGCCGTCACGCCCGACAAATCGTAGGCCCCGGCCATGGGCGCCGATGCAGTGATCGTGAACTCCTCGGAATGATACTCTTCAATCTCGCGATGCAGGGCCATGGTGGCATGGCCACCGTGGGAATAGCCGACGAGGAACACCTGACCGCTGAGCGCGGCACTTTGGCTCACACAGAAGGCACGGGCCGCCCGCAGCATGTCGACGGACGCCGTGGCCTCGGAAGCCGCGTGATGGTACGGATGCTGCAAGAGCGAATCGCCCAGCCCAAGGTAGTCGGGCAGAGCGGTGGCGTAGCCGCTGGCAGCCATCACCACACCCAGGAGCTGTTCGTTGGAATCGGCAGCCGACGGCGCCTCGCCGCGCTTGGCAATGGTCCCGTGCTGATAGCTGCAAAGGGGCAGCGAACGCCCCGGTTGCTGCGGCAGGGCCAAAGCGCCCGAGGCGACCGTCCGACCACCCACGGGATCCACAGTCTCGTAAACGAGCTTGTAAACGCGCACGTCGTATTGGACCGTGAGCGGCACGTCCAAAGCAGCCAGCATCAAATTGATGTACCATGCTGCGAGAAATCGGATTTCAGAGTGCGAAATCAACTTGCCGCGCTCGGCGCGAGGGACACTCACAACCCGATAAAAGAGCGCCGGCTCCTTCGGGCTCAGGGCATCAAACCACTGACGACCGCTGATGGGCCACGGCATCTCGGCGCGCGGCGCAATCCAGATCCCGTGCGGCAGCGTCTGCCGGACCTGAACGGTGTAGTTGGCTGTGGCACCAGCGTCCGACCAAGCCAGAGCCGTCCCCGCCAGGGAGCGGGTCATGCTCACAATCTCGAAAGGAGCGGGGCCAGGGTCTTGGGCGAACAACGGCAAGGCCGCTCCGTAACAGAGCACCCCCGTCAGCAGCGTCAGGATCTGCGCTCGAATTGGCATGGCGACTGAGCATGCCGACGAACTGGTTGCCGGGCAAAGCGATTCTGACGCCCTTGATCGCACGGCTTGGCTCGATGAACGGAGGATTCCAACGAAGCTCCGCGTTCGGACGGCCCATCAGTACCAGCAGAATCAAAAGCCCAGGCTCGCTCGCGGTTTGAGGCGGAGCTTCGTTGGAATCCTTGACCCCTTTAACGCAGCCGTCTTTTCCGTGACGGCCCCTTACCGTCTTTCAGTCCGCCTCAGCCAGCCTCAGCGCCGCTCCCCTTCACCCCACGACATTCACCTGCAAATCCCGCATCGTTGCCAACTCCCCCAACGCTGCCAACCCACGCATCGGCCTCGCCCCATCACGCCGCCGGGCACCAAACCGATCCCGATACTCCCGGAACACCTCGTTCACATAGTTCCTCGAACCCAACACCACTCCGTCGCTGAAATACCTCACCCGCAACCGCAATACCTGCCCCAACTTCAGATCCCCCTTCCTCTCCAACTCCCGCCTTATCTCCTCCGGATCCAAAACCACCTTCCCTGAACTCCCAGCTCTCCCTCCAGTCACCAACAGCACCTGTCGATACTCCCTCGCCACTTTCCTCCAGTCCGTCCACGGAAAGAAACTCCCCAATCCCTTGCGCGCCAGATTGTTCCCGCCTACAGCCTCCGCGTACCCGCACCACCGGTACTCCTTGGGATCCTTCACCAACCCTGCCCGCACGGCATTCAAGTCCACATACGCCGCCACAGCCTGCACCGCGCTGGGCTGATCCTCCACCAACACGCTCTTGAACCGCTCCGCCCACAACGTCCCGTACCGGTTCTGCTGCCGGTTGTACCACTTGCTGAACCGCTGCTTGAGTTCCTTCATGAAGGCAGACACATCACCCATCCGCTCGCGCAACCCCTCCCGCAGGTCCTCGGGCAGCACCCCCTTCTTCTTGATCGCCTTGCTCAACATCTCCGCATAGAGGCTCTTCTTTCCGTAGAACTGGAGCGCGCGCTCGACCAGTTGGGCGTCGGTGGCGGTGAACTCGGCACCAACCCGCACCAGCACGTGGATGTGGTTGGCCATCAGGCAATAAGTGATGATCTCGACCCCGCTGAAAGCCGCCTGCTGCCAGAGCATCTCCCGCAGCTTCTCCCTCTCCAACGGGCCCAGTAACCTCTGTCCGCCCACCACCCGCGATATGCAGTGATAGACCGCGCTGCGTCCGTTCACCTTGATCCGTGCCATGCGCATAATCGAGAGCCTCCGAATTCAGTTTCTGGCGGCACATTTACCACGGCATCCCTGTAATGTCAATTAAGATCCTGTCACCTTTATGTATCCGTTGGATCTGAACGCCGGTGATATCAATGCCGGTGAATCATCCGGTAGCCGCGACGACCTGGCATCCTCCGTCGCGCGGTGCAGGGTGAAGCCCGGGCCTCGCTCGTCAATCCCGCAAGCGGATCGGACCTGTCCGACCTTCTGGCGAGTCGCTGCCGACGGTCTTCGCTACTCGCCCGCTCGATTCGCTCTCGATCGCCCGAACGGCCGAGTGTCGGTTCCTGGGCTTGTGGGCACCGTCTCGGCCCGCCATACTGCGGGGGCGATGTCAGCCTTGCCCGTTTTGGTGATTGTGGGGTTTCTGGTCTTCGCCGGTGCGAGCTTCGCCTTCGCGTTGGCGGAAACTGCCCTTTTCAGCCTTGGCAAGTGGCAGACCGAGCAACTGGGGGAGCGGGAAGGCGAATCCGGGCGACTGGTAGCGCGATTACTGGCGACGCCGCAGGATTTGCTGGCGACCATCGTTCTCGGGAACACATTCGCGAGCGCCGGCCTGGTCAGTTTGGGGCTGTGGATGGTGCTGAACGCGGATTGGCCGCCGTTGGCAACGTCGTTGGGGGTGTTGGGGCTGATCCTTGTGGGGGGCGAAGTGATTCCGAAGACACTGGCCGTGCGGTCGCCCCAGTTCTGGGCACTGCGGGTGGCGCGTCCGATGGCGATTCTGCAAACGCTCACGCGCCCGCTGCATTGGCTGGCCCGGCAATGCAACACCCGCGTGCTGCATTGGGCGGTGCCGGAAGCGATCCGTTCCCCCGCCACACCGGACGACGAGGAGTACGCCGAGTTGTTGGAACTTGGGTTTCAGCAGGGTGCGTTGGGTCAGTCCGAGAAGGAAATCATCCTGCAGATCATCAGCCTGGACCGCCACACCGCGAAGGACGTCATGCGCCCGCGAGCCCGAATGCACGCCCTGCCAGACGACTTGCCACTGTCGGAGATGATCGCGGCGGCGCGTCGCTACAAACACCGCCGCCTGCCACTCTACGACGAGACTCCGGACACCATCGTGGGAATTCTGAACACGAGGGAACTGCTGCTGAATCCGGAGGCGGACCTTTCGGAGATCGTCGACTTCCCATCGTTTGTGCCGGAGACGACAAACCTGCTGCAGTTGCTCCAGAGCCTGCAGCGGCAGCGGCGCGGCGTGGCCATGGTGGTGGACGAATACGGGAGCACGTCGGGGCTCGTGGCAACCGAAGACATCCTCGGGTCGATGGTGGGCCGCATTCACGGTGAAGGTGAAGCGGAGGGATTTGTCATGGAACGTCTCGGACCGGGGCGATGGCGAGTGAACGGCACCATGCGGCTCGATGATTTCCGACGGGAGTACCCCGACCTGGGGCATCTTGCGGACGTGGACACGATGGGGGGACTGCTGGTGGCGCTGGCGGAGGTGGTGCCTCCCGTCGGACACACGGTGAAGTTCGGCAACCTGCGGCTCAAGGCAGCGCAGGTGGACGACCGACGGGTGCGGGAGTTGGTTGTCGAGGACCTCAGGAAGACAGGAGGCGGAGGGAGCTGATGGCGCACGTATGGACAATGCTGTTACTGGCGCTGGCATCGGGCCTGCTCTTCCTGTTTTCGGGGATGGAGGCGGGCGTGTTCGCGCTGAGCCGGCTGCGCATTCGACAACAGGCACGGGCCGGCAATGCGTCGGCGCGGGTGCTGCACCAGTTCCTCGAACAACCGGAGCAGTTTCTGTGGACAATCCTGATCGGCAGCACCATCGCCAATTTCCTGGTGGTCTGCTTGACCTTTCTCTATCTGCACCGCTGGCTTGCCGGGCAGGTATGGCTCTGGATGGCGCTGGCAGTTGCCGTTTTTCTCATTTACGCCCTGGCCGACCTGTTGCCCAAAATGCTGTTTCGCCAGCATCCGAACCGGCTTTGTCTGGGGCTGGCGCGTCTTTTTCGCGTGATTCACCTGACGTTGGCCCCGCTGGTGGCGATGGTGGCGTGGCTGGCGGAGATTCTGCTCAAGTCAACCGGCGGCCACCGGTTTACCGGGCGACTTTTTGCCAACCGGCAAGAGCTACGGCTCCTGATGCAGGAGAGCGCTCAGGCACTGACCAAAGAGGAGCGGACAATGGTCAACCGCGTGCTGGACCTGCAGAACCTCACGGTTGGGACCATCGGCATTCCACTGGGCAAGGTGATCACCACCACGACGGCGGAACCGATCGCCGAGGTGTTTCGGCTTTGCCGCGAAACGGGTCTGAATCGTCTGCCCGTAAAAGACCCGGTCAGCGGCCGGATCGTCGGGATTGTGACGTTGAGGAATTCGCTCTACCAAGCGGACCTGGATGCGAGCAAACCGGTCGGGGCATTCCTGCAACCGGCGCTCTACCTCGAAGAGTCGACTCGGCTCGAGGTGGCCCTGCAGCGGCTGCGGCAGTCAGGCCAGCGACTGGCGATCGTGCTCGATAGGAACCGGAGCGAGGCGGGCATTGTGACGCTGCACGACATCCTTCGGTTCATCTTTGGGGAAGTGAGCTGGTGAGATGGACGCCGAGAGATACAGTCTGACATTGCTGAAGCTGCTGGCTGTCCTGGGGTTGGTCTGTCTGAACGGCTTCTTCGTCGCGGCGGAGTTCGCCTTCGTCAGACTGCGGGGAACGCAACTGGATGCGCTGATCGCCAAGGGACACCGGCGAGCCCGCATTGCCCGCCGGCTGGCGGCGAACCTCGAGTCGTGCATCAGCGCGGTTCAGATTGGCATCACGCTCTGCGGCATCGCCACGGGGGCGATGGTGAAGCCGGTCTTCGAGGCGTTGCTGCGTCCGGTCTTTCAGACCCTCGCGGTCGACTCGGTCGCGGTGCGAACCACGGTGGAGTTATCGGTGGGCTTCCTGGTGAGCACGTTCCTGCTGATTGTTGTCGGCGAGCTCGTGCCCAAGTCCCTTGCGATCCGCAGAACTCTGGCGGTATCACTCTGGACAGCCCGCTGGCTCGAACTCTTCTACTATTTGACGTGGCCGTTCATTTGGGTGCTGAACCGGTCGCGGAGCTGGATTCTCAACAAGCTCGGGATCGCCGCGTCGAGCGAGTCCGAGCACGGTCATTCCGAGGAAGAACTGCGGCTGCTCATCACCTCAGCGACATCCCGCGGCGCGGAGACCGCTTTGGGTCGGAACCTGGTGCTCAACGCGCTCGATATCCGCCAGCGCATCGTACGGGAGGTGATGCGCCCGCGACGCGAAATCACGGCGCTCGACACGCGTGCCAGTCTCAACGAGTGCATCGAGATTGCCGAACGCAGCCGTTACTCGCGATTCCCGCTGTGCGAGGACGGGGACCTGGACCGGACCACCGGCGTCGTTCACATCAAAGACCTCTACGCATCGCGGCACAAGGCCCGCAGCGGCGCCGAACTGCAGCCGGTGGCGCGCAAACTCATGTATGTTCCAGAGACTGCCCGGCTCGAACGGTTGCTGCAACTGTTCCTGGATCGGAGGCTCCATCTGGCGATCGTGGTCGACGAGTACGGGGGCACGGTCGGGATGGTGACACTGGAGAACCTGCTCGAGGAACTGGTCGGCCAGATCCAGGACGAATTCGACCAGGAGAAACCGCTTTTCGTCCAAACCAGCGATCAAACCTGGGAGATCGATGGCATTCTGCCGCTGCACGAGTTGTCGGACCTGGTGGGAGAGCCGTTGCGCGAGGAGGGAATCACGACGACCAGCGGCCTGGTGACCCAACGGTTGCGCGGGTTTCCGAAACCGGGCGACGCCCTGACCCTGGGGCACTACGAACTGCGGGTCGAGGAGACCGACGGCCCGCGCGTGAGCAGGCTCAGACTGACGAAGCGCGCGCCCGTGTGACCCATGCGGCTGGGTCCGTCCCGCCGGCCTCGCGGTGGGCGAACGGCAGACGGAGCCGCCGCTCACGCCTTTGCGGAGTCGTCGGTCATCGGTGGGAGCGCGGCGCGCGCGCGCCAGGTCAACAGAATCGCCGCCGTCATTCCGCCGAGGCTCACCAGCACCGGCAGCCAGAGTCCGCGTGCGGCGTTTCCAATGAGGAAACAAAGAACGAGGAGGAGCCAAATCGCCAGGGAACAGTAGTCGCGGGGCGTTGGGACAGCGCGTTTGGCGACAAGCCAAGGGCTGGTGAAGAGGAGGATCGTCAGCGTCAGAAAGATGCCGGTCAGAAGCACCACCCACGGCACGCCCAGCCAGTTCACCGCGGGAGTCGCGCCCTCGAACAGCCACCATCCGGCCGCGCGGACCGCAAACGGCTGGAGGGCCAGGTCCGCGCACAGAACGAGCAGAGCGGCGACGCCGAGCAACCAGTAACCGTACTGCCGGTCGCGCCTCCAGGGCCGCAGGATGAGGCGGGCGGTCTCGCGGCTGCTGAGCACCAGGGCAAGCCAAAGGAAAGGCAGTTGCCACGGCACAATGCCGAGCATTCTGGGTCCGAAGCCATCGGCGTAGACGATGGCGCCGAAGAGGACACCGGACTTGACTGCGAGCGTCAGGCCGAGAACGGCGCTGGCCCAGGAAACGAGCAGGACGGCGCACAGGTTCTGCAGCGGGAGCCGGTGCCCCAGGCACGCGAGCATGGTCACGACGGCAAACAGAAAAACCAGACCGGCAGACCAGCATCCGACGGGGCCGGTCCCGCGACCGGCCAGCACGGCTCCGAGCCAGACAAGGGCGGTGAGGATCGTTGCGGCCAGGGCACAGCGAGAGCAGAGTCGCGCCTGAGGAAGCGGCAGTGGCGCCTGCCGCGCAGGCGCCCTCAGCACCTCCGGCGCGATGCGTTGGGTGTCGACGGGATCCACGGCGGCGCAGGCTAGCCAAAAGAGTAAGGAGAGGAAACTGAAATATCAGGCATCTTCCGAGCCGAGCACCACCACGCCCAGGGGCGGGAGGGTCAATCGGGCCGAGAAAGGCTGTCCGTGCGCCGGGATTGATTCTGCGTTCAGGCCGCCGGCGTTGCCCTGGTTGCTGCCTCCGTAGACCGTGGCATCGCTATTGAGCATCTCGGTCCAGAATCCGGAGCGCGGCAATCCGATGCGATAGGCTCCCCGAACCACGGGCGTCAGGTTGAGGACGACGACAAACTCGCGACCGGCCCTGAGCGGGCGGCGCAGGAAGGAAAGCACGGAGTTCTCGTGGTCGGCGCAATCGATCCACTGAAAACCGCGCGCGTCGTAGTCGCCCTCCCAGAGGGCCGCGTGCTGCCGATAGAGTCCGTTGAGATCTCGCAGGAAACGTTGCGCCCCGACGTGGTAGGGGCCCGCTTCGAGCAACCACCAATCCAGTTCACCGTTGGCGTCCCACTCGTTCTTCTGGCCGATCTCGGCTCCCATAAAGAGCAGCTTTTTGCCGGGGAAAAACCACTGGTAGGCAAGCAGGGCGCGGAGGTTGGCGAACCCCCGCCAGTCGTCTCCCGGCATGCGTCCGCGGATCGAGCCCTTGCCATGCACCACCTCGTCGTGGGAAAGAGGGAGGATGAAGTTCTCGTGGTGATGATAAAGCATCGCGAAGGTGAGATCGTTCTGATGGTACTTGCGAAACACCGGGTCGCGTTTGAAGTAGCCGAGGGTGTCGTGCATCCACCCCATGTTCCACTTGAAGGTGAATCCGAGGCCGCCCAGATACGGGGGCCGGGTGACTTGCGGCCAGGCGGTCGATTCCTCGGCAATCGTCAACACGCCCGGATGTTCGGTGTGCACCAGGTGGTTGAACTCCTTGAGAAACTCGATGGCTTCGAGGTTCTCGCGTCCGCCGTAGCGGTTGGGAATCCACTCGCCTTCCTGGCGCGAGTAATCGAGGTACAACATGGAGGCGACCGCATCGACGCGGAGCCCATCGATGTGAAATCGCTCGCACCAGTAGAGGGCATTGGCTGTGAGGAAATTCCGAACTTCGTGGCGACCGAAGTTGAAAATGTACGTGCCCCAGTCCTGGTGAGCGCCCTGTCGCGGATCCTCGTGCTCGTACAAGGCGGTGCCGTCAAAGCGGGCGAGAGCCCAATCGTCGCGCGGGAAGTGCGCGGGCACCCAGTCAACGATCACGCCGATGCCCGCCCGGTGCAGAGCGTTGACCAGATACTGAAAGTCTTCGGGCGTTCCGTAACGGCTGGTCGGCGCGTAGAAGCCCGTGACCTGGTATCCCCAACTCGGGTAGAACGCATGCTCGGCCACCGGCAGGAACTCGACATGCGTGAAGCCCATTCGCTGCACATAGTCGACGAGGGGACTAGCCATCTCGCGGTACCCGAGCGATTCGCCGATCGCCTGCTTGCGCCATGAGCCGAGATGAACCTCGTAGGCGGCCAGAGGGGATTGGAACGGATCCCGGTGCCGCCGTTGCTCGATCCAGTCTTCATCAGTCCAGGCAAACTTGCGTGTGTTCCAGACCAGGCTGGCGTTCTTTGGGGCCACTTCGTAGCGGGTGGCAAATGGGTCGGCCTTGAGCACGGGCTGTCCGTGCGCGTTGCGCACCTCGAATTTGTAGTGTGCGCCCTCGCCCAAACCGGGAATGAACAACTCCCAGACCCCGGAAAGCCCCAGCAACCGCATGGGATGATAGCGCCCGTCCCACTGGTTGAAATCCCCGACCACGCTGACGCGCTCCGCGTTGGGCGCCCAGACGGCAAAGCCAACGCCCGCGACGCCGTCGAGCACCCGCTGGTGAGCGCCCAGCTTGTCGTAGAGACGCCGGTCGTTGCCCTGATTGTAAAGGAACAGGTCCATCTCTCCCAACGTCGGCAGGAACGAGTAGGCGTCGCGCGTCGACCGGCGCTGTCCAGCGAAGTCCGTAATCACCAAGTCGTAGGCGTAGACCTCTTGGCAGTCAGGGCTGGCCCCCTCGAACAAGCCGCTCTCGTGCAGGCAAGCGAGCGCGATGGTGGGCTTGTCCTTCTCGAACGTCGGCACGGCTTCCACCTGCGCCGCGTTTTGAAGGAAAGCGCGCACCACGATGCCGGAACCGTCTCCGAGCGCATGCATCCCGAGCAGATCGTGGGGTGCGCGGTTCCGGGCATTCGCCAGGCTGTCGACTTCGGCTGGGGTCATGATCATCGCGCCCGCAATCTGCCACAGGCGCGGGCGAAAACCCACCCAAAAAACCGGGCGCTGCCCGACCTTTGTCTTGCCGGGGAAAAGCGGGAACCGCCCGGGAACCCCGCTGAACGGATTCCCCCCGGTGGGCTAAGGCGCCAGGGCCCGGTAGAAACGCGCCGACCGATTCCCGATGGCGTCGAAGAATAGCGCGCTGGGCCCCTGCAGGGTATTCGTGCCCATCGGCGTCCAGGCTCGGAAGTCCTCGCTCGCCTCGACCACGTAGGTGACGCCCTTGCGACCTTCGAGTTTGACGGTGATCACGCCGTCGGTCAGGCCCGCGACAGACAGCACAGGCGCCACGGGGGTCGGATCGGGAAGATCCAACGGCAGGTAGATATCGTCAATGAAAGCGGCATCCAGGCCGTAACTGAAGTTGGCATCCTTGACATAGCGCCAGGCGAACCGGTTCAACCCGCCGGGCACGTTGAACTGATAGCGCTGCCAAGGCAAGTCGCCCGACCACCTCTGGAGCTTCACTCCGTTGAGATAGAATTCGAGGAAATCCCAGTTGGCTTCCGAACTGACGCGGAACATGAAAGAAACCGCGCCAGGACGGTTGGTCGCTGTCATTTCGAGGACTGTGTCCTGGCCATTGCCGATCGGCCCCGAGCGTAGAGCATACTGGCCGCCGGCGGCAGTCTGGGACTGCACAAGCCAGGGGGCGGTCTTTGAATTCACCCATGGGGGCGCCGCGAGGTCCGCCGCCCGGAACGGAGGCTCGAACGAGTAGGTCGTCTTGGTGGGCACGAACCGGGCCGTGAGCGTGTAGTTCCGGTTCATGACAACGTGAAGCGGGTTTTGGACGGTGTTGGTTGTCCCTTCCCACCCGTCAAAACGGTAATCGTCATCGGGTGTGGCGGTGAGGATTTGCGTCGAGCCGGCTGGATACTGATCCGACCCGGGTGCCACCGATCCGCCCACGGGCGGGGTCAGACTGATGCTGTAGAACTCGACCACCTCATTGACGATCGACAAGACCGCGTTGCTGAGGGTGCCCAGGACAACGCCGGGGCCCTCGTTGGTGAGCACCAACTCCAGCGTCCGCGGCTCGTCGGCGAAGACGTTGGTGTGGATGGGCACCGTGAACGTCCTGAGCGAAATGCCAGGATCGAAGGTGAGAGTGCCAGCCACCGGCTCATAGTCGATTCCCGCCAAAGCGGTGTCGTCACGGCTCACATAGTCGACGGTTGCTATGTTGGTGCTCGGGCCGGTGCGGATGACAGTGATGGTGGCTTCGCTCTCGGTCCGCAACACGGAGTAACTGGCGGCACTGAACGCGAGCACGCTCTCCTTGTCCTCGATGGTCAGGACCGACGTCAGTTGGGCGTTGAGGGAGTACCCCGACGGCACGTTGGTCAGCACCAAACCGACGGTCGTATTGCCGCGGGGCGCATGGTCGTCCAGAATCTGGACTTGGAATGTCTTCTCGGTTTCGCCTGCCTGGAAGAGGAGCGTGCCGTTGGTGGGCTGGTAATTGGCGCCTGGGATCGCCGAACCGCCCATGGTCATGAAGTCGATCGCGGCCGACGCCGCGAGGTCGCCGCTACGGAGGACCGTGATCGTGACCGGTCCCTGGTCCTCGACGACCCGATAGAACGCAGAGGAGAACTGCATCTTGCTGAGGATGAACTTCTCGTCGCCGTGCACGCGCCCGATGCCCCGCCGGCTCAAGCCGTTGAGCGTCGAGAAGTCGCCGCCCAGCACGACGGCGGTGTCGGGCTGGACCGCAAGACTCCGCACCAAACCGTCCGCCCCCTGGAAGATGAGGAACCCGTCATCGACGGTGCCATTGGGATTGAGGCGCGCATAGCGCGAGAGGAGTTGGCCTCTGACCTCGGTGAAATCGCCCGCCAGAAGCACCTTCTTGTCGGCCTGCACGCCCACGGCGTAGACCGTCTGATTGGCGCCTGATCCCGGATCGAAGCTGGCGTCGAGCGAACCGTCGGCGTTCAGGCGAGCGATGCGACCGCGGTCCACGTTGTTGACCTTCGTGAACGCCCCGCCGATGATGATTTTGCCGTCGCCCCCGACTGCGACGGACCGCACGGCCGCATCGGGTCCCGTCCCGGTGTTGAATGAGCGATCGATCGTCCCGTCCGCATTGAATCGGGCCAGGAACGGGTAGTTGGCCCCGCCGGCACTCGAGAAGGTCCCGCCCGCCACGACCTTTCCGTCCGGCTGAACGGCCACTGCGAGAACCCCACCGGGCGCTCCAGCCCCGGGATCAAACGTCGGATCCAGAGAACCGTCCGCCGTGAGCCGCGCGATCCCCGGTCGACTGACCCCGCCGACGGTCAGGAAATCACCGCCCAAAACAATGGATCCATTGCCGCCCACGGCCAGTGCGCGGACCACGCGGTTCGGGCCCTGACCGGGATCGAACGTCGGGTCGATGAGACCGTCGGCGGTGAGTCGGACCACGCGGGGCGCGGTGGCGCTGTTGAAGCTGGTGAATTCCCCGCCCAGCAGGATCCGGCCATCGGGTTGGACAGCGACGGCATGGACCGTCGCGTCAGGACCCGCGCCCGGGTTGAAGAAGCTGTCGAGGTAGCCATCCTCGTGCAGGCGGGCAACGCGCGACATGACGGTGCCGTCGACGGTGACGAATTCGCCGCCCAACACGATCTTCGCGTCCGGTTGCACGGCGACGCCGTAGACGGGCCCGTCGACACCCCAGCCCGGATTGAAGGCAAAATCGACGCTCCCAGGCAATTCGTCATCGAGGATCGTCACCACGGTGTTCGTCTGACCGCCCAACACCGTCGAGCCCGGCAAGGCGCCCGAAGCCGGGCCGCGTGGATTGCTCAGGAGCACGCCAAAACTCCGGTTCCCTTCGCCGGTCGAGTTGTCCATGATCCGGACTTGGAACTGCCGGTTGGTCTCCCCGGGTTGAAGCACAGCGCTCCCGGTGCCGCCCTGAAGAACGATGTTCGTCTCCCCGGCGAATGCGAGCCTGCCGTTGCCGGCGACGTAATCCCTGGTCGCCTGGGCGGTCCCGTTCGTGGTGGCGTAATCGACGGAGACGGCGTTGACCGTGCCGCCGACGCGGCGCACGTCCAGGGTGACAACACGGGCAAACTCGTCCACGCGGTGCTCTGCCGCTGCGAATTCGAGGGCGCAGTCGTCGTTGGCAATCTCGAGCAGGGCTCTGGCTTGGGGGCCGACCACTCCAGCGCCGGATGCATTGGTGGCCAGCGAGAGTTGGACATTCTTGTTGGTCTCGATCAGCGTGTTGTCGAGGATGCGGACCAGGACGGTCGCATTGGTCACTCCGGGGGCGAACGGCACGACATGGTTGGTGGCGACGAATTCAATGCCATCGGTTGCCGTGCCGTTGGTCGCGGCAAAAACGACTTCGATGTTGTGATCGGCAGCACCGATCCGGCGCAGCGCGATCCGCGCGTTGGTGCCGTTCTCGGTGGCGCGGTAGTCTGCGGTCGCGAATTCGACATACGAGTCGTCATCGAGAATGGTCAGCGTCGCGTACGCCTGGCCCCCGATCGGCGCGCCGCTGCCCAGGCTGGTGAGGACGAGTTGCACCGTTTCGGCGGGCTCGACAGCGGTGTCGTCGACGATGTCGACGAGCAGGTCCTGAAGCGTCTCGCCCGCGGCGAAGGTCAGAGTGCCATTGGTCGCCACGAAATCGACTCCCGGCGTTGCGGTGCCCCCCAGAACCGAGTAGTTGACGATCAGAGCGGCATCGCTGGAACCCGTGCGCCGGACGGAGATGTGGGCCGTGCTGATGTTTTCCGGCGCGGTGTAGGCGGTTTGCGTGAACTCGACCGTCCCATCGTTATCGATGATGTGGATGGTGGCCGAGCTTTGGCCGCCGATCATGCCTCCGGGCGCTCCGAGCAGCGTCACCGTCACGTCTTCCATGTACTCCTGCACCGGATCGTCCACAGGCAGCAACGGGATATCGATCCATTCCTCGCCGATGGGAATCTCGACCTCGGACGGGATTGGCTGGTAATCGCTGCCGTTGCTGGCGAAGCCGGAGGTCTGGAGCAGGACCTTCTGGACCCGGTTGGTCGGGCCCTGCCGCAGAATGCGGAAGTAACTTCCGACCGTATTCTGTTCCCACGCTTGCGGTTGCCCCGCCTCGATCGTCACGATCGCGGAATCGTCGTCGAGAATGGTCAGAGTATGCGACTTGTAGACGTCGAACTGGGCGTTCATCGGGATCGGCACGAAGAGGTAATTGGTCACGACTTCGTTGGTCGTGACGGGCTCGCCCACTTCGTTCGTGATGGTGATATCGTTGGTCGTCAGCCAGTTGCTGAGCAACGAAGGCGGCTGGAGCAGAGTGACCACCATCGTCCGATCCGGCTGCAGAAGGTCATTGTCGTTGATCGGCAGCGCGATCAGCTTGGTGCGTTCGATCCACCGGCTGTCCTCAGCGCCGCTCGGATTGTGCGGGAAGACCACCAGGCCCGTCGAGGTCAGGAGCGGATAGTCCACGTCCGGGACTGCGGTGCCGCCGGTCACCTTGTACTGCACCGTGACGTCCTGGTCCTGCGCGGGGTTGCCGGTGACCGTCACAGCGAGATACGCTTCCCCGGCATTCTCGACGACGGTCGACGTCAGGAAATCGAAGCCCACCGACAGCAGCGACCCGCCGTCGTCATCGTTCAGGGTGATCCTCGCCTGCGATGGAGACCCGACATTGTATTCGGTGCTGACCGCCAATTCCGCGACGATATACTCCGCGTCTTCGCGCAGCCGGTCATCGACCGGGGGCACCGCCACGATCACCCGGTTCTGAGCGGGCGGAAAACGGACGCGCGACACCGGGGTGTAATCCGCAACAGGTTTGGCGTTGCCGCCCCAGTTAAGGTCCACGATCAACTCGCGGGTCACATCGCCGGTTCGCGTGAAGGTCAACTCGCCGGGGTCGGAGGGTTCGGCTGCCGTATCATCCGAGGCGGTCACGGTGACCACCGGCAAAGCACCATCCTGGATGAAGATCTGGGCGGCGTTGGGCGTGCCGATATTGTAAGTCGGCCTGTCCGCAAGGTAGATCTCGACCGAGTTGCCTCCGTCTCGGAATCCGTTGTTGCGCGGTGTGATCACGATCACCGCCGACGGCTGCCCTGCCGGGATCGTCACGGTCCCCGAGAGAGCGCGGTAATCTCGTCCGCTGACCGCGGTCCCCCCGACGAGGTAACTGACCACCAAATCCCGGTTCATGTCACCCAGTCGGTTCACAACCAGTGTCCCCAAATCGGGACCCGTTTCGGAAGCCACGGTGTCGGTGGCCACGAGGGTGACCATCGGCATGTCGTTGTCGACGATTGTGACAGACGCGTCGCTCGAGCTGGCGTTGTAGCCCGTGCCGGTCGCCACCTTCAACGTGACGGTCTCATTCCCCTCGAGAAAGAGGTCTTCGAGAGCGATGACCGGCAGATTCACAAACGCGGAGCCTGCCGGGATGACCACCGTGGCCGGCAGTTCGAGGTAATCGGAGACCGGCGTCGCCGTTCCTCCGATCTCGAAGGAGACGGCGAGCGGTTGGGTCGTCGGCCCCGAGCGCGTGACGGTGAACATCGCGCCGTCGTTGAGGTTCTCGGTCGCGGCCGGCACCAGAGCGATGACCGAAACCGTGGGAAGGCTGGGAGTTGTGCCCTTGAGGGTGAGGCGGGCCTCGCCGGGCCAGGCCGGCAAATACTCGGAGTAGGTCTGGAACCAGGTGTCGACGCCGTTGATGGTCAGCAACTCCCACCCGCTGTAATTGAAAAAGTTGGTGTTCGTGGCGAGGGTGCCTTCCGGGACCCCGTTGGTGATGAGCACTTGCATGAATTGCAGCGGGTACATCACGGTCAAAGTCACTTCCTTGTCCTCCGCGGTGGCCGGATCGCCCAAAGGCGCGATCTCGATTTGCGCCGTGACCGCGCCCGTAGGGAACTCGATGGCGTAGAAATCGTACGCGCTGGTGACATCGCCGAACGGGTTGGGCGTGACATTGGTCTGGCTGACGATATTCGTCCAGTCTGTGAAGTCGGCGCCGGGGACTGCCGACCCGCCGAAGAGGAACACCGCCTGCAGAGCCGTGTTGGTGTCGCCCGTGCGGGTGAACTCGAAGAGGCCTGGCGTCGCCGACGCGACCGTGGCGTCGCTGACCCGCTGGACGGTCACGATGGGCCTGCGCACGGCCTGGAACAACACGCCTTCGACGTCTTTGTCGACGATGGCGATGGACGTCTCGAAGTTGAGCGGTCGGGTCACGAACCCTTCGGCATGCGCGCCGATGGAATAGACCCGATTGCTCAGATTGGCGAGGGTGAAGGCCCCCTCCGCATCCGTGTAGGTCCACTGGTAGTCATCGGCATATTCGTAAGAACCGTCGACCAACGAGCCATTCGAGACTCGGACTCGCTGCAAGGGCACGCCATCCGTGCTGATGACTTGGCCGCTGATCCGGAAGGTGCCCGGCGTGCCGACCGTGATGACGGTGTGCCTGCTGACGAGGCCGCCTTTCATGTCGCTCACCTCGACGCGAACGACATACTCGCCGGCACTCGAAAAAGCGCGTGTCATGGTGGGGCTGTTCGGGGCGACGGCGCCGTCGCTCATGTCCCAATAGTAGGCCAGCGCGTCGCCGTTGCCGTCGGTCGCCGTGACCGTGAATGTCACGCTCCCGCCCGGACGCACGAAATTCGTCGAAACGGTGAGTTCCATTTCTGGAGTCACGTTGTCCGGAACGGCGCCTTTGTAGACCACCAGATCATACCAGACATTGGTGCCGGAGCCGCCCTTGGCCGCCGGCGTGATGTAGACCTTGGATTCCTCGTCTGCGTAGGTTCGGCCCAGGGCGATCGGAGCGTCCTGCCGGCCAGGCTTCGAGCCCGGGGTGGTGTCCAAGAGTTGGCTGTAGCCCAAGGCCTGCTGCCACCCGCCGAAGTGCAACTCGACGCCGTTGGTGGCATAGCCTGAGTCGATCTTTCCGCGCGCGCTCACCCAATACGTCCGCTGCGCGTCCTTGGCCACCTTGAGACCATAATGCCGGCCCTCGACCAGCCTGGGCGTATCGTGAACGTAGATTCGGTTGGTGCCGCCGTGCGCGACGTCGACGATGTAAGGGTCAGGAAGCCAGCCCAGCAGGTTCTTGCCAATGGGATTGAAGTGCCCCGTGAAAGACGACACCTGCTGGTTGGTCGCCGCGGGGCCCTCGCCCCCGCCGCTGCCCATCACGTCGAAAACGTCGCCGTACTCGACATCATCGCCCACTCCGAACACGCTGTCGTGTCCGACCAAGCTGTCGATATCGAACGGGTTATTGTTCGGATTGTTGGGCAATCCGGCCCGTTTCGTGTCGTAGAAATTGGCATGGCCCAAGCCAAAGACGTGACCCAGTTCGTGGATCACCAATCCCACTCCATTGCCCTGCAACCAGGCAACTCCCCCTCCGCCCAAGCCGCCCCATGTGAACCCGGGCACGCTGGGGTGGCGCATGATCACGATGTTGTAGTTCTCGGCTGCGTAGCCGGCTTTCTGGGCCTCGACGATCGCGTCTGCGAGAATCAGGCCGGGGCCCTCGGCAGAATAATCGAGCTTCGGGTAGGGCAGTGTCAGAACGGGCGTAATCGTCGTCACCAGACTGGCCTTGTTATACGAGGCCTCCACGTAGAAATCGTTGACTTCATGCATGACCTGCGCCGCCTCCGACTCCGAAATCGGCACCTCGGTGTCGTCGCGAAAAACAAGGCGCATGAAGAGCACTCGACGGGCGCCGAAGCTCCCCTGGTCGGGGGGCGGGGTGGTCCAGAAGGTGTTGCTCCCTGAGGGCGCGCCGCCGCCGGAAGCCAGGGCGACCCGGCGCGCCTGGACCTCGGCGGCTGCGAGGATCGAGTTCAATTCGACAGCATGGCTCACGCCGCAGACAGCCAGCGACTCCCCGCCATAGTCGAGCAGGCGCCCCTTTTCGTGCGTGACCGCCCCGCACAACGAACACGCCGCGGCCAGAGACGCGCGCCCGAACGCCCGCAACGCCGCGCCCTCGTCGGCATCCACCAGCCGCGCCGGATCCTCGTGCAGAGCAAGCGCATTGCCGACGGCGATGCCGTGGATTGCGATGTCGTCCTGCCCCATCTGGCTCACGCGACGCCCGTAAACGTATGTGCTATAGGTGCGCCCGGAGCCGGCCATGGTCACGTAGCGCATCTTGCCGCCGGGGAACTCCCGGTAATCGGCCCCAGGCAGCGGGGTCGCGAAGTAGACGTGCAGCGTGCCGCGACCGGAGACCGCCTCTTCCAGATAGGCGGTGATCTCGGACGGCAACTGTTGGCGCCAGCGCCACGGCACCGCCCGATCGAGGGCGCGCTTTGGATTTACTCGGATCTCGCGGGCGAGGGCTTCGCGTCGGGCGATTGCCAATCGCCGCCCTTGATCGAGTCGAGCGGCGGCAGCGCCGGGATGCGCCAGAAACTCGCCGGCCCATGCGTCAAACGACTCGAACACCGCCTCGGCCTCGTCGCGCGCCTGCGATGGAACCGGAGCATTGGCCGCCTGCGACGCGGCAGGCGCCGACACCAAGGCGCCCCGCTCCACAGCCCGGACCGCGAGCAGATCGGTCGGCGCCGCTCCAGTCGATCTGTCGGCGGTTGCGATCGGCGCTGGCGCCGGATCAGAGGAGCGCGGCTTGGCGCTCGTTCGGGGCCAGGACATCAGGGCGAGAAACAACGCGACCGCGCCAAGAATCCAGATCGATTTTTTCATGAGACCAAAGTTTCGGACGAAAGCCTAATGGATGGCGATGAAGGGTGTAAATTCAATTGTCGTAGAACGCGGCTCACCTGTTCCCGCGTGATGGACAGGTCGCCTTCGGACCAGATCAGAAAGTCGGACCGTGCGATCTTCAACTCGATGGGCCATTGGGCTTCGAGCCGGGCTTGGGTTTCCTCAGGTGTCCAGCCGCGCGCCAGACAACGCTCACGCTGGGACTCCGGCTTGCAGGCCGTGCAGAGGATCGCCCCGAACTCCCCAGCCGCGCCCGTCTCGAAAAGAAGTGGGATCACCACCACCGCGGCGGCGTGGCCATCCGATCTCCAGAGATCGACCTGGCGCTGCCAGGACTCGCGAATCCGAGGGTGCAAGATGCCTTCGAGCCGGCGCCGCGCCTCGGTATCGGCAAAGACCAGCCGCGCCATCTCGGCCCGGCGCAGCCGACCCGACGAATCGCACAAATCCGCCCCAAAAGCGGCGGCGATTTCGGCCAAGGCCGGAGTCCCCGGCTCGACAATCTGACGAGCCAGAAGGTCCGTGTCCACCACGCCGCAACCGTAGTCGGAGAGCATGTGCGACACGGTCGATTTTCCCGTGGCGATCCCGCCAGTCAATCCGAGGAGCTTCATGTGGGTCATGTGGAAGTGCGATCCCCCCAGGCGACACGAAAAGCGATCCATCAATCTGGTGGGGCGGCCAGTCCCCTGGCCGCCGTCGGCGCGCAGAGGACTGCGCGCCCTACCTGCGGCGCCAGGTTCATATCCACTGAGCAGTTCAAAAAGGAACAGGTGGCTCTCTGTGGATCCGCCGGGCGCGCATGGGCGCACTCCCTGGACGACCGATCCTGGGGTGCGCCGGGCCGGGCTACTGGGCAAGAGCGCGGAAGTAGGTCTGCGGCCGACTAAGCGCCTGAGCATCGAGCATGATCCGGATCTCGCCGTAAACTGCCACATTCGTCGCAAACGGCTGCCATACCGCGCTCCGGCCCGGAGGCAATTCGGTCGCTCCCTGGATGGTGTAGACCTGATTCGCCTGACCGACCAACAGCAACTGGTACTCGCCCTGCGGCATCAAAGCCAGACTCAGGCGCGCTGGGGTGGAGGCGTTGGTTGGCGGAACGATGATGGCGGTGAAGTTGTCGATGAACGCCGCATCGAGCCCGGACGTGACCGCGTTGTCTTTAACGTAGCGCCATTCCAGCGTGTGCGTTCCGGTCGAAATCGGGTAACTGTAGCGAGTCCACTCGACCTCCCCGGACCATTCCATTTGCGGAACGCCGTCGATCAGGAACTCCGCATAATCCCAATTCGGCTCCGAGCTGATGCGGAGGCTGAACGCAACGGTCCCGGCATAGAAACTATCGGTCAGCGTGAGCGTCGAGGTCTGCCCATGCCCGATCGCGCCGGAGCCGGCCGCGTAGACGCCGCCATCAGCAGTGGTGCTCGTCACCGTCCACGGCTTCGCTCCGCCAGCGACCCAATTGAGCTTCGAAAGAGTGCCCGTCTCGAAGTCGTCGGTCGGCAGCGTCTTGCGGAATGTCGCCCGCACAGTCAAGTTCGAGTTGACTTGGAAAGAGACCGGGTTGGAGGACGACACGACTGCTCCTTCCCATCCGGTGAATTCGTATTCGGGGTCGGGGACGGCGGTCAGGGTCTGGCTGGAGTTGGCCAGCACGTCAACGGCCCCCAAATCGTGCTCCGCCACGCTGCCGCCGGTGGTGGCCTGGAGGTTGATGGTGTAAAGCGTGCCAGGGGTGAACGCGTAGGCCACTTGGACCTTGCCCGTCAGCCCGTTGAATCCATCGACCGCCCAATAATAGGTCCCATTCATCCGAACGCCCTGCTGCAGTTTGCTGTAGAGCGAGCCCTCGAAGGCGTCGTCATTCGAGGCAACGGTCCGGAGGGCATTGACTCGCGGGCCGGTGTAGAGCCCCAACGTGGTATCGAACGAGCTTCCCTCCGTGGACAGGAGCAGCGCGCCGTCGGCCGGTGCGGTCCATTTCCACCACAGGGAATGGCCGCCAGGCTTGCCGGCGTGCAGCGGTTCGCCCGGCTGTTGAGTGGCGAGTCGGCTGTCGTTGGTGACAGTCCCTTCGGTCCCGGCCAGGAGGGTCGCCCCATCAAAGTCGTCGTTTGGCGGCGGGGGCACTCGATAATGGACGATCACGCGCGCTTCTTCGGACATCAACCCGGCGAGGTTGACCGATCGGGCTACGATCTGGTTTGCCCCCACTTGCAGCAACGCCGGTCTCGACCAGTTGGTCGTGCCGGCGGCACTGCTCGCCAGAGACCCATTGACGCTCACCAAAACCTCGGCAATTCCCGAGGCTTGCGGGCCGACGTCCTCCGCAGTCCCTTCGACCTTGATGCTATTGGTCGTAAACAACAGCCCGTTGATCGGGGTCGCGATCGACACCTGCGGCGGCTGCGTCTGCAATTTGCCTCCCGGAACAATCCGCAGACGGATGGAACCGAGGCTGTTGCTGGACAGACCGGCCACGGCAATCGAGTACGAGGTCGATTTCTCCGCCTGGAAGAATAGGTTGGTGCCTCGGGTCCCGGGCTGATCGGCCACCGTCATCACGGACTTCAAGTTGGTCAGCGCATTGCCGGTGTAGACTGCCAGGATGGTGCCAACACCGCTGCCCGCGGCGTCGACGAGGATGTTCGTCGCGTAATCTCCGGTCCAGCGCCACCAGAGCGAGCCGGCAGCGGCGGGGTTTCCGCCGTGTTGAGGCTCTCCCGGCTGCAGGGTGGCGTACAGGTTGTTGGCCAGGTAGGCGGCGCCTGCTCGAGGCACTTTGGTCGCCAACTCGAAATGATCGTTGGGCGGCGGCGGGATAATGGTGTAGTGGAGCAGATTGGTCAGGGTGCCTTTGTCCGGAGCGGTGACGGTCAAGGCGATCGAGATCGAGTCCGCCAGGGCCGGCACCAACAGGTTCCCGGTGTAGATTGGGTCGTTCGCCACCAGGTCGGGCGCAGTGCCATCGTTCGGAAATGCCAGCGTGCCGTCGTTGACGATGGCGCCGGTGACCGTGGCGTCGCGAATGCCGTAGCGGTCCCGGACCTTGACGTAGATGGGCTGCGTCGAACCGGCCAGCAGGACCGACCCCGAAGGCGGGTCGACCGTGACTTGCATGACGCCGTCCCCGGTCAGGGTAAGCGAATTGTAGGCATTGAGGCGGCCACCGGTCGTGGTCAAGCCGGTCAGCGCGGTGATCGGCACGGTGCCCGACAACAGACGGTCGCGCATCTCGAGGTGATCCGACCCGGGGAACATCGCCAGGATCAGGGCGGCGACGCCGGTGACGTGGGGCGCGGCCATGCTGGTGCCGTCCATGATCTCGTAGTCCAGGTCGAAGCCGGACATACAGGAGAAGATCTCGACCCCGGGCGCGCCCAGATGGACCGAGTTCGCCCCGTAGTTCGAGAACCCGGCGAGGTAATCATTGCGGTCGAGCGCCGCCACGGAGATCACGTTATCGAGTCGGAAGCTCGCCGGATACGCCGGAAAGAAATCGTTGTCGTTGGAGTCATTCGCCGCCGCCGCCACAAAAAGGACGCCATGGTCCCCTGCCCGCTCGATGGTGTCGAAGAGGGCTTGCGAGAAGTAATACCCGCCCCAGCTTGCGTTGATCACATGCGCGCCCTGGGTCACGGCGTAGTCGATGCAGGTCATGGCGTCGCTGGTCGCGCCGCCCCCGGCAGCGGAAAGAAACCGGCACCCCATCAACTGGACCTTCCAGGCGACCCCGACATGCTGATTGCCGTCGTTGGCTGCCGCGCCGATGGTTCCGCTGCAATGGGTTCCGTGGCCCACGTCGTCGATCAAATCGCCCGTGCCAGCGATGGCGTCGATGCCGTGGACATCATCCACAAAACCGTTCGCGTCGTCATCGATGAGGTTGCCGGGGATTTCGTTCACGTTGATCCACATCTGGTTGGTCAGATCCCGATGCGAGTAACGAATGCCGGTGTCGATCACGGCCACGACGACATTGGTCGAACCGGTGGTGAGGTCCCAGGCCATCTCGGCGCCGATGTCGGCGCCGGGCATGCCGCCGTACTGGCCGTAGTTGCGCAAACCCCACAGCATGCCGTTGACAAAAGCCGCGTCATTGGGGGCCAACATCAGATGGTTGATGGGATCGGGTTCGACGTATTCAAAAAGGCCCGAACCCTGGAGTGCCTGCAGCCGCTCGAGCAATCGCTGACGCATGGCGGCTTCGTCCCCGGCGGTCAGTCCGGCGGGTCTCGCTCTGCCTGCAGCCTCGCCAAGGACCACCAACCCGGGAACCAACTGGGAACGTCGCTCGATTGTCGAACCGAACTGCCCGAGCGCAGCCGGGTCGACCGTGGCGGCCACGGAGGCCTTGAACCGGCCGAGAAGGCGGGTGGCGTGGACCGGTTGCGAGCCCAGGGTCACAGTCTCGACCTGGGCGAAAGCGGTCGAGGCGCCGGACCACAGGACACCGGCGAGACCAACGAGCATCGGGGCGACCAGGGCGAGCGGGCCAGACCGTCGCCTTGTCGCCGTCCGGGTCCCGGCGCGCTCGGCGGTCGGGGCGTCCATCCACCCCAGGAACCGCCGCTCGATCAAGGCTGTGCAAAACGCCGCAATGCGGATCGCAGCCGATCCCCGACACTGTGCCAACAGAATACCCCTCTTCATGAGTCTTATGTCACACTGGGCGGTGGCCGCCGCGGCCACCCGCTGATCCAAGTCCACGTGCCATCTGGGTCACGGCGCCGTTTCTCACGGCGAACGACGTCGCCCGGCGCCTGCCGCTCACAGGTCGTAGCGGACCCGGTAGAATCTCTTTTGATCGCTCCCGCTCGGGATGGTGTCGGTGATCGTCAAGGTCTGCACCGACGGCTCGGTGTTGGTCACCGTCACATGCGGTGTCCATTCGGGCGGTGTCAGCCCCGAGGTCTTCTCGACGCGATAGACCGTCTCCGCAGCCGCATCCCAGGAAATCCGCACATGCGTAGCCGGTTGGCCCGTGACCTGGACGTTTTTGAGCGTCACGCCGTCGAACGGCCAGGTATCGTAGGCGTTGACCGTTCCGTCGCCATCCGAATCGATGGTCTCGCTTTCGAGGAGCGCAGCGTTCACGTAGATCGTCTTCACCTGGTATCCGCCCTGGCGAGAGGCGACAGGCGTGCCACTGGTCGGCCCGGCGTAAGATTTCACCCACCGCAGACGGCCGTCGAATTTGCCGTCCAACTCTTCGGGTGACACGTTGGAATTGCCGAAATAGATCGTGAGGCCCGGGTAGATGTAAACCACCGCTTCCGGATCGGACTGCACGGCGTTCTGCAACTGCAGGTAGTCCACATACAACGCGTAGTTGCCAGACCGCGGGTTGCCGAGCCAATCGAGCGGACCGCTGAACCTCAGTTCGCCCCCCTGGTAAACATCCAGCACCAGACGCCCAATCGCCGCATTATCCTTGAATCCTTCCGCGACCGGGCCGAGGTCCTCGGCGGTCCAGGTGTGGACCGGGCTTGTAAACTTGGCCGCTGTGGTCTGGAAGGTCGTCCCCAGCAGATCGCCTTTGGCAGGCTTGGTCAGCAGGTGGAACCCGTCGGCCACGTTGATGATGTTCGACGATCCCACGCCGTCATCGCTCAGACTGTCAGTCACCTCGATGAAAAGCCCCTCATCGGCGCGGATCGAGTGGTTCCGCATTTTGAGGTCGTTGGCCGTGAGGTACAGAGAACCGCGAATCACATCGCGCCCGCCTTCCAGCCTGCCGGAGTCCATCCGAACATCGAGACGGTTGCCGATGTTCATTGGTGCCGCTGTTCGCGTAGGCGTCCGCCTCGATGCTGGCGGCGAAAGCGTTCAGGGTGCCGGTGTTGATGAACGTCCTCAACGACGAACCGGCGTCCGATCCGAAATAGGCGAGGTTGGGCACGGTCAACACCCCGTTGTTGGTGAAGTAACTGACGCCGGGCATGTTGGTGCCCACCCAGTTGGGCAGGCCGTTGGTGGTGTCGAGGTTGGTCAGGGAGAGAGTGCCGTTGAGCGTGAAAGACTCGCCGTCCAGGATCAGCTTGCGGGTGACAGTAATCGGGTCGTTCACGACAATCTGCCGGCTCCTCGCCACGAAATCATGGACGATTACCCTTTGGGTGGAGTCGAGCAAATCCGCGCTGACAATCACGACGTGGATGCCTACGTCGACCGGGTTTGTGATGGGATTGTAATAGTTGGTCGTGTCGTCGATGAAATAATTCGTGTAAATGGTGGCCATTTGGTTCGTCCAAAGGCCGCTCCACATGTCAATGTAGCCAGCCATGCGGATCACCCCGGCCTGGGCGAGGTTTTGGACCGTGAGCAGGCCGCTGCTGGATCCAAGGTTGTACAACAGGTTGGGCGCATCCACCACGGTGTTCGACGTGCTGATCAGGTTTTTGGCGTCGATCGCGACGACTCCCATCCCACGGAACCGCGCCTTGGTGAGGTCGACTTCGTCGCCGATGATCTCGATGCGCCCGGGCTGGTCCAGGGGGCCCATGCCCGGCACGATGGGCGGACGCACCGTCAGATAGTCCACGTAAGCCGAATAGCCGGCATAGAAATTGGTGACAAACCGGTTCGAGAAGGACCGATCGTACACGAAGTTCGGGTCCACGATCGCGTTTCCGTTGTTGCCGTAGAAGAACTCGAACGGTTGGGAGCGCCAGACCTCGTAAGGAAACGGACGCAGAGTGGGGACCGGCGTGATGTCGATGTTCGTCCCGAAAGCCAGGTTGGTTTCGGAGGCCAGCCGGTCCACGATATAAATCGCATTGGTTTCGCCGGTCGCAGCCACGACATTGGTGTTCGAGAGCCGCAACTCGATGGCGACGGTGTCGTGGGCGACGTCGGGCACCGTGCTCGGAAAAAACCGCGCGCGCGCCGAGAAATTGTTGGTGTCGCTGACCCCCACGAACACGGCCTGGCGGATGATATTGGTCGGGGCAAAAAGATTCGTGGTCGTTCCGTCGATATTGGTAATCGTCAGAGGGATCCCTCCGACCACATTGGTCATACCGGTGAAGAAAGTCGCTGTCGTGGCCACCCGCACGAAGCCGTTGCCGTTGTTGTCGGCCACGAAATGCGAAGGGGACCGGGCCTGGTAACCGGCGCCACCGCCCAGCGGAAACAGAATCGAGGAACTGTCCTGGCCGGGCCATCCGGTGTTGTTGGTGGGCCCGGAACCGACTCCCCACCAGACATCGTAAATCCCGGGCTCAGGTCGGAAATCGTAGCCGCCGGGGATCGGGCCTGCCCCCATGTCGGGTTGAATGGACCCGACCGAGAGACCGCCGCGGGTGAGGTTGATCTTCCGTCCTTCGAGGCGCAGGATGCCGGAGTTTTCGACGGAGAGGGACCCTTCATTCACGATGTTGTCCGCCAAGACGGTGAGGAACGTGGGATAGTAGACGGTGTTCGACGCGATGAAGCCGAACACTCTCGACCGCCTGGATGACGCCCGCCGCGCTGGTTGACGAAATTGACCGAGGGCAAGTGCTGGCCGTCGTAGGTGGTTTGATCGAAGGTGAAGCCCACCCCCCCCGTCATCGTCCCGCGGTTTGTGTAGTACTGGACGCTGGTGAAGTCATAGGGCAAGGGCGCGTAAGAACGGTGAACGTGCCGCTGTTGTAAAACGCCCGGGCATCGATCTGTGGCGCCTCCCCGAAGGCGAAACTGAGATCGCCGTTGTTGATGAAAATGTCGTCTGCGGCACGGGAGACTTGGGTCGTCCAAGCCACACCCACCAACAGCGCCCAAAAAGAGAAATGGTTCATATCGCAACGACCCGCGCCCGCGTCCTAGCGGCGTTTCTTCAAAACCTCGGCTTCGATCGCTTCGATGGAAGTGCCGAACGGATAGACCACGGGCGTGTTGGTCGATCCATCATACGACCCCCACAGCAGAAACTGGTTGGGCTCGATCGCATCCGCCTGGCTCAGAAAGTTCGGCCATTGATTGCCCCAGATTGGCCCCACCGAGTTAAAAACCAGGACCAGTGACGGTGTGGCGCCGACCGACGGCACCATGGTGCCGGGCCCGATCTGGTTGGCCAAGCCATTGATGGCGTCGTTGTTCTGCCAGGCAACGAGCACCTGGCCGCTGATAATCACCGTGTCCGTGTTCTCACCGCCTTGAAGATCGGCGGCGTCGAAGATGATGTCCGGCACTTGAATGACACGCTCGATGCGCTGTTTGATCCGCTTGCCGTTCACGATCACCCTCTCGGTGTAGAGGTTCGTCACGGGCGTGAAAAAGTTGCCGAGGATCGAGTCATAATCGAGCCGCTGCCAGGTGACCTTGTCGATGCCGGCACGCAGCGCGGGTTCGATGAAGGCGTTGGTCAGGGTCAGATCGTTGGTGATGACGATATTGGTGTAAAAGTTGGTCAGGATGGAAGGGTCGCCCCAAGGTTCGCCCCCGCCATAGATGTTGGTGCCGTAAGCGTTGGTGGTGTAACCGTTGGTCGTCAGCCAGGCCGGAATGCCCCAAGGATTGACCGGGTCGGTCACCAGGGAGCCGATATAATTGGTGCCGATGAAATTCAAGTTGGTGCCGCCGGTGACCCCCGGGGGGATGGTCTCGACATTGTAGTTGTTGGTCCGGTAGATGTACTGGAGCGCCGCGACATCGTCGCGCGTCAACGTGGTGGCGTAGCCTCCGTTGATGCTGCCGGCCGCGAAATACGAGCTGGCCGGCAAATGACGAAAGCCGAGCAGGGCCATTGGATCGACCGGTTCGGGCGCGAGAAACGCGTAGTCGGGAGGCGGGGTGCAGGTGTCGATGATCGTGGTGTAGGTCCAGAGGTCGCCGTTGATGTACGGGCTATACTGGAGGGTGTCGGGATCGAGACTGCGCTGGATCACGTGGTAAAGGATCGGGGGGCAACTGCCGGGAGTCCACCGGTTCCGCAGGCAGAAGACGTAACGGGTCGGGTCGCCGACGCCCATCATGTACACCATTTCCCGGAGCGCAAAGGACTTCAAGTCGGTCAGGCCCAGCGCCTGGGCGCGATGATTGACGCGCATCGAACCCGCGGGGTAAGCGTCGATGTTCAGCATGGAAACCGGCGGCAGGTTATTGAGCATCTGCAGGGCCTTGTCGATTTCCTTGGCTCCATAATCTCCGAAGTAATTCAGGAAATCCGACGTGAACGCATAGTAGAGCGTGGGAACATTCCATCGGTACTCTTCTCCCAGGTTCATCGGGCCGTAGTCGCCGAGCGGTGCGCTCACGTCATAACCCATCTGGTGAGTCATCCATGTGGCGGGCGGACCGAGCAGGGTGAAAGCCCGGCCCGGCAGGCAGACTGCGTAGAGACAGCCCGCAACCAGCAGCGGTCGAAGCAGACGAATCATAGAATCACCTCACACGGATCACCCTGTACATCGCCTCGCGATTGGCGCGGTCAACCGGCAGTGCGTCGGTGGTTCCGGCGGCGAATCGGGGCGCCCCGACGTCCTCCCATTCTTTGAGGTCCTGGGACACTTGGACCTGGTAGATGCAGCCCGGTTCGGAGTTCCACTCGAGGCTCATGCCCGCCACGTCGGCGCGCCAATTCAACCGCAGGACTTTCATTGGATCTGTAGGATCCGTGCCTGCGAGGAACTCCTGCCGATTGCTCGCGCCGTCGGCGTCGCTGTCGACGGTGGGTGACGGCCACGAAATCGCCGGGCCAGGCCAGTAGGTGGCCTGCCAGTCGTCGGGCAACCCGTCGAAGTTGGCGTCGTCGCCCCAGGTCTGGCCGCTGGCCTCCTCGGACAGAGGGGATCGGTCCCCGCTCTGGTTGACGTAAGCGATCCGGACCGTGTGCTCGCTCCCCGCCGCCAGCGATCCCGCCACCCAGTAATTCTCGGTGACCGACACCGGCGTGGTTGTTCCGTCCAAATACAACAAGTACGAGGCGGCCCCCAGATCCGACAACGACGGCCACGTGACGCTGAGCTTGGACGAACTCAGGGCCAGCACCATCGGCTTGCTGGGCGTGAGCAACTGGTCGCCCGTTGCGTACCGCTGTGCATAAAGATCGAAGCTCTCCAAACCGCCTTTGGCCCGAGACCAGACCACCAGACCCCGCCCGTTTGCGCCGGAGATGACAGTCGGAAGTTTTTGCGAACCGGCTGTGAAGGTGTTGACACGGAATTCGGCGTCCGCAGGGCTCCCGTTCTCGGCCACCACGCGTCCGTAAATCCCTTCCCTTGAGCCATCCTGCCCAAGACTGATCCACGTCACCAGGTGGTTGCTGCCGACAGCCGCAGCGCTCGGCAGAAACTGGTCGCCATAGGCGCGCTCGTTCAACTCGGCTTCGTCTCCCGTGGGCGAACCATCGGACGCGAACGCCCGCGCCCGGACATCCCATCCTCGAGCGCTGACGGCCCCGCCGACTTCAACTCGCCCGACGTGCGAACTCCACGCCACCAGGAAGCCGCCGAGGGCGTCGACGCTCAGCACGGGATTCGCGCAGACATAGGTCGAGGCATTGATCTTGAACTCGTCGCCCACCGGGCCGGAGGCGTCGAACACCCGTCCGTAGAGGCTCACATCGTAAGGCTGTAGCACGCGACCGGGACCGACCGCTGCAACGCCCTCCTGACCGGGAATGGACTCGCCGGCGTTGTTCTTTTTTTCCGAGACCCAGACGGCGACAAACCGGGCATTGGGCAGGGCAGCCAGGGCCGGGCTCCGCTGGCTGAGCGACGTCTGATCATTGATCCTGAACTCGGTGCCGAGTTTCTTGCCTTGAGCGCTGAGGCGTTGTCCAAACACGCCGTAGTGGCTGCCGTCCTGGCCGTAACTGGCCCACACGACGACTGCCGTGTTGTCGCTGAGCACGGCCACCTGGGGACGCTCCTGTCGGTCGTCCCGGTAGGAATTCACTCGAATGTCCGCGGTGGCAAACGTCCCGTCCGCCGCCAGAATTCGGGCAAAAACATCGGGAAAACCGACCTCCCCGCCCTGCCAGACCACGATTGCACCCCCGTCGGCGAACAGGGCGACTTGGGGGTATTCCTGATCGCCGGAACTCGTCTTGTTAATGCGAAACGCGCCAAGCCCGCCGACAAAGCTCGCATCCAGGCGCCGTGCGCCGATCCCATACCCGGCTCCATCCATGACGTTGTCGTGCCACACGATATAGCCACCGCTGTTGTTCACCGCGGCGCGCGCGAAGACTTGATCGCCCGGCACAGAACCTCCCACGGCGTATTCCTCCCCCAAAGCCACGAGAGAGGACTCGGCCTGAAGGCCCCAGGCGACGAAGGCAGCCAGACACCACAAAGCCGGCCGCAGACTGGCACGCAACAACGCAAACATAAAGTCACCGGTTTCTAGCAAAGCACGATTTCTTTGTCCACGCTTTCTTCCGAAAAACTGACTCTTCCCGACTCACAGCACATCGCCTGCCAGAGTTCGTGCCCGCTTGCCGTTCGCAGCAGATTGCTTCCCCCGCGTCGCAACCGACGTTTCGCTAGAATCCTTGAATTTCAAAATGCGCAGTAGACAGATGAAGTTTTCTGCCGTCGTTCAATAATTCAAGGATTCTATGGAGCGAGGCGCGGGAGAGAGAAGGGAAGGCATGCCGACTGTTCATGAAGTTGAGAATCGCAAATGGTCTGAGGCACGCCTCGCCAGAGTGACTCCCTCGATGAAATCTGTAGTCATTGAGTCAAGTTTTTGCGCCGCGCAGCGGCGCCAGTTAGCGAGGCGTCGGGCACCGGTAATCGTGGTGGACACCCAGCGGCCACGAGCCGCGCACACGCCTCGCCGGTCTGAGGCGCGCCTCGCTAAAGGTCCAAGGTCGTCTGGCGGGAGTCCGCCGACTCGATTGCCGCGAGCAGCGAACGGAAGCCCCATTCGCGGTACAGCACGGCAAGTCGACCGGCATCGGGGGGTTGCGCACTTAATTGATCCAGCGACAGAGGCAGGTCCAAGTCCTTTTTCAAGCAAATCACCTGTTGGTTCCGGCTCAAGTGGTCGGCGCTGTTGAGCAGGCTGGTCCGGATTCGATCCGACTGGATCCGATCTCGCTTCTTCAAGCAGGCGGCGGCAACTGCCAAACTCGCCCAGCAAGGCGGACGCTGTCTTCGCCCCCACCCCGGGCACGCCCGGGATGTTGTCCACGGCGTCGCCCACCAGGCAAAGCCAATCCACGACTTGATCGGGCGTTACCCCGGTCTTGGCGACGACATCCTCGGCAGACCAGATTCGGACGGTCTTGTCGTTCGGGTTAAGCAGGCCGATCCGCGGCGAAACCAATTGCATGAAGTCCTTGTCCGCGCTGGCGATCACGACCCGCGCTCGATCACTCGCCTCCCTGCAAGCCAGGGTCGCAATCGCGTCATCGGCCTCGACTCCGTCCTGGCAGAACGACACGATCCTCGATGCCTCCAGCCAGGCAACCATGCCATCGAGTTGGGCGGCGAGCGCCGCGGGCATCGGCGGACGTTGGGCTTTGTACTCCGGGAGCAACGCCAGCCTCTCCGACGCCAGTCCCCCGTCCCATACCACGGCCAGGTGTGTCGGCGCGAGGCTCGAACTCAAACCCAAGACCGCTTTAACAAATCCGAAGATGGCGTTTGTGGGTTGCCCCGCCGGTGACGACAAGTCGCGGATTGCGTGGAACGCGCGGTACGCGTAGGCGTGGCCGTCCACCAGCAACAAGGAGGGCTCGGAAGCGGTCATGCTCAAAACACGCGAGGACGGATCACCCGTCCTCGTCGATTCTCGGGACATGTGTGCTGGGGCCTCCCGCGGACCTCGAACGTCCCTGCCTCCCCGCGGGACATCTCAAATCTCAAATCTCAAATCTCAAAGCGGCCTCCCGCCCCCGTCACTTGGGAGCAAACGGCACCTGCGGGGGAATTCGGTCCGGATCGTAGGGAAGGTTATCCTCGGTGTGGATGCGGTTTCCGGCCGGATCGATAATCGTCGGCGTGACGAAAATGACCAGGTTCTTCTTTTTCGTGGACGATCTTTCACTCCGGAACAGGCGCCCCACCAATGGCAAGTCCCCGAGCACGGGCACCTTGTCCTTGATCTTGTTCACTTTCTCGCTGATCAGGCCGCCCAACATGATGGTTTGGCCGTCCCAGACGATCGCCGTTGTGGTGACCTGCCGGACCCGGAAAGAGGGCAACGGGTACGGGAGGGTCTCGACGGTGCCCACCTGGGCGGTGTAAGGGGTTTCCTCGTAGCCGAGGAACTCCGTCATGGTGGGGATCAGGTTCATCTGGATGGTATACCCATCGGCCGACACGTGGGGCAACACGTCGAGAGTCGGCCCCAGCGGGACCGGAACGGTGGTGGGTTGGACCGTTTCAAACCCTTGCGGCTGATTCACCACCTGAGCGCGTGAGAGAAAAGCGCCTCCCAACCCGCAGACCGCCAGGGCGGCGAACAGAATGTGCCTCGTATGCATAACGATCATAAAATGAAAGCGTGACTGGCCTATTGAGTGGTCGTGCCCGTCGTTGTGGTTCCGCCCGTCGTGGTGGTGGTCCCTCCCCCGCCGCTCGCGCCCACATCGAGCCCGGTCACGATCT
Organism: uncultured Verrucomicrobiae bacterium; assembly: GCA_963846445.1. Classification (GTDB taxonomy): domain Bacteria; phylum Verrucomicrobiota; class Verrucomicrobiia; order Limisphaerales; family J093; genus MWFF01. The sequence goes on along the minus strand of CAWJWM010000024.1, from coordinate 101,246 downwards.
GCCGGATATCGACACTCTGTATCTGCGCTTGCCGTCCGCTGACGGTCGTCACCTTCGGCGAGGCCAGCATGTCCACGCCCGACCGCTGCTCGATCGCCCGAATGACCACGCGGAATTGCGGATCGGTCAGGATGCCCGTCAGGGTGCCGATCGCCGGAATCGGCGAGCCTTCGGCATCGTTGTTCCGCAACCCCTGAGTAATGATCTGGTCGGTCCCCGGGTTGGGCAACGCCGACGGCACACCGAAAACGCCGGGGAACACCCCGGAGGGATTGGCCGGCGAGCCCTCGCCGGCAACGGAAGGATAAGTCCCCCCAGACAACCCAATGCCCCCTCCCCGCATCAGGAAATTGCCCAGCAGCCAATCGAATCCAAGGGCCTTCGCGTCGTCCTGCCCGATCTCGATGAACTTGGCCTCGATTGTGATCTGATCGGGCGTCAGGTTCAGCACTTGAATCGCCGCCTCGATGATGTCCAGATCCTGCAGCGTGGCGCGCACCAGGAGCAGCCCCAAACGGTCGTTGTAGAACACGGACTTGCCGTTTGTGCTCTGGATACCGCCCATGCCGTACCCGCCCATGCCGCCCATACCGCCCATGCCGCCCCCGCTGAGCGCATTGGCGCCGCCCAGATTCACGCCGGCTGCGCTGAAATAGGCGACAACCATCTGGTTCACCACCGACATGTCGGTCATGCGGTTGACACCCATGAGCGAACCGCCGGTGGACATGTAACCCATTGGAGAGCCGCCGCCCATGCCGCCACCCATGCCGCCCATCATCCCGCCACCCATGCCGCCCATCATCCCGCCGCCCATGCCCCCCATCCCACCGCCCATGCCCCCCATGCCGCCGCCCATGCCCCCCATGCCGCCCATGCCGCCGTAGCCTGTGACGTCCACTTTCGGCATGATGAAGCCGCCCCCGCCCCCGTAGCCGCCGCTCATGCCGCCCGTCGTCCCGCCGGTCATGCCGCCGCCGGTGGTTGTCCCGGTGCCGCCCGAATCCGAGCTGATCGAGGCCCCAACGAATTGCTCGCCGATCACGCCTTCGAGCCCCTGAACGAACGTGTTCGGGTTGACGCGGAACTGCCGAGTGAACAACTGCTCCTGCTCCGGGATCTTGCGCGTGAAGACGATCGCGTAATCCTCGACCGAGTACTTGATCTGCTTGTTCGCGACCTTGATAATCGTATCGAGCACATCCATCAGCCGGACGTCCTTGAGCGGGGGTTCGATCTTGATCAACACATCGGAACCCAGATCGAATTGCTCCTGCGGCGGCGCGGCGCCGATCGGCTGGCCGGTCATGGGATCCACCTGGCCGGGCATCATCATCAGCGGCGAGGCCGTCTGAACATCCACGTAGGGGGCCAGGATGAAATTGAGCCCTTTCTTGTCGGGATCCCGCTGTTTGACCTCCTCGTCCAAGTCCTTGACCACCACGCTGAGCGGCACGCCAGGCATATCGCCGCTGACCGGGTATTGATTGAACCGGATCTTCTCGAGCTTGTTGAAGATGACGCGGCGGCCGGACCCCGTATAGATTGTGTTGGTGCGGGCGAAAGGATTGGCGGTGTTGGTGATGTTGCCCCACTTCACCGGCGGGTTCCAGGCGCGCTCGACCTCGACCATTTTCCACTTGGCCATTGCCTCGCGCTTGCGCGCCTCGATCGAGTACACGGCTTCCTCGACCAACCGAGCGTAATAGAAGGCTCCCTGGTTCTGTGGATCGAGTTTTACGGCCTCCCGCAACTTGTCCGCAGCCTCTTGGAGCCTCCCCATCTCGTAGAGCAGCTTGCCGTCCTGCACCAGAGTGGCGGCGGTGATCTTCTCCTGCTGGACTTCGGGCAGGAGCGCTTGTGTCTCTTTGCTGGGGACTTGGCCTTCCTGCGCCTGCAGGGCCTTGTCGACGGTCGCGGCAAACCGTTGGGCCTCGCGGTTCCTGGGGTCGACCCGGAGCACGCGACCGACCTGGTTTTTTGCTTCGGCGTACTGCCCGCGCGAGTAGGACTTCTTGGCGAGTTCAAAGTAGACGTGGCTGAAGCCTTCGACGGTTTCCTTCTGTTCCTTTTCGATCATCGTCGGGCCGATCTTCTGAACATAGGACCAGGCCTCTTCATACAGTCTGGCCGCCGTGCCGTAATCGCCCGCTTTTTCTTCCGCCTGGGCGTCTTTGAGGGTCTTGCGCAGAACGATGCTCATTTCCTGTCGGCGCACCGCCTCCTCCGTCACGGGATCGGTCGGGGCGGCTTGGGCGAGAGCTGAAGGTGCGCTGCCTACCAACAGCGCAAGAGCCAGGAAGGTCAAAGCGGAACGGATCATGGATTGGTCTTCAGTTGAGACAAGAAACATAAAGTGGCATTCACCTAAGGCGCGCTCTTCAGGCTGATGGTCGTCTGCTTTTGCGTTCGGCTGTCTCTGAGTGTAACGTCGCGCTCGTTGATGGCAATAATATTGTAATTCTCACCTCCGAAAGAAAGCCTCTGCCCCTGCCGTTGCCGGAGAAAGACCTTGTTCTCCGTCGTGTGCAAGAGGTCGGCAGTTGTAGCCTTGCACTTCGGTGTAGGGCTGATCGCGGGTCACCATCACCGGCTGCCGCGCGCCCGTCAACTCGATGATGATCCCCTGGGGATTATCCTTCGGCCCGTCGACGTCTTTCACCGTAAAAAGACCGGTTCGGGCGCCGACCGCCAGGGTGCTGGGCAGCGGGCCGCGGGCGGCGTTGTTGGTGGCGGCCTCGCGCGTCACCATGAAGTCGTAACGAACGTCGCTCCCGTAATTGCGGACGCCGCGGAATTGAATCCTGAGATTGAGAGGCGAGATGTTCGTCACCACGAGCGCGCTCAGCCCAAACTGTTCGCTGGGGACCGGCGTGCCGTCGGGTTTCTTTTTCCACTGGATCGGGTTGAAAAGGTTGTGGCCCGGGGCGTCGAGGGTCAGCGGACCGGGATTTCGCACCCGCCGCAAAACGGAGTTGTTGGTCGAGAGGTCCAACTCCGGCAGCGGCTTGATCCGGGCGCGCTCGATGTTCAGGGTCGCCTGCTGGAGTTCCTGGCGAACCTGGCCGACCTTGAGCGGGAGGAGCGCGGCGGCCACCGCCATGCCCAGCAGGACCACACTGAGGATCAGCTTTTCGTAGTGCTTCTTGAGGAACTCCATGGGGGGTATGGAAAACAGTTAGCGAGGCTGGGCCTCAGGCTGGCGAGGCGTGTGAACGACTCGTGGCCGCTGAGTGTCAACCACGATCACCGACGCCCGGCGCCTCGCTAAGGGGCGCCGCTGCGGGGCGCAAAAACTTGACTCATTGACTACAGATTTCATCGAGGGAGTAACTCTAGCGAGGCGCGCCTCGGACCAAATCCCAATCTTCGACATCATGAGCCGCACTTTCGTCTTCCTGCCATTCTCTCCCGCGCCTCGCTCCTTAGAATCCTTGCGAAACGAAAGGGATAGGGGTGAAGGCCAAACTTGACTTGATCGCAACATGTTTGGGGTTTCAAGGATTCTAGGGGGTCGGTTCCTGGGCGGGAGCGCCCTCTGCGGGAGTCTCGGCGGGCGCGGCGTTGGGATCGGCAGCCTCCGCCCCTTCCACCGGCGGCGGACGGACCGGCCGACTCGTGCGCGCAGAAGCCTTGGCAGCTTTGATTTCTTCTGGATCGAGCAAACGAACCGATTCGACCCACAACACAGCGCGGAACGGTTTCTCGTCGAGCAAAGTCGTCAAGCCGCCTCTGGCCGCGGGCGAGGGCACCTCCTGTGGCGGCGGCGTGGCGTAACGCATGCCGCGCATCCCGTACCTCTGCATTTGCATGAGCATCTGCAGTTGCATGGGATTCATCCCTGGCATCATCATCGGCATCGTCGGCTCGCCCGCCCCATCCTCGGTCCGTTCGAGCAGTGACGAGGGAGACGTATCCACCACGATGCTCTTGAGGAGGAACGCGTGCGGGCTGCGATACAGGTTTTCGACCACGCGGTTGAGTTCGGATGTAAAGCAGTGAAAGGTGAACTCGTAGGGAGTGAGCACGGCGCCAAAGGTGTCGTTGGTAGTCGGTTTCTTATTCCAAAAATCCGGTGAAGGGGTGTCCAGGCTGCTGACGGTGCAGCGGCGGATGCCGTCCAGGGTGAGCACGCGGGCTTCGAAGAGATCCAACACCACCGTTTTGATGTCCACCACCATTCGGGCGAGCGGGAGGATGTCTTTCTGGTCGAAGGACATCTGGCTTCGTTGAGAGCCAAACGTGAAGGCATATTGCGGCTGCAACTTGACCCCCATGCCGTCAGCCTTGCGCTGCATCTCGTCAATCACGGTATCGAGCAGGAGCTTCAACTGCCCGCTGTCGAGGTTGGTGGGGTAGCTGATCGGGACAAACGTCTTGCGCGCTTCGCCTACGAACTCCTGGAGCTTCTTGTCCTGCTCCTTCGCGGCCTCGATGTTCTTGACCTTCTCGTTCCCGGGGTGGGGGTCGGAGTTGGACAACTGGTTCAATTCGGTCGTCTGAGAGGCGAGCGATTCGGTCACCTGCGCTTCGAGCGCGTGCTTCGACCACAGGTAATAGCCGGCCACGCCCAGCAGCACAAGAGCCACCACCCCGCTGACGACCAGCAGCAAATTCTTTTTGACCCAGTCCATATTAGAACCTGATGGGCTTCGCCAGCTTCAGTTTGACATCGAATTTGAACGTGCCCGTGGTCTCGTCCTGCTCCATCTGCCCGGCCAGTTGGGTCCCGTTGGTGCCCGCCGCGAATTGTGGGCTCGCCTCCAACTCCTTGAGCAGCGTGTAGGCCAACTCGTTGTCGGCCGTCGCGAACAGCTTGTTCCAACTCAGGCCCCGGCAGGTGAGGTTGATGACCGTGATCTCGTTGGTCGTGGCCTGCTTGCTCTCGGTCCCCGAACGATCCTGTTGCGTTCGTGCCAACGCCGAAGCAATGTCCATCTTCTCCCCGCTCTCGTCCGTCAGCTTCAGGCCTCTGGGCAGGAGGCCATACCGCATGAGCATGCGAATGTCCATCATCGGTCGGGGGCGATTCTCCTCTGACTCCTGGGCCTCCGCCTCGGGAACCTCGGCGTTCTCGGCCGCCATCTTCTCGATCCAGACCGCCGTCCGCATGTTGGCGCGGCGAGTGTTGGCCTCTGTGCTCCGGAGCGCCTGGCTCAGCGCCGTCATGATGTCGGCCCATCGGAATCGCTCCGACATCCACTCGGCGACCTGATCGGCTTCCTTGAGCGACTTCTCCTTGCTCGCGATCGCGGTGTCGAGCGCCTGCTTCTTGCTCCGCAGCGAATCCACTTTTGGGGCGCGAGCGTCGATGGCCTCCTGCTTCTCCTTGGCCAACTTGTCGAAGAACCAGCCGAAGATGAACACGACCAGGATCAGGCTGGCGGCGGCGGCGATGAAGTAAGGTCGTTTCTGGCTGAACTCCTGGCGCTGCAGGATGCTCTTGGGGATGAGGTTCAGTTCGATCGGGCACTGGGTCGGGTTGCGCAAGCCCAAGCCCACCACCTCCCCGTAAGCATGGGCGACCTTGGCCAGATCCTCGAGATTCACGCTCGGATCGATCTCGATGTTCCGGAAAGGATTGAAATAGTCGACGGCGATGTTGAGCTTCTCCTGGAAGAACTCGCGCGTGTACGGCATGATGGAGGCGCCGCCGGCGAGGAACAGACGCACGGGCGCCGTGCCACCCTGCTGACTGCGGAAAAACTGGATTGTCTGGTTGACCTGGATGTGCAGCCGGGTCATGACCTGCCGGGCAATCTTCGAAATGGCCGCCTGCCGCGGATTGTCCGGCTCCTCGTATGCGCCTCCGAGGCTGACAAAACCTTCGGCGATCTTGAGTTTCTCCGCCTCGACGAACGGGAGCTTGGCCTCTGCGGCGAACTCCTGCGTGATCGAGTTGGCGCCGATGTTGATGCTGCGGGAGAACACCTTGCCCTTGTCGAAGAACAGCACGTTGCTGGTCTTGGCGCCGATGTCCAGCAGCATCGAACACCCGTCCATGTCGCCGTAGTTGTATCGGAAAGCGTTGCACAAGGCCGCCGGAGAGGCATCCACCAGTTCCAGCTTCAACCCGACACCGTCCGCCGCCCGAAACAAGGACTCGACGACGTCGGACTTGATGGCCACCAGCAGCACTTCGAGTTCGCCCGATGGCAGCGTTCCCAGAATCTGATAGTCCCAAACCACCTCATCCAGAGGAAAAGGCACGTTCTGCTGGGCCTCGTACTGGATAATCTGGCCGATCTTGGAAGAGTCGACCGGCGGCAGCTTGACGAACTTGGAGAAGACGTGGAACCCGGGGGCGCAGACGTTGCAGGTGCGGGCGCTGATCGACTTGTCCGAGAGCATTTCCTGCAAGCCGCGCAGGACCACGCCTTCGCGCGCGGCATCCTGGGCGCCCGCCAGCCCGAGCGGCTTGAGGGCGTAGCGAACCAGCCGCAACGCGCCCGAGTCACCGACGTCGAATTCGGCCAGCTTAAGGCTGCCAGCGCCGAAATCGATACACAGGAATGATTTCACACCTAACATGTCATTCAGTCGATCGAGGTTTTAACGATTCCGGGCTTCTGTAAGCCAGTATCGGGCCAAAACCGAGCGAATCGCTCGTGGTTACTGGAAATGACCGGGACGGTCAAATAGAAAAGTCGCGCACTCGATTATTCGGTTCATTTCGCGCCGGCTGCCGTCAGGACCGCCGGGATCGTCCGCAGCAGGATCTTGAAGTCGAGCCAAAGCGACCAGTTGTCGATGTACTCGAGATCCAACCGCACCCAATCCCGGAAGTCCCGGACCTCGTTTCGCCCCTGCACCTGCCACAGACAAGTCAGTCCCGGTCTCACGCTCAATCGCCGGCGGTGAGCCAGGTCGTCGAACCGGGCCACTTCCGCGACCGGCAGAGGACGGGGGCCCACCAGGCTCATCTCGCCCCGGAGCACGTTGATGAGCTGCGGCAACTCATCGATGCTCCATTTGCGGAGGAACCGCCCCACCGGCGTCACCCGCGGGTCGTTCGTCAACTTGAACACCGGCCCGCTCATCTCGTTCAGCAGTGCCAGTTCCTGCTTCCGCTGCTCGGCGTCGGTGACCATCGAACGGAACTTCAGCATGGTGAAAGGCCTCCCGTTGAGCCCGCTGCGTTGCTGTCGGAACAGCGCCGGTCCAGGCGAGCCGATCTTGATGATCGCCGCGACCAGCAGCATCGGCCCCCCCAACAGCAGGAGCAGCAACGACGAGCCCGCAAAGTCAATGAACCGCTTGACCGCCACCGGCCACGCCGTATCCGGTCCAGAACGGAAGACCAGCATCGGGCGGCCGTAGAAATCGTCGACCTCCGTGCGCGAAATCTGAGTCTTGAAAAAGTCCGCGAGCAACCAGACCTCCACTCCCTCCCGCTCGCACAACTCGATCGCCTGCTCGATCTGGCCCAGATACGTATGCTTGGCCGTCAGCACCACACCGTTTGCCGAATGCTCATGCATCAACTCGACCAGATCGCTGACCGGGCGCTGGTTGATGCTCAGTTGGGCCACGATATTGAGTTCTTCGCGCTGGCTCCGGGAGAGTTCCTGACGCAGACGCGCCGTGTCCTCACTCGTGCCGACCAGGATCAATCGCATCTCCATGCGCGCCCCCCCCAGGCGGCCCCGACGCCATTGCAGCACGACCTCCTCCTTCAGCATGATCACGCCGAAACTGATCAGCCCGAAGAGAATGGTCACCGAACGGGCAATCGTCACCCCCTGGCGCAGCACGAAAATCGCGATGATCAGACCGATCGTCACGTACACGCAGCCTTTGATCAACTGCCAAGCCGTCAGCCGGCGCGACGGGAGAAACGGTCGGTTGTAAAAGCCGATCAACCGCAGCACCAACGGCCCGCCCGACATCACCACGAGGAACAGCCAGAAATACTGCTCCAACCCTTGGATGTCCTTCGTCCCGCCGAAGATCTCGAACCGCCAATGGGTGCGCAGCAGATGAGCCAAATAGAGGCTCAGACCGAACAGCCCGGCATCCAGAATGATCTGGAGCTGCGTTCGAAGTTGCTTGCGGCGGCTTAACATGGGTGGCGAGGCGCGGGAGAGGGGTGAGGGAAGGGATCGGGATCTTTCATGATGCTGAATACTTGGACTGGTCTGGAGGCGCGCCTCGCTAAGGCTCCGCTCCTCCCTCCACCATGGGTGGCGGAACGGTTGTCTGAAACTCGGGGACCGAAGCGGTCAGAAACTGCCGCATCCGTCGAAACGTCGCCTCCTCCTGCCCGGGTTGGCAAGCGGAGAAACAGGAGACGTAGGCCCAGCGCGGCAGCACCCCTCGCCGCAACAACTCGCGCGTGATCCACCCCACCCGCACCCAGTGACTGGCGGTCAGCTTGTTGTCCGCAACAAACCAAAACACGTAAACCCCGCTCCACGGCACCCTCCGGCCTGACGGATCCTCGATCTCCGCCGTCGCCGTGTAGCGCTGCACCGGCAGATCGTAACGATGTGGGCGGTAGATCGGCAACACCCCTTTCTCCTGGCGGTCGATCCGCCACCCCTGCGCTGTCAGACAAAACTCCGGCTTGTGGATGCTCGTCCGATCGCTCCCCATCATCACCGCGCTCACCATGATCTGAAATCCGTCGGACGCGCGATAGACGCGCCGCCCAAAAGTCGTATCCTCGGGCAACATCTCCAACTCGACCCGCGCCGGCTCCACATTCGTCGACTCGTAGAGTGGCACTCGCTCCGGCAGGTCGATCCGCAGCCGGTCCGTCCCCGGAATCGGGCTCACTTTGACCCCCGGCTCCCCCAACCGCTGGATCGCCTTCAGTCGCAAGAGCAAGCCGGCGCCCCCCGCGATCAGCGCCAGGCCCACCGCCAGCAGGATGACTTGCCGCGCCTTCATGCGGTTTGCGGCAGCCCCTCCGGAACTCGATCCGGCGCAGGATCCCTCAGCCAGTTGCCCACCCCAAACAGGACCAGCAGAGCCAGACCGAAAGTCACAAAACCGAACCAGTCGTGCACAATCTCGCCTGCCCCCTGGCCAAAGGCCTCAGACGCCACAATGATGCAGACCAATCGCAGAATGTTCCCCGCCAAGGTCAACGGAACCACCAACAACACCAGGAACAACCGCTTCCAAACTCGCGTGAACGTCAAAAAACTGTAAATCGTGGCTAAGGCGAAAAGCGCGATCAGGCTGCGAATGCCGCTGCAGGCTGCCGCCACCTCATATGTGTATGTCCCGCGCGGGTCGCTGATCTGCACCCCCTGTTGAATCACCGGGATGCCCAGCAGATCACGCGCCACCATCACCGAAACATCTGTCGAAACCTGCCGCAGCGGAACAGTGATCGGGTCGCTCACGGTGCCCAGCGGAACGCAGAAAAGCAGCAACACGTAAGGGAAAAAAACGCTCTGCGCAAACCGCCACCCCCAGACCAACCCGATCAAAGCATAGCCGCCAGCCAAAAACGCAAGCAGCGAGACCCGCGGTTGCTGCACCAAATAACCCAACACATGCAGCATCGTCGCCAACCCCAGCCCCACCACCCCGAACCACCAGGTCCGCCGCGGAACCGCCAGCCACCGCTCACGCCGCGACCAGAACAGACCCAGAACCAGAAACGGGATCAGGACGCAGTAACCATCGTCCGCGTTGAGCAGCTTCACAATCGGTCCGCCCGGAATCGGACTCGAACTGTACGCCATCCAAAGCCAACCGAATAACGACGGACTGTCGACGTAGCCGAAGGTCGAATTGCCCAGGAACTGGAACAGGGCAACCCACGCGGCCAATAGACCGAGGAAAAGCCACTTGTCGGGCATCTGGCCCCACAACCGAGCCAATTCCCTCCGGAACTCGCCCCGCTGGTCCATCTGGCTCGTCGTCGTCGTCGTCGTCGTCATCCCGCAATGTCGCTCTCTGGTCCCGCCCGCCGGGGTCGGCGTGCCAACGACCGCCCTGCCCCCACCGCATGACCACCCCGCGCACAGCGCGGGTGAAGTGCGCATCTGACACCAGCCGCCCCTCCTCACTCAATCAAATTATCACAGCCGCCTTCTGTCCATGCTCTTGCAGAGGCCGCGCAGAAATCTGTTGCTTGATCTCGTCAAATCGAGCCGAATGACCTTCGACAACTTATGAATCTGGACGCCGCCCAACAACAGCAGGTGATCGCGTGGCTGAGCGAAGGCGCCACTCTCGCCCAAGTGCAAACGCGGATCGAGACGGACTTCGGCCTTCGCCTGACCTACCGGGACGTGAAATTCCTCGTGAGCGACCTTCGCATCCTGCCCAAGGACGCCGAACTGCCCGCACCCGCGGCGGTTCCCGGCGCCGTGGCTCGACCCTCGGACGCCCCCCGCGCGTCGGGCGCCGAGGAGGGTATGAACCCTCAGGCACCCCCGCGCCCCCAAGACCGCGTGCGCATGAGCGTGGATCAACTGGCCCGACCGGGCACGGTGGTCAGCGGGACTGTCACGTTCAGCGACGGACACAGCGCCGTGTGGTCGATCGATCAGATGGGCCGGCTCGGCATCGCCCCAAAGGAGAAAGGCCACCGGCCATCAGCCGACGACCTTCAGCACTTTCAAATGCTCCTTGAAGAGGAACTGGCTCGACAGGGCCTTTAAATTCTCTCGCTCCTGCGTCGCGAGAGAATGCTGCCCCGCTGCGCGGGGCTCGAAAAGGAAATCCGCGCTGTTCCCATAAATCCCCCTTTTCATTCTGCACACCACTTCACATGAATATCGAGTATGTCGCCGCGTGAGGGCACGCGGCCTACAACCTTGTAGGCCGGGTCGCCCTGACCCGGCGTCCGCGTCATCTTCGAAGTAACCACCCTGCCTCCCTCCTGAGGCGCAGCCTCCCTAACAACCCGTGTTCCTGCTGCAGCTCGCGCTCATCTCCGGCCTCGGCTGCGGGGGCAGCGCCGCAGCAACTGACAACGCGTCGTTCTTCACGACAGACGAACCGGTTGCGCTCACCGCCTCCAACCGGACCGTGACGCCGGTCAATCAGATCGTGACCCCCATCGGGATCCAGGTCGAACTGCCCGGCCTCCGCCCTCAAGCGCTGGCGCTGAGCCCGAATGGGAAACTCCTCGTCACCGCCGGCAAGAGCCACGAACTCGTCGTCATCGATCCGGTGGGCGGCACTGTTCGGGAACGCGTTCCCCTGCCCTCCGACAAGGCGACCGAACCGCCGACGGACGTGGTCTCCACACACATCCTCGAGCCGGACGAGGAAGGGCAAGTGAGTTACACCGGTCTGGTCTTTTCTCCCGATGGCAAACGGATCTACCTGTCGAATGTGAACGGCAGCATCAAGGTCTTTGTCGTTTCCTCCGACGGACAGGTCGGCGGCCTGTTCTCGATCTCCCTGCCCGACGCGAACGCCCCCCGCCGGCGCGCGGACATCCCGGCGGGCCTTGCGCTGTCGCGCGGACGGCCAGCGGCTTTACGTGGCGTTGAACCTCTCGAACCGCCTCGCTGAGATCGACACCGTGACCGGACGCGTGCTGCGGTTGTGGGACGTGGGGGTGGCGCCCTACGACGTTGTCCTTGCCGGACCCAAGGCCTACGTCAGCAATTGGGGCGGGCGACGGCCCGCCCCTGACAGCCTGACCGGGCCGGCGGGACGCGGCACTCTGGTGCGCGTTGACCCGGTTCGACACATCGCGTCTGAAGGTTCGGTTTCCGTGATCGATCTCAAAGCCGATGGGGTCGTCGGGGAGGTCCTGGTCGGCCTTCATGCCTCGGCTCTGGCGCTCTCGCCCGACGGTCGCCACCTGGTCGTGGCGAACGCGGGCAGCGACACCCTCAGCGTCCTCGAGACCACGACCGATCGCGTGGTCGAAACGATCTGGACCAAGCCGACCCCGGCCGATCTGCTCGGCGCGAGTCCAAACGCCCTCGTGTTCGACCGGTCAGGCCGGCGACTCTATGCCTGCAATGGCACCATGAATGCCATCGCCGTCATCGATTTCGAGCCCGGCAAATCGCGCCTGACCGGCCTGCTGCCCGCGGGTTGGTTTCCGGGCGCGATCGTGCATGACGCCGACCGCAGCGCCCTCTACGTCGCGAACATCAAAGGCGTCAGCCGCGGGCGCCCCAACGCCCGGACCGCGCGCACCGAGTACAATTCGCATCAGTACCACGGTTCGCTCTCCCTCATCCCCGTTCCGGACGACGCCGACCTGAAACGGCACAGCGGCACCGTCCTCGCCAACTGCCGCGCCCCGCTGATCGAGACCGCCCGGTTGCCGGCCCGATCAGGCCAGCCGCCGCGCCCGGTGCCGGAACGCGTCGGCGAGCCGAGCCTCTTCAAGCATGTCGTCTATGTGATCAAGGAGAACCGGACCTACGATCAGGTTCTCGGGGACGTGCCGCAGGGCAACGGCGACCCTTCGCTCTGCATCTTCGGCGAGGACGTGACCCCCAACCAGCATAAGCTGGTGCGCGAGTTCGTGTTGCTCGACAACACCTACTGCTCGGGCATCCTGAGCGCCGACGGCCACCAATGGTCGACCACGGCGTTCGCCACCGATTACATGGAGAAATCGTTCGCCGGTTTCCCCCGCAGCTACCCCGATGGCATGGGCGAAGACGAGAACGACGCCCTGGCCTATTCACCGGGGGGTTTCCTCTGGGACCTGGCCGTCCAACACGGAAAGACCATCCGTAACTATGGCGAGTTCGCCATGCCGGCCTGCGGTTGGGCCGATCCCCGGCGAAAAGGCAGCCCCTCCTGGACGGACTACTACCAGGAGTTCCTGCATGGACGCGGCGAAGTGATCATCGGCAGCCAGCCCAGTATCGAGAGCATCCGGCCTTTCACCCCCACCAACTATGTTGGCTGGGAGATGGCCGTGCCGGATGTCTGGCGCGCCCGCTTCATCACGCAATGAACTCCAACAGTGCGAAGCCCAGGGCAAACTCCCCGAGCTCATCTTCATTTGTCTTCCGGACGACCACACCAGCGGAACGAGCCCGGGCTCGCCCACGCCCGCCGCCTGCATGGCGGACAACGACCTGGCTTTCGGGCAGATTGTGCAGGCCCTGAGCCACAGCCGATTCTGGAAGGAAATGGTCGTCTTCGCGATCGAGGACGATCCTCAGGCCGGCTGGGATCACGTCAGCGGCTACCGCACCACCGCCTACGTCGTCAGTCCTTACGCCAAACGCCAGGCTGTCGTCCGCACTCAGTACAATACCACCAGCATCCTTCGCACAATCGAACTCATCCTCGGCCTGCCTCCGATGAACCTGATCGACGCAACCGCCACGCCGATGTTCGATTGTTTCACCGAGACGCCCGATTTCACGCCGTTCCTCGCTGTGCCCAGCCAGGTGCCGCTCGACCAGATGAACCCCGAACCCCGTAAGATCTCCAACCCGCTGCTGCGCCGCCACGCCCTGGCTTCGAAGCGCCTGCCGCTCGATGCCCCCGACCGCTGCCCCGAGGACCTCCTCAACCGCATTCTCTGGCATGCCATGAAGGGCGCCCACGCCCCCTACCCCGCCTGGGCCTTGACCGCGACAGACGACGATGAGGATTGAGCCGTGCCCGGACGCGTCACGGTAACCGTTTGACTTGTCGCGGCCACAACTTTAGATTCACGGTCATCGTGCTGGCTGCTGAATCCAAAGCGGCGGAAGCCGCGGTCAGGGCCGCTTCCGCCCCCGTTTCGCCTCCTTCGTGGAGGCGCATTGTCGGCCCCGTCGAGGGCTTTCTCAAGTCCGTCGCCCGGAGGCTCGAAGACCAGGTCGCCGGCTTCGATCCCGATATCGCCAGCTACGTCCGCTACACCCTGGCCAACCAGGGCAAACAATTGCGTCCGGCCCTCGTGGCGCTCAGCGCCCGGTCCACCGGAGGGCTCAATGACGACCTGATCACCGTGGCCGCCATCATCGAGATGGTCCACTTGGCGACGCTGGTCCACGACGATGTCATGGACGAGGCCCAGGTTCGACGCCGACGCCCCACGCTGTCCGTCAAATGCGGCAACGCGGTCTCGGTGCTGGCCGGGGATTGCCTGTTCGCCCACGCCCTGGAACTGGCCGCCAGTTTTCCCACGCCGGACATCTGCCGGGCCGTGGCCGCCGCGACCAAGACGGTCTGCACCGGGGAGACCTTGCAGACCCTCTTGTCCCAAAGACGCGCCCGACTGGGCCGCGACCAGTACTTCCACATTCTGCGGATGAAGACCGGCGAACTCTTCGCCCTGTCCTGCGAGTTGGGCGGGCGACTCAGTGGCGCAACGGCGCGGGAACAACAGACACTCCACGAGTACGGCATGGCGCTGGGGACAGCCTACCAGGTCTATGACGATTGCCTGGATCTCTACGGACGCGAACGCGAGGCCGGCAAGTCTCTCGGCACCGACCTCGCCGCGGGCAAGACGACGCTGCCGGTCATTGTCGCCTTCGAACGCGCCGATCCCGCCCAGCGCCAGCAACTCGATGCCCTGCTCGCCGACTGGACCCCGGACCGGTTTCCCCGATTGTGCGCGATGCTCGAACGGTTCGACGCCCTGGCGGAGTCGGTGGCCACACTGCGCGCTCTCTGCGAATCCGCCCGCGACTCGCTGCTCGCCCTGGAGGACGCCGGGAAACGACGCCCCCTGATGGACGCCGCGGAATTCGTCGCTCAACTCACCGGCTCGCTGCGTGTTCCCACCTGGGAGGGCTCCCTCTGAGATGCCGGCTATCCTGAACGCAAGTCCGCCCGCGGCGGCGCCACCCGGCCTCTCCGCAGCGGATGCTGCGCTGGTGCGCCGCGCCCAACGCGGAGACCTCGATGCGTTCGACGAGTTGGTGACGCGCTACCAGGAGCGCATTTACTCGACGGTCTACCACATGACGTCGTGCCACGAGGACGCCGACGACCTCACCCAGGAGAGCTTCATCAAGGCCTTCCGCGCGTTGAAGTCGTTCAAAGGCGACTCGAGCTTCTTCACCTGGCTCTACCGCATCGCCGTCAACAAGACGATCAACTTCCTCAAACAACGCAAGAACCGCGGCGGACAGATGAGTCTCAACGATCTGGACTTTAACGCCGAACACGATCCGGACCTGGTCGCCCTCATCTCCGAACGCACCCCCCGCCGGGAAATCAACCTGGCCGAGCTGCAACAGAAATTGAACGAGGCCATGCAGAAACTGTCCGATGTTCACAGACTGGTGGTGACGCTGCACGATGTCCAGGGTCTGCCCCACGAGGAAATAGGGCGCATCATGGATTGCAACGTCGGCACCGTCCGGTCGCGGCTGTTTTATGCCCGGCAACAATTGCAGGCGTATTTGTCCGATTACGTGAAGTAGCATGGATCCCGCTGACAACTCTTTCGATGCCCTGCGCCGAGCGCTGGCCCTCAAGCGGCACGAGCAGCCGCCCCCGGCTTACTTCGATCGGCTCCACGAGCGCGTTCTCGACCGCCTGACCCTCGATCAGGAGGCCGAACCGGAGGATTGGTTTGGCGCGATTCTCGAGAGATTCCGCCTGCGGCCCGCCCTCGCCGGCGTATTCAGCTTCGCGCTGGGCGCTTTCTATCTCGCCGGTCTGGGTTACTCCGGTCGCGTCACTCGATCACCCCACTCCGCCCAGCCGAGCTTCCAGTTGATTGGCGGATACGACCGGCGATCGCCCACAGTCTTCGAGCCCTGGATGAGCGCGGCGTTGAAGCGGGAGGTGCGCGCTTCCAGCCCGAGCGTGACCCCCGTCCTCCCCTCGGGACTTCCTGCACCGGGCCTGCGGCCCTGGACTCCCGACTCATCCGGCGCTGTTGCCCCTGTGGGCTACGTTGTGCCGCCGCGCTAGAATCCTCGACCCCTGGAATCTGGTGTAATCAAGTCGAGTTTGAGTTTCCGTCCACACAAGCCCCCTGTCTTTTCGGTCGAGGATTCTAGCCTTAGCGAGGCGTCGACTGCCGGTGACACAGGTCAAGGCCTGACCCAGACAATCTGGCAACGTGCTGCGTCGGTCTGAGGCGCAGCCTCGCTAACCCGCTCTCACCGGCCCCGACCAGAGGTCCTCTCCCCCGAACCGCGAGCGCGCCACTCGACGCGCGCCGGTTCCGGCAAGCCTTGCGCCCGGAGTGCGGTGCGAAAGTGCATCTTGGCCACCGCAGCGAGCCCCTTGGCGCCATGGGCCGTCACAAACGCCGCCGCGGCGGCATCAACCGCTGCCGACGCCCCTTTGGGCAACGACGTTCCATATTCCGTCTCCAGACCCGCCAACCGCCGCAGAAACTCATCACGGGCAAGGATCGACGCCGCGGCCACGGCAAGATCGGATTCCGCTTTGTGGCGTTGCACCAACTCGATCTGCCGTCCCAAACTCATCAGGGCTTTGGCCACGACGGCCTCGTTCGCCGCGAATTGGTCGCTGATGGCGCGCACCGGCGGCGGGTTCATCCGGTGACGCTGCAAGAGCAGATTCTCGATCGCCCGCGCGTGACCCCAGGCGAGAATCCGATTGACGTTCCCCATGCTGGCGTAAAGCCGGTTGTAGGCGGGATTGCCAATGGGCACGACGGACGTGACACAGCCCGGCGTTTCGCGAATAAGCCGGGCCAGTTCGTCGATCCGCTTCGCGCTGCCGATCGACTTCGAGTCCTTGATCCCGGCGCCTTCCCAGGCCCGCACGACCGCCTCGTTCAAGTAAACCCCCGCCACGCACAACGGACCGAAGAAATCGCCCTTGCCACTCTCATCGACCCCGATCCGCGGCAGGAGCAGGTCGGGATTGAGCACCGCTTCGTATCCCAGACGCGCTTCCTTCAGAATCACCGGCTCGAGGACGAACTCGACAAACTCGCGGGTCTCCTTGCCCTGCACGACCAGCTTGCCGCTCTGGTAGAAGACAATGTTCACGCGCCCCTTCTCTGCCGCAAAACGCGCGTGCGCCACCTCGCGCCACGTCCAGTCCTGTCCGCGCAGCCAGGCTTCGAGCGCCTCGGCCTGTGCCGGCGTCAGTGTGCAGGTGTAGATCGCCAGGGGCGTTGCCATGCCCGCCCACCGTACCGCCGCGCCCTGAACCTGTCCAGCCGCCCCCTGTGAGCCTCCTCAAGAACCGTGGCGCAGCGTGGGATCCTCATCGCATTCCTCATCTGAGTTCTGTTCGCCCCCAGGACGATGAGCGAGGCGCGCCAGTCCTCTATACAGAGCGACATAAATGATGCAGCGCCGGGTCAGGGGACCCGGCCTACAAGCCTGCAGGCCGCGTGCCCTCACGCGGCGCGACTTCTGACGCCGTGCAGAGCGCTTTGGCTCTGCGGATTGAGCGAGGCGTCGGGCGGGAGCAAAGACTCCCCATGAACCTCGACACGGAAAGCGGCGCTGAAGCGCGCGCACTCCAGACGCTTCGCGCTCTCGACTGCGGGTGGCAAGGTCGCGAAGCGTTTGGAGTGCGGCGGTTTACCGCCGCTCTGGTTTCATGGCCCCGTGGGCAGTTCAAACTGGAACAGGTGGCTCTCCGCGGACCCTCAATGCGGGCTCGTGCGCGGCTGGGCACGGCCATCGGGTGCGATCTCGATTTCCCGGACGTCCGCGGGAACATCGGAAATGGTCTCCCTCCCGCCGGGCCATCGGACCTTGATCTGGACCGGCGTTGTCCCGACAGGGCCAGGCCAGCCGAGCACCTGGACCGCGCCATCCTGCGACCAGTAGCCGGCCCCGGCGTGAATCTCCCGCGCCGGTCCCCAACGATCTCCCACCCCCAACCGCAGCGCCGCCCCCACCCCAGTCGGATTCCCGGCCGACCCCAGGAGCCGGACCCGCAGACCCGCCCGGCCACGCACGTTGCGATAGAGCTTGGTCTCGCCCGCGTTCTGCGCGACCACCAGGTCGACGCGCCCGTCCGCATCGTAGTCCGCCAGGGCACACCCGCGTTGCTCGCCGTACACCTTGACCCCCGACTCCTGGCCCGGCACAGCGCGAAGACCTCCCCTACCGTCGCCCCGCAGCCAAAGACCGCGTCCAGCATCAGCGCGACTCGTCTTGGGTTGCATCCCGAAACAATTCTGGCCGAGAAACACGTCCTCGAAACCGTCGCCGTCAAAGTCGCCCACGACAACCCCGAACGCGGGGGCCAACTGCGCCTCGAACGGCAAGGGCACAGGCTCGAACCGATCGCCGCGGTTGAAGAACACCATCGACAACAGCACCGTCGCTTCGACTCTCGCCGCGAACTGTCCCGCGTCGCCCAGGATGTCCGCCACGGTGGCGCGCCCGTACTCGCGATGCGTGGGCAGACGCTCGTTCACGGATGGAACCACGGCCGCAACCGCGTCCCGATCCCGCTCGGGCACATCCTGTCGCCGTGCCGGATCGAACATGGCCTCGATCAGGTCCACTCCCCCGCTGCCTGTGAAATCGCCGTAGTAGAGCCGGCGCGGGGCTTCGGGACTGGCCCGGTACTTGGTGTTCAGTCCCCAGTTCGAAACGATCAGATCCATGCGTCCGTCACCGTCCAAATCGCCGGCCGCAATCCCGTTCCACCAGCCAGTCAGCTCGTTGATGGTTGATGGTTGATGGTTGAACGTTGAACGTTGAACGTTCACCGGCACGTTCCACTCGCTGAACCGGCTGCGGTCGTTCAGGAAGAGCCGGACCGGCCCCCACTCGCACGCCAGGGCCAGGTCAGGCCATCCATCCCCATTCACATCCGTCCAGACCGCCCCGCTCACCAAACCGACCTGACGCAGCAGAGCGCTCTGCGCGCTGTCCAAAGCGAAGCGCCCTCCTTGGCCCCGGTATAAAACCGACGATGCCGCCTCAGGATACCGCCCGGGAATCACCCGGCCCCCGGCAAACAGGTCGAGTTCGCCGTCGCCGTCATAGTCGGCGAGGGCCAGTGGACCGACGCTGGCTTCGATCCCGGCAATCTCTTCCGCGGGACTCGAGCCTGCCGGATCCAACAACGTTACGGCGCCGTTGACACCGCCGTCTTCGTAATTCGAGTTGCCCACCAGCAGGCGCGAAGCCGCATTGCCCATGCTCCAACCGATCACGGACGTTTGATCTCCGCATCACGGCTTGGTCCCCGTGCGGCGCCTCTTGAGGAACGAAGCCTCCCTGTCTGTTGTTGCGGAAGATGGCGAGCCGCCCGCCTTGACCGGCCCCCACGATCAGGTCCTCCCAGCCGTCTCCGTCCACATCGTGCCAGGCAACCCCGGGGCCGAGTTGGCTGAGCCGATTCGGCAACAGCGGCTGCCGCTCGAAATCGTCGAAGGGCGTCTCGACATGCCGGTGAGCGATCAGGCGCGATGCGTCCTCGAAGAAGGCATCTGCCTGGTCCGCCGGCGGACGGGCCGCGGGCGCAGCGTCCGCCGGCTCGAACACTTCGTAGCATCGGTCGGCACGCACCGTCTCGACGAGGCTGCGCCGGCCGCTGCGCCAGATCACTTCGAGCCGCATACGATTGGTGCTTTGGCCTGCGGCGAACGTGCGCGATCCGTCGTCCCCGGACAAGTAGCGCCCGCCGCAAATGACTTCCTGGCTCTGGATCGGAATGGCGCCGCCCTCGAGTCGCAGCTTGGCCCCGACGCCCCGCGTGTTGGGCGCCTGTCCACGCAACCGCACCGCGACACGCGGAGCCGCGGTGTCATTTCGATACAAGCCGGCGGCGCCATTGAGATTGTTCACCACCACATCGAGGTCGCCGTCATTGTCGAGATCCGCCAATGCGATCCCCTGCGAGACCCCGACCTGATCGAAGCCCCAGTCCGGGCCGCTTTCTGCGAACCGGACCGCGCCCAAGTTCCTGAAGGCGAGGTTGGCCTGTGGGAGCGGCGGCAGCAAAAGAAGTTTCTCGGGGACTCGTTCGCGCGGCCAGGGGCCTTGGGCGGCAATCCGCGCCTGGGCGTCCAAATCCTGGGTGTCGAACATGTGGCCGGTCGTGCACAGGATGTCCTCGAACCCATCCAGATCCACATCGAGAAAGACCACCGACCACGTCCATTCGGACGCCGGGATACCGGCATAGTAGGCCACCTCGGCATAGGTCCCGTCGCCGCGATTGAGCTGAAGCACGGTGCGGTCGAACTGTTGGCGGTCATCGAACACGCCGATCCGCACCGGATAGGGATCCATGCCGGCGTCCTGCATCAGGCGCCGCCCGTGCTCCCGGCTCATCATGTCGGACACCAGGATGTCGTCGGACCCGTCCCGGTTGACATCGGCGAAATCGACCGCCATCGAGAAGGTGGCCGAATTCCGGATGGCCAGCCGCTCGATGAGGCGGAAGCTGCCCCGGCGCGTATTGATCCAGACCTTGTCCTGTGAGTGAAAGTCATTGCAGACGTATAGATCCGGCGCGCCGTCCCCGTTCAGGTCGCGAAACATCGCCGACAGCCCCCAATCGCGCGGCGGGCGCGGCAAGGGCTGGCCGGCTTCGTCCAGAAACGCGCCGTCCGTCCAGCTCACGAGGCGAAAACGCCCGGCCCCAACGTTGCGGTAGAAGCAATGTGGCTCGCCGTGCTCGAGCACGCGACCCTCGGAGGTCAGTTCGAGCCGGTCCCGGTCCTGAGGTCGCACCATCCGTTGGCCGCCGACATTCAAGAGCGCATACCCGGTCGAGCGCACCGTGGTCGTCCGGTAATTGGCCACGTAGAGATCGAGGTCGCCGTCGCCGTCCGCGTCCGCCAACGTGGCGGTCGTGGCCCCAAATGTCCCCAGCAGCCCCGAATCCACCTGTTCGCGAAAAACGGCCCGGCCGTCGTTCACGAACAACCGCGTGCCAGTCCCAATCCCGTTGACGAGCAGATCCAGATCGCCGTCGCCGTCCACATCCCCAAACACCGCGCCGCTGGAAAACTGCCCTTCGCACGCCACGCCGGCGGAGGTGGTGACGTCCGCGAACCGACCGTCTCCCAGATTCCGGTACAGGGCATTCGGGTTCTCCAAGCCGCACAGGTACATGTCGCACCAGCCGTCCCCGTCCGCGTCCCCCAAAGCCACACCCGAACCGTTGAGCCGGATCTGGTTCTCGGCAGCCTTCATCGGGGTCAGGACATTGGTGAAAGCGACCCCCGACTCCGCGGGCATCAGCAGCGTGAAGCCGGCACGGTTCCCAATGGGCTGGACCACCGGTCGGGAGCGATAGCCCGACGCGTCTTGCCAGGCGGGAAGCGCGGCCCCCGCCATCGCATGGCACACGACACAGAGCAGTGCGGCCGCCATGCCGGTGAGGTTGATGCGAAGCCACCAGTTCATTGACTGCTCAGTCGGGAGGATCGAATGAGTCAACTGTTTGCGCCGCGCAGCGAGGCTGCCTTTTTTCGCGACGCAGGAGCGAAAAAAGAGACCGGGCCGAAGCCCGGTCTCTCCTGTGTTGCAGTCGATTCTGATCGGTCACTGTCGGATGCGACCGAACATCACCGGCGCCTCCGGCGTGAACGTGTACGGACTGGTCGCCCCGGCCACATCCTGCCACGGGCCGAGGATGCTGATGGCGGCCTGGAGCGTGCCGCCGCCGGTCCATTCCACGGTGATGGTGCCTTCGGCGTTGGCGACGATGCGTGTGATCCGCGGTTTCTCGGCAGCCGGCGCTTCCATGCGGCCGATCACGGCCGGCACAAAGGCGCTCGCGTCGCCGTTGGCCGGTTCCGTTCCGTTGAGCAGAATGAACGTGGCCGCGAGATTGTCGCCGCCAGTGCCTTCGTGCTCCACCCCTTCGATGTAGTAGCGTTTGTTGGCTTCTAGCGGGATGCCCTCGGCCCACGGGAACGTGAGGCCCTCGTCAGGCGACCACTGGTCGGAGCGTTTCATGCTCGCCAAGCCGCCTTGGGCGGTATTCCACTGCAGGGCGGCGCTCCAGCCCTGTTCCTGGGCCACCAACCGCTTGTTCGCCGGCTGATCGTCCGTGCTGACGAACAGGTCGCTGTCGTCATCCGAGCAGACGAAGAAGACATAATTGCCGGTGGTTTGCGGGATGAACAAACCGCCGATGCGCCGGGTGTAGTTGTCGGCCACGTCCACGCCGGCCGAGAAGGACGTCAGCGTTCCCAGGAAATCGGGTACGCCGACATTTCCGATTTCGACGCTCGTCCGGTCGACGCCGTTGAACCGTTCCTCCTTGAGCGAGCCTGGCACAAACACCGCGTCGCCCAGCACCGTGAGTGTGGCCGTGTCGCTGGTGACGGTTGTGGGATAATTCACCAACGAGACGACGCAATCGAACTTGGCGCCGCTGTCGCTCAGGCTGGTGACCAGCGAGTAGGTGTTGCCGGTGGCTCCCGGGATTGGCGTGCCGTTGCGCCGCCACTGAATGGTCGGCGGATAGAACGCATCGGTGGCAACCTCGACGCTGAAGACAGCCTGGTCCCATCCATGCGCCGTCACGCTCTGGGGTTGTTGGGTGATCTCGAGTTCGAGTGGGGCGGGCACATAAGCGCCCACCGCGTTGCCGGTCAGCGTCGGCGCCGTGCCGTTCGCCGGGTCGGGGTCGGTCTCGAGCTTGTATGTGGCGGCGAACCAATCGCCTCCTGCCCAACTCGTGTCGTGATGCAGGGCCAGCATGTAATACCGTTTGCCGGCTTCGAGGGTGATGGTGTTGCCGGTGGGCCACTGGGTGTCCGGATACTGGTCGGAACGATGAGCGGCCAGATGATCCTCCGGCGGGCTGTCATAGGTCTGGAGCCAGCCGCGCGGATCGCTCCAGCCGCCGAACTCGGCCGCGATCATGTTGAGATTGGCCGGGTCTTCGTCGGTGCTCAGATAGAGCCACCAGCGATCGGCCCCCGCGGTGAGGAACACGTAGTTGCCCGACTCGGGCGGAATGAAATACCCCTCGAGCGTGTCGAAGTACTTCCGCACCGGATCGGCCACGGCATCGCGCCCGGCGCCGTTGGCCGGGTACTCCCACATCGCCATGAGATCGACTCGATCCGGCTGGTTGGGGTAACGGGGATCGCTGAAGAGATTGGCGGGATCCTCGCCCACGGCATCACTGATGTCGTTGTATTTCTTGTGAAGCACAGCGCCCACCATAAAGACATGGCTTCGGAACTGAACCGAACTGTTCGGAGCGATCGTATTCGGTATGGCCGCCCGGTCTCGAACGTTATTGACGACCACCGTGTAGATGGCTCCTTCAGTCTGTTTGCTCGTCGTCAGGATCACGTCCGCACCCTGGACAACCGCCGCATCCACCGTCAGACCGGCGATGGTGTAGTTGAACGTGTTGCCCCCAGTGGCTTCGTCCACCGGTTCCGAGAAGGTGACCACCGCACTCGTGAAATCCGAACTCCCCGCGGCGGACACCAACGTCGGCGCCAGAACATCGGCGAAGACTGTCAGCGTCGCCGCCGCGCTGGGTTGGTTGATGCCGGGGACCATGCAGATCGCCCGATACTGAGAGCCGTTGTCCGCAAGGGTCAGGATCGGTGTGGTGTACGTCGCGGCGCTGGCGCCTGGAATGTCCGCCCACGCGCCTCCGCCCGTGGCGCGTCGCTGCCACTGATAGGTCAGCACCGCTCCGTAGACGGAACTCCCCGTTGCGGTCACGGTGAACACGCCGCTGCGGCCCGCCTCGACGGTGGCGTCGGCCGGATCCTGACTGATGGTGACGGACGATCCGGTCGGGTCCACGAGGCAACCAACCACACTGCCGGTCAAAGTTGGCGCACTGCCGTTGGCCGGATCCAGATCTCCTTCCCGGATGTAGGTCGTGCCAAAGTCATCCGCCCCGCACCAACTCGGATCATGATGCACCTGGAGCATGTAATAGCGTTTGCCCTTCTCGAGCGTAATGGTGGGCGCTGTGGCCCACTGGTTCAGCGTCGATTGGTCCGAACGGCGGTTCTCGAGGCTGCCGCCGTGAATCTGCGTCCAACCGCGCGGGTTGCTCCAACCGCCCGGCTCCGCCGCGATCATCACCATGTTCGCCGGATTGTCGTCCGTGCTCAGATAGAGCCACCAGCGATCCGCACCCGCCGTCAGAAACACATAGTTGCCTGTCTCGGGTGGAACGAAGAAGCCCTCGATGGTATCAAAGTAGTTGCGCACGGGATCGGCGACGGCGTCGCGCCCGGCGCCGTTGGCCGGGTACTCCCACATGGTCAGCAAATCCGTCCGATCCGGCAGCGCGGGGTATCGCGGGTCAGCAAAGAGGTTCGCGGGAGCGGCGCCGACGTTGTCGTTCATGTTGTCGTACTTCTTGTGCAGCAACGTCCCCAGCATGAACGCCCAGGTCCTGAACTTGGCCTGGCTGTTCGCGGCGACGGTGTTGCCGGTCGCCGACCTGTCTTTGACGTTGTTGACCACCAGGGTGTACTCCGTGCCTTCGGCCTGCCTGGACGTAGCCAGCACGACGGTCGACTCATTCACCGTCGCCGAGTTGATGGTCAGACCGGCTATGGCGTAGTTGTCCTTATTCGCGCCGCTGACGTTGTCCACCGGCTCCGAGAAGGTGACCACCACCCCCAGGAAATCGGTGGTGCCCGTTGCCGAGACCAGCACGGGCGGCGTCACATCCTGGACCACGGTCAGAGTCGCCTCGTTCGAGGTCGCCGACCCGACCGCATTGCTGACCTGGCACTTGTACTTGGACTGGTTGTCGGCGAACAAGACACCGGTCAGAACCAGAATCGGGTCGGTCGCGCCATCAATGGCGGTGCCGTTCTTGTACCACTGGAAGGCCAGAGGCGCCGTGCCGTCAAACCCGAAGGCAAAGACCGCATCCCCCAACTCCGGAATCGTCTGATTCTGCGGATCGGCTGTGATCGAGGGAGCGACCTCCGCCCCGGCCACAACGGTCGTCACGCTGAGGTCGTCCAACATGTGCAGTGCGCTCTCGCCGCCGGCGCGCGCGCCCCAGCCGAATTGTCCCGCGGTCGGAACGAAGCCAGGCAGAACGACGCTGGTGAAGAGGGGCGAGCCCTTGTAGCCGACACTGAGCGTGCCGCTGCGGGTGAGTTCGATCGACACATCCTCGAAAGCGCTCGTCACCATGTCGGCCTTGGCGAAAGGCTGGGAGACGACCCATGTGTCATTGTACTTCACCGCAACCCACGGCGCGCCCTCGGCATTGTCGTAGGTGTCGAAGGTGACGATCAGGCCGGTGCCGGTGCCAATTTCGCCGAAGTTCGACCAGGAAAAGACATCCGGCCCGAAACAGAACGCCACGCCGTCTGCCGGGTTCCCCGATCCCGGCCCGATCTGCATTTTGAAGGTCGCCTTAAAACTCTCGATGGCCTGGAAATTGTCGAGATCATCGAGGATGAACGAGCCGATCTGGCCGGCCTCGTTGTAGGTGAGGACAAGATGTCCCTCTTCCACGGCCGGCATGAACTCGGTCACGCCGTCCGGGCGCATGGCGCCGTTGCTGGTCAGGCTGAACCCCAGTTGGTAGGGGTCGCTGAAGTCCGAGGTGAACGACCCTGCCAGCGCCGTCGCGCCAGCCAAAGCCGCCACCGCAAACCCTTGTATCAATGTCTTGGACATACGGTTCAATTGGATCTGTTTCACTCCGCCTTTGCGCGCCAGTGCTCCCCGCGCGGTCCGGGCACCCGCCCGAACCGATATCGCCCCGCGCGGGACACGCGCACCGGCGGGTTCCTTCTGAGACTCATGGCCACGGAATGCACTCGATTCGCCGTGATGTTTGTCACCAGCCCCGTGCCTTGGGCAAGCCAAATCCAGAGAGCGGCCTCCATTCTGAATCCTCACGCAGCGCGGCAGAGCCGCAACCAAAGCGACGGGAGACTCTGGTGCGTCTCTGGTGCCGGCGAATGCGCAGGTCGCCGCGCTGCGCCGGTCTGAGGCGAAGCCTCGCTCACTTCAGCGCGCGGCTTCGTCGCCCCCAATGCCCGCGCGCACCACTGTTTCGCGGATATCCCGCGAAACGGGCGTCCGGGTCACACTCCCGCCCGGCCAGCGCACCTCGATTGCGCTCGGCACCCCCGCCAGGCCCAGCACCGTCACGGGGCTATCTTGCGACCAGTAACCGCTCCCGGCACGAACCTCGCGCGCGGGCCCGGCCCTGTCTCGATAGCGCAGACGCAGAACGGCACCCAGGCCGAGGGGATTGGCCGGCGGTCCTTCAAGCCGCACCCGCAAACCCGGTTGGGCTCCCACGTTGCGGTACAGCTTCGTGGCTGCGCTGTTCTGAGCGACCACCAAGTCCACCCGCCCGTCGGCGTCGAAGTCGGCGAGCGCCGCCCCGCGCTGCTCGCCGTACACGCGCACCCCGCAGTCCTGGCCGGGCACCGGCGAGAGACCGCCCTGGCCATCGCCTCGCAACCACAGGCCCCTCCCGGCGTCGTGCCGCGATGTGTCCGCGCCCACGCCGAAGAAGTTCTGACTGAGGAACGCGTCCTCGTTGCCGTCGCCATCGGCATCGCCGATGCAGACTGCGAAAGCCGGCGCGAGTTGCGCTTCCGGCGGCAGAATCCGAATCTCGAAGTGATCGCCCCGGTTGAGGAACAGCGTTGACTCGAGCCAGACAGCCTCAGCCTGCCGCGCCGACGAACGCCACTCGCCCAGGATGGTGTCGATGCCGGCCTCGGCCCACGACTGGTGGGTTGGGAACCGCTCAGACAGAGCAGGCAGCGCGCGGGTAACGGCGTCCAACATGCGGTCCGGCGCATAAGCGCGTAACTCGGGCACGTAGTGCGTCTCGATGATCTGAATTGCGCCTTCCTCCTGGAAGTCGCCAAACAGCATGCGGAGAGGCGCCCCGCGCCAGCGCTGCCAGCGCGTGTTGGCTCCCCAGTTGGACGCCAGCAGATCGAGCCGGCCATCGTTGTCGAAATCGCCAGCCGCAACGCCATTCCACCAGCCAGTCAGTTCGTTGATGGTCGATGGTGGATGGTGGATGGTTGAGCGTTGAGCGGTGAGCGGTGAACGTTGAGCGGTGACGGGGACATTCCATTCGCTGAGATGGCCGCGCTCGTTGCGGAACACGCGGATCGGCCCCCAATCGCAGGCCATCACCAACTCCGGCCAGCCATCCCCGGTGAGATCGGTCCAAATCGCGCCGCTGACCAGGCCCAGCGACAGGCGCCCGGTGTTCGCGATGTCCAACTCGAACGCCCCTTGTTCGCTCCGCCAGAGGGCCGCCCCCACCGGCTCCGGGTAACGCCCCCCAACCGCGCGAGTGCCAAGGACAAGATCGAGTTCACCGTCCCCGTTGTAGTCGGCAACGGCGATCGGCCCGTAGCTGGCCCGCGTCAGCGGAACGCTCGAGATCGGCCCCGCCTGGCCCCAGAGGACCACTCCGATTCCATTTGTCAGCCCGTCTTCATAATTGGCCAGCGCGGCCAGCACCTTTCCTGGCGCGATTCCCGCCAGGCCCGCCACGTCGCGCTCGATAGGGCGACACCAGCCGGCGTTGGTCGAGCGCAGGAACCGGGCGTCGCCCAGATTCAGGAACAGAGCCGCCTGGCCGCCGCACCCGCTCCCGATGATCAGGTCGTCTTGCCCGTCGCCGTTCATGTCCCACCAGGCGACGCCCGGACCGAGTTGACTGAGCCGCCGGGGCAACAACGGTTGCCGTTCGAAATCATCGAAGGGCCTGTCCTCATGAAGATGGCGCAGGGCGCCGCTGACATCCGCGAACCGCAGCGCGGAAGGGGCCGGCGCTTCTTTCTCGAGCGGGCCGCGCTTCAGGTCCAGCCCCGCATCATCTCGGGCTCGATCACTTCAATCAACCGGTTTGGCGCGAGATTGGTCAGGATCGTCTGGCGCCCGCTGCGCCACCGAACGAGCAGATCGAGCGACCGCGCGGCCCCGGCAGCGAACGTTCGCTGGGCCTGATCGCTCGAACAATAGCGGCTTCCCACAACGACCTCCTGACTCTGCTCGATCGGGCCGCCCAGAACCGTGATGTGCGCCCCGGCGCCGCCGGTGTTGGGCGTCCGCCCCCGCAACCGCACCGCGATGCGGGCGGCTGAGGTCTCGTTGCGGTAAAGCCCGGCTGCGCAGTTGAGGTTGTTGACCGCCACATCGAGATCGCCGTCGTTGTCGAGATCGGCCAGGCAGGCTCCCTGCGAAATGACCGGGTGATCGAACCCCCATTCCTTGCTGCATTCGGAAAACTCGAGCGCCCCGCAATTCCGGAAGGCCAGGTTCGCCGTCGCCAGCCGGGGGAACATCCGGCGCAGTTGCAGTTCGTCCACCGTCAGGGTTCGCCGCCCCGCCTTGGCGGCGTGAATGCGCGCTTGAACATCGGCATTCATGTTGTCCCGCTCGAAGCCGTTCGGGATCAGCACGTCCTCGTAGCCGTCCAGGTCAACATCGAGGAAGATCGGTCCCCAGGACCAGTCCGAGGCTTCGAGCCCGGCGTACTGCGCGATCTCGGCGTAGGTGCCATCGCCGCGGTTCCGAAACAACGTGTTGCGCGCAGATTGAGGGCGCCCTTCGATCTGTGCGCCGGCGGGCGTCTCGCCCTGGACCACGTTGCGCTGCGTCAGCCGGCGGGTGTGGTCCGGGCTCAGCATTTCCGTGACCATGAAATCGGCGTGGCCGTCTCGGTCCAAGTCCGCGACGTCCCCGGCCATCGACGCCAGGCTGGTTTGACGAAGGGCGAGGCGGGGTGCGAGCCGGAACCGGCCCTGCCCCTGGTTGAGCCAGAAGCGGTCGGGCGTGGCAAAATCGTTGCAGACGTAAAGGTCCGGTTTGCCGTCCCCGTTGAAGTCGCGAAACAGCACCGAAAGACCCCAATCGAACAAGGGGTTGGAGAGCGGTTGCCCGTCCTCATCGAGAAACACGCCGCCCGTCCACGACACCGGCGTGAACTGTCCTCGGCCATCGTTGAGCAGAAACAGGTCCGGCTCGCCCAGTTCCTCGCGAGCGAATCGGCCCTGCCCGCCGGCGCCCAGTTCGAACGTGAACCGGAACCGGTTCGTCCATTCCGGATCGGTCGGCGGACGCCCGTTGATGGCCGCCACAAAAGGGCGACCGTCGACCACCTTGACGGTGAACCGCGTGCCGGGCGCATCCATCAGGGTCGAGGTGCGATAGTTGGCCACGTACAAATCGAGATCGCCGTCGCCGTCGGCATCGGCCAGGGCAAGCGACGTGCCGCCGCGACCCGGATTGAGCGCCGCCGGACCGGGGGAGAACCGGGCGCGACCGTCATTGAAGAACAGGAGCGTGCCCGTGCCAATGGAGTTGACCACAAGATCGAGGTCGCCGTCTCCATCGAGATCGGCGAATGCGGCCCCCGTCGCGTCCAACTCCGCGCACGCCACCCCGGCGCGATCAGTCGCATCCTCGAAACGCCAGTTGCCCAGGTTGCGATACAGTCGGTTGGACGAACTCAGCCCGCAGAAATAGAGATCGCACCAGCCGTCACCATCCACGTCCCCGGCGGCCACGCCCGAACCGTTGGGCAACACCTGGTTGGTCACAAAACGCGACTCGGGGAGCACGTTGGTGAACGTGACGCCAGTCTGGGATGGAGACAACAGGGTGAACCCGGCCCGCCCCGCCGCGGGAACCGCAAGCGGAGCAGTGCGGAAACCGCTGTCGGATCCCCAAACCAAAGCGGGCTCGCACCAGGCGCAGAGCGCCATCAGCCCTGCCGTGCCGCCGATCGCACGACGCCACGGTTGTCGGAACGCGGCCATACAGTGTCTCGGCATCAATAACCGCAGCGGCGACCCGGCGAAAGCTTCAAATCAAACCGGAACGCTCGACGCTCAGAGTCCAACATTCACGCAGCGCGGCAGAGCTTCAACCAACGCGCCGGCAACCCGGCGCAATCCAGGCGCTTCGGCGATTCCGCCGCCCGCGCTCGAAGCCGCGAAGCGTTTGGACTGCGGCGCTTGAGCGCCGTTTTCCATGGCGAGATTCACCCGAAATGACGCGGACGCCGGGTCAGGCCTGCCTGTCGGCAGGCAGGGGACCCGGCCTACAAGGTTGTAGGCCGCGTGCCCTCACGCGGCGTGCATACCCCATTTTCATGTGAAGTGGTTTGCCAGAAAGGCACGGGTGATTCATGGCAAGCCACCTGTTCCTTTTTGAACTGCTCAGTGAACATGAACCCAAAGCGGCGGTAAACCGCCGCACTCCAGACGCTTCGCGACCACGCCGCCCGCGCTCGAAGACGCGGAGCGTTTGAGTAGCGGTGCTTCAGCACCGCTTTCCATGTCGAGCTTCATGGGAGAGAGAGAACCCTCTCCCGCCGCTTCACGGCGCGGGGCGATGCTCGAGAGCAGCCACGGATTCCTTCGCCGTCGGGTTCTGCGGATCGAGGCGAAGGACCTCACGAAACTGGGCCAGTGCCTCGTCAAACCGTTCCTGCCGCGCCATGAGGTTGCCGAGGTTTAACCGGGCCAGGACATGCTCGGGTTGCAGGCGGACGACTTCGGCCAATTCCGCCTCGGCTTCGGCGATCTTCCCGCTGCTTGCCAGTTCGATGCCCAGAACGTAACGGGCCTCCCAGGACGACGGTTGGAGCCGGATGGCGTCACGCAGGCTCTCGATCGCGGCTTCGTCGCGCTTCAGCGCCTTCAACACGTCCGCCCGGCGCAGGTAGACCCCGACGCTCTCAGGGCGCTTCCGGATGGCCGAATCGAAGTGCGCCAGCGCTTCCTCGAGCCCGCCCTGGCTGGCGGCGATTTGGCCGAGTTCGAGATCGGCATCGGAGAGATCCGGACGAAGGCGCAGCGCCTCGGCCAACGAGTGCCGGGCTTCGGCGAACTGTCTCAGGCGCGCGAAGAGGCGTCCGAGTTGCAAGTGAGCCGCGAAATGGTGGGGCACACGATCGCGCACCCGCTGCATCTGGACGGCGGCTTGGGCCAGGTCGCCCGAGTTCTTGAGGTACTCGGCGTAATTGTGGTGCAGCCAGGCGTCGCCAGGACGCCTGCGAATCGCTTCTTCATAGAAAGAGCAGAGTTCGGCCGGCGTCTGGGATTTCATCCGATCGCGCGTTTGCGCGAGTTGCTGGCGGATCGCATCCATGCGGGCGGCATGATCGAACCGGTTGGTGAATGGCGCATCGAGTTGACGCCGCAGCATCTCTTCGAGGGCGGCGTGCCGGTTCCAGTCGGTCAATCCCAAGCGCCGAGCGCAGTCTTCCGGTTCGAGCCACGACGCGGCGGCGTTTGTCGCCGTGCCCGCCAACAGGGGCGCGATCGCCTCCGCCCAGAGGCGCGCCAGGCGATAGTTGCCCTCCGGAACCAAATGCACGTGTTCGTAGAAGGACTCCTGGCCGGGGACTCCCGCCGGACTGTGCCGGCTCAGAGCCGCCTCCGCATCCGCGTGCAGCACGCCCTTCCCAGCGTGGCTGCGAGCCACTTCCCCGATGATGTCATTCATTCTCGAATCCGCGCGGAATGGGAGGGTGTCGAGATCCCGCGCCTGCTGGAAGTGCGTTCGCGCAGCATCGGTCTCGCCGCAAGCAAGCAGACACTGACCCAGTCGGAAGTGAAGCTCGGCAGACCGCGGGTGGACATCGAGAGCGCCCCGAAACTGGGCGACCGCCTCGGCCCAGCGCCCCTCGCCGGCCAGGCGATCGCCGTCTCGGCAGAACGACTCCCACCCCGAACCTGCGGCCACACCCGACGACGCCGGACTCGAAGACGACGCGAACGGGGCGCAATCCCGGAGATTGCTCGCGACACTGCTGAGAAGAATGGGGACGCGAACGCGCGCGCCGGCCCGGACCAGTTCGGTAAGATTGCGATGGAAGTTCCGGTAAACGCGCTCTCGGCCGAGGTCATCCAGGGCCAATGGCCGATCCTGGAACATCCGCATTCCGCCCCACGCGCCCGGCGAGCCAGACCTGCCAGCAAGACCCCGCCCGACGCGGACGAGGAATTGGCCGGCCCGCAGACGCTGGACAGCCAGCGAGGCGCGCACCAACCACCACGGCGGCGCCTGCGGACCGAACACGGTATTGGCGCCGAATGGGCCTGCCATTTCGTTGTGCCCGGCGTACACGATCCACAGGTCCCCGCCATACCGGGCGCACTCGCGGGCGATCGAGGCCAGGGCGTGGGAGTTGATCGCAGTCATCGCGGCACACACCACCTCGATCTCCCGTCCGGGAAACCGATCGCGCAACAGAACTTCGAGGTAACGCCCCACGCCGTAGGCGGGCCGCGGATCGCCGAGCGCAGCCGATTCGCCAAAGAGAAAAACCCGATACACACCCTCCGGCTTGTCCGCCAAAAGCGAGACCGGCGCCGGACTGCGGGCCAGAGCCGGTGGGAAAAACCGCAGGCCAAACCAGGCGTTGTCAATCAGTGTCTTGGTGCCGCCGGTGGTTGTTTGCAGAAAAAACGAGGTGCGGTGCCCATACCCGGCGAGGCGCAAGCCGGTCTCGACCAGGACCAGAGATGCCAGTGGCACGACAACGGCCGCCAGGATACGGAACAGCCACCGGCGGCCCCCGTCGTCCATCCTTTTCCCCCTCACCCTCACGCTCACGCCAAGGCGAGCCCGCTGTTCGGCATCGCTCGCCCCGTTCGTCCGCACAACCCGCGACCCCGAGAACAATGAAAAAAGAGAGGCCGGGGCGAACCCCGGCCTCTGGGACACTGAACGCACGATGCTTACTTCTTGATCCGGCCAAACACGACCGGCCCGATCTGCGTTGGGTCGAGCGTGTATGGGCTCACCGCCCCTGCGGGCGCATCCGCCCACTGGGCCGGCGGCGTCAGAGATGTGGTGTACTGGAGCGTTCCGCCGCCTGTCCACACCAAGGTCACAGTGCCATTGGCGTTGAGCGTGACGCTGACGAACTCCGGCGGTGCCACGGTGAAATTGCCGTAGTCGCGGAACTTCGCCACAAAGACGCCTTTAAGGGTCACCTCACTAATGTTGCCGTTTTCGGGCGAGTATTCGGGCCCGACGAACAACGTGGCCGGCATGGCCGGGTCGAACAGGCTGGTGCCCAATTGGGTCCAGTCCACCCCGTTATCGCTCCGGAAGATGGTGAACGTCTGGCCGGTGCGTTGGAGACGGCACCAGGCATTGGGATACATCGGCGTGCCGCCGCCGCCGGCGGTCGTGGTCGCCTCTCCGGTCGTCAAGCGCCGGTTGCCTTCCCAACTGTTGTTGCCCGGGGTGCCCATCGCGGTCTGCACCGGGTTCACGTGTACCTTCTGGTAGCGCCCGGCAAGACCGTCGTAAGGCGGCGTGGTGAAACCGCTGCCCGTCTGTGCAACCCGATCGACGCCGAAGTTGGTGACATCGCGGGCGATGAGGCCTGCGCGCGCCCATTGGCTCGAGGCATCCTGGTACTCGACGCGGAGCACTTTGTCGAAGTCGCCAGTGACTTCTTCATAGACGAACGTCGATTCGTCGTAGGTGCCCCATTCGCCGACGCCGTCGCTGTACACATCGAATCCGTTGTCGGCGGTGGCGAGGACGCCGTTGCCCAGAGCGGCTTCGTTGGCGCCCACCACGCCCCACTTCATCGCGGAAACTTTGAAGTCCTTCGATTCACTGGTCATGGCATTGCCGGCGAGGTCCTTCACGTTCTTCACGGTGACCGTGTAGGTGTTGCCCACTGTCAGCCCGGACACGGTCAGCACCACGCCCGGCGAGCCTTCGTAGAACTGGATGCCGGTGATGGCGCCGGCGGACAGGGTGTAATTGGACTGGGTGCCAGCCGTCGCCGCGTCGACCCTCTCGTCGAAGGTGACGCCCACATCGAAGGTGGCGCCAGCCTGACTCGGAAGTGCCCCGGCACCCGCCAGCCTCGGCGGTGCGGTGTCGGAGGTGACCGTCAACGTGGCCGTCGCGCTCGGCTGAACAACAGCCGGCACCGTGCAGACGACCTGGAACTTGGTGCCGTTGTCGGCGAGCGTCAGCACGGGGGTCGTGTAGGAAGCGAACGTCGCGCCGGCGATGTCAACCCACGTGCTACCGCCCGGGGCCATCTGCTGCCATTGATAGGTGAGGGCGACGCCGTAAGCGGAAGTGCCGGTCGCAACCACGGTGAACGTGGCGTCGCGTCCGACGACCGCCGTGGTGTCGGCAGGCTGCTCGGTGATCGTGACCGAACTGCCGGTCGGATCCACATAGCAGCCGACGACATTGCCGGTCAGGGTCGGCGCACTCCCGTCGACAGGATCGAGATCGCCTTCCTTGATGTATGTCGCGCTGAAGTCATCCGCCCCGCACCAACTGGGGTCGTGGTGGACTTCGAGCATGTAATACCGTTTGCCCTTCTCGAGGGTGATGGTCGGGGCGGTCGGGTACACATTGTAGGTGGAATAATCGGAGCGATGACGCATCGGGTCGGTGTCGTGCGTCGTGTTCCAATACCGCGGATCGGTCCAGCCGCCCGGCTCGGCGGCGATCATGTACATGTTCGCCGGGTCGTCGTCGGTGCTGAGATACAGCCACCAGCGGTCGGCGCCGGCGATGAAGAACACGTAGTTGCCGTCCTCGGGCGGGATGAAGTAGCCCTCGAGCGTGTCGAAGTACTGCCGGGTCGGATCGGCGGCGGCATCGCGGCCCGCGCCATTGGCCGGGTACTCCCACATCGGCATGAGATCCATCCGATCCGGCTGGTTCGGATAGCGGGGATCGTTGAAGAGGTTGTTGGGATCGCCGCCGCTGTTGTCGTCAAAATTATTGTATTTCTTGTGGAGCACGCGCCCCAACATGAACATGAACGTCTGGAACTGGGCCTGGCTGTTCGGGGCGATCGTGTTGCCGAGGACCGAGCGGTCTTTCACATTGTTCACGACCACGGTGTAGGTGGCGCCTTCGGTCTGTTTCGTGGTGGCCAGGACGACGCTCGAACCGATCACTGCCGCCGAGTTCACGGTCAAGCCCGCGATGGCGTAATTGTCCTTGTTGCCGCCAGTGGCATCATCGATGGGCTCGGAGAACGTCAGAACCACTCCAAGAAAATCGGTGCTGCCCTTCGCGGAAACCAACAGCGGCGGCGTGTCATCCCGAACGACAGTCAATGTAGCCTCCTGCGACATCGCCGATCCGACACTGTTGCTGACCTCGCATTTGATCTTGGCCTGGTTGTCGTTGAAAGACACCGCGGTCAGGGTCAGCGTCGGGGCGGTGGCCCCGTCGATCGCCGTGTTGTTCTTGTACCACTGGAAGGCCAGCGGAGCGGAACCGTCGAACCCGACAGTGAAAGTGGCATTGGCCCCCTCATCCACGGTTTGGTTCTGCGGGTTTGCCGTGACCGATGGCGCCACCGTCGCGCCCGCCACGACTGTCTGGATGCTCAGGTCGTCTATCCAATGCGCCGCGTTCTCGCCACCCGTGCGCGCGCCCAGGGCGAACAGGCCCTCGACCGGCACGAAGCTGGGCAGCATGAGATTCGCGTAAAGGGGCTGGCCCTTGTAGCTCACGTTCAACGTGCCCGAGCGCGTGAGTTGAATGGACACGTCCTCGAACTTGCTGGTCACCATGTCCGCCTTGGCGAACACGGTGTGCGCGATCGTGACGTTGTTGTACTTGACGTCCACTGACGGCGCTTCGCCGCCGCCATTGTCATAGATGTCGAAGCAGACGCTGATGCCCGTGGTGGTGCCACCCTCCTCGCCGAAGTTCGAGTAGGAGGTCACATCCTGCCCAAACGAGAAAGAAAAGCCGTCCGCTGCGTTCCCGGAACCTGGCCCGATCTGCAGCTTGAAGGTGACGGTGAAGCTCTCGATGGCCTGGTACGCATCGAGATCGTCCACGATCATCGTCCCTTGCAGGCTGTTGACCGCCGCGGTCAGGGCCAAATGGCCGTTTTCGATAACCGGCGCCGGTGCGGCGCCGTTGTCGGTCAGAGTGAACCCCAGTTGGTTGGGGTCGCTGAAGTCCGAGGTGAACGATCCGGCCAGCGCTGTCGCGCCGGCAAGAGCGATCACCAGGAAACCTCCGATGAGTCTTTTGCGCATAGGGTATATCCTTGTTGTTCTCCGTCATTCCGTCTCCGTCCGCCAGCGTTTCTCGTGGGATCTGGGCCCTCGCCCAGGCCACACTCCTCCTGCACGGGAAATGCCCGCGGCCAGATTCTGTTTGAGGACGACTGCCACGGAATTGGTTCAGACGTAGGACAGCTTAACGGCCTGGCCCAATCCAGGCAACAAAAAACTCGGGAACGCGGGATGCCGTTGCATATCCCGAAACCGTTGGCGCTGTTGTTTGATAGCCGTTTTCGGCCACTCATCAGTGACTGCGAACCAATCCGGCGATCGAATCGCAACCGACTCAATCCGTGGTCCATCCGTGTTTGATCCGTGGCTTTGATGGAATGGACACGGCTAAAGGTCGAAATGGCTGGTGCAAGCGGGATTGCACGGCGCGGGCACCGACCCGCGGTTGCGATGTCAATCGCGTGCTGGAGTTGAAGCTGATGGGGGAGGATCGAGCGAGGCTCGTGTGCGGGCGTTTCTGCTTGATCATCCGGCAGGGGCTAGGCAGATTCCGGCCCTCTTACGCAAGACCATGTGCCATCTAGCCTGCTCCATCTGCCCAACATCTGAACAAAACAGTCAAGTTTTCCGCGAAGCGGAACGGAGGATTCCAACGAAGCTCCGCGTTCGGACGGCCCCATCAGTACCAGCAGAATCGAAAGCCCAGGCTCGCTCGTCGGTTTGAGGCGGAGCTTCGTTGGAATCCTTGAAACCCCAAACATGTTGCGATCAAGTCAAGTTTGGCCTTCGCCCCTATCCCTTTCGTTTCGCAAGGATTCTCAGGAGCGAGGCACGGGAGAGACGGGCAGGAAAACGAAAGGGCGGTTCATGATGTCGAAGATTGGGATTTGGTCTGAGGCGCGCCTCGCTCGAGTGACTCCCTCGATGAAATCTGTAGTCATTGAGTCAAGTTTTTGCGCCGCGCAGCGGCGCCCGTTAGCGAGGCGTCGACTGTCGATAACCTGGGGAATGCCAAGCGCAAACGATCTGGCAACACGCCTTGCCGGTCTGAGGCGCAGCCTCGCTAACCTTGTGAAATCAGCGGTTTATCCCGACGGCGTCGGACAACACGTTCACCCAAATCAGCCGAAGGCGGGATGGCTCGCCGGAGTATTCACGGCGCTCTTGCCAGCGATTGTGTTGGGCCAGCCGAGCATCCTGGTCACCGAGGTCAGCACAGACGCGATCGGGGCACGGCTGACAGCGGGGCAGGTGCCGAGCCTCTATTCGGTGCAATTCGCGCCGAGTGCGGAAGCCCTGGTGTCCCATCCGGCAGTACTGGCCTCAGGTGTGGCTCAAAGCACGTCGAATATCATCGCACTGCCCATCTCGACCGATGTGCCGATGATGTTCTTCCGTCTGGCCGAGCTACCGCTTGACCCTGGTCAGATGGCGAGCCTTACCGACACCGGCAGCATGCAGACCGTTTCCGTAGAGGGCGTCTCGGTGACCGTCCCGGCCGGCACGCTGACTGCGCCCGCCACGGTGGCGGTGTTGGGGCGGTCGGCGGCGGAAGCGGGCATTCCCCCCGCGCCTTACGGTCTGGAGACGTTCCAGGTGTTCGACATCCAGATCGGCAACGAAACGCGGTTCAACCAGGATCTCACTCTGGCGCTTCCGTACGACCCGGCGCGGCTCAACCCCGACCTGCCCCTCGATGATGCCCTGGTCGTATCGCATTGGATTCCCGAAGCCAGGAGCTGGAAGTCCGTGCCCCTCACGGTGGATGCCGGTGCCGGGCTGGTGCGCTTCTCGACGCCGCACCTGTCCACCTGGGCCGTGCGCTACATCGCCCGCGGGTGGCGGGTGCTCAAATCGGATAACCTCCATGCCCGGGTCGTATTCGATCCCAACCAGCCGGTTTTGCGAGGCAACACCCGGATACCAGCGCAGGAGTATGCGGAGTTGATCGCGGACGCGGGTGAGGCAGCCTACTCCGCCTACAAGGCCGCAGGTTTCCAGGTGCCCGAGGAGCAGTGGTATGTCATCGTGGACTCGAGCGAGGCTCCGGAGCCGTTCTGGTCTGGCTGGAGCGGCGACGTGTTCCTGCCGGCCATGTTCGATGACGCGGAGGAGGTGCGCTACAACGTCGGGCATGAGTTGTTTCACTCGGTGCAGAACGCTTACTACAACATCTATGCGGCGTCGCAGCGCAAGTGGTGGCATGAAGCATGCGCCACTTACGCCTCCTGGCATTATGTCCTCAATCGCGGCTATCCGTTCCGGACTCCGGATGTCAACGCATGGAATTACCCGGCGCTTCCTGTCTCCACCGCGAACGACTCGCACGAGTATGTGACCGCCGAACTGCTCGCCTTCCTCTTCGCCCGCTCCGGCCTCACGTTCAAAGCGCATTTCGACGCCATGGAGAGCTACGGAATTTCCTCGACCCTCAAACGGCTTGAACAGACCGTCAAGAGCAAGACCGGCGACGACCTGCACCGGTTCTATCGGCTGTTCTGCGGCGACTACTGGCTCAACAGGGCAGGCGTGCTGGCCAATTTCAATCCTGTGCTCAATCCCGATGGCAGCCCGGCGCCGATCTCGATATTGGACAAGAACGAACCGCGTGCGGACTTTGCCTTTGGCCTGCGTGGGGGGTACACGGGGCAACTCGACTACTGGAAGGTCTCAAGCCGCGAGGCCAGCCAGGGCTTCACCGTCGAAATCGAGGAGGTCACCGGCAAGGCGTCGGTGGACGTCTATGTTGTGCCCGACTTTCTGGGCCATGGGAATGTTTGGCCCAAGGGTGTGTTGTCCAAAGGAGGCGACAAACTTGATGTCACCGTGTCCGCCGGCCACCTGCTGGTGCTGGTCGCGGTCAACCATGACGCCGGCTCGAACTCCGAAATCGGCGGCTTCATCACGCCCAAACAATCCGCCGACGTGTCCGGCCCGATCGAGTATACGCGCGTGGTGTCAGAGGGAATTCCAGGATCGCCGGCGCACCCCCGGGTCGCGGTCAATTTCCGCGGGACCTGGCGCGTGGAGGGCGCGATCTATCCTGAAGTGACAAGCTGGACCAACCTCTGGCAGACGATAGACGTGACGTACGGCGGCGGGGTGGGCGATCAAGTCAACGTGAACCTGAACTTCACGCCGACCATCTCGCCTGCGGTATGGTCCTACACGGAAAATGGCATCCATGTGGTGACCTATCGCGAACTGCGCTACGAGAGCACCACCTCAAATGCCGAATCGAGCTTTGCCATCCAGGACCTCAATTCGAGTTTCGGACAACTCTCGGCCCGGATCGTGCAGAACAGCCCTCGCGGACCAAATGCATGGATCGGCGGCTTCATCCAATACTATGGTGACTATTGGAACATCGTTTCCAGTTGGGACGGGGGAAGCAGTGAAACCGGCTGGTACCGCGGGTTCGACTACACAGTCGCCGTGGAAATCCATCATTGAGGAGACGCCGCGCCTCGCATTCTCGTGACCCGCATTGTGCCCTCGATCGGGATGATGCATTCGGAGGCGTTGGCATCGAGCGGAAAGCGGACGGCTTTTCCGCCGGGCCAGAACACCTCGATTTCGGTCGGCGGTTCCGAGCTGCCCATCACCTGGGTCGCAGCGTCTTGGGACCAGTAGCCGCTGCCGGCGCGGACTTCGCGGATTGGGCCGGGAGTTGTCCCGCGCCAGAGTCGCAAGCGCGCGCCGATGGCCATCGGATTGCCTCGAGGGCCTTCGAGGCGGACGGTCAGGCCGCGCCGGGGCGCGGTGTTCAGGAAAAGGCGGGTCGGTCCGCCGTTCTGGCTTACGACCAGATCGAGCCGACCGTCCCGGTTGAAGTCGCCGAGGGCGGCGCCGCGCTGCTCTCCATAGACTGCCACGCCGGAAACCTGGCCGGGGACCGCTCTCAACTGCCCCTGTCCATCGCCCCGGAGCCATAGGCCGCGTCCGCCGTCCAGGCGCGGCACCTCGGGTCTGAGGGCGAAGAAATTCTGGCTGAGAAAGAGATCCTCGTGACCGTCGGCATCGCAATCGCCCACATTCACCGAGAAGGCGGGGGAGAACTGGGCCTCGGCCGGGAGCGGTTGGGCGACGAAGTGGGTGCGGCGGTTCAGGAAGAGCATCGAGGCGAGAGTGGTGGCGGAAACGGATCTTGCGGAGTTGGGGAGCGCTTCGAGCACGTCTTCGATTGTCGCGCTGGCAAAGGCGCGATGCGTTTGGAAGCGGCCTTGAAGCATCGGGAAGGCCTGGCCCAACGCATTCAAGCCGCGCACGGGCGCATCGGCGCCCAACTCCGGGACGAAAGCGGCCTCGATGAGATCGGTCACGCCGAGACCGGCCAGATCGCCGTAGAAAAGCCGGACCGGATGCCTGGCTGAGGCCGAGACAGGGCTATTGAGACCCCAATTGCTCGCGACAATGTCGAGTTGTCCGTCTCCGTCGAAGTCCCCCGTTGTCACCCCATTCCACCAGCCGCTCAGTTCGTTGATGGTTGATGGTTGATGGTTGATGGTGCCGCCGTTGCTGGTTGAGCGTCGAGCGTTGGGTGTTGAGCGTTGACCGGCATGTTCCACTGGGTGAGCAGGCCGCGCTCGTTCCGCAACAGGCGGATCGGTCCCCACTCGCAGGCCAACACCAGGTCCGGGAAGCCGTTCCCATCCAGATCGCTCCAGATAGCGCCGCTCACCAGACCGGCGTCGGCCACCGCCACGCTGTTCGCTTCGTCAGGGCGAAGTCCATCCGGCCCTTGCCGGAAGATACGCGAGACCGCGGGCTGCGGGTACGCGCCCGGAACCACCCGACCGCCGACGAACAAATCGAGGTCGCCGTCCGCATCGATGTCGGCCACTGCGAGAGGGCCGATCACGCTGCGGGTGCCGGGTACGGCAAGGAAAGGTCTCACCTCGAATGGGCCGCCGGGGGCCGCCAGGGAACCCCGGGCCAATCCGGCGCTGTAGGTGTTTTCGGATTCATAGTGCGAGAGCCCGGCAAAGACCGACCGCGCGCCGTCCGACGACACCCACCCTGCCAGCCCTGTCAGATCGTCCGGCGCCGGGACGTCGCCTGGTGCGTTCAGAGGGTCGAATCGGTTCGTCCCGTTCCATCGAAACGCCTCCAAGGCGGCGCCTTTTGCGGCGCCGACGATCAGTTCATCCTGGCCGTCGGCATCCAGGTCGAACCAGGCGACTCCGGGCCCGAGTTGACTGAACTGCTTCATCAATAACGGCTGCCGCTGGTAGTCCGGGAACATCTGCTCACGATGGGCATGGCCGAGCCAATCGCTGACATCGCGGAACATGGTCGAGGGCACGTCCCGGATGCGGGCGTGTCCTCGCGGGCGTTGGAGGACTTGGCGGGCACAGGCAACCGGTTGGGAGAAGCTGCGCCGGACGGGGCTGAGGGGCCGCAGCCGCCGTGACCGCTCGAGGGGGGGCTGTCGGCGGTTCATCGATCTCATACACTCGATTGGGCTGGACGCCTTCGAGTGTGGTGACGGCGCCGCTGCGCCAGCGAACTTGAATCGCCAACACATTGGTTGCGGTGCCCGCCGCGAAGACCCGCAACGTGTCGCTACACGACAGGTAATAGCCGCCGCACAGGATCTCCTGCATCTGCAGCGGGACAGCGCCGCCCTGAACGCGGATGACACCTCCGATTCCAAAGGCATTGGGCGCACGACCGCGCAGCCGAATCGCCAGACGCGGCACCCCAGCCTCGTTGCGGAGCAGAGCGGCGCCGCTGATGATGCCGTTGAGCGCCAGATCGAGATCCCCATCGTTGTCGAGATCCGCCTGGGCGATCCCCTGGGTGATCCGAACAGCATGAAAACCCCACCGCTCACTCGCGTCCTCGAACGTCAGGTCATGGCGATTACGCAACGCCTGGTCAGGGGTGACGAACGGTGGGTACAAGGCAAGGTTGGTCCGGCTTTGTTCGGGTGTTTGGCGCCCGAGCGAGCGGATCTGCTCGAGCACGTCCCGCTCTTGAACATCGAACAGCATGCCATTCCCGATCAGCAGGTCCTCGAAACCGTCTAAATCGACGTCGAGGAAGACCGGCAGCCAGGACCAATCGGAGGCGACGACTCCGGCGTAATGCGCGATCTCGGCAAACGTATCGTCTCCCCGGTTTAGGAACAGGGTGTTGCGGGCGACCTCGGGCCGGTTCTCGACCCGCCCCGGCTCGGGAATCAACGGGCCCATGCCGACGACCTGGCGCATCCGGAGCCGATGGTCGCGGCTCATCATCTCTGTCGTGATAAAATCCAGGAATCCATCGCGGTTGATATCGGCGAAATCGACCCCCATCGAGGAAAAACTCTGCTTGCGCATCGCCAGCCGCGGGAGCGCGCGGAAACGCCCGGCGCCGTCGTTGATCCAGATGCGGTCCACGGTCTGGAAATCGTTGCAGACGTAGATGTCCGGTGCGCCGTCGTCGTTCAGGTCGCGCATCTGCACCGTCAACCCGAAGTCCAGCGGCTCGGCTTTGGGCATGCCTTGCTCGTCGCGGAAAAACTCCGAGTTCCACGGCACCGCGCGAAACCGGCCTTTGCCGTCATTGAGATAGAGCGTGTCGGCTTCGCCGACCTCTTCGAGCCGGCCATCGACGAACCGCAGCCGTTTGGCATAAGACCCGGTGACCTCCCACTTGCCATTCACCATCCGCATCTCGGCGCGGCCGCCCGAGCGGAGAATCGAGATCGGGCCGTAATTGGCCACATACAGGTCGAGATCACCGTCCCCGTCCACATCCGCCATCGCCAGGCTCGTGCTGCCAGCGTCCGCCCCCAGACCGGCCTGCACGGTGGCCTCGATGAAACAACCGTTTCCGATGTTCTCGAAGCAACGAACACCCTGCCCCAGCGTCGCGACCAGGAGATCGAGATCCCCATCCCCATCCAGGTCGCCAAACGCGGCGCCCGTCGCATGCGGCCCGGTCTTCCCGACGCCCGCCTGGGCGGTCACGTCCGCGAATCGCCAACTGCCCAGGTTGCGGTACAGAGCGTTTGTGCCGTCGATCCCCGCAAAGAACAGGTCGCACCAGCCCGTCCGCGTCGTAATCGCCCGCGGCCACGCCCGAGCCGTTCATCAGATTGTTATTCTCCATGACCCGCTTCACAGAAACCGGGTTCGAGAAGACAACGCCGCTGTGCGAGCCTGCGATTGCAGTGAAGCCAACCTGGCGTTCGCTGGGCGGATCTCCTGCCGCTGACGCCACGTCGCGGAAACGAAACCCTGCGCCGTTCTGCCAGTCCACCGCTGCCGCGTGGACTTGGGCGGCAAAGGCGCCCGCAAACAACGCCTGCGCAGACGCGATGCGCAACCCGAACATCTCCATCGATCTGGAAGGGCGGACGGTTCGCCCCCCGCGACCGGGGACAGGCTGTCCCCGCGTCTCCGGTTCGTTTTCACTGAGCCGTGCAACAGGCAACCGACTGCTGCCCCACAGGACCCTTAACCCCTTCAACGCACGACACAAACGTGACCTGTCTGAATGGAGTCTCACCGGTCAGGGATTCTGGAGACTCCGTCTTGATGTCGAAACTCTCACCGAATTGCTTCGTGAACTCCGCCACCGAAACCCGCTTTTTCATATCGGATAAGTTATCGGATAACACCGCCGGGTCAAGCCAGCAGTGCTCACTTTGGCTGCAGGGCCGAGCCGCCGGGCAAGGACGCCAGATGTGAACGAAGCCTCGGACCAGTGTCCACACTCCAGAGCCGGCTTCAAGCCGGCGCGCCGATCCTCAGACGCGGCGTCTGACACCGCGCAGTGAGCCGTTGCTTGCCGCTACTGCGTCGCGTAGTATCCCGCTCGCGCATGAGCAGCATCGCCAAAATCGAAGTCGCGATGGAAGGCCTGCCGAACCGCAGATATACACAACCATGAAGCCAAACCAGATACTCCTCGCGCGTGCCCTCGTGCTGGCAACGCTCGTCACTTCCGCGTCGGCCCAGGAAGTACTGCCCCGTCCCGAACAACCCTTCGGCGGCAAGATCGGCCGCATGACCAAGGACTCCGTCAAGGACTTCCCGAAAGACGTCGAAGCGCCGAAGGGTGCGCCGAACGTCCTGCTCATCCTGACCGACGATGTCGGCTTCGGAGCCTCGTCCACCTTCGGCGGGCCGATTCCCACCGCCGACCATGGACCGGCTGGCGAAGAACGGCCTCCGCTACAACCAGTTTCACACCACGGCGCTGTGCTCGCCCACGCGGGCGGCGCTGCTGAGCGGGCGCAACCATCACTCCGCGGCCACCGGCGTCATCATGGAGGCGGGCACCGGTTTCCCCGGCTACAACACGCTCATGCCGAAGAGCGCGGGGACGTTCGCCGAGATCCTGAAGCAGAACGGCTACAACACCTCCTGGTACGGCAAGAACCACAACGTTCCCGACTGGCAGTCGAGTCAGGCCGGACCGTTCGACCTGTGGCCCACCGGGCTGGGCTTTGAGTACTTCTACGGCTTCATCGGCGGCGACACCAGCCAGTGGAACCCGGCGATCATCGAAGGAACCAAGCCGATCGAGCCGCCGCACGACGCGAAGGACTATTTCTTCGACAAGGACATGGCCGACCGCGCGATCCACTGGATCCGGATGCAGCACGCGACAGCCCCGGACAAACCCTTCCTCGCCTACTACGCGCCCGGCACCGCCCACGCGCCGCATCACGCGCCGAAGGAATGGATCGAGAAGTTCAAGGGCCAGTTCGACCAGGGCTGGGACAAGGTGCGCGAGGAGACCTTCGCCCGGCAGAAAGCGGCGGGCCTCGTCCCGCCGAACGCCAAACTCACCGAGCGTTCGGCGGGCATTCCCGCCTGGGACAGCCTCAACGCCGACCAGAAGAAAGGTCTTTGCCCGCATGATGGAGGTCTATGCCGCCGCGCTCGCGCATTGCGACCACCAGATGGGCCGCATCCTCGACGCCATCGAGGCCCAGGGCGAACTCGACAACACGCTGGTCATCTACATCCAGGGCGACAACGGCGCGAGCGGCGAAGGCGGCATGCAGGGTCTGCTCAACGAAATGACCTTCTTCAACGGCATTCCCGAAGACTTCC
Organism: uncultured Verrucomicrobiae bacterium; assembly: GCA_963846445.1. Taxonomy (GTDB): domain Bacteria; phylum Verrucomicrobiota; class Verrucomicrobiia; order Limisphaerales; family J093; genus MWFF01. The sequence continues at coordinate 56,405 of CAWJWM010000024.1, read as the reverse complement.
AGGAAGTCCTGCGCCGCATGGACGAACTCGGCGGGCCGAACACCTTCAACCACTACCCGGTCGGCTGGGCGCACGCCATGGACACCCCGTTCCAATGGGCCAAACAGGTCGCCTCCCACTTCGGCGGCACGCGCAACGGCCTGGTCATCTCCTGGCCCGCACGCATCAAGGACAAGGGCGGCATCCGCTCCCAGTTCCACCATGTCATCGACATCATGCCGACCATCCTCGAGGCCGCCGGCGTGCCCGCGCCCACGAGCATCAACGGCGTGCCGCAGAAGCCCATCGAAGGCGTCAGCATGGTCTACACCTTCGACGACGCCAAAGCGCCCTCGAAGCGCCGGACGCAGTATTTCGAGATGCTCGGCAACCGCGCGATCTATCACGACGGCTGGGTGGCCGCCACCACGCCTCCGACTCCGCCGTGGTCCAGCACCGGCGGCAACGTCGCCGTGCTCGATTACCAGTGGGAGCTCTACAAGATCACCGACGACTTCACCCAGGCCAACAACCTCGCCGCGCAAGGAACCCGGCCAAGCTCAAGGAACTCCAGGACCTCTTCTGGATGGAAGCGGAGAAGTACAACGTGCTCCCGATCGACAACAGCAAGGTCGAGCGCCTCGACGTGACGCAACCGCCCCAGCCTCACCGCCGGGCGCGACACGTTCACCTACTACCCGGGCCTCGTCCGCATCCCCGAAGGCGCCGCGCCGGACATCAAGAACAAGTCCTGGCGCATCGAGGCGGAAGTCGTGATCCCCGAAGGCGGCGCCGAAGGCATGATCCTCACCCACGGCGGACGATTCGCCGGCTACGGCCTCTACCTGCTCGACGGCAAGCCGGTCTTCTGCTACAACCTCGCCGGCGTCGCCCGCTACTACGTCGACGGGCAAGGAAGCGCTCAAGCCGGGCGCGCACACCATCGTCTATGACTACAAGCACGACGGCGGTCTGGGCAAAGGCGGCACCGGCACCATCGAGGTGGACGGCACAAGTCGTCGGCACCGCCCGCATCGAACGCACGCTGCCCTTCCGCCTCTCGCTCGACGAGACGCTCGACTGCGGCGAGGACACCGGCACTCCGGTCAGCGAGGACTACGTCGGCCAAGATGCCCTTCAGGTTCACCGGCGAACTCAAGCAGGCCGTCATCAAACTGTCGAAACACTGACCGCTCCCCATGAACCGCAGAACCCTCACCCCGTCCTCTCCCCGCTCGGAGCGGGGGAGAGGGTGCCCGTGGGGCGGGTGGGGGGCATGTGCAAGGTTCATGGTCCCAATGCGCACTGAACCGTTGGTTGTGAACGCTCTCCATGAACCGCCGGGTGAGGGCACCCGGCCTACACCACCGGAGAATGCAGTGCTTGTAGGCCGGGTCCCCGACCCGGCGCTTTTGAACCTGGTCAAAATGAGACTGCCCTGTTCTGGGTGGTGCCATAGGGTTGCGCGCGCTTGCGGAATGCGACCGCAACTCTTACCGTGGCTTCGTCATGCAGCCCATGGTCAATCTCGATGAGCAGCCCGGCAAAGTCGTCGGGCGACGCGCGGCGGCACCGGCGGATTACGACCGCCTCGTGCGCAACGCGGCGGCGCTGATGCCGCGGCTGCCCTATCCCAAGGGTGTTTTCCGCTTCCGCACCCACGAAGAAGCCGACGCATGGACGAACCAGCACATCCTCCAGGCAGCCCTGAGGAAAGCCCGCGCACGCCCAGACGCGACGACCTGACGCGCCTGTGCGGGGAACTCAACCGCCTTGGGGCCCGTTATGTGGTGGTCGGTGGTTTCGCCATCATCGAGGCCGGTTTTCCGCGACTGACGCAGGACGTCGATCTGCTCGTGGATGTTTCGCCGGAGAACGAGGCCCGCGTTTTCGAAGCCCTCCGCAGCCTGCCCGACAAGGCGGTGAACGAACTCGACCCGGGCGACATTGCCCGGTTCACGGTGGTGCGGGTGGGTGACGAAATCCTCGTGGACCTCATGAAAAGCGGGTGCGGCGTCACCTACGCGGAAGCGAGCAAAGACGCTGTCCATCGAGTGATTCACGGCGTCCGCATCCCCTTCGCCTCGCCGCTCACGCTCTGGAAGATGAAGCAGACGCACCGGGAAAAGGACATCCCGGACCGCCTATTCCTGCGGCAACTGCTCGCCGCCCAGGGCATCGAAGTCGAGGAGACACCCCCCCAGCCGCGGCCGACAGGCTTGTGGGCCTGGCTCAAGCGGACGTTTGGCGCATGATCCGGCGAACGCGTCCACGACTGAGCCGATCGCGTCCAACTGGAATGAACTCACCCCGAACATGACTCAAACCATGAAAGCACGCCGTTTGTTCCTCTTGTCCGTGCTTGCCGCCGCGGCCCTTCCCGCGATGGCCGAAGTTGGAAACGAGCCGCCGGCGCCCGATCCGATTGTCGTCAAACCCCAGGACAGTGGCGCCGCGCTCGTCAACCCGGACATGGGCTGGACCCTGATGTTCTATTCGAACATCCCGAAGAACTATGGTTCGAGGCTCGAGCCTGCCGACACCGTAGACCCGTGGCCCGGGCTGTCCGTCGTCTATCTGCGCATCCCGTGGGCGTTCGTCGAACCGGAGGAAGGCAAGTTCAACTGGCCGATCCTCGATACACCCGCGCAACGCTGGATCGCCAAAGGCAAACGGGTGGCCTTTCGCCTGACCTGCTCCGAGAACTGGACGAGGTTCGCCACACCGGAGTGGGTGAAGAACGCCGGAGCCAAAGGCGTGTTCTACGAATGGGGCAAAGGACCGAAACCGGACGGCCCCTTGTGGGACCCCGACTTCGCCGACCCGGTTTTCCTGGCCAAGCTCGAGAATTTCCTGCGTGCGGTGGCCGACCGTTACGACGGGCGCCCGCAGGTGGCGTTCCTCGACATCGGCACCTATGGCATGTGGGGCGAAGGGCACACCGGCGGCAGCAGCCAGATTCCCCAGGACCGCGCCAACGAAATCGTGCGCCAGCACATCGATCTTCACCTGAAGCATTTCAAGCGCACCCGGCTGGCCATCATCGATGACGTCACCGGCCCGCAAGCCACGGGCGCGCATCAACCGCTCACGGATTACGCCCTCTCGAAAGGCATCACTCTCCGCGACGACAGCATCTGCGTGCAGCCGCCGCCCAACTCGTGGTATCACGCCGACATGGCCGGGCTCTTCTGGCCCACGCTCCCGGTGATCGTTGAACATGAGCACTACGGCCCCTCGAAGGAGCGGGGCGCGTGGGGGGATGGCTCGCTGTTGATCAAGGCGGTCGAGGACTACCACGCCAGCTACCTGACGATCCATTGGTGGCCGCATGAGATGCTCGCCGAAACCCGAAAGACCGTGGACGCCATCAACCTCCGCCTGGGCTACCGGCTGCAATTGCGTCAGATGACCTGGCCCAACCGCGTCACCATCGGGAAGCCGTTCGCGGTGGACAGCCAGTGGGCCAACGCCGGCGTGGCTCCGTGCTATCCCGGCGGATTCATGGCCCTGACACTCAAAGATGCCAAGGGCGGCATCGTGGCCGTGCTGACCGACGGGAGCTTCAATCTGCGCGACCTCAAGCCCGGTCCCAGAGGACAGGCCCCTGTCACCTCGCATCGCAGCAGCTTCACGGCAGGTCTGATCGCCCCGGCAACCGCGCCGGGTGCCTGCGAGGTCTTCGTCTCTGTCGGCGAACGCGACGGCACTCCGGTGATTGCCCTGCCGCTCGAGAACGACGATGGGCAGCGACGCTATCGACTGGGTTCGATCTCACTCGATCTTTAGCGAGGCTGCGCGTCAGACCAAGGCAGCGCGTGAACCACTCGTCTGCGCTGGGCGCTCACCCGCATCACCGGCGCCCGACGCCTCGCTAAGGGGCGCCGCTGCGCGGCACCAAAACTTGACTCAATGACTACAGATTTCATCGAGGGAGTAACTTTAGCCCGCATTTCTCACCAACTTTCGATGTCATCTGACCGGTCACCGTCACAGTTCACCTGAAATGCGGGCTCTCAGACAAACCAAAGTGGTTCTTTGCTTCGGGCCGATGCGACGGTCCACTCATCGGGTGAAGATCAGCGATGACTATCACGCCAAGGTGCGGTTTTGGGCGCGGCATCCCATCGTCGTGGCGTTGCCGCCTGGCCCGCGTCTCCCCAAGTTCAGGGGGCAGAGATTCCAAACTCACCTGGAAATGAACCTCTGGAAACAAGACCTGCTTCGACTGGCCGCCCGAGACGGTGATGCCCATGGATGAACTGCTAAGGATGCTCGGCCAGGGTGGTATCCGCTACTTGCTGGTGGGGGGGCAGGCGATGCGGTTCATGGGGATGCCCCGCCGGGCATCGAGCGCCTTGGCGAACTCGTATTCCACCTTGGATTCATACTCCACCACGTCGTAAAGGCCGAATCCTCCAAAGGGAGCTCGCCGGCTGGGCTCTTCGCGCTCTGCGTCTCTGCGGTTCAATCCGGAACGGTGACTGTCATCGAACGGCATTCACCACAGAGGCGCAGAGCACACAGAGCCCTTTTGTGTTCTTTGCGTTCTTTTGCGGCTAATCCAGCCGAGACATTAGCCGCGAGAGAACGCAAGGAACGCAAAGAAAGAAAGCATGCGGACGTTACAGCCCCTCACCCCGCCCCTTTGCCTTTTGCCCTTCTGCCCCACCGACGCACTGCCACCGACGCACCGCCACTCCCCATCTCCGATCTCCGACAACCACCCCTCACTCTTCACTCCTCACTCTTCACTCTTCACTTCCCCCCCAGCCCTTTGCCACTGGTCTCTGTGCTCTCTCTGCTATCCCATGACATCGTTGCATGCTGAGAAGATTCTCTCACGCTGCAAGTGCCGTGAATTGTTGGACATCGGCTTGGTGCGCCGCCAATAGCGCGATGATCATTTTGCGTCCGCTTTCAGTCAGTACGTAACGGTGCGTGCCGTTGACTTTCTGGGCGACGCCAGTCGCCCCAGACAGCGCGGCGTCCGTCGAGCTCAGGTCGCTTTGGCCTTGTGTCGGGTGTTGCGGGGCGTTATGCAACTGCTCATTCACAACACGCCCAGTCGCGACGAGTCCAACGAACACCGGTTCAACCAACGATCGATTCGCACTGCGCATCAAGAGGAACAGACAATGTGCACGCTCTGTAACCGCCGCCAGTTTCTCGGTGCCACGGCCTTGGGAGGCGCGGCGCTGGCCTCAAGCTCACTCCTTGCTCAAACCGCACCCGCCCAATCGTCCCCCTCCCCTCCCGCCACACCGGGCAAGGTCCGCATCGGCGTCATCGTCGCCGGCAAGGCGCCGGACCGGAGCTGGAGCCTGTCCGAAACGGAGGTGAGCGCGCTGACCCAGCGATTGACCGAAGTCGAGCGGAAGCTTGGAAACGTCGAGTTCGTCGTCGGCCAGGCCACCAACGCCGCTGAAACGGCCGCATTGCTCGAGCAAGCCGGTCCTGACGCGCCCGTGTTGGCCATCAGCGCGGACATTTTCGGCCTAGCTCAGGGCGTGATGCCGACGGTGTTCAAGGAGGCGCGTCCGGTCGCGGTGTTTCATCTGCCGGTGATCGGCGGCCACGATTGGTGCCTGGTCAAACCGTGGCGCGACGAGGGCCAACGGATCACGCTCTACAACACCACCGACTCCGACGACCTAGAACAGGCGGCTCGCGCGTTGCGGGTGATTCCGCTGTTGCGCCGGAGCCGCGTGCTGGTCTCCCCGCCCTTCAAGGGCACGCCGCTCGCGCACGACGCCGCCCAGGTCAAACAGCGCTTGGGCGTCGAGATGCTCGCCATCGCCGATGGCCGTTACGACGCCGTCATGGCGACGGTCGATCAGGTCGCCGCCGAGGCGCGCGCCGACAAGTGGCTGCGCGAAACCCAACAACTCGTCGAGCCGAGCCGCGAGGATGTCGTCAAAGCGGCGCGGGCGGCCCTGACCTTGAACCAACTGATCGCGGAACACGGCGCCTGCGGGCTGTGTGTCGGCACGTGCATGGGGTGGTTGCCGCGCGGTTTCCCCTGCCTGGGATTCACCGAATTGAACGATCAGGGCATCCCGGCCGCCTGCGACGGCGACATGGATTGTCTGCTCACGATGCTCATCCTCGAACACGCCTTGAACCAACCCGGCTTCCTCGGCAATGCGGCGGGTGTGGATGCCTCCCGCAACACGTTCCACCTGTCCCACTGTTCGGCGCCCCTGAGAATGGAGGGTCGGAACGGCGAAGCCGCGCCCTATCTGTTGCGGCGGCACGCCGAGGTGCGGGGCGGCGCCGTTCCCGAGGTCCACTATCGCATCGGCCAGACGGTCACGTTCACCAAGCTGATTCACCTCGACACGCTGCTCGTGTTCACGGGCAAGATCGTCGAGGCCCCCACGACGCCCAAAGGCGAGGAGCGCGGCTGTCGCACCGAATTGGTCGCCCAAGTCAGCGACGCCGAGAAACTGCTCGACAACTGGGGCGGCGGTGCGTTGGGCAGCAGCGCCAAGGACTACTACGCGTCGCTGCATCGCGTGGCCTACTACGGCGACCATACCCGTACGATTCGCCACCTCGGGCACTTGCTCGGCCTCAAAGTCGTCGCGGAGTGCTGACCGAGAGACGCGCGGACGACGAGGCGGATCGAGCGACTGACCGGCGTGACCGATCCTCCAAATGAAAACCACCGCCTCGATCACTGAATTCCCCAACACCGTCCTCTCCGTTTGCCGGGTCGGGATGATCCTCTTCCTGTCGCTGCTCGCGCCCGGAGTCTGGGCCGGGACCAATCAATCACCCTGGTTCCGCGGCGCCTTGGTGGGCATGGAGGTCGGCCCCACGGGCGCGCAGTTCGCCGGCGGCAAACACGCGCCCGACTACGCAAGGAACTTCAACGGCGCGGAAATCGCCCAACGCTGCGCCGCCGCCAACGCCGAGTATCTGGTGCTCTGGGTGCGGGACGGCGACTTCACCTTCCACGATTCGAAGCAGGTTCCCAAGACCGGCCAGCTTCGGCGATCGCGACGTGTTGCGCGAAGCGGTCGAGGAGGGCCGCAAGCTCAATCTGCCCATCATCGCCTACTGCCAGCTCCAGTATCCCGCCCACGAGCTGCGGCAGCATCCGGAGTGGAAGGCCCGCCAGGCGAACGGCGAACCGATCGACCACCTCGTCTGCTTCAACACGCCCTACACCAACGTCGTCAAGGCGCTGCTCGCCGAGATGATGGCCTACGGCATTGCCGGCTTTCATCTCGACATGGTGGATCAGGGTTTTGGTCCGCCGCACGGTTGCTGGTGCGACCATTGCCAGAAGCTCTTCCAGGCCGAATACGGCCGCCCGATGCCCAAGGGCGTGAACTGGGAGGACGAGGACTGGGATCGCATGCTGCAGTTCCGCTACGCGACCAGCGACCGCTTCGAGAAGATGCTGACCGACTCCGTTCGCAGCCTCGATCCGCGTGCCACCGTGGATTTCAACTACCACGGCAATCCGCCCTTCTCGTGGGAAGTCGGCCAGACGCCGGTCCGCCACGCGGGCAACGGCGACTTCGTCACGGGCGAAGCGGGCATGTGGGCCTTTGGCGCCCTCTCCGCGAGCTTCAACGCGGAGTGGTACCGAGCCGCCACGCCGGGCAAGCCGTTCCAGGTCGCGGTCCAGCGCGGCGTGCGCATGTACCACGACCAGACCACGCGCCCGTTGAACGACATGCGCTGGGAGATGTTCACCCTGCTCGCGCACGGCGCGTTCGTGACCATGATCGACAAGACCGCCTACGACGGCTGGCTCGATCCGGTGGCCTACGACCGCATCGGTGAACTGCTGCGGCGAGGCGCGGGCCAAGCGGGCGCAGTTCGGCCACCCGCCGGTGCGCGAGGTGGGCATCTACTTCAGCGCCCGCTCCCGCGATTGGATCGGACGCGACAAGCCGGCGATCTGGTTCCAGAGCGTGCAAGGCGCGCACAAGGCGTGCGTGTATGAGCATCTCGGCTTCGGCTTCCTGTTCGACGAGAACCTGAGCCTGGACAATTTGAAGCAGTTCCCGGTCGTTTGCCTGCCGAACACGGGCATCCTCTCCGAGCGCGAGGTGGACCTGTTCCGCCGCTACGTCGAGGACGGCGGCAAGTTGCTGGTCACCGGCCAGAGTGGGCAGTTCGATCGCATGGGAAAGCCGCTGGCGGCCTCGACGCTGGAGGGCTTGATCGGGGCAAAGGTCAAAGGGCGGCGGGGAGACGCGGATTCCTGGATGCGGTTCCGAGGGATCAAAACAGCAGTCGAACAGAAGGCCGCAGTGAGAAGGAAAGCAAAGTGGTCAGAAGTAGAACTCGAAGAAGTCCTCGGGGACTATGACGCGATTCAGGCAGTGGTGGACGCAGCTCTCGCCTCCAATGGCCACCCAAACTGGCCTTTCCTCGTCCGCGGTCCGGCGACGGTCTACGCGCCCACCACTGCCGCATCGGTCGGTGATTTGCTAGACTCGCACCGCGCCGCGCTCGCGAACCCGGGCGGCTACAATCCCGATTGGCCGCTGAGCGCACGCCAGGTCGTGGGCCCAGCCGTGCTCATCAACTTTGTCGGAAAGGGCGCGGTGCTCACCTTCGCCGGTTCGCCCGACTTCGCGACCGCCAGCGAACATCACATCGTCGAAGCGCGAAAGCTCTTTGCCAACGCCGTGCGGCTGCTGCACCCCGGTCCGCGCGTCCGGGTTGACGCGCCGGCCAATGTCGAGGCGGTGGTGACCGATGACCCGGCGACCCGGACGCTGCGTATTCACCTGATCGCCTACCACGCCCCGCCGCAGACCACGCCCGTCAAGGAGCGGCCCTACGTCCTGCCGGGGCTGATCGAAGACGCGCCCATGTTCCGGGCCACCATCGAACTCCGCGGCGGCCTGAAGAGCGCGAAGGCCCTGAACCAGACCACGCAGTTGAAACGGCGGGGTCATCGGGTGGACCTGACCGTGGCGGACATCTACGAAGTCATTCAATGCCGCTATTGATCTGAGATAGTCGTCGCGCCATGAAACACCAGTTGCCCTAACCCGGAAATCTCACCAGTGGGGCGGTCGCAGCACACCTGACAGTCCGCGGGTGAGATTTCCGGGTCTATGAAACCCGCGCCCAGCAAGCAGAATTGGCTCATCGGTTCATCAACGCCGGGACGCGCCCCAGCCGCTTGGGCGACCCGGGCACGCGGACACAGTGTGATCGAGATTGGGTCCATCTGTTTGGGGCGCGGGTTTCTGAGAGCCCGCATTTCAGGTGAACTGTGACGGTCACCCGTCAGATGACATCGAAAGTTGGTGAGAAATGCGGGCTAAGCACTGCTTGCCTTGTTTCAGGCCGCAATCGCGGCCAGCTCCGACCGCGCCCAGGGCCACTGCGCCGTGAGGTCGACGCTGTGGCCTTCACCGCGCCTCGCTTGGCGACGCTGATAGTACTCGCGGTGAACCATGGGTAACGCCGATATCCGTCCGATGGATGACGGCGACACCGATGCTCTCCGACAGGCCAGGACGGTCGGTAGCCCGCATTTCTCAATAACTCTCGATGTCATCTGACCGGTCACAGTCCCATTTCACCTGAAATGCGGGCTGTCAGGCATGCTGCGACCGCCCCACTGGTGAGATTTCCGGGGTTACATGAATCCGTGCACCCTTCGTGCACATAAGCCGTCCAGGGTACCCTGGCTGGTCGGATGTCTGCCGCACTTCAATCTCCGCACTTGGAGCGGGAGGCCGACTCTGGTTAGTCTGCCCCTGCAATGGCTGATGGGAACCTCCAGCGCGCGGGGCAAAGTCTCCGTGCGATCCGTTCCACCGCAGAGCTGCGGTTCGCCGGATTGCAGAACGCGCAGCGAGCTGGTTTCAATGCTTGTTCCCTCCTCACTCCATGAACTGGGTCGAGATCGTTTGGTCCATGACGGCCGCCACCTGCCTGACTTTGGCTGGCGTGCACCTGCTCGTTTGGCTGAGCGCGCGAAATTCGTGGGTGAATCTGCTGTTTGCATCCAGTGCCCTGACCGTGGCGGCGATAGCAGGGTTCGAACTGACCTTGATGCACAGCCACTCGACGGCGCATTTTGGCGTGGTTCAGCGCTGGATGCACCTGCCTTTTGGGGTGCTGGTGGTTTCACTGGTGTGGTTTCTGCGCCTCTATTTGGGCGCGGGGCGGACCTGGCTGGCCTGGACGGTCTGCGGACTTCGGACCATGGCCCTGATTCTCAACTTCGCTTCCTATCCGAATCTCAACTTCCGTGAAATTGCACGCCTGCAGCCAACGCCGCTGTGGGGCGAGCTGGTCTCGGTCCCCATTGGGGAGACCAACCACTGGACTCTAATCGGCCAACTGAGCTCGGTCGTGTTTCTGGTGTACGTGGTGGATACAGGCCTGGCGGCCTGGCGGCTGGGCGACCGGCGTCGGGCACTCGTGATGGGCGGGGTCATGTCGCTTGGCATCATCGTGGCCGCGGGCCAATCGGCCTTGCTGGTTTGGGGGGTTCTCCCCATGCCGTATTTCTTGAGTCTGGTCTTTCTCTCCATGGTCCTGGTGATGGGCTACGAGTTGAGCCGTGACCTTCTGCGCGCGGCGCAACTGGCAGGCCAGTTGCAGACCAGCGAGGCTGAATTCCGGTCGTTGTTCGAGCTCTCCGCCGTCGGCGCCGCGCAGGCTCATCCGGATACCGGCCGGTTGACCCGAGTGAACGTGCGGTTTTGCGAGATCACGGGTTACAGTGCGGATGAACTCCTGGGCATGACCTATCGGGACCTAACCCATCCCGAAGATGTCGCGGTGGATGCGGCCCGGATCCAAGCGGTCATCCAGCGAAAGGCGGATGCGTGGGAAAGCGAGAAGAGGTATATTCGAAAAGACGGTGGTGTCGTTTGGGTGTCGGTCAATGGGACCATGATCCGCGGCAAGAATGGGCTTCCCTACAGCATGTTGGCGACGGTTCTAGACATCACCCGGCGCAGGCAGGCGGAAGAAGCAGCGGCGGAGCAGCGCCGCGAATTGGCCCATGCGAACCGCGTCTCAACGATGGGAGAACTGGCGGCTTCCCTGGCGCATGAGCTGAAGCAGCCGCTGACGGGCATCCTCAGCAATGCCCAGGCCGGCGAACTGCTTCTGGACCGCCCGCCGCCGGATACAGGTGAGCTGCGCGAGGCCCTGGCGGGTGTGATCAGCGACACCCGCCGGGCGTCGGATATCATCGATCAAATGCGCGATCTTCTCCGCAAACGAGAAACCCCCTGGCAGCCGGTTGAGGTGAACGCCGTCGTCGAGGACGTGTTACGCATCCTACGCAGCGAGGCCGTCATCCGGGACATCAGGCTCTCCACCGAACTCACCTCGAATCTGCCGCGGATTATGGGTGACCGGATTCAGTTGCAGCAGGTCCTTCTCAATGTGATTTCCAATGCCCAACAAGCGATGGTGAGGGGGGATTTGCACGCACGCCGGCTGATCATCCGCACAGAACGTAACGGCGAAAGCCGAGTGGCAATCACGGTGGAGGATTCGGGTCCAGGGTTTGAGGCGGGGACATTGGAGAAGGCTTTCCAGCCATTCTTCACCACCAAACCCGAGGGCATCGGCATGGGGTTGGCCATCTGCTCGTCGATTATCGAAGCCCACTCCGGCCGGATCACCGCGGGGAACCGGCCGGAGGGCGGCGGGCGTATCCGGATTGACTTGCCTGTGGTTCGCGATCCGGGACCCGGGGCCCAAAACTCGGGAGGGAGGATATGACGTTGTATCCTGGCGGCGACGCCTTGCGTGACTCAGCGGAGACGCCCACCGTCTTTCTGGTTGACGACGACCCCTCCGCCCGGCAAGGCCTGGCCCGGCTCATCCAGGCAGCGGGATACACCGTGGCCACTTTTGGCTCCGCCCGTGAATTCCTGGCTTGCGGACAGCACGATGCACCCGGCTGTCTGGTGCTCGACATCCGGATGCCTGGACTGACCGGACTCGACCTCCAGGAGCAGTTACTCCGAGCCGACACCATTCTGCCGATCATCTTCATCACGGGGCACGGTGATGTCCCCATGACCGTACAGGCGATGAAGGGGGGCGCGGTTGATTTTCTCCTCAAGCCCGTTGAGCGCGGGGCACTCCTGGAGGCGATCCGCCAGGCCCTGGAGAAGGATCGGGCGGCGAGGTCCGAGCGCGACAAGTCCACGGCGCTTCGCCAGCGCCTGGGATTGCTGACGACCCGGGAGTGCGAAGTGATGTCCTATGTGATCGCGGGAATGCTCAACAAGCAAATCGCCGGCGAGTTGGGTATCACCGAGGCGACCGTGAAAGCCCATCGGGGCCACCTGATGGAGAAACTGCGGCTGACGTCGGTTGCCGAGTTGGTGGCTTTTGCTCAGCAGGCTGGAATGCCGGCTGCGCCATCGGCCGGGCCGCACCGGCCGCGGTAGCCTCGCTCCCGCCCAAGCCACCGGCTGGTCTTCGACTAAGGTCTAATAGCGAGACCGTCACTTGCGGTGCAGCATTGACCGCATGGCGACTCCAAAGGCTCGTGTATTCATCGTCGATGATGACGCCTCAGTCCGCGCGGGACTGGGCCGACTCATGCGATGCGCCGGCTACACCGTCGAGACCTTTGCCTCGCCGCAGGAATTTCTCGCCGAGGCCTCGCCGTCAGGCCCTGCCTGCCTCGTCCTGGATGTGCGCATGCGCGACCTCGGCGGGCTGGCCTTGATGGAGAGACTCCATCAGGACGGCAACAGAATTCCGGTCATCATGATCACCGCCGACAAAGGCGGGAACGTGCGCCAAGAGGCCGTAGCCTTGGGCGTTGCGGGTTTCTTTCACAAGCCGGTGGACGGTTCGTCTTTAGTCGATGCCATCGAGTTCGCCCTAAGCCAGGAAGTCTCGGGAGGTCGAGCACCCCGGCCATGATCCACCTTGCCCATCAGTGAAAACCAACTCGACACACCTCCACATGATGAAAACCAAACACGCACTCCTGGTTGCCTTGAGCGGCTGTTGGATTCTCCTCCCATCATCCGTCGAGGCCGAAGAAGGCGGCACAGGCCATTACCTCCCCGGCTCCATCGCCTCGTTCGTCGACGCGGTGCCTCCGACACCGACCTTCGTCGCACGCGTCAACGCCATCGCCTACGATGGCTCCTTTGGCGGCGCTCTGCCGGTCGCGGGTCTGGCGCCGGTGAACGTGGATGCGCAGTCGTTCGCCAGTGGGCTGACGCTCCTTTGGCGGCCCAAGGTGGAACTGGCCCCCGGCCTTTCCTACGCTCTGAGCACGACCGTTCCCTACGTCTGGCTCGACGTGGAAGGTGATGTGACCGCCGGAGCAACGACAGTGCGGCGAACGAGCAGCGAGAACGGCCTGGGCGACGTGGTCCTCATGCCGGTGATGCTGAACTACGCTCTTTCTCGCGACGTGCATCTGGACCTCCGGGGAGGCGTTTACGCGCCCACGGGCGACTACGAGGCCGGGCGGTTGGCGAACAGCGGCAAGAACTTCTGGACCTTCGAGCCGGCCCTGGGATTCCTCTACTTCGGGCAGAAGAACGGCATTGAAGCGTCGGTGTTCGTGGGAGCCGACTTCAACACCGAGAACGAAGACACCTCCTACCAAAGCGGAACGCAACTCCACGTGGACGGCACGCTGGCCCAGCATTTCAAGCTGGCGGGCGGCCTCGCCGGAGCGGGCGTCACGGGATTCTGGTACGACCAGTTGACCGGTGACAGCGGTGCTGGGGCATCGTTCGGAGATTTCAAAGCACAAACCGCAGGCGTCGGCCCGGTGCTCTCCTACACGCGGAAGCTGGGCAAGGTTGACTTGATCGCTGAGGTCAAATGGCTGCACGAAGTGGAAACCAGGAACCGGCTGGAAGGCGACTACCTGTGGCTCAAGCTCATCTTCAAGTTCTGAGACCGATCAAACCCCGGGATTGAGCCGGCACAAGCCATGAGCCTGCCAACTCATCCCGGAGTCCTAAACCAGCCCCACACTCATGAACATTAGCTCCATGCTGACCGTCCTCGGCCTCGCGCTGAGCGCGCTGTTTGCGCCAACGGCAGGCGCGCAAGAAATCCTGCCCTTCCCGCCTACGCCGTCCGGCTCCACTCCGGGGCTGACGATCCAGGATTCCACCTATAAGAAGCGCGTGGAGCCGAAACGACTGGCAGAGGGTGCGCCGAACATCCTCATCATTCTGATGGACGATGTCGGACCGGCCACGCCTTCGACTTACGGCGGCGAGATCCACACGCCGACGCTTGATCGCGTGGCGAAGATGGGTGTCTCCTTCAATCGGTTTCATTCCACCGCCATGTGCTCGCCCACACGCGCGGCGCTGCTGACCGGGCGCAATCACACGTTCGTCGGCAATGGCCAGATTGCGGCGATTGCGAATGACTTCGACGGTTTCAGCGGGATCATCCCGAAGTCGTCGGCGACCGTCGCCGAAGTGCTCAAACACTACGGCTACAACACCGGCGCGTGGGGCAAGTGGCACAACACGCCCGAGGAGCAGATCACAAGTAAGGGGCCGTTCGATTACTGGCCGACCGGCTATGGATTCGAGTATTTCTACGGCTTTCTCGCCGGCGAAGCCTCGCAGTATGAACCGACATTGACCCGCAACACCTCCCCGGTCACCGCGCATCTGCCCAGGGGTTATCACCTCACCGACGACATCGCATCGGATGCCATCACGTGGCTCCGCGAACAGAAGGCCTACGCACCGGACAAGCCGTTCTTCATGTATTGGGCGCCGGGCGCCTCGCATGGGCCGCACCAGGTCATGAAGGAATGGGCCGACAAATATAGGGGCAAGTTCGACGACGGCTGGGATAAGTATCGCGAGCGCACCTTCGCCAGCGCCAAGACCAAGGGCTGGATTCCGCAAAATGCCCAACTCACGCCGCGTCCTGCCTCGATGGCTTCGTGGGATTCCATTCCCGAGGACGAGAAGCCTTTCCAGCGCCGCCTGATGGAGGTCTTCGCCGGTTTCACCGAGCACGCGGACTACAATGCCGGCCGGGTCATCGCCGAGATCGAGAAGCAGGGAAAGCTCGACAACACGCTGATCTTCTACATCTGGGGCGACAACGGTTCTTCCGCTGAAGGCCTGTATGGCACCATCAGCGAGCAGCTCGCGCAGAACGGCATCCCGACCAAGATCTCGCAGCACCTCGAGGCATTGAAGGAACTCGGCGGACTCGAGGCCCTCGGTGGTCCGAAGACCGATAACATGTATCACGCCGCCTGGGCGTGGGCGGGCAGCACGCCATACAAGTCCACCAAGCTCGTCGGCGCTCACTTCGGCGGCACCCGCCAGCCGATGGCCGTCTCCTGGCCCAAACGCATCAAGGCAGACCCGACCGCCCGGCCGCAGTTCCACCACGTGGTTGACATCGTGCCGACGATTTACGAGCTGACGAAGATCACCCCGCCGAAAGTGGTGAATGGCTTCGCGCAGGATCCGATTGCTGGCGTCAGCATGGCCTATGCGTTGGGCGATGCCAAAGCACCGGGGACGCGGAAGACCCAGTTTTTCGACATCATGGCCAGCCGGGGCATCTACCACGATGGTTGGTTCGCGAGCGCCCCCGGCCCGCGTGAACCCTGGGTGGGCGGGATGCCGAAAGGTATCCAGGAATGGTCACCGCTGACGGACACGTGGGAGCTCTACAACCTCGACGAAGACTGGAGCCAAGCGAACGACCTCGCCGCCGCGAATCCCCAAAAGCTCGAAGAGATGAAGCTGCTCTTCCTCCTCGAATCCACCAAAAACAAGAACCTGCCCATCGGTGGCGGCCTGTGGTCCACCGCGATGTTCCATCCCGAGGACGCGCCCGCTTCCCCGCTCACCGAATGGACTTTCGATGCTCCCATCACCCGCATGCCGGAATCCGCCGCGCCCAAGCTCGGCAAGGTGGACAGCCTGGTGACGATGGACGTGGACGTGCCCGCAAACGCCAACGGCGTACTCTACGCGCTGGCCGGTTTCTCCGGCGGCATCACCTGCTACGTGAAGGACGGCTTCCTGTGCTACGAGTTCAACTTGTTTGAAGTCCAACGCACCAAGCTCAAGTCCAAAGCCAAGCTGCCAACCGGCAAGGTGAAGCTTGAGGTTGAGTCAATGCTGACCGCAAAGATCGGCGGGCCGATGGACGTCACGTTGAAAGTGAATGGCAACGTCGTGGCGCAGGGCCAGGTGCCCGCTGCCATGTCGCTTCACTTCACCTCGAATGCGACCTTTGACATTGGGACCGACTTGGATTCGCCCGTGTCACTCGATTACTTCGACCAGGCGCCGTTCAAGTTCAACGGCACCATCGGCACGACGACGATCACCTACCCCAAGAAGTAGATCCGATGGCTGCGCCTCCCTCCGCCAGGTGACGAGTGCCTGACTCGGTCTGATCGCAACCCAACCGTTTCGCGCAGTCCAATGAAGAACCCCTATCTGATCTGCATCCTGACCGTGTTGCTGCTCCAAGGGCGCGCCCACGCCCAGCGTCCCTTGGAACCGCTGGACACCTCCAGCCCGCGCGCCACACTGTCGCAGTTCCTGGCGGCGGTCGATGAGATTGGCCGTGCGGCGGAGGCCTATCGCCTTGGCCCCAGCCGTGAGGACTTTCTTAAGGTGGCGAGGTCCTTTCAGCCTCCCCGGAATTGCTTCGACTTGAGCCGGTTTCCGGAAACCGCGCGGCGTGAGCACAGCGGCGAAGCCATTGTGTTGCTCTGGGAAGTCTTGTCCCGGATTGAATTGCCGCCCCTCGAACAGGTACCGGATCGAGCCGCCATGAGGGAGGGAGTCGCCAAGGGCGAACCGGACGCTTGGAGCATTCCGCACACGGAAATCATGCTGGCACGCGTCAAGGAAGGAGAACACGCGGGGGAGTATCTCTTCTCCCCGTCGTCCGTCGAGCGTCTGCCGCAGTTCTACCGGAGGGTGGAGAAGCTGCCGTATGTGCGGGAAATGACCATCAGCAATCCCCGACGGCTGCACAAGCTTTGGGCTGGCTGGATGGTCCCGCCCCGGGTGATTGAATCGTTGCCTGGCTGGCTGATTGCGGAAATCGGGGATCAGGTGATTTGGAAATGGCTGGCGGTCATTTTGGTGCTCGCCACGCTCCTGTTCGTCACCTGGAGAGTCCATCGGTGGGCCGGCCGTCTCACCCGCGAACACCCGTTGGGGCCTTACCTGCGTCCCTTGATGGTATCGGGCGTCTTCCTGTTGCTGATGCCTCTGGTCGAATACCTGGTCCGGGTGCAGGTGGGAATCACCGGAACGGCCGTGGGCCTGGTTCAGGCCTTGCTTCCGGCCCTGACCTACGTGGCGATGGCCGGGTTGGCCTGGCAGGGTTCATTGTTCATCGCCGAGGCCATCATCGCCTCCCCGCGGATTCCGGACCAGGGGTTGGATGCGCATCTGCTCCGTCTGGTGGCGCGAGTGGTCGGGCTGGTTATGGTTCTAGTCGTCCTGTTCTGGGGAGGCAATCGGCTTGGCTTGCCTCTCTATGGCTTGATCGCCGGCGTCAGTGTGGGTGGCCTCGCCATCGCCCTTGCGGCTCAGGGAACGCTCGAGAACTTCCTGGGCAGCCTGAACCTGTTCGCCGACCGACCGGTTCGCATCGGGGATTTTTGTCGCTACGGAAGCGAATTGGGGACGGTGGAGGAGATCGGTCTGCGCTCGACCCGGATTCGGGGTCCGGACCGAACCCTGACGACGGTGCCCAACTCCGATTTCTCGAAGATGCAGATCACCAACTTCTCTCAGCGCGACCGGATGTTGCTGAAGACGGTGCTGGGGCTGCGCTATGAGACGACACCCGACCAATTGCGCCACGTGCTTACCCGTTTGCGCGAACTGCTCGTGGCCCACCCGCGTGTCCTCAAAGACCCGATGCGGGTCCGGTTGGTCGGCTTCGGCGACTCGTCGCTCAACGTGGAGATGCTGGCCTATGTGGGCACCCGCGATTTCAACGAGTTTCTCGGCATTCAGGAGGATCTGTTTCTCCGTGTGATGGAGCTCCTCGAAGCCTCGGGGACCGGGTTCGCCTTCCCCTCCCAGACCCTCTATCTGTCGCGTGACGCCGGCCTGAACACCCGGCGGAAGCAGGCGGCGGAGGCCGAGGTGAACGAGTGGCGGGAACGGGAACATCTGCAGTTTCCCAACCTCGACCCCGAGCAGATCAGGTCGCTGAAGGACTCCCTGGACTGGCCTCCGACTGGGGCCAAACGAGAGGCCTCGGGCGACACCGACAAATAGACGCCTCGATTTCATCCGGTCTCGGTCCATGCAAGAGAAGAACGTCTTCTGTCACCCCACCCAACATTGTCGACTCGGCAACCCGACGGACCAGCATCCGTTGCTCAGTGCTTCAAAAATGAACCGCATTCTGTCCCTGTCCATCGCTATCCTCAGCCTGTCCGCCTTCGCGGCCACGCCCGATGATGGTTCGGTGCTGCCATTCCCACCCACTCCCTCAGCCAGTGTGGTTGGTCGCACGCTCCAGCAGTCCAAGCATCAGCGCCGCGTCGAGCCGGTCCGTCTCAAGCAGGACGCGCCGAACGTGCTGATCATCCTGCTGGACGATGTCGGCTTTGCTCAGGCAGATACCTTCGGCGGCGAGATTCACACGCCGACGCTCTCGCGCTTACGCGACGAGGGCATCAGCTACAACCGCTTTCACACCACCTCGATTTGCTCCCCGACACGCGCGTCCCTGCTCACCGGGCGCAATCATCAGCGCGTCGGCAACGGCACCATCGCCGAACGCGCGGTGGACTGGGACGGCTACACCGGCGTGATTCCGAAAACCGCGGCGACGATGCCGGAGGTGTTGCACCACTACGGCTACAAGTCCGCCGCCATCGGCAAGTGGCACAACACGCCCGCCGACCAGACCACGGCGATGGGGCCGTTCGACCGCTGGCCCACCGGGCACGGCTTCGATTACTTCTACGGCTTTCTCGCCGGCGAGACCTCGCAGTGGGAGCCGCGTCTGTTCGAGAACCTCAATCCGGTCGAACCGCCGCACGACGAGCACTATCATCTCAGCGAGGACCTCGCGGACAAGGCGGTCTCGTGGTTGCGCAAGCACCGGGCCTACTCGCCGGACAAGCCGTTCTTCCTGTATTGGGCGCCCGGCGCCGGCCACGGGCCGCACCACATCTTCAAGGCCTGGGCGGACAAGTATCAGGGCAAGTTCGACGACGGCTGGGACGCCTACCGCGAGCGGGTGTTCAAGCGGCAGAAGGAGTTGGGCTGGATTCCAGCCGACACGAAGCTCACGCCGCGCGACAAAACCATGCCTGCCTGGGACAACATCCCGGAGTCGGAGCGCGCCTTCCAGCGCCGGCTCATGGAAGTTTTCGCCGGTTTCGTCGAGCACGTGGACGCGCAGGCCGGCAAGGTCGTCGACGAACTCGATCACCTCGGCCTCCGGGATAACACGGTCGTCCTTTACATCTTCGGAGATAACGGCGCCAGCGCCGAAGGACAGAACGGGAGCATCAGCGAGCTGCTCGCCCAGAACGGCATTCCGAACACCGTCCAGCAACAGCTCACCGCCCTGCAAGGGCTCGGCGGGCTGGATGCCCTGGGCAGCCCGAAGACCGACAACATGTATCACGCCGGCTGGGCCTGGGCGGGCAACACCCCCTTCCACCACACGAAGCTCGTGGCGTCGCACTTCGGCGGCACGCGCAATCCAATGGTCATTTCCTGGCCTAAAGGCATCAAACCGGACAGGGCCGTGCGCAGCCAGTTCCTCCACGTGAACGACATCGCGCCGACGCTCTATGAAGTCATCGGGATCACCAGGCCCGAGGTGGTGAATGGCTTCAGGCAGGACCCCATTGACGGCGTCAGCTTCGTTTCCACGTTCGGGAACAGCCATGCCTCCGAGGTCAAGCAGACGCAATACTTCGACAATAACGGGAGCCGGGGCATTTATCACGACGGCTGGTACGCCTGCGCTTTCGGCCCGCTCGTTCCCTGGCTGCCCGGCGCCCCGGGCTTGGCGAATTGGGATGCCAACGCAGACCGCTGGGAACTCTACCATTTGGGGGCCGACTTCTCGCAGGCCGACGATCTCGCGCCGAAAGAACCCCAGCGCCTCGCCGGACTTCAGCAAGTGTTCGACGCTCAGGCGAAGGCGAACCAAGTCTATCCGCTCGGCGCCGGCATCTGGCTGCGCCTGCATCCCGAGGACCGCATCAAGTCGCCCTACCGCAGTTGGACCTTCGACCGCACCACGACGCGCATGCCGGAGTTCACCGCGCCGGGTCTCGGGCGCGAGAGCAGCATCGTGCGCGTCGAGGCGGAGTTTGGCGACCGCGCCTCCGGCGTGCTCTACGCCCTGGGCGGGTCCTCCGGCGGCCTCACGCTGTTCATGGACCAGGGCCGGCTGAACTACGAATACAACATGATGATCATCGAGCGCTACAAGGCCCAGACCGACCCGATCGCCGCCGGCAAACACACCATCGAGGTCGAGACCACGTTCGCCAGCCCCCAGCCGATCTCGCCGGCCCAGGTGGTGATCAAGGTGGACGGCCAGGAAGCCGCGCGCACCACGGTCCTGCGCACCGTGCCGGCCGCGTTCACCCCCAGCGAGAGCTTCGATGTCGGCACCGATCTCGGCGCGCCCGTCGCCCTGGAATACGCCGAACGCCGTCCGTTCGAGTTCAACGGCGCGATTCGGGAAGTTGTGGTCAACCTGAAGTAGGTATCGTCCCCCAACCATGCGAATTCAAACCGCGGTTCTCTGTCTTCTGGTCCTGTTCCCCGTCGCTGGCTGCCGGTTCGCCAGGCCGCAACGGAAGATCGAAGCCCGACTGCACGAGCAGAAGGACCTGGCCGTTACCCAGGAACAGGTTCGCCTCCGGATGCGAGCGCTCGTCGATCCGATGTGCGGGGAACTCGAGCAGGCAGCCGATCGCATCATCGCCGGCACGACCGACCCGGGCGTCCGGCGGGCGGCCCTCCTGTGGAAGATCGAAGGTGTGCCTGCCCTCCGGGAAGCGCTGTTCCAGCCCGGCCCGTTCGCGGCGGTGATGGATCCCTGGGTGTTGTGTCACCAGATGGCGGACTACTTCGAGCGCGGTCCTGGCCGGGCGGCATTCGGGGAATCCAGTTCCCAGGCCGTCAGCACCTGCCTCGGCATGGAGGAACAAGTCGCCCGCGTGGCCGCATCCATGACGATCTCCGGCGACGTCTCGAAGGCGCGAGCCTTCGCGAAGAAATGGGCGGCGGAACATCCGATGCGCTACTCCATATCCGACCGGGAGTCGACTCTGAGCCGTGTGACCGAACGCGATGCGGTCGGGTCCTTGTCTGCCGGTGAAGCCGTCGCCGAGATTACGACCACCGTGGATGATCTCAGCCGCAAGCTGGAAGTTTACAGCGACCAACTGTTCCGCCAGGCACGTTGGGAAGCCGAGCTATTCAAAGCGAATCTCCTCGGCGACCTCCACGTTGACCAGGCTTTGCCTCTGGCCGAGCGCGCGGTGAAGTCGGCCGAACTGGCCGTGGCGACGGTGGATCGACTCGCTCCTGCGGTCGAACGCGCCGTCAGCGTGGCCGAAGGCGCGCCGAAGTTGGTGGCCTCGGAGCGGGAGGCCGCGATCAAGGCGCTGCAGGACGAGTTGACCCGAACCATCAAATTCGTTCAGGAAGAACGCATCGCCGCTCTCGAACACCTAACCAAGGAACGCGTCGCCGCGATCCGGGACATCCAAGGCACCGTCGTCGAGGAGCGCAAAGCACTGACGGCGGACCTCGAGCAGATGAGCCTGAGGGTGGTGGACCACGCCGTGTGGCGCGTGGCCCAACTGGTGGCGGCTACTTTGGTCGTCATCGTGCTGGCCGCCGTCGCCGGCCTGTTTCTGGTGCGGTCCGTCTTCTTCCGACGCGGCCTCGAGATGCGGAACGGAGGCTAGGCGGGCTGATCCGCAGCCTGAGCAGGTGACCAGAAGGCACCGTTGGATGATTCACCCCAAACCAAACAACCAAACACGAAACACGTATGGACAGAAGACCAACAAGCACGTTGAACAACCGTCGGACCGGCTGGGCCATCGGCCCGTCGCCGGCCCCATTCACACTCACCGCGACGGTCGCTGCGCTGCTGGTAGCCGGCCCCTCGGCGCTGGCCCAAGACAGCGGCGACGAGAGTGCCGCCGACCTGGCCTACCGGGTCCAGAACCGCCTGGCCTTCATCCCCCGGCTCCCGATCGAGAACCAATTCGACTTCGGGTACGGTTCGGAGGATGCGATGCGTTATGCCCTCCGTCCGCGGCCGATCATGCCGTTCTCCCTGGGCGAAGAAGTGAGTCTCATCACGCGGACCACCATGAATCTGATTTATCAGGAAGCACCGGAGGCGGGCTTGGACGACAAGTTCGGCCTCGGTGACACCGACCTGGAATTATACCTATCGCCGAAGGACACCAAGGCGGGCGGCTGGATCTATGGCGCAGGGCCGATGCTGCGCTTCCCCACGGCCACGGACGATGTGTTGGGCGGCGAGAAGTGGGGCATCGGCCCGGCCGTGGCCGGCTTGCGGCAAAGCGGACGCTGGACCTACGGGGCCTTCGTCAATCATTTGTGGGACTTCGCCGGGGAGAGCGGGCGCGCCGATCTGAATGTGACCTACCTCCAGCCGGTGCTTTCCTACACCACCACTGGCGCCACCACCTTTGGCGCGGACACCCAGTCCACTTACGACTGGTCCGGCGAGGAGTGGACCGTCCCGATCAACCTCACGGTGAGCCAGTTGGTCAAGATCGGCGGCCGCCCCGTGGTCTTCACCCTTGGCGGACGGTACTACGCCGACAAGCCTGCTGGTGGACCCGAGTGGGGCATGCAGTTCAGCATGAACTTCCTGTTCACCAAGTAGTCAACCTGCCTTCACATCTCGGGATTTTATGAAAAACAAACTCCTCGCGGAATTCTTCGGGACTTTTTGGCTCGTCTTCGGCGGCTGCGGTAGCGCCGTGCTGGCGGCTAAGTTCATTGCCACCGAAGGCGCCACGCCCATCAATCTCGGGATCGGCCTGGTCGGGGTCGCCCTCGCCTTTGGTCTCACTGTGCTGACGATGGCCTACGCCATCGGCCACGTCTCGGGTTGCCATCTCAATCCGGCAGTGTCCATCGGGCTGTGCGTGGGCGGTCGCTTCAAAGGCAGCGAGTTGCTGCCCTACATCGTGGCCCAGGTGCTGGGCGCAGTGGC
Organism: uncultured Verrucomicrobiae bacterium; assembly: GCA_963846445.1. GTDB lineage: Bacteria > Verrucomicrobiota > Verrucomicrobiia > Limisphaerales > J093 > MWFF01. Next base: position 33,218 of record CAWJWM010000024.1, on the reverse strand, counting down.
CGGGGCTTGGATCCTCTCCATCATCGCGGGCGGGCAGGCCGGTTTCACCACGGCCGACGGTTTCGCCGCCAACGGGTACGGCGATCATTCACCCGGCAAGTACGCGATGCTGTCGGGGTTCGTCGCGGAGGTCGTGCTCACCTTTTTCTTCCTGCTGATCATTCTCGGATCGACGGACAAACGCGCGCCGCAAGGATTCGCCCCCATCGCCATCGGGCTCGGTCTGACGTTGATTCACCTGATCGGCATCCCGGTGACCAACCTCTCGGTCAATCCCGCGCGCAGCACGGGACCGGCCTTGTTTGTCGGCGGTTGGGCTGTCCAACAATTGTGGCTCTTCTGGCTGGCGCCCCTGATCGGCGCGGTCTTGGCAGGCGTGGTGTATCCCGTCATGGCCAAACGTGGCGATGAGCAAGGCCAGTGACCGTTGGCCTCCCGCGCCCGTTCGAGAGCCCGCTTCCTGCGACGGGCCAGTGGGCGGGCGTGGGGGCCAATGACAACTCCGTATTCGGTCGAGTGCCGCCTCTCCATCACTGGGAAGCAACGGTGGGGAGGCCGCTGGGGGCTGAGTGAATCGGACGTCTGGAGTTCATTCTGGAGTACTTCATTCTGGAGTACAGTGGTGAGTTCACTCGACGTGACGTCGCATGTGGGGCCCTCTGCGCAGATCTGTTGGCATGGCAGGCCGTTTGCCGTGCCGCTCGGTCCTGCTCGGGCTTGGCCGACATTTGCCGACAGAAGACCTTGCCAGATGGGCTCGCAGTGCGCGATTACGCAAGAAGCGCAGACGTGCGCCAAAGGCCCGCCCTTATTGGCCATTCTCGCGTTTTGACCCTTCTCCAGCCAACACACATGTCCGTTATCGGGCAACATCCACGATGCGTCACTTGACCACCAGTCTCACGCTCTCCGAATGGCTGTTGAACTCGGGCGCGTACATGCATTGCACCGTCGCAAGGCCGCTCTCGTACTCGCCGCGAAGTTGAATCCGAGTCGAGTACTCGAACACATAAGTGCCCTTGTTCAGGCGGTCGATGAAGAAGTGACTGGCGGTGTCGCGTGTCGATTCGTAGTAGCCCAATCCATCCTGATAGCGATAACCGGAGAGCACGTTCACCGGCTCGGTGCCGCTGCCGCGCTGATCTTTCAGATGCACGAACTCGATGTCCCGATCCGTCCGCAGCTCGATCCGCACCACCAGTTCGTCGCCCACCGACAGCGGGCCGCGCGCTTCGTCGAGCACCGGGCCGTTGATCGTATTGCGCTTGAGGAACAGCGTTTTCTTGAGCTGCAACGGCGTCCGCTCGTGCGGCCTCACCTTGGCGATGTCTTCCAGGTACTGCCAATGCACGCTGCCCCAGGCCACACCCGCATCCTGCTTGCGCACGGTGATCTTGCCGAATGACGGCTTGATCTCGGCGCCCGCAAACCGGCGTTCGTAGAAGCCGGTCCCCGGCTCGGGCGTCGTGGTGGTGGCTGCCGCGTCCGATCGCGCCGGCGCGCGTGAACTCGCGGCGTCCCCCCGGACCGATGGCGTGATGGACAGACCGCCCAACTCGACGGCCACCAACTGATCGCTCGCCAGCAGATCGCGTCCGCGCCGCAGCAGCGCATAGACGGCATCCGCCGTCGCTTTCGTCGTGCGCCAGTCCTGTGTTTGTTTCTGTTTGATGAGCCAGACCTGGCAGCCGTCCACGGCGGCGGCGTCCTTGGCCACTTCGTGAAAAGCCTCGATCATCAGCGCCTGCGTTTCGACGGGCGCGTCGTACCACCACCAGCTCGATTCCGTGTCGCGCCAATAGCGGCCCAGCTCGGGATCGGTCACGGACCTCTCTTTCAACGATTTCAGGATCGCTTCGGCCGTGGCGGTGTCGCCGAAACGGTTCAAGGCCAGGGCCAGGTGTCCCTGCGATTGTCGCGCGCGCATCGACAGCGCGTAGCGCTTGGCCTGGTCGAGAAAGTAGTTCAATGCCTCCTGGTGTTGCCCGGCCACGGGTTTGTCCCGCAGATAGAAACTGCGGCCATAAAGGTGGAACGCGATCTGCGGTGTGATCTGGTTTGCCCCGGTGGTGACCTGGCGTTTCAGAATGTCGCGGTACGTCTCGTCGAGCCACGCATCGAGCCGGTCCAGCGCCCGGATCGCGGGGGCGACATCGACGTCCACGCCGAGATGGCACAGGCGTCCGAACCCGGTGACGATGTAGAGCGTGATGTAGTCGCTGCCGCGCCCTCCGGGAAACCACGGCCAGGAGCCATCGTCCAACTGCGCTTCCCGGACCTTTTTCAGGGCGTTGGCTTGTTCGTTGTTCAACCGGTTGTCGTCAAACAGCACGCCCACGTTGCGGCGCGCCTCGCTTTCCTGCTGGGCCTGGCAGACCCAGGGCGATTCCTCGAGCATGACGCTTTTGAGGTCCTGGTTCTTTTCGAGTGGACTGTCGAGCGCCGGCGTGGCTTTCCAGAGATCGAACACCCGGCGGATCTTCGGATCCGAGTTGGCGATGAACCGGGCCAGCGCGTTGGCGTAATACCGATTGAACACCTGCTCGTTGCACTCGTAGGGGAACTCCATCAGGTACGGCAATGCCAGCACCGCGTACCAGGCCGGGTTCGACACCATCTGCACCGTCAGCGCTTGATGGCGGAGAGTCCTCGACTTGCCGGCGTCCATGAGCGCGGTGAACTCGAAGCGGTTCGTGCCCGGCCCAACGATCGGCAGCGGCAGCGACTCGGTCACCGGAATCCGCCGCGCCAACACCGGGACCAGGCCTTCCTCGCCGTCCGAGACTGTGGCGCTCGACGCAACCGCCTTGTACGTCAGCATCGCAAGCCCCTCGGGCACCGTCAGGCGCCACGCCACAGAGGTCGACGCGCCGCCCGCCAGGTCGAACGACCGCTCGGGACTCCGGTTTCCCAGCAACGCGTCGACCGATTGATTGTCGAAGCCGTTGTTGAAGGTGAGCCGCACCTTGCCGCGCTGCGGCTTGTCACCCGAGTTCGTCACCTTGACCGTGAACTCGACCACGTCGCCTTCGCGCAGGAACCGCGGCGGATTGGGCTGCACCATCAGGTCTTTCGCCGTCACCGCCTTGGCTTCGATGAAGCCCGAGCGCAACTCCCGATCGTGCGCAAACCCCAGGAAACGCCACTCGGTCAATGCCTCGGGCATCGTGAAGCTGAGCCGGACGGTTCCATCCGCATCGGCGACAAGCTGCGGATAGAAGAACGCGGTCTCGTTCAGGTTCCGTCGCGCGGACACCAGGTTCAGGTCCGGCACAGCCGCGCCTGACGTCCAGACGGCGGCGCCCCCCGCCGCGTCGGAAACCTCGTCCGCAGCAGCGCCTCTCAGGCCATACCGCATCAGCATCTTCATCTCGGGCGCCGCGGCGGCTGGCGCCAACATGGGCGCGGCCGGGGCGGCGTCGGCCATCGCCAACGATTCCACGCCGGCATTGGTGACCAGACCTCGGCTCGCAGGGACAGCGCCTCCCCTTGCCGCCATCGTCATAACCCCGATTTCCGGCGTATGCTGGATCAAATCCGGCGGAAACGACCGGTAACTCGATTCCACCGCCTGGTACGGCATAGGCCAACCCCGGTAGAATATGGCCAGGTCCCGCGCCTGATTGCCAAAAACAGCCTGGCGTCCTATCGCCTCGTGGCGGAACAGGGAACGGAACGCGTAAGACCGGTCTGACCAATCCAACGGCAGAAAGGCATCGAGCGCACGGTCGTAGAGTGTCGCCACCAATTCTGCCGTTTGCTTCGAATCCTGAGCCTCGCTTGTCGCGCTCGGCGCAATGGATGGAAGCGTCGGTTTGATCACGAGGCTCCAAGTCTCTTTCTGTCCGGGCTGGAGTTTGGACGTGAAATGCTCCCATTGCAGCGCAAGGCTCTTGTTGCTCCAGGGCACCTCGATCTGGCGTGCGTGGAGATACGCGCGGTTCTCGCGAACCTGCGTGACGCGCAGCGTGAGCCCGCCGCGCATCGCCTCGTCGATCGGCTGCTTGATCAGGGCCTGCGTTTGGCCCGGCGTGGTCCAACACTTCTGCAGCGTCTTGCCACGATGCTCGATCTCGACATACGCCCGCCCCTCGTTGTACCCCGTGCCCCAGAGCGCCGTGAATTCGGATCCGGGCTCGACAGCCCAGCCCGCCGCCTGCAGGAAACTGGGCACCTTGACCGCGAATGTCTTGTCCGCCGGACGCACAACGGTCAAGGGCAAGCGTCCGGTGACCTTCTTGCCGTAACGATCCTGTGTCTCGAGCACCGCCCGGTACGCGCCGGCGGGCAGCTTGACCGTCACGGACGCTTCGCCTTTGGCATCGGTGGTAAAGCCTTGCTCCGAAACCACCGCGCCCAAGTCCCAGCGGTTCGGGTCCGACAAATCGGCACGCGGTCCGCCTGCCGCAGCGTCGTCATCCCCGGCGGCATGGTTCGCATCCTCGATCCACCGCCCGAACAACGAAGGCCGGCTGATCTGGTTCGGCGCCTCGAGCGCATGGACCTTGACGATCCCCTCGGCCTGCTGCGGTTCGCCATCGAGCGTGGTGGCGCGCACCCGCAGTTCGACCGGTTGCTCGTCGGTGAGCCAATCGTCGGCCTGCAACCGCGCTTCGAGGGCGGTGTACCCGAGTCGAACGGCGCGTTCGTTCGAGCGCGTTTCCCCGGCCGAATCCGTCACGTCCGCGTGCACGCTGAAAAGGAACGTCGGATCGTCCTCGACCGGCACTGTGGCGTCGGGACGCGCAACGAACTCGACGGTGAATGCCCCGTCCGCCCCGGTGCGCAGGGTGCCGTGGGCGATCTCCTGGCTGACGCCGGGCTGGAAGCCCCCCCGCCGCCACCCGTACCAGCCCCACCACCAGGGCATGCGCACCTCGCGCACGACGCGGTACTTGACTTGGGCATCATCCACGGCCGCCCCGGTGTAGCTCGTCGCATGGCCGGTGACTTCGAGTGTGTCGCCCAGCTTCGCGCCTGCCTTCGGCGCGTCGAGTGTGACCTGGAACTTCGGGCGTTTGTACTCCTCGACACTCACCCAACCGGTCCCCGGCGGCCCCTCGATGGCGCGCAATTGCATCTGGCCCGTCAGCCGATCGCGCGGCGCGGTGAAACTGCCGCTGAACGATCCGTAGTCGTTGGCCCGATGCTGCTGGCGGGCGATCTCCTTGCGGTTGACATCGAAGAACACCACCGTCAACGACCGTCCGGCCAGCGTCTCGTAGGTGTCCTTCTCCTGATCGGCCCGCAGGCAAATGCCCTTGTACTGGACCGTCTGGCCCGGGCGGTAGAGGGCGCGATCGGTGAAGAAGAGCGTCTGCTCGAAGGGGCGGCGCTGCGCCGCGCGGCCCCAGTTCGAGTACTGTTCGTCCGTGGCGACCGATTGTCCGTGAGCGGTCGCCTTCAGCACGTAATTGCGTTGCTGCTCGCCCAGCCTCAAGGCGAACCGCCCGTCCTCGTCCGTGGTCAGGGCCGGGACCGGCACGCGCTGACCCTGGCGATCGAGATGCCAGGCCTGCACCTGGGCGCCCCGGACCGGTTCGCCTGACCCGGCTTCGAGAACGAATCCTTCGAGTTGGCCGGTGTCCTGGCGCAACACGAGCGCCAGGTCGCTGACCCAGACGTCCGTCATCGAAAGTTGGTTTTGTGTTTCGGAGAAATCAGGCGTGTGGCTGGCGAAGAGAAAGTAGAAACCCGGTTTCAGTTCCTCCGGCACCGCCACCTCGATCCGATGCTCCTTGAAGTCCGTCGTTGGCGGCAGGGCTCGGGACCAGGTGTAAGCCGGCGGACGCGCCAGGATTTCGGCGCGCTCGTCGGGGCGCATATTCTGCGGACGATTGCGCCGGCGGTCCAGGTGATCGTCCCAGTTGGCTGCGATCATGCGGAAATGCGCCTGGTCCACATTCCGATACCGCACCTCGATCGCAGGCCAGGGCCGGTTCCAGATCCGCTCCGCGTGGATCGAGGCGGACCTCGATTCGATCTCGGCGACGAGATTCGCGCCGTGCTTGCCCCCGGGGCTTTGCGGGTGGATCTGTCTGGCGCGCAGTGCCTGCTGCCGGGCCTGAACCAAATCGCCTTCCTCGCGCAGCGCCTGCGCCCAATGCCAAAGGGCCATCGAGGCCAATTCGTGGTCTCCGTGTGTCTCGGCGAATTCCTTCATCGCGGCTCTGGAACCGCTTTGCCTTCTCGTCGCCCACAGCGACGTTCTTGGCCCAGACCAATCGCGCCAGATCCAGATCGAGAAAGGCCGTCTGATCCGCGTCCTTGGCGTGGAACCGCAACAGGGCCTGGTAAAGCCGGATCGCCTTCGCCAGAGGCGACACCGGCGCATCGGACGCAACGCCTCGATCGGTCGGGTCCCAATCCAGGAACCCGGTCACCGGCCCGAGGGCCGGCCCGTTGGCAGCGACCTCGAAGGCGTCCTGGGGGAGCGCGCCCGCCTGTTCGCCCGACGTGTAGAAAGAGAGCGCCTCGTTCGCAATGAAGTCGTAGAGCGTCGGACGGTAGGCGTCCGGCAGCGTTCCCCAAGCCAGCAAGTCATTGTAGGCGGCGATCGGGATCGCCTGAAGCTGCGCCTCGGCGCTCAGCGCGATGGTGAATCGGCGGTCGATCTCGGCAAACAGCCGCGGCAGATCCCACGTCTCGAAATCCGCGCTTGGGGCTTGAGCCGTTGCGGTGCGCTGCACGAACTGCCAGCGATTCCCCTGAAAATACTGCCAGTACCAATGCGCCAGGATCGTTTGCAGGATCGGCTTGATCTCGATCGGCGCGCCCCCGATTTGGGCTTCCAACCGCCGGATTCCCTCCGCAGCCCCGTTGCCCTCGACCGAGGCTTCGAGGGCGGTCTTCCGGGCAATCGCTTTGACCGACTCCGCCCAGGCGCGGTCCGCGAGGGCACCCTGGATGATGGGGGCCAATTCCTCGACCGCCGTCTTGGGCAGGCCTTTCTCGATCGCCTCCTCGACGCGTTTCCACTGGGCGTCCCGCGACGCCGCCTGGGGGCTCGGACTCATGAGCAGAAGACCGAACAAGACAGCAACATAGGATTTCATGGCGCAGGTTTCTCGAGACAGTGCATCCGACAACCCCGAACGGCAACCGTACGATTAGACGGAGACCTTGAGACGATGCTCCTCCGCGCGAGCGGAGCCGCCCTTCGCCGCGGTCAGTCGAGCCGCGCGGCGTCGGCCTCGATCTCGAAAAGCAGGTCGTCGCGACAGATGTCGTTCTTGGCGATGATCACCGGCAGCTTGGGAAGCTGGCGCTCGCGGCAATAGCGGTGGAATTCCTGCGCGTCTTCACCGTGCTTGAAGTAGCCAATCATCCGCGTGACGTCTTTCCATCCCATCCGACGCGAGTCGAGGATCGCGGCGACAACGCCCATGGTGAGTTCGACCTGCTTGCGCAAATCGCCCACGTGGCAGGTCCGGCCATCAGGAGCGATGCTGGCGGTGCCGGACACGTAAAGGCGGCGCTGCCCGGGCAGATCCAGTTCCACCGCCCGGCTGAAACTGCTGCCGTACTCGACCGCCGCACACTGGAGCGGGGAAGGCACGGCTTCGAGCCTGACGGTCGGGCACTTGGGCTGAATGGCCAGCAACGCCGCGACGACAGCCGTGCCCGCCGAATTGCCGCCTCCAATCCCCGTGCTCGCCGGCACCAGACCATCGTAGACCTGACGCTCGACAAAGAACTGGTTGCGCACCGCGTTGAACTCGTCGTACCAATCCAGGATATCGTCGAGATAGAACCAGGTCCGAAACACGTCCGAAAAAGCCATCCCCGCCAACGCGAGAGCCGATTCCATGATCTCGAGCGTTTCCCAGGCCTGTTCGTCACGGGTTTCCTCGATCGACTCGGGGCGCAGGCCGCCCAGAACACAGTAGCGCGCCCGATCGTCCTCGAACACCGTGCCGACGGTTCGACCGTCGAGGTTGATGGGGTGAACCTCGATGTCCGACACGGCGTGCACCTGAACGCCCGCGATCGGCCCGCCCCCGCCGTTGCCTTCTTCCACCCAGGTCATCGGCCACTCCACGCCCGCAACGTGATAGGGCTTGGCATGGCGAATCTTCACCGGATCAACAACCAGGCCAAACACATCCTCGCGCACGATCCGAAACCGCGAGTTGTCGGCGAGGAAATCGTACAGGCGCTGGAAAAGGGACGCCGGATCTTCGGAGCCCACCGCCGGCACCGTGATGAACGCCTCCTGAAAGCCGCCGTTGGGCAGGCGGATCACCTGGATGCCATTGACCGCTTTGGCTGACCGCTTCTTATCCATCGTGTGTCGGGTTCAAACGCGCCGCCCCCGGGTCGAGTGCGGCAAGACAACCCGATTGCCCGACATTTGACGCTGGAAGTCAACAGAACAATGCCGCTCTCCAGCGTCGCTCGTCGGTTTGCCCGGACCCGACCATGCGCGACGGGCCCGGTTCGTTGGAATCCTTGACCGCTGAAATGTGTTGTAGACAAGACGAGGACGTCGCCCCTCCGGCGTCGAGGTTTGCGCAGGCAGTGGTGCGGCGGTGAACCCTTCACTCGACACGCATTTTGGCGAAGGGAATGTCATCGGACCATCGTCGGTCCTTTTCCCCCTCACCCTATCCCTCTCCCTCGGGGAGAGGGAAAAGCCTCGTCCGCTCTGGGGCCATCCGAGCAGCCCTCGACCCCGTGCCGCCGTCGGGATCCGAAGATGAAGAGGGTGACCGAACAACAAGGATGCACGAATCGAGCCAGGGCGGGCGAAGGGTCTCCCTCTCCTCGGGGAGAGGGCAGGGGTGAGGGGGAACGTCGTGCCTGTCCGCCCTCGATGCACGATTGCACTCGGATGCGTGTCAGGGGCAGGCTCAAGGACCGCACTCTCCCGCAATGCGGGACTTCGCGAGCCCGGCGCCGACCTCAGCATGGGCGACCGCCACAACGAACATCGGCCCAAGGACTTGAACACACACGACGGTGCAGGTTCCAGGAACGACTCGGGAGCTCCCGTTAGGTTGACGCGTATGCGCCGCCGCGGGACTGGCGCCTATTCGGACGTCTCCGGACCGCGCGGAGCGTTTTGGAGTGCGGCAGTCTTCTGCCGCTCTGAGACCCTCGCAAACGATCCGTTCACAGGTCGCGTCGGTCTGAGACGAAGCCTCGCTAATCGTTGGTCTTGACGCCCTGTCGGCGTGACGGGAGAGTTTTCCCATGCGCTGGAGAGAACGGGAACGGAGCCAGAATGTCGAGGATCGACGGGGACTCGGCGGCACGAAAATGGCGGCTGGCGGCGGCTGTGGGCCTGTTGGCGATCGTCGCCATCGTCTGGCTGCTCGGGGGTGACCCCTCCGAAGTGCTCAGCACTCTGCAGTCGGGACCCGGCTCCGGCGCGCCCGCCGACCCCGCGGTGATCCAGGCCGAAGCGGAGTTGGCCGAGTTCGTCTCCGTGGTGCTGAAGGACACGGAAGACGTCTGGAACGATCTGTTCCGCCAAAGCGGCAGGACCTACCGCGAGCCGAAGCTGGTCCTCTTCAGCGGTTCGGTCGAGTCCGCCTGCGGTTATTCGTCGTCCGCGACCGGTCCGTTCTATTGTCCGGGAGATGATCGGGTCTACATCGACTTGACGTTTCTCGAGGATCTCCAGCGGCGGCTTGGTGCGCATGGCGATTTCGCCATGGCCTACATCATCGCCCATGAGGTCGGACACCATGTGCAGAATCAATGGGGTCTGAGCGCCCAACTGCAGGAGTTGAGGACGCGCGTCTCCGAAGTCGAATACAATCGGCAGTTGGTCAAACTCGAGTTGCAGGCCGATTTCCTGGCGGGCATCTGGGCGCACCACGCGCAAAGGACCAAGGGCATTCTCGAAGACGGGGATGTCGAGGAAGCCGTCAACGCCGCCGCTGCCGTTGGCGACGATCGCATCCAGATGAAATCGCGGGGTTATGTTGTCCCCGACGCATTCACCCACGGCACCTCTGAACAGCGCAAGGGCTGGTTCCTTAAGGGCTTTCGGACGGGTGATCTGGCCCAGGGGCAGATTGATTTCCGATCTTCGACCAGGTGAAGAGCGCGGGCTGCCCGACGCCGCGTTCTCTCGGTCCTGGGAGCGGCGGCGACGGAAGACGGCTGGGCCATCGAGCCGGGTGCGGAGGATCTGCTCGCCGTTGGCCCCCATCTGGCATGGGCGCTGCCAGCCCCGACGATCGTGCCTCGGTTCTTCCGGGTTGCCACCCCGACGCGGCGGTGACACAGGCTGGCGGGGCGGTGGATTGGGGCACGGCTTACACGGTGAATTTCACGGTGATCCCTGAGCCAACCGTTGCGGTGTTGGGGCTCCTGGGCGGGATGGTTCTGCTGGGAATCCGAGGCGGCCTCCACTTAGCGAGGCGTCGGGCGCCGGTGATCCTGGTGAACACCCAGCGGCCACAGTCGTTCACACGCCTCGCCGGTCTGAGGCGAGCCTCGCTATCTTCGGTTGCCGCGCCCGTTCCGTTCGGGTGCGTTTTCTTTTGGCTCGTAACGCCCCCCGTCGATCGCCCGCGATGCGCCTGGCAAATTCTCTGCAACATTTCCTGGCCGTGCCGTGTCTGAAGTGGTAAGCGGGTGGCGTCCGTGTGCCCTGGACGCGCCTTTGCGCGTGCGGGCAATCAAATACCATGTGCCAAGCGGAATGGTGACGACAAGAACGTGAAGACTCTGATTCTCCTGATCGGGTGGTGCATCCTGTTCGTGCTTTCCTGGCCGGTGGCACTGCTCGCCCTGCTTTTGTTTCCGGTTGTTTGGCTCATTTCTTTGCCGCTGCGGCTGATCGGCATCACGCTGGACGCTCTGTTCGCGTTTGTGCGCGCTTTGCTGTTCCTTCCCGCCCGGATTCTCGGATCAGCCAGGTCCCAGTCGCGTGCGTGAGGGGAACCGCCCCAGCTGTCTCTCGCCCGGCGACAGACTCGGCGCTTGTCTGAGCGCAAGCCCTGTGGCACATATGCGCCATGAGCAAACGCCAGATCCGCTTGTCGGATGCCGTCACCGTGGTGGTCGAAAACCAGGTCGCTTCGGGGCGATATGCGGATTTTTCGTCCGCCCTCCAGGACGCGGCGTGGCATTTCTTCATTGGGCCGCCTTCACCCTTCGACGAATACGGCCTCACCCGGCAGTCCAGCCCGTGAGATCTGATGGCGGAGCGGAAACACAGATTTCCGGCTTCTTAGCTGTTGGGCTCGGGACGGTGCGGGACGCGCAGTTGAGTCACAGGGCGAGTTGTGAAGTTCTTGCGCCGCGGAGCGGCGCCACTTAGCGAGGCGTCGGTCGCCGATCGCCTTGATGGCCGCACAGCGCAAACGAGTTGTTCATGCGTCTCATCGGTCTGAGGCGCAGCTTCGGGCGCCCACTTAGCGAGGCGGTGTGTCGCGTTGATCCGCCCAGGTAAAGGAGTGCTTGCGTCTCTAGGCGCAGTTCGCTAAACCGATCGGATTTCCTGGCGCATAAAGACCACGTACGACAGGCCGAAACAGACGAGCGTGAGCGCGGCCAGCGACGTCAGGTAGGGCCACACGACCAGGAGAGACTGATCGAGCGGCAGTGGATTCTGGAAACGTTCGAGCGAGAACCGTTCCATCGGACCGGTCAGCACGAGGTTGCTGCGGGTGCGGCGGTACGGATCCAGGATGGTCGAGGTGGCCTGGGAGTAGAGCACCGCGGGCGAAGCCAGGCTGGCCGCGTCGGCAAACCGCCGGTTGGCGACGATTTCCTCCGGATCGCGCGGGTTGCGGATGGGCGCTGCGGCGTCCGCCGCGAGGTCGGCGATAAACCCCATGAAGAAGGCCGAGAAGATCCAGACGGCCACCGCCGCCAGCGCCGAGGTCGCCAGCGAGCGGAACAGGACCGAGAAGAAGATCGCCAATCCCAGCCAGAACGACACATAGGCGATGCTGACGACGAGATAGACCGCCAGACGCCCGATCTCCTCGCCGCCGGGCACGACGCCGACCGTCATGAGGCCCATGCCTGTGAGCAGCAGCAGCATGCTCGCCAGGGCGATGCTCACCGTGATGACACCGGCAAGGAATTTGCCGTTGACGATCGCATCCCGGAAGATCGGTTGGGACACCAGCTTGGCCAGGGTCCGGTGCTGGCGCTCACGGTTGATGGCGTCGAAGCCCATGATAATGCCCAGCAGCGGCCCAAAAAACGCGATAAACTGCACAAGCGAAAAGAACTTGCCCGGCGTCGTGAACAAGCAGCAGGAAGACCTGCGAGGGTTTGGACAGGCCCTCGAGGGCCTCCCGCACGTGCGCGGCGGCCATGTAAGCCGACACCAACGCCACCATCAGGATAAGCCAGAACAGGATCAGGAACCGGATGGAACTGAAATGGTCCGCCAATTCCTTGCGACAAATGGTCCACATGACTCAGTTCTCCTTGAAGTAGCGCATGTAAATCTCCTCCAGATTCGGCCCGACGCCGCCATCGCGCCGGCCCTTGGCCAACTCTTCGAGGCTGCCCAGAGCGACCAGCTTTCCTTTGATCATGATGCCGACGCGCGAGCAGATCCGCTGGACCTGTTCGAGTTGGTGCGACGAGAGCAGCACCGTCATCCCTCGGCTGCGGCTGAGCGACACGATCAGATCGAGCATCCGGTTCGTGCCATCGGGATCGAGGCCGAGGGTCGGCTCGTCCAGAATGAGCAGTTTGGGGTCTTTCACGAGCAATTCGGCGATCCCCAACCGCTGGCGCATCCCGCGACTGTAGGCACCCACCAGTTTGTCGCCCTCGCCTTCGAGTCCGACGGTGGCCAACGCGGTCTCGATCTGGGCCGGCGCGCGGTCCCGCGGCAATTCGTTGAGCCGCGCCATGTAGCGCAGGTTCTCGCGGCCCGTCAGGTCGTCGTAAAAACCGACGTTCTCCGGCAGATACCCCACCTGGCGCTTGATCTCGAGCGGGTCGTGCGCCGGGTCGAATCCGAGCACGCGGGCGCGCCCGGCGCTGGGCTCCGTCAGCCCCAGCAGCATGAGGATGGTGGTGGTCTTGCCAGCGCCGTTGGGGCCAAGGAAGCCGAACACTTCCCGTTCGCCGATCTCGAGCGACAGGCTGTCCACCGCTGTTTGCCGTCCGTAGCGGCGTGTCAGGTTCTCGGTTTGGATGATCGCGGCCATAACGACAGAACCACGCCTTTCACACGACCCGGGATCAACGCCTGCCCAACAGACGGAATGCCGCCGCCAAGCCCAGAATGACAACCGCGATCATGGCCACGCCGATCCAGCCCCAGGCAGAGGCGGCCCTGATCGTGACGCGGAACTCGGTCTCCTGGTTGGCCTTCTCGCCCTGGCTCTGCACGCTGATCGAATAATCGCCCACCAGCGCCTCGTCGCCGGGAGTGATGTTGAGTTCCGTCTGTTTCATCGCGCCGGGTTCGAGGTCTTGGATCTTCTCGGGCTCGAACTCGACCTTCCAGTTCTCGGGTTTGAACGCGTCGAACGTGACCTCGCGCTGCGCCGCCGAGCCGGTGTTTTGCACCAGCAGCGTGACGCTGCTCTTCCGTCCGCGCTCGGTCACAAGCGAGAGCAGCCCGCCGGGAGTGCCGACCTTCAGGCCATAGGTGCCGGTGAGCACCACCTGCACGTCCTTCTCCGCCTTGGCTCGGGGCGACTGGGCTTCAACCTTGAAATCGTAGTCGCCCGCCTGGGCGTTGTACGGCGGGGTGACCTCGAGTTCGACTGTCTTGCTCGAGTTGGCGTTGATCTGCAGCGAACTGATCTGCTTCGACTCGTAGGCGGGCTTGAACGAGGCCTCCCAACCGGGCGGCGTCGTCGCGCGGAAATTGAACACGGCGTCCTGGCCGGTGTCGTTGCGCACGTCCAAAGAGAACTGGAACTTGTCGCCCGAAGGGCCGCGCAGCGTCGGGTAGCTGGTGTCGATGCTGACACGCTCGGTGGCCTTCTCGGCTGAGACCACGTTCACCGTGATCGCCGAGGATTGGGTGAGCGCGCCGTCGGCGGTTTGCGCCTTTACGGCAAAGCGGTACGTGCCCGGCGGGAGCTTCTTGGTCTCCTTGTCCGACGGCGCGCCGGTCAGGTTCAAGGTCTGGTCTTCTTCGGATGCCACGAACACGCCGCTCACGATCGTGCCGTAGCGCTTGATCTCGACCGTCCAATCTTCGGGCTTCTCCGTGACCTCGACCAGCACGGTCTCGTCGCTGCGCCCGCGGTTCTTGATCAGGAGGTCGACGCTGAGGCTGTCGTCGGGCCCAAGGGTGATCCCGGGGTACTGGAGCGCCGCGGTGATGCTCCGCGCCGCCAGTCTTGCAGCCGAATCCGTGTCGGCCGCCGTGGCGGCCCAGAAAGCCGCCACACCGGCCAGCATCAGGCCAACCCGTGTGTGCAATGGTCGCATTCGCATAGCTCTGTTCCTCAAGTTCAATTGCGCGTGCGTGGCGGGGCCAACAGACGTCTCCCACTGAGTCCCGCCGCGCCGTGTCTTCAGTTCCATCAACTGGTTTAACTCGTCCCTCTTTTTTGGACAGCCGGATGGGTCTTGTCAAGACGGCAATGGGGTCGCATCTAAATAGTTGACATACGAGGCTCGCGGCGCTGCGCAGCAGCGCCGGCGCAGCGCGACGACCCGTGCGTTCGTCGGCAGCAGAGGTAGACGAGTGCGCCCCTTCACTTTGGTTGCGTCTCTGCCGCGCTGCGCGATGAACCGCGGGTGCCGGGGAAGTCACTCTGTCGGCAGGATGCGTCGGGCCTGAAGCAGGGTGCGCATGCGGTACTCGTCGCGAATGGGCGAGGCCGGGTCGAGGCTGTTGATCCGCACGCGTCCGGACGCATGAATAAACAGCCGGTCCCCCAGGTAGATCGCGGTATGCGTCACGCGCGCAGGCCTGCCGTCGGATGCGCGGCGGCCGAAGAACAACAGGTCGCCTTTGCGCAGGCGGCTCTGCTCGGCATCGAGCGGGACCTCGGTCCCCTGTCGGGCCTGGTGGCTCGCGTTGCGATCCAGGGCAAGGCCGTTTTGGAAGAAGACGAACTTGGTGAACCCCGAGCAATCGAGGCCTCTGGGCGAGTTGCCTCCCCACAGATACGGACGGCCCAACAGGGAGCGGGCGGTGCGCTCGATGGCCTCGGGGGTAGCCTGACGCGATTGCCGCCACGTGGCGTAATCCGCGACGGATCGCTTCGGCAGATAGCCCGCACGCCGATCGGGCAATTCCACCTGGCACCAATCGCCCAGGTCACCCGTCTTCTTGACGAGGCCGCCCAGGACGACATCGGCCACCGGCTCGGCGTCCGGTTCCGCCTTTTCCAAGAGGCGCTCCTCGAACACGGTGACCAGGAGCAGGGGTGACCGATTCCACGCCTCGACCTCAGCGCCCGTGCAACGCTGGAACGAATCTTCCTCCATCCACGAGAAGTAGCGATCCGCAGTCTGCACCCAGTACCAGTTGCCCGAGCGTTTCCAGACCCGAAGCGGATGCCCGAGCAGTTCCTGCGTGCCCAACTCGGCCTGGTGCTCGGGGTGCTCGCGGCCCGTGGCGACGCTCAGACAGACGAGGCCCCAGGTTGCTTCGCCCAGCGCGGGATCGGGCAACACGGCAATGCGATCGACGACGTCGAAGCCGGCAGCGCGGGCGGCAGCGAGTGCATCCGCTTTCGCGGAGGCGCTGGCGACCTCGCCTGTCAACGCGAAACCACCGCCCGCGCGCGCGGCGCCGACGCGAAAAAGATCGAGGTGGGGGTCAGGCGCGTGCTTCGCGCGGACAGGTTCGAGTGCGCGCTCCAGGGCGTCGGCGCGCGTCGCCGCAGGGTCGCCGTCCAGAGCCAGGTTGTGGCAGCCTGCCAGCAGACCGCCGACTGCGGCAGCAAGAGCCAAGGACCAGCCGAGTTTGCTGTTTTCCACGGTGCGGGGAGCGTGCCCAACCAACCTGGTGAGTTCAAGATCAACCGGCGACGAGCGTGGGTCACCGACCGTTGACGCCTCGCTCACGAGGAAGGTTGCAATGACGCGTGAACGGTCCATGATCTCGAACCGTTCTGATGAGCCAGAGGCACCGTGCCGCCCTGACGGTCAGGGACATGATCCCAGACGGCGACTTCAGGACTTCAGTTAACCGGAAGACAATCGGTGCAAGCGACAGCCAAGAGAGTCAAGACAGCCAACAGAGCCGGGACAGCCGCTGGGTTCCCCGGTCAGGCGTTCACCCTGATCGAACTGCTGGTGGTGATCGCGATTATCGCGATCCTGGCCGGGCTTTTGCTGCCGGCGCTGAGCCGGACGAAGGCCAAGGCGCAGCGGATCAACTGTCTGAGCAACCTCAAACAGGTCACGTTGGGGTTTCAGTTATGGTCTCAGGAGCGCCAGGGGAAGTTCCCCTGGATGGTCGGCTCGGAGGATGGAGGCAGCCAAGACATGCCGATCGAGGTCGCCTATCAGTTTCTCCCGATCTCGGGGCTGCTCGAGTCTCCCAAAATGCTGCGTTGTCCCAGCGACAGAGCCGTGACCGGAAGCACGACGTGGGACCAGTTCGCCACCAATGCGCTCTCGAGTCTTTCCTACTTCGCAGGGGTCTGCGCAAACGAACTCACTCCGGACACCCTGCTGGTTGGCGACCGGAATCTTGGCAAGCTCTTGCCGCTGAGCGAATGCACCAACGCGCCGACGATGGTGGCCGCGGGGATTGGAGCCGCCACCTTTTGGGGAAAGGAAATCGCCATCCACGGCCAGGCGGGCAACGTCGGACTCGCCGATGGCAGCGCCCATTTGCTCAACACGCCCGCGCTGCAGGCCCTCGCCACCAGCACCAGCCCGAGAGTCTGCAGCGGGAATCATGTTCTGTTGCCCTGCCCGGAATGCTCGGAATAGAGCCGCGACGACGCCGACTGGAAGCGTCTCATGCTCAGGTTGTCGAGCCTCGCAGAGGACCAGACGCGCATTGCATTTGCTGACGCATGTTGTATTGTCCCGTCCAGAATCCTGGAAATGCCGAACATGTGGTGATCGAGTCAAGTTTTGGGCGCCTCGCAGACAACAAGAATTCCCATGATATCTCCTTGGCAACTTCGAAACGGGGCTCGCGCTCCCGGACAAAGCGGAGCGCGAAAGCAGGCGCCTCATTGCTCGAGACCGGGCGCACCGATGAACATGAAGGCGGTCGCCGTTGTGCTCCTGGGCGTTCTGTTCGGCACACCCATAGGCAGCGGAGCCAGCGCCGTCCCAGGCGACGCCAACGGCGACGGGCGAATCGGAGAGGCTGATGCCCAGGTGATCCTCGAACGGGCGGCATCGGCAATCGTGGTGGGCGCCTCGGAACTCGAGGCAGCCGATGTCAACCGGGACGGCACCGTGGACGCCCGCGATGCGATCCTCGTTTTACAGACCACGGCCGCAGGGGGCGTTCACTCCTGGGATGGCCTGCGGTGCGAGGGGACATTCGACAGCGATTCGGTGTGGATCGAACTCGTCTTCGAAGGACCGGCGGCCCGCCTTGGTGGCGCGGTCCAGGCGCGATTGATCGATCTGACAGGAAAAGTCCTCGATGCGCAGTCACTAACATTGGCGGGGAACTCGAATCGAAAGACGGCGGCGGTTCACTTCTCGATTGCCGGTCTGGCGACGGCGTCCGACCTGGCCGCGTACGTTCTGGAACTCGAAGCGAATGACGGCAGCAAACCCGTGCGCGAGCGCAAGAGTCTTTACGAAATGGTGTCGAGGCTTCGGGTGCACGTGTTTGGGCCGGAGCGCTGGTATGCCTCCGCACTGAACCGGGCGAAGGTCGTTCTGCAGGAGAGTCCCGCCGGACGCCCGCTGCCTGGGACAGCAGTCACGCTGGGGCTTGGCGCGCCGGGTGGAGACGATGTGTTCGCCCGGTTTGAGGGGGCAGCAGACGCCAACGGCGTGGTCGACGCGGCGCTGGCGGTGCCGGAAGGTCTCTCGGGAGAAGGCGAGTTGCGGGTCACCGTCGATTCCTCGCTCGGTCGCAGGGTGCTGCTCCAGAGCGTCGAGATCGTCGCTGGCACGACGACGCTGCTGACGACGGACAAGCCGCTCTATCAGCCGGGCCAAACCATTCACCTGAGGGCGTTGTCCCTGCAAAAGCCGCAGATGATCCCGGCGGCCGGCAGGGAACTGGTCCTGACGGTGGCAGACGCCAAAGGGAACAAGGTCTTCAAACAGGCGAGCCAACTCAACGATTTTGGGGTGGCTTCCGCCGATTTTACCCTGGCGACCGAACTCAACCTCGGTTCCTACACCGTGGCTGCCGAGATCGACGGCACCAAGACCGAGAAACAAGTCACCGTCGAACGCTACGCGCTCCCCAAATTCAAGGTATCCCTCAACACGGACCGGGATTTCTACGCTCCCGGAGCGAAGTTGAACGGCACGGTGGCTGCGGATTATTTCTTTGGAAAGAGTGTCAACGGCGCCTTGGTGACGGTGACGGCCTCGAAGTTCGACGTCGCCTTCGAGCCCTTTGCGGAGGTGTCCGGCACGACCGACGCCCAGGGGCGTTTCGAGTTCAGCCTGAATTTGCCATCTTACTTCGTCGGCCAACCGCTTCAGCAGGGTGAGGCCTTTGCCCTGCTCGAAATCAAGGTGGTCGATCCAGCCGCGCACGAGGAATCGATCTCGCGCAGCATCCCGGTCTCGGCAAGTGAGATTGTGATCCACGCGGTTCCTGAGAGCGGCCATTTGATCCCCGGCGTCGAGAACCGCATTTATGTGCTGACTCTCTATCCCAACAACAGTCCGGCGATCACGACCTGCACTGCCCGGGTTGGAGGAGAGGTGGTGGCGATTGTCACGACCGATGCCGCCGGCATCGGGATGGTCACCGTCACGCCGGCCGGACGTTCCACGCTGCCGCTCGACCTGCAGGCCGTGGACGCCCAAGGCAACACCGGAAGTCGCACGGTCGATCTGACCCTCGATCCGAGCGGGACAAGCCTGCTCGTCCGGACGGACCGCGCCCTGTACGCCGTGGGCGACGAACTCAAGGTCGATGTCTTTTGCGGCAGCCTGGGCGGGTCGATATTCGTCGACGTGGTCAAGGAAGGCCAGACACTGGTCAGCCGGAGCCTGACGCCGGAAGCAGGGCACACCGCGCTGGTGTTGCCGCTGACAGCCGACATGTCGGGCACACTCGCGCTCTCCGCCTACCGCATCACGCTCGACGGCGACACAATCCGCGACCGGCGGATCATTTATGTGGACCCGGCCAACGACCTGCGCCTGGCCTATGCGCCGGACAAGGACGTCTATCTTCCCGGCGAAGAAGCGGCGATCCGGCTGCAGGTCAGCGATTCGGACGGACGGCCTGTGGCGGCTGCGATCGGGCTCAACATTGTCGATGAAGCGGTCTTCGCCCTCCAGGAAATGCAGCCGGGCATGGAGAAAGTCTATTTCTACCTCGAAGAGCAACTGCGTCACCCCCGCTACGAGATCCACGGGTTCAGCCCCGAGCAGATCATTCACAGCCCCGCCCCCGGAGCGCAAGACCCGGCGCGGGAAAGAGCGCTGGGGATGATGTTCGCCACGCTGCAGACCGTGTCGCTCGGCACGTTCGAGCAGGTGAGCGACACGGCAGACTCGGCGGCGTTGCGCGAGACACTGCGCGACGCGGTGTGGGGCGACCTGGACGCGCTGATCGAGCGGCTCGCCTCCGAGTTCGTCTGGCACGTTCAGGATCTTCCCACCGGTTATTTCGAGGCCCTGCTCCGGACCGCGGAGCAGGAAGGGCGCATTGCGCCCGACGATGCCGCCGACCCGTGGGGAACGGTCTATCGCATTCAGTACCAAGCCGGCACTGGCGAGTACACCTTCCTGTGCGCCGGCCCCGACAAACGCTGGGACACCTCCGACGATCTCCGGCTTGTGGCGAGCTACTGGACGATTCAGTACCCCTGGTGGCGGGAGAATCCGGGGTGGGTGATCGCCTTTGGCGGATTCGACGGCGGGATCGGCAATCCGCTGTTCATCGCCCAAGGCCTTGGTTGGCTCGAAGACGGCGTCGGCGGCTGGGGGCCGCCGTCGGTGGACCTCGGGCCTGGCGAGGGCGGCGCCCAGCCTTACCTCCGTCAGTACTTCCCGGAAACACTCTATGCCAATCCGCTGATCATTACGGACACCGAAGGCAACGCGACCGTCGGCCTGAAGATGGCCGACTCGATCACGAGTTGGCGCCTGACAGGCCTGGCTTCGAGCCGCGACGGACGACTCGGCAGCGCCACTGGCGCCCTGCGCGTCTTCCAGGAGTTCTTCGTGGACCTGGACCTGCCGGCCACCCTGACTCGAGGCGACGAAGTCTCCGTGCCGGTCGCGATCTACAATTATCTGCCTGAAGCACAATCGATCCGCCTGACGCTCGAAGGCGGGGAGGGCTTCGAGTTGCTCGACGCGGACGAACAGACCGTGGCACTCGATCCCAACGAAGTCAGTGTGGTCCATTTCCGCGTGAGGACCCTGCGCGTGGGTCGCTTCACCCTGAAAGTCACGGCCTATGGCAGTGCGAGAAGCGATGCCATCGCCCGCGAGATCGAGGTGATGCCCGACGGCGCCGAGGTCCTGGTCACGCACAGCGGACGGCTGAGCGGGACCGTCGAACAGACGATCGCTATTCCGGCGGAAGCGATCGACGACGCCAGCAAGATCCTGGTCAAGATCTATCCGGGTCTGTTCAGCCAGGTGGTGGAGGGTCTGGATGCCATGCTGCAGATGCCGTTCGGTTGCTTCGAGCAGACTTCGTCGGTCACCTATCCGAATGTGCTCGTGGTCGATTACATGAAAACGACCGGCCAGATCACGCCGGAGATCCTGATGAAAGCCGAGGGCTTTATCAGCACCGGCTACCAGCGCCTGCTGAGTTACGAGGTCGATGGCGGCGGGTTCTCGTGGTTCGGCGAGGCCCCGGCGCATAACGTGTTGACGACGTACGGGCTGATGGAGTTCAGCGACATGAGCCGTGTTTGGTATGTCGATCCCGCCGTCATCCGGCGCACGCAGGAATGGCTGGTCGCCGGGCAGGAGCCGGACGGTTCCTGGATACCAACCGAGGGCGGCATTGCCGAAGGCGCCATCGACAGGTTCCAAAACGATGTCCTGCGCACCACGGCTTACGTCCTGACGGGATTGACCACTTCGGGCTATGCCGGGGCGGCGATCGCCTCCGGCACCGACTTTGTGAAGGCCCAACTCGCGCAGACGGACTTCCCATCCGAAACCTACACGCTGGCCCTTTGCGCCCACGCCCTGCTGCGGGACGTGAATGACCCTTTGCTCCCCGGTTTGTTCCAGGAATTCGAGCGCCGCAAGTCCGAGGACGGAGAGCGGGTCTGGTGGGAAGAGACAGCCCCAACCATCACGGGCTCGCGCGGCCAGGGCGCCGCCGTCGAACTGACGGCTCTGCTCGCCCAGGCTTATCTCCGGTACGGCGGCTATCCCGATACCACCACCAAGGCGCTCGATTTCCTCGCCGCATCGAAGGACGGGCACGGCAACTTCGGCTCGACTCAGGCGACCGTTCAGGCCCTGAAGGCCTTCGCCCTCGCCGCCGGAGGCGTCACGACGCCCACCGACGCCACGGTGCGCATCGCCATCAACGGCGCCGAAGTCCAAACCGTGCGCCTGACCCAGGCCAATAGCGACGTGCTCTTCCTCTGTGACTTGGGCGGACAGACCACCGAAGGCGACAACACCGTGCGCCTCTCGTTCGAGGGCACGGGCGGCAACCTCTACCAGATCGTCGGGACGTTATTATGTTCCGTGGGAACGCGTCGATCCGCCCACCCAGGAACTCCTCTCGATCGATATTCAGTATGACAAAACCCAACTGACCACCGACGATCTTCTCACTTGCACAGTCGCCCTCGCCAACAACCAACCCGGGAAGGCCAAGATGGTCGTGGTCGACGTGGGTATTCCGCCCGGATTCGAGGTGTTGCGACAGGACCTGGACCAACTCGTCGGCCGGCAGATCGCCAAATACGAAGTCCCAGGGCGACAGGTCATTTTCTACCTGGACGAACTCGACCATGCCGCTCCTCTCAGCCTCGTATTTCGCTTGGCTGCCCAGTACCCGATCCGGGCCAAGACCCCGCGCTCGGTTGTCTATGAGTATTACAACCCGGAGGTGCGAGGGGTCGCCGAGCCGCGCGAAATCGCCGTAACCAAGTAACACCTTATGAAAGCCGCAAGTCGCAGAACAGATCTTTGCCGGGCGCGCATCGGGGCTTGGGCCAACACCGGCTCCGCCCTCCTGCTCGCCGCGTGGGCGGTCCCGGCGGTCGACCTTTCTCTCGACGACACCGCGGGAGGGCCCGGCGCCCTGGTGGTCGTCCGCGTGAGTGTCGACCAGGCCTCTGGGATCGCCGGCGGGCGCTTTGTCCTCGACGTTCCCGAGTTCGCGACTGCCGGAGACCCGATCGTGACCCCGGATACGTCGGGTTTTTTGCTGGCGTCACGAACCGGCTCCGGGCGTCTCACGGTCACGATGGCGCGGGCCACAGGTCTGCCGGACGGGCCCGCGGTCCTGTTCACCCTGCCGATCCGCATTCGCCAAGACGCGCCTGAAGGCGCGTTCACCCTCGCGTGGCGAGAGGCCCAACTTCTCGACGAACAGACAGCGTTTGTCGAGACCCGCGCCATCGCCGCCCGCCTCGACCGTTCTGCCGCCTCCTGCGGACCTCGACGACGACGGCCTCCCGGATGAATGGGAAACGCAGCACTTTGGCCGCTTGACCGGCGCAGGCGCCGACGACCCCGACGGCGACGGCGCGTCGAACGACGATGAGTACCTCGCCGGCACGGATCCCGCCTCGGCAGAATCGGTCTTCCGCGTGAACGCCTTGGCGGTGTTTGGCCTCGAAGGCGAGCCACTGATCACACTCGATTGGGAAGGTCAACCTGGCAGAGAATACCAGGTCTACTGGAGCGCTGGGCCGCTCGGCCCCAACACACCCTGGTCTCCGGTTTATCATCCCCTCTACCAGATCGATGGTTCTCGCTACCGATGGACTGACGACGGAACACGCACCTACCGGGCCCCGCTCGCGGACATCGAGCGTTACTACCAGGTCCGGGTCCGAACGCCCTGAGCCGGAGCCAGACTGCGCGCGTGACAGCGCGGGCGGTGTCTGGCATCATGCCGGGGTGACAGGTGAGGCCGAAAACCGGGTCACTCCGACTCACATCGCGTTGATCACCCAACGGCGGGCGATCTCTTGTCTGTTGTCCATCCCACGGCAGCCGGGCGGGCAGGCCGACGCGCGTCTTTGGCTGGCGCCAGGGCAGACCCAGCAGCGCGTATGATCGCCTTTGTTGTTGGACTGGTTCTGTTGGTCGCAGGCTATGTGGTCTACGGAAGATTCGTGGCTGCGACCGTTCGTCCCGATCCCAGTCGCCCCACGCCTGCCATCGCCATGGCCGACGGCGTCGATTACGTGCCGATGTCCACGTGGCGGGTGTTCCTGGTTCAATTGCTGAACATCGCCGGGCTGGGTCCGGTGTTCGGACCCATCATGGGCGCGCTCTGGGGGCCGCAGGTGTTTTTCTGGGTGGTCTTGGGCTGCATTCTCGGTGGCGGGGTCCATGATTTCCTGAGCGGGACGATGTCGATTCGCAACCGCGGCGCCGGTCTGCCCGACTTAATAGGCCATTATCTGGGCGGGGTGGCG
Source organism: uncultured Verrucomicrobiae bacterium (assembly GCA_963846445.1). Taxonomy (GTDB): domain Bacteria; phylum Verrucomicrobiota; class Verrucomicrobiia; order Limisphaerales; family J093; genus MWFF01. Next base: position 9,570 of record CAWJWM010000024.1, on the reverse strand, counting down.
CGGCACGCCTCCACGTTTTTCATCCTGCTGCTCATGTTGTTGGTGGGGACGGTTTTTGTGAAGGGACCGGCGCTGTTGTTGGTCGACGTGTTACCGGCGCAAACCGTGGGTGCGTGGTTCGGCGATGGGGCGAAGGACTGGCTTCAGCAGACTTTTTATGGGCACTCGGCCTGGTTGTGGATCGTGATGATGCTGGTCTACGTGTATTACCTGGCCGCGACTCTCTTGCCCATCGACAAGAATCATCGGGCGTTTTTATCCCTTCTTCTCGCTGGCCTTGCTGGTCATGGTGGGGGGGTTGACGATCGCGCTATTCACCGGGCAAATCCCCCAGCCGGAGTTCACCCTGCGCAACCTGCATCCCCAGAATCTCCCGGCCTGGCCATTGATTTTCATTACCGTCAGTTGCGGCGCGGTCAGCGGCTTCCACGCAACCCAAAGCCCGCTCATGGCACGCTGTCTGAAGAGTGAGAAACACCTGCGCGCGGTGTTCTATGGAGCGATGATCGCGGAAGGACTGATTGCGCTGGTCTGGGCGTCGGTCGCGCAGGGATTCTACGGCAGCCACGAAGCGCTGGCCGCGGTGCTCAAACCCGGCGGCGGCGGACCGGGCGCGGTTGTGCACGACGCCTGCATGGCGACCATGGGCACATTCGGGGGGGTGTTGGCCATTCTGGGCGTCGTGGTGCTGCCGATCACTTCCGGCGATACCGCCTTCCGGGTCAGCCGGCTGATTCTGGCCGACTATTTTCATGTTCCACAGACCAGAATCCTCAACCGTTACCTCCTGGTAGGGCCGTTGTTTGCCATGTCCCTGGCGCTGAACTTTGTCGATTTCAGCGTCATCTGGCGGTATTTCGGCTGGGCCAACCAAACACTGGCAGCGGTGGCCCTCTGGGGTGCGACCGTGTTTCTGGCGCGGCGCCGGAGCAGGTGGTGGATCGCTTTTCTGCCTGCCGTCTTCATGACCGTGGTCACGACGACCTACATTCTGGTCGAGGATGTTGGATTTGGATTGAAGCCCGTCTGGGGCACCTGGCTTGGCCTGATCATCGGCGGCGCGACAGCAGCGTGGTTTCTGATCAGATTGCCCAAAATGCCGCACGAGCCGGATGAGCCAGCCATCACCCCGCGTCCGACCGAGGCCGAACGATCGACCGATTCGCTTGCCTGCTAGAATCCTCGCCCCCCCAACATGGTGTGATCAAGTCAAATTCCAGTTTCTCTCCGCACAAGCCTCCCTCCCTTCTCTCCCATGCAAGACCAAGACGCACCGCTCCCGGCAACGCGCCCGCCTTTCTCCTGGCGCGCCATGACTTCCGTCCTGCTGACCGGAACGTCCCTGGTGCTCCTGGTCAGCGGCCTCGTGCTATTCGTTTCGCCTCCCGGGCGCGTGGCGAACTGGAGCGATTGGCGCCTGGCCGGATTGACGAAACACGACTGGTCCGGGTTGCATGTCTGGTTCGCCACGGTGTTTCTGGTGGTCGCAACATTCCATCTCATCTTCAACATCCGCCCTTTGCTCAACGACTTCCGGAGCCGGCGGACGCGGCGTTTCGGGTTCCGCTGGGAATGGGCCGTGGCGTTGCTGCTCTGTGCCTTGGTCTATGGAGGCACCCGGCTCGGCTGGGCGCCTTTCTCCACGCTGCTCGCATTCAACGAACGGGTCAAAAGGAGTTGGGAAGACTCGCGCGCCCGCGCGCCGATTCCTCATGCTGAACTGCTCACCCTCAAGGAACTCAGCGAGCAGGCCGGCGTGCCGTACGAAACCGCGTCCGAGCGCCTCGAAAACCGGGGTGCCAAAAGTGTCCGACCCGATATCGTTGTTGCGGACTTTGCCTCCACGAATGCCCTCACTCCGCAGCGCGTCTTCGAGCTTATTCTAGACCAACGACGCGGAGGCGGGGGTGGAGGAGGCGGCGGGGGACGCGGGGGCGGTGCACCAACCACGGCGACCGACCTGCGAGAAGACCGTGGCGCGCGCGGCGGCGGAGGAGGAGGATTCGGACGCGGCGGGGGAGGCGGGGGAGGCGGTTATGGCGGTGGTGGAAGTGCTGGAGGTGGTGGCGGTGGCGGCGGACCGGGCCGCATGACGCTGACCGAGTACTGTGCCGAGCAACAGCTCGAACTGGACAAGGCGATCGACCTTCTTAAAGCGCGCGGAGTGAAGGCGTCTCCCGACAGGACGCTGCGCGAGATCGCCGTCGACAACGGACTCGATCGTCCTTCTGAGATCATCGAAATCCTCAGACCCCGATAACACTCGACCGCAAGGCGCCCCCTCCCCATGAACCGTAGTAGGTGGCTTGGTCGGAATCGGAATCGGAATCGGCGTCGCAGTCGCCTGCTGTCGATTCCGATACGACGGCGATAGCGACCCCGACCGGAGTTCGATGGCGGTTCATGTTCACTGCGCAGTTCAGATAGGAACAGGCCGCTGCCAATGAACCTCGACTTGGTGATTCTCCCAATTTGATCTAGTCGGCCTGGGGAATAATTCCCATCCGGCGGCCCGGCAACCGCTGTGCCGACTCCGACACACGATGTCGTGTGTGACAAACGCAAACAGCCGGCAGGCCTCAATTCGGCCCATTTTCCCCAACAAATGCGCTTTTCAGGGCCAACTGCGGTCATGCTCTGCGCCCGTTGGATCGCACCGTATTGCTGCCTGGCACTCGACTTGCAGGGGAGTGCGCCAGGTCAACACTCAACCTGGCTGAAGAAAACCAGAACAGAAAAACAAAGCACAACAAAACAGAACCTCACCATGAAAACACAACAAATCGTTCGTCGTTCGTTGCGGTGGAGCGGTGCGCTCCTGGCCGGTTTGGCCGTCCTTGCGATGCCCCTCAGCACACTGGCTGATGACATTGAGATCCAGTGCTCGCCGTCGGTCGTGAATTTGAACTCGAGAACCGGTGGCGACTGGATGACCGTTCACACCGACCTGGATTTCCCGACAGCAGAAGAAGGCGTGGTCGTGGAGATCGTTGCCACACTCAACGGCCTCACGGCTGTCAGCGTTTTCGCTGACGATTGCGGCGATCTCGTGGCGAAGTTCCGACTCTCCGAACTGAAGCCGACTCTCGAGGCCGGCGACGAGGAACTGACGCTTGCGGTGGAAGTCACGTACACGGACCCGCTTCCGGGAGGAGAGACCGTTGTTACTTACGAGGGCTCCGACACGGTGCGGGTGGTGCAGCCGCCCAGCGTCGCGCCTCAGCAGCGTGCCCGCAAAGGGGCTGCCTCGGCCGAAAAGCAACAGCAACTGCAACTGCGGGCGCGGCAATGTGTCGTCGAGTAGTGCGCGCTGGCTTCGCACCGTCAAGAGCCCTCGAACCTCCAAAGCTGGAACAAACCAGCCAATTCGGCCCCGCGACGCACGGGTGCCGGGTTGGCTGGTTGACTTTTTTCTGCTCCGCTCTGCGGCTTGACGCCGGGGGCGATTCGGCATTCTCCTCTGGGCAGGCGATTCGCTGCGGCGATCGCTCAGGCATGCGCACATCGAACCTGACCGGGTTGGGCGTTTTGATTGTCGAGGACGATCCGCTGCTACGGCGGCAGATCGCGGCCACACTCGAAGGGCTCGGCGCCGATGTCACCTGCGCCGCGGATTTGCGCGCCGCGCGGCAATTCGCCCAGGACCTCGATTTCGATTTCGCGCTGCTGGATCTGAACCTCCCCGATGGCCTGAGCCTGGATTTGCTTCGCGAGAAGGTGTTTGCCGGCAACGTCGGCGTCGTCCTCATGACCGCGTACGGCAACGTGCCCACGGCGGTCGAGGCGATGAAGCTGGGCGCGCTGGACTACCTGGTGAAACCGTTCAACCCGGTCGAGCTGCCGGTGGTGCTTGACCGGACGCGGCGGGCGCGACAATCGGCGCGCCACGACGAGCATCGGCGCGAGGAAACGGGGACGAGCGAGTTTTTCTTTGGCGCCTCGCTGAGCGATCTCCGCGAGCAGCTCGATCGAATCCTGGCGGCGGATCGACGCATCGAGGGCACGCCGGCCCCCGTTCTGATCCAGGGAGAAACGGGCACCGGCAAGACCACCATCGCCCGCTGGGTTCACCAGCAGGGACCGCGCGCGACGTTGCCGCTGGTCGAGGTCAACTGCTCCGCCTTGCCGGAACTCCTCGCCGAGTCCGAACTCTTCGGACACGAACGCGGCGCGTTCACGGACGCGAAGGCGGCACGAATGGGCCTATTCGAGGCGGCGAATGGCGGAACGCTGTTCCTGGACGAACTGCCGAGCCTTTCGCCCGCCTTGCAGGCCAAAGTGCTGACCGCGATCGAAGATCACAAGGTCCGGCGCGTCGGAGCCAACAAACCCATCGAGGTGGACGTGCGGCTCATCACGGCGACCAGCCAACCGCTCAAGGACTTGGTCGCGGCGCGACAATTTCGTGAGGATTTGTATCACCGGCTCGACCTGTTTCGGCTTCGGTTGCCGCCGTTGCGCGAGCGCGGCGAGGACATCTTGCGTTTGGCGGACACGCTCCTCGAACGGCTCTGCCGGCGGCATCGCGGCTCGAAACGAATCATCTCGCCGGTCGGACGGCAACGGCTTCTGGCCTATCCTTGGCCGGGCAATGTGCGCGAACTGGCGCACGAACTCGAACGCGCCATCGTGTTCGAAACAGGCGACACCCTCGAATTCGATCACCTGGCCGCAGGCGAGACAACGCCGGTCGCTTTGGCGGTTCCCGCAGACGATTGGTTCAACGAACGGTACGTGCTTCCCGAGAGCGGGTTCTCCATCGAGGAAGCCATGATGCGTATCATCAGGCACGCGCTCGAACAGACTGGCGACAACGTCTTGGCGGCGGCGCGGCTGCTGGGCGTGCCGCGCGACTATCTGCGCTACCGGCTCGACAAGCATTAGCGAGGCTTCGCCTCAGACCAACGAGGGATGTTGCCAGATCGTTTGCGCTTGAAGGAACAATCTGAAATCCGGGCTGTTGCCTCTTGGCATTATTCCCCGATCGCCGCCCCACGGCGGAGGCCAGTGGGGAATATTGCCCGTTCCTGGGGGTGTGCGTCAGGAGTGAGACCGCAGAATCCCTCGCTTTTTCACCGTTTTCGGCTATGGTCTTTCCTGGCACAGGTCCTGCAGAAGAGAGCGCAGCATGCGGGAACGAATCCCGCGCCAGAGAACAAATGAGCATTATGAAGGCGAACGCCAATTTGACTCTCCTGGGAGCCCTGGTCCTGAGCGTTTTTGCCGTTGCGGCGTGGGCGGCGAATCCCGAGCCGGGCGATGGCAGCCCCGGAGGTGACACCAGCCACTACGGCAATTCGGACGATCCCCAATGGTTCATGAACACGGCCCAGTGGTCGAATTCTCCCGTGCCGCGCGCCGTCACGAGCCAATCGGGTGTCGTGGCCCCGAGCCCCGGACCACGCGCCGAACCGCCCGGACCGCGACCGTCCGGCCCGCTGACGCCCGCTGACGTGCAGGGGTTGGTACGCCAGTTCCAACAGGATCGCGAGGCCTTTATGGCCAAGCGACAGGCTCTGGAACAGCAGATGAAGGGCCTGGCCGAAAAGGACCGCCAGCGGCTGCGCGAGCAGTTGCGGGATCAGATGGATCAATGGAAACAGCAACAGACCAGGCTGCGCGAACAGTTGCGGGCCCAGTGCGACAGAATGACGGAGCAGTTGCGTGAACACAGCCGGGTGATCGAGCGCTCCGGGAATGCGACCGGAGGCTCTTCCGGCGGCGCAGGCGGCCCGCGGCCACGCGGACGCTGAGCGCGCCCCGTGTCGTCGAAGCCACGACGTTGCATGGATGAACTTCCCGCAGGGCCAAGGCATGGGCGCGATCGCCGCGCTCATGCTTTTTGCCTTGGGTGAGGGATTTCTTTTATGTGCGTCCGAGAACACCGAATTGCCGGAGGGCTTCCCGCTTTGGCAGACATCCGTCCAGTTGAGGGCTGGTCTCGGCTACAAGGACAACGTGACCTTGAGCAGCTTCGATCGGCAAGACAGCGCCTTCGAGACCTTGAGCGCGGACGCGATGCTTTTCCGGCTGCCGTGGAACAACTGGCAAGTCAGTCTGATGGCGGTGGGGAGCGACACTCGCTACCTGGATCGGTCGATCCTCGTCGACAAGGAGCAGAACGCCGCGGTTTCCGGCGAGTTCGCCTGGTTCCTGGGCCGTGGGTGGAAGAGTCTTTCCACGTTGCAGTACGTGTTCCTTAACCAAGTCATGGATGTGTCCACCACGTACGGCGCGTCCTCCCCACAACAGGTTTTCGGACATCTTCTGAGCTTCAAGGAAGGAGCGCGCAAGGATGCCGGAGCCTGGTGGGCGGAACTGGACTTGAGCGGCGCGCAAGGCTGGTTTCGCGAACCGCTCGACGATTACTGGCAGGCAGGCCCAGGACTCACACTCGGACGCCGCCATGGAAACGACTCTGAAATCGCCCTCAGCTACCAGTTGTCGCCCTTGACCTATGACCAACGCGAGCAAACGGATCTCGCCGGCATGCCGCTGCTCGACACACGCCTGCGTTACACGACTCAAACGCTCGAACTTGCCTGGCGACAGTCCCTGGACTCGCGAAGCCGCTGGCGCAACACGCTGCGTCTGGGCCTGGAAGCCAACCGTGACAACGGCGCCGGTTACTACGATTACACCCAATACCGGATTACCGAACAGATCCGCTTCCGGGCGGCCGGATGGGACCTCAGCGCGCTGGCTTCGGCGGTCCACTACGAGTTTCCGCGCCAACCCATCAGCCTCGACGACACCCGCTCCCGGCATCGCACCAGCCTCCTCGTCGGGTTGCGGGGCGAAAAGACCCTGTCCCAGCGTTGGCGGGTGTATGCCGCCTACGACTTCGAGCAATCCTTTTCCAACTTGAACCTCGATCGTTACAAGGCCAACACCGTCATCGGCGGTGTCGCGTTCGCATTCTGAATCTCATCGCCCGGGCACGGACATGGAACGAATCCGCCCCATCGCCAGACATCTGGGACAGGCCCGATGGCTTCCGCCGGTGGTGATCGGGCTGACGCTCGCCATTCTGGGCGGCATGATTCTGCTCGGGCGGCGGCAACTGCGCGAGACTGTGGGCCATCAGATCGTTCACCGCGACGCCGAGGTGCTGCGGGAAGTGGCCACGCTCGAACAGATCGGCGCGGACTCGCCCGCCGCGCTCGCCCAGCAACTCGAAGACATGTCCGGCCAACTCACCCTCGCTCTGCGTTTGTCGAAATTGCGCGAGGGGGTCCTGGCCACCCGGTTGTTCAACGCCCAGGGCGAGTTCGTCATCGCCATGCCCCTCCTCATCCGGGAAACGCGGCTCACGTCCGCCGACCTGGCCGTTATGAATCGGCTGGCAGTCCTCGAGCCGTTATGACCCGGCCGCGCGCCTCTCCGACCATTTCCTGGTGGTTCCCGATTCAGGGCCGGAAGGCGAGCCTCGACTGCCGCTGCTCTCGGCGCTCATCCCCATCAAGGCGCCCGGCGGGACCAATCTGCTGGCCGTGGCCGAACTGGTCCAGGACGGCGCGGGCATCGCGCGTGAATTGGCGGCGCTGGACCAGCAACTCACGCGCCAGGCCGTCGCCGCATTCGCGGTCAGCGGCGCCATCGTGGCGCTGACGCTCGGAGCCGCCTTCTGGCGCATGCGGAAAATCACTGCGCGCGTCGAGCAACACGCTGCCGAACTCCGGCGCGCGAATCAGGAACTCGCGCTCGTCGCCAAAACCTCCGCGCTGGGCGCCGTCACTGCCCATCTGCTCCACGGCTTGAGCAGCCCGCTCACCGGCCTGCAACACTTCATGGCCGCCCACGCCGCGGACGATGAGGAGTGGCAGGACGCCCTGCGCGGCACCCAGCGGATGCAGGCGCTGGTGAGCGAGTGTGCCCGCCTCATGGGCGAGCAAACCAACGGCGTGAGCTACGCGCTCCCGATCGAGGAACTGGCTCAGATTGTCGCCGACAAGGCGCGTTCCGCCGCTGAGGCCGCCGGGGTGGGTTTCGAGTTCCAACTCTCGGCCGAAGGGGCCCTGGCCAACCGGAACGCCAATCTCGTGCTGCTCATCCTCGAAAACCTCTTGCAGAATGCCGTCCAGGCCACACCCCCGGGCAAGACCGTCCGCCTCGATATTCGCCCAGTCGGGCCTGGCGTCGTGTGCGAAGTGGCGGACGAGGGGCCGGGGTTGCCCTCCGCCGTGCGCCAAAACCTCTTTTTGCCCTGTCGCTCGACCAAGCCCGGCGGCAACGGCATCGGCCTGGCGTTGAGCCAGCACCTGGCCCGGCATGTCGGGGGCGCAACTCGCCTTGAAACGGAGCACGGAAGTCGGATCCGTGTTCGCCCTGACTCTGCCCCGGGAGATGGTCGGAGCCTGTGAAAACCTACTGCGTCTGAACGTGTGTCACCGACTGCGGGGCTGGGCCGGCGCGGGGCTTTGCCTGGCCGTCTCTCTCGCGCCTCCCGCCGCCGCAGCCGCATCGCTCTCCTGGCGTTGGTCGAATCCCGCCCCGCACGGGGCGGCATTGTTCGACACTGCCTGCTCGGGGGGCCTGGCCGTGCAAGTCGGGGAACGCGGGCAAAATCTTCACCAGCGCGGATTTCGAGTACCTGGATTCCACGCGACGGCCACGCCGACGCCACCTGCGCGGGTGACGTTCCTTGAAGGCCGCATCGTCATGTCGGGCGAGAGCGGGACCATCCTCTTTTGGATCATCCCACCGAGTTCTATCTGGTATCGCTCGGCACTAGCGACTGGCTCGAAAGCATCGCCGCCTCGACGAATCTCGTGGTGGCCGTGGGCGACAACGGCGCAGTTTATAGCAGCGCCAACGGCGTCTCCTGGACCCGAAAGACCACACCGTATCGGGCCTGGCTCCGGCGTGGCGTCGGGGACCGCCCGGCTTCGTCGCGGCCGGCGAGGATGGGTTCCTCATGAACAGCGCGTCCGGCGAGACTGGCGTCAACGCAGCAGTGGAACAACACGGCACTCAATCGCGTCGTCTGGGCCGACGGCCATTATCGGGTCGCGGGGGATGACGGGAAGGTGCTGACCAGCGAGAACGGCACTGTCTGGACCGCGTCGGTGTGCGGCGCCACGAACTTCCTCTACGCCGCCGCTGGAACCACCGAGACGCAACTGGTCGCCGGGGAAAACGAGGTGCGCCTGCGGGGCGGAGGGATTTGGGCCAACGAACTGAGTTCGACCAAAGCGTTTCCGCCACCCGCGTGGAGCTACTACAGCGCGCTGTGGGACGGGGCTTCCTATTGGCTGGGCGGCGCCACCGGGCTGTGGGTGCAGGGGTACAAGACCAACGCGACGAGCGACACCCTCTGGTACGAGCCCGCCGTCTCGGTGCACGACTGGCTCTGGGCAGTCACCCGCACGCCGCATTTCTACCTCGCTGTCGGCGATCGCGGGACGGTGATGGCCAGCGACAACGGAATCGACTGGGACCTCGATCTGGTGCCCGCCTCGGTGACCAACACCGTCTTCCTCGGTGTCGGCGGCACCACCAATCGCTTCGTCGCCGTGGGCAACGCCGGCGCCATCATCCACAGCGCCAACGGCGTGACCTGGGATGCCG
>CAWJWM010000023.1:0-190586 GCA_963846445.1 uncultured Verrucomicrobiae bacterium | reverse complement strand
GCGGTTGACGTGGATGCGGTAGTAGCGCGAGGCCGGGCTGGTCTGTCTGAAGGCGCCACGTTTCGCGCCAGAGGTTGTCCGGCAGCAGCAGGCCGGGCGCCAGCCGGCGCCGGCGTCGAGTTCGTTCCAGTCTCGCATATCGTCGGAGAACTCGATCAGGCAGACCGCATCGTCTGCCGCCAGATTCCGGCCGAACACGCCAGTTCCAGGAAATCGGTTGTGCTGCGGAGTTCGAGTCGTCCGATCAGGCAGGGCATAATCGAGGAAATCGGGCCGGCGGTTGGCATCGAGGTCCGCGTGCGGATCGCCGGTGAAACGCTGCGTGTCCGAGTCGCCGGGGGTTCCGTTTGCTCCCAGACTGATCCGCCAACTCAGCGGGCTGTCCGGATCGCGAGTGCCTTCGATGCGGGTGAGGCTGTGCCCGCCTCCGTCCGCCGCAGCCGGCCACGGCGCCGCATCGTCGTACACGAACGAGAGCAGCAGGTCCGGGGCTGTGTCGGCGTCGGGGCCATCGGGCCCGGTCAGCGTGAGCCCTTCGCCGGCGTTGTCCAGGCTCCCGGAGTACTCGCCGACGACTGGGCGTCCGAGGCCGTGCAGCGCCTCGAACGTCCTGCGGTTCTCCACCAGAACCAGGCGCGCGCCCGGTTCGAGGAACGCGCTCGGTCCGAAGCTGAAAACGATGCCGTCCGTAAAAGAGATGCCGGCGAGATGGACTGTTTCGAGCCCCGAATTCCACAACTCGATGAACTCCGTGTCCGGGGCGTCGGCAGGCGGGTGATACATGATCTCGGAGATGACCAGGTTCTCGGTCGTGGGCCGGACGCCCGGCACAAACGCCGCCTCGGTCAGCGCGCTCCATTCGCCGGTACTGCTGCGGACTCTGGCTCGAACGGTCATCGGATGGGACAGGGCGAGCGGGCCAGCGTAGGCGGTTCCCTGCGGATCGCCGGTGATCGGCTGCCGCGGGTCGGAGCCGTTGGTCGTGACGTAGATCGCACCCGAGGGCGCCCCGATGACCAGTCGTGTGCCGACATCGACAAAGCCGCCGGCGATCGAGAAGGACGGTGGCCCGACGCGGGGAACTAGACCGGCAGCGCGGAGCTCGTTCATGATTGCATAGCTCTGGGTTGTGTCGTAGAGGCTTGGCAGGTAAGTCCCGCTTACGTGCTCGACGGCAGGTCGCCAATCGGCCTCGCGGGTGTATTCGCGCCGGAGCGGAACGCCGGGGCGGCTCTCGGTGTTGCCGTAAGGCGTTTCGTCGGCGGTGTCGCCCCAGCGCGCGCTCTCGGCGACGATGGGCTGGTCGAGCGCCGCCGCCAGGACGTTCCAACGGGCCTGAGTCGCCGCGAGACTCAGGGCGCCGCCGTCCTGCAGATGCCGATGGACGCGGTCCGCGAAGAGCAATCGGAACTCGGCGTTTCGGCGCAACGCCTGGAACAGGGCCGAAGGCGTGCCGGCATGATTCGAGTCTGTCCGGTTGATCGCGTGGTTATCGAGCATGATCTCCTGGTCCCAGGGGAGAAAACGCCATCGCGCGTCCGGAGCGACCCGGTTGCGGACGGCATACCAGTTGTGGTGCGGCCAATCCTCGCAATCGGCAAAGAGGTGCAGCAGCGTATAATCGGCCAGGTTGACCAGGTCGACCTGCTGGGCGAATGCCGCGTAGGCTGCCGGGTCTTCGAGACCAGCGGCGGCCATGGCCTGCACGGCGTCCCAGGCCTCGCGCGTTCCGGCCTTGAGTTCGTTGAAATCGGCCAACACATCGTAGTCGTCGGCGCGCCCGCCGAAATGGTCGGCGCAGAAACGTCCATCGATGCGTTCGGCCAGGTTGTACACCCCCCAATAGAGCCCGTTGACGAGAAGATGCACGAACGAGCCGGCGGGCGACGGCTGGCCCATGGCGCGCAGCGATTCCTTCATCCACACGTCCCGGAAACCGACCGAATCGTCCGGGCGGTAGCGGGCCGGATCCCACGACACAAGAGCCCAGCCGTCGGTGAAAAACGGACGCAGCACCAGCCGGTCGAACGCCGTGACACCGCAACCTGGGAACAGATCGTAGTCCAGGCGTGATGTGCCGTACTCGCCCCGCAGGGCGATGCGGAAGCCGTGTTTCTGCAGGCGATAGGGGCGCCGGCTCGAGCCGCCGTGAATGCGGATTCCCGCGGTGACGTGGAAGCCATTCGTGCCTTCGCCTTCACAGGGAATGTACTCGATCGCGCAGGGCTTCTCCCAGGCGTCGCCCACCGCCAGCGGGTGCGAATAGATGCCCGACGCAGCGCCGAGGAAGGCCTCGGGATCGAGGGTCACCGCCAGGATAGGCAGCGCCCGCAGCGCCTCAGTCACGCCGAAGCCCGGCAGCATGCGATCGGTCACATTCGGATCCATCTCGTAGTCGGCGGGCACCGTGCCGTTCCCCCCGCCGTCGTTGGCGTTCACCTCGCTGTCTGTCCCCCAGGTCGTCGGCCAACCTGGCGGCGTCGCCGGCTGCCGCGCGATTGTCTCAGGGTAGACATAGGTCCGCGTCGCAACGGGAGACGGGATCCAGCCGGCCCGAAATGCAGCGGCCCGCACCACCGTTGTGTCGGCGATCGGGATCGGGCCTGTGTATGGGGACCCGGTTGCGACAGTCGGCTCGCGGCCATCGAGTGTGTAATGGACCTGCGCGCCGGGGGTTGGGCAGGCGATTGCCAACTCGAAGCTGTTGGTTCGCGCGCCGTGCTCGACGCTGAACTCGATGTCTGCCACCAGCCCCGCAGCGCCGGAACCGTTGTCCTTGCCGGGCGTCGGCATCGGAAAAAAGCGCACGGACGACGACCCCGTTGGAGCGCGGGTTTCGAGCACCGGGTGCAGAAAGAAATCCGCATCGCTGGCGGCGACGTTGAGTCCCTGCACGGCGAGCAGGTTCGCGCCCTCGACCAGCAAGCCCGGCGGGACTGGGATCTCCTCGAAGACCAGAACCGCGCCGTCGGGTCGTGCAGTGGTGGCTGCCGAGTCCCAGTCCAGCGTGGGTGGCGCGTTTCGGCGTGCGATCTCGGTTCCGTTCAGCCATGCCGCAAAACCGTCGTCATAGCGGATGCGCAGCGTGCAGTTCGTGATGGACGCCGCGTCAGCCAGGACAAACGGCAGGCGGGCGTAAAGCGACGCGTTCCGGTCGAGCATGGCCTCCTGGGTGTCGGTCCGGAGTTCTGCATCGAGAGATGCTGGGCTGATCCGCAGCGCGTTGAGAAACACGCCATAACTCGTGCTCGAAGTCTCGCGGCGCGCCTCGATGCGCAACCGACCTGCGGTGTCGGCTGCGATGACGCCGATCATCCGGTACTGCTCATTGGTCTGGGGAAGGACGGAGCCGTCGAATGTGTAGTCGTCCGCGACCGGTTCGCCGTTGATCGACCAGTCCGACACTCGGTTGCCGGAACTGCCGGTGTCAAAGGACCAGAGTTCGACTTGGTAGCTCCGGCCGGGTGTCAGGCCGGACACCACGACGTCCAACCCGCCGTTGCCGGCGAGATCCGTCGCAAAGACGAAGTCGCGCAGCAAGGTGGACTGCGTGAATGCACCCGCGTTGGCGGGCGCGTCTCGGACCCGGTCGTCCAGACCCGCCCCGCCTACGGGAGACAGGGTGACCGTGGACTCGCCAAATCCGCGGGTGATCTCCGCGAACTGAATGGCACCGGTTCCGCCGACACTGTCCAGAACGAAGGACGAGAAGCCAGGCTCGGTGCGGTCCTTGGTGCGGTCATTGAAATCGATGCAGAGTGCCGGCGCGGTCGAACCGTCGGCGTCATAGCCCAGTGCCGTCCGCCCTTCCGCCCAGCCGGCATCGACGAAGCCCGGCTCGATCCAGGAGGTTCCCAGGACGCCGTTTTCGGGCACGTGCCAGCGGACGGGACTATTGACGGGGACTGGCTCAGCGAGGTCGATCGTCCCGGCGGGGCCGGCGGAGATGTTGGCTCGTTGCGGAGGATAGGCGGGGGCGAACTGCCAGACCACGGTCACGCCATCGGGTGCGACCAGCGCCAGGTACTCGCCTGTTTCAGCGAGCTTGAAGTTGGTGTGCAGGGGTTGGCCGGCGAGAGCGCGGTTCTTGTCGGACGCGAACACGACGATGCGGGCGCCTGCGTTCAGGGGGGTCGACGGGAACGTCCATTTCGACAGGTCCAGCGCGTCGTCTGTGAGATGCCATCCGCCCAGGTCGGTCGTGGTCGTCCCGGCGTTGTGGATCTCGATCCAGTCCGGGTGTGCGCCGTCTTCGTCCGCCAGCCCGCCCGCGTTAATCGCGAGGAACTCGCTGATCTCCAGTCTCTGCGCCGCTGCCCCGGCCGCGAGGAATAGCGCGCAACCGATCATGATGTCCGCGACCCGCATCGGTGAAACGAAACCTGCTGCTTTGTCCCTTGGCAGCCTGCCCGACCGGCTGGGCCGGTTCAAGATCGGATGCGACAGATCGGAAGCCAGCCAAGGGCCGCAGCAAGCCAGTGCGTCTGGAGGCTGTCGGTGGGATCGAGTTTGCGCCTGCGCGGGCACGCGGCCTACTGCGGGAGTCTGGACCCGGCGCGGGCCCGGTGTTTTCCCGGTTTCCAGCGTCGGTGCACCCAAAACCAATTGGCAGGGTCACGGCGGATTGCCTCTTCGAAGGCGCGGTTGACATCGAGCATGATGTCTTCGACTGGCCGCGGCGCGTCTCCGAGATGGGTTGGGATCGGAGGGCCGAACTCGATGCGCCATCGGGCCAGGGCAGTCCGATAGCAAACCGCCGTGGACAGCAGAGCATCGTAGCGGAGGGCAAACACCGCGGGCGCGGCGCTGGTGGAACAGATGTGGCCGAAGAAAGGAATCGGCAGACCCCGGTTGCCGGCGTGCTGGTCCGCCAGAAAACCGACTGCCATGCGCCCCCGGCTCATCGCCTCGCGCAAAGCGGCGGCGCCACCCCGGCGCTCGAAAAAGTGGCAGCCGGATTTGGCGCGCAAGGTTTGCAGCAGGCGATTCAGCGAAGGCTGGCGCAACGCGCGGTAGGTCGTTGCGATTTGATATCCGTGCGCCCAGAGGCGGCCGCGGGCGTACAACTCGAAGTTCCCGAAATGGCCGACGGCGACAACGATCCCCTGCCGTTGTGTCGCCGCGGCGACCACCCGGTCGGCGCCAACGATTTCGAGAACCGCTCGGACTTCGTCATCGGACATCGTGGCGGTGCGCATAGCCGAGGCGAACGTCTCGCCGATCCGGCGGAAGTTCTCGCGCGCCAGGGCTCGAATCGCCTGCGGAGACCGCTCGAGGCGGAAACAGAGGGCCAGGTTCTCCAAGGCGGCGCGGCGGTGGCGGGCATCGAGCGCGTAGACCAACGCGCCGCACAGTCGGCCCAAGCGCGCCACCAGTCGCAGCGGCAGCGCTTGCACCGCGGCGATCAGCACCCGCGCCAGCCAGTACAGCATGGTGTCCATCCGTGGCGCCAGCTTACCGAAGCTCCGCGCGGATTCAATGGCGACAGCAGGAGGACGCGACGGCGCCCAGACCTCAGTTCGGACAAGGTCAGAAGTTGGTTTCGACCATCGGACGAAAGGTCAATTCGTGAATCACGACGTCGTCTGGCGCCGTCACGCACTGAACGATCATCTGCGCCGCGGATTCGGCCCGCAGGTAATCTGGTCGCGGGTTGGGCCGAAACGTCGTGTCCACCCCGCCCGGATACACCCCGGTCACCTTCACGCCGACCAACCGGGCTTCTTTGATGAGGCAGCCGGTGAACCCGTGCAAGGCGTGCTTCATCGTGGTGTAGATCGAGTAGTTCTCGATCCGGGCATGCACCACGCTGCTGAGGACGTTGACGATATGACCGCTGCGGCGCGGCGCCATTTCCTTGAGCCCTTCGCGAGCCAGCAGGATGGGCGCACGAACGTTCACGGCGTAGGAAGCGTCCAGGTCGTCGATGCGGACGTCCGGGATCGGTGTCTTGGCGCGGTTGAATCCGGCGTTGTTGACGAGCACTTCGACTTTTCCCAATGCCTGTCGGGCCGCGGCAAACAGCCGGACCGCGGCTTCGCCCTGAGCGAGATCGACCGCCAGACCCGGGCAGTCGAGTTCTTGTTGGAGGGCATCGAGCGCCGGGGCGTCTCGCCCGGCGATGAAAACGTCAAAGCCGATCGCCTTCAACTGGCGCGCCACCTCGCGGCCGATGCCGCGGGTGGCCCCGGTAATCAGGGCGGTGCGAGTCACGGCCCTAGATCTGCGAGTAAGCCGCCGGCTTCAGCACGGTGTTGGTGATGCCGCGGATCACCCGGGCATCGGCGTATTCGGGCAGGCTGCTGATCTTGCGCCAGTCCGGATGCTGCACGAACTTGCCCCAGGCCGCCTTCTGCTGATCGGCGTTCTCAAATCCGAGCATGTAAGTCAGATTGGGCATCTTGCTTCCGAAGAGAGTCTCCCCGAAGAACACCGGCGTCAGTCCCGTCTCGCGGAAAATCCGGATTTCCCCGGCGTCGTTGAACATCTCGATCTTTTTCTGGCCTGTCTTGAGGCTGGGACTTTCGTAAGTGCGCAACTGGAACACGCGATCGGGTCCCTTGACCGGCAACTCGACTTTGGGCATGCCCTTGAAAGCGATCATCAACCAAGTTTCGACTTCCTTGTACGGCGCCGAGGTATTGGGAGCGTCGATGAACGCGGCGCCTCGGGCGGCAAACTCGGCGTCCGCCAGCAGCCGTTGACTCATCTCGATCGCGCTGTCCGCATCGGGATGCGGCAACAGGACATAGACCGGCTGCGGCTCCTTGGGATCGAGAAACACACCCACGGGCAGAACCCCCTGGCGGTTCCAGGCCGGCAAGGCCACATCCTTCATGAAGGCGTCGAACGCTGGCCGCTGATCCTGGCTCGCGAAGGAGTACTTCTGAAGAACCAGGTACTGGCGCCCGCCCGCGGCGACCTGCCCCGAAACGCTGTTGAGGCCGGCAGCGGTGAAAAGCCCGACCGATCCGGACACTGTGAGAAAATTGCGTCGATTCATATCTGTGTGGCGCAAGGGTAGCGTGTTTGTGTGGTTAATCAAGGAGCGGTGATGCAGCGCCGCGAGCACCCCAGTCCCCCGCAGCGCGGCGACCGCCGTGAGTGTCGGCACGAGGGGTCTGAGAAGATCCCATGGCTTTGGTTGCCGTTCTGCCGCGCTGCGCCTCATTGCGCTTGTTTGATCTGGCGGTTTGGGCAAAATCTCCGCGTGACACAACCGCCATGCCCCACCCGCTACCTGGTGTCCGATGCCAACGACCGTGCTGTGACTTTGCCCACCTGTTGTCTCCCAGCCCTCAGGCTGCTTCGTGATTTCCTCTTGTCGATTGCGGTTGTGGGCATGCTACAGGTCGGCCTGCAGGCTGCGAATTGGCCGGCGTGGCGCGGGCCGGAGGGGAATGGGACGTGCCTCGAGACGGACCTCCCGTTGGATTGGTCCACCAATCACAACGTGCGTTGGCAGGCGCCGCTGCCCGAGCGCGGCAATTCGACCCCGGTGGTCTGGGGGAACCGCGTGTTCCTGACCCAGGCCGTGACCAAGGAGAGCCGACGGAGCCTGCTGTGCTTGGACCTTCGGCGCGGGAACGTCCTTTGGCAGGCAGGGCCAGTCTGGACCGGACCCGACTCCGGCGGCGACCAGAACCCGCCCTGCACGCCTTCGCCGGTCACGGACGGCCGGCGGGTCATTGCCTGGTTCGGCTCCGCCGGGGTCTATTGCTACGATCTCAAAGGCCGCGAGCTCTGGCACCGCGACCTGGGCCCGCAATCCCACTCCTGGGGATACGCGTCCTCGCCGGTGATTCATCGGGGGCTTTGCCTGCTCAACTTCGGACCGGGCGAGCGGAGTTTCCTGATTGGCCTCGATCTCCGGACTGGCCGGACCGTTTGGCAACACGATGTGCCGCCGATCCCCGCTGATGCGAAATGGGAGGCTTTTGGCGGGAATCTCAGTGATTGGAAGCGCCTGGGATCGCCCGCCGTCGCAGAGGTCACCGGCTCCTGCGCCACGCCCTTGCTGGTGTCGGCGCCGGGACGCACGGAAATGGTGGTGCCGCTCCCGATGCGTTTGATGGCTTTTGCCCCCGCTACGGGCGAGGTCCTGTGGACCTGCGAAGGCCCCAACACGGGCGGCTACAGCTCGCCATTCCACGGCAGCGGGCTCGTGGCTGCTTTCGGCAGCGGCCTGCGCAATACAGCCCTCGTCGTGCGACCCGGGGGCACCGGCGACGTCACGGCCACTCACCGGGTGTGGCACGGTTTGCCCGCCAACAGCAAGGCCTGTCTCGGCTCCGGCGTCATCTTCGGCAGGCACATCTACCAGGTCACCATGATGGGGTTCGCCCAGTGCCTGGACCTGTACACCGGCGAGAGGGTCTGGGAAGAGCGTCTGACCGGGACCGGCGCCCGCAACGGCTGCTGGTCATCGCCGGTTTTGGTTGGAGACCGCCTTTATGCGGCGAACCAGAACGCGGATGTGTTCGTGCTCCGAGCCGCTCCTCGATTCGAATGCCTCGCCACGAATTCTCTGGGCGGCGAACTCATGAACGCGTCGCCGGCGGTGGCGAAGGGCGCCATCCTGCTGCGGACCGAACGGCAACTGTGGTGCATCGCCGAGAACGCGGATCGTTAGCCCGCATTTCTCACCAACTTTCGATGTCATCTGACCGGTCACCGTCACATTGCACCTGAAATGCGGGCTCTGAGAAACCCGCGCCCCAAACAGATGGACCCAATCTCGATCCCACTGTGTCCGCGCGCCCGGGTCGCCCAAGCGGCTGGGGCGCGTCCCGGCGTTGATGAACCGATGAGCCAATTCTGCTTGCTGGGCGCGGGTTTCATAGACCCGGAAATCTCACCCGCGGACTGCCAGGTATGCCGCGACCGCCCCACTGGTGAGATTTCCGGGTTAGCGGGGCTGCGCCTCAGACCGGCGAGGGGTGTTGCCGAATCGTTTGCGCCTGGCCTTCCCCAGGTGATCGACAGTCCACGCCTCGCTAAGTGGCGCCGCTGCGCGGCGCAAAAACCTGACGCATGGACTGCAGATTTCGAACGAGGCGTGACTCTGGTTGCCGAGCCGGTTACGGTCGGGCGGAGATTTCGAGCATTCGCTCGATGGGCCGGCGGGCGCGGTCGAGGATGGCCTTGGGCAATTCCACGCGCGGCTCGAGGCGGAGCAGGCAGTCGCGCAGTTTTTCGAGCGTGTTCAACTTCATGTACTTGCACTCGCTGCATCGGCAACTGTCCGTAGGCAGCTTCATGGCGTCGAACACGGGCGGGCAGTAGAACTCTTTGTCCGGACATTCCCTGCGCAGCCGATAGATGATGCCGGACTCGGTCACGATGACGAATCGGCGCGAGGCCGAGGCGCGACAGTATGCCACCATCTTCTCCGTCGAGCAGACAACGTCGGCGATGTCCCGCACTTCGCGCAGGCACTCGGGATGCACCAGAACCTTGGCGTCGGGGAAGCGCTCGCGCGCCTTCAGAACCCGATCGCGCCGGAACTCGACGTGCGCGTAACAGTCGCCCTTCCAGAGTGTCATGGGGCGGCCTGTCCGCTCGATCACCCATTGGCCGAGATTCTCGTCCGGGACAAACAAGAGGTCCTTGTCCGGGGGGGCGGCAGCAACGATCTTCTCCGCATTGCCGCTGGTCACGATGATGTCGGATAGCGCTTTGACGGCGGCGCTGCAGTTGATGTAGGCAATGGTCCAGAAATTGGGATTTGTCGCCTGGAGCTTCGCCAGTTCGGGCGCGGGGCAGCTTTCCTCGAGAGTGCACCCGGCATCCTTGTCCGGGAGGACCACGATACGATCCGGATTCAGGATTTTGGCGGTCTCGGCCATGAAATGCACGCCGCAGAACGCAATCACCTTGGCGTTTGTCTTTGCCGCCTGCTGGGCGAGGCCGAGCGAGTCACCCACAAAATCCGCCAGCTCCTGAATCTCCGGAATCTGGTAATTATGCGCCAGGATGACCGCATCGCGTTGCCTCTTGAGCGCGAGGATCTCTCCCGCGAGCGCATCGTTCTGCGCGTTGCGGGCCAGCGGTCGCGGGGACACGACATCGACGAGTTCGACAGGCCTCATAGGCCCGCGAACCTAGCCCGCGTCTGCCGAGGGCGTCAACGAGGGCCGCGACGGAGAACCGGCGGGCGTCTGTCTTTCGCCCTCGTCCGGCCTGCTTTCGCCTCCTCCCGACTTACCCCCGACCGCCAACGCGTCTTCTCGCGGTCGAGCCGTCCGAGAACGACAGTCCGATCGAGTCCCGGCCTGTCGCCTGGGATCGGCTTCGAGGCTCAAGCCGTTGGATTCAGGACGACCGCACCTGTGGCGGCATAATGGGCGGTGTTGCCGGTTGCCGTGGGGCGACGGTTGGGTCAACCGGGATTGAACGGCGCCGTCACTCCGATCTTCCCGGCGATCACCGATTGGCATCGGGACGACGCGGACGCCTTCTGGGGGCCCTCGATCCACTGGAACACGCATCTCCAGCAGTATGTGCTGCTGCTCAACCGGGCCAAGGACGCCAACTGGACTCAAGAAGGCGTCTATGTGTCCTACAATCGCGACGTATCGAACGCCGTCGGCTGGACCTCACCGAGGAGAATCTTGGGTGATCTGAGAAAGGACGAATGGTATCCGCAGGTGGTGGGCCTCGGCACCGGGCAACGGGAGACGGACAAGGTGGCGGGCCGGAGGGCACGGCTCTTTATCCGGGGGCAATCGTCGTGGGAGGTCGTATTTCTCAGGGCGGGCGAGGCAGGCGGATAGGCTTGCAGCCCTCTTTTCGGCGGCCTGGACGATCGGTGATTGGAACTGGAAACTGAAGGTGGACTCGACCGACAAGATGGGTGGGGCCTTCACCACCGCGGGCGGGCAGGTTGGCGGCCATGAGCACGTGGTCGTTTCGCTCGTTCACAGGACGGGGACTCTCTCCGGGACCACGTCGAAGAACCGGGTCAGGTCCCGATCGGCATTGGGGACGGCGGACTGGAGCACCGTCCAGTCGCTGAGCCGCGCGATGCGGGCGGTGTTGGGTTCGAACCAACGCCAAAGTTCAACGTGGCCATCCGCAAAGCTGAGCGTGCCGCCCTGGTTGTGTCGTGTGGCCGGGAAACTGATCCAGGTCCAGATCGAGGAGCCGAACAGGGTGAGATAGTTGCGCGCGTTGATGCCGAAGGCGCTTTGCTGAATGCTCTTCTCATGTTCATCGATGAAGACCGCGGCGCGCGCCGGGCTCGGGTTCGCAATTTGCCCCAGCGTGTGCCAGCAGAGCGCGTATTCGGGGTCCTCGGGGTCAGGCCGGAAATTCATGTACATGCTCATCGAATAGCTCCGCGTGCGCGGCAGCTTGCCCAGGTCCCGGACGGTGGACCTGTCGGCCGGACAGCGGTAGATGCCAAGGGACTGGTTGTAGGGGTAAAGGACACCGCGTTCGATGTTGACCGGGGTCGTGTCGGTCCAGGCATTTCCCTGCAGCCAGGACGTCGGGTGGGCTGTCCAGCCTTCGCGGCTGCCGATGTCGCCTGGATTGAGCGCCACGTTGCCGGGCAACTGATCACCGTGGTCGTCGACGTACAACTGCCAGCAGAGTTGGAGTTGCTTCAGGTTGCCCGCGCAGGCGATCGAGAGCGCTTTGCTCTTCGCCTTGCCCAGGGCGGGCAGGAGCAGGCCGGCCAGAATCGCGATGATGGCGATCACCACCAGTAGCTCGATCAGCGTGAAGGCCGGCGCATACCAGGCTGCCATCTCCGATCGCGGTGGTCGGATGCGGCCAGACGCGTTCTGGTGTTCGGGGGCGCTTGGTCGGGTGGGGCGATGTGGGTTCATAGGATGCGGTCTTTAGGTCGGGGCGTTCGGTGAATTCTGGGGCGGCGTCGAACGCTCTCGCACGAAAGGGCTACGGGGTTGGATTGGGCGCGGGCGTCACGTTTAGCACGTCCAGATTCAAATCGGAGGGCTGCGGTTTGAGCGCCTCGAATGCCTTGCGTTGCTCCGGGGTCAACTCCCGCTCGACGTTGGCCACCAGGCGCCAGATGACGTTGGTGCTCCGCTGGATGGTGTCGAGCCGGATAGACTGGAGATCCCGCACGGCTTCGTCCAGGTGGCCTTTGACCTTCGGACGTTGCTCGGGAGTCGGCTGGATCAGGCGTTCAAACTCGCGACTGACATGATCGTTCCAGTTCTCCGGGTTGTTTCGAGCGTCAATCTGCTGGCGAGCGATGCGATGCCCCAACAGGGCGCCAGTGCCGGCGCTGACCGCGATCAGGGCGGCGAGGCTGACAGCGATCTTCGAGTGTTGCCGCCAAAGGCTCATAGCGTTCCCAAAAGTTGCGCCACCGTGTTTTCCACGCCGGGATACAACAGAGGGCTCGGGGGCGCGCTTCGGTACTCCAGCGCTCCGAGAATCAGAAACGCGCTCCCGACCGCAATCAGCGACCGGAGGCTAAACCGCACCCAGAGATCCTCGACCGAGGCGGTCGAGGCGTCTGCGGCGCGGGCTCTAATACGGCATGCGAAACCAAGCGGAGGCTCGTCGGGAAGCTCGGGGCGCGCGCCCCGGGCGCGATGAGTCATTTCCCGCCAGCGAGAATCAAAGGCATTCATGGATTCAGCGTTCACCCAAAGTCTCGGCCAGTTTGCGCAGACGGCGGCGCGCCCGGAACGCGCGCACTTTCACCCCCGTCCGGCTCCAGCCCGTCAGACAACTGACATCCGACACACTCTTCTCTTCAAGGTCCAACAGCCGGATGACCGCGCGGTCGTCCGGCGACAACTGTCCGAGGAGACAGTCGACCAACTCCGCGGCGGCAGCGTCGGGCGCCTCCGGTGCCGGCACTGTCTCCGAACGGAGGAATTCCAGCCAGTCGCGCTGGTCGCTGCTCAGGTCGCTCCAGCGCAATTCGGGGCGCCGACGTTCGGCGCGCAGCAGATCGCGACAGGTCCGAAGGCTCAACCGCCCCACCCAATGCTCGAAAGGCACCCCGTCCCGGGGCCGGTATCGATCCAGCCGCTTGAACAGCTTCAGGAAAACCTCCTGAGCCATATCTTCCTCGCTCTGGCGCAGGGGCCGATGGCCCCGCACAATGCGGATGACCAGCGGATAGAGCTGCTCGACCAGCCCCTCCGCTGCGTCCGGGTCCCCCGCCCTGAGGCGGCGGAGACAGTCTTCCGCTTGCGATTTGTCGTCCGTCATGCGTCGCCATGCACACTCTCATAACGCCGCAGCGCGTGCGCCGGTTACATTCGCCTTTCGAGACCGCCGGTTCAACGTTCAACACGGCGCGCGGACGCGACGCCGGAGCGCAACGGGGTCGCATCGAACGAGTTGACCAATTGTCAACTCTTTAGATGCGACCCCATTGTCTTTTCGCGCAACGGGTCAGACCACCACCGAGGATCCGCGAATCCACCTGCCGCTTGAAAGGCACAATCCGTGCCGGCGCTGCTCAACAGGCCACCCGTCATTCATGATCCGCACCGGATTCAACCGGCGCTTGCGCCGGTCAAAAGCCTTGTGCTAAGTGTGGCATCAGGTGCATGCATCGAGGGGGGTGTGAGGCAGAGTGGATTGCGCTGAGGCCGTTGGCGGCCCATCGACCGCGGCCGTGTCGTCTTGGTCGATCGTTGGAGGTCAGTGTTGCGCGCGTGGCGGAATGGCAGACGCGCCAGACTTAGGATCTGGTTCCGAAAGGAGTGGAGGTTCGAGTCCTCTCGCGCGCACCAAATCCCGGCGGTGTGAATCAGGCAGGGGCGGCGTCAGCGGCTCTGCGAGGCAGTTGGGACGCGGGTGTCAGGAGCAGGGGTGGGAGTGTCAACGTGTCACGCTCAACGCTCGACGTTCAGCCTGCCAACGACGAAGCGGCAACAGCCAAAATCCGCGATCGAACTGGACGCTCTCGATGGTCATTAGAGGGAGGCGCGGGAGGAGAAAGCCCGAAAAGCACTGGGATTACCCATGAGGCTGAGGACTGCGATTGGTCTGAGACCCCAACCCGCCGAATTGCGGGTTGATTGTGCCCATGAACCCGGAATGGGGAAGTGCGCTGGAAAGCAACGATTGCATTCCCAGGTTCATGGGCAGCGTTGCCATTCCAACGATTGAACGCGCATCGGGGACATGAACCGAAGTGACCTGCTCCTAACCGTAGTCGTGATCGTCAATCCTCTGTCGCCGATTAGAGAGTACGGATTAAGATCGAGGATCAGGACCACCTGCCGGTTCATGGAAAGGGGCGCCTGGCCAAATCGACGATGACCGCACGATGATCGGAGCCGACGTGCGGGCCGACGCGGCGATCGAGAACCGCCAGATCGGGCGACACGAGGCAATGATCGAGGGGGATCCAGAGCGGGACGAAATGGCCCGGCCAGGTCGGCTGATAGCCGCGTCCGCGCAGGGTGTCGATGAGTCCGCTGCGGGCCAGCAGTCGACGGTAGACCGGGGACCACGGCGTTGTGTTGAGGTCGCCCAGGAGGACCTTCGAGCCCGGCCGAGCGGCGGCGTGTGCGGCGGTCTGTTCGAGTTGCACGTCGCGCAGCCGGGCGTTCTCGGCCCCGCTCGGCGGCAGGGGATGTGTGCCCAGGATCCAGAGCGGTTGCTTGTCGATCCGGACTTCGGCCTCGATCGAGGGCACCCCGGCTTCGCCCAGTCCCAGAATGCGGGCCTGGGAGAAGGGATGACGGCTGAACAGCGCGATGCCAAAATTGTCGTCACGCGGCGCCTGGATCGTGTGCGGCCAGGTGTTGGTCAGAGCCGACAATTGAGTCAGCCAGCGCGCGTCGACTTCGATCAGGAGAATGACATCCGGATCCTCGCGGCGGAGGAAGGCCTCGACCAGGTCGTGGCGCGGGTTTGCGGTGTGCACGTTGAGCGTGACGACGCGCCACGGTTTCGAGGCGGCGGACGGTGGGCGCGGGGCGGGCGGGACGAAGGAGGGAAGCAGGACAGCGAGATTCGAGAGGGCCAGGGCCGCGTAGACAAGCGAAGGCCAGCGCGGCTGGACGGCGGACCGGGTTGCCGCATCGGCGCTCGTCCGGTTCGGGCCGGGTGACACTCGAATCAGCACAGCCACGGCGGCGAGGGCGAGCGCGTATTGGAGCCGGAAATGGCATGCCAACTCGAGCAGCCACGATTGGGATCCGAAGAAGCCTGCAATCGTGCCCAGCGCGGCCAAGGCGCCCGTCGCGTGCAGCAGGCCCGTGACGCTGACTTTGGGTTCGAAGAATCGGGTCACTCGAATCCTCAGCCCTGTTTCTTGGCGGCCAGGGCCTGGCGCAGTTTGGCCAGCGGCAGCGTGTTGATCACGTCGGCCTTGGTGAGCCAGCCCTTGCGCGCGACGCCGGCGCCGAGGCGCAGAAAGCCGGCGTGTTCGTTGCGATGCGCGTCCGGGTTGATGACGCACTTCACGCCCTTGGTCTCGCGCGTAGGGCCAGAGGCGCCAGTCGAGATCGAAGCGGTACGGATTGCAGTTCAGCTCGATCCAGGTGCCGGTCGCGGCGCAGGCGTCGATGACCGCCTGCTGAGTTGACCTTGTACGGCTCGCGTTCGAGCAGCAGCCGTCCGGTCAGATGGCCGAGCATGTGGACGCACGGGTTCTCCGCCGCGCGGATCAGGCGCTTGGTGTTCTCGGCCTCGTCGCTGGCCGGGACGTGCAGGCTGGCGACCACCACGTCGAGTTCCGCGAGCAGGTCGTCGTCGAAATCGAGCCGGTCGCCGCAGGATGTCCACCTCGGTGCCGGTGAGCAGGCGGAAGTCGCTGCCCTCGTCGGCGAGCTTGCCGTTGACCTGCTCTGATCGCCTTGATCTGCTGGCGCAGGCGCGCCGCGTCGAGCCCGTTCGCCTGGAACGACGACTTGCGAGTGATCCGTGATCGCCCAATAGGCGCAGCCCGAGGTCCTCCATGTGCGCGGCGATCTCCTCGAGCGTGTCACGGCCGTCGCTCCAGTTCGAGTGGTTGTGGAGCGAGCCGCGCAGGTCGGTCCACTCGATCAGGCGCGGCAGGGCGCCCTGCTCCGCCGGCGGCGAACTCCCCGTGGTCCTCGCGCAACTCCGGCGGGACGGAGCGCAAGCCCGAGCGCGGCGAAGATGTCCTCCTCGGTCTGGCACGGACACGCGCAGTGCCGGATCGCGCGTCTCCTCGGTCGAGCGGAACAGGCCGTATTCGTTGAGGCGCAGGCCGCGCTGGATGGCGCGCTGGCGCATGACGATGTTGTGTTCCTTGCTGCCGGTGAAGTAGGCGAGCGCGAACGGGTACTCGGCGTCGCTCACCACGCGCAGGTCGGCCTGGATGCCGCCTTCGAGAATGACGCTGGCCTTGGTGTCGCCCTTGGCGCTCACGCTCAGGATGCCCGGCTGGGTGGTGAAGAACTCGATGACCGCCGTCGGGATCTCCGGACGAAGACGAGGAAATCAATGTCGCCGATGATCTCCTTCGAAGCGCCGCAGGCTGCCGGCGGTGCTGCAGCGGATCACGTCCGGATGCGCGCGCAGCGCTTCGAGGATCGGCTCGGCCACGGCCAGCGCGTCGCTCGAGCTGATGGCGCGAGGCGTACTGGCGGCGGTACGCGATGCCTTCGAGGATCTTGGCCTGCGATCTTCTCGCCGAAGCCGTCGAGCGCGGCCACCTGCCCGGCCTGGCAGGCGGCTTCGAGTTTCTCGACCGAATCGATGCCCAACTGTTCGTAGAGCGCCTTGACCTTCTTGGGGCCGAGCCCGGGGATGTGCAGCATCTCGACCAAGCCCGCGCGGGAAGGACGCCTTCAGTTCTTCGTAGTAGGGGAGCCGCCCGGTGGTGACGAGCTCGTGATCTTCTCCTGCAGGGCATCGCCGATGCCTTTGATCTCGCTCAGGCGCTGCTCGGCGACCAGCTTCTCGAGCGGTTCGGCGAGCGCCTCGAGCGTGCGCGCGGCATTGGCGTAGGCGCGGGTCTTGAAGGGGTTCTCGCCCTTCAGTTCGAGCAGCACGCCGATCTCCGCCAGCACGGCCGCCACTTGGTCTTTGTCCATGACCGCAGTATGCGTGGCAGGTCGGGCGCTTCAACCCGAAAACCGGTTACGGAAGATCTCTACTTGCTCTTGCTCTTGCTCTTGCTCTTGCTCCTAATTGTCTCCCGATGTTCGGCATGGCAGCGGTTCCTCGCCCGGTCGTTCCGGAGAGAGACGGGGTGAGGGGGCCGTGCAGTGTATCCCGGTGATTGCTCTGAATGTTCATGAGGTTATTGCATCGCGGGTACCTTGGCTTGCGCGGGTTGGCCGGCTGGCTCCAGCGCCGGTTTACCCCGGCGGGCGGTTTCGTGTTGGCGGGGCTGGCCATGACGGCGAGCACTTCCGAACCTGACCAGACGGTCGGGCTGTCGGTCTTCGTGCTGCTGCTCGCCATGTTGGCGATGGCCTGCCTGACGGTGCCGTTCTTCCGCGCGCGGTTTGCCATCGAACGGCAAGCGCCCCGATTCGTGACGGCGGGGGAGGCCTTCGGATTGCGCGTGCGCGTGCAGAATCTCTCCAAGCGCGCGCAACGCGGGCTCGAGTATCTGGAAAGGTTGCGGGACCCGCCGGTGACGGTGTCCGAGTTCGCGGCGCGGCTGCGTCCGGGCCGCGAAAACCGAAGCTTCCGCATGCAAGCGCCGCTGCCGCCTATCCGCCCTGCCCGGGCGCGTCCGGTGGCACTGCCGCCTCTTCCGGCGGGGGGCAGCGCCGAGATTCGAGTCGAGATTGTGGCGCATCGGCGCGGGCCCTTGGTGTTGGCGGGCGGGTGGTTGGCACGGACTGATCCGTTCGGTCTGGTGCGTTCGTTCAGCCGGGCGTCGGCTGCGCAGACGGTGTTGGTTCTGCCGCGGCGGTACCCGCTGCCGCCGCTCGAGTTGCCGGGCCAGACGCAATACCAGCGCGGGGGTGTGTCCCTGGCGGCGGGGGTGGGCGAATCCGAAGAGTTTGTGGCGCTGCGGGAGTATCGCCGGGGGGATTCCCTGCGGCGGGTGCATTGGCGCAGCGCGGCCCGGCGCGGCCAACTGATTGTGAAGGAGTGTCAGGACGAGTATTTTGTGCGGCATGCCCTGGTTCTCGACACCTTCTGTGAGGCGTCGCGCGACGCGCTCTTCGAGGAGGCGGTGGCGGTGGCCGCGTCGTTCGCCTGCACGGTGCCGGACCAGGACTCGTTGTTGGACCTCCTGTTTGTGGGGCCGCAGACCGTGTGCGTGACCAGCGGACGCGGCGTGGGACACGTGCAACAGATGCTCGAAGTGCTGGCGGCGGTCAAACCGTGCCGCGAGTCGCGCCTGGCCGAACTCGAAGCGTTGGTGCTCGAGCACAGCCCGTCCTTGAGCGGTTGTCTGCTCGTGCTCCTCGAGTGGGACCCGCCCCGCCGCGATCTGGTCCGAAGATTGCGGGCGTTGCGGGTGCCTGTATTGGTGATGCTGATGGTGCCCCGGGGCCGTGCGGAAGGATTCCATCGCGGACCCGCAGACGACCAGCCGGATCGCCTGCTCGTGCTCGAATCGGGCCGGGTGGGGGAGGGGCTGCAGCAATTGGCGAACCTGCGATGAACCACCCGACAACCCACGTCCGGGGGCCCACGCCTCCCCTCCTGCCGGCCCTCGCGCTCTGGGGGTGGGAGACCGAGCTGTTGCCGTGGGCGTTGGGGATGGGCGTGATCATCGAGGCGCTCCGATTCGCGAAGTTGCGATTCGAAATCCGGCACGACGACTTCCATCGGCTGTGGAATTTCACCGTGTTGCTGTTTCTCGGTGTGGCGCTTTACCTGTTCCTGGCGCGGCAGGGACTGGGAATGGTGGGAGAGATTGTGACGACGACTTCGCCGGCTGCGCGGCTCGAAGGGATGCGCCAGATCTCGCAGACGGCGATCATGCTCTTGCGCTGGCTGCCGTTCGTGTTCGCCCCGTTCATGCTCGCGCACGCCTTGAGCGGAACACCGACCTTGCCGTTGTCGACGTTTTCGTTCCGACCCATGGCTCAGGAAGCGCAGGCGTTGGCCGCGGGCGCGCCCGTTGGGGCGTCGGGCGGAATTCACCCCGGTTACCTCTACCTGACCTTGGTGCTCTTTGCCTCGTGCGCCAGCACGGCTCGTTCGGCCCTGCATCTGCCCTTGTTTTTGGGCGTGGTCGCCTGGGCGCTCTGGCCGTGGCGGAGCCGTCGCTACCGAGCCTGGGCCTGGGTGGGGATGTTCCTGGTGCTATTGGGCGCCTCGCTGGTGGCCCAGCAGGGGCTCGATCGTCTGCGCCAGGCGTGGTCGAGTGTCGAGACTCGCCTCTTCCAGGGGGTCGGCCAGGGGAGGCTTGACCAGATCCGAGCGTCCACCGCGCTGGGCGCCGTGGGGCGGTTGAAACAGTCCGGACGCATTGTGTTGCGCGTTCGCACCGCCGATGGCGTGGCGCCCGGCCTGTTGCGCGAGGCGGCATTCAACCGGTTTCGCGCCAACGCGTGGATGACGTCGCACCGCGATTTCCAAACCGTGGGCGCACCCGTGGACGGCCACATCTGGCGTCTGGCCGAGGGCACCGGGCGAGGGCGGATCGTCGCAATCGCCCGCTACACACGCCAGGGCGACGCGCCCGTTGCCTTGCCGGGCGACACGATGGCGATTAGCGACCTGCCGGCATTGGCCGTCGAGACCAATTACCTCGCCTCGACCCGCATGCGCGAAGGCCCGCCCTTGGCGCTCTACTCTGTCGAGCATGGCGAAGGCGGCGGATTCGATGGTCCGCCCGAACCGGACGATACGAATCTCGACGGGCTGAGCAAGCCGGACCGGGAAGCAGTCCTCGAAACGGCCCAGGCACTCGGGTTGGCGGGGCAGGCGCCCGAGATCGCTGTCGCTGCGGTCGAACGTTACTTCGCCACCAGCTTCGAATACACGCGCTGGCAGAGGGGCGCGGTGGCGCATAAGAACACGAGCGCGGTGGCCCGGTTCCTGCGCGAAACGCGCGCAGGACATTGCGAGTACTTCGCCACGGCAACCGCCCTGCTGCTCCGGGTCGCGGGAATCCCGGCGCGCTACGCCGTGGGCTTCAGTCCCGGTGAACTCCGCGGCGAGGATTGGCTGGCACGAGGTCGCGATGCCCATGCCTGGTGCCGGGCTTACATCGACGGCCAGTGGCGAGACATCGACACGACCCCCGGCACCTGGCGTCAGAAGGAGGCCGCTGGAGCTGGGTGGTTCGAGGGAGTCAGCGACGGGTTTTCGCAGGCATGGTATCGGTTCGCCCTCTGGCGCCAGCGCGGCGGCAACTGGCGTCTCTTCGTCTTCGCGGCGGGGATGTTGATTCTCGCTTGGCTGGGATGGCGCCAGATCCGCGGCAGCCGTTGGCGGCGATCCCGAGACGAGCGGCCTGCTGCAGCGCAGCGGTCCCCCGCGCCGCCGGGCCTGGATTCCGAGTTCTTCGCTGTGGCCCGACACCTCGAACGCCGGTACGGTCTACGACTGCCTCACGAGACCTTGCGGGCATGGGTGCAACGCCTCGCCCTGCGCGACACCCCGATCGCGCCAACGCTCGATGAGGCCTTGCGGCTGCACTATCGACTCCGGTTTGATCCGCGCGGACTGCCCAAAACCGATCGCGCTCGTCTCCGGGTCTTGGCGCTCGATCTGACGGGCGGCGATGGCAGAACGATTCTGGGATGGCGCCCGCGCGGGAGACAGATGAGCATGAGACATTAGCGAGGCGCGCCTCAGACCAAATCCCAATCTTCGACATCATGAACCGCCCTTTCGTTTTCCTGCGCCCCTCTCCCGCGCCTCGCTGGGGCATTCGAACGTTCGGCTTGTCAGCCCAGGCCTGTGCGGGTAGGGTTCGATCTAACAGTCTCGCGAGTCGTGGCCATCGCTCCATTGGAATGGCGGAATCGGCGCCAGAGAGCGGGGGGTGAACCTGCGGGGTGATCGACCGAGTTCGCGAAGACGAAGTTGAACCGCACACGAAACTATGAATGCAAGAACTCAACTCAGGATCGCTGCGATCGCCCTCACGGCGTGGGCAGCGGCCAGCACCGTCGAGGCGGACTTCGCCACAGAGCTTCTCTCGCACAGCCCAGTCGGCTACTGGCGCTTCAATGAGACAGACCCGATGCCACCGGAGATCTTTGCAGCCAACATCGGTTCCCTCGGAGCGGCGGGCAACGGGCGCTACGTGAATGTCACACGAGACCTCCCAGGGGCGATCCCCAGCGATCCATCCAGCAGGTCCGTCCAGCTCCCCAACGTAAACGGGGGCTGGGGCGGGTCGTCGCGTGTTCGGATTCCCTGGCAGCCCGACCTGAACAACGCAGGCGCTTTCTCGGTCGAGTTTTGGGCCAAACCGGCGATCACAGATCTGATTGCCTGTCCGGCGTCGTCGGTGGATTTTAACACCACCCCCCGCTACGGATGGCTGTTCTACCAGGGAGGACCGGGGTTGGGTGATGGCAATGGCTGGTTTTTTCGCATCTACCACACGGGCACAGGCGGGAACAGTCTCGCGGCGGTGGACATGTTCATCGATGTTGATCACTGGTATCACGTCGTGGGGACCTACGACGGGGCCGGCGCGATCAAGCTGTACGTGGACGGAGCGCTCGTGGCCACGACGCCCGTGGACGGAACGTTCACTCCCAACGTGAATCGCACGGACGTTCCCATGACATTCGGCGGTCGGGCCGACGGTGTGGCCGGGGATTACGGCTGGGGCGGGCAGATGGATGAGGTCGCTTATTATGCCAAGGCCCTCAGCGACGCCGATGTCCAGGCGCACTACCAGGCCGGGACGGCGGCCACCCCTCCGGTGCCTTACTCGACCGTGATTCAGAACTCCGGACCGGCCATTTATCTTCGGCTGGACGAGAAACCCTATGAGGCGCTCGTGGCGGTGAATTCCGGCACGCTCGGCTCTGTGGCCGACGGAGTCTATCAGATCGGCACCACCGCCGCCCTTCCCGGCCCCCGGATGCCATCTGTTGCCGGGTTCGACGACGAGAATACAGCCGCCGGTTTCGACGGTGTGAGCGGGTCGGTCACCATTCCCGGTCTGCCGCTCAACACGGACACGGTGACGATGCTCTGTTGGCTCAAGCGCGACGGCACACAACCAGTCCGCGCGGGCATCATGCACAACCGCAAGGTGTCGGAACCCCAGGTCAAAGCCACCGGTCTGGGTTTCATCGATAACGGCCTCGGGCTTTGTTACAACTGGGAAGACCATGGCGAGGCCTACAATTTCAGCCCCGCCGCCTTCGTTCCGCCGGACCAGACCTGGACGTTCTTCGCCGTGACTGTCGAGCCCGAGCGCGCGGTCATGTACATGGGAACCGCCGCGGGCCTGATCGCAGCCACAAATACGTACGCCCACACACCGCACGATTTCAGCGGGACCACGCTCGAATTGGGATGGGACAACTACCAGGCAACACGCATCTATCGAGGCGCCCTGGACGAGTTCGCCATGCTCGATAAGGCGCTCGCCTTCGACCAGGTCAAGTCCTTGTTCGAGTCCGCCCTGCCCGCCATCCTGTCGATCACTCGCGCGCCCGCGGACCCGGTCTACGAAGGAATGAGCGTGACGTTCCAGGCCAACGTCGCCGGTCCGACGCCCATGGCGTACCAATGGCGCAAGAATGGCCAAAACCTCCCCGGCCAGACGGCCTCGACACTGGTCCTCGCCGACGCGCAAGTGGCAGACTCGGGCACGTACGACCTGGTCGCCACGAGCGGCGGAAAGCAGTTGACCAGCGAACCAGCCTCGTTGACCGTTCTGACCAGCCCGCCCATCGTGACCCGGACGCCCCAGTCCGCGGTGCGTTTTGTCAACGGCACGGTGACCTTCGCTGTGGAAGCCATGGGCAGCCGTCCGTTCACGTACCAGTGGAAACATGACGGTGCCGCCATCCCCGGCGCGACCGGACCGACGCTCGTCCTGGGAGATCTCGCCTCAACCGATGCCGGCGAGTATACGGTCTCTTTAACCAACCCCTATGGCACGTTCGATGCCTCGGCTACCCTGACGATCCTGGCCCCGAGCAAACTGGCGGCCGCCGCCACCGACCTCGGGCCGATCGGTTACTGGCGCTTGGACGAGACCAGCGGCGCCGTTGCTTACGATTACTGGGGCGGGCGCGACGGCGCAGTCCGCACCGGCGCTGCCGTCAATGGCGCGGGCCCGGTGCCGCCCGATTTCCAGGGATTCGACGCCGAGAACAAGGCCTATTCCTTCAACAACGCCGGCATGGTCGAGATCGACTCCCCGCTGAACATCAACAAAGCCGCCATCACGATCGTCGCCTGGATCAAGCCCAACGGGGCACAGGAGGATTACGACGGCCTCGTGTTCTCGCGCGGCGGCAACACCGTCGCCGGACTCGATTACCAGACCGGCGGCCAACTCGGATACCATTGGAACGACGCCGCGGCCACGTACAACTTCGCCTCGGGCATGTACCCCGCCGACGGCGTGTGGAACTTCGCCGCCTTGGTGGTCGAGCCCAGTCAGGCCACCATTTACCTCGATGACGGCACGGGCCTTTACTTCAACATCAACACGACGACCCATGCAGCGGAGGAGTTCAACGGCACGCTGCGGTTCGGCACGGACAGCGGCACCGGACGGTTCTTTAACGGCATGATCGACGACGTCGTCATCTACGATCGCCCCCTGAGCGAAGCCGAAATCACCGCGCTCAACGCCGCTGGCCGATCCGGCGCGTATGCAGGTCCGGTCCCGGCCGCGATCGCGCAGCAGCCCAAGTCCGAAATCGTCGAAGTCGGCGCCCCTTACACGTTCAGCGTACAGGCCACGGGGAGCGTCCCGCTCAGCTTCCAGTGGCAGAAGGACGGAAGCGATATTCCGGGCGCCATTCGCAGCAGCTACGCACTGCCGGTGACGGCTTACGCGGACGCCGGGACCTACACCGTGAGGGTGTCCAATGCGGGGCGGACCGTGACCAGCTCGCCGGCCACCCTGGGCGTGATGCCGCCTGCCGAGTTCATCAACCTGGCCGACGGCCTGGTGGTGCACCTCAAGTTCGACGGCGACTACCAGGATAGCTCAGGGCGGGGCAATCATGGCGAGAAGGTGGGCGACCCCATCTTCGTCACAGGCAAACTCGGCTCCCAGGCGCTCCAGTACAGCACCGTCACCGCCGAGGGCATTTACAACTATGTC
The DNA here is from genome assembly GCA_963846445.1 of uncultured Verrucomicrobiae bacterium. Taxonomy (GTDB): domain Bacteria; phylum Verrucomicrobiota; class Verrucomicrobiia; order Limisphaerales; family J093; genus MWFF01. The sequence goes on along the minus strand of CAWJWM010000023.1, from coordinate 166,435 downwards.
ACGCTTGGCACACCGGCCGACCTCGCGTTCGGAGCCGACATCGACTTCTCGGTGTCGCTCTGGGTCAAGTACTCGGGTCTGCCCGGCGACCTGCCGTTCATCTCCAACACGGAAAACTCGATGGGCGGCGCGGGTTTCACCATCTGCCCGGCTTACAATCAACCAGGCCTCTGGTGGGGCTTGAACGACGTGGACGCGCCGGCCGCGTGGCCCGGCGTCGGTTACCAGGGAGACACGGCTTCGGTGATCAACGACGATCAGTGGCACAACATCGTGGTTGCCTTCGACCGTCAGGGCGATGCAACCACCTACATCGACGGTGTGCTCAAGGACGTGCGCTCTCTCGCCGGCACTTGGAACGTCAACACCGTCACGCCAATCAATATCGGCCAGGCCAGCGGCACCTACGGCGAGGACGGCACGTTCCAGATCGACGATGTGGGCGTCTGGCGCCGCGCCCTCTACATGTACGAGGCCCAAGCCATCTACACCGTCGGCCAAAAGGGCCGCAGCTTCGACAGCACCGGTCCCGTGACTCTGACGGTCGGACGGACCGACACCGGCCTGTCTCTGACCTGGCAGGCTGGAACGCTCGAATCGGCAGACGCCGTCCAGGGTCCCTACGCGCCGGTCCCCGGCGCTAAGGCTCCTTACCTGACGACGCCGACCACGGGCGCAGCCAAGTTCTACCGGGTCAAACTTTAGCGAGGCTTTACCTCAAACCGACGCGGCGTGTGAAGAACTCGTCAGCGCTGGGCGGCCACAACCGTCACCGGCGCTCGACGCCTCGCTAAGGGGCGCCGCTGCGCGGCGCCAGAGAATCCTTGACCCCTTCAACGCAGCATAGAAACTTGACTTGTCTACAACACATTTAACCGGTCAAGGATTCTAGCGCAGTCTGATGCTCGTGCGGTCCCAGACCCACTGGAAATCCGCCCGGCCCAGGGCGTCGAAGGCAGGCGGGGTGTGATCGCCCGGGATCCGGGTCATGCCCGGCGACTTGACCCAACCGCCCCGCCACTTGTGGATTTCCGAATGACCATCGGCAAAAGAAAAACCGCAAGCGCCGTTGTGATACTGGGCCGGTGAATCCCCCCAGGCTCCCGTGTTGCCGGTGGTGTTGAGGTAGTACCCGTCGTTGATGCTGTTCGGATGCTCGTCCAACGTGACGAAAATGCCGGCCGGCTGGGGAATATCGCTGGTCTTCAGAAACTGGCGATAGGCGGTCTCGAACGTGTTGGCGCCCGTTGCCCAGGTGGCGTTCGGGGTGCGATTGAACGGCCCCAGGAAGGCGTTCATCGCCAGGCTCCGCGGACGCCGGCTCATTCCTCGAGCGCGCTGGACGCCGCTGACGTACTTGTCCGCCGGACACGCATAGATGCCCACCGCGCCGGCTGTGTACGGGGCCAGAATTCCGTTCTTGATGTAGTTGATGTTGGTGACGTAGTCCGAGGCGGTCCAGTCCATCACGTTGTTAACCCAGTTCTGAAAGGAGCCGCTGGAAATCTCCGCCTTGGTCTCATCCACACCGAAGTTGTTGACGACCCGGTCGTCGTTGTCGCCGGCGTAGAGTAGCCAGCCCATCATGAGCTGCTTCGTGTTGTTCATGCACAGAATGCCCTGCGACTTTGCCTTGGCGCGGCCCAGCACTGGCAGCAGCATGCTCGCCAGAATCGCGATGATGGCGATGACAACCAGCAATTCAATGAGCGTAAAAGCCCGCTTCGGGCCGCAGAATCGCATTCTCATACAGATCTCTTCTCGTGACTTCGAGTGATGCGACGGAATTTAGCAGAACAAGCGCCGATGGCAACTGCGCACTCCGGCATGCCACCATCTGCTTCCCCGCCGTTGCCACAAGGAACCCTGGCGAGAAATGCGCGCTGGGGCGGCGCACGACGCGCACCGGGTAGGTAGGTACGCCGCCCCCGGATTCGCCAGCACTCGAAATTGCCGTGCGCGGTTTCAAAAGCGTTCCGCGACAATCCTGCGGGCGCCCTCGAGTGTGAGGTGGGGCGGCAGGCTCAAATACACCGACACGTACACACGGCCTCGGAGCACATGGGCCGCCAGGCCAAAGATATTGCCCTCGAGATAGCGGAAGACTCTGTAGGTGAGCATGTACACCGCGCCATCGGCGTCCCGGTCCGTCTCGAAGCGCAATCCGTACTGGCCCGGGCGCCATTCCTGAAGCGACGCTTCCCCTTCGAGACGCGGAATTCGAGCTTCGTCCCGCTCGTTGATGAAAAGACGCTGGCGGATAGCGTGTTCGACGGCGGCCACCACGCGTGGTCCAACCGGGTTCTCCCCCGGCTCGACATGGAAAAAATCGAGGGCCAGCCCGTGGTTGGCCGCCGAGAACAGGTGGGCCTGACGCAACCGGACCTCCTGGCGCCACAGGGCTCCGGTGATGCAAGCGGCTAGACCCCGCGCGTCGCGCGCCGCCACACCGAGGATCACGGAAAGACCGTCGCGCAGGATGCTGACCTTGGCCTCTTGCGTGGACGGATACTCGGCCAGATGCAACAGGTGCGTCGCAAAGCGATTGGCGTAGCGCCGGTAGACGCCGGCGTAGAAATCCGGCCCGAAGTCTTTCAAAACGCCCAACTGTTCTGGCGTGAAGCCTGCGGTCTCCATCGAACGCTTCGGATCGAGACCGGGCCTGTAGTGCCTCATCGCCTTGACGTAGAGCTCACGCATGTTGAACCACGGAGTCGGATCGTCTTGCTCCGATTGCCACTCCGCCCGGTCCGCGCAAGTGAATACGAACAAACACCGCAGGAGATCCTCGTTCTCACACAACGCGGCAAACTCCCCGACCTGCCGCTGGTCGTTGAGGTCCGCATCCGCCCTTTCCCTTAAGACCCTCCAGTGCCGGATCAGGAACTCCGTCGTGCGCACCGTCTCCGGCGTGAATCCGCACTCGGTGCGGTAGACGCCGTAATACCGCTCCAAGGGGATCCCCGACGTGCCAGAGGAAAACCGCTCGTGAAGGGGGCGTGTCGTGTCCTCGCGCATGCGCTGGTCGACCTCGGTCAGCGGCAATCGCTTCGTCTTCAGCGCCAGCTTGACCGCCGCCAGGTGGTCCGAGTCGAGCAGCGCCGCCTCGACCTCGATCGACACGCAATCGAGTGCGTCGGTGGCGCGTTCGCTCGATATCGCGCGCGCGAGCAGTTCGCGTCCCTGTTGCACGTACCCTTCGAGAATCCGCATCTTCTGGCGCTCGATCGCCCCGCGCAGCCGCTTGCCCTCGACGATCACCCGGGTGTCAAACGAAGCCTCGAAGTGGGCGTACCCAGGAAACAGCCGGTCCTCGGCGCCATCAAACTGCGAGAGAAACGCAAACGACTCAGCCAGGCTTCCGCGCGGTTCGTAAAACAGAGCCGAGAGCTCCGGCACCGGCGTCAGCCAGTCCCCGATCTCATCGAAGGTCGCCCCCAGTTCCGACGGATCGATCGGCACGCCGTACCGTTGCGAGGCAAGCAACAGGGAGAGAGCCGCCCGACTCCTCTCCCGAGCCGTTTGCAGCGCCCCGGATACCTGATGCGACAAACCCCCGACGCCGTACACGATCGGGCTGCCCCGGCCCGCGGGACGACCCTCTTTGAGTTCCCGCTGGATCACCCCCTGGGTAAACCGCGCCACACGACGCCGGGCCGAGATCAACCGCGCCCGCACCTCGTCCGCAAACTCGAAGCGGGTTCGTTCCTCGGCTTCGTGCCCGAGGAGTTCGCCGAAGGACCGGAAATCATCGAAACTCATCACGTCTTCCGGATGATCGCCGCGAGGCGGCCGCCGCTTGGGCGCCGCCCTGCGCGAGTGCACAAAACACCGCACCCGCAATAGAAAATCATAGGCGGCCAGGTCCCGTGGGTCGTCCAACGCGCGATAGACCTCGTGACTGTGCAGAAACCCGCGGCCCGCAAGAGTCCAAATCCCCGCCAGAAAGACCCGCAACCCGTCGTTCTTGATGTCGAATCGGTCGACCCGGTCCCACTCTCTGGCCGCGGTCTCGAGCCGTTCCTTCCAGAAACTACGGACGTGAAGAAAATGCTCGAATGGGTCGAACGTGGCCCGGATGCGTTCGCGAAACACCCCCGTCAGCCCGCTGGGATCGTAGACAGGCCGCATATCCAGGAACGCATTGAGTTGCTTGTCCTCGAGACGGAGCACGTCGTCCAGATTGAACGGCAGCACCTCGCACGCGAACCCGCACCGGTCCCGAAAACCATCCGTGTGCAGCAACTCCTCCTGCAACCGGAGAAGAAATGCGTTCCCCTCGATCACGTCGTCGAAGAGAAATGCAAAATCCGTGTCCGAATACGGCGCTACTTCCCCGCGCCCGGTTCCCCCAAGAGCCACGACCGCAAACGGCTTGTCGTATCCGAAGGCCTGATGCCGTTCCGCCGCCCAGTCCGCAATCAACCCCGCGTAAACCGCAGCCCGCAACGCCGTGATCTGGCGTCCGTTACCCAACTCCGGGCCCCGGATCAGAGCGTCACTCTTCGCCAGAAGATCCCTGCCTGCGAGCAACGGACCTCGCTGCCGAATTGCGGCGGCAACGCGTTCCTCAGCGGCAACGGTCTGCTCCGGTGTCGCCTTCGCCAGATGCCCGCTCAATGGAGAATCACTCACGGATCAGAGCATCCTACCCGCCCCGTCGCCGGCGGCAATCAAGAAGGCCGAGCGAGGCGTCGCCTCAGACCGGCGCGGCGTGTGTTACCATGCGTTCACTTCGAGCATTGTGGCGAACATTCTCACGCTGCCAGGGCGGTAAGTCGTTCATTCTCTGGGGCTGCCCAGCGCTGCGAACGACTCGTGGCCGCCGGGTGTCCACCACGATCACTGGCGCCCGACGCCTCGCTAACCGATGGCGTCTCCGGTGGCGGCGTCGAAATAGCATGCTCGATCCAGATCGAGCCAAACGGACAGACACTCTCCTGCGTTGGGCGCTGAGTCCGGATCCCACCGGGCCGTGAAAGGCGCACCGCCGATCCGTCCGTGCACGTGCGTCTCGGGGCCCGTGGGTTCAACCCAGTCGACCCGGGCGCCGGCACAGACCGCACCTGGCCCGAGGACCGCTCGCCCCGACGGCACAATCGCTTCGGGACGCAAACCAAGCACAAGATTCCTGTCCACATAAGCGGCCAGCACCCGTCGTCGCGCAGCGGGAATCCGGATCGCGAACCCCGGCGCGCCGGGCCCGGCATTCGCCCCGGCATGACGAAATAAGAGCTCTGCTGCGTCCGTTTCGATCACGCCACGAAAAAGATTCATCGGCGGCGACCCGACGAACCCGGCAACGAACACATTCGCCGGGTGGCGGTAAACCGTGAGAGGCTCTGCCACCTGCTGGATGGCGCCGTCTTTCATCACCGCCAAACGCTGGCCGAGCGTCATCGCCTCGGCCTGATCGTGCGTGACGTACAATGTCGTCGCACCCAGCCGCTCATGGAGTTGCCTCAGCTCGATACGCAGGCGCAGGCGCAGGCTGATGTCCAGATCCGAGAGCGGCTCGTCCAGCAGAAGCACCTTCGGTTGCCGGACCATGGCCCGTCCGACAGCGACTCTCTGGCGTTGCCCTCCGGACAGGCCTGCCGGAAACCGGTCGAGCAGCGGCCCCAACTCGAGCGTCTCGGCTGTCGACCGCACCCGCCGCTCGATCTCGGACGTCGAGAGCCTCCGCAAGCGGAGTGGAAATGCCAGGTTCTCGAAGACCGTCCGATGCGGGTAGAGCGCGTGGTGCTGAAACACCATTGCCACCTCGCGCTCCTGGGGGGGCAAGTTGTTGACCACACGATCCCCGATGGTGATGGCGCCCGACGTCACATCATCGAGGCCGGCCAGCAGCCTCAGGGTGGTGGATTTGCCGCAGCCCGAGGGACCGGCCAACACCACCAACTCGCGGTCCTCGACCGTCAGGCACAGGCGTTTCACAGCCTGTACGGTCTCCCCAAAGGGGCCGCAAAACGCCTTGTCCACGCCATCGAACACAACCCGTGCCACGCGACCCCAATCTCGGGAATGCCCCTCCACGTGTCGAGCGTCATTTGGGGTCACATCTCTACATTCTACATTGATCTTGACGCTGAGCGTGTCCCGTCTTGTCCTGAAGTCCTATGGCAAGGCCGATCCGGATCGAGTCGCCGGGGATGTGGTTCCACGTCACCTCCCGGGGCAACGATCGTTGCCTGATCTACCGCGATGAGCGCGACCGATCGCATTTTTGCGAGTTGGTCGAAGAGGTGGTGGACCGGTTCCGCCTGGTGCTTCATGGGTACGTTCTCATGGAGAATCATTTTCACCTCATCATTCAGATCCAGGAGGCCAACCTCTCGCGCGCCATGCAGTGGCTGAACGTCAGTTACAGTGTGTGGTTCAACCGACGGCACGGGCGAGTCGGGCATTTGTTTCAAGGGCGCTATCGTGCCATTGTCGTCGACCCAGTGGGCTGGGGTTTGGAACTGAGTCGATACGTGCATCTGAATCCTGTGCGCGTGGGGCAGTTGGGCCTGGACAAAGCAGCGCAGCAGCGGAGCCGCATGGGAGCGGTGACAACCCCCGATCCGTCAGAGATGCGCGAGCGGTTGAGCCGGTTGCGGGGCTATCGGTGGAGTTCGTACCGGGCCTATATCGGCTTGGCTTCCGTTCCCCCGTGGCTGCGCTGTGACGATGTGCTGCAGTTGGTGGGCGGCAGACCGGGAAAAGCCCAACGCGAGGCCTACCGCAACCACGTCGAATCTGCCGTCCGGCAGGGGCTGCCGGAAAGTCCTTGGGAGAAGTTGACTGCGCAGGTGGTGCTCGGCGGAGCGGCGTTCGTTCAGTCGCTCCGGCAGCGGCACGGATTCACCGGCGACGCGAGGGAGCAGACGGGACTGCGGCGGATCCGGCCACGACCGACACTGCAGGAAGTGATCGCGGTGGTGGAGCGGTTGAAGGGAGAGAACTGGCCGGTGTTTCGGGACCGGTACGGAGACCCGGGGCGGGACCTGGTGCTTTGCCTGGGGCGTACGGTGTGCGGACTCACGTTGAAGGCCCTGGCCGAGGCGGCTGGCGGCATTGACTACGTCAGCGCAAGCGCGGCGGTGAAGCGGTTCGAGGCGCGTGTGAAGCACGACGCGGCGCTGGCTTCGATGTTCGAGCAAGCACGCGATGTGTTGAAAATGTAGAATGTAGAGATTTGACCCCTCTTATGCATTTGATTGCGTGTGCGATTGGCTTGTTCGTTGTCGCAGGAAAGGCGGGCCTGAGCGGTTTCGCGGGCGGTGCCCCCGAGGCGGTCGTTCGCGACCTCCTCAGCGACACCTGGGTGGCCACCGACGCCCTGGGCCGCGTGGTGCCCACCCATCCCAAGGTCGGCCCGCCGCGTCCAGATCGGACAGTCGGCATCTTCTACTTTCTCTGGCACGGCGAACATGTTCAGGGCGGGCCCTACGACGTCACGCGCATTCTCGCACAGGATCCCGAGGCCATGCAGAAACCCGACAGCCCTCTTTGGGGTCCACTGCACGCGCCCCATCATTGGGGAGAATCGATCTTCGGCTATTACCTGACCGACGACGAGGGCGTGTTGCGCAAACACGCCCAGATGCTCGCCGACACCGGCATCGATGTCGTGATCTTCGATGTCACCAACCAGATCACCTACCGCCAATGGTATCGCGCGCTGCTGAGGGTGTGGTCGGAAATGCGCGCCCTGGGCAATCGAACCCCCCAAGTCGCCTTCCTCACACCGTTTTGGGATCCGCCCAAAGTGGTGCGCGAACTCTGGCGCGATCTGTACGCTCCGGGATTGGCGCGCGAGCTCTGGTTCGAATGGGAGGGAAAGCCGTTGATCCTGGCCGACCCCGACCTGATCTCCGATCGAGGCGAGAATGCCAAACAAAACACCCCAGTTCCCATCGAGCCCGGCCACACGCTTGCGCAATCGCTGCGGGTCGAGCGCCCGATCCATGCAGTGAGCGGGCGCTTCCCCACCTGGGGCGCGACCAACAGCGCCGTGACGTTGACTCTGCGTCGCGACGGGCCGGAGGGAGAACGCGTCGCCAGCCGGCGGTTCGAGCGTGTTGAGGACAATGCGTGGTTGCTGCTCCCACTGCCTTCGCCCCAACCGCCCGGTTCTTATTGGTTCGAGGCATCTGAAGCCGAGGGGCGCATTGGATGGTGGAGCCACACCGACGACACCTTCCCGGATGGCGAAGCGCTTGCGGATGGACAGCCGGTTTCCGGAGACCGTACGCTGCGTTTCGTGCACGCGGATGGCGAGGCGGCCCGGATCCGCGAGTTCTTCACCTTCCGCAAGCCGCAACCGGATTACTTCCAGGGGCCGACTCGACCCGACATGTGGAGTTGGCTCGAGGTTTATCCCCAGCACGTGTTCCCCAACGCCCGCGGCGAAAAGGAACAGATGTCCGTGGGCGTCGGCCAAAACGCCGTCGGCAATCGCCTGGCCACCATGAGCGAACCGGGCGCGCGCGGGCGGAGCTTTCACCGGGGCGCCACCGACAGCCGGCCGGACGCCGTCCGGTGGGGGTTCAACGTGGCGGAGCAATGGGAACGCGCGCTGATCGAGGACCCGCGGTTTGTGTTCGTCACCGGCTGGAACGAGTGGATTGCAGGACGGTTCAAGGAATTCAACGGCGTTCGAAGGCCGGTGATGTTCGTGGATCAGTTCGACCAGGAACACAGCCGCGACATCGAGCCGATGCGGGGCGGCCACGGCGATGATTACTACTACCAGATGGCGGGCTGCGTTCGACGTTACAAGGGCGCCCGGCCCTTGACGCCCGTCCGACCGCAGCCGATTCGCATCGACGGATCCTTCGGCGATTGGGCCGGTGTCGCGCCCGAGTTCCGCGACACCCTTGGCGATCCCGTCCGGCGTCAACACCGGGGCTGGGACAAGAGTGTCACTTACGCCAACTCGACTGGCCGCAACGACCTCGTCGCCGCCCGGATCAGCTTCGACCGCGAGCGTGTCTTCTTCCACGTCCAGGCCCGCGACCCGATCACGCCGGCGACCGACCCCGACTGGATGATCCTCTTTTTGGATGTGGACGCCGATGTCGCGACGGGTTGGTTGGGGTATGACTTTGTCGTGAACCGTTCGCGACACGGTTCCAGCGAGGCCTCGGTCGAGCGCAACCTGGACGGGCGTTATCAGTGGACTCCGGCGGGCGCTGTCGACTTCCTCATGACGGGCGCCGAACTTGAGTTGGCGGTTTCGTGGTCTTTGCTGGGCCTGCGCCGGCCGCCGGTCCAGCTCGATTTCAAGTGGGCGGACGGGATCCGCCAGACGGGCGAGTGGAGCGATTTCACTCTGAATGGCGACGCTGCCCCAAACGACCGGTTCAACTACCGGGCGCTGCTCGAGTGACTATCCTTTTGAGATCTGCTACAAATGAGACAAGTTCCAGTCCGCATCCATGACCCCTCGGCAGTTGCTCTGAGGCGTGCCGCGTTGGGCGTTACTGGGCAAACCGGCTGAGGTCGCGCTGAATCTTGAAAAGCTCGGACCGCATCTCGCGATAGAACGGCGCAGTCGAAGGCAACGGACGATCCTCGCCGTCGCTCAGGCGCTGTTTGATGGCCCCCATCGAACTGACTGGCAGAGTGGTCTTGTACTTCGAACTGGCGAAGACCACCTTGTCCCAATCCGTGATGAGTGTGTAGGTGCGTTCGGGAGCTCCCGGCGCGAGCAGATTCAAGCCAACCGAGAACTCGTGTGACGGGTTTTCAACTCCGAAGTAGGGCGCGAGCATGGGGACGATATCGACGTGAGCACTCATCTTCTCGTAGATCATCGGCGGGACGCCGGGGAGATGGATCGCCAGCGGCGTCAGGACCTGCTCCTGGACGAACGAGGAGTTGTGTCCGAGGTAGCCCTTCTCGAAGAACTCCTCGCCGTGGTCGCCTGCCATCACGACGATGGTGCGATCGAGCATTCCGTTGGTTTGCAGCGCCGAGAACACCCGATCGAACTGTTTATCCATGTGATGGCAGGCGTTGAGGTAGCGGTTCTTGATCTGGGCAGCCATTGCCTCGTTCACCTGAAGGTAGTTGATGGTGTCGAGATAATTGGTGCGGAGGGCCGATTCCGGCGGGAACTCGTAAGGCGCGTGCGGATTCTCGAAGAACATGAAAGTCATGAACGGCTTGCTGCTGTTCCGGTGTGCGGCGATGAACTCGAGCAACCGATCGACATTGTGCGCATCGCGTTCATAGGTGACACCGCGGGAGTAACTCGAGAGTTGGCTCTCGGTCAGCCGCGCGAAGATGGTCCGATCGAATTCCGGATAGGAGAACTTGGCCGACGTGAAGCACTGGATATCGTAATCGTCCTCGATCAGCCAATCCAGGAGCAGAGCCCCGCGCCGGGCGATGAGAAAGTCCGACCAGTAGTTGCCGTGCAGCCCGTAGAACATGGAGAACATGCCCTGGCGGGTGCCGTTGCCCCCACTGTAATTGCGTTTGAAATGGACGGCCTGCGTGGCGACGAATTGCGCCGTCCGAGGCATGATCTCGGGATCGAGCGTGTCGCCGCGCCACGATTCGCCCACCAGCCAGACCAGGTTGTGCCTGGGGCGGTCGGCGCGCCGCCGGATCGGCGCGGCGGGGTAATTCATCGCACGATGTTTTTCCGCGCGCAGGATGAGTTGGTCGCGTTCCGGTTGGGGGATGCCGATGGACTTGAAAAGGCCCTTCATCGTTACCGGTTGGTACAACGGGATGGCATCGCCAGCCAGCAGCGGCGTCGAGTCCGATGTGTAGTGCTTGTACGCGAAGGTGAACGAGCCGATCACGAATACCAGCACAAGCCCCAGCGCGACTGCGTACTTGCGCCACCCGGCGAAACAGAAGCCGGCGAACCGCTCGGACTTTTCGGAACGCATCACCCAGCAGAGCAGCCCGCCGTGCGCCAGCAACAGCGCCGCGATCGCCCCGATTGCGGAATAAACGGTCGTGCCTCTCAGCCCCATGGATTCGATCCCGCCCGGCGTCGTCAGAAGGTTCCAGACAAAGAGGTTGAAGTGAAAGCCGAAGCCGGCGAGCACGCCGAAATCCATCAAGAGCAGGAGATGCGTCAGCGCCGCAGAGGCCCCCGCGACGACAAAGAGCGTTCGCCGCCGCCAGGTGTGTTCGCTGCTGCGTGAGGTGAGTCGCGCGGTGATGCCGGTGAGCAAAAGCCCCGGCAGCAAGTAGATTGCCGGATAGACCAGCAAGGCGCTGGCCACCACGACTGCGGTGGCAACGCTCCACTGGGCGATCCGCGTGGCGAAAAGGGCCGTTGTCGCCAGCAGGATCAGGTAGACCACTGCGTAATAGGCGGCGAACTGGGCTGACAGGACTTTGGCCTTGCGCACAGCCTGAGCCTGTCCCGGCGGGCACGGCGTTTCAAGGTGAATTGGAAACTGTTGCGCGAACGGGGGCAAGCGGCTACTTTGCGCCGAACTTGGCTATTGCGTTTTGACCAGACCATGCCACGCAAACTCAGTGCGATCGCCCCGGACTGGTGGGATTACACCACCTTAGACGACGAGATCATCCGAGCCGCCGCCCGGCTGACGCCGGAGAAGATGCTCCGGTTATCACGACCGGGATTCAAGGTGGTCTTCTACGAGACGCTCGAGAGCTTTTATTTGGCGGAAGCGCTCGAGTATATCGAGGCCTGGCGCCAGTCGACCGACGACAATCCCGTCGGGATTTGCGGGCCGATTGGTCCGACCGAGCAGCTTCCTCTCGTAGCCCAGCTCGTGAACGCCCTCGATCTCGATATTCGTTCCGCCCATTTCTGGGGCATGGACGAGTGGTACCTCGACGGTCGCGAGGCGCCTTTGACCCATCCGCTTTCGTTCGAGCGCGCCGACCGGGCACTCTGCTTCGATCGGATCCGGAAGGACCTTCGGATGCCCGACGCCCACCTGCACTTTCCCAAGGCGGACACGGCGCCATACCGACGGAGCTGGGACGGAGTGCGTTGCGCCCTGATGCAGGGCGGTCAAGGCGACGTGAAGCACTGGGCCTTCAACGATCCCCCGCGCCGCAAGGGCAAGTATCGTGACCAACCGCCTTCACCTGCCGAGTATCGCAAGCTGGGCACGCGGGTGGTGGATTTGCATCCGTTGACGGTGGCGCAGAATGCGCGCACGTCCGGCGGCGGCAACATTGCCCTGGTTCCCACGCGGGCCTTGAGCGTCGGACCGGTCGAGACCTGGAAAGCGGAGAGAGTGTCGATCTGGCATGCGGGCAACCACGACAATCCCTTTGGGCAGCGGCTGACCGCGTTCATGATTGCGGAGCGAATTGCCGACGCGGCGGTGCCGATGTCCCTGCTCGCTGAGCATCCGAATGTCCAGTTCAATTACTACCGCAGGGGTATCGGGACATGCGACGTGGAGATGCACTGAGAGCGCCCGTGTCTTCGAGTCCAAAGGCCTCGCGCCGGGCGTTCCTATGCCGGAACCTGCGGACGAGCGGTTGGCTGGGGATGGTGAGCGCGATCGCCGCGTTCCCGCCCCGGGCTCGAACGGCCAGCGCCAAGGACAAGAACCCGTTTGCCTACGACGTCGGCAAGTTCGAGCGAACCGATCCGAAGCTCATTCACTACCGGGAGACCGCTCGGTTCCGATCACCCCGACCCGAACCGCGCCGACTGGCGCTGGGCCCGGGAGGATCCCTGTACCTTGCGGCGGGCGAGTCGGTCGTGCGTTTGGTCGAGGGGGGCGCGGTCGACTTCGAGATTTCACTGAACGCCCCGGCGCAGTGTCTGGCGATGGCTCAGGACGGGCTGCTTTACGTGGGCCTGCGCGATCACATCGAGGTTTTTGATGCGAAGGGTCAGCGCACGGACGCGTGGAGTTCGCCGGGGCAGAAGACCTGGTTGACCGGCATGGCGGTGAGCGAGAGCGTCGTGTTCGCGGCCAATTCGGGCGACCGGGTTGTGTTGCGGTATGATCGCTCGGGCAAGTTGCTGGGGCGGATCGGCGTCCAGGACAAGGAACGAGGCATTCCCGGGTTCGTGCTGCCCAGTCCGTTTCTGGACGTCGAATGGCACCGCGACGGTTTTCTGCGCGTGAACAATCCGGGGCGGCACCGGGTCGAGTTCTACAGTGCGGAGGGCGATCTTGAACTGGCCTGGGGGAAACCCTCGGTGGCGATTGACGGTTTCTGCGGGTGCTGTAATCCCATCCATCTGGCGACGCTCCCGGACGGTCGTTGTGTGACGTGCGAGAAGGGGTTGCGGCGCGTCAAGGTGTACAGTGCTTTGGGCGAGTTCGAGTCGGTCGTTGCGGGGCCGGAGTCATTTCCCGAGAGCCCGCCTGCGGGCGCCGGCCCCGCGTCGGTGGGGCTCGATGCGGTTGCCGACGCGCAGGGGCGTGTGTTCATTCTCGATCCCGTGGCCGGGGAGATCCAAGTGATGGCCCGCAAGGCCGGCGGCACTTCATCATGACAGCACCCGCCTCAGGAGAAGTCCCGCTCAGCCGCCGCAACTTCCTGCGGAACGGCGCGCGGGTGGCTGCTTTGACCGGCGTGGGGGCGCTGGTCGGGACGCTGGTTCATCGCACCCACAGCCAGACTACGGTTTGGCAGATTGATCCGTTGAAATGCCTGCGGTGCGGTCGTTGCGCGACCGCGTGTGTCCTCGACCAATCGGCGGTGAAGTGCGTGCACTCGTACAATTTGTGCGGTTACTGCGAATTGTGCACCGGGTATTTCGTGCCGGAACCGAACGCCCTCAACACGGGCGCAGAGAACCAGCTTTGTCCGACCGGCGCCATCCAGCGGAAGTACATCGAGGATCCGTATTACGAGTACACGATCGACGAGGCGTTGTGCATCGGGTGCGGCAAGTGTGTCGAGGGTTGCAGCCGGTTCGGCAACGGGTCGCTCTATCTCCAGGTGCGCCAGGAGCTGTGCCTGAACTGCAACGAATGTTCCATCGCGCGGGTCTGCGCGGGCGATGCCTTTCGCCGGGTGCCGCTGAGCGGACCCTATCTGCTGAAGACCTCGCACTGAGCCGCGCATGAGGGACGATGAGGCACGTGGCCGGGGAGAGGATGCCGCTGGGTCGGTTCCCGGTGTCGACTGCGTTCAACCAAGGGCACCGCTTTCGATGAACCTCGACATGGAAAGCGGCGCTCACGCATCGCAGTCTCCCGCAATGCGGGACTCGCGCGCCTTCCTGCGCGGCCTCGAATCTCGCGGAGCGTCTGGAGTGCATTTCTGGCTCGGGTTGCTGGCATTGGTGATGGTGTGGGTTGGGGGCGAGTCGGCGGCCCTGGCCGATGCGCGGTTTCCGCCGCCGGAGTTCGAGAGCGGGCATGTGTTGCCCACGACGGCAACGCCGAGCCCGCGGTCGCTGACGCTGCAGTACGTGGACGTGGCGGCGCTCTTGGGGGCGTTGGGGTTGGCTTGTTACCTGGTGCATCGACGGCGCTCGAGACGGGGCATCGTGGTGTTGTCGCTGTTCTCGTTGGTCTATTTTGGGTTTTACCGCCAGGGATGCATTTGTGCGATTGGGGCGGTGCAGAACGTGGCCCTGGCCTTGGGTGACCCCACCTACGCGCTGCCTCTGACGGTCGTTCTTTTCTTTTTCGCGCCGCTGGTGGTGGCTTTGTTTGCCGGACGGACCTTTTGCGCCGCGGTCTGTCCGCACGGTGCGCTGCAGGATCTGGTTCTCGTGAAGCCGGTGAAGGTGCCCGCCTGGCTCGACCACGGTTTGGGTGTGGTTCCGTTCCTCTTTCTCGGGGCTGGCCTGGCGTTTGCGGCGACCGGCAGCGCGTTTGTGATCTGTCGCTACGATCCGTTTGTGCCGCTCTTCCGCCTGACAGGGAGTTCGACACTCCTGGCGTTGGGCGGGGCCTTCGTCGTGCTCAGCCTCTTCGTCGGGCGGCCCTACTGTCGCTTTCTTTGCCCATACGGGGCGTTGCTCCGATTGGCGGCCCTGGCCTCGAAATGGCGCGTGCGCATCACTCCGGATTTCTGCACCCAATGCCGACTCTGCGAGGAGGCGTGTCCGTACGGCGCGATCCGCGAACCGGTTTTGACCCCGACCACACCGGAGGCTCTGGCCCCGGCCCGGCGGCGGCTGGGCTGGTTGTTGTTGTTGCTGCCTGTGTTGCTGGTTGTCGGGGGGTGGTTGGGATCCAAGGGCAGCGTGCCCTTCTCGAAGGTGCATCCGACCGTGGCGCTGGCGGAGCGCTACGCGCAGACGAACAAGCCGACGGTGATGCCCAACCCGCCGACGCCGGACAGCCTGGCGCTGGGTCGTGCCGAGCGGGACGCGCCGCAGTTGGTTGCTGCCGCGGTTGACATTCGTCGTCGGTTCGTTCTGTCCGGGTGGCTGTTTGGAGGTTGGACGGCGTTGGTGATTGTGGTGAAGCTGATTGGCTTGTCGGTGCGGCCGGATCGGGCTGAATTCGAGCCAGATCGCGGCGCCTGCGTGGCGTGCGCGCGGTGTTTTCTGTCGTGTCCGAACGAGCGCGTGCGGCTGGGGCTGTTGCCGGCCTCGGCGATTCCGAGTCGTTCCGAGCCCGGGCTTGGAACGGGGCTCGCGGCGGCCAAGACGACACGGGATTAGCGCGCCCTGAGCCGCATGGCTGCAACGAATCAAACCTCGCTGGTAGAGGGCGCTGGACAGAGGCGCGCGGCCCGCCTCTATTGGGTCACGTCCGCGATCGCCGCGGTCTTTTGTTTGGGCATCGCGATTGCGCTTGTGGTTCGCTACGTCCGTTCGCAAGTCGACGATCCACTGCAATCGCTCGAATTGATCGCACTCAAGCAGAAGCTGCAGGAGGCGCCGAAGGACGAGGCGCTGAAAGAGCAAATCCGCGCTCTGGATTTGAGACTGCGGCAGGCGTATTTCCGGCAGATCTCGTTTCAGGCCGCGGGCGCCTGGTTGTTGGTGGCGGGCGGCGCAGTTCTGGTCTGGTCGGGGCGGCAGGCGGCGCGCCTTCAGGCCCAAGTTCACCGCCCGCGTTTGGTCGCCGACGGTGCCGCGCGGCAGGACAGGTTGGCGGGATGCGCTCGATGGGCGGTGATGGGTGTGGGCGTTTTGTTGGGCCTGGGCTTCATGGCGCTTGCATGTTCGCGCGCCACGGCTCTTCCCCGGCATCCCGATGAGGTCGGGACATGGCTCGCCAAACTGGCGGGGGAGACTGATGAGGGAGCAGAGGGCCCGATCCCAGCGGCGCTGTTTGCGGCGAACTGGCCGCGCTTTCTCGGTCCGACGGGCAATGCCCACGCGAGCAATGGGGTGGCGCTCGAGGCTTGGGATGTGGCGACGGGCGCGGGCATCCTGTGGCGCGCCAGCGTCACCAATGCGGGGTTCAACTCGCCCGTCGTGTGGAGCAACCGCGTGTTTTTGTCTGGAGGCGATGCGAGCCAGAGGGAGGTGTTCTGTTACAGCACCGCCGATGGCGCCTTGGTGTGGCGGAGGTCGGTGGCCAACATCCCGGGGAGTCCGGCTCAGTCGCCCGAAGTTGCCGAGGGCACCGGGCTTGCGGCGTCGTCCATGGCGACCGATGGGCGGCGCGCATTCGCGATTTTCGGGAATGGGGATTTGGCGGCGTTTCGGTTCGACGGCACGTTGGCTTGGGCCAAGCATCTGGGAGTGCCCAAGAATGCCTATGGGCACGCGACCTCGTTGGTGCCCTGGGAGGGTTGCCTGCTCGTGCAAGTCGATCAAGGTCAGGCGGAACAGAACCGGTCGCGTCTCTATGCCTTTGACGGTGCGACAGGTCGGATTGTCTGGGAACGCGCGCGCGCGGTGCCGGAATCCTGGGCCACGCCGTGCGTTGCAGAGACGCCTGCGGGTCCGCAGATCATCACGCTTGGTGGTTCGTGGGTCATCGCCTACTCGGCCCGGGATGGCGCCGAGCTGTGGCGCGGCGACTTGCTCACCGGCGAGATTGCGCCCTCGCCCATCTCTGTCGGCGGTTTGGTCCTCGCGGTCAGTCCCGCGGACAGAATGGTGGCGCTGCGAACCGACGGGCGGGGCGATATCACCCAGAGCCACGTCGCCTGGTCGGCCGAGGACAACATTCCGGACATCACAAGTCCTGTGAGCAACGGCGACCTGGTTTTCCTGGCGACCACGTACGGCACGTTAACCTGTTACGACGTCAAGAGCGGTGAGAAGCAATGGGAACAGGAACTCGAAATCGAGATCAACGCCACGCCGGCCATCGCCGGCGATCGCCTGTTGATTCTGGGCAAGAAGGGCGAAGTTCTGATCGCCGAAGCGGGGCGCCAGTTTAAGGAAACGGCCCGTTTCGAGATGGGGGAATCGATTCTTGCCAGCCCGGCTTTGTTGGCGGATCGGCTCTTCATTCGCACGACGCAGACTCTGTTTTGCATCGGTCGCCCGGCTGCGGAACCGGATGCCATCAAGGCCCAGCCGTGAAGCCCTCTTCTTCAAGTTGCGAGACTGCGGGTGCGGCTGGCTGCGAGGGCGTTGGGACCGCGGTGCCGCCGGTGGATCTGGCCTTTGTCGACGCCGTGGCGGAGCGCATTGGGCGAACGCCGGACGCGGTGATCCCGATTCTTCAAGCGGTGCAGGAGCATTATGGCTATCTGCCGGCTCAGGCGCTCGAGCGGCTTGCCCAGACGACCGCCATCACCCCGGCGGCACTGACCGGGGTGTCGACCTTCTACGACCTGTTTCGACATGCGCCTGTGGGCCGGCACATCATTCGTGTCTGTCATGGCACGGCCTGCCACGTGACGGGGGCCGAGCGGGTCGAGGACGCCCTGCGGCGTCAGTTGCGCATCCCGGACGATGGGGACACCGACCCGGACCGGCAGTTTACGATCGAGCCGGTGGCGTGTTTGGGGTGCTGCACGCTGGCGCCGGTGGTGAGGATCGGCGAGGGCACGTTCGGGCACGCGACTGCCGAGAAGGTTCCGCAACTGCTCGGGGACTTTCTCGAGAGCGAGCGGACCGGCAGGGGTTCGGCGCGGTCCACGGAGGAGCCCAGAACGCGCCGAGACCGGGCGATCGAGATTCACGTGGGCTTGGGGTCGTGTTGCATGGCCAAGGGCAGCGACCGGCTGTTTCACGCGCTCGAGGAGCAGGCCCGGCGATGCGGCGGTTCGGTGGTGATCAAGCGGGTGGGCTGTGTCGGGATGTGTCATCGGACGCCTTTGGTGGAAGTGGCGGAAGCGGGCCGGCGCAGCACGTTCTACGCCGGCCTTCAGGCCAGGAACGCCGCGGCCCTGATGGAGCGGCATCTGCGCCCGCGCAACTGGCGCGCGCGGGCGCGTCGTGCCTGGGAGGCCTCCCTCGACCGGTTGCTTCTCGATCACACCGAGCCGGAGCACGTTCGCTCCTGCGCCCTGGACCTGCGCGAGGGCAGCGTTTCGACCTTTCTCGATCGGCAAGTCCATATTGCCACGGAGCATTTCGGCAAGCTGGATCCGCTCGATCTCGACGAGTACCTCGAGTCCGGCGGCTTTGTTGCCCTCAGGCGCTGCCTGGCCGGATTAAAGCCCCAGAACAGTCAGCCGTCCCTCGGCGAATCGGAGCGACCCCTCTCTCCCGAACAACTCATCGAGGTCATCGTGGCGTCTGGGCTGCGAGGGCGCGGCGGCGCCGGTTTTCCGACCGGCCAGAAATGGCGGATTGCGCATCAGCAGCCGGGCGAGGTGAAGTTCGTTGTGGGGAACGGCGACGAGGGGGATCCCGGGGCGTTCATGGACCGGATGATTCTCGAGTCGTTTCCCTATCGTGTGATCGAGGGGATGGCGATTGCGGCGGTTGCGATTGGGGCGCACGACGGGGTGTTTTACATTCGGCACGAATATCCGCTGGCGGTGCGGCGGGTTCGTGCGGCGCTTGTCGAGCTCGAACGGCGCGGGTGGTTGGGGGATGCGCTCTGCGGCTGTGACTACCCATTGCGTCTGACCATCAAGGAGGGGGCGGGGGCGTTTGTGTGCGGCGAAGAGACCGCGCTGATCGAGTCGGTCGAGGGCCGTCGGGGGATGCCCAGCTTGCGCCCGCCGTTCCCGTCCGAGTCGGGGTTGTGGGGGAAGCCGACGCTTCTCAACAACGTCGAGACGCTGGCGATGGTGCCGTGGATCATCCGGCACGGTCCGGAGGCGTTCGCGGCCATCGGCACCGCCACCAGCAAAGGCACCAAGGTCTTCGCCCTCGCCGGAAAGGTGCGTCGGGGAGGGTTGATCGAGATTCCGATGGGCACGACCGTGCGCGAGATTGTCGAGGAGATCGGGGGCGGCGTCGAGGAGGGGCGTCGGTTCAAGGCCGTGCAGGTTGGGGGGCCGTCCGGCGGTTGTGTTCCGGCGCGGTTGGCGGACACGCCGGTCGATTACGAATCGCTCCAGCGGGTGGGCGCCATCATGGGCTCCGGCGGGCTTGTGGTGTTGGACGACACCACATGCATGGTGGACATCGCCCGTTACTTTCTCCAGTTCACCCAAGACCAATCGTGCGGGAAGTGCACGTTCTGCCGCATTGGCACAAAGCGGATGCTCGCGATCCTGGACCGAATCTGCGCCGGGCGCGGCCACTCGCGGGACCTCGCCGAGCTCGAATCATTGGCAATCGAGGTCAGCCGGGGCAGCCTGTGTGGTTTGGGCAGAACGGCGCCCAACCCGGTGTTGACCACCCTGCGTTACTATCGAGACGAATACGAAGCCCACATCGAAGGGCGCTGTCCGGCGGGCAAATGCGTCCCGCTGATCAAGTATCATATCACTGCCGACTGCACGGGTTGCACCCTGTGTGCTCAGCACTGTCCGGTGGACGCCATCCCGATGACCCCGTATCAGCGGCACGTCATCGATCTGGACCGGTGCACGCGCTGCGATTCGTGTCGGCGCGTGTGTCCGCATCACGCCGTGGAGGTGACATGAGGACAACCGGAGTCGAGAACCGGGACCAGAGCGCCGAGTTCGAGATCGTCATCGACGGGCGCGCCGTCAGGGTGCGCGAGGGCGAGACGGTCTTGACGTGCGCGCGCCGGTTGGGGCTGGACATCCCCACGCTCTGTCACCTCGAGCGGTGCGGCCCGTTGACGAGCTGCCTGGTTTGCCTGGTGAAGGTCCTTGGGAATGGGGGTGGACGTTTGGCGCCGTCGTGCGGCCTCAAGGTTCAGCCGGGCATGGTGCTCGAAAGCGAGACGGACGAAGTCCACAGGGCGCGGCGCACGGCGCTCGAGCTCCTTTTTAGTGATCATGTGGGCGATTGTTTCGGGCCATGTCACCGCCTCTGCCCTTTGCACCTGAACATCCCGGTCATGCTGCGCCAGGCCCAGGCCCTGGCATGGGATGCGGCGATTGCGACAGTGAAACGGGCCCTGCCGCTGCCGGCCATCCTCGGGCGGCTCTGCCATCGTCCCTGCGAGCAGGGCTGTCGGCGCGGCACCCACGATGAACCCATCGCGATCCGCGAGGTGGAACGTTTGGTTGCCGACCAGGATCTGACCTCGCCGACGCCTTTCGAGCCGCCTCGCCGACCCGCCACTGGAAAGGCAGTGGCGATTGTCGGCGCGGGTCCGACAGGTCTTGCGGCAGCATACTTTCTCCTGGGCGAGGGGCACGCCGTGACTGTCTTGGACCGGCACGCCAAACCGGGCGGCAGTCTGCGCCGTGAGGTGGCCTCGGGCGCGCTCGACCAACAGACGCTCGATGCCGAACTGGTCCGGCTGGGCGCGTTGGGGCTCGAGTTTCAACCCGGCGTGGAATTGGGCCGTGACGAGACAATCGAGGGCTTGCTTCTCCGGTTCGACGCCGTGTTGTTGGCGCTGGGCGAAACCGCCAAGTCCCAAGCGGACGGTCTGGGTCTGGAGGCTGCTGCGGCAGGTGTTGCGGTCGATTCGGGCACTGGCGCCACCTCGAAGACGAACGTGTTTGCGGGGGGGGCCGCCGTTCGGCCCATCAAGCAGATCGTCCGCGCCATGGGCGAGGGTCGGTCGTCCGCACTGGCGATTCATCGCGTCCTGTCCGGACTCGAAGCTGCGGTCGATCACCGATTGTTCTCGAGTGTCATGGGACGGTTGACGCCTGCGGAGTTGACGCTTTTCCTGGTCGGTCCGCACCTGGGCCCGCGCACGTCTCCCGCCTCCGGGCTCGAGCGCGGTTTCACGGTCCTGGAAGGGCAGGGTGAGGCGAGGCGCTGTCTGCGCTGCGATTGCCGTGCCGAAGGGCACTGTTCACTCCAGCATTACGGCGAACTGTACGGTGTCCAGCCGGGCCGCTTCGGCGCCCGCCACCGCTCGTTCGAACAGCAGGTCCAACGCACCGGAATCGTGTACGAGCCGGGCAAGTGCATTCTCTGCGGCATCTGCGTCAAGATCACCGAACTGGCGCGGGAACCGCTCGGGCTGACGTTCGTGGGGAGAGGATTCGACGTGCGTGTGGCCGCCCCGCTCAACCGGGCCATTGCCGATGGCCTGCAGACAGTGGCGCGGGAATGCGTCGAGGCCTGTCCTACTGGCGCTTTGGCTTTCAAGGACGAACTCGATCCTTCTTCGCCAGGGAGCGCATCAGCCTCTCCGTCCAGCCCGTCCGCAACCAATCTTTTCCCTTGGTGTTCAAAAGGACTATGACCGAGAGTTGGGCCGTGATCCGGTTACGCGATGTTGTGGCGTTGACCCTGCTGGTCGGAGGTTTGGCTTGCGCCTACGGTGCGGCGCCATCCGAGGCCGAGCCGGAGGTGCCAGCACCGATGGACGAGGCTCCGCCTCCGCCTGATTCCACACCGGACGAAGCCCAGGAACCCGAAGAACCGCAGGAGCCCGAAGAACTCCGGAAGCGGCCGGAATCGGAAGAGTCGGAGATCGCGCGCCAGACAGGGATCCCGGAGGATGCGGAGGTGAAGGCGCTCCCGGGCCAGACTGTGCCAGCGGAGGCGGGGAAGGCCGCACCAACCGAGCCGGAGGACGCCGTGCCAGCCGAGCCTGGGGAAGCCGCGCCAGCCGAGTCGGGGGATGCCGCGGCGCCGGTTCCGGAGGCGGACACACCGCCGGAGTCTCCGTACCAGGCGATTGTGCGTCGCAATGCCTTTGGTCTGAAGCCTGCCCCCCCGCCTGCGCCTCCGCCAGAGCCGCCTGCAAAAGAGGTTTCACCCTCGGCGCTGAAGCTCTCAGGCATCATCACGATGCTGGGACGGCGTTCCGCCACCTTCGTGTTGCAGGAGCCCGGCAAGCCTCAAGTCAGTTCCGATCTCATCCACGAAGGTGATATGGACGGGGAAGGGGGTATCCCCAATCTCGAGGTCCTCCAGATCGATGAGCGAGCAGGCGCAGTGCGCGTCGCCTACGGGGGGAAGGAGATGACGCTCGACTTCGTGAACAACGGGCTTAAGCCTCCGGTCGCGCCTGCGGCGCCCGGGGCCGCTCCCGGCCGACCAGGCCAGGGACAACCCGGAGCGAACCCTGCGGCCGCGGCAGCAGCGGCGATCACAGCCGCTCGATCCAACCGGCTGAGATCCGGGACTGCATTCGGTGCACCCGGGGCGGTGCCGACCGTTCCTGATGTCCTGAATCCAGCCAACCCGAGCGGCCTGCAACAAATCCCGACGAGGCCAACCCGAATGTCCTATGGATCCTCCGCAACGACCCAAGTGGGGGGCGTGGGAGGCGGGGTGATCAGCGGTGGGGTGGGGACAGGCGGTGGGCAGTACGATGGAGTGCAGTCCGGCATGCCCACGCTCCCTCCCGAACAGCAGGCCATCCTGATGCGCTCCCAGGAGCAGATCTCCCGTCAGCAGGGTCTTCCCTTTCCTCCCAGCCCGCCGATCCCCGGCCTCGATCCGATGCCCGGGCCTCCGCCTGTGCCGGGCCCGATCAACAACTGAACTCTCCGGGAAACCGCTCGCTGTTGTCGCTCCCGATCGACCGCCGCGCGGCAGCGCCCCTGCAGGGTGTGCCAGGAAAGTCAACCACGCCAGGAGCCTTCCCGCAGGACACAGCCAAGCGTCGCGAAGGTCACCGGACGAGTGGCAAGGGCAAGACCGCCTTCGCCCTCGATCGGCACCGGGAGCCTTCGCCTGACACCCTCGAATACAATCAAGCGAGGCGCGCTTCAGACCATTTGCGATTGTCAACTTTATGAACACTCGCCATTCCTTGCCTCTCTCCCGCGCCTCGCTCCTGAGAATCCTTGACCCCTTCAACGCAGCATAGAAACTTGACTTGTCTCCAACACATTTGACCGGTCAAGGATTCCAACGAAGCTCCGCCTCAAACCGACGAGCGAGCCTGGGCCTTCGATTCTGCTGGTACTGATGCGGCCGTCCGAACGCGGAGCTTCGTTGGAATCCTCCGTTCCGCTTCGCGGAAAACTTGACTGTTTTGTTCAGATGTTGGGCAGATGGAGCAGGCTAGACGCAGTCCGGTGAATCTCGGCGTGCACCCGCGGACTTTCTGCTGGCTTTTCGCGGATCGACTCCCCCAGTATTTCACCCATGACGACCTCGCATCCGACTTCATCCATCACCGACCCCAAATGTTCTCGCCGGCAGTTCTTGCGGGGTCTTCAGCAGCCTTTGCCGGCGCGGCACTCGCCCAATTCCCGTTGGTCCTCGGCGCCCGCGCGGAAGCCGACCTGCCCGTCAAGATCGGCGTGATCGGCTGCGGCGGTCGAGGTACCGGGGCCGTGCTGGATGCGTTGGGCGCGGCGACCCAGGTGATCTATCCCAGTGCCGGCTATCACACCGAGGACGTAGCGGCAGGCGCGGCTGTGGCGCACAAGGACATCGAGGTGGTCGCGTTGTGCGATGTCTTCATGGATCGCGTGAATTCATGCCGCCAGAACCTCAAAAGGCTCGGTGTGAACGTCCCAGAGGCAATGTGCTTTGACGGATTCGACGGCTACAAGAAGCTCCTGGCGATTCCGGAAATCAACTACGTGATTCACGCCACTTCGCCCCATTTCCGCCCGCTCCACGTCAAAGCAGCCGTCGAGGCCGGCAAGAATGTGTTCATGGAAAAACCCGGTGCAGTCGATGGCCCCGGCGTCCGGACGCTGATCGAGGCGGGGGAAATCGCCAAAGCCAAGAACCTCGGCATCGCCGCCGGCACCCAGCGCCGACATCGCCCCAGCTACCAGGAGGCGATCCGGCGCATCCGGGAAGGGCAGATTGGCGAAATCCAGTGTCTGCGCTGCTACTGGAACGGCGGTGTGATCTGGGTCATCGAACAGACCCCCGCGATGACCGACATGGAATGGCAACTTCGCAACTGGAACTACTTCACCTGGACCGGCGGTGACCACATCATCGAGCAGCACGTGCATAATCTCGATATCATGAACTGGGCAATGGACGCCCACCCCGTCAAGGCCTATGGCATGGGAGGACGCCAGGCCCGGCAACATCCGATCCACGGCAACATCTACGATCATTTCGCCGTCGAGTTCGAGTACCCCAACGGCGTGCGGATGTTCAGTCAATGCCGCCAAATGGATGGCGCCGAAGGGCGAGTCGGTGAAGTCATCCAGGGGTCCAAAGGCATGGCGACACTGTACGACGGCAATAACCTGGTCTCGATCCGGGGCGCGGGTAACTGGCGCAGCCGTGGCATCGAAGACGGCAACCCCTACCAAAAGGAGCACCAGAACTTGATCGCCAGCATCCGAGCCGGCAAACCCCTGAACGAAGCCAAAAACCTGGCCGAGAGCACGCTCACGGCGATCATGGGACGCGAGTCGGCGTATACAGGCCGGACCGTCGAGTGGGACCAGGCCCTCAATTCCAAGCTCCGGTACGGCCCCGAGAAATACGAGTTTGGCAGCCTGCCTTTCCCGGAAGTCCCCACGCCTGGCAAGCACAAGTTCTCCTAGCGAGGCGCGCCTTAGACCAAATCCCAATCTTCGACATCATGAACCGCCCTTTCGTTTTCCTACCCTTCTCTCCCGCGCCTCGCTCCTTAGAATCCTTGACCCCTTCAACGCAGCATAGAAACTTGACTGTCTACAACACTTTTGACCGGTCAAGGATTCTAGCGAGGCGCACCTCAGACCAAATCCCAGCCTTCACGCTCATGACAACGCAACCCCGTTCCCACCTCCTCCTCACCCGGACGTTGGCCGGCCTGTTCCCCGCCTGGGCCCTGCTCCTCGCCCTTGGCACCGGCTGCGGGCCTCGGGAAACCGGCGGCTCGACGCAGGACTCGAAACCCCGGATTGCGCTGATCATGAAATCGCTGGCGAACGAGTTCTTCCTGACAATGGAGAACGGCGCCCGCGCCCATCAGAAGGACCATGCGACCGAGTACGACCTTCTCGCCAACGGCATCAAAGACGAACTCGACGTGGCCCGGCAGATCGACCTGGTCGAACAGATGATCGCCCAGCGCGTGGCCGCGATCGTCATTGCGCCGGCGGACTCCAAAGCGCTCGTCACTGTCTGCCGCAAAGCCCAGGACGCAGGCATCATCGTCGTCAATATCGATAACAAGTTCGACGACGCGGTGCTTGCGGAGAAGCAAGCCCGCATCCCGTTTGTCGGGCCGGACAACCGCAAAGGCGCGCGGCGGGTGGGCGACCATCTGGCTGCCCGGTTGCAGCGCGGCGATCCTGTGGCCATTATCGAAGGCCCGCCCAACGCCTTCAACGCCCAACAGCGCAAGCTCGGCTTCGAAGACGCGGTGCAGGCCGCCGGCCTGCGTCTTGTCAGTTCCCAATCCGGTTACTGGGAAACCGACAAGGCCAACCAGGTCGCCGCCGCCATCCTGACAGAACATCCCGACCTGAAGGCGTTCCTGTGCTCGAACGACAGCATGGCCCTTGGTGCCATCGCCGCCCTGCGCGCGGCCGGGAAAGCAGACAAGGTGCTCGTCGTGGGCTACGACAACATCTCCGCCGTGCAGGCGCTCCTCAAAGAAGGGAAAATCCTCGCGACGGCCGACCAACACGCCGATCAAATCGCCGTGTACGGCATCGAGTACGCCTTGCAGTTGCTGAAGTCCCAGAGCGCCCCCGCCGACCGCGAAACGCCTGTGGACCTCGTCACCGCGCAAGGCATCGAGCCTCCGGCGCCTTGAGCCACCTCATGCCCGACGCCAGTCCCTTGCTCGAAGTCCGCGCCCTCGGCAAGCGCTATGCCGCGCCCGTCCTGATCGACGTCGACTTCGATGTGCGCGGCGGTGAGGTGCACGCCCTGGTGGGAGAAAACGGCGCCGGAAAGAGCACCTTGTCGCGCGTCGTCGCCGGCCTCACGCTGCCCGACAGCGGCACGATGACCCTGCACGGGGCCCCCTACGCCCCGCGAACCAAACGCGAAGCCGAACGCCGCGGCGTCCGCCTCGTGATGCAGGAACTGAACCTGATCCGCAACCTCACCGTCGCCGAAAACATCTTCCTCGACGAACTGCCTCATCGCTGGGGCTGGATCCACTATCGCGCCCTGCACGAGCGCGCCCGCAACGTGCTCGGCCCCCTCGGTCTGGGCGACCTCCATCCGGGACGGCAAGTGAGCGCGCTGGGCATCGGACAGCAGCAGATGATCGAGATCGCCGCCGGCCTCTCTCAGCGCTGCAGCCTCATCATTCTGGACGAGCCGACCGCCGCCCTCATGGACGCGGAGATCGAGCACCTCTTCGCCCAGATCAAGCGCCTCAAGGCCGCCGGCACCGGCATCCTCTACATTTCGCATCGACT
This sequence comes from uncultured Verrucomicrobiae bacterium, assembly GCA_963846445.1. Taxonomy (GTDB): domain Bacteria; phylum Verrucomicrobiota; class Verrucomicrobiia; order Limisphaerales; family J093; genus MWFF01. The sequence goes on along the minus strand of CAWJWM010000023.1, from coordinate 139,816 downwards.
CGAAGAAATCCAGCGGATCAGCGACCGGGTCAGCGTGCTGCGTGACGGACGGATGGTGGCCACCCGCCCGACTCGCGATATTTCGCTCGATGAAATCGTGCGGTTGATGGTCGGGCGCGAACTCGAACAGCTGGGCGAACGGCGCACTCCTGCCGTGCCCGGCCACGTCGCGCTTCGCGTGGTCGGACTGCGCCGCGGGCCAGTCGTCAAGGATGTCAGCTTCGAGGTGCGGCGAGGCGAAATCCTCGGGTTCGCCGGTCTGATGGGATCGGGGCGCACCGAGACGATGCGGGCTGTTTTCGGAGCGGACCCGCCCGATGCCGGGGAGATCTACCTTGGCGGCTCGGGGCGACCGGTGCGTCTGCGCTCGCCGAAGGAAGCAATCCGCCACGGTCTGGCGTTCTTGACGGAAGACCGCAAAGGTCAGGGCCTGCTCTTGCCTTGGTCGATTCGCGCGAACTTGAGTCTGCTCTGCCTCCCCCAACTCAGCGGCCTGGGAGGATGGATCCGACGCGCCGCTGAGCGCGACCAGGCCGGACGATGGGCACAAGCCCTCCGAGTGCGCTGCCATTCGCTCGAACAACGCGTGGCGGAACTCAGCGGCGGCAACCAGCAAAAGGTGGTCATCGCCAAATGGCTCGCCCGCGATTGTGACACCCTGATCTTCGACGAACCGACGCGCGGCATCGACGTCGGCGCCCGGCGGGAAATCTACCGGTTGATCACGGATCTGGCCGACCAGGGCAAGGCCATCATCCTGGTGTCTTCGGATCTCCGGGAGTTGCTCGCCCTGAGCGATCGGATCGCCGTCATGTCGGCTGGGCGCATCGCAGCCACATTCGACCGCGGTTCGTGGAGTCAGGACCAGATCATGGCCGCCGCCTTGAGCGGGTACCTCGGGGGGAGCGCATCGGCGTCTGCCTCGGAGAAAACGGTTGCCAACGCCTTACTGACAGGTCCACAGGATGCGCGACAGGCAACCCTCGCACCGGCCCGCTCCCATCCGGTGGGGAAAGGGTGCCCCCGCGACTGCGGGGGCGGGTGAGGGTGACAGTGCCGTGCATCCTACGGATTGTTCTTTATGAAGCCGCCCGACCCGCAGGTGCCGAGTTCCTCCCGGGCTGCCGAATGGCGCCAGATGCTGGCCGAATACTTCGGTCTGACAGTCGCCTTGGGGATGCTGATGCTGGTCTTCAGCCTGAGCGCCCAGCACTTCTTCAGCGCCATCACGCTGCGGACCATCGCCAATCAGATCCCGTCCGCCCTCCTGGTGGCCACCGCGATGACCTACGTGCTCGTGATCGGCGAGATCGATCTGTCCGTCGGGTCGGTCCTGGCGCTGTCCGGCGCGGTCATGGGCGTGGCGATGGCTCGATGGCACTGGCCGTTGTGGGCGTCGCTGGCAGGGGCGTTGGCGACAGGCCTGCTCTGTGGCGCTTTGAATGGCTGCGTTTCGATCCGTTGGCGCTTGCCGTCTTTCATCGTCACACTCGGCATGCTCGAAATGGCTCGAGGAGGCGCCCACGCCGTAACCCGCTCTCAGACCCAATACATCGGCTCCGCTGTGGGAGGGATTGCGGAAGCACAGGTGCTCGGCTTCTCGCTGCCGTTCCTGGTTGCGGTGGTCATTGTGGTCGTCGGGCAACTGGTCCTTTCGCGCACCGTGTTCGGACGCCACATGGTGGCTGTCGGCACGAATGAAGAGGCAGTGCGGCTCAGCGGCATCGATCCGCGTCCGATCAAGCTCGCCGTCTTTCTCATCACCGGGACGCTCGTGGCCCTGGCTGCAGCCATCGACACGTCGCGCTTCCAATCGGCGAATCCGAACGCCGGACTCGGCTTCGAACTGCAGGCGATCGCGGCCGTGGTGATCGGCGGCACCAGCTTGATGGGCGGACGCGGCTCGGTCGTCAGCACGTTCCTGGGCGTTTTGATCATCGCCGTGCTGAATTCCGGGCTCGCCTCCGTAGGCGCCAAGGACGAAATGAAACGGTTGGTGACGGGCTTCGTCATTGTGGCAGCCGTGATTGTCGATCACTACCGCCACCGGTTCACAAAGGCCCGGACAGTCTAGCGAGGCGCGCTTCAGACCGAATCTCAGTCCTTATAGGCATGAAAAGTCCCCGTGTTTCCCCGCCCCTCGATCCCGCGCCTCGCTCCTTAGAATCCTTGACCCCTCCAATGCAGCACAAGAACTTGACTTGTCTACAAGACGTTTCACGGGTCAAGGATTCTGTGAAGACACGGGTTGTTGTTGTCGGGAGTTCGAACACGGACATGATCATCCGGTTGAGCCGGCTTCCGCGCCCCGGCGAGACCTTGCTCGGCGGCGAATTTTCGATGGCCGCCGGCGGCAAGGGCGCCAACCAGGCGGTCGCAGCGGCTCGCGTCGGGGCAGACGTGACCTTCATCGCCCGTGTGGGAAAGGATGTTTTTGGCGATCGCGCGCTCGAAGGCTTTCGGCGGGATGGGATCAGGGTCGATCGCATTGTTCGCGATCCTCGATCCGCGTCCGGTGTCGCCCTGATCTTCGTCGGCGCAGAAGGGCAAAACAGCATCGCGGTCGCCCCGGGCGCAAACGGGCGATTGACACCAGCCGATGTCCGCAAAGCGCGACGGGTGATTGAGATGGCAGACGTGGTGGTCGTGCAGTTGGAGACCCCGATGGACACCGTCCGGGAGGCCGCAGAACAGGCAGCGGCAGCCGGTGTGCCAGTCGTTCTGAACCCGGCTCCGGCCCGTACGTTGCCGAGCCGGCTGTTGCGATTGGTCACTGTCCTGACGCCGAATGAAACCGAAGCCGAGTTGCTGTCGGGCGTGGCTGTTCGAAACGATCGGTCTGCCGGTCGCGCCGCGGACGTGCTTCTCGCCCAAGGTCCTCGGATCGTGGTCATCACCTTGGGAGCGCGTGGGGCGCTGGTCGCGACCAAAGAAGGCCAACAGATTGTCCCCTCGTTCCCGGTGCGGGCGGTGGACACGACAGCGGCTGGCGACGTCTTCAACGGTGCTCTCGCCGTCGCCCTTGCCGAGGAGAAGCCGCTGACCGAGGCCGCGCGTTTTGCCAACGCCGCCGCCGCTCTGTCGGTGACCCGCCTGGGGGCGCAACCCTCGGCCCCCACTCGCCGGGCCGTCGAAAGCCTGCTGCGTTCTCGCAGTCCGCGACGGGTCAGCCCTTAAGTTAAGCACAGCCTGCATCGTCCGCATGGGTGGGGATTTTGCCGCCCGGTCTATGGTCCGGTTGTGATCTTGAACTCGCGCGACCGGTCCGGCACGCTCCCGCCACGTGGAGAGCATTGACATACACAGGCCAGTGCCGTGGGCCACATGAGCGTTTCGACGCAAAGGGTGTCGGTCAGGTTTCACGCGCTCCGCAGCTATAGGCTCCCGCTGTTTCTGCTGGGTGGCATCCTCTTGGGAGCGGGGGCAGGCCTGCTCCTGCGGGAGCGCGCAGCGGGCCTCAAGCCCTTTGGAGACATCTTTCTGAACCTGCTGTTCACCACGGTGGTGCCCTTGGTGTTCTTCTCGATTGCTTCCGCCATCGCAACCATGCGCGACGGGCGGCGCCTCGCCCGGATTTTTGGCTGGATGGTCTTGTTCTTCGTGGTCACGGGGTTGATTGCCTCTGGTCTGATGATCGCTGTGGTCAGAGTCTTCCCGCCGTTTGTGGGAGAGCCGCCGGCGTTTTCCCGGAGGCGCCGACGCCACTTCGCTCACGGCTGGTGACGCGGTCGTCCGCATGTTCACCGTCACCGATTTCTCCGACCTTCTCTCCAAGAGAAACATGTTGGCGATGATTGTGTTCGCCGTGCTGGTTGGGCTTTGCCGCGGCACGCTCGGGAGAGAAGGGCGTCCCCTTCGTGCGCTTCCTGGATGCAGGCAACGTGGTCATGGGACGCGTCATCGCCCTTGTGATGCTGTATGCGCCGATCGGCCTGGGGGCTTACTTCGCCTATCTGATCGGCGTGACCGGTCCCCAATTGATGGGCTCCTACCTGCGGGTCGGGCAGATCTACTACGCGACCGCGCTGCTCTATTTTGCCGTCGCGTTCTCCGCCTACGTCCTCTGGGCCGCCGGGCGAAGCGGGTTGGCTGCGTTCTGGCGGGCGATTCCGCGACAGCGATGACAGCCCTCGCCACCGGAAGCAGCGTGGCGACGATCCCAGTCAACCTCGACGCCGCGAAACGGATCGGCACGCCCGAGGACATCCGCGAGGTCGTCATCCCGGTGGGCGCCACCGTGCACATGGAAGGCTCGTGCCTCGTCCGCCATTGTGAAGATCGCGTTTCTGTTCGGTCTTTATCCGGATGCCGTTCAGTGGTCTGGAGGTCTGGGCGACCGCAGCGATGGTCGCCGTGTTGTGCGGCACAGTCATGAGCGGCATTCCGTCCGGTGGCATGCTGGGCGAACTTCTCATCGTCACTCTCTACGGTTTTCCCGGCCGAAGCGCTCCCTCTCATCATGATGATCGGGACCATCGTCGATCCGGCGGCGACTATGGTCAACGCCGTCGGCGACAACGTGACTGCCATGATGGTGGCGCGGAAGGTGCGTGGCCGTGCGCTCGAGCCCGCACCGTCGCCCGCTCCGCCGGTGGACCCATGAACAACACCGTAGCAACCCCGATTACCCCGAGCGGCCGCGGTGTGTTCGTTCCTTTCGTTGTTCTCATGCGCCACAACCGACCGCACCGCAGCACCGCCGCCGGAAGCCATTCCCGCCTGGGCGCGGCAGGCGCTGGTGGTCCGCGCAGTCGAGGGTTTTCGCGCTTCCCTGACCGCTTGGGAGCGGGACAGTCGCGGTTGGCGGCGGACGGCTGGACCGCTGCCGGCGGTTGTCGGACGCAACGGCTTCGCACCGCGCCGGGCGAGAAGCGCGAGGGCGACGGACGCACTCCCTCGGGCATTTTCAGGCTCGGCCTGGCCTTTGGGCGACCCGCCTCATTGAAGACAGGCCTCCATTACCGGCAGGCAACCGACGACGACTACTGGGTCGATGACCCCGCGTCTCCGCGGTACAACCAATGGGTGCGGGGCACAGCCGGCGGCGCGATCCTGGGAGAAGATGCGACTGAGCAACGGGCTCTACGACGCTGGTATCGTGGTCGAGTACAACACCGCACCGATCGTGTCCGGGCCGCGGCAGCGCGATCTTCATTCACCTCTGGGAGCGACGAAGGCAAGAAGGCCACGGCAGGCTGCGTGGCGCTGAGACGCGACAACCTGATCGCCCTTCTGCGCTGGCTCGACGCCAAGGCCAATCCGGTTGTCGTCCTTGGAACATGCCCGCCTGCCGCGGAGCACGCACCCTCCGCGGGGGCAGAGGGGCACCGGACGCAGCGAAATGACCTTTGATCAATAGCCGGGACTGACCCCTTCTCGGGCTCAAGGTCGGCGGCATCGAATTGGTTCATGGCCTGAGCCTCCCGCGGGATTTGGCAGTGGGCGACCCGATTCGCGCGTTGTACGCCGAGACATGGAACTCACTTGTGGCGGAGAAGCAGACCGCCGCGTCGAAGCTGCATGCCCGGGCCTGTTCCACTTGGCGTGCGCTTGGATGCTGTCATCCTGCTACTGGACGCGCAACCGATAATAGCGTTGCGGCCGACCCGACAGAGGATCCGTTATCGTTTTGGCCGTGCCATCCCCGGTCACTGCCTGCAGTGTGTCCCACGGCGCGCTCAGCGAATCGGCGAACTCAATCACGTAAAGAACCCCGGCACTCGTGGCAAAACGCAGTTGGACCTCATCGGCACTGATCATCGGGGGCAGGAATGCCGGTGTGTTCTCGAGCACTGTGAACGTGAATTCCAGGGTCCACCCCCGCTCAGTGTGCCGCCGTCGCTCGTCGTGTCGTCTGCGACATACAGGAGCCACTGGCCGTTTGGATCGACACCCTCGAACACCGACAGGCTCGTGCTGTAGGGTCTGCCTGGGGCCCGACCCGGCAGAGCATCGGCAGTCTCGCAATCTGTTGGCCGATAGCGGCGAGCCAGAATGGGGGCGCTATCTGGGAAACCCTCGGCGGCAAAGTCATCTACGGTCAGTGTCGCGTTGACCAAGTTCTGACTGCCGCCGACATCGGACATCAACATCACCTTGTGGCCCTGCGGGCCCACGAGCAACACATCGAGGTGGTCGGGGAACGTGTGACTGAGGCCGCGCAGGGTCACGGCCACCCCGGCGACGGGACGCGAAACATCCTGCACCTGGAGGCTGGCCGGGTACGGGAGGGCCGCCCCCTGGCTAATGATCGTCAGGGGCGCGGTGGTGCCGTACACCTGGGTGGTCACCGGCAAGACGGTCAACCGGGCATTCATGCTGTTGACCGCGCAGCAGGCGTTGCTGATCGTGACAGAGTAATCCCCCGCGCTTGCCAGCGTCAGATTGGGGACGGCCAGCGCTTGATTCGTGGCGCCCATCAGGTTTACGCCATTCATCTGCCATTGGTAGAACAGCGGCGGCGTTCCGGCGGCAATGACACCAAAAACCGCCGTTCGACCCACGAGGTTCGTTTGGCTCTGCGGTTGCGTTCGGATGGCGGGGGGCTCCAAGCCGCCGTTGCGCAGATCAAACCCCAGGGAACTCTGGTCTGTGACTGTTGGTTGCTGGACGCAGGTCACTCGCACACGGAACAAGGGACCGCAGTTGGGCAGGGCGGCTGCCGTATCCCACAGGTAGACTCCCGCTCGCGGATCGACCATATCGGCGGCGGTTTTCCAGGTCCGGCCATTGTCACTTGTGTAGTCAACGCGCAGGGTGTCGGATGGGGTCCACCCGCCCGGGGCCAGCCAGCGGACCGGTTCAACTCCGGCGAGTTGTTCTCCTCCGATGGGACGTATGAGCCGCAAGAGACGATGGGGGCCCGTCTTACTGGCTTCGGCGGTGCCGCCGTATCGTCCCAGGTTCGCTCGAACGCTGCGCGGGGCCGGTTCGCGATCGAACGGCGCGAAGGGGCTGGCAGTGTCGATACAGAAGCTGGTCTGGTCGTCTGGGGTCCAGGAGCCTCCGTGATAGCTGCCGTTTTGGCTTTGCAGGTGGAAATCAGCCCCGCCGACAAAGAGCGGGTCCAGGCTGATCGAATGCACTTCCTGCCTGCTCACGCTGAGCCAGTTGGTCAAGGCGGGGTAGTCGGTGGCGCCGAGCCGGGCCAATTGGGCGCCGTCGATCGGGTGATAGCAGTTGTGATCAAAGGTGCTGACCAGCTTCGAGCTGTCGGAACGCAAGCAGCGCGCCCCGGCGCCGGAAACCACAAAAATGGAGTCTTGAACATCGACTGCGCTGTTGGAGCAAACAAGACCGCTGTCGGTGCTGCCGGCAAACGTGCAATGGCGAAGTGTGGCCCCGCTGTTGGTACCCAGACTGCTCAAGGCCACGCCCTGGACGCCGCCAACGGCGAGCACATTGCGGATGGTCAGGTTCGTGTTGAGTCCGATCGACACCAATCCGGCTTGTGCGTTGTGGCGCAGGTCGACGCCCTCGATACGGCAGCAAGTGGACGTGGTCACCAAGAGGCCGTAGTACCCACCCTCCAAGTGCAGGGAGCGCACCAACACGTTGGTGACGCCATGGAGTTCAAGGCAAGCGCTGCCTGGGCTGGCGCGGGTGTGCCGTAACACCGGGGCCACATCGGCGCCTTGGACGATCACCCCAAGCGTATCGGAGCCGCCTTGCAGAGCTGTCAGGGTCGCGCTCGATGCCATGGGGTACGTGCCCGCGTCAACGCAAACAACCGCACCCGGCCCGAGCGCGGACGCGGCCAGAACCGCTTCAAGGCTGGCTTTCGGAGTGGCGGGACTGCGTCCGTCATTGGCGTTATGGCCGGACGCAGTGCACCACTGGTCGCCGGTGGGCTGTGCATCATTGACGTAGTAAAACGCATTGGGGACCGTTGGATCGCTTCCGTACCGATCGACCTCATCGCTGTCGGACATTCCATCCCCATCAGAATCCGTCGCCTCGACCTGCGCGGAATACCAGTGTTTGTAAAGATTGGCCAAGCCCGTGTGATATGGGTCGTCCTGCGGTCCGTATCCCAGGCTCCCGAACATCGTTTGCTCCCAAGTGTCGGCGAGCCAGTCCCGGTCGATGTCGGCCACCGGTCCCAACCGGGCGTAATCACTCACGCTCGTCGGATTGAGCAACATGGAATGGACGGTTCCGTGCGCGCTGTCAGTGTAGGCATGGCCAACCCATTCCCCGTTGTGTCCTCCCATGTCGGAGCGTGCGGCAAGATCGTACTCGCTGGCAAAGAGATGCAGCACCGTCGGGGAACGTCCTCGTCGAATTCCGTCCACAAGGAGTGTCGATCCCGGTTGCAGGGTTCGCACGATCAGGGGCCGCTGGAGCGCAATGGCCTGCTCCAGCGCCGCGTTGGCCAGGAGGTTGGAATGCGCCTCCAGGTAGCTGCCTGCGATCATCCACGGAATGTCCGGGATGCCGGGCTCACTGGCTTGAGCGGCTCGAAACTGACAACGGCGCTGCCGTGCCGCTCGACCGATTTTTCGAACAGTCCCACTCGGTAGCTGGCAATGGACTCCTGACTGTTGAATGTCAGATCGGCCCCCCGGAGGAGTTGGAGATCGTAGGCCGCGAGCGGAGCGGATGGGCGTCCTGGAGGGTCCGCACGAATGGCTGCGTACAGGTCGGTGATCGCTTCGTCGGTCAAGCCGAGTTTGGCGTAGGCGATCGCGCGGGCGGCGTGTGCGCTCGCGTGATTTGCCTTCAGGGCCAAAGCGGTTGAATAGCAATTCAACGCCTCCACAGTTCGACCCAGTTGATCGTAAACCCAGCCCGAGTTGTAATACAGCGCGGCGTTGTTCGTGGTGATGTCGAGGCCGGCCTCGAACTCCGTGAGCGCCTCGGCGAAGAGCCTTTGCGCCACGAGGCACTTGCCCTTGTTGACGTAGGGCGAAACCGAGGCGGCATCGAGCTTTTTGGCGGCATCAAAGTCTTTTTCCGCAGCCGCGAACCTGCCTTGATGAAAACGTGCCAGGCCCCGGTTGTTCGGCGGCACATGCCAGCTCTCGTCCGCAGCCATGGCGGCCGAAAAATGGGCTTCAGCGCCCGGGTAGTCTCCGGAGCAGTAGGCGTCGTTGCCGGCGCGGACCTCGGCGATGGCCAAGGTGTGATCGGCGGAAAGGGCCTGGGAGGGGTGTGCGAGGAGCAGACAAAACCACAGGAGGGGCGCCCAGATCCAGTGTTTCGCATTCATAGGCGCTTCCATGAACCGTCTCCCTCACCGCTGCCTGCGCGGACTGGTCTCCGTGCGGTCACGCGCAGGCAGAGTCTCCGGCAGGCAGGCAGCCCCTCGTCCATCCGATGGGAGAGGGTGGCTCGCTTCTGCAGGAGAGGTGAGGTGGGAGGGAGCATGTTCACCGGGAAGTCCAGCGAGGAACAAGCTGCTGCCCGTAAGCGGTCATCGGGTCAAACACATGGCAGCCAGTACACGTTGACACAGCAATTCCCGATGCACGCGCAATAGGATGCGCACGATTGCACCGTATCGCACGTGCACACCTCGTTGCAGGCGCACGATTGCACCGGCACACACGTGCACACGGCATTACAGCCGCAGGGGTTGCTCGTTCCCGGATCGATCAATTCCTCATCGAGTTTTGGCTTTTCCAACGCATCGATGCGCGCGAGAACGAAGCCACCCAGAACCTGCCCCTTGGCAGCCGCGGCGGCGCGGCGTGGTGGCGGTTCCGGCACCTCGCGCAGCCGGTCATCGATGGGCCTGGGCGATCCGGTGGTGGTTTGAGGCTTGTTGTGGGGCGTCTTCATGTTTGGTTCTCCGCGGTGTCGCGGCCTTCGTGCGGCTCGCCGCGTCGAGGTACTTGGCCAGGCGGTATTTCGTGATCTCACGAATGGCCTCGCACCTGGCGCCCACCAGGCGCAAATCCGGCTTGTCGGCCAAGCGGAAATTGCGGGTTACGCAATCCCCGCCGCAGCTATACTTGCAGAAGCACCAACGGCATGGCTTGAGGGTGTAGACATTGCGACGGCGGAGTCGCTCGAGCTTCTTCAAGTCGAAGTCGAAAGACCTCTTTGCCGGATTCCACCGGCCGAAGAGGAACACACTCGCGTAGGGAGTCTGCGCGCTGTAGGCTTCATAACACGCGGAGACATGGCCGTCGGGCGTGACGGCAAAAGGTTCAGCAAAAGCGCCGCAGAAGTAGCCGACCGCGGCGCCCCAGAGTCGAATGCCAGAAAACGTCAGCTTGAGGCCAAGCTGTTGAGCAAGATCAAACGCTGTGTTGAAGGAGCGGGCGAACTCGAGACCATTGGGGATCTCTTTTCGGTTGCCGAGGAAGCGCCCGCAATCGCTGACCGGCTCGAACTTGACGAATTGCGGATGGGTTCGCCTCGCCCAATAGCGCACGATGGCCGGCATCTGCGAGACGACGCGTGCGGTGATGGTCGCCTGAAACGAATAGGGAAACTTCTCCCGATCAAAGGTCTGGAGCACGCGCATCACGTGAGCGGAACTAGGACGGCCATTTTTCAGGGGTCTTTGCTGATCCTGGATGCGGGGCGGTCCGTCGAAAGAGACTGAGACGTAGTCCAGATTCCGGGTGATCCAGAGGGCTTTGGCTTCGCTGAAGACCGCGTTGGTTGACATGCCCAAGTTCGGCTTGAGCCCGTGCCGCCTTGCCACTTGCTTGGCGTAGCGCGTGAGGGACACCAACAGCTCCCATGCCATCGTCGGCTCGCCCCCGCCGTGCAGGCCGACACTGAGAATCGTCTGCTTGCGCTTGACACAGTTCGCTGCGACGTAGTCGATCGCCGCACGGCCCATCTCTTCGGGCATCGCCATTGGCTGAAGCTGCCCTCCGGCATAGCAGTAGCAGCAACCCAGATTGCATCTGTTTGTGAGGAACAAGGTCACACGCGTCGGCGCGTAGGGCATGCCGACGAACGAACGCGGTTGCTGCTCGGGCGCTCCGTCCAGCAGCCCCACTTGGCGAAAGAACGTCACCAGCGGCGATGTGAGATCGGCAGCCCGCGCTCGTCCCGACTTAAGCCTGGCCAGCAGGTTGACCTGTGCGGGCTCCAGGCGCATGACGAGACGCCGGAGTGGGGCGTACGCCATGTAGGTGCCGTCGTGGGCCAGCAAGAACAGCTCGGTGTTAAAACGCGGCGTCATTTGGCTTGTGCTGGGACACGGAGCGAACGGTGGAAACGACGTAGGAGGCTCGTGTGAAAAGGACGTTTTGGCGCAAGGCAGCCTTGAGAAAGTCCAGGCATTCACGTCGGATCTGGTCCGGGGAGCGGTCAGCATAATGCCTTGCCACAGTCTGCAAAAGCATCTCCACCGAGAGTCGTTTGCCTTCGTGGTATTCGCGGACATTCAAGACGGTGTCCCAGACAAACTCGGATTCCGTCTCCAACCGCAACACGATCGCACGCCCATCACGGGTGTGGGTCACGAGGACCGGTCCGGTCCTTGTCTGGCTCTTCGAGAAGGCGGGGTTCTTGACAGGGACATCATCCCACCCGAGATGATCTGCCACCGTCGCAGGGTCGCGGGGTCCGGAGCTTGGGCGCGGTCCAGGCGGCCCGGGGTGGGTGCGGCGCAGCCAGCCCACACTGGCTCCGGCAGCCCCCAGAACGACAGCGCCGCTGGCGAGTGCCTTGAGCATTGTCCGCCGGTCAGATCTCCGTTGCATATCGTCCATCCTCGCCGCTCCTCTACAAGTTCGGGGACCTATCGAGAAGTCATGACCGGCATGATCTCAACACAATGACCAGACCAGCGCCTGGCACACCGTGGCCCAACTCTCGAGATGACCAGTCGGCATTTACCCTTCTGACGTGAATGCACTCTGCCCATGCCGAGGCTGCCGCGCAAGGTGAAACAGGTCGCCAGTCCATCTTGGCAGCAAGATCGTCATTACCCTAACATTATACTAATAATGTATGTAAGTAGTGCTACGTTTGTGCATTAGCCTACGGAGGGATCGATTCTGCTGCTTTAGCGCGCATTTCTCACCAACTTCTGAAGAACGCGGAGCCGATGTCATCGAAAGGTGCACTCATGCGCGCTAAGAAAGCAAAACCGCGCCGGGGTGGAGGAAGGGACGAAGGCAACAGAGTGTCGGTGTCGCGACTGCGTTTTCCTGCACGACCAGATCCTCATTTCCCCCTGTCCCGGCGCGGTTTTGCCACAGCCCGGATTTCAGATGATTCCTTCAGGTGGTGAGAAATCCGTATAGGGAGAATGTCGGGTGGGCCTGTGGAATCTCCCATGAATGCCCCGTCTGCAGGTGTCGGGGCTTCGGGAGTGGTGGCAGAATGACTTTCAGAGAGATCCGTGGGATGCAAGATACCGGCACCCTCACGCGCCCTCCTCCTGCCTGCCGGCAGGCAGGGGCACCATCTCCCATCGGATGGGAGATGGCTGGGGTGAGGGGTCCTTGTACGGTATCGTGCAGACCCCTCGATCAGAACAAAAAGGCGGCCCCGAACGAATCGGGGCCGCCGTGCGAAGTTCGAACGATGGCGGGTGCCTGGCTAATTCTTGACGCGGAAGAACTTGCCGGTTCCGGTAGGCTCGACCGTGTAAGGTGAGGACGCTCCCGGGACGGTGGTCCAAGGTCCGAGCACGCTGTCGGCCTGTTCCATGGTACCGCCGCCGTCCCACGAGATCTTGAGCCCGGTTGCGCCCGTCTCGATCGCGAGCGTGGCCGCGGTGGTCGAATCGAAGGAGGCGCCGCGATTCCGTCCGACGTAATGGATGGCGTAAGCGTCGTAGGCAGTGAGCGTGCGCCGCCAGATGCCGAGGTCGTCGATGTCCGCCTCCCCGGTCTCGGCGTAGGCGCCCGAGGGATCCTGGCCGATGTTGAAGACCCCGCTGGTCGTGTCGACATTGCCCAGCGTCGACGCGGAGCGGGAATCGACCTCGACGCCGTCGAGGTAAGTGACCACATTGCCTTTGCGGTTGACGGCATGAACCAGGTGATGCCAGTTGCCGGTGTTGATGCTTCCGGCGGCCCCATACACCTGGGCGATGCCATTCAAGCTGAACGACCAGCCGCCTGTCTCGTAAGACGGGGCGAACGCGAGGCCGTGATTGCCGTAGGAATTGGTTGCGCTGCACAGGAACGGCAGATCGCCGGGGAGCGCGCCCGCAGGCATGCGCGCCCAGTAGGCTACGGAGAAGTCGACATCGGCGCCGAACCGCAGGTCGGCGGGCGCACCGAGCGTGACGTAATTGTAAGTCGATGTGTCCGTATCGGTGTTGAAGTGCAGGGCCTGACCAAGGAGACCGGCCACCATGGTCGGGGCGCCCACAGAGGTGCCGTTGTTGTTGCGGCCAGAGGAGTCCTTGGTGTCGCCGTCGAACTTCATGTGGAGCACCAGGTCCTTGGTGGCATTCCAGGAGGTTGGCTCGGGGGCGCAGGACGGTGAGGGTGGCGACGCGGCTGAGGGTTTCGCCGACCCCGTTGCTGGCGCGCACGTAGTACTCGTCCGGACCGCTGGGGGTGCCCGAGGCGGTGACGGGGTACGAGGCGCTGGTGGCGCCTTCGATCGCCGTGCCGTTCTTGAACCACTGGTAGGCGATCGGGAAACTGCCGTCGGCCTGGGCCTCGAAGGTCACGCTCGTGGACGGGAGCACGGCCTGAGTCACCGGCTCGCGGAGGAAGAACGGTTTGGTGTTCGGATAGAGGGCAGCCTGGTAGTGGGCCAGGATGCGCGCCTCGCTCAATGCCGTGTTGTAGACTGCCACTTCGTCGATCTCGCCCGTCCAGAACTCGTTCTCGCCGCCTGTGACGGGGTCGTAGGCGCCGATGCGCAGCGGGGCGTTGCGGTTGCGGGAATGGTCGATATAGCGCATTGCCGTCCCACACGCCGTTGACATAAGTGCGGTGTGCCCCCGCGAGTCGAGTAGCGTGACCACGAAGTGCATCCATTTGCCCGGCTGGGCGCCGCCGACCGCGGAGGAACGCACGGTGACGCCGACGTCGAGGTCGCCGTAGCCATCGCCGCTGCGCCAGGTGGCTGCGTCTTTCCAAAGAACGACTCCGTATTGAGTTCGGAACGAAGACAGCGGAGACAAAAACGTCGTGGTGTCGTCGGTGCGGACCCAGCATTCGAAGGTGTAGTCGCCCATGGTGACGGCGGGCGGATAGGCTTCGCCCCAGGCCTGGTCGGTGTGGAGGAACGTGGCCGCGGTGTTGTCGTCGTTCGCCAAGGCGCCCGGCACTCCCAAGGTCACGGGTGTTCCGAGACGATTGGTGTAATAGCCGTCGAAACGGCCTGTGGCATCGAGCATGAGCGCGGCGTCCGCCGGGTCATCGAGGCGGTACCAGGCTCGAGGCGCGTCGGCGGCGACTTCGGCCTCGTAGGAACCGGCTGCGGGGGCGGCGACGGTGATGGTCATCGAGGCACTGTCAGTACTGCCCGCGGAGTTGCTCACCGTGACGAGGTAGGTGCCGGCATCGTCGGCCGTGATGTTCGAAACGACGAGCGCGGGGCCGGTGGCATCCTGGATGGGATTCCCGTTCTTTTTCCAGGTGTAGGTCAGCCCGCCGCCTGCGGCGACGACGCTGAGTTTGATCGACCCGCCGGGGTAGAGGGTTCGGCTCGCCACGGGCAGGTCCTGCACGAAGCTGGGCTGAGTCTGATCGAGCACGTAGAGGGAGGCCGCGCCGCTGGCGGCTTGGCCGTGGCTATTGCTGACCGTGACGGTGTAGTCGCCCGTGTCTGACGCGGCGAGGCTGGGGATGGTGAACGAACTCGACGTGGCACCCGGGATCGGGGTCCCGTTCTTGCGCCAGGTGTAGGTGAGGTCCGGCGTGCCGCCGGCATCCACCGTCAGGGTCAGCGAGTCACCGGCATAGACCGGGTCGACGGGGGCGACGGGGTTGGCGAAGATCTTCGGCGGCAAGCTGCCGACCGCGGCGGCGTATTGAGTGTACGTCTCGCCGATGGACAAGGCACGGTTGAAGATGGCGACCTCGTCGACCGACCCGACGAACTTGCGGGTGGTTGTGGTGTTGTCGGTCATGGGATCCATGCCGATGTAGGTGCCGCCTTCGAATTCAAGCGGGGCGTGGCTGATGTCATAGCCCTGCCGCGTGACCGGGAGGTAATTCGGGTTGCTGGGCACGAAGAGAATCGCCTTGTCGGGGTGGACGATGAGAGCCACGAAATTCCACTCGCCGTCGGTGAGGGCCATTTCGCTATTCCAGTTGTAGGTGGCCATGTCGCCATCCCAGTTGTAGCTGAGATTCAGACCGGCGACGGCATCCATCTTGAGGCCGGCGGTGGTGCCGCTGGCGCCGGTGGCGAGGCGGGCGCGGTGGAAGATAATTCCGGCGTGCTCGGCCTGGTCGCCGCTGGGCTTGACCCAGCAGGTGATGGTGACGCTGTTCGTGTTGAGATTGAGGGCTGGGGCCTGGACGAAACCGCCCGTGGTAAACTGGACTGCCTTGTTGCCCGCTTCGAAACCGGGGCCGGTCGGTCCGGCCACGGCGACCGTCGTGGGGGCGATAATCCGGGCATCCGCCGGCGCTGCCGAGCGTTCCTGCATTGACCGCAAAGGCATCTCCAGCCTCGCTCAGGCGCCAATACCCGGCGGGGGTGTCGCTCAGAACGACCTGCTGGTAGGGCGTTGCGGGGGCGGCTGCAATCCCGGCTTCGTAGTGGGCGAGGATTCGTCCGGGCGTGAGGGCGGTGGTATAGACGGCGGCTTCGTCGATCGTGCCGTTGTAGTTCATAGTACCCGGAGACGCCGTCCGCCCGGGCGCCGAAGGTCAAGGGGATGTCGGGATTCGAGTTGCGCGTTGACGAAGCGCCAGCGGGAAGAGCGGTGGTCATCGCCCAGAGCCCCGTTCACGTAAATCTTCATGGTTGGCGCCGTCGTAGACGCCCGACGACGTGGTACCAGGTATCGGTGTTCAAGGTCAGGTTCGTGTACGCCCCGGTGAGCGCAGTGGGACCGCTGGTGTTGTAATAGCGGAAGACCCAACCGTTGCCGTCTCCCAACCGGTCTGGCTGGTCGAACTGGCCTGGTAAAACAGCCAACCGTAGCGAGGGCCGGGGTCGGCGATGAACTCGACCGAGGCCGCCGGGCACTGAATGCGCGCTCGTCTGGCCCGGTTTCGCCCAGAACTCGACCGAGATCGCCGTGGCCGAATTCCACGCCTCGTTCCAGGGAATCCGCACCCGGTTGCCTTCGGCGCCGGGCATGCGGACGGCGAGGTTCGACGGATCGCTGACGATGGCGCCGGGCACAGCCCGTTCGACACCGTTCCGGAACTCGCCACTGCCGGCGGCGCCGACGCTGCCGATATTCACCGCCGTGGAGGGAGAGTGGCGGCGGGGCGGTGGTTTCGTTTAGGCGGTAATAGGCTGCCGGCCCTTGCGAGAGGACGGTGCTCGGGGTAATCCGCGCGTGCGGAGACGACGGCGGCCACCGTTAACAGAGCCGCCCAAGTGACTTGGAGTTTTGGCAGTTTCATCAGTTTAAGTGTTCAATTATAGCCACAACCGCGAGTTTTTACCAAACCACACCGGGTCAAATCGAGAGAAAAAGACAGGCACTCTCAGCGGCGGAGGGTGTGTGACGAGATTCTTAGCCCGCATTTCTCACCAACTTCTGATGTCATCTGAGCGGTCACCGTCACATTGCACCTGAAATGCGGGCTCTCAGAAACCCGCGCCACAAGCAGATGGACCCAATCTCGACCACACTGTGTCCGCGTGCCCGGGTCGCCCACGCGGCAGGGGCGCGTCCCGGCGTTGATGAGCCGATGAGCCAATTCTCGTTGCTGGGCGCGGGTTTCATAGACCCGGAAATCTCACCCACGGACCGTCAGGAATGCCACGACCGCCCCACGGGTGAGATTTCCGGGTTAGGGGAATGCGTGTTGCGGTGAATGTCAACCACCTCGACATCGAAAGCGGCGCTGGTGCGCTGCTGCCCCGCGATTTCCGCTTTGATCTGGCGGCTGGTTTCGTCGTACGTTCACGGGCACAGTATGCGCAACGATAGCCTTAAACTTGTCGTCCCGCGGATCACGCCTGTCTTGGACCCTGCGTTCCGTCCACCGGTTCTCGCCAATCGCGCCTTCGAGGCTTTGGCGGCGCGGAGCGGCGCGGCGGTGTCGGTCCGAGTGGCGCTCGAACAGGCGGATGGGTCCGTCGAACAGGCTGCCACGACGGTGCTTCCCGAGGGCCATCCCGAGAGCGGCGCGAACTTCCGGCATGTGGAGCGGTGGCTGAAGTTTCTTCTCTGGTCGCGCGGGGGCTATCGCATTCATTTTGCCGGCTCTGCCTCGCTTGCCGAGGCCCTTGCTCGCCATTACCAATCGCATCCCACGGGCAAGTTCGACGCCGAGATGATGGGCGCGCGGGTTTACGAACGGCCATTCGAGGTGCGCTGGTGCCAGCCGGACCAACTGCCGCCGCACCGGTCAAACACGCAGCCGTTGGGACGCCATCTCGAAGGTTGCCGGATCGGGTTCGATCTTGGCGGGAGCGACCGCAAGGTGGCGGCGGTCATCGACGGTCGTGTTGTGTTCAGCGAAGAGGTGGCCTGGGACCCGGTCCGCCAGCCGGACCCGCAGTACCACTATGACGGGATCATGGACTCGCTTCGGCGCGCGGCGGAGCACCTGCCGCGGGTGGACGCCATTGGTGGCAGTGCGGCGGGCGTCTATGTCAACAACCGGGTGAAGGTCGCGTCGCTCTTTCGCGGCGTGCCGCCGGATCTGTTCAACCGGCGGGTGAAGGATTTGTTCTTCGAGATTCGGCGCGCCTGGAACGACGTTCCCTTCGAGGTTGTGAACGACGGCGAGGTCACGGCCTTGGCCGGCTCGATGGCCCTCGGGGATAACGCAGTCCTCGGCATTGCTTTGGGCACCAGCACGGCCGGCGGTTACGTCACCCCGCAGGGCAGCATCACGTCCTGGCTCAACGAGCTGGCCTTCGTGCCGGTGGACTACCATCCTGGCGCCTCGGTGGACGAGTGGTCGGGCGATTACGGCTGCGGCGCGCGGTATTTCTCACAGCAGTGCGTCGGGAGGCTGGTCGAGGCGGCCGGCATCGAGATGGCTGCCGGAACGCCCCTGCCGGAATGTCTTAAGGCGGTGCAAGCATTGATGGCGGCCAACGACGAGCGTGCCGGTCGGATCTACGAGACCATCGGCACCTACCTCGGGTACAGCATTGCTCACTTCGCGGATTTCTACGAATTCCGTCATCTGTTGATCCTGGGACGGGTCACCTCCGGGCGTGGCGGCGAGGTGATTCTCGAAGGCGCGAAGCGAGTGTTGCAGGCCGAGTTTCCGGAATTGGCGGGTCGGGTGAACCTGCACACGCCCGACGAGAAGGAGAAACGACACGGGCAGGCCATCGCCGCGGCGAGTCTGCCGGTGCTGCCATAGCAGTGATCACAAACTGTGAGGCCGACATGAACCCTTATCACCACCTTGTTTCTGAATACGTCCGTCACGCACGGGAAGCCAAGAGTTACCCGCTGGGAGGGTTTCCGCCCGCCCCGAGGCCCGAGATCGCGTCCGACGCGCCCAAGGCGCTGATCTTCTCGCCGCATCCGGACGACGAATGCATCGTCGGAGGATTGGCGCTGCGCCTGCTGCGGGAGGCGCGGATGCACGTCCTCAACGTCGCTGTCACCCAAGGCAGCAATCCGGCCCGGCAGGCAGGGCGCCTCGATGAACTGAAACACGCTTGCGACTATCTTGGATTCGGGCTGGTCCAGACCGGGCCCAGCGGACTCGAGAAAGTCAACCGCAAGACCCGCGAGCGCGAGCCGGCGCTCTGGCAGCCCATGGTGCGCGCGATCGCCCAGATTCTCATCGAGCACCAACCGCGCGTGATCTTCTTTCCGCATGACGAAGACTGGAACAGCACGCACGAGGGAGTCCACTGCCTGGTGACGGACGCGCTGCAAAGCCTTGGGACGAAGTTGCGGTGCTTCACTGTCGAGATCGAGTATTGGGGGCAGATGGATGACCCGAACCTCATGGTGGAACTGACGGCTGCGGACGTTGGGGATTTGATGACCGCTCTAAGCTTCCACGTTGGCGAGGTGAAGCGGAATCCGTATCACCTCGTCCTGCCCGCCTGGATGCAGGACAATGTTCGACGTGGCGGCGAATTGGTCGGGGGGCAGGGCGGTGCGGCGCCCGATTTTACGTTTGCCACGCTCTACCGACTTCGGCGCTGGACTGGTGAGGGCCTGGAGCGGTTCTATCATGGCGGGCGCAACCTTCCAGCCGGGGTCGATCCCGGCACCCTGTTTGCTTAGCCCGCATTTCTCATCAACCTCTGATGTCCTCTGACCGGTCACCGTCACAGTTCACCTGAAATGCGGGCTCTCAGAAACCCGCGCCCCAAACAGTTGGACTCAATCTCGACCACACTGTGTCGGCGTGCCCGGGTCGCCCAAGCGGCTGGGGCGTATCCCGGCTTTGATGAGCCGATGAGCCGATTCTCCTTGCTGGGCGCGGGTTTCACAGACCCGGAAATCTCACCCCCGGACCGTCCGGAATGCCGCGATCGCCCCACCGGTGAGATTTCCGGGTTAGAATCCTTGCGAAACGAAAGGGATAGGGGTGAAGGCCAAACTTGACTTGATCGCACCATGTTTGGGGTTTCAAGGATTCTAGCCCGGTTCGATGGTCTGGATTTCGCCGCCCCATTCCGGGCTGCGCAGGGTCCAGGTTTCCATGAGGTCGGGGGGCACCTCCTGGAGGAATCGCGACGGTTGCTGGAAGATGTCGGCGCTGCTGGCCCGCAAGGTTCGGATGAGGGGATAGCTCAGGTACAACTCATTTCGGGCGCGAGTGATCGCCACGTAAAAGAGTCTTCGTTCCTCTTCCTCGCCTTCGCTGGTCTGGGCGGCGCGGATCGAGGGGAAGAGGCCGTCGCAGAGCATGATGAGAAAGACGACGCCGAATTCGAGGCCTTTGGCCTGGTGCACGGTCGTGAGGCGGATGCGCTCGTCATCCTGCTGGGGGCGGGTTTCGCCCTCGGCTTCGACGTTGCTGAGGAGGGCCAGTTGGGTGAGGAACTCATGCAAGTCGGCGAATTGCCGTCCGAAGGAGGCGAGTTGGTCCAGGTCGTCAAGCCGGGCGCGGGCGTTTGGGTAGGTGGCTTCGAGGTGTTCCTCGTAGAATCCCTCGAGCAGGAGTCCGATCATATCGGCCACATTCTGCCGCACGGGGTCCTGTTCGAGTTGGGCTAGAGTGGCGGTGAGTTGCGCCCAAGCCACCGTGGTTTTCTTGGGCACCAACGGCGACAGCGCCTGGAAGGAGCAGGCCAAGGGATTTTGGGGAGTTTGGGTCTTCGAGGACTCGATGCCCGCACGGGCCTTGGACCTTGCACGTTCCTGGGAAGCGGTATCGTCGGATGCCGGCGCAGCGGTTTGTGTGGGCGGTTTGCTGGCGAACTTTTCCCACAACCGTTTCGCGGCCACTGGCCCGATGCCCGGGAGGAGGCGCGCGACGCGTTTGAAGGCGATCTCATCACGCGGGTTGCAGAGGAGTTTCAGGATGGCGGCCACGTCTTTAACATGGGCCTGCTCGAAGAAGCGAATACCGCTCGAGATGACGAAGGGGACATTGCGGCGGGTCAGTTCCAACTGCAGTTCGAGCGCGTGAAAATGGGAGCGGTAGAGCACGGCCATGTCGTTGAGGGAGGTGCCCTCCTCGCGCAATTCGAGGGCGCGCTGGGCGACGAACGCGGCCTGGGTCCGTCCGTCGCCGCAGACCACGAGGGCCGGTTTGGGGCCGGGCGGGCGCACGGGGGCGAGTTGTTTGGCAAACTGGTGGACATTGGGGGCAATGGCGGCATTGGCCAGGCAGAGGATTTGCGGCGTGCTGCGGTAGTTGGTTTCGATCTTGAAGATGGCGGTATTGGGGTGCCGTTCGGGGAAGCGCAAGATGTTCTGAAAATTGGCGCCTCTCCAGGAGTAGATGCTCTGGGAATCGTCGCCGACCGCCATGACGTTGTGGTGTCGGGCGGAGAGCAAATCCACCAGGTCGCTTTGGATTTGGTTGGTATCTTGGTATTCGTCGACCAGGAGGAACTGGAAGCGGCGTTGGAGGCGTTCGAGCACGTCGGGGTGTTGGTCGAGAAGGCGCAGCCAGAGGCCGAGCAGATCGTCAAAATCGACGACGCCCGTCTGGCGTTTGCGTTCGATGTAAAGACGTTGGAGTTCGGCGATCGGGTCTGCGAGGGACTCGAACGAGGGAAAATGCCGCGCGAGGGTGTCGGGGATGGTCAGCCGCAGGTTGGCGGCCATCGAGAAGAGTTCCGCCAGGACATCGGCTTGGGGGAAGCGGGTCGTCTTGGACTCGATTGTGGCGTCGCCGAGGCAGGCGCGGATCAGGTCGGTGGCGTCTTCCCGGTCCATGATGGTGAAGTCACGCGAACAGCCGACCAGGTCGGCGTGCTGGCGCAGGATGCGGTGGCCGATGGAATGGAACGTCCCGCCCCACAGGGCGTCCAGATCGTGGGCAAGCAGTTCGCCCACGCGCCGCATCATCTCGCGGGCGGCCTTGTTGGTAAACGTGAGCAACAGGATGCTCTCGGGCGGGATGCCTTGTTCGATGAGGTAGGCGACGCGGTAGGTGAGGGTGCGGGTCTTGCCCGCGCCTGCGCCGGCGATGACCAAAGCGGGACCGGGCGTGGCGGTGACGGCGGCGAGTTGCTGGGGATTCAACTCTCGGGCATAATCAATTTGGAGCGCGGGGGGCGCGTGGAACCGTTGCAGCACATAGTCCCGGGACACAGGGCTATTCCTGGGGATAGACCAGCACGCGGTCGTGGACGATCACGGCTAGGTCGTTTTTTCCGTCGCCAGTCAGATCGGCGATGAGCGCCTCGCGGGGCTCCGGAGTGTCGGAGCGCCGGGCGCGGAAGGTGCGTTCCTCGAAGACCTGCCAGCGGTTGGCGGGGACGAGTTGATGGGGCGGTTCGAACCGGACCAGGTCGAGGTAGTTCTTGGCGGTTTCGAGGAAGACCAAGTCTTTGCGCTCGTCGTGGTTCAAGTCGCCCGGGACGACATCGTGGAGGAAACCGTCTTTGACCGGCGTTTCGTAGTCGTCGAGACTCGCGAACTCCCAGACCAGCCCGGTGAGCGGGAGCCAGGCCAGGCTGTTGAGGCCGACGAACAGGATGGCGTTGTCGCGGTTGCTGCCCAGGGCCACCGGTTGCAGCGCGGTGAAGTCCGTGACTGGGAGAGCCACGTTGCGCAGTGGCTGCCAGACTCCCGAGGCGTCTCGTTCGCACAAGGTCAGGGCCTTCCGTTCGGCATCGAGCAGGAACAGACTTGCCACGTCGTTGGTTCCGTTGCGCAACGAAGCTGCGCCGATGATGCGGGAGCTGCTCGATGCGCCGTTGACCTGCTCTTTGACGCGGAAGGTCCAGGTGGTTTTGGAAGCGCTTTCCTTCGCGGCGGTGTCGGCCTGGAGCACCACGGCGCGGACAAAATTCTTTTGGGCGAGGAGGAGTTCGACCTTGCCATCGCCATCGACGTCGGCGGTGCTCAGCCAGGGCTGTTCGGCGCTGCCGCCGGGCGGGGCAACGTCTTGTTCGTCGAACGTTTGGTCTTCTCCCTGAAGGAGGACTTTGACTTTCTCGTAAGGGATAAGGACCACCAGGTCCGGCAGGGCGTCATGATTGAGGTCATGGATGGTGAGGCTGGTGGGATTGGACTTGAACGTCTCGCTCAGTGTCTGTCGGGTGGCGTGGCCGTCGGCACTGCGAAGCCAGAGTTCGCGTTTGCCCTCCCCGTCCAGGATGACGGCCAGGGCCGGATGTTGCCCTGCTCGGACGACGCCTGCCGCCATGGCCAGGGGCCGGCCTTCGACGGAAACGATGGTGGGAAACGGGATTCGTCCGGCGTCGTCGAGGTGGCTGACGCCGATCTGGCGCTCGTCGGTGCTGAGGAAGAAAATCTCGGCATGCCCGTCGCCGTTCCAGTCGGCGATGGCCAGTTCTCCAACCCCGGTGAACGTGGGGAACGTGCGTGGCGCGGCCAGGGCCCCATCCGGTTTCTGGACAAAGAGGGAGACCTGTCCGCTGTCGGGCTCGGCGACCAACAGATCGGACAAGCCGTCCTGGTTGAGATCGCCCCAGGCGATGCCGCGGCGGTTCTTGGTAGTTTTCAGAAAGGGGAGGACATGAAACTGGCCTTGGAGGAAATCGCCGGTCAAGGTCTCCGCTGGTTTCTGGATGAAATTGGCGATCTGTGCGCGGCCGGATTTGGCGGCGATGGTGATCACCTCGGTTTTCTTGTCGCCATCCAGGTCGTCCATGGCGTAGGAGCGGATGGCCGGAAGGGTGAAATGCACTTCTGGATCGAGCTGTCCGGAGCTGCTTTGGAGGCGGAATCGGAACGGGTTGGCGTGTTCCCAGTTGACCAACATCAGATCGGAGCGTCCATCGCCATTGATGTCGATGACTTGGGCGGCTTTCACGACACCGCTGTAGGGGATCTTCTCCGGTTCGCCGAGGGCGTGATCAGGCTGTTGGGCGAGGACATAGAGGGCGCCCTCGCCGAGCATGACCAGGTCTTCGCGTCCATCGCCGTTGAGGTCACCGCTGGTGAGGGCGTTGGGGTCGAGCAAACCGTCTTCCAGGCCCCATCGGCGCGGAGCGCTCCAGGTGTTGGTCCCCTGATTATATTGCACGATGAGTTCTTTGGGCACGCCGAAAAACGCGAGATCCGGTCGATCATCCCCGTTCAAGTCGGTCACCACCAGGGCCGAGATCGTCTTCTCGGACGCGACCGATTCCAGGCGGAACCGGGCGTCCGGGGGCAGCTCGTTGAGTTCGCGTTTGAGCGTCTGCGGGGCGGGATCGTTTGTTTTGCCGGCCCGGTTGAACAGGAGATTGATCTTTGACCGGGCGTTGTTGACCACGATCAAGTCCTGCGCGCCGTCTCCGTCAAAATCGGCCGATCGCAAAAGAGTGATGAGGTTGTCGATGGGGAAAATCTCCGGCCCATGGAACCCGAACTCAGTTAAGTCTTGGGTGGCCGGCCGGCCTGCGGGGGCGACCCAGGCTGCCGAGCAGAGCACCATCAGGACGGACACGGCCACCTTATGCCGCAAGGTATTGTCGTAGGCACGCACGGTCCGGAGTCTGACAGCCCCCGAGGCGATTGGCGAGTCTTTCTAACCCGCATCGCAGACATCTTGCGAAGTCTGACCGCCGTGTGCACTGACCCGCTGCGAATGATGCGGGTCAGGGGGCGGGTGTGGGCGAGAGTGTGGCGTCGATCAATCGCTCCATTTCCGGATTGGTCGGATGGCCGCTGGCGAGGGCTTTGTGGTAATGCCATCGTGCCAGCTCGATGAATGGGGGTTTCTGGTGGACGTAGATCAGCGCGAGGTTGTAGTGGGCTTCGGGGTAATCGGGTTTGAGTTGAATCGCCTTGCGGAAGGCGCGTTCGGCAGGGCCGCGCTGGCCTTTCAGGCCCAGCGTGATGCCGAGGTAGTTTTGGGTATTGGGATTGTCGGGGTTGTACTGCGCGGCGCGGCTGAGGATGTTCAGGGCATCGTCGTACTTCGCCTGCTGGTAGCGCAGCAGGCCAAGCAAGGCCAGGGCCTCCGGGTCCTCGGGGTTTTGGGCAATGGCTCGGTTGAGGGCATCCTCGGCGGCGTCCAGACGGTTTTGCTGCAGATGCGTTGCGGCGAGGTCGCTCAGGAGGTTGACATTCTTGTCGTCGAGGACCAATGCCTGCCGGAATTTCGTCTCGGCTTCATCGAAGCGGCCGCTCTGGAAGGCACGGCGGGCGTCGGCGACCAAGGCGGCTGCGCCGGCTGGGATTTGCCGGGCGGTTCTTTTGGCTGTGCTGGTCTGGGCGGGTTCGCTGATCCTGGCTGTGGCATTGAAGAGAGCGGATTCTTCTGGGGTGTAGGGGACTTGCCGGGCTTCGTAGACCTGGATGCGAGCCCGCAGGATGGCCAGTTCCTCGGCCAGACGGTCCTGTTGGGCGGTGCCGCTGCGGACTTTGCGGTCTTGGACTTCGCGGGTCAGACGGGCGACGCGCTTGCGCAGATCGTCGCGTTCCCGCTCCAACTGTTTCACCCATGCTTTCTCGGAGGCCTTCTCGGCCTTGGCTTCCCGAGCGGAGAGGGGTTTTGTCGACGGCGTCGGTGTGACGACAGGGGGCGGTGGGGTTATTGACGACGAAGGCGGCGCGGCTGGGGGGGGGGCGCTTGCCGTTGTCGCGGCGCCTACAGCCGGCGCGGTCGGCACGGGAGCGGCCGGGGGCGAGGTCGGTCGTGCGGAAAGCGCCATCACGCGGTTTTCGAGGGTGACTTTTTCCGCCTGGAGAATTTCGGAGCGCCCGCGTTCCGCTTCGAGGGCGTCCTGGGCTTGTTTCAGTTTGGTTGTCAACTCGTCGGTCCGGGCTTTCCATTCAGTGACGAGTTTCGACTCGTCGCCAGCGGAGCGCGCCTGGCTGCTATTCTGGGCGCGGTTGAGTCGTTCGAGCAGCGAGTCGCGCTCCCGGGTCAGGGTGGCGAGCGATTGGGTCTGGCGTTTGAGGGATTCGTTTGCCTCCTTGAGGGCCTTCTGAGCCTCGGCGTAGGCGGCGTTGTCGGCCTTTGCCAACTTCGCTTCTTCGCGGGCTGCTCGGGCCTGGGCTTTATCCGTGGCGCGTTTCAGTTTCTGGGCCAGCGAGTCGCGTTCCTTTGTCAGGGTGGCGACCGATTGGGTCTGGCGTTTGAGGGATTCGTTTGCCTCCTTGAGGGCCTGCTGGGCTTCGGTGTAGGCGGCCGGATCGGCTGCGCGCGCCAATTTCGCCTGTTGTTCGGCGAGGTTGGCCTTGAGCGTTGCGTTTTCCGCGAGCGCTTCCTGGAGGCGGAGCTCGGCGCGGGACAACTCGCGCGGGTCGACTGCGGCGGGTTGGACCGTCAGTGCTTCGCGGAGTCTGGCCTGCAGGGTGTCGCGTTCCGTATTGAGGGCGGCGATCTCGGCCATCAGTGCTGTTGTCCTTGGATCGGAGGTCGTGTCTTTGGGGGCGGCTGGTTCGCCGGCGGGTGTGGCGGTGGCGGCAGGCGCGATGGAGGCGACGCCTGAGCCGAGTCGTTCGGCGATGTAGTTGCGGCGGTAATTGAGGATCTTGGGATTCCAGTTTGGATAGGCGGCGTGGAGCTGATCCAACGCCGTTTGTGCTTCGAGGTATTTGGCCGCGGCGTCCTGTTGCCGTCCGGTGGCGCGCAACGAATCGGCCTGCTGAATCAGATTGTAGACCCGCACGTAGAGATCGTCGGGCGCCTGGGCAACCGCCACGAGCGCGCCGGCGAACAACGACAACAATCCGACCCCGAGCCGGGTGATTCGTTTCATGGCGCCATACTAGAACCGCCGGGGGTGGTTTGGCAACGGGACATTGGGGGCCCATTCCGCGCAGGGCAACCAGGCCGAGGCGGCGATGAGGATGGGGCGGGTGCGGCGGAATTGACACTGGTTTGAACGGCGTGGTAGCGTCGCGTCACTGGGAGCGGGTATGAGTTCGTTACTGAGCGAACATGTGTTGGTGCTGAACCGCTTGTGGCAGGCCGTGAATGTCTGCAGTGTTCGGCGCGCCTTGACCCTGGTATTCGAGGGGCACGCGCAGGTGGTGTTCGACGCCATGGATGGCACCTTTCACACTTGCGATTTCAACGAATGGCGGGATCTTTCCCGGCAGGCGCCGCATTCCGAGTCGGTTGGCACGATTTCGTTCAAGATCCGCATTCCCCGGGTGATTCTGCTGCTCATGTTTGACCGGCTCCCAAAGAAAGAGGTCAAGTTCACCCGGCACAACATTTTCGAACGGGACAAGAACACTTGCCAGTACTGCGGTCGGTCCTTCGAACGGAAAGACCTCAACTTGGACCACGTGATTCCCCGCGATCGGGGGGGGCCGACCTCCTGGGAGAACATTGTCTGCTCCTGTGTGATCTGCAACACGCTCAAGGCCAATCGCACCCCGCAGGAAGCCCGAATGCACCTGATCCGCAAACCGAAGCGCCCGAAGTGGCGACCGTTCGTCCAGGTCAACCTGGCCCTGCCGTACCACGACAGTTGGAAGCACTTCCTCGATTTGGCCTATTGGAACGTGGAGTTGGGCGAAGAAGTGGTCGGGCGGTGACGGTTTTTCGTGTGGTTCTCCTTTCGAGGTCTGCGGCACAGGAGTCAGGTTCTTGCGCCGCGCAAACGCGTTCCGTGTCGTCAACGAGAGACCTCCCGTCCGCCCCCGGATTCTGCGGATTACGGCCCCTTGGCAATGCCGCTCTGCCGGGCGACCGCGAAACTCTCCGCTTGCGAGTTGGCCTCGGCGATTTCCTCACGGCTCATGACCAGCGAGAGTCCGGCGCACGCCACGCTGGCGTCCTTGTAATCTTGCAGGGACGCGAGGCGCAGCCACTTATACGCTTCGATTCGTGAGGCCGCGGCACCGGCGTCGCGCCCGCTCAGGCTTGCGCGATGACAACGCGTTCCCAGGTTGTACTGCGCGCCGGCATCACCGTGCTCCGCGGCCCGACGCAGCCAATCCAGTGCCGCGACATCGTCCTGGGGGACACCTTCGCCCTCGGCGAACATTAGGCTCAGGTTGAACTCGGCAAGCGGGTGGTTTTGATCAGCGGCCTGCCGATACCAACGGGCGGCTTCCGCAAGGTCGCGTCCTTGGCCATCGGCTACGGAGCAGAGCACCCCAAGTGAAAACTGCGCATCTGCGTCGCCCTGGGCGGCCTGGGTGCGGAGATTCTCCGGATCAGGCCGGGGCCTTGGCGTGAAGAGCTTCTGAAACCATGTTTGTCCCATAGTCCAACACTCCATCCGATCCCCCCAATTACAAGCTTTTGTTTTGGGCGTTGTGGCGCCGGTGCTCTGGAGCGACGCTGTTTTCTTCCTGCTTGCGTCTTCCATTGCTCATCTCGGGCGAGGGGGCAAGCAGAGCCAGGGCATTCGCACTGGGGGCTTGGCGGAGACGCCTTGCGGCGTTAGGATGACAGGCATGGACGACCCGAAACCGGCCTCTCCTCCCGTGCCCCCTCCGGTGCCCACTCCCGTGTTCCCCACGCTGTCGGATCCACGGCGCACGCGCCTTCTTCTCGGGTGCGGGGCCATTGTCGCTTTTCTGCTGCTGGTCATCGCGGTTCTGTTGTTCCTGGTGTGGTGGTCGCAGCGCCCGATCCGTCCGGTCGTGCTGAGCGAGCCGGAGAGGGTCTTGGTCCAGGAGAAGCTGCGTGGGCTGGGCGAGCCGCGGGCGGAGCCGGCGGGGCCAAGGGAACCGGGCCCGCCCCCAAGCGTCGAGGGGGCCCCGCTGGTGAGTGACGGTCCTGCGCCGGTGGAACTGGATCGGCCCTACGTGCCCGGCTCGAAAGTTCTGCGTCTCACGGAGCGCGAGATCAACGGCCTCCTGCACCAAAACACGGAACTCGGCGACCGGGTGCGGCTCGAGTTTGGGCGAGACGCGGTCAACGCGTATCTGGCGATCCCCATCCCGCAAGACTGGCCAGTAGGGGGTGGACGCATGTTTCGCGCCCGCGGGCGGTTTCACTTCTCCATAGCCAACGGAGGACCGCCTGTGGCGATCCTGGAAGATTTGACCGTTTTCGGTTTGAGCCTGCCCAAGGCCTGGCTGGGCGGCCTCAAAGGTGAGAATCTCCTGGCCGACCTGGTCGGGCAAGGGCCACGCGGCCCGCTGCTGCGGGGGATTAAAGGCCTGCGGATCGAGCCAGGCGCGCTGATCCTCGAAGTCGAGGATTAGCGAGGCGTTGACTGCCGGTGATCGTGGTGGACACCCAGCGGCCAGGAGCCGTTCACACGCCTCGCAGGTCTGAGGCGAAGCCTCGCTAACCCGCATTTCAGGTGAAATGTGACGGTCACCGGTCAGAGGACATCAAGAATCGGCGAGAAATGCGGCTAGGAGATGCGGGAATAGGCTTCGAGGGCGACCTCGCGTGCGATGGCGTGGCTGACAACAGGCTTCGGGTAAGCGCTCCCGGACTCGATGTCGGCTGAGCGAAACAGATCGGGCGGCGCTTCATGTGGCCGGTGGATCCACTTGCTGGGCAGCCCCGCCAGTTCGGGACACCAGCGGCGGACGTAGTCGCCGTGCGGATCGAATTTCTGGCCCTGCGCGACTGGATTGAAGATCCGAAAGTACGGGGCGGCGTCCGCGCCGCAGCCGGCCACCCACTGCCAGCCCATGGTGTTCTGGGCGAGGTCGGCATCCACCAGCGTGTCCCAAAACCATCGGGCCCCTTCCAGCCAGGACAACAGCAGGTCCTTGACCAGGAGAGAGGCGACGACCATGCGCACGCGGTTGTGCATCCACCCGGTCGCCCACAACTCTCGCAAGCCGGCATCGACGATCGGAAAGCCGGTTCGCCCCTTTTGCCACGCTTCGAGAAAGGCGGTGTGCCGGCGCCAGGGGAAGTCCCGGAAGGCTGGGCGCAAGGCTTCGGTCGGTGTGCGCGGAAAGTGATGCAGCAGATGGTGGGAAAACTCGCGCCAGCCCAGTTCGGTCAGGAACGCCGAGGTGCGCCAGGCATCGAGTGCGGGGCTTTGCCGTGCCGCCATTCGCTTGAGGCCGTGCCAGACCTGGCGTGGGCCGATTTCGCCAAAATGCAGGTGCGGCGACAGCCGGGATGTACCCTGAAGATCGGGTCGGTTGCGCTGCTCGGAGTACTCCGCGAATGCCACGTCGAGGAAACGGCGCAAGTTCTTCATCGCGCCCTCCTCGCCCGGCTGCCATGCCGCCCTGAGCCCGCCGGCCCAGCCATGCTTTGGCTCGAGAGCGAGGTCGTCGAGCCGGAGCGACCGAGGCCAGCGCGCGGGCGCGGGCAGTTGTTTGGGCATGGGTGTCGGCTCGGCGGGATCCGGTTGGGCCAGGCAATGCCGCCAGAAAGGCGTGAACACCTGGAACGGTCTGCCGCTCTGATTCCGGACCGCTTCCGGCTCGCGTAGCAACGCGGCGTTGAAGCTCTCGATCCGGAGTCCATTGCCCCGCAGTTCGTTGCTGAGCTGCAGGTCCCGCGCCACGACGGCGGGTTCGTAACGACGATTCCAGAAGACGGCGTCAGCGCCTGTTTCCTTCGCCAACTCGATCAGCGCCGCGGCACTCGGTCCGCGGCGGATCACCATCCGCGAGCCGAGGGCCCGCAGGTCGGCGCTCAGGGCCTCGATCGACTGGTGCAACCACCACCGCGACGCGGCGCCCGGCGGCCAATCACCCTCCTCCTCCGGAGCCCAGAGATAGACCGGGACAACCGGTTTGCCCTGCCGGATGGCGGCTGCGAGGGCCGGATTGTCTGCCAGGCGCAAATCGAGCCGAAACCAGTGAACCGAAGGGGTCTTCATCGCTCAACGTCGCGCATCCAGCCCCTGCCAGCGGTGGGTCCACCGACCCGGCCCGCTGCTCTCGACGACGAGGAAATCGCCCTCACGCCGCGATCGCAGCGGCTGATGGTTTTCGTCCTGCAGATAACGCGAGTCCATCAGGCCGGTTTCGACCAGAATCTCGATCGAGTCGGGCAACGTTCCGTAGGCTAGCCGATGCGCATACACTGCCCGCCCGATGCCCAGCCGGATGAAGTGAGCCTCGTGGTGTGTCTTGGCCGCCCGCGTCGCCTCAGGAGGCAGGCGCAGCAACCGGAGCATCTCCACCGCCATCGGCCCGGCGCGGCCTGCCTCGTCTGCGAGGGCGCGGAAAGCGAGCGTGTGCGGCCCGGCAGCCAGTTCATGCGTGCCCAGCGGGAGGTCGAGTTCTTCAGGTTCAGGCGCGCGAAAGTCCGCCCTTGCCGCCGTCTCGATGTCGTCCAACTCGATGGCGTAGAGACCCTGTGCCGGAGCGGCAGAAGCGGTCAATCGGACTGCATAACGACCGTCCGCCCCGACCGTGAACGGCAATGTGAGCCGCGCGCCGGGTTCGGTGTTGGGCCAGCCCAGCACCGGACGCGCGCCGAACATGCCGGTGGTCTCGACCTGCACTTTGGCCGGCCCGGTTGCCTGGGCTTGGCGGAACGCGCGGACGGAGTGTTGGTGTTCCCATGCGATGCGGCGTTGGGCAAACGGCGGCAACGTCTGCCAGCGCTTGGGCTCGCCGGCCTGATACCAGAACGCAACGCTGTTGATGAAATCGGGGCGTTCGATGTAGAACCCCTCCGTATCATCCACACGGTTGCCCTTGTGCTCGATGGCCACGCGGAGCGACTTCTCGAAGCCCACCGGATCGAGGATGTGCCAGCGATAGCACACGCCGCTATCCCCCGCGGTGTCGCCCTGCCAGCGCGGTTGACCGAACCACGGGCCCGTGCGCGTCCGGAAACCCCACGCATCGTTGAAATAATCTTCGCTCCCCGTGCCCTGAAGACTGGGCACCGTCTCGCCATCGACGTAGAAGAAGTCGTCGCCCTCGCCCCACCAGCCGTCTTGACCGAGCGTGACCGAGATCACCGTGCCGACGTACTGGCCGCGGCCATTGAGGTCCGCGATCAGATAATCGCGCCCGGCCACGGCCGGGTACTCCTGGCGGTAACGGGCGTGGAAATAGCCTGTGTCGGCGGGCAGGTCGTCCAACTCGAGCCAGTCCACCTGCCAGTAAAGACCCGCCATCCGATCGGGATTGTCGTTCGAGACAACGATGCGAGCGGACTTGGCGAAGGGCATTCGCCAGAAACACGTCAGCGAGCCTGTCGGCGAGACCTGGACCGGAACGCTCTCGACCGATGCCGGTCGCCCCTGGCCAACGGCGAAAAACTCGCCCACGGGCGCTTCGACTCCCGGTTCGGCGCGCCCGTCCCAATAGATGCGGAGCGTCAGTGCATTGAGTTCGTTGACGCGGCCCGCGTGGCTGGTGAACCAGATGTGTGTGATGACCCCCGGTCCTTCGAGCAGCGGCATTTCGAGCGACTTGCCGGGCGGCAGGATGGTCATGTCCAGATTCGCGTCGTTCCACTTCGGCAGTTCGTTGCTCGAGACCCGGCGGTTGCGTCCGAAGGGCGGCGATGCCAGGGCACCCAACGGGTCTTGGAAAAGGCCGGGCGTCGCTCGGCTGCCCTCGGTTGCCGCGGTCGCGTGAGCATTCTCTGTTTGTGCTCCCAGCCCCGATCGCGCGCCGTCCCGGCGGGCACGCCCCTCGAAACCGATCCAGCACGCATCGTTCATGTAAGCCCGCGCGTACTCGTAGGGCATGGCGCCATCGCGCCCGTCGTTTGCCGTGTTCCGGAACAGGAAGACGCCGCCGCCGGGCTCGGTCGAATCGCTGCGATAGCCCACCAGTAACACACTGTGCCCGTCGTACACGGCGTCAGCGGGACACATCTGCAGCACGCCGTTGACCCACTGCGCCTGTTTGGGCCAACGGAAGCCGCCGCACACGGGCCGGCCACTCGCCAGAGTCCGTTGGATGGCGGCGATGTGCGGATCAGTCAGGCCGGTGTTGACATCCCACTCCTTGATCCAGTGGAGGCGCAGGCCCAACGGGAGGCGCGTCATCGCGTCGGCCATCGCGGCGGCGCTGGGTGCCTGGGCCGGGTCGAGGGTGGCGGCGTACGGCATGTCTGCTTCGGCGCAGATGCCGTGAGCGGCAAAACCCTTCCACAGATCCGAAAAGAAAGCACCGTCGTCGCTGTCGCCGCATACGGTGTTGGCCGCCCAGTTCAGGAACTCGACGCTCAATCGCGGACAGTGCCCCTGGCGTCTGGCCACCGCCTCCTCCAGAGCGCCCACCACGGTGAACACCGAACAGGTGGGGCGTTTGCCCTGCCGGCGCCTCTCGAAGCCCTGCGTTTCGAACTCGGGCCGGAGATCGATCGCCTCGGGCAACCCGGTCGGACCAGAATTCGGTGAGGCCTCGGGACGTGGGTTGGATTCGCCTGGCTCGGCCCGTGCGAGCAGGAAACCGAGGGCGAGCGCAAAGAGGAGGACGCATGAAGTTCGCATCGCCCGGAATACTTGCGGTGAGTCTGGAGCCCGGCAAGCGAATTGCAGCGTCGGAGCGCAGGTCAGAGACCAGAGGCGATCTCGCTGGTCATGGGGCCGCGTTCTTTCTGCCAGAGAGAGCCAGGAAGACGGCGCGCCGGCTGTCCGCGAAGAGCCACGCAGACCCGAAGAACAGTAGCAGCGCCAGAGTCACTGCGATCGTTTTCTCGCCGCTCGACAGGGGCTCAGCGGTGGGTCACAATCGATCCACCCGATGCACCTTTCAGAACATCCTCTGCTCGGAGTGGTTCTTGCGGTCGGCATGTCGCTGATCGACGCGCTTGCAGCAGCCGATCATGCGCGTCCGAACATCCTCCTCGCCATCGCTGACGATGCGTCCTGGGCCCATTTCGGGGCTTACGGCGATCAGGTCGTGCGGACGCCCGTGATCGATCGTCTCGCGCGCGAGGGCGTGCGGTTCAACCACGCGTTTTGTTCGTCGCCCTCGTGCACGCCGTCCCGCGGCGCGCTGTTGACTGGGCAGTCGTTTTGGCGACTCGAGTCCGGGGCGAACCTCTGGAGCGTCCTGCCCAAGAAGTTCGTCGTCTATCCCGACGTGCTCGAGGCGGCGGGCTATCACGTCGGTCTCCAGGGCAAGGGCTGGGGCCCAGGCGACTTCAAAGGCGGGGGTTGGAGCCGCAACCCAGCCGGCACACCGTGCAAGGATTTCGCGACATTTCGGCGCGGTGTTCCCGACGGGAAACCATTCTGCTTCTGGTTCGGCAGCACCGATCCACACCGCCTCTACGACCCCGGGTCCGGCGCGCGCTCGGGTCTGCGTCCGGAGTTGGTCCAAGTGCCGTCCTTTCTGCCCGATACCGACGCGGTCCGGCGGGACCTTTTGGACTATTACTTCGAGATCGAACGATTCGACCGTGACATCGGCGCCATCGTCGAACAACTCGAAGCCGCCGGCGAACTGGACCGCACGCTGGTGGTCGTCACGAGCGACAACGGGATGCCCTTCCCGCGCGCCAAAGCGAACCTCTACGACTACGGCGTTCGCATGCCGCTGGTCGTTCGGTGGCCAGAGCGCATCCCAGCGGGCCGGGTCGTCGAGGACTTCGTCAGCCTGACGGATCTGGCACCGACTTTCCTCGAAGCGGCCGGTCTCAAACCACTGCCCGAAATGACTGGACGCAGCCTGATGCCACTGCTGACTTCGAGTCAGTCGGGCCGGCTGGATCCGTCGCGCGACCGTGTCCTCTACGGACGGGAACGTCATGCCAACGTCCGCGCCGGCACGATCGGTTATCCCTCCCGCGCGCTGCGGACATTCGAGTATCTCTACGTTCGCAATTTCGCGCCCGATCGCTGGCCGGCGGGCGATCCGCCGGTGTTCGGCGATTGCGACCAGGCGAACAACATCGAGGGTTCGCCCTCGAAGGCGGCAATCCTGCTTCACCGCGACGAGGTGTCTGTGCGACGCCTGTTCGAGGTCGCGTTTGCCCGTCGACCGGCCGAGGAACTTTATGCGCTGGCTGCAGACTCGTTCCAGTCCGCGAATCTGGCGGCGGATCCGGCACACGCCGCCGAGCGAAGGCGTCTCGCCGGCGAACTCGATCGGGCTCTCGAAGCGGCGCAGGATCCCCGGGCTCTCGGGCGTGGGGACCAGTTCGATCGTTATTCCGTATTACTCTCCGCCGCCAGCGGCAAAGAAATGAATGCACCTCGAATGAATACGACTCGACGAGCATTTCTGCGTACCACATCTGTTCTGTCCGCCCTTGCCGCGTTTACGCCCACCGGTCGTCCCGGCGAGGCGTCGACGGCGGGGCGCCACTACCGCGCCGCGGTGATCGGGCGCACCGGCGGCGGCGATTACGGCCACGGGTACGATCAGGTCTTCAAGGGCCTGGACAACGTCTCGGTCGAGGCCATCGCGGACGCTCATCCTGAAGGCCTGAAAGAAGCCGCCGCGCGGTCCGGCGCAAAACGCCAGTACGCCGACTATCGTGCGATGCTGCGCGAGGTGAAACCTGATCTGGTCAGCGTTGCGTCACGTCAACCCGACTGTCACCGCGACATGGCCCTGGCCGCGGTCGAGGTGTGCCGGGGCCTGTTCCTGGAGAAGCCGTTCACCGAGACGCTCGCCGATGCGGATGCGATTCTCGACGCGGCGCGCGCCCGCGGTGTGCCGATCCATGTCGCGCACAACCGTCGCTACACGGGCGAATTTGTCCAAGCCAAAGCCCTGATCGAGCAGGGGCTGATCGGGGAGATGCGGCAGGTGGAGATCCACGGCAAGCAAGACGGGCGAGTCGGCGGCGAAGACCTCATTGTCCTTGGGGTGCACGATTTCGATCTCATGCGCTTTTACTTCGGCGATCCGCTCTGGTGTCAGGCGAGCGTCATGCAGGACGGGCGCCCGATCACCCGCGCGGACGTGCGGCGCGGACGCGAGCCCATGCTCGTTGCCGGCAATACCA
The DNA here is from genome assembly GCA_963846445.1 of uncultured Verrucomicrobiae bacterium. Taxonomy (GTDB): domain Bacteria; phylum Verrucomicrobiota; class Verrucomicrobiia; order Limisphaerales; family J093; genus MWFF01. The sequence continues at coordinate 104,426 of CAWJWM010000023.1, read as the reverse complement.
TTCACGCCCTGTTCGCGTTCCCGCGGGATCTGATGGTGCACTGGAGTTCTGTGAAGCGCGACGATGGCTGGAACACCGCGCCCGGCGGACGCGAAAAATGGGCCATCGAGATCCTCGGCACCAAAGGGATCTTGGCCTATCAATCCGCCGTGGGATTCGTCTGGCTCGATTCTCCGTTCTTCGCCCACAAAGACCAACCGCCCCTCTGGAAGCCGGCCCCCGACCCGAAGAACTGGACATGGCCCGAGGCTCAACGGCATCCGATCAAGGGCTTGATGGAGGCCATCGAGACCGGCTCAAAGCCGATTTGCAGCGGCGAAGACGGACGGTGGACGATCGAAATGGTCGCCGCCGTCTACGAGTCCGAGCGCACCCGAAGCCGCGTCGCCTTCCCGCTCGCCGACCGCACCAATCCTCTGACGCGGTTTTAACCCGCATCTTTCACACCCCGTCGGTGCACAGAACGGTCAGACCTCGCAGGATGGCTGCTATGCGGGTTAGAAAAGCAAAACCGCGCCAAATCCGCGACATGGAGGAATGCAACAGACTGCTCCCATGGCAGACCACTCTCACGACCGACAGAATACTCCTGGTCCCCTTTCTGGGGCGCGGTTTTGCCAGAGCCCGGATGTCAGACTCCGCGAAGCTTTGTGGTACATGTGGGCTGAGAAGGCCGCGCCTGCCGGTCCGGGAGCGGAGAAGGGCCATCGTATTCGGAAACCCTGACGCCATGCAGCAATTCTCGTTTTGAAAGCGCTCAGAGCGCCGGGTCGGGGGACCCGGCCTACAACCGCTGCCTTCTTCGATGCTGTAGGCCGGGTGCCCTCACCCGGCGTCAAGGCCACGCACGCAAAGTGAGAACTGCTGGACGCCAGGACCGGCTGCTTAACGTCGCATCTTTAACGGTGCAAATTCGCAGCGTTATGAGTCTCGTCCGTCTTCAGGAAACCGATTCGTTGACGGCCTTTCGCCGCGATACCAGTCGACAACTCAAGGCTCTGGCTCGCACCGGCCGCCCCAAGTTGCTGACGGTGAACGGCAGGGCGGCCGTGGTGGTTCAGAACGCCGCGGCGTTCGAGGAAATGGTTGATCGATTGGAGTCGCTCGCGGGCGTCGCCCGCGGTCTCGCGGCGGTTCAGGCGGGTGATCACCGTCCGGCCCGGTCGGTGTTCAAGCAGATTGCGTCGGATCGCCGTGTCCCCCATCCGTGACCTGCCCGGTCCACATCGCTGGACCTGCGGCGGCCGAGATCGACGAGGCGACTGCTTGGATTCAGGCCCGCAACCCCGAGGCCGCGCGACGTTGGTATTGGGGCCTGCTCGCAGCCATCGAAGGCTTGGGGCGATTGCCTCACAGGCATCCCGTGGCGCGGACCGAGAGTGCGCACTTCGGCTTGGTGATACGGCAACTCGTCTATGGGAAAGGCGTGGGGCGCTATCGCGTCCTCTACACGGTTACCGAGCGTGCTGTCTTCGTTCTGCACGTGCGGCACGGCTGACGCCTGAGGCTTGGCCAGGCGGCACCCACTGAGGATGAGTGAACGCGGTCACCCGAGGCGCCAGCCCGGACGATACTCGCGTCGGAGGAACGGGGCGGCTGCGGGGCAGTTCTTCGCTTCGAGAGCGACCGGGTTCCACTCGAGCCGGGAGGCGGCCCGAAAAGCGACATTTCCCAGGTGATTGGCGATGGTCAGCGGACCGGCGTACAGGAAGTTGCACGTCGTGGGCTCACCGGTCTTGCAGGCGTGAACCCATTCCGCATGGTGCCCTTTCGAGGTGGGGATGACGGGCTGCGGCGCCTTGAATCCCTTGTATTGCTCCTCTGGCAGCAGCACGTGCTTGCCGTAGTCGGCCAGCAACATTCCCTTGTCGCCGACGAAGAGCACGCCGCTGTCCCACTTGGGAATCTGGCCGTCCCGGGAGGGCTTGGGCCGCATGGTGCCCTGGTGCCAGTGCAACGTCACGGGTGGCAGATCGCCGCGCGCGCCGTACGTGTAGACGGCGTGCATCGACGCGGGCGCGATCTCGCGGTGCGGCGGCGGTCCCTCGGCCTCGATGGTCAGCGGGTGATCCAGCTTGAGCGCCCACCACGGGAGATCGACCCAGTGACTGCCCAGGTCCGACATGGTGCCATTGCCAAAATCCCACCAGCGATACCACTTCGGTCCGGGCCAATAGACCTCGTGAAAGGGACGATACGGCGCAGGACCGATCCACAAGTCCCAGTCGAGCCCCGGGGGAATGGGCGAGGCGCCGGCGGGACGTTCGCGCACGGAGACAATGTCGCCGTGCGCTTTGGCGTCCTCTTCGCTCTGCCAACCCCAGGCGCGCCCGACCCAGACATGGACCTCGCCGACCCGACCGATGGCGCCGGACTGTACCAGTTCCACGACCCGCCGGTAATTGTCGGTGGCATGGATCTGTGTGCCCATCTGCGTCGCCACCTTGGCGGTCCGGGCGGCATCGACAATCGCCTGGGCCTCCCAGACGTTGTGCGTCAGGGGTTTTTCGCAGTAGACGTGCTTTTCCAGTTGCAGCGCTGGCAGGACGGCAAACGCGTGCGTATGTTCACACGTGCTCACCACCACGGCGTCAAAGTCCTTCGCGTCGTCGAACACGCGCCGCAGGTCGCGATAGCGCTTGGCTTGCGGGAATTTCTGCGCTGCGGCGAGGACCGGCGGCTCATGAACGTCGCACAACGCGACGATCGCTTCGCTGCTGACGCTGGCCAGGTTGCCGCCGCCGCGTCCTCCGACACCGATGATGGCGATGTTGAGTTTCTCATTCGGGCCGGGCGCGCGTCTGGCGCCCGAATCGGCCCCGAACACGCCGCGCCAGGCCGGGCCCAGCAACACCAGCGTGCTGCCGGCAACGAGGCTCGACTCGCGTAGGAAATGGCGTCGGGTGACCGGAGAGGAGGACTCGGACGAGCGGGCCTGGGACCCGCTGTCCCGATCGGCCAGCAGGCATTGGGTCGCTTCCTGCATCAACTCGATTTCATAGCCTTCCGGTGCGTCGATGAAGGCGAACCCGCTGCCATCGTCGCGCAGATGCGGGCCGTCCGAGTATTCGAGTCCGTGCTTCGCCAAGTGCTGGCCGAATGCGTCCAGGCTCTCGACCTCGAAGGCCAGGTGAGTCAGATCGGGCTGCACTTGCACCGGGCCGCTGTCGGGGTAGTAGCAGAGTTCGATCAGTTCTTCGCTGCCGCGCGCCTTGAGGAACACCAGTTCGGACCCGCGCGGTGATTTGTGCCGCCGGACCTCGGTGAGTCCCAGGATTGTCTTGTAGAAGTTGACGCTTCGTTCGAGGTCGTTCAGCCGGTAGCGGGTGTGCAGCAGCCGCGTGACTTTGTTCATGGCTCGATAGTAGCCGAGCGTACGACGACATGCAACGGGCGACGAGCGAGCGAAAGCAACTCTCATTTCGACGTCCAGGCAGGGCGACCACTCCGTGGGCGCCGCACCGCAGCATGGGCTTAGGGGCCGTCAAGGAATCACCTTTACACTTTGCTGCTGGCTATTTGGCTTGCGGGCGCGAAGCGAGCGACGCGCATACCCGCAGCGGTCTGTAAGGAGCGAGCGACAAAGCCCGCAAGCCAAAGAGCCGCAGCCCTTGCGGGTCGCCGCGGCGCCGGGCCATCTGCTTCGTTGCTCGGTCGGTCGAGTCTCGCAACGGATACACTCCCTCCCTCGCGCCTCGCATCTGGCCCGGCGGCGCTGGCGACAAAGCGCAAAGGTTATTCCTTGACGGCCCCGTAGCGGCGGCTCAGAGGCGGCACCTATGTTGTGTCGGTTGGGACGCGTTCTCCCGGCGGGTGGCCTGCTCCTCCGCCGGGGTGAGCAGCGATTGCCTTGCGGTTGACCTTGTAGATCGCGGCCTGGTCGGTGCATTTGATGATCATCTCGTCAATGCACACATGGGAGGGCCGGCTGGCGACCCAGAGCATCGCTTCGGCAACGTCGTCGGCAGTCAGTGCATGGACGCCTTCGTAGACCTTCTGCGCGCGTGCTTCGTCGCCCTTGAATCGGACCAGCGAGAACTCGGTTTCGGCCATGCCGGGATCGATCGTGGCGACGCGAAGCCCGGTGCCGCAGAGCTCGAGCCGGAGCGTACGTGTGATTTGCAGTTCGCCCGCCTTCGCCGCGCAATACACGGCGGCGCCTTCATAAGCAGTCCGGCCGGCAATCGAGCCGATGTTGATAATTGTCCCGGCGCGGTGGGGTAGCATCAACGGCAGGACTGCTCGAGTCATTCGCAGGACGCCGAGCACGTTCGTCTGCATCATGGTCTCCCAATCGGCGTCCTTGCCCTCCGCCACCGGGTCGAGTCCGAGGGCGCCGCCGGCGTTGTTCACGAGCACGTTGACCCGTTGGGTGGACTCCCTCGACCATTGGACGAAGGCCTCGACGCTGGCGGTGCTCGCGACGTCCAGCGGATGGTAGCCGACTTCTGCGGCGCCGGCGGCCTTGGCTTCGAGGGCCACCGCCTCGAGCCGGTTGATCCGGCGCGCCCCCAGCAACAGCCGAGCCCCTGCGCGCGCGAATGCCAGGGCGCCTGAAGCGCCAAAACCGCTCGATGCCCCCGTGATCAAGACCCATTGGCCGGCCATTGTGTGAGACATACGCGTTCTTTAGGGCGCAATTCCTTCTGTGCCAAGCTGGAAGATCAGCATCGAGGTTCGACGTTTGCCAGCGCCTGCCGGTGAGATCCGCCCACTCTTGCTTCGCGACAATGAGGAGAGTCGAAATGGTGCGCGATAGAGGATTTGAACCTCTGACCCCTTCCGTGTCAAGGAAGTGCTCTACCCCTGAGCTAACCGCGCAATGACTGCCGAAACAACGGAGAAAACGCTATCGGCACGCCGCCCCTCCGGCAAGAACAAAACCCCGACAGAACAAAACCCTGACCGGCCCGGGCCCCCAAACACCAAGAAGCCAAGACGAACGATCGGTCCGAGCGAGGCTTCGCCTCAGACCAACGGAGAATCTCGCCAGATTGTCTGCACAGGGCTTTGGGCTGGGTCACCGGCAGTCGATGCAGCCCGGAGAACTGTGTCCGCGTCCCAACATGAGGTCTTTGACGCTAGGCGAGCAGATCAGCCGGCGCCACCGTGATCGTGTCCGCCAGTTCACGCGGGATGGGAGTCGAGTTGAGTTGACCGTCAGCGGTGTGTGTCACGCAGACGACAGTCACAACACCGCGCGCCGCTTCGACGGTGGGTTCGGCGGTGAGGTTGTGGAATTTGATCAGATAGCTCAGCACTTTCGGCTTCTTGATTCGGACGAGCAGGTGCACTTCGACCAGATCTTCGAACCGGAGCGGTGATCGATAGTCGCACGAGACATGAACGCGCGGGAAACCGATCGGCGGGTCGAAGCGTCGCATCATGACCGACCAGCCCAGCGACCGAAAAAACGCGTGTTCGGCGCTCTCCATGTAGCGGAAGAAGTTCGAGAAGTGAACGATACCAGCCGCGTCGGTCTCGGAGAACTCGACGCGCCGTTGGAGCTTAATGTCGCAAGCCATAGATGGGCCTTGGGAATGGCGTTTCGCCTGGGGCCAAGGCAAGAGAGTCACGCGCCGGATGTCAAGCGCCGGAACAGCCGCAGCATCGTGTCGGCGGCCGCGGCAGTCGAGAATCGGCCGTGAACGGCCCGTTGGCCGGCCTCGGCCAAAGCGCGGCGTCGCGCCGGGTCGAGCACGAGGTCTTCAATGGCGACCGCCAAGGCTTGGGGATCGCCAGGCGGGCACACGACACCGCCGCCCGTCGCCTGGACGATCTCGGGAAACGCCGCGTGGGCTGGTTGGACCACGGGCACGCCGGCGGCCAGCGCTTCGAGCAGATACATGCCGAACGCCTCGCCATAGAGCGCCGGGACCGAAAACACCGTCAGCGAGGTCAGAAAGGCGATCTTCGCGGATCTGTCCAGGTTCGGACGGAATTCGACATCGGCCAGGAGACCGCGGGAGCGGAGTCGATCCTGCAATCCCTCCACAAACGCCCGATCCGACGGTCCGCAGCCGCCGCCCACCTTGAGCTGGAGCTTCGGGACGCGTGCCCGCTGGCGGATGGCAATAAAGGCGTCGACGAGCGTGTCGAGACCCTTTTCCGGACACATGCGCGCGAAATAGCCGAGGACCGGAGGGGCATCCGGATGAGTGCGGAGTGCGGAGTGCGGAGTGCGGAGTGCGGAGTGATCCGGGATGCGTGATGGGTGAGGGGTGAGGGGTGAAGAGGGCTCGGTCATCGATGATGCCTCCAAAGGTCCGGACGCGTCGGTTGGTGGCGCGGGGTAGCCCTCCAGACTGATCGTTGTCGGCACGACTTCGACTCGCTCTGCCCCAATCCCGAGGCGCGCCCGCATCCGGTCGGCGAAGTACCGACTTGGGGCGACGAACAGATCGATCTCCGCGGCCCGGTTGGCAAGGGTGCGCCAGACTTCTGTGCGCCAAGGCTCGGGCATGCTGTCCAGGAAACTGTCTTCGCCGGCCAGCAGGCAGACCACTGGGACGCCCAGATCGCGCCGAATGCGGCGCGCAGCTCCGATCAACAGCGCATTGGACAGGCAGACGACGTCCGGCTTGGTCTGAGAGCGAAGCCAGACAACGAGTTCGTCGAGGTCGCGGGCTTGATTGCCTTCCTCACCTCGCAGCATCGAGAGTGTAAGATCGGCTACGTCGGAGGCTCGGGTCTTGGCGGCGAACCGACCAGTCCAGCGGAGCAGGGCAGGGGAGGCCAGCCAGCGGCGCAGCCAAGCCGGGGCCGCGCGGAAGAGCGGCGTCTTGTGGTCGAGGTAAACGTTGATCCCGCCAAAGAACACGGGAGTGCCCGCGCTCAGATCCGGCTCGTCGAGGGTTAACGGCAGGTAGAGCGGCACCATCAAGGCAGTATGACCGTGCCGGCGGTAAGCGGCGACCAGGGCGTTGTCGCGAAGGCAATTGCCGCAGTACATGCCGCCGGCGCCCGGAGTTAACTGAACGATGTTCACGGTGGAACCCGATAAGAGGCGACAATACCATCCTTGCAACGCAAAACTGCGCGCGAAAACCGGTTGTAAGGGCCGACCGACGGGCTTGGATATTCGGATCCCCTTACACCCGAACTACTAAAGACCTGCAGTCATCTGTGGGCGTTTTGAGTCTGTGGGAGCAACCCCAGAACGGCGCGGAAGAACATCCCGGTTTTGGGATCGGCAATCGGCACGGGCACGAAGAGGTCGCGCATCTCCCAACGGCTGTCCATCGACCATTCGATGGCGGGGAGTTGGCGGCTTTGTTCGATGACGCAGGCGGCCCCTCGAGGCGCATAGAGAATCAGGCCGGGCTGTTGGTCCGCGTCCAGCCAGCCTTCGAGCAACGGTTCCTCACTGACGATGACCAATCGCGAGGTCTGAGGCGCGAGCTGTTGCAGCGGCGATCCATCCGCCGGAAGGCCTTCGCGGTTGTCCAGCCTCAGGTTCAGAAAGGCAGACGGCTGGTTCGAGAGCGCGGTGAAATGGAGCCAAGCGACCTGCTGGATCCCCTGAAGCGACTGGTTCGCGCAGGTGAAGAGCGACAGATCGAACAAGTCACCCTCGCCGGCCGGCGGGTCGGGAATGGATGCAAGTGTGCTGCCACAGATCTCGGGCACGCACGGCTCGATCCAGAGGTTGGTCAACCGCCCGCCGTGTACCCCGATCCTCATCGTCACCCGGGTCAGAGGCACGTTCGCGACCAGGTTCACCGGGACGCGTCCGTTGGCGCCGGCCCGCACGACAAACCGGTCCAGGGCCGGTACCAGGCACTCTCCCACGTCCACCGTAACCGGGATGGCGTCCATTAGGTTGAGGTAGAGCGCGTCGGCTACCCAGACGGTGAAGAGGTATCGCTCATTGGCCTGGGCGCAGCTTGGTGTCCAGCGCAAGACACCACTCGAGGGATCGATGCTGACCCCTTCCGGGGCTCCATCGCCGAGCGTGAACTGGAATGCGCTCCCGGAGGCGCTTTGGGCTGTGTTCGTGAACACAAGCATGCTCCCGACGGAGGCGATCTGCGCCGGGACGGTTCCGCTGGTGGGGCTGTCGGGGGAGACGGTGGTGCTCGTGTCAGCCTTGGCAGGTGGGGCTTCGACATACCCTACGGCGTCTCGGGCCACACTGAAGAACCAATAGGTCGCGCCGAGGTCGCCGGTGAAGAAGGCGTTGGTTGACGTGGTGTCGGTCAGCCAGGGGCCATAATCGACGCCATTGGTCGAGACGAGGATGTCGTAGCTGGCGACGCCGCTCCCCGCGGCCTCATCTTGGCCGGACCAGGAAACGAGAAACGTTCGGCCCGTCTGATCCGGCAAGGCGGTGACGCGGCTTTCGGGCGCTCGGGCGTCGATGGTGACCAGCGCTTCCTTGTTCGGATCGGTGCCCTTCGAGGGGTCGCGCGGGTCGACCTGGTTGGTGTCGATCTCCTGGGCCAAATCGAACTGGATGGTGGCCACGTTGCGGATGGCGGTGCCGCTGGGGAGATTGGTCTTGGGCCGGATGAGATAGCTCACATGGCCCTGTCCGCGTCCGGTGGTCGGGTCGGTTTCCGGCATGAGGAAGCCGACATCGACGGCGGGAGGCAGACCGGTGGCGGGGTCGATCGAAAGAAAGTGGACGGTGAGCATCCCGTTCTCGAACCAGGCTTCGACGTGGACTTGGATGGCAAAGTCATAGTCCTCGTCCGAGTAGTCGTAATCCACAACGGTCTCGAAGTGTTGGCAACCGGGCGGGACCGGGATGGCGACGGTGCCGAAGCCGATCTCGGTCAGTTCCAGGCTGGACCAGTCCAGGTCCGGTGAGAGCGGGTCGCGGACGGTCACGGTCTGGGCCGGGGCGGTGGCCGAAGCGAAGTTCTCGAAGTCGATGCGGTAGGCCAACGGTGTACTGGCTGGAACATAGTTCGCCTCGCCCACGCCGGCCACGCCTGTCTTTGCGTTGGGATCGTAGGATCTCTTGAGGTTTAATGGGTCTGCGTACTCCATCTCGAAGGGGGGGGCGGGAAGATCGGGCGGAGGGACCGGGTCCTTGTTGTGGGCGCAGAAGCCGAAAGACAGGCCTAGATCGAGATTGGCCTCCGCGATGGCGGCCAGCATATCATCCGGCTTTACTGTCCCTGTGGCGACGCCTGCGACGATGTCGACGGCTTGGGCCCAGCCCTCGTCGTACTGGCCCGTTTCCCAATCGAGTGTTGCCGCGGCGACGATCATGCCCGGGATGCTGGGCTGCAGGGCGTCGGAGGCGGCTTCCAGGTACTGCCGTTGCATGTCGGAGAGTGCCCCGGCGCGATCCGCAATGAGCGCGCCTCCGTTGATGAGGATGCCTGTCGCGCCGGTGGCCATATCGTAGACCCCGCCCGCGGCGACGGCCAAGCCGAACACCGCCACGCCCAGGCTGCCCCCGCCGGTCGGCGGTGCGGCGGCAACGGCGGTGGCGGCGATCTCCAGTCCACCGATGAACGCCAGGCTGCCGAAGGTCGTCTTGACTGCGCTCGACGCCAGGGCGCAGCCGAACAGTCCTGTCGGGTCGAAGGCCATGGTGGGCTGATTGCCGGCATAGGCGTAGAAGTTCATGTCCCCGGAGCCGAGGCCCAAAGGGTCCATCGAAGTGAACCGCCCGGTGAACGCGTCGTATTCCCGGTGGCGCACGTGATATTGCCCGGTCGGGTCGGCCACGGTCCCGACCTCTCCCATGAAGGTGAACGGATTGGGGATGCTCTGATGTTCGAGCAGGAGGTCGCCGAAGGGCCGGTAGGCGTAGGCGTTCTGCAAAGCCGCCGTCTCGTCGGTCAATTCGGTGGCATTGCTCATGGGGTCGAACGTGTAGTACCCGGCGCCGTCTGTGGGGGTCCAGCGGCTCACCAGGCCGAGCCCGTGGGCGTAGCGGGAGAGGAGATTCCCCGCCGCATCATATTCGGCGACGAGATTGCCCAGGCCGGCGGGGTCATAGACGAACTGGCGCGCGGCTCCATTCTCGTCGAGCGCGACGCGGTTGCCGATGGCGTCGTAGGTGGCGCGCCACTCGTCAGCGCCTCGAGTGACGCTGACCAGGCGGTTCTCGTCGTCATAGGTGTAGATCGTTGTTCCTTCCGGGCCGGTTTCTTCGATCAGGTTGCCGTCGAGGTCATGGGCATAAGTGCGGTTACCGACGGTAGTGTATTGGTTGAGGTTGTTGGCTGCGCAGGCGGTTTCGATGCCATTGGCGGTGGTGCGCACGCGGTTACCCAAAGCGTCGTATTCATAGGTGAGATCCTGATTGGGGATGGCGTCATCGGTGGAACTGAGCACGGCTCGGGTGAGTTGGCCGGCGGGATCGTACGTGTAGGTCCAGGTGCCGTACTGGGTCTGCAGGGCCGTGCGGCGCCCGCGGCGGTCGTAGGTGTAGGCGAAGTGTGACAGCACCTCGCCGCCCGGGATGTGATTGGTCAGCGTCAGCAGGCGTCCTGCGGCGTCATAAGTGTAATCGCTGGAGACGCCATTGCCGAGTGTCTTGCGGGCCAATCGGCCCAGTGCGTCGTATGCGTAGTCCACAAGCGCAACCGAGTCACTGGCGATCTGACGGAGGCGGCTGGAGGCGTCGTAGGCATAGTCGAGGCGGTGGCCGAGTTGGTCTTCGGTGGCGATGCGCCGTCCGAGCGGATCGTAGGTGAAGGCGAGCCAGCGCTGGCCTGGGTAGTCCACCCGCATCATGTAGTCGTGTTCGCTGTAGGTGAACCGGGTGACGCCTCCGGCGTCCTCGCACTCGAGCAGGTTGCCCCGGGCGTCAAAGCGATAGATCGCGCTCGTGCCGTCCGCATAGCCCTTGCGGGTCAGCCGTCCGGCAACGTCATGCTCGAACGTCACGGGTCTGCCGCGCCGGTTGGTCCATGTGGTGGGCATGCCCTGGACGTTGCGCACCCACGTCTCGCGGGTTCCGTCAGGATAGGCGATGGCGGTCAGGTTCCCCCCCTGGTCGTACGTGTACTCGGTCCGGCGGTCCAGGGCGTCGGTGACGCGGGAGAGCCGATTGAAAGCTCGGACGCGGAAGAACCGGCTCGAGTGTTGCTGTGGGTCAGTGATCGCGATGACATTGCCTCGAGTATCGTAGTCGAAGGTGGCGCTGCTGCCGTCCGGGTCGGTCACGGAGACGCATTGGCCCAGGTCGTTCAGAGCCATCTGAACGATCTCGCCCAGGGGGTTCTCTGTCTTGACGAGCCTTCCCCAGTGATCGACGAAGAGCCGGGTCGTATGGCCCAAGGCGTCGGTGACACCGATCTCGCCGGTGTCCCCCAGAGTGAAATCGAGTTGGCCCTCGTGGTCATTGCGCCAGAGGCCGATCAGGCGCCCGCGCGGATCGTAGTTGTAGGTGTGCGTGTTGGCGTTGGGGAGGCGGATGGTGGCCAGGGCGTGTTGCCGTGCCCCTTCGCTTTCGTAGGTGTACATCGTGATACGCCCGTCGTGCGCCTGCACAGAGACGAGGTGTTCGCCGTCGTAGGAGTACCGGGTCTGTCGCCCCACGTGATCGGCGACGGAGGCGATGAAGCCGTCTGGAGAATAGGTGAATTCGAGAGAACTGCCGGCGGAGTGTCGCAGGCGGATCAGGCGATTGCCCGCATAATCGCAGGTGATCCGGTTGCCGTTGGGGTCTTCCACGTAGGCCAGCAGACCGTTTTGGTAGACGAAGACGACACCGTTCACTTCGGTCAAGCGGAAGCTGTCGTTCACGGCTCGCATGTCGCCATGGTCGCCCGGTTGGGCCAGGTATCGGCGGGGGCGGAGGCTGTCCGGACTGAAGAGACGCGGGGTACCGGTCGAGTCGGTCAGGATGACTGTTTGGTCTTCCCGGACGCTCAGTTTCTGGCACCAGTTGTGCGTCCAACCTCGTCCGAGATCGCCCCGTTCGAACCGCCGTGAGATGGGTTGCAGGAAGGACCGGCTGAAAAGGATGGGCAGACCGGGGGCGCGGACGGCTGCGTCGGCGGCGCCGGCGAGTTTTCCGACGGGGCTGATGCCGTCGGCCAGGCGCATGCTGAACGCCAGGAGCGACTCGGCATTCATGACCGCGACGCCCTGCCGGTGCAGGTACTGGGCGTTGCGTCCGAGCATGCTCACATAGTCGCCCCACGTGCTCCCGGCCAGGGCGATGAAGTTGTTCCAGACGATCTCCCAGGCATCCTCACGCGCGTGCTGGGGGCGCATGCCCGCCTTGAGTTGGTCCCAGTCGACCGGTGTGGCGTTGTCGGTCGCCAGCACGCCCACGCTCCATTGCAGGGGGGGATAGTCGAAATCCCACGGTTTCTGCCAGCCGGCGTAATAGACGGGCACGCGCCGGGATTCGCCCGGATGCAGGATGCCGGGAGTCGCGCCGGAGGCGAGAAACTGCACCGAGTTGGCGAAGCCCTCGGGCATCGACGCGGTCCAGAATCCCGTGCTGAGGCGGTGCTGGTCCAGTGTCAGGATCGCCCCCGGGCGCCCGTTTTGGCGGGCGGTGACAAGGAGGAGGGGGGCTGGCATGGGGACGTCTCCGGTATTGGCGTACTCGACGAAGACGGTGGCGACCACGTGATAGCCGAAGGCGCTGGGCAGGATGAGCTCGACCTTGAAGTTGCTCGAGCCCCCCTCCGTGACATCGAGGGCGTTGGGCCGTTCGGCAACGTGTCCATCGCGCTCCACGCGCACGCCATAGAGCCCGGGGGGAACCGTTCCGGCCGCAAAGCGGGCCCTGGCCTGTGAGAAGCTGTCGACCTCGACTTCCGCGGCGGCATGGACCTGGGCCTGTGCCGAGACAAGGCGGACGCCCATGGGCTGGGAGAAGCCGGCACCGGTCAGTGTCAGTTCGAGGTCGGCTTCGGCGTTGTGCCGCGCCGGAGAAGTGCTCGATAGAAGCAAGTCGCCCATGGAGAAACCCAGCGCGTACGTTCCCGGTTGTTCCATCGACCCGGAGACCATGAGGAACCAGTCGCCCGGAGTCGCCGCCGGAAGGACGAAGAGTGAGCCGCCGCGGACGCGATACGCATAGGTCCAGCCGGTCGGCAGGTTGTTGAACTCGAGCAACACCTCCAGGCCCTGGGGCACGCCGGTCAGGTCCAGCAGCAGATTCTCTTCCCCAGTGGCGATGATCCGGAAGTACTGTTCGATCCGCCCGGCGGCGTAGGGCACGGACGTTGGGGTGGCGGCGGAGAGAATCGGCACAAGGCTGGTGATCTGGGTGGCGCGTTCGTTGTTCGAGCGGCGCCGCTCGAGAACGTCCCACTGGTCGTTGAGCGCGAGAATCAGGTGGCAGGCCCCGTCATAGGTTGTCGGCAGAGACACAGTCAGAACGTTCTCGTAGGATTCGCCTGCGGCCAGGGTGCGATTCACGAGGGCCGAGTCCAACAAAAGGTCGGTGCTGTCCAAGTCTGGGTCCCGGGACAGATAGACGGCGTCCCGCCACGAGGGTCCGGCCGGTCCCTGGCCGGTGTTGTTCGCGGTGTAGGTCACGGGCATCGGTTGGCCGACGGCCAGGGTCCCGTCGAGGCGAACGGTGCTCACCTGAAGGTCGGGCAGACCGCCGGTGTCGGCGACCACAGTGTAGGAGCGGGAATCGGAGGTCGGGGTTGCAGCGCCCACCGTTGCCGTACACACGACGCGGAACGCTCCGGGGCTCGTGTAGGACACTGGCCCCGGGCTTCGCAAAGAGGAAACGCGGCCGTCGCCGAAATCCCAGGCGTAGGTTGTCGGGGCGTCCGCGACGCTGCGCGCGGTGAAGCGCAAGGTGTCACCGGCCACCATTGTTCCCGAGAGCAGGGGGGACGTGATCCAGTCGGGAGGGTCAGGGGGCGTCCCGGATGCCTGGTCATTCAGGATGGTTCCGCCGTCTCCCACGGCGACGAACTGGGTGTCACTGCGGGTGACGCCGACCAGGTCGGGAGTCCATCCCGAGCGTTGCAAAGTCCAACCCACGCCATCGGGCGAAGTGAGAATGGCGCCGCCGTTGCCCACGGCCACGAACAGGCCGTCGTTCCATGTGATCGCGTTGAGGTTCTGGGATGTTCCCGAGGACTGCTTTGTCCAGGTCGCTCCGTCCGGTGACGTGACGATGGTGCCACCGCTGCCGACTGCCACGAACTGGTTTTGGCCCCAGATGACCCCCCAGAGCGTGCCGCTGAAAACGGGGGAGATGTCATGGACCGTCCAGTCGACGCCGCTGGGGGAGGTCAGCACGGTGCTGGTGGCGCCCACCGCCACAAACACCTGCCCGTTTCCAGTGACGTCATGCAGGGCGGCGGTTGTTCCTGACTCGATTGGCGTCCAGGTCACGGCGTCGAGGGATGTGACGATGGGGCTGTCGACGCCGGTCGTGGAATGGTCTCCCACGGCGACGAATTGGTCGTCGGCCCAGGTGACAGCGTGGAGAGTGGCGTTGCTCGGCAAGCCGGGACTCCGGGAGGTCCAGTTGACGCCATCCGAGGAGGTCTGGATAACACTCCGGGCACTAGAGACGAGGTAATGGTAACCCACCGCCACGAACTGGCTATGACCCCAAGTGACGCCGGTGAGCGTGTCGGCGAAGTCGGTTGCGGGAGCGGTGGTTCGATCTGTCCAGTCGAGCCCATCCGGCGATGTGAGGATGGTTTCATATTCCCCGACAGCGACGAACTGGGTGCCACCCCAGGTGGCGTCCTTCAGATCGCGGATGGGTCCCGAGGTGCGCGCTGTCCAATGTGTCCCATCCGGCGAGGTGTGGATCGCACCGGCGGTTCCCACCACGACAAACTCGAGGTTTCCCCAGGTGATGCCGAAGAGAGAGCTGGTTGCCGTGATTCGGTTCGGCCCTGGCGTCCAGGTGATTCCGTCAGGGGATCCGAAGGTGTAGCCGTTGGGGCCCAGGGCTACGAAGAGGCTGCCGCTCCAGGCGATGCCGTAGAGCATTCCGGTCGTGCCCGAGGTTTGCGCGGCCCAGGTCACTCCGTCTTCGGAGGTGCGAATCGTGCCGCTCTGGCCTACCGCCAGGAACCGGTCGCCTGCCTGGGTTTCGGCCCATGTGAGCCCCATCAAGGCGCTCGAAGTTCCCGAGGTGCGCCCCGTCCAGGTCACTCCGTCTTCGGAGGTGCGAATCGTGCCGCCGTCGCCCACCACGACGAAAAGGTCCGGGCCCCAGGCGACGCGCCGCAGGGACCTGAGCACGGAGACGCCCGAGTTCCGTGTGGTCCAGGTCACACCGTCTGGCGACGTGCAGATGGTTCCCCTATCACCCACGGCGACGAACGTGCTGCCCCCCCACGTGATATCGCGCAACGTGACAGTCGTTCCCGAGGTCTGGGCGGTCCAGGAGGCGGCGTCCGGTGAGGTGAGAATGGTGCCATTGTCGCCCACGGCGACGAACTGGCTGCCGTTCCAGGCGGCGCCCCGGAGCGTCGAGGTCGTTCCCGAGGGATGCACGCTCCAAGTCGAACCGTCGGGCGACGTCAGGATGGTCCCGCGCTCACCAGTCGCCACAAACCGGTTGTTGGCCCAGACGACACCGCCGAGCGCGTTGCCTTGCGGGATCGGATTCCGCCATTCCCATTCCTCCCCAGGCTGGGGCTGCGCCTGGGCCGGTGGCTCGGTTGGCAGCATCCACGCGCAGCTTACTATGACCAGCATGCGTAACGTTCCCATACCTTGATACCTCCGTACGATTCGATCGCCGAGAGTTCACCGGGTTGTGCTTTTCTGGCACCGAGGATGGCCATCCTGTTGGCACGGTTCAAGGTGAAATGGCGCCCGCAACGGCATCCGCTCCCTGGCGGGGTACAACCTCCTCTCCAGCGAGGCGCGTCTCGGCCCGACCAGGTGGTCATGTGCTGCCAGGGGGCGTCGCTTCTTGAAATGCCCATTCGGTGGGGGCATGGTGTGCGGCACGTGAAGATGGAGACTCGATTCGTGGGGACCGTCGAGGGCACGCGCGGGGGGCGTCGATGACGGACACCCGGGCGATCCGCGGGAGCGGGCTGTCTGGGACGGAGCGCGTTGTTGTGGCGATGAGTGGCGGTGTGGACAGCAGCGTGGCCGCCGCTCTCCTGAAGGAGGCAGGCCATGAAGTCATTGGTGTGACGCTCCAACTCCAGGGCTGTCAAGAGGGGCGGGGGCGGGGATCGTGCACCGGAGGCGACGGCGTGGCCCGCGCTCGCGCAGTTGCCGGGCAGCTTGGCATTGCGCACGAGATTGTCGACTGCTCGGGGGAATTCGAGCGTGCAGTCTTGCGGCCGGCGTGGGCCGAGTACGCGCAGGGCCGAACGCCCAGTCCCTGTCTGCTCTGCAACGAGCGGATCAAGTTTGGCGTGCTTCTTTCCTGGGCGGGGCGTATCGGGGCGTCACGGGTGGCGACAGGTCACTACGCAAGGGTGGAGCATTCGGCTCTGGGCGAGGCCATACTCCTGCGGGGATCCGACTCGAACAAGGACCAATCGTACTTTCTGTCCGGTCTCACAAGGGAGCAGCTTTTGTCGGTGCTCCTCCCGATTGGACATCTCGACAAGCCGGCGGTACGGGCGCTGGGGCGTTCGATGGGGCTGTCGACTGCGGAAGCACCCGACAGTCAAGATGCCTGCCTGGCGGCTTCGGACCAGTCGTTTGCCGAGATGCTCCGGGAACGCTTCTGCGGCGTCAGCAGGGGCGGGGCGATCGTGGATCAGGCGGGACAAGTCCTGGGAAGGCACTCGGGCATTCACCAGTTTACCGTCGGCCAGCGTCGAGGACTGGCGGTGCCCTCGGCCAGTCGGCGCTGGGTCAAGGCGTTGCGGGCGGAGGATGGGGCGGTGGTGGTGACCGACAAGGAAGAGGACCTCTATTCACAACGTTTTGTCGCCCGGGGCTTGAACTGGATCGCGGAACCGCTTGGCCAGGACGCCCGGGAGTGCGAGGTCCAGATCCGCTACCGTCACACCGCGGAAGCCGCCATCATCTCCCCTTCGGAGCAGGACGCGGTGACTGTTGTCTTTCGTCGCCCGGTGCGCGCGATCACGCCAGGGCAGGCAGCGGTTTTTTACGAGGGCGTTCGGGTGCTGGGGAGGGGCTGGATCGATGCCTGCTGAGAGCGGCAGCATAGAAACTTGACTTGTCTACAACACATTTGACCCGGAAATCTCACCCACGGACCGTCAGGAATGCCACGACCGCCCCACTGGTGAGATTTCCGGGTTAGCGAGGCGTTGGGCGCCGGTGATCGTGGTTGGCACCCGGCGGTCACAAGTCGTTCACACGCCTCGCCGGTCTGAGGCGAAGCCTCGCTAACGGGTCTTGCCTTTGAGTCGAGCCACCAATCGGTCCAGCCCATCGAGGTTCTCCCGGAGGCGTGTCTCGGCGTCTTCGTCGGTGTGATTCAGGATCCCGATCGGGCCGACCCAGCCGCTGTCGCAAAGGTGACGAAGGAGATCGAGGTCGAGGTCGCCTTGGCCGAGGGGGAGGATCTTCTTGCCGATCTTGTCGCCGTTGCGGGTCATCCCGTTGAGATTGAAGGCGAGCAAGTGGGGTTTCATGAGGCGCATCAGATGCGGGAACCGGTCGAGATGATCGTGGCCATGATGCTGGTTATAGACGATTCCCAGGTTGGTAACACCCTGGGATTTGAGGTGTTCGATAATGGCGATCTGGTTCTCCGGTTCGCCGAACCAGCCGCCGTGGTTGTAAAGGGCCACGGCGCACCCCTGTTGGGCGGCGGCCTCGGCGATCGGACGGATGCGCTGGGCCTCGGCCACCACCTGCGCTCGCTGTTCGGCCTCGTTCTGCACGGCCCCGCCGCCTCCGGCGACCCATAGCTGGACACCGCGAAGCTCGTGCCGCTTTAGTACATCGAGAATCAGGCGGGCTTCGTCGTTAAGGACACTGGGAAACCACCACGCCAGCAACCGGATGTTGTGCTGCTTGAGCTTCTCGATCTCCTCGTCGAAGGTCGGGATATGCTCGGCGCGGTAGTCGTAGGCCAACATGCCCAGACCCAGCCTCTCCAGCATGGCCGCCCGCTCTCCCGGTGAGCGGTTCCGGGCGTCAAACGGGACAATACACCATGCAGCCAGGTTGGTGCGGGCGAACAGGGCCGGCGTTCCAGTGTCCCCAGTCGCAGTGCTTGGCGGGGCCTCGATGGCGGCTGAGGTCTTGACGGTCGGCACGAACGTGCTGCCGACAACGAGGGCAGCCGCCAGATACAAGGTCGCGGGGATGAAGTTCATAGTCGGTTGGAGGGGCGGGATTGGAGGGTCATTCTAGATTCGGTTGCCGGGCCGGATGAGATTCTTATAGGGAATAGCCTTGATGTCGAGCGTGGCCGTGATTGGGCTGGAACTTGGGTGGCGGAACCGAGTACAAAGTGGGAGAAGAGCATTGTTGCTGCTCTTTGGGTCAACCCAATTCTTGAAGAGATGAGTGTTCCGTGAGCGACATAGGCGATTACCTCGAAACGCAGTTTTCACTGCACGCGAAAGTGGCACTGTTGACTGGCGGTGCCGGAGGCATCGGGCGGGCGCTGGCCTTTGCGCTCTGCTCCGCAGGGGCGACGACGGCGGTGTGCGATCTGAATCTCGGGCAGGCCAAGGAGGTGGCGGCGGCGCTCAGGGCCAAGCAGCTCAAGGCCCGGGCGTTTAAGCTGGACCTCACCAAGATCAAATCCACCCGCCAATGTGCCGATGCGGTGGCTGCGGCCTTCGGGAAGATCGACATCCTGGTCAACTGCGGTGGCATCAACAAGCGCGAGGGGTTCTTGGACGTGGAGGAGAAGACCTACGATCTGATCATGAATGTGAACCTGAAGGGGACGTTTTTCATGACGCAGGCGGTGGCGCCCTACATGATCCAGGCTGGGGGAGGCAAGATCGTCAATCTCAGTTCGCATAATGCCCAGGGAATGCTGGGGGGCGTGTCGGTTTACGGGGCGAGTAAGAGCGGCGTGTCGGCGTTGACGCGTTCGATGGCGATCGAATGGGCGCGGTACAACATCCAAGCCAACGCTGTGGCGCCGGGGCATATCCTGACACCCCTGACGCGGGTGACGTGGGATCACCCAACCCGGTCGGTTTATCTTCGGGAGCGCATTGCGATGCAGCGGCCAGGGACGCCGGAGGAGGTGGCGGGCATGGTGGTGATGCTCTGTTCGCCAGCCTCCAGTTACATGACGGGACAGACGTATCACCTGGACGGGGGTTGCCTGGCGGGCGGCGCGCCGTGGGATTTCGACACGGAGTTCAGCACATGATCAACCCAGAGAAACGACGGGAAATCCGCCACCTGGCCGCCCGCATGCGGCGGGACGTCATCCTCATGGTTGGGGTGGGGCAACCGGGCCACATCGGCGGCTCCTGCTCCTCAGCGGAAATCGTGGCCGTGCTCTACGGCTGGAAGATGAGACACGACCCCCAGAATCCTAAATGGGAGGGGCGAGACCGTATGCTCATGAGCAAGGGACATGCGGCGATCATCCAGTATGCCGCGCTGGCGGAGTTGGGGTACTTCCCGGCCTCTCACTTGGCGACGCTCAAGCAGCTTGGCTCCATGCTTCAGGGGCACCCGGATATCCATAGGACGCCGGGCATCGAGGCCAACACCGGCTCGCTGGGCCAGGGGCTGTCCATCGCCAACGGCATGGCCCTGGCATTGCGGCTGGACCACAAGCCCAACCGCGTCTTCTGCATCCTGGGCGACGGCGAACTGGGCGAAGGACAGGTGTGGGAGGCAGCGATGTTCGCCGCAGCCAGGACGATCGACAACCTGGTGGCGATCGTGGACCAGAACGGCCTCCAGGCCATGGGAGCAGTGGTGGATCGGATGAACAGCAACCCGCTCCCGGACAAGTGGCGGGCGTTCGGCTGGCATGTCATCGAGATCGACGGGCACAGCGTCGAGGCGATCGTCGCCGCCCTCGACGAGGCGGAAACGATCACGGGCCGCCCGACCGCAATCATCGCCCACACCGTCAAGGGTAAGGGCTTTTCGTTCGCCGAGAACAACGTCGCCTTCCACAACGGGGCGATGACTCAGGCGCAGTACGAGCTAGGTCTGAAAGAAGCCGACACGGCGCTGGCGCAATTCTCGACGGCCCTGGCGATGGAGGTGCGTTGACATGGCAACCTACAGCAATCCGCGGACAGCGTACGGCGAGGCCCTGGTGGAACTGGGTAAGGTGGATGAACGTGTCGTGGTCCTGGACGCCGACCTCTGCAAATCGACCATGTCCGTCCTGTTCCAGGATGCCTTCCCCGATCGCTATTTCGAGATGGGAATCGCCGAGGCGAACATGATGTCCACGGCAGCGGGACTGGCCCTCAGCGGCAAGATCGCTTTCGCCAGCAGTTTCGCGGTGTTCGCCACCGGACGCGCCTACGACCAGATTCGCCAGACGATCTCCATCGGCAGGTTGAACGTGAAGATCTGCGGCTCTTCGTGCGGGCTGTCGGACTACGGAGACGGCTCGACCCACCAGGCCATCGAAGACGTGGCGATCATGTGCGCGATACCGAACATGACGGTGCTGACGCCGGTGGACGCGACCGAGGTGCGTCTGGCGGTACGGGCGGCCGCGTCCATCCCCGGCCCGGTCTATATTCGCGTCAACCGCAACCCCGTCCTGGATCTGCTGGACAACAGCGCAGATTTCGAGTTAGGGGCATACCGCATCGTGCGGCAGGGGAGCGACGTGCTCCTTCTGGCCCACGGCGTGATGGTGGAGAAAGCCCTCACCGCAGCGACGTTACTGGAACAGGCGAGCCTCAGCGCCAAGGTGGCGAGCGTTGGAACTATGAAACCGTTCAACTACCGGGGCGCCTCGGAACTGGCCCAGGACCTGAAGGGGATCGTCACGGCCGAGGAACATAGTTCCATCGGCGGCCTGGCGGCAGCCATGGCCTTCGCCCTGCGCCGCAGTCCCGTGCCGATGGACTTTGTCGCCATGAACGACACGTTCGGCGAGTCCGCACTGAGGCCGGAGGACCTGCAGACCGCCCACGGCTTGACCGCGGAGAACATCGCCGGAAAAGCCAGGAGTCTGCTGAGGGGACCCTGACGGTCCAGGACGGCGGGCCAGGATCGCGCTCGCGTCCTGGCTGTCATCAACAACGGGGGGCCAGGCCGGTCCCACGGCCATGGATGCCACGGCCCCCAGGGTTTCGGTGATTCCCCTCGCCCCGCCAGGGCCTGCCCGCGCCGCAGGCGATGGCCAAAGTGCCCCCCGCTTGACAAGCCGCAGCCTGAGACTACTTTCAAGTAGATTGACTATTGGTAAGCTTCACATGTCTTTATGATAAGTCTTATCGAGAACCTGGACCACAGCCCAGTTTTCCGCTCGTCGAATCGTCTTCGACAGGACTTGTTCATTCTCGTCGGTCCTTCATTCCTCGGAGGAAACTTGCATGAACCCGAATCGTAACACTCCGCTCGTTCCTAGCACTCACGAACCCGAAAACGCCTGGTATTCGAATCGGCTGCGAAGGGCGCTGGGATCTGGGATCAGTCGTGCTGTCGTGCTGATCGGATTGTTCGCTGGCCGCGCGGATGAGCTGAGCGTCAATCCGGCGGCTGACACTTTTATCAGCAGTGGCCATCCCGGCAACAACGCGGGCGGGCACACGCATGTTGCGGCAGGCCGGGATGGGACCGGGGGGGTGCGGCGCGGTCTGGTGCGCTTCGCCGTCGCGGCGATCCCGGTCGGTTCGACAGTGACCTCAGTCGAGCTTCGGCTGAGGTTGACGGATGTTCCCGCGTTTGGTGGGGTCAATTCGGCTTTCGAGCTTTACCGGTTGCAGGCGGCCTGGGGCGAAGGGACGAAGGTGGGTAACAACGGGTCGGTTGCCACCGCCGGTGAAGCGACATGGACGGCGCGGTTTACCGGAACGGACGGCTGGGTGGCTGCGGGTGCGATGAGCGATGCGGCGGCGTCCGCCAGCGCTTCGGCGTTGGTGGGATTGACCGAGGGTCAGGTCATCTCGTGGACCGGCCCGGGTCTGGTGAGCGACGTCCAGAGTTGGGTGGACAATCCCGCCGGCAATTTCGGATGGTTGCTCGCGTCCCAGGCCGAGGGGTCCAATCGGTCCGCACGAGGCTTCGGTTCGCGGGAAAGCGGGGCGGACGCAGGCGTCTTGATGGTCAACTACACTCCGGCCGTCGTAGCGAATCTGCCGCCGTCTGTCGCCATTATCCAACCGGGCAACGGGACTTCGTTTACGGCTCCGGCTACGGTCACGATCACCGCCGAAGCAGGCGACACAGACGGCACGCTGACCAGCGTCGAGTTTTTCGACGGCGCAATGTCGCTGGGCAGACTGGTTGCCGGCCCGTACACGCTCACCGTCGAGTTGTTTCCCGGCGAGCACGCGCTCACGGCCGTGGCCATCGACGACGACGGCGCATCGACGGCGTCCGCTGTCGTGACGATCACCGTCGGGAGCGTGGTCATTACCGATCCGATCGCCGAGCGGATTTCCAAAGGCGATGTGGTGATCGAGTTAGAGCCGGTTGTGGACGGGCTCGCTTCGCCGCTTGGGATGGCCGTGCCGAACGACAACAGCGGTCGGATGTTCATTTACGATCAGGACGGGCGTGTGTGGATTCTCACCCATGAGGGCAAGCAGCCGACGCCGCTGTTGGACCTGCGCAGCCGGCTGGTCACCCTGGGGAACTACGACGAGCGAGGGTTGCTGGGCTTCGCAGCGCATCCGGATTTCGCCCAGAAACCTCGCGTTTACACCTACACCTCGGAACCTGTGGCTGGCTCGGCAGACTTTCAGAACGGACTGGGCACGGCCAACAACCACCACTCTGTCATCGCCGAGTGGCGCATCAGCGAGAGTGATCCCAACCGAGTCGACCCCGGGTCGCGCCGCGAGATCCTCCGCATCGACCAGCCCCAGTCGAATCACAACGGCGGTGCCATGCAGTTCGGCCCGGATGGTTTTCTCTACATCGTCCTCGGCGACGGTGGTCAGGCGCACGACGCCGGCAACGGCCACGTGCCGGGCGGCAATGGGCAGGACCCGACCAACATCTGGGGTTCGCTGATTCGGATCGACGTGGACGGCACCACTGCCCCGAACGGCCAATACGGCGTGCCGGCAGACAATCCGTTCGTTGGGAGCGAGGGCTTGGACGAGATCTTCGCATATGGCTTTCGCAATCCTTTCGCGTTGAGTTTCGACCGGTCGACGGGGGCTCTGTATCTGGCCGATGTTGGCCAGGGAAAGATCGAGGAAGTGAACCTCGTCGCCAAGGGCGGCAACTACGGCTGGAACCTCAAGGAAGGCCCGTTCTGGTTCGACGGCTCGGGCAGCCTGGTGACCGCCCCTGTTCGCCCGGCGCCACCGGACCTCATCGACCCCGTTGCGATTTACGACCACGACGACGGATCCGCCATCATCGGGGGTTTTGTCTATCGCGGCACTGCGCTGCCCGCTTTGGCCGGGCGCTACGTGTTTGGCGATTGGGGCAGGTTCGGCGCACCCAGCGGACGGCTGTTCTATCTTGCGGACAATCACCTCGTGAAGGAGTTCCAAATCGGCCTGGAGGACCGTGCGTTGAACCTCTGGATCAAGGGTTTTGGCCAGGGAACCGACGGTGAACTCTATGTTTTCGGCTCGACCACACTCGGCCCCAGCGGCGCCACGGGACAGATGCTCAAGATCATCCCGGCGATCGCGCCGGTCGAGATCGCCGGGCTTGCGGCCGAAGCGGGCATCCTGCGCCTGGAATGGCAGGGCGGTGCCGGCCCTTTTGTCGTCCAACGCAAGAACACCGTGAATGACCTCAACTGGGCGGACGCAGCCGTCGTTGCCACACGCCAATTCAGTGCAAGCGCCGACGCCGGCAGCGGCTTCTTCCGCGTGCGCGATGCCGGGCAGGGTCCGGGCGCGCGTTTAGCGACCGCCCTTTCGGGGGAGGCAGAGCGGCCAAACCCGGTGACCACCACCGGGACGGGCTTGGGCTTGTTCAGCGTGGAGGGTGACAAACTGACGTTCAGTATCGACTACGGCGGTCTCACTGGTCCGGCCACAGCCGCCCACATTCACGGCCCGGCAGGCGTTGACGGCACGGCATCGCCGGTCCTGAACCTGGCCCCGTTCAACGGCGGCGCTTTCGGCGCTGCGGGCACGCTTTCCGGCGTGGCCACGGTGAGCGAGGCGGTGAAGACGATGATTCTCTCCGGCCAGACCTACGTGAACATTCACACCTCAGCGTACCCTGCCGGCGAGATCCGTGGTCAGATCGCGCCATGAGATCGCGTCTTGCTGAGGTTATTTAGCGAGGCTGTGCCTCAGATCGGCGAGGCGTGTGAACGACTCGTGGCCGCTGGGTGTCCACAGCGATCACCGGCGCCCGACGCCTCGCTCCTTAGAATCCTTGACCCCATCAACGCGGCACACATACTTGACTTGTCTACACCATGTTTCACCGGTCAAGGATTCCAACGAAGCTCCGCCTCAAACCGACGAGCGAGCCTGGGCTTTCGATTCTGCTGGTGCTGATGGGGCCGTCCGAACGCGGAGCTTCGTTGGAATCCTCCGTTCCGCTTCGCGGAAAACTTGACTGTTTTGTTCAGATGTTGGGTAGATGGAGCAGGCTGGCCTGGATTTCTCACAACCGGGAAGATGACAACGAAATCCGGGCTCTGGCAAAACCGCGCCCGGGCAGGGAAAAACGAAGTTCGGAGCGTTTCCGAAACCTCGCGGGTGCGGCGACACTCTGTTGCCCGGTTCCCTTCCTCCACTCGGGCGCGGTTTTGCTTTTCTAGCGCGCATGGGTGCCTCATCTCCATGACATCGGCTTCGCGTAGCTCAAAACCTGGTGAAAAATGCGCGCTAGCATCACGTGGATTTCAGGTATTCGTCAAACCCGCGGGGGCGCGGTGCAACCTGCGCTGTCACTACTGCTACTACCTTAAGAAGGGACGTCTGGGTTTGGGGGTGCAGTCCCCTTGCATGCGCGAGGACATTTTGGAGGCGTATATTGGCCAGCACATCGAGGCATCGCCAGACGAAGTGATTCGGTTCTCCTGGCATGGTGGTGAACCCACCGTGTTGGGTCTGGACTACTTCGAGTCGGTGGTGGAAATCCAGCGGCGCCTCCTTCCGAGCGGCCGCCGAATCGCCAACGGGATGCAAACGAACGGTGTTCTGTTAGACGCAGCCTGGGGTCGGTTTCTGGCCCGGGAAGCATTCCAGGTGGGGCTCAGCCTTGATGGACCGCAGCCGTTGCACGACCGGCATCGCAGGAGCGGCGATGGGAACGGGACATTCGAGGAGGCGCTGCGAGGCTACACGCTGCTCCGACAGAACTCAGTGCCGACCGACATCCTGTGCGTGGTCGGTGCCCATAGCATGCTCCGGCCCGCGGAGATCTACGATTTCTTCAAGCAGATCGGCGCGGCGTACGTGACCTTTCTGCCCTTGGTCGAACGCCGTCCGGACGCACCCCGGGGTGTCAGCCCGAACAGCGTGCTTCCGGAAGCGTGGGGCGACTTTCTCTGTGCCGTTTTCGACGAGTGGGTGGACGGCGATATCGGGCGGATCAAGGTGCAGATCTTCGAGGAGGCCGCCCGGACGGCCTTCGGTCAGGAGCATTCCTCATGCATTTTCCGGCCTGTTTGCGGGGATATCCCGACTGTGGACTGGAATGGGGACTTGTACGCCTGCGACCATTTCGTGGATCCCGAACACTGCTGGGGGAACATCCGGGATCAACCGCTGGGCGACCTGATTGAGAGTTCAGCCCAACGTGCCTTTGGCATGGCCAAGCTGGCGAGCCTGCCGCGCTACTGTCAGAACTGCCAAGTTCGAAGCATGTGCAACGGCGAATGTCCGAAGAACCGTTTTACGTTCAGCCCGGACGGTGAACCGGGACTGAACTTCCTCTGTGCCGGCTACAGGCGATTCTTCACGCACGTCCAGCCGTTCGTCGACGCAGTGCGAGCAGAATGGCGCCGCTAGAATCCTTGAAACCCCAAACATGTTGCGATCAAGTCAAGTTTGGCCTTCACCCCTATCCCTTTCGTTTCGCAAGGATTCTAAGGAGCGAGGCGAGGGAAAGAAGGGCAGGAAAACGAAAGGGCGGTTCATGATGTCGAAGATTGGGATTTGGTCTGAGGCGCGCCTCGCTAGCCCGCATTTCTCACCAACTTCCGATGTCATCTGACCGGTCACCGTCCCATTTCACCTGAAATGCGGGCTGTCAGAAACCCGCACCCCAAGCAGATGGACCCAATCTCGACCACACTGTGTCCGCGTGCCCGGGTCGCCCACGCGGCAGGGGCGCGTCCCGGCTCTGTTGAACCGATGAGCCAATTCCCTTTGCTGGGCGCGGGTTTCATAGACCCGGAAATCTCACCCACGGACCGTCAGGAATGCCACGACCGCCCCACTGGTGAGATTTCCGGGCTAGAGTGACTCTCCTTTTGAAATCTGTTATCAATGAGTCAAGTTCTTGCGCCGCCCAGCGGCGCCCCTTAGCGAGGCGTCGGGTGTCGGTGATCGTGGTGGACACCCAGCGGTCACGAGTCGTTCACACGCATCGCCGGTCTGAGGCGCAGCCTCGCTAACCCGCGAGCTTCTTCTTGAGGAACTCGATGGTGCGCTGCCAGGCAAGGTTGGCCGCGGCTTGGTGGTACCTGGTGCCGGTATCGTTCATGAACGCGTGTCCTGCTCCTTCGTACACATGGATCGTGTATTCCACCTTGCGCCTTCTTAAGGGCGGCTTCGAAGGCCGGGATCCCGGCATTGATCCGCTCATCGTTGCCCGCGTAGTGAATGAGCATTGCAGCCTTGATCTTGGGGACGTCTTCCGGCGCAGGCTGAGTCCCATAGAACGGAACGGCTGCCGTGAGGTCCGGCGAGTTGACGGCCACCTGGTTTGTCACGGCCCCACCCCAGCAGAAGCCCATACAGGCGACTTTGCCGGTGGTCTGGGGGTGGGTTCTGAGATAGGCAACGGCTGCGACGAAGTTCTTCGTGTGGGCGGTTTGATCCAGTTTCTGAAAGAGGGGGCGGGCCTCGTCCGGGTTTGCCGGTGTGCCGCCCAGAGGCGACAGGGCGTCGGGAGCAACGACCGCAAACCCTTCCAGGGCGACTCGACGGGCCACGTCCTCGATGTGTGGGGTCAGTCCGCGGTTTTCATGGATCACGACGACCCCAGCAAGCCGGTTCTGGCCTTTGGGCCGGGCGGCATAGGCGCGGATGTCGCCACTCACACCGCGGAACTTGACATACCCGGTTTCGAGGCGTGGATCGTCTCCAGGCACAGCCGCGGGCATGGCTGAGTTGGCTTCCAGAACCGGCAGCAACGCCGCCGCCGCCACGGTGCCACCGGCGATCCTGGTGAGTTTCTCGATGCACTCGCGTCGGTCCATTGCTCCACGCGTATACGCTTCGTAGAGATCGCTGACTTCGGTTTGGATGGGGGGGTTCATGAGTGAATCAGGATTTTGGATCGTGTTGCAGGCTCTTCACAGGTCCGGGTTGCAATTGGTTTTACCGGTCCACAGTGAGCGGCGGCCGTGGTCATTCGAGAACGCACGCTTTGATGTGCCCCGAACGCGCTTTGTTGTCATCCCGGGTCGTGTGGGTTTACAGCGCCGGTTCGATTGTCCACTCGTCCCGGTCCAAGTCGATCGTAATCTGGGTGCCGTCGGCGAACGTTGTCTGCTGGCGGCGGCGGCCTCCGTCGAGGAACTCGTGACGCGTCATTTCGAGCAGGGCCACGCGGGCGTGCAGGCGGGCCACGGTGCGCACGCGCTCAAGATCCTCGGCACTCGGTTCCAATCCCAGGTAAGGCATGCCGCCGTTGGCCAGGGCGTGCAGAAAGCCAAGGTCCTTCTCAGGGATGCCCCACGCGCCGCGGTCCAGCGACCAAGGCATGAGTAGCGCGTCGTGATAAACAAGGTTGAACAGGGGGACCGGGATGCCCATCGCCGGGCCTTGTCCCGGGCCCGGACTGAGCGCGAATGGGCCGTGATGGACCAGGTCCAGGTGAGGCACCGACCAGTCGCTGGGTTCCTCCGAACTGACGACTCCGCCGTAAGACCGCACGAAGTCCAGGCACTCGCCCCGAAAGCGGAGGCAATCGGTGCGGGTGACGGGATGCTCCGCCTGGTAACACTCATCGGGCGGCACAACCGAGAACACATCGAGATACGCGCCGCGCAGTTTGACGCCGCGATCGAGGATGGTGGAGTGGTTCTGGCGGACGTGTCCGGGCGCCAGGCTCGGACAGAGGACGGTCTGCCGCCCGCCATACCAAATGCTGTGGAGCGGGCGTTGGCCCGCGGCGTCTGTGACCGTGTGGCGCTCGTCGTAGGACGGCGCATCCAGGTAGAAATCACGGTACTGGTCATGGATTGCGAACAGGAAACCCAACCGGTCGCACGCGTCGGCGAATCGCCTCATGCCGTCCCACCCGCCCGCCTCCGGACACGGTGGCAGGACGTCCGGGTGCAGGTTGTCGTAGCCGCGATAGCCCCAGCCATCCAGGTGCACGTAGGCGTTCGTGATGCCCCGCGCGGCGAGGGCTTCGAGTTGTTTGGCCCGCGCGTCGAACGCGACGAGTTGATGGTTGTGCGCCGGCTTGTCCTTCTTGATAGTAACTCGATTCCGGCTGGATGTGATAGAGAATGCTGGTGTGCACCACCGGCGCCCCCAGGAGCCGCGCCACCCGCGGGGTCCGCGCGATCTTCTCCCGCAGCGACACAAAACGTCCGCTCGCCATCGCCTGACGGCGATAGCGCTTGGCGAGATCCACGTAATTGCCCGAGTCGAGGAAGCAGAATCGCGCGCGCCGGGGATAGGCCCAGCGACCGAGCGCGTTGACCCAGTGGGGTCCTATGTGCGTCGGGCCGCCCGCCGGGTGATCGAAGTGGCAGCCCCCGTCGTCCGGCGTCTCGAGGATCACCAGCATCGCGGCGCCGTTCTGTTGGTGTCCCCACCACGGCTGATAGAGACCACGGCCGAAACTGAGGGTGTCGTACAGCCAGGTCTTTTCCGGCCATTGCTTCGGCAGCAGCATCCCCTGCATGAACGGCACGACCGTCGTGTCGAACGACTCGGACGCCAGGCCCGGCGGCCAGTCGCATTGCACCACGCGAGTGGCCCCGTCCGAGGCAATCGCGGTCGCCACCAGATCCTCGTCCGCGCCCTCGAGGCAAAGGAACAACTGCAGCGCGAGATCCAGTGTCTCGCTCCCGTCGCGAAAACCGCTGAGTCCGAGCTTGAGACCGGATTGGAAGCCGGTGCGATAGGGCGCGATTGTCTTCTGCCCCGCCGCGGCGAGTTCGAGTTGCGCCGTCCGTCCGGCGTGTCGCACCTGCAAGTCGCCCGGGGCGGAAGACCGCATCTGCCAACGGACAGGCCCAGCACTGACGCGGAGGCTCAGGTTGGTCGGATTCAATTGGATCGTGTGACGCTGCCCTTCGACCCGCCACAAACCGCTCTGCTGGTCGAAACGGACTGCAATCCGACTGGCGACGCCCGTGGATGGCGTTTCAGTGGCGGCAGGCAAGGGGAGGTCTGCCGCAAGCGCGACCGTCAAACCCGCCACAATCGTGCCCAGCAAGTCACATCGGATCATGGAAACGAGCCTGCGCCGCCCGCGCCTGCTTGGCAAGTCCCAGGCCTAGCGACGCTGTGCCTCAGACCGGCGAGGCGTCTTGCCAGACCGTTCGCGAGGGTCTCAGAGCGGCAGAAGACTGCCGCACTCCAAAACGCTCCGCGCGGTCCGGAGACGTCCGAAAAGGCGCTAGTCCCGCGGCTGCGCATACGCGTCAACCTAGCGAGCTTTCACAATCGGGGCCAACATGCATGTGTGCTCGCAACAATCCAAGTCTTTGGTAAGGAGTGGTTTGGAGAGAGAGTAGCTTCCGCCGAATCGGCAGAGAAGTCGCGAAGCGTTTGGAGTGCGGCGGTTTACCGCCGCTTTTCGAACACGGTGGTCGGTGACGTCCCACACAAAGCGGTGCTGAAGCACCGCACTCCAGACGCTCCGCGCTGTCGAACGCGCTCGTGCCCAAGCAGCTCTGTCGGATGTCCGCATCTCAGCCGTTCTTAGGTTGACGCGTATGCGCGGCCGCGGGAGACTGCGCCAGTCCTCTGGCGCTTTGGCTCTGCGGGTTGAGCAAGGCTGCGCGGCGCAAGAACTTGACTCATTCACTACGGATTTCAAACGAGGAGCAACTTTAACGAGGCTTCGCCTCGGACCAAATCC
This sequence comes from uncultured Verrucomicrobiae bacterium, assembly GCA_963846445.1. GTDB lineage: Bacteria > Verrucomicrobiota > Verrucomicrobiia > Limisphaerales > J093 > MWFF01. The sequence goes on along the minus strand of CAWJWM010000023.1, from coordinate 74,255 downwards.
CAATCTTCGACATCATGAACCGCTCTTTTGTTTTCCTGCCCTTCTCTCCCGCGCCTCGCTCTTTAGAATCCTTGACCCCTTCATCGAGGCATAAAAACTTGACTTGTCTGCAACACATTTCACCGGTCAAGGATTCCAACGAAGCTCCGCCTCAAACCGACGAGCGAGCCTGGGCTTTCGATTCTGCTGGTACTGATGGGGCCGTCCGAACGCGGAGCTTCGTTGGAATCCTCCGTTCCGCTTCGCGGAAAACTTGACTGTTTTGTTCAGATGTTGGGTAGATGGAGCAGGCTAGAGACGCACGAGTGTCCCGTCGCTTTGGTGGCGGCTCTGCCGCGCTGCGAGAAATGCGGGCTCAGGGTCTGCCGGACTGGCCTCGACCGAATGGGGTTTTTACGGCCGGACCGTTTGGCCGTCCGCGTGTCCCGCGGTGCGATCGCGGACGGGCATTGGGTGGTTCATCGCGTTTGTGCTTGGCGATGGCATCTGCCTTTCAGACTTGAGGCGGAGCAGGTCAAAGGCGCGCGCTTCCCTGCCAAAATTGAGGTATGCAGCCAGCTTTCGGTCGAGGTCTACCATCTGCAACATGACCAGATTCGTGAGTGCGAGCCGGTGGCCGGATTGATCGCAGGGCCAGTCGAATGCGAGACTTCGCGTGTATTTCTGGCCGGCCGGGTCCTTGCCTGACTTGGTGCGCATGCAGCCCAGGCAATTGGAGAGCGCGTAACCGTTGGTGTCAACGATTTGAAAGCGGTTCAGGTACTGGTCGCCGAGCCAATTGGTCTTTTTGACGGTGATTTCCCGGCTGCCGCCCACGCCATCTAGGTTAGGCACGGGCCCGCTTTGCAGCATGGGCTGCCCCCACTTGTCATGGAAGGTCGTCGTCGTTGTCGAGGAAGGCCCCGGCCCGGTTTGGACGGTTGTTTCGTATGCATAAGTGAATTCGTCACCGGGCGCATCCAAGAAGGCCAACTGCACGCGCAGCGATCCCGGCGGGATTTCGCCCGCGATCATGACTTCGTCCATCGAGCTCGGAGATCCGCTGCGGACTTGCGCGGGGGTTACGCTCAAGCCCTGGATGGTCCATGGATTGTAGATTTGACCCCGGTCGAAGATCGGCAGGCCCTCGCAGGTTTCTCGAGTGCGCAGCGCCAGACACCGCACGGGAAACTCTCCCGAAAGGTCGTATCCCCTGGACTTCTGCCGATAGGCCTCGGTCTCTTTCGACGGTGGATTCGGAGCGCTCGTCATTTCCTTCTTCAGCTTCTGGAACTCAGCGAACTCGGCGACCGGAGGATTCCGGAGCACAACGGTTGCCTTCGTGCCATCCGCCGTGCCCTGCACCTTCCACCCGCCCCAGGCGAATTCGCCGGTGATTTCGCCCTGGATGTAAACCCAGGCCGGAAGTGGGCGGCCTGCATTGGATGCGGCATCGAGGCGACCGGATGTCGCGTCGATGTGATCGAGATGCCACTGAATTGCGGTTGCGATGTTTGCGACCGAGCCACCGATCAACCGTCGGGGCTTGGACAAGTCATGCAACGGTGCCTGAGCCGCCACAGACGCAAGGCCGGAAATGAGCGCCATCAGGGCGAGTCTTGCCGTGAACAGATTCATGAAGTGAGGGTGTTTGGGGAATGCTCTCCCGGCGGCGGCGCGATGGGATGCAGGCATGTTTGACCCGCGGGTCGGTTTCCTGTTCGGCTCGCTGCACTTGCGGGCATCATGGGTTCCTGGCGCAGGCGGAAGAACATTCGGGACGGATCGACCGCAATCGGCACGTCGAACGCGTGAGTCGTTCCGGTGGGCGTGACGACCTGGACGGGTGTCCATTGGCGCAAGTCGGACGATTGCTCGAGGGTGGCCGGCACCTGGGGGACCAGGCGTTCGGCCAGGAAGCGGAGCTGTCCGGCGGCGACTTCGAGGTTCTTGATTTCGCTGCCAAGGGGCCCGGCCAAGGTGAACACGACGATGTCAGTCTGGATTGTGGCTTCGAGGTCGAAGCGAATCGTGGCGCGGTTGGCCAGTTGGGTTCCCGCCGCCAGGCCGGGGAGCGGCCGGATGGTAAAAGCGACGTGCCCCTGACCGCGCCCGGTGTCGTCGTTGACCGGCAGGAATCCCGCCATCGCGTCCAAAGGCAGGTCCTCCGTCAAAGGATCGATGGTTCGCATGGACCACACGGCGGTCCCCGCGGCACCGACTGCGGCGGCGATGTCGACGCGCCAGGCTTTGTCGATCTCGGGCCGATAGTCGGGCACCGTCACATAAGTCTGCACCTGGGCGGCGTCGGCGGGAAGAGGGACGGTGATGGCGCCCCAGCCGATTTCTGCCAAGCGGAAGGTTGACCAGTCGAGGTTGGGGTCGAGCGCATCGGTGATCGTCACTTCCTGCGCCGGGGCGTTGGCGAGGCGCGGATCGTTTTCGAAGTAGATCGTGTAGTGCAACGTGTCGTCGGGAGTGGCGATGCCGTTCACGCCGCTGCTGGCCGAGCCGGTCTTCTCGTTGGGATCGCCCGGGGTGACCGACTCGCCCTGGACATCGAGGGTGAGATCGATGAATTCAGGCGTGAACATCGGCGTTGGCGCCGGGTCCGCGCCGCTGTTCGGCTGCGTTGCGTCCCAGTCCGGGTCAGGGATCAGGTCTTTCCACGTCACCCCCTGGACCAGCTTGGAGAGAACATCGACGACGGTGTCCTTGAGGCCTTTCTCCGCAGCCTCGATCTGCTGGGGACTGAACTGCTGGTTGGGCTCGCCCATCAATTCCTTGTACATGTTGTCTTCAGTGGGCATTTCTTCGATCTTCTGGATCGTGTCTGGATCGAAGTCGGTGATGTCGTCGATGCCGTCGACGATTTGGCGCAAGAGCCACTTGACCGCATTGTCCTTGACGATCTCCTGAGGTTTGTTGCCTTTGACCAGGTTCCACGAAACGTCCTTGGGATCGGGCACCGGTCCGCCGGAGAGACCGTCGGGGTCGAAGAGGTTGACCGGGTCGTTGGCGGCGTAGGCATAGAGGTGGGGGCCCCCCGCCAGACGGAGCGGGTCCGGCGACAGGTACCGCCCGAGTTGGGGGTCGTAGTAGCGACGACGCATGAACAGCAACCCTTGGCTGTCGCACCGCGCCCCCCACGCACCGCCGAAACGATAGGGATTATCCACCGTCTCGTCGATCGTTCGCTCCTCGCCGAAGGGGGAATAGGCGTAGGTGTTGAGGACGGCGCCGGCGGCGTCGGTCAACAAACGCGTGTGCCCCGCGCGGTCGAAGCCATAGTATTGAATGGCGCCCGACTCGTCGATGCGCGCTATGAGTCGCAACCCATAGAGATAGCGGGCCCGGGTGACGCCCGCGTCATCCAGTTCGGACACCACCCATCCGATGCCGGTCGGGTCCAAGAGAAAGCGATTGGTCTCGGACGACGAAGCGGTTCGGAGGCGCTGGCCGAGCGCGTCGTACTCGCAACGCCATGCGTGCGCGCCTGCCACGTCGATCTGCGTCAAGCGGCCTTCGGCATCGTAAGAGAACGCACGGGCGCCATCGCCGATCAGGTTGCCCGCGGGGTCGTAGGTGAAAGAGCGGTCGCCGGCACGCGTGTATTGGTGCAGGGCATTCGCCGCGTACGACACCGTGCCCAGCGTCGACGTGACGGCCGTCCGATTGCCGACGGTATCGTAGGTAAACGTTTCGAAATCGCCGTCGGCGTAATCGACGCGCGCAAGGCGTCCGGCGCGGTCATAGGCGAAGCGGGTCTCTTGTCCGGCGAGGTTGCGGACGGAGGCGCATTTGCCATTCCGGCTGTAGGCATAGCTGAACCGTTCAAGCGGACCATCGGCTCTGGTGTGCGTCAACTCGATCAGCCGTCCATTGGCGTCGTAAGCGTAGGTGGTCGTCACACCATTGCCGCGAGTTTCCCGCTCCAGGCGTCCTGCGGTGTCGTAAGCGTAATTCATGATCAGGCTGCCGTTTCGGTCGCGGACCGCTTCGAGGAAACCGTGCTGATTGTACTCATAAACGATGGCGAAACCGGTCTGGTCGGTGACGCGCTGGCGCCGCCCGGACGCATCGAGTTCGAACGTCAGTGTCTGTCCCTGTCCGTTGGTGATGGCGGTCAAACGATCGCGTCGCATCCAGGCCGAGGCGAGTGGTCCCGAGCGCATCGGTGAAGGCCGCCAATCGGTTGGCGGTGTCGTGTTCGTACACGGCCACGGTCACACCTCGACGCGCTTCTCGATGATCCGGCCTCGCGGATTGCGGACCAGGTCGATGGTCTGCCCGCGCCGGTTGACGATTTGGGTTGTTTGGCCGGCGTCGTCCGCGGTGAATCGTTCCTGGGAGCCGTCGGCGTAGAGGATGTTTGTGAGGCTGCCCTGGGCGGCATAGGCGAAAAACGTGCGCAGGCCCAGGCCGTCTTCGAGCCAGCGCAACTGACGCAGCGCCGGCGTGAATTCCATCCGCAGCCTCTGTCCTAACGGATCGACCAACTCGACCGGGTTGCCCGAGGCGTCGTACGTCATTTCGAGTTGGCTGCCGTCGGGAAATCGCAGGCGCTGGGAGCGTTCGGCCTCGCGATAGACGAACTGCAACTGTTGTCCCAGCGGCGCCGTTAGCCGCAGAGGGAGCTTGTCGCCGTCAAAATCGAGGCGTGCTGTTTCGGCCAGCGCATTGAGGACCTCGATGGTGCCCAGGTCGGGGTACCGGTACTCGAGGCGATGCGCCCCATCCGCGTCGGATTGGGCGGCCAACCGGCCGGCGACGTCGTAATCGAACTCGCGTTCCGGACCGCCGGCGAGACGGACGGAGAGAAGGGCATTTCGAGCCGCGTCCGTGGTGTGGTAATCGTAGTGGCTCATGCGCCCGTCGGGGTGGGCGACCGAGGTCAGGCGGTTCCCGGTGTAGGTGTAGAGCGTTTGGCGCCCGGCGTGGTCGGTCAACGTGGACAAGCGCTCGCCTGCGTACGCGAGTTGGAGCCGCTCTCCATTCGAATGGCGCGCCTCGCTGAGTTGTCCCTGGGCGTAGCTCAGCGTGATGGCGCGTCCGTCCGTCCGGGCGATCGACTCGAGCCGGCCGTCGGCGTCAAACCGGAGCGTGCGCTGGCCGTCTTCGAGGCTGAACCCGCCCGCCGTTTCGCTGAGGCGCCCATGATCGTACCGACCCGGCTGCCATTCGCCTCGCGGCGAACGGTAGAACCGCCGGACAAAGCGGCTCGGCAACTGAATCTGGACGATGTCCGGCTCGGGGCGGGTCAAGCGAAAGTCGTAGCAGTGTGTCCAACCCAATCCCAGGGGGCTCTCCTCGGAACGGCCGAAGATGAGGTTGTTGTGGTACCTCACAAACGCCAATGGAGGGGCATCGGCAGCGGTGCTCGAAGCGTCGGTCTGCCGCAGAAAGGGCCGGTCCATCCCGGTGCTGGACGACGCGGCTGCGAACTCGAGTTCGAGCAGGCGCCGGACGTCACGGGTCGGGTTTCCGAGTCGGGCCAGGTAGACGGCATCCTTGCGCAGCTTCTGAATGAACTCGGCCCATGTGTTCCCCATCTCGGGTGTGAAGTTCGACCAGATGATATCCCAGGCGTCCGGCGATACGCCTTCCGGGCGCGCCCCCAGCTTCAGGTCGTCCCAACGCACCGGTTCATCCACCGCGCCCACCGCTTCGATCAAAAACTTGTTGAGCGTATGCTGGCCCCCTTCCGGAATCACCTCGACGGGGAAACGAATCCGCCCGCCCGGCGGCAAGACTTCATAGGGCGCACCTTCCCGGATGGGCAAAGCCCACAGCGGACCGTGGACAAACGGGTCGGCAGGCGATAGCCGCATCGTGCGGTTGTCCAGGCTCGAGATGCGGAGCAGCGGCACGGGTAGGTCCGTGGCGCCGGTGTTGGCACAGTCGACCCACATCGTGTAAACGCGCAGCGAACGAACGCTCCCGGGGAACTCTGCCGACAATGCCAATCGGCCCGGGGCGCCGCCGGTGATGGAGAAGGCTTGGGGAAGGACGATCTGCGCCGCGTCCGGCCACACAACGACGACATCGACCACGCCGGGCGCCAAACCCGTCAAGTCGGCCGTCACGGCCAGACCGATCGAGTCGAAATCACCAGCCGCGAATTCTCGCAGCGTCTGGCTCGAGGCGTCCCGAAGCCGAACGCGCATCCCGGGTTCGAAGCCGGTCCCGACCAGCGTGAGGGTGGTGGTGCCGGCGTTCCCGCCACTCCCGAGCGACGATGGGACGACATAACGGTCGACATCGACGACTTCCAGGTCGAACGCGCCTGCAGGTTCGTCGAGGTTCCACACCGTATTGACCACGTCGAAGTAATAGCGCCCCGGCGCGCCCAGCGGCACGAGCATCTCAAAGCCGGTCTGCGGGGGGGCACCTACCGTCACTCCCCGCCAAGGGGCCGTCTGCCCGGCTGTCGTTTGGCCGAACTCACCCGCGAGTGTCCAGTCACCAACTGCCTCTCGCGGTGTCAATCGCACCAGCACCACGTTATCCGCCAGATCGGGCCAATCGAGCCGGAACGTGTAATGGACCAAAGGCTCGTGCGCGACGCGCACGGTGGCCCCGATCTGGATGGGGACCTCGCGCACCCATAGAACGGTGCCGTTCTGGCCGCTGGGCACGTTGTGGTTGTCCAACCCGCCCGCGGCGTGGGCGGCTCCGGCAAATGCCCGTTGGGCGAAGTGAATCGCGATGCGTCCCCCGCCGCCGCCGCCCCTTGCTTCCGTGCAGGATGTGCATCCGCCGCGCGCGCCATTGGCTTGCAGCGTCCCAGTTCCCTGGATGCGCCCGGTTTCCACCCAAATGCTGCCGCCCGAACTGCCGCCCCCATCGCCGCGAATGGCGTCGGCTTCGAACAAGCCATCCAGATGCAGAAGCTCGGTGGCCACCACGTGCAATGCGCCGCCGCCGCGCCCGCTCGGATCTTCGCTGCTGCTTCCCCATGCCACGGGGTAGCGATCCGAACCATAGGTGGGGCCGCCAGGACCGAAAGATCCGCCGCCGCGTCCCCCATGACCCGCCCCGGTCACACTCGCGCTGGCCCCAGGCCCTTCGTCTGGGCCGAAGCCCTTGCCGCTGACCGACACGACGCAGCCGGCTCCTATCCCAATGCGTTGGCCAGCGAACGTCAGGGTCCCGGTTGGCCCGTAGAGCTCCAGGATGCAACTGTTGGTCTCCGCGGTTCGGCTGAGCGTGAAGTCGCGAGCCGCCCGGATGCGGCTCACCCCCTCCTCGACAGAGGCAATCGTGTCGTGCAGGGTCACGTCCTCGAAGACGATTTCCCCGCCAACCGCATCACTCGATTGGAACCGCCACGAATGGCCGGCGGTCAGGCGCACCCGGGCTGGATCCGAGACGTCGAACCACCCCACTGTGCCGTCTTCCCCGCTCATCGAGGTGGATCGGCCGCCTTTGCTGTCCGAACCCCCGAACGCCTGCACGGCGCCTGTGAAGTCGCGGGTGTGATAGTAGACTGCAATGCGCCCGCCCCCGCCGCCCGGGAATGTCGCCGTGCACGACGGACACTCGCCCGGACTGCCGTTGGCTTGAATGCTGCCCGCCCCCTGCACCCTCTCCGCCTCGATGAGAATGCTGCCGCCCGCATGCGAACGCCCGCTGGCGTCGGCGGTCAACGTCCCGTCGATGTGCAGCACCCCGTCGATAGTCAGTCGGATCGCGCCGCCGCCGGCCCCCGTGCCCCCGCCCCCACCGCTTCCCAGAGTCAATGGCCACGTCGCCGAACCATAGACAACCTTGGTCGAGACCGTCCCGCCGCCGCGGCCTCCATGAGCCGCTCCCACCTGGTCGCTCGTGCTGCCTCCTGGACCTTCGCCCGGAGAAAAGCCCTTCCCGGCTGCGTCAACAGCACAATCCACTTCGACCGTGAGGTTCGCGGCTGCCAGAGTGACGACGCCCGTTGCTGAATAAAGGCCCAGTCGCGTCGCGTTCGTTTCAGCAAGGCGACGGAGCCGGAAATCCTCGACGGCGCGCACCTCCGTCACACCAGCCTCCATCGCAGCCGTGGTTCCAACCAGATCAATGGATTGGTACACGATCTCTCCGTCGAGCGCGTCGCTCGACTGGAACCGCCACGAATGGCCGGCGGTCAGACGCACCCGGGCTGGATCCGAGACGTCGAACCATCCCACTGTGCCGTCTTGCCCGCTCATCGAGGTGGATCGGCCGCCTTTGCTGTCCGAACCCCCGAACGCCTGCACGGCGCCTGTGAAGTCGCGGGTGTGATAGTAGATTGCAATGCGCCCGCCCCCGCCGCCCGGGAATGTCGCCGTGCACGACGGACACTCGCCCGGACTGCCGTTGGCTTGGATGTGGCCCGCCCCCTGCACCCTCTCCGCCTCGATGAGAATGCTGCCGCCCGCATGCGAACGCCCGCTGGCGTCGGCGGTCAACGTCCCGTCGATGTGCAGCACCCCGTCGATAGTCAGTCGGATCGCGCCGCCGCCGGCCCCTCCGCTGCCCCCGCCCCCACCGCTTCCCAGAGTCAATGGCCACGTCGCCGAACCATAGACAACCTTGGTCGAGACCGTCCCGCCGCCGCGGCCTCCATGAGCCGCTCCCACCTGGTCGCTCGTGCTGCCTCCTGGACCTTCGCCCGGAGCAAAGCCCTTCCCGGCTGCGTCAACAGCACAATCCATTTCGACCGTGAGGTTCGCGGCTGCCAGAGTGACGACGCCCGTTGCTGAATAAAGGCCCAGTCGCGTCGCGTTCGTTTCAGCAAGGCGACGGAGCCGGAAATCCTCGACGGCGCGCACCTCCGTCACACCGGCCTCCATCGCAGCCGTGGTTCCAACCAGGTCAATGGATTGGTACACGATCTCTCCGTCGAGCGCGTCGCTCGACTGGAACCGCCACGAATGGCCGGCGGTCAGGCGCACCCGGGCTGGATCCGAGACGTCGAACCACCCCACTGTGCCGTCTTCCCCGCTCATCGAGGTGGATCGGCCGCCTTTGCTGTCCGAACCCCCGAACGCCTGCACGGCGCCTGTGAAGTCGCGGGTGTGATAGTAGACTGCAATGCGCCCGCCCCCGCCGCCCGGGAATGTCGCCGTGCACGACGGACACTCGCCCGGACTGCCGTTGGCTTGGATGTGGCCCGCCCCCTGCACCCTCTCCGCCTCGATGAGAATGCTGCCGCCGGCATGCGAACGCCCCGTGGCACTGGCGGTGAGGGTCCCGTCCAGTTGCAGCAGCCCGGCAATGACCAGGTGGACTGCGCCGCCACCCGCGCCGGTCCCTCCGCTGCCCCCGCTCCCCAGCGTCAGCGGACGGATTGCCGACCCGTAGACAATCGTGGTCGAGGTCGTCCCGCCGCCTCGGCCTCCGTGCGCCGCTCCCACCCGGTCGCTCGTGCTGCCTCCTGGACCTTCCCCTGGAGTGAATCCCGTGCCGGCGGCAGAAACGCTCGCGCCGGCTTCGATGATCAGGGTGGCGGTTTCGAGGGTGACGCCGGCGCCGGCGAGGGGATCACTCTGCAGCTTCAGCGTGGCACCGTTGTGCACGATGATCGACTCGTACGTGTGCACGCCCGGCGGCAGCGTCAGATCGGTCCCCACGTCCAGCACTTGGGCCTGAACTTCAGGAAAGACGAAGGTTACCATCGCCAGGATTCTCCAGGGCCATTTTGTGAGCCACTTCGACCGACTGTTTGTCTTTTCGTTCATAGCGCACCTTTTTGCCACAGCAGCCTCTCGCCCATTGGAGCGGAAAGATTCAGAGTCCTTGACCTCTTCTACGCAGAACACAAACGTGACTTGTTTACAGCAAGTTTCACCGGTCAAGGATTCTTGGGCGAAGAGCGTATGGGCAGCAAACTAATACGCTCGCCGACGACGGAGCGAAGATTTTCGTCTCATGCCCCCGTGCTTGACGCCCAGGCGCCCCCCACTTAAAGTCCTGGGCTTTTTGAAGTGAATGTCACAATCGAACATCTCGGTCCCTGCAAAAAGCTGCTGCGGGTGGAAATCGACGCGGCAGGCGCCCAGACCAAGTCGGAGGCGGTGATCAGGGAGTTCCAGCAGAAGGCTCGGCTTCCTGGGTTTCGTCCCGGCAAGGCCCCCCGCCCCCTGCTCGTGAAGACCTTTGGCCCGCAGATCGACAGCGAGATCAAGCGCCAATTGCTCAACGAGGGCTATCGCGAGGCGCTCCAGCAACATAAGCTTCGCCCCGTCGGCAGCCCCGAGATCGAAGAGGCTCCGTGGGAACAGGGCCAGCCCTTCGCGTTCACCGCCACCGTCGAAACGGAGGCGGAGTTCGAACTCCCGGATTACCGGGGGCTGCCGGTGCGCCGCGACGACCGCACCGTCACCGACGACGACGTGGAGCGCGCCCTGCGGATGCTTCGCGAGCAGAAGCCTGTGTTCGTCGATCTCGCCCGCCCGGTGCAACCGGGCGACTTCGTGGTCGTCCATTACACCGGAACGTGCGAGGGCAAACCGATTACCGATATTGCCCCCACTGCCCGCGGCTTGACTCAGCAGCAGAACTTCTGGCTCCAGGTTCAGACCGGATCGTTCATTCCGGGCTTTACGGACCCGCTGGTGGGTGCCAACGCGGGCGACACCCGCACGGTGACAGTGACTTTCCCCGACGATTTCGTCACGCGAGAGGTGGCGGGAAAACAGGGCGTTTACGAGGTCCAGATCGTGCAGGTCAAAGAGAGACAGCTTCCCGAACTGGACGACGCCCTCGCGCGCGCCTACGGGGCGGAGAACCTCGATGCGCTCCGGGCCGGGGTCCGGCGCGACCTCGAACTCGAACTCAAGGACAAACAGCAACGGCAGATCCGCGATCAATTGGTGGCCACTCTGCTGGGGCGGGTCAACATCGAGTTGCCCGAGTCCCTCGTCGAACAGGAGACCCGCAACGTCGTGTTCGATATCGTCCGGACCAACCAGGAGCGCGGCGTCGCCAAGGCCGCCATCGACGAACGAAAAGACGAGATCTACAGCGTCGCCAGCAATAGCGCCAAGGAGCGCGTCAAGGCTGCGCTGGTCCTCAGCCGGATCGCCGAGCGGGAAGGCATCACCGCGACGCACCAGGAACTCTCGCAGCGCATTCTCGAACTCGCGGCCCGTCACCAGATCAAGCCGGACAAGCTTGTCAAGCAACTCCAGGAACGCGGCGGCCTGGCCCACATCCAGCGCCAGATTATCGAGGCCAAAGTGCTCGGCGCACTCGAGTTGTATGCCCAGTTCGAGGAAGGCTCCTCGACCTGACCCCGGGCGGCTGCGGGTCGGTCTGCGATCCTCGAGCCCAGTGCAGGCGATCTGATCAGGCGCCCAGGTGTTCGACTGGTCTGTGGCGGAACCTCGCTCGAACTCCGCCCTTTCCAAAACTGCCGGCTCACCCTAGAATCCTTGACCGGTGAAACGTGTTGTAGACAAGGCAAGTGTTTGTGCTGCGTTAAAGGGGTCAAGGATTCTCTGGCGCCGCGCAGCGGCGCCACTTGGCGAGGCGTCGACCGGCGGTGATCGTGGTGGACACCCGGCGGCCACGAGCCGTTCACACGCCTCGCCAGTCTGAGGCAAAGCCTCGCTAAACTGAGCCGATGAAACACGCAGGCAAAGCGACCCAGGCCGCGCTGCACCTGATCTACTGGCCTCTGGTGTTCCTGCTGGGCCTGATGCTCGCCAGTGTGCTGGCGAAGTTCCTGGGCGGAGTGCTGATTTACCTTGCCGGCGGCCTGCTTGGCCTGTGGGTGCTTTTCGGGCTCTTCTGTTTTTATTTCTTTCGCGATCCTGATCCTACGATTCCCTTGGCCGCCGAGGCGATCGTGGCTCCCGCCCACGGCAAAGTCGACTTGATCGATGAGATCGACGAACCGGAGTTCATGGGCGGGCGGTGTCGGCGGATCTCGATCTTTCTTTCGATTACCGATGTGCACGTCCAACGGGCCCCGGTCGCCGGGCGGATTGCGTTTCAGAAACGGACGGCGGGGCAGTTCCTCAATGCAATGCGCACCGACTCCGCCGCGTTCAATGAGAACGTGCTCATTGGCTTCGAGTCCGCCGAGCGCGACGGCGAGCGAGTGGCAGTGCGGGTGATTGCCGGGGCGATCGCGCGCCGGATCGTGGTCTGGGCGGAAACGGGCGCCACTGCCGCCCGCGGCGAACGCCTCAGCCTGGTCCAGTTCGGGTCGCGCTGCGATTTGCTGTTGCCGATCGAAGCCCGCGTCGTGGCGCGGCTCGGACAGTCCGTGCGCGGGGGAGAGACGGTGCTGGCGCATCGGGTTTAAACTCGACTAGAATCCTTGACCGCTCAAATGTGTTGTAGACAAGTCAAGTTTCTATGCTGCGTTGAAGGGGTCAAGGATTCTAAGGAGCGAGGCGCGGGAGAAATGGGCGGGGAAACACGGGGACTTTTCAAGCCTATGAGGACCGGGATTTGGTCTGAGGCGCGCCTCGCTAGAGTGACTCCCTCGATGAAATCTGTAGTCAACGAGTCGAGTTTTTGCGCCGCGCAGCGGCGCCCCTTAGCGAGGCGTCGGGCGCCGGTGATCGTGGTGGCCACCCAGCAGCCACGAGTCGTTCACACGCCTCGCCAGTCTGAGGCCAAGCCTCGCTAAGCCTATGGCCGATTCGAAGGACCATCCCAGCGACGCGCCGCCGGCTGCCGCCCGCCTCCAGATCTACCTCCTGCCGAATCTGATGACGGCGGGAAACCTCTTCTGCGGGTTTGTGGCCCTGACCAAAATCGTCGAGGCGGATGCGACGGTGGGGAGCTTCAACACCGCCATCCGCCACGCGCTGTTCTTCATCCTGCTGGCCTGTATTTTCGATCTGCTTGACGGACGCCTGGCGCGCTGGGGCGGACACGAAAGCCCGTTCGGGCGACAGTTCGATTCGCTTGCCGATCTCATCTCGTTCGGAGCCGCCCCGGCGTTTCTCGTCCACCGGATCGTGCTCAAAGACGTGTTCGTCCAGTATCAGGAAATCGGGTGGCTGATTGCCTCCGTCTACCTCATTTGCGGCGCGCTGCGCCTGGCGCGGTTCAACTGCCTGACCAGTCTCCCCGGCTCCAGCGGGGCCAAGGAGTTCCTCGGCTACCCCATCCCGGCAGCCGCTGCCCTGGTTGCCTCGCTCACCCTGTTCATCATGTGGTGGGAGGACCGGGCATTCCCGGTCGGTCGCTGGCGCTACGTCCTGCCCTTCCTCCTCGTGTTCCTGTCCGTCATGATGATCAGCGACGTGAAGTACCCGTCGTTTAAATCGATCAATCTCAGTGTGCAACGGCCCTTTGCCAAGCTTGTCGCTGCCGTTGTGTTCATCGGCGTTCTCATCATTCTGCGCGAGAGAATCCTGCCCCTGGTGCTGCCCGTCATCTTCACCGCCTACCTGGCGTACGGTTTCATCCGACCACGCATCTCCCGCCGTATGCGGCGGGAGATCGAGGACGACGATGAACTCGACGAGCCGAACGAGTTGCCTTGACTCGCCAAGTCCTGCGGCGACCGATCGCGCCCCCCACTTCTCCTCCCGACCGGTCCCGCAGGACGCGCCAACCTCCTGTCGGCCCAAAGCCGGACACCCCATCCAAGATCAAGACACCGCCCGCGGCGCCGCCTCGACGGTGAACACGGCGCCGAACCGGCGGGTCGAACGCCCATCCGGTCAAGTCGAGAAGGCGCCGAAAACGGCGCTGATGCTTGCCAACACGGGGTTTGTGCGCGGAATCCAGCCCGTGACACACCCCTTCACCCGCTGCTCGGTCACTCTGAAAATGGGGATTGGCACGCCGGCTGCGAATGAGTGCGCCGCCAAGGGCGCGGCTGGAAACTGGGAGGTTTTCCACCGCGTCGCAAAAGCCCGGCAACCGCCCGCCAAGGAGGGCGGTTCAAGGAGGGTCACCAAGAGGTGGGGGTGGGGAATTACCCGGCTCGACAAGAGCCGCGACCGGTTCGCCGGTCACCAACCCGCGTGGCGTGCAGCGCCCGTCCCAACTGGCCGATGCCAATCGAACGAAGCCAAAAGGAGACCATGCAAATGATCCCATCCAAAGTCCGAAACTGCTTCGCCGGTTCGCGCCCCGTCTGGGCTGCGGTCCTTTTCGCAGCCATGATGCCTGGCGTCAACCCAACCTGGATTGGCACGGCCGCACAGGACAGTGCACTCACGCCACGCGCCCAACTCCGCCGTCCGCCCCAAGAACCGCACAGCCCGCCCATCGTCACTGACGCCGGACCGAACCACATCTCATGGCGGCTCGCCGACGCAGGCAACGATCCGTCCGGGAGCAGGCCGACCGGGGCCTCCTGCATCGAGTTGGCGTCCGGCTTGAACCGCTGGGATGCGGATCAGAACCAATGGCGGCCCGCCGAGGCTCGATTCGAGTCTCAACCGGAAGGCTACTTCCTGGCCAGATTCACCCAACACCAGGTGACCCTCGCCTCTGACCCGAATCGCCAGGCCGCAGTCGAGTTGCTGGCCCCTGACGGGGTCCGCTTGCGCTCGGCGATCCTCGGCCTGGCTCTCGTCGATGCCGCCTCCGGCCGCAACGTGCTGCTGGCCGAACTGAAGAGTTGTCGGGGCGTCCAGGTCTCCCCCACTGAGATCGTCTACCAAAACGCCTTCGACGGCCTCGAAGCGGACGTTCGTTACGTGGTCGACCTGGACCGTTTCGAGCAGGATGTGATCATCCGACGACGGATTCCCCCCGAGTTGGTGCGCGACCTGGGACTGGATCCCAGTCAGACCCGGCTCCTGGTCCTCACCGAGTTCTTCGATCCGCCTCGGCCCGATACGCACGTGCGCCGCCTTCCGCTCGCCGACGGGCAAACGCTGACGGATCAGGAACTCTCCTTCGGCGCCATGAGAATGGGCCCCGGTCAGGCGTCCGCGGTCGGCGTGGATGGGCCCCAGATCCCAGTCCATAAATCGTGGGAGACCCTCGATGGGCGGCAGTTTCTGATCGAGGCTGTCCCCTACCTCGCGCTGCTGCGCGTGTCCGAATCGCTGCCTGCCCTCTCTCGCCAACAATCCGAATCCCTCAAGGCCCGAGTGCGGCGCACCGTCGGCGTCGGCACCCCCGGTCGGACAACCCCCGGCGCCGAACCCAACCTCCAACTGCCAGAACCGCGTCAGGCCCGGAGCAAACCGGACTCGCCGGAGACGGACGACTTCCCGGGCCAACCGTGGCCGCGATCGGCTGCAAACACTCACGCCCCGCCCTCGTCCGCTCTGTTGGCCGACGGCGTCGTGATCGATTATGCCCTGACCCTGACGCCCAGCATCAGCGATTTCACCTTCAAGAGCGACACGACCTACCACATTCGCGGGGTGCTCACTCTGGCCGGCACAACCACCATCGAAGGGGGGTGCGTCGTGAAATTCGCGCCAGGCGGCATCGCCCGCATTGTTGTCGAAGGCCCCGTCCGCTGCCTGACCGCTGCCTATCGTCCGGCCATCTTCACGGCGCGGGACGATGACTCGGTGGGAGAGATCGTGCCCGATTCCACGGGCGATCCGACAACCTGTTATTACGGTTGTCCGGCGCTGAGAATCATGTGCGCCGGGCAGACGCTGCATGATCTGAGAATCGCCCATGCCCACACCGGCATTTTCTTCCACGACTACAGCGCCGGCACCAACAGCGTCCGACACGGACAGTTTGTCCGCTGTGGCACCGCGCTCCACGTCAACGGTTGGGGCACGCGCCTGCAGAACCTGACCCTCCATAACCTGCTCATCCATGATGCGCCTCAGGCCCTGGCAGGCTACAGCTTCACCGCCCGTGCAGAGCATCTCACCGTCTGCCAGTCCCCCCAGTTGACCAGCGACACGTGGGGGATGTTCTACGGAACTCAGAGTTCTCTGGTCCTGGTGAACAGTCTGCTCGTCGCTGTGCCCAGCCTGGGCAACGTCGCGGTGAACCAGCTTCACTGCGCCACCGGCGCTGAGAGCAACGGCGTGTTCCAAACCGTGGGCGCCGGCGGTTTCTATCTCGCACGATCCACGTTCCGAAGCCTCGGGACCCCCAGCATCGACCCCACCCTGGCGCGCGAACTCAAAGAAAAGACCACCTCCCCGCCATCGCTCTGCGCCAGCACGGACGGGACAGACCTCATGCTCGCTCCGCTCACAGCGCGTGATCTGGATGCGCCCGATCTCGGGTATCACTACGATCCGATCGACTTCGCCGTGAGCGGGCTCACCATTCCCACGCACGCGGACGCTGTTTGTGCTGCCCGGTACCTCCCTGGCCACCTTCGGTCCCTTGGGCGTTCGTCTCGATCCCGCCGCGCGCCTGCACGCCGAGGGCACTCCACTGCGCCCGGTCCGCCTGTTCCGCTATACGATGGTTCAGGAGCAGTCGATGGTCTGGGGGGCGGCCAGCGCAACACCGGTCTCCGTACTGGGGACGGACCAGGGCGCAAGCCTTGCCTCCGACGGTCCCAGCGCGACTTTCCGATTTGTCGAGTTTGCCGCCCCGGCTGATGCGAGGCTGCCACCTCCGGAGCAACAGCGACACAAGCCGTTGGCGCGATCTTGCGCTGCAGGATTGTGAGATCCGCGGTGGCGGACTCGATCTTTCGGGGACGTCCAGCACCAGCGTCGGCCTGCGCAACAACCTCTTTGAACGGGCCTTGGTGGGCTTGCGGTCGGGGCTCACGCTGACGGCTGCCAACAACCTGTTTCGAGGCGGTATCCTCGATCTCGAACGCACCGTGCCGGGCGGCGAGTGGGTGATGTGCGACAGCGCATTCCACGAAGTCGATCTGCGCGATCTCGACGGCGGCATTCTCCATAGCCACAACGCGTACCTGGGTCCCAAACAAGAACAACTCCTGGGGCACAGCACCGGCAACATCGTCTTGCCGGACTTCCCCTACGCGGCGGGGCCGCTCGGCGACTATTACCAGGCAGCGCCCCATCTGGTGAATGCCGGCAGCCGGTCTGCCGCCGACGCCGGCCTCTACCATCACACCGTCCTGCTCAGCCAAGCCAAGGAAGCCAATACGATGGTCGATATCGGATTCCACCGCGTCGCCATCGACGTCAACGGCCCATCCGACGCACCGCAGGACACCGATGACGACGGCCTCGCCGATTATGTCGAGGACGCCAACGGCAACGGCGTCGTCGACTCGGCGGAAACGGACTGGCGTGACCCGCGCGATCTCGGACTCGAAGTCCGCATCACCCGCCCCCGGCGTTCGTCTCCCGTTCCCTGATCTCTCAGGACCCAACCCCTACCACCCAAGGAGCAGTTCCATGAGTCTCTATCCCCAGTTCTATCGGCTCGCCCTCGCCGGCGCTCATGTCTTGCTGAACGCGGCCACCTTCGCCGGTGCCGCCTCGGTGTCGGTTCCGCCGCCATGCCCTCGAAACGGTTCGCCGGACACCTGCGCGCCGTTGGCTCAGGCCGCCCAGCATCCGTCGTGCGGTCTTTACGCCCTGAACGCTCTGGCGCGCGTCGTCAGAACGCAGGGGGCTAAGCCGGCCTCCCTCGCCATGCTCGGTTCGGTGGGATCCGACGACACCCTCGCTGACCTCGAACGGGCTGCCGCCGCCGCCGGTCTTCCCCTCAAGTCCGTTCGACGCGTCCGCCCCGGACCCTGGACAGTGCCGAGCATCATGCACTGGCGCACCGGCCATTTTTCGGCGGTGATCGCGCGCGCTGGCACGCGGTTGCTTCTGGACGATCCGAAGGTTGGCGGAAAAGTCTGGTGCGACACCGCTTGGCTGGACCGTCACGCCAGCGGGTATGGGCTCGTCCTCGCAGCCGATCTGGACGCCCACTGGTCGCCGCTGAGTCTGGAAGCTGCTGGCTCCATCCAGGGCGGCCAGCGCTCCTACCCCCCCACGCCCTACGACGACGATGACGAGGAATGCCCCACCGACGAGGAGATCAGTTCCCAGCCCATCGACCCCGAAGCGCCCAACCCCGGTGAAATCACCCCGTGCCCGCTCCCCGAGGCCTGCCCTCCCGGGCACGGAGAAGACGGGTGCGACGGTCGCGGCATGCCCGTTTGGCGCGTCTCGGAGCCCTTCGTCAATCTCTGGGTCAAGGACATCCCCCTCTACTACACGATGTCCGACGGACGAATCATGCCGCTGGTTCTCCGCTACAAACAGCGCGGCTCGCCCGTGAGCACCAATGTCTTCGGGTTCGGCAACGCCTGGGAATGCTCCTGGCTCAGTTACTTCGAAACGAGCGAGGACCAGAGAATCACGTTCCGCGTGCCGGGGGGCGGGAAACGTCGCTATGACGGCGTCACCAGCGGGCCCGTGCGGGGAGCGCGCGGCGAACTCGTCGGCTCCACCGTTCACGATGACGGTTCGGTCAGTTACACAGTTTCGTACCGGTCGTTCTGCGACAACCGGTATGCCCAGGCGTTCAACGGCACAGAGACCAACACTCTCCATCTGCTCTCGGAGAAGGCAGACCCTCACGGGCGGGTCATTCGATTCGAGTACAGCGCCTCCGGCGCGGTGATTCGGTTGGCGCGGGTCATCGACTACGACGGCAAGGTCTCTGAGTTGTCGTACACGAACCTTCAGTTTCCGCGTTTCGTGACGGCGGTGCGGGATCCCTACGGACGCGAGGCCCGCTTCCAGTATGACACCAACGGCAACCTGATCCGCATCGTCGATGTCGCAGGCATCACAAACGCCTTTCGCTACAGCGCCGACGGTTTTCTCAGCGCCATGATGACCCCGTACGGCATGACCCGCTTCCGCACCTGGTCGATCGAAACCGGCCTGGACGCGTTTCCCATCTCGCGCTCGATCGGGGTCACCTTGCCCAACGGCGAGCGTCAGGCCTATGCCTACCACGAACTCCTCGATGACTCCTGCGTCCCGGCCTATGACTCGGATTGTCCGCGGGTGGACGAGGAAGTGCCCGAGCCGGTCACCGTCGGCCCGCTCAACCAGCGCAGCAGTTTCTTTTGGAATAGCCGCCAAATGGCATTGGTGACCAACGACTGGCCCAGGTTCGACCCGGAGCATTATCGCCTCGCCCGGTGGCGCCACTGGAACATGACCATCACGGGCGGCGGACCGCGTCTCGGCACGCGCCTGTTGCTGGAACGCGCACCCAGCCCCGACGGCATCGCCCAAGGCCATCGCCGCTGGTACACCTAC
This sequence comes from uncultured Verrucomicrobiae bacterium, assembly GCA_963846445.1. Taxonomy (GTDB): domain Bacteria; phylum Verrucomicrobiota; class Verrucomicrobiia; order Limisphaerales; family J093; genus MWFF01. The sequence goes on along the minus strand of CAWJWM010000023.1, from coordinate 55,155 downwards.
CACTACGACGCCTTGAATGACGTTCATACGGTCTGGCTGTCACAGCAGGCCGAGCGCCTGCCCGACGGCACCGTCCGGTATGTCCATTGGCAACGCAACGAATGGGGCCTCCCTTTCGCCATCGACAGCACTTACTCGAATGGTTCCGAAGTGGGCGTGCGCCAAACCTGGCTGGGCTACGATGGCACTGACCGCCGTCTGACCGAGGTCTACGGCCCCGAGTGTGACCAATGGCTCTGGCCCATTCTCACCAGGTCCTATGCCTACAACTTCCGCGGCCAGATCACCAACGCCGTCAATGCCCTGGGCGAGTCCACCACCGCCACGTACCATCCCGTCAACCGCCAACTCGTCAGCGTTGCCTACCCGTTCGGCCTGCGCATCACCAACCGCGTCGCATCCGACGGTTTCCTCACCCAGCGTGTCTGGACGGCGAGCAGCGGAGCCCCCCTCGCCACCAACTCGTTCCAGTGGCACCAGGGCCGCGTCCGCGCCACCGTCGATGCGCGCGGGCTCAAAGTGACTCATTATTGGGACGCCCTGGGACGCCTGACCGGTCGTGCCTATCCCGATGGCACCACCATCTCGAATTGGTACGCGAAGCCCGACGGCATCCCGTTCACAGAAGGCACCGGCGGGCTCGCCCTCCTGGACCGCACCCGGTTCAAGGACCGCCTTGGCAACCTGACGACTGTCTCATGCGACGCGCTTCGCCGACCGATCGCCGTGACGAATGCCCTGGGCCATACCACCCGCTACACCTGGTGCGACTGCGGCACCGTCGAAACGATCACCGACCCGCTCGGCCACACCACCAGCTTTGAACACGACCTCGATGGCCGCCCCGTTGCCATCCATCTCGGGAATGGTCCCCAGCTTCGTATTGCCTATGACTGCCTGGGACGGCCAACGAATGTCGCCGACACGATCAGTTCCCTCCGCACTCGCCTACAACCACCAGGGCCTGCGCACGACCCTCGCCACCCCGTCCAGCCTCATCCAGAGAGTCGAGTACGACGACATGGACCGGCCCCGCGTCGTGGATCTCCCCACCGGCGCACAGTACGAGTTCGCCTACGACCGGCTCGGACGCCTCATCTCGCGCACCGAACTCCACAGCCGCGGCTCGGAACGGCTCGGCTACTCCCCCGGTGTCCCCTGGCCCACCAGCTACACAAACCAAACCGATACCAGCGTCCTGCTGCTGTCTTACGACGCCCTCGGACGGCTCACACGCCAGATCCAGGGAACCCTCGATGGCCCGTCCTTCCGCGGAGTCGCCACCAACCAGTTCGCCTACACTCCCGCCGGCGACCTCATTACCCTCATCGATGGGCTCAAGCACGGCACCCGCTGGACCTACGATGCCTTCGGACACCCGCTGAAGAAGATCAATGCGGCCGGACGTGTTGCCTGGACCAATGCCTACGACGCCAACCACCAACTCGTTGCCCATTGGACACCCGCTCGATCCAATCTGACCCGCTACGCCTACGACGGTCTGGGACACCTCACCCGGGTCGATTTCACATCCCCAACCACCGCCGATCTCCATTTCACCTACGACGCCGCCGGACGCCTCCGAACCGCCACCGACGCCATCGGCACCACTTCCTTTACCTGGGATCAAACAGGCGTTCTGGCGAACGAAGACGGCCCGTGGCCCGACGATACCCTCATCTTTGGACGCGACACGTCATTGGCCCTGCGCGCACTCGCCCTCTCACAACCAGGCTCTCCCTATTGGATCCAAACCTTCGCCTATGACAGCGACGGACGCCTCGCCGAGCTCGTCTCCCCTGCCGGCGACTTCACCTACACCTACCAGGGCGCCCAACCGCTGCTCGCCAGTATCGCCCGCCTCGACGGCGCCACCATCACACAAGACCACGACGAGCTGGGACGACTGTTGAGCACCGACCTCTCGAGCCCACAGGGGGCGCTGCTCAACCGCCACCGGTACTCGTACGATCCCGCCCATCAACGAACCCGCCAGACGTTCGCCGAAGGCAATACCTTCGATTATGCCTACGACCCGCTCGGTCAACTCGTCGCGGCGCGCGGATTCGAAGCCGACCGGACAGCGCGCCAGCACGAGCAGTTCACTTACCGGTACGACGCCGCCGGTAACCTCGTCTCCCGCCAAAACGGCGCTTCCACGCTCAACCTCTCCCTGAATCTCATCAACCAACTCGCTGCCGCGACACGCACCACCGCCACCGTCGTCGCCGGAATGGCCACCCCCGCCGCCACCAATGTCACCGTCAACGGCCAGACCGCCACTCTCTACCAGGACCGCACCTTCGCTCTGCCGAACCTGTCTCTGCCCAGCAGTCCCACCATCCTGACCGCCGTGGCGCGTGATTCCCTGGGCCGATCCGCAACCGACGCCCTGACCGTCAACCTGCCCGGCTCGATCGCCTTTGCCTACGACGCAGACGGCAACCTGGTCCGCGACGGGCGCCGCCTCTTCACGTACGACGACCGCAATCAACTCGTCGCCGTCATCGTCACCAACGGCTGTCCACGATTCGACCCTCTCCGAGTTTCTCTACGACGCCTTCGGACGCCGCCGCATCCTCCGCGAGAAGACCTGGCAAACCAACCAATGGGTCCAGATCGACGAAACCCGCTACGTGTACGCCGGTCTCCTCGTGCTACAAGAGCGCGGCTCCGACAACCGACCGCGCGTCACCTACACCCGCGGTCCCGACCTCAGTGGCGGACTCGATCAGGCGGGCGGCATCGGCGGCCTGATCGCCATGAGCCGCCACAATGCCTCCGGCACCGATCACTTCTATTATCACGGCGACGGCAGCGGCAATGTCACCGCCCTCCTCGACGCTCGAAACAACGTCGTCGCCCGCTATCGCTACGATCCCTTCGGCAACATCCAGGGCCTCGCCGGCCCCCTGGCCGAAGCCAATCGCATGCGTTTCTCCTCCAAAGAGTTCCATTTGCCCTCCGGCCTCTCCTACTTTGGCTTCCGCTACTACGACCCCCACCTCCAAAGATGGATCAACCAAGACCCAATCGAGGAGAATGGAGGCATTGGCCTGTACACCTACGTCGGGAATGCCCCCACGACTGCAGTTGATCCCGATGGCCAGTTCTGGGACACGATATGGGACGTCGGGAACATTCTCTACGACGCCGGCAAGATTGCCTATGGGTACGTGACCGAGAGCAGCTTGCTCATCGAGGAAGGGCAGGGTGATCTCGTTCTGGACGCCGCAGCAGCCCTGATCCCCTTCGTTCCCGCCGGTGCAACAAAGGCATTGCGCGGTGCCGGCAAAATGGCCAAATACCTCGACAATGCCGCGGCCAAAGCCGATGATGCTCTCTGTTCGGCGCGCAGAAATGCTGACATTGCGTGCGACGCGGGGAAGAGTGCGTCAGAAAAGAGCCTGACAAGATTCTATCCTGCGAACGACGGTTTTGGGAGTATTCCGGAATCGACGTTCCTGATGCCGGGCCAAATCATAGACAGATATGGCGGTAGCGGCTACTCGCGGTTCTTCTCACCTGCGGGAACACCGGCTTGGGCGCGATCGCTGCCACCTCAGACTATGCGTCAGCCGTTGCGGTCTTTCCAAGTGATTAAACCATTCGAAGTTCGTGCTGGAAGTGTTGCGCCTTGGTTCAACCAGCCAGGTGGTAGTCTGCAGTACTTATCTCCGGTCAGGCTGGAACTACTTCTAAAACACAGTATCATCAAAGAAATAGCTCTGTGATACGTTATGGCTAAGGATAATCCAAAGCTCCGAGGATGGTCGTTCGATGTGACTGAAGTATCGGCCGGTGTCTACCGGGTGCTGTGTCACGACCGCGCCGGTAGGAACATCGAGGTGACCGGGTTGGACCCAGATGCTTTGCTCGAAGAGTGCAAACAAGCCGCGCTGGACATGATGGCTGAACAAAGCAAGTTAGGCGAGTGCGGCTTTGGAGTCACAAAAGGAGGATAACCCGAAGCCGGGCAACAGGGGGTCGGACTAATGCCCGCATGTCTTTGTGCCCTTCTACTCATAAAGACCTGTTCACCTGGACCTGGCAACAACAGAAGGTCACAAGGGGCTGCAAAGCAAGGCGCTGGGGTGCTGCAAAGCTACCAAACAGCCTAGCCGGCGTTAAGGTGTCGCGCACTCCTTTGGGAGAGCAAGGGGTATGGTACAAGCTTTAAAACAACTGCGCGCGGCATTGAACGCATCTGACCTTGGCGAGCGTGAATACGACGAGAGCAAGTACTGTGAGTGAACTTTTCGGAGACAGGCAGAGCGTGCACTCAGGCTTCGGAACAACAAATGGAGGAAGACCAGAAGTGCATTCTCAGGGCGCCGGAGGGATGGCGGCGTGCCTTTGTGTCGCGATCGATCAACAGTCATGCATTTATCGCAAGATTCGCCAACTCGGAGAGTTTGTCGTGGGTTAGGTGTTTCGAGGCAGATTGGTCTTTGGAGTGGACAGTCAAGGGTCGCAAAACGGACCAGTCTTGCACATTCGTCTTCGGGGCGGCGAGTTCCAGGCTCGAGCACGCCACGGCTGGCATTATCTGCGCGGAGATGACTCGGCGAGGAGCGGCATCCATTGCTGTCAGCCCGGTGTCGTGGGTCGGCGAAACAGACTGGGTTGTCTCCGGGAGTCGAGTTGCGGGTGAAGTCACCAACGAGATTCAGGGAAGAAACCACTCGGCAGCGGTTGTGGGGTGCAGGAGATGAGGTGGAGGCTTCTGCGTGGTCGTTGTTTTCAGGCGTGCAGAAGTTGGCATTGGGGCGTCGTTTGGTGAGGTGAATTGTGGTTGGGGAGGGACCGGTCGATCTTCGAGGTATGGGTAAGCATCAGTTGTGTGTATTTGGTTTCCCAGCATGATGGGGGGACGGTTACGTGTGAGTGTCCCTGTGGCCCGACAACTGTCATGCATGCGCACGTCGTATGGTATGTGTTCATCGGTTCGTAGATGTCGAGTGGCAGCAGTGGTTAGTGTGAGCAAGTGCCCCGACTGGTCCCGCGAGTGTGCTGATGTCGGTCAACAAGCCTCGCCTCGGTTGAGGCAATTAGGGCAACCCGAGGCGATTCTCTCAGAGCGAGGAAAGGAGAGTGAGAACGACCGAGTTGAGAGTTGTTTTGGACGAAGTAGGGATTCTGCGCGCTGCTTACTCCCTGGAGGGAGGGATGGCTATTGAGGTGTACGCTCTGAGCCGCGAGCCCGATGGACGGCCGGTCTCGGACGATCCGAGCGCTCCCTCACCCCACGTCGACTCTGAGACCTGAGGGCGAGCGAGGCGGTCGAACTCCGATTTTGATCGAATCGAGCGAGTGCGGTCGAAGTGGTTTCCTTTCCTTGGGGAGAGGGGAGGGGTGAGGGGGAATAGCGAGCCGAACGGCGGCACATATGCGCCGCTGCGGTTCAGCACTCCCGTGAACGTCAGGTGACCCGTGAAGATGCTCCCGTCCAAAGTGGTCCTCATCGCCCGCGGACAATGGTCTGAGGGCATGGCGGTGAACCTCCGGGTTCACATGAAGAGAAAGAACAACCACAACGTGATCGTTTTTCTCGATCGGGCGGGACGAGCAGAAGTGGGAAGAGAAGAGTTGGAGCAGCGGATGCGGGACGATGCGGAATCCTTTCTGATGGATTACGCGGGTTGGGCGGCGGCGTATGGGGGAAAGATCACCGCGCGAATACTTGGGATGGAGGAGATCGACCGTGCCCTGGAGGCGTACAGCATCTACAGGACCATGTGCCGATACCCCGCGGGATACCGCGAGTCGCTGCTCCGCGCTCGCCAGTTGCCAACGCCGGAGGGCTCCTGCTCGGTCGCCGTCAAGAAGTCGCACTGAACGTTCCTCTTTCGGTTCATGGCAAGCGTCGACCATCAACGGCTTACTGCGAGGATACGCTCCAGAGCCCCCTCACCCCGTCCCTCTCCCATCGGATGGGAGAGGGGGAATCACGAGCCGAACGGCTGCACATATGCGCCGCTGCGGTTCAGCACTTCCGTGAACGTCAGGCTAACGCTTCACAATGCGGGGTGGCGCCAGCATCAGATCCTCGATGACCTTGCCGACCTGATCCGGCGGCAAGGACTCGACGAGATAGCGGTGTTCCTTCTTCGGGGTGGGGATCCACTCGTTCCACCCATGAGTCACGCGGGCGTGCATGAGGCAGAACCCGGGCTCGGAGAGCTTCCAGTAGTGTCTGACGCCGCGGACTGCGCAGAGCACCGCCGTCTGATCCCAGGCCTCACGGTCTTGCAGACCGTTGTAGTGTTGGTAACAGGCGCGAACAGGATTTGTCTCGGGGGTCTCCCGGAGTCGAGCGCCGACTTTGATGGCTGCTCCAATGGCAAATCCACTGAAGACGACCGGCGTGGGCCAGTCGTTGACGGCGCGCACCGACGCCGCCGTGTCCCACATCAGATTGTATTCCCCCTGGCCATCGGGGAACCGGCCAGCGGGGAAGATACCGCCCATACAGACCCAGAGTTGGACTTTCTGCTTCACGAGCGCCTCGCCGTCCAACGGGCTGTGCTCGTCGGGACGCGAATCGAGGAGGTCCCGCAGATTGGTGAGAAACCCCACCGTCACAAAGGTGACGCTGCGGTCCGGTTGGGCAGCCAGCAGCCTGCGGCAGAGCAAGGCTGCATCCGGCGCGTCGCTGCTGCGCTCCAGATCGTGCGGGAATGCCCGGGCCACGCGTTCAGCATACTGGGATGGCGTTTCGCGAGCCGGGTCCTTCCGATTGCGGTAGCCGAATTGGAGGCCGCGTTGGTAGCCGATCGGCAGGTCTGGCCGTCCATACCATGTGTTGATGGCATCGGCGCACGGCCCCACCCATTCGTTTCTCGAAGAGATCAGAACGCCGAGGATCTCGGCTTCGCCAAGGTTGGCGAGGGCATGGAGCGTCGCCAGGGCACCGGCGTCGTCCACGTCCTCAGCGAGGTCCACGTCGAGGATGATCTTCGCCGGCGGAGTGAGCGGGGCGGTTGAGGGTTGGGCCTGTCCTGCCAAAGCCACGCCCAGGCCGAGGGCCGTCGCGATCGATTGGAGGTTCATGGTTGTTTTGGGTTTCTGTGTTTCCGGCAAGCAGGAACCCACTGTGCGCTTCGGACCAAGGCAGGTTCTCATTCCCCTGACCCGTTTTCGATACTGCCGGAACGCTGCCAGGTCCGCTGACAGCGACTCTTTCAGGCCATCGCCCACTGCTCGCGCAGGAGCTTGACCATGTTGAGAATCAGCCTCGTCTTCTCGTCCTGCGGGATCCCCTTCTTCGGGTCCGCCGGATTCTTGGGCCAGCCGCCCTCGAAGCTGACGGCGCCGCGGTAGCCAATGAGCTTCAGCCCCTTGAACCCGTCCACGTACTGGTCCGCCTCGGGGTGCACGCCGGGGATGATCCGTTCCTTCAGCCCCGCGATGTGGACGTGCGAAAGCAGCTTGCCCGCGCAGATGAACGCGCCCATGAAGCTCGTCTCTTCCAGGGCCATGTGCCAGAAGTCGCCCATCACGGTCGCGCCGGGGCCGATGTCAGCCGCCATCCGCGCGCCGTCCGCCACCTGGCGCAGAAACGGCGTCTCGTTGCGGCGCAGCGGCTCCAGCACGATCGAGGTGCCGTGCTTGGCCGCGTGCTCCGCCAACCGCTTGCCGGTGTTCTCGACGAAATCCTTGCGCAGTTCCTTCGCGCTCAGGTGGCCCGGCTCGCTCAGCTTGCCGCGCGCGGGGCAGATGATCAGGCCGACCGACTTCATCTTGCCCAGCGCCTCGATGATCGGCAGGAACTTCTGCACCTCGGCCTCGCGCTTCTCCGGCTCGGCGTAGGAGAAATCGCTCGGGCCGCACGCCGTCGCCAGGAACAGCTTGCGCCCCTTCATCGCCTCGATCAACGCGTCGCCGTTCTTGATCGGCCAGTCGCCGGACGGGATCTCGACGGCCGCGAACCCGTTGGCTTCAAGGAAATCGAGCTTCTCGTTCAGCTCGCTCGCCGGGAATCGCCCCCCACTGCAGACAGAGATTCAACTCGGCTGGTTTCTCCGGCGGCGTCAGCTTCGGTAGGACGTTCCATCCGCCCGCTTGTCCCTGAGCTGCCGCACGCTGCGCGCCGCACGCGGTAGCCACTCCGGCAACCGCCGAAACCGTTCAGAAAATCACGTCGTTTCATCTTCCGTGCTCTCGACTGGATCGCTCGCACCGGTCCCGCGTCCCGCTTTTGAACCGGCATTGACACCACTTGAATCAGATAATACCGAGTCAGCTTTTGGGTCAAGACGCTTCGCGCGCCCCGGAGACGTCCGAGAAGGCGCTAGTCCCGCGGCTGCGGGAGACTGCGCCAGTCCTCTGGCGCTTTGGGGCGCGCTTTTGCGGCGCAGGGAGCGGGACTCGAGGTCAAGAAACGAGCGGGAGAATCGGTTGTCAGCGCCAACGGCATGGCTGCTCGAGGATCTGCCCCCCCCAGCGCGACAAGCACTTATTCTGGTCGCACTCCGACTCACTGCAACGCAACCGTTCACTCCCACGGCGGATTGACCTGGTCGATTCCAGGCGGCAGGGTTCGCGCATGCGAGAGCAACTCCGAACCTCCGCTGTCGGGCAGCAAGCGGCTGGGTGCGGCGCGGTCATCCGGGGCTTCGCTGCCACCGACAACGGCCAGGTCCCGCTGCGCGACCAGAAGAGTCGACGGGCGGTTTCTTCTCTGGCGTCTGGCCTCCTCGGGCTCGTGCTCGGCAGCGGCGTCGCTGCGGTCTGGGCCAGGAATTTGCCGCTGCCTATGGTTTTTGAACTGGACGTGGGTCAGGCCAAACTGATCGAGGTGACGGGGCCGTCCGGGCCCGTGGCGCGCCAGGTGCGCTTGGTGGCCGTGCGCGAGTTCTATTGGCCCAACTACCACATCCCCGACCTGGACAACAAGCGAGTCTTTCGTTCGGCCGAGGTGGACGTCGAGGTGTCCGGAACCACCGCCACACTCGAGGCACGGCCTTTCGAGATGCCTCAGACTGTCAATGGCCTGAGACTTTACGTCGAAACGACGCGCGCGTGGGCGACCGAACCACAACTTGACCCCATGCCCGAGGTCCGCGGCGCGGTCCGGTTTTCCTGTGTGGCCGAGGGTGCGCCCTGGGGGCCGGAGGACATGCGCTTCCCGGTGGCCAATTACCGATGGCGGGCCAACACCTACAACAACACGTGGCTGGCGCTCGTTCCGTACAACAAGCATTACTATCACCGGGGCGAGGATTTTGGGGCCATCCCTGACCGGCTCGAAGTGCTCGCCAGTCTGGGAGGCGTCATCGCGCATTCTCCCCTTCCCGACGGCGATGGGGAGTCCAACAAGATGATGATCCGTTCTCCGTGCGGGCTTGAGGTCACTTACTACCACATGAACCTTGAATCCATCTTGTCTCGCCTTACCAACCCTGCCGCCGTGCGCAGCGGCGATTTGCTCGGACGCACGGGGATGACTTGGGCTGGACGCAAGTCGCAGCACCACGATCCGCACCTGCACTGGGGGCTGTCCGTTGCTGGCAAGCCTCTGGCCTCCTATCCGTTCGCCGTCGAGGCGTACATGCGCGATTATGCCGATCCGCTGCTGGCCGTGGCTGGCGGCTATCACTACGCAACGCCCGGCGAGACGTTGGAGTTGGATGGGTCGCAGAGTGTTGCGCAGCCCGGCCGGCGCATCGTGCGCCACCTGTGGCGTCTGCACGATGGTCGTCAGGTCGAAGGGCTGCGGGCCACCCTCAGTGCCGGGCAACCGGGGCTGTATAGCGAGGAACTGCATGTGTTTGCTGACGACGGAAGCGAGGACCGGGACTACGTCCAACTCCGGGTCTGGAACACGAATGCGCCCGCCCGGTTTGCCTCGGGGTGGATTTCCCACTGGCCGGTGCGCGGGGCACACCCCGGCAGCCCGATCCTGTTCTGGAATCGTCTCTCGGGCACGACGCGGCCAGCCGAGATCGATTTTGGCGACGGTTTCCCAGCGGTGAAGATCGATCAAGTGGCGTCCCATACCTATGGCAAGGCCGGTCTTCATACCGTGGCAGTCCGCAGTCGCGGACCGGACGATGAACCGATCGAGGTTCGGATGCGCGTGGTCATCGAACGCTGAGACGAACTCTCCATCTGGCGGTCTCCTCAATAGCGAGGCTTCGCCTCAGACCGGCGGGGCGTCTTACCAGATCGTTCGCGAGGGTCTCAGAGCGGCAGAAGACTGCCGCACTCCAAAACGCTGCGCGCGGTCCGGAGACGTCCGAGAAGGCGCTAGCTTTTGGACTGCGCCAGTCCTCTGGCGCTTTGGCTCTGCGGGTTGAGCAAGGCTGCGCGGCGCATGAACTCAACTCATTTACCACAGATCTCAAACGAGGAGTAACTCTAGCGAGGCGCGCCTCAGACCAAATCCCAATCTTCGACATCAGGAACCGCCCTTTCGTTTTCCTGCCCTTCTCTCCCGCGCCTCGCTCCTTAGCCCGGATTTCTCACCAACTTTCGATGTCATCTGACCGGTCACCGTCCCATTGCACCTGAAATGCGGGCTCTCAGAAACCCGCGCCCCAAACAGATGGACCCAATCTCGATCCCACTGTGTCCGCGTGCCCGGGTCGCCCAAGCGGTTGGGGCGCGTCCCGGCGTTGATGAACCGATGAGCCAATTCTGCTTGCTGGGCGCGGGTTTCACAGACCCGGAAATCTCACCCGCGGACTGTCAGGTATGCCGCGACCGCCCCACTGGTGAGATTTCCGGGTTAGAATCCTTGACCCCATTAACGCAGCACAAAAACTTGACTTGTCTGCAACACACTTCACCGGTTAAGGATTCTAGCGATCTGACCATGACGGTCTCGCCGTCCGCCACTCGTCAAGCACCGCCAGCAACGGCAAGTAATTGTCTACCAACAGGCCCTCATAGCCGTGACACCCACCCGCCCAATCCCGCCAGTCCTTCGACTTGCCGGTGTCGCAGAAGCCCTGGAACTCGCCGGCGGCGTAGCTCGCCAGCATCGGATGGAGAATCCGGCGCGCCTCTTCGCCGCGTCCGAGATTGTATAGCGCCTTGAGCGTGAAGTACGCGTAACAACCCGTGGCTCCGCCGTTCTCGTAAAGCTGAAAGGCGTCCGAGCCGTCGTCCTGCGATGGTTCGCCCACGTCGCGCGCGTTGGGCCAGTTGTGGAATACGTAGTCGCCTTTGCGGATCGGCACCAGGTTCCCGGGCAGCCCGAACCGAAACTGGGTGTACCCTACGTCCCTCAACTGACGCAGGAGCCGGTCCAGGATGGCGTTGGCGTCCGTCGGTTCGACCAAGCCATAACTGATCGCGACTCCGCTTACGAAAGTGAACCAGTAGTCATGAAGCTGGCCGTCAGCGCTCCTCCATCCCGCCAACACGCCTGTCGCCGGATTCAAAAAGGTGGGCACGTAGGCCGCGCGCAACTTCGTCGCGGCGGCTTTGAACCATTCTGCGTCGCCCTCCCGTTCGAGCCGTCCGGCCACTTCCGCCATCAGCACGCAGGCGCGGTAAGCCAACGCATTCGAGTACGCATCCTCGTGCCCGAAGTTGATGCAGTCCCACCAATTGGCCGGTCGGCGGTCCCCGGTGGGCCGGTCGCCAAAGTTGCCCGTGCCAGGGTACTCGATCAGGCCATTGCCATCGTTGTCGCCCCGCAACATCTCGCGGCCCCATGCGCTCAGCCCGACGTAATTGGCCCGTGCCCAGGTCCAGTCCTCCGCGCCTTGGATGTAGAGGCCGGCGGCGATGAGGAGCGACGGATAAGTGTCCAGTGAAGTCCAGGGCGCCTTCCACGCGACCAGATCGGCCTCTTCCGACGGCGCGCCGTATCCCACCTGGCCGTACCCTTTGGCCCCGGCGAGGTAGCGATCCAGCGTCAGGCGCACCAAGTCGAGACAGCTCAGTCCCTCGGCCAACGGCGGGGCGTGCCGGGCCATCTCCGCGTACTTGAACAGCGTGAACGGAACCGGGTCGCTCGATGCGTTGTTGGCCAACATCTGCACGCGCGGGTTCATCTGGAATAGATTGAGGTAATCCCGGCGAAAACCGTCGAAGAGCGCATTGGTTTCGATCCCCGCCAACGGCGGGTGGATCGCCGCCACATCGAGGTGGTATTCCACGTCCGGCTGCGCCGCGGTGGCGGAGGGGAAGGCGACCCGAACAAAGGGCGTCTTGACATAACGCCGGGCATCATAATCCAGGTGCCAGCCGGGCACGGTCCCGGTAATGCGGACCGAGCCCATATCCGGCAGATGCACTACACAAGGCAGTGCCATCTGCCGCTGCCCCGGGCGCATGAGGCCCAGCAGCGTGGCGTGGTTGGACTTCTGGTTGAAAGCGAGGGCGAACGGCGGCGCTGGATCACCTCCAGGCTGGAACTGTGAGCGGAGGCGCAAGTTCCGCTCCCCGCACTCGATGCTCCAGCCGGATGCCGCACCGCTGTCAGGCGACCGGGTCGAGTACAAGAAACGGTTCGTCCCGCCAGCCGCGAAATGCAGCGTCGGCATGTTGGTTTCATCGTCGAGCACGGGGTTGAAGGACGTCTTGCCCTGACCCAGCGAGTCCACTGAGAAACGGGCGAAGGCGGGTGCGCTTCGGGACAGGCCGATGGCGAGAAAGCGGGACTGGAAATCCGTCGGAACCTCGGCGTCCACGACCGGCAGGGCCGCGCACGCGACGGCTGTGAGAATGGCGATGCACTTCATGGGTCAGTCGGGCGCTGGGTGAAACGGCCCGGATTGGGCCGCCATGTTCTTGACCCAGATCGCTCGTTCAGCGAGTCATAGTGCAGCCCCAGCCGCTTGGCAACCAGGACGTTTCCAGGACGTTTCCAGCCGGCTTGTGATGGATGGCGGGGCTCCGGCACGCGAGAAATGCGCGCTAGCCGTAGCCAAGACTTGATCCCCGCCTGTGCAAAGGCAAAGTCAGGGCCATGAACTTGCGTTCGATCTCCCGCCGCCGCCGGCTGCGTCAGGCAACCCTTGCTTCTGCCACCGGCGCCATGGTCGGCATGGCGCCATCGTCGGTCCTCCGGGCCGCTGAACCGACCCGAGTGGCTTCTCCCCGAAAGGATGGATCGAGTGTTTTGGAGTTCGGGGCTGCGGGCGACGGACGTCAAGACGACACGCCCGCCTTCGAGGCTGCGCTCAAAGCCGCCGCTCAGTCCGGGGGCGGAGGCTATCCAGCGCATTGCTGCCCCGATGATCGGCGGTCTGATCACCAGCACGATCCTGACGCTGGAAATCGTGCCGGCGATCTACTCCCTCTGGCGCGGTCGCCATGTGGAATGGGTAAAGGGTCCCCAACCTCCGCGCAAGAAATGGAAGGACTTGAGCCGTCAGTTTGTGGCGTGGGAACAGAAGGCACACCAACCGGTGGCTGGGTCCGGTCCTGAGGCGACGTCTTGAGAGCGGAGTTCATTCTGTCGGTCCCGGCTCCTCAAGACACCTTCGCGCGGTTCAGCCCCAAGCCTCTGGAATCAGGCTCAACTCAACTCGTAATCCGCCGTCACGAACTTGGTGGTGTCCACTTCGCTCATCATCTCGTCGATGAAGCGCGCTTCGGTGTCCGGGAGCGAATCCAGCGCTTTCTCGAGTCGATCCAGCCACGGGATCTCGCGCGGTGGAATGCGCAACCGGCCTTCCCGGTGCGCCTCCCTCAGCAGACGCAGGGCCGTGCGGCCCGCCGCTTTGCCGGCGTCGTAATGATTGGGCGCCTGCACGATTGCCTCGGCAATGGTGACCGCCGAGTCCGGGGTCAGCACATACGCCTGCGGGTCAAGCGACGCGTCCGATTGGACCATCCACTTCCGGTAGAGCAACGCCGCATCACGTCCATCGGCCAATGCCTGGTTCATCAACCGACAATCGTAAATGAGTTGTTCCAGGTAACAGGTGGGCGCCATGCCGCCCAACAACTTGATGTTCTGCACCGACTCGTTGCTCCAGGTGTCGCAGGTCGCCGCGGCAATATTCCCCAACGGACTGAGATGCGCGCAGGCGGCGGTCTTGCCCTCCATGGCCATCGGGTAACCGGTGATCGCCTTGAGAATCGGATTCTCGTACGCGCAGTCCTTGCCCGGCCCCACCGCGCCGCACTCGTAGCAGACCAGCGTTCGCACCGCGGTGATCGCCCGCACGATGGCCGCGAACACGCGCGGGACCATCCGTTGCTCGGCCAACACCATCGCCGTGTTCCCGAAGCCGCAGGCCGTGTCGCCCGCGCAATGCACCCCATGCCGTCGCGCGATCCCCGCTAGTTCCGTCCAGAGAAACCGCATGTCCCTCACCCCCAGGACACACAGCGCAAAGACCACCCCCCGCAGATCGCCCATCATCAAGGCGCCGTCGTGGATTTCCTTGCCGCCCACCGATTCGATGCTGAGCAACTCGGCGCCCGCGGCGGCACAGCCGTCGAACGTCGCTAGCATAGTCTCATAGAACGCCCCGCTGCGCATCCGGGGCGGACGTTCCATCTCGCGCGTGTCGTTTGGAGTGATGCGCAGCACGCTGCGCAACCCGTGCTTGGCGTCCGCCTCCGCCATCTCGTCGAGCAGAATGCGCGTCAACTCGATCCCCCAGGAGGGATTCTCCGTCATCGGCGGCAGCGTCTCGAACTCGACGACGAGGCCGGGAGCCTCCAATTCCACGGCGCGCTGCAAGGCGCCCGAGATGATCTGACGATAATGCTGCCGCACCTCGGGCATGGTGGCGGCATTCACGAACATGGTCGGTAGCGTGAAGTTGAGTTCCGGATAGACCGTGCCCCCGCCGATACGGAGGCCCCGGCGCGTTACCAGCGGCTTGACCGCCACGCCGAAGCGCAGGTCCGCCGCCGAAGGGATCGCCAACCGACTGAAGGTGCTCATGTCGGCCAATGAAACGTGATGCTACACGCGGTTTCAAGACCGAGTTGGCCCAATCCCAACCTCGGCAGCACCTCCTCGCAACCGCAGTGTGTGATGACTCGATGGGTCGGAGCCGGCACGAGTCCCCTGACGTTCACGATGATGGAGGTTTCCGCCGCTCCTTGAAATGCCTTCTCCCTGCAGGCATGGTTGCGCCACGTGAAGACGCAGACTCGATGAGACGCGTCGGCAGAGGCCCACGATGAACGCCATCCACCTCGACCATAACGCGACGACAGCCCTCGACAAGGCCCGGGCGCGGGTGGCTCGCCTGATCGGTGCGCAACCTGAGGAGATCATCTTCACAAGCGGCGGCACCGAGGCCAACAACCTGGCCATCCTCGGCGTGGTCGCCACTTCGACGCGCTCGCGACTGAGAATTGTCACAAGCGCCGTCGAGCACCAGGCGGTTCTGAACCCGTGCCTCCTCCTTGAGAAGGCGGGCGGCTCGGTCACCTTCCTGCCGGTCGATGCCGAGGGCCTACTGAGCGCTGCTGAGGCGTCCTCGTCGCTGCGAGAGGACACGCTGCTGGTCAATGACCCCGTGCCGGAGTTCAAGCTCCACGCGCTCGACGTCTAGCGCGGCGTGGTCAGGTCGGTGGCGGTCAAACGGAGCGAGACCTGTGCTTGTTGCGCGGAACGACGCTTCGATTTCCTCAACTGCGAGCGCGGTTCGTCCTCGACCGTCCTCTGCGGTCGCAATGCGGTGCAGGTCACTCCGGAGAGCCGGCGCGGGCTTGACTTCGCCCGGCTCCGCGAACGGTTGACGCCGCTCGGTGGGGTGACGGTCAACGGGCTGGTGCTGGAGTTCACCTGCGGTCATCGCCGCCTGGTGGTCTTCCCTGACGGGCGCGTGCTCGTCATGGGTACCACCGATACTGGCGAGGCGAGGAGCCTCGTAGCGAAGTACATCGGGGGCTGACGCACCATGCAATCGCTTACTGAACAAGTCCGGGCTCTCTGTAAGCGCCACAACGCGATAGTCCTCGCGCACAATTACACTCGGCCCGAGGTGCAGGACCTGGCGGACTTCGTCGGCGACTCGCTCGAGCTGGCTTTTCGGGCTGCCGCCTCAAGAGCTGACGTCATTGTGTTTTGTGGCGTCCACTTCATGGCCGAAACGGCGAAGATCTTGAACCCTCGCGCACGGTCCTCATGCCCGACCTCCGCGCGGGTTGCCCCAAGGCCAACATGGTAACCGTCTGCGGGACGTTCTTGGTAGCGGCAGCGCGAAAAGTACAGAACGAGTGCCTCAGCGAGTTGTGCCGCTACGGGAGCAGGCCGGCGGCCTCGGCAGTAGCGCTATGGGCGGCAGATATGCTCCACGCCCTTTCCCGCCACGTCTGGCCGTGCGGCCAGACGGGACCACTCTCCTTGGCCAGCGGCGACAGCCATTCGTCCTCTCGCGTTGTGCCGTACAGACAATCCTCGTCCATTGAGACAATTGGTCAAGACGTGAGAGGAACCAATGTTTTCAAGGGTCAAACGCATGTTGACTGTTTTCGACTCCTGGCAGGCCGCAGCAGCGCTCCCGCGTCTCTCGTGTCGGCACGTGTAGGCAGCGGGTTTCCGGGTCCGTCGTGGGAATTGCTGTGGTGATGGTGCTCGCTCCGTCGTCCCGAACCGCCCCCCAACCCCCACGGAAAACCCGCTGTATTCCGACCTGCACCGGCTCCCGTTCGGGTCGAATGGGTGGCAAACTCGGTACGCCCTTCACTCTCGTGCCGGGCACAAACAGCCGATTGGATAGATTCGCCATAGAATTGCGCTGGAGCCACTGATAATCTTGAGCAGCGTCCTTCCGGGACATGAACGTCCTTCCGAAAAGGAGCTCAGCGAGAGGGCGCATTTGGTTTGCGGCCGTTTAAGGCCAACTGAGTATGTCGGAAATCACGCAGATCCTCCGCGAGATCAGTGGCGGCAACCAGCAAGGTGCCGAGCAGTTGCTTTCGCTCGTTTATACCGAGCTAAAGCGGATTGCGGCCCAGAAAATGGCTGGTGAGGCGCCTGGAAACACGCTGCAACCGACGGCCTTGGTCCATGAGGCCTGGCTGAGGATGGTCGGGGATGGCGACGCTCAGTTTGAGAACCGGGCGCACTTTTTTTCGGCGGCAGCAGAAGCAATGCGGCGCATTCTCGTGGACTCGGCTCGCCGAAAGCACGCAATCAAGCGCGGCAGCGGTGCAGCCCACGAAGAACTGCAGGAAGATCGCCTGGCCCAAGCCTTGCCGGACGATGAACTGCTGGCCGTGGACGAAGCCCTTGAACTGCTGTCGAAGGAGGACCCCGCTGCAGCGAGTCTGGTTAAATACCGCTATTTTGTGGGGATGAGCATGGATGAAGCGGCAGCAACCATGGGGATGTCGCTGCGAAGCGCCGAACGCACTTGGACTTACGCAAGAGCCTGGTTAAGGCGGCAGATCGGAGAATAGTAGCCAATCACTCGACGCAAGTAGTTGGCGGGTTTTGGTTTGATCCTCCGCCTGTCACGCCAGCAGGATATTTAAATTCGGTCAAATGACCCGCGAACGCGAAATCTTCCACGAAGCCCTGGAGCAGCCTTCACCGGAGGCGTGCGCGGCTTTTCTTGATCGGGCAACCGCTGGGAATGCCAAGCTGAGGAAAGCCGTCGAAGAGCTGCTCGCGAACAATCAGGAGGACACCTTCCTCGAACAGGGTGTCGCCGAGCCCCTCCGCCGACTCCATGGAAGCGGCAGGCACGCTCACGCTCCACGAGGAACAGATAGGCGACTGCATTGGCCGATACAGACTTCTGGAGAAGATCGGTGAGGGGGGCTTCGGCGTGGTTTATCGGGCCGAGCAACGTGAACCCGTTCGGCGCCAGGTTGCCGTCAAGGTCATCAAACTGGGCATGGACACCAAGAGCATCGTTGCCCGGTTCGAAGCGGAACGTCAGGCGCTCGCGCTCATGGATCATCCCAACATTGCACGCGTGCTGGACGGCGGGGCGACCGCGGCGGGTCGCCCGTATTTCGTGATGGAGCTGGTTCGCGGAGTTCGGATTACGGACTACTGCCAGGCGAATCAGCTCCCGCTCCAGGAACGCCTTGTTCTTTTCATCCAGCTCTGCCACGCCATCCAGCACGCCCACCAAAAGGGTGTTATTCATCGCGACTTAAAGCCCTCGAATGTGCTCGTCACCGTCCAGGATGGAAAGCCAGTCCCGAAGGTGATCGATTTTGGCGTGGCCAAAGCCATTGAGGAACCGCTTACCGAGAAGACCATTTTGACCAACTTCCACGCGTTCATCGGGACACCTGCTTACACCAGCCCGGAACAAGCGGAGATGACCGGATCGGACGTGGATACACGGAGCGATATCTACTCGCTGGGCGTTTTACTCTACGAATTCCTCACGGGGGTAACGCCTTTCGATGCCAAGGAGTTGACCCAATCCGGCCTGGATGGGATGCGCCGATTGATCAAGGAGGTCGAGCCGCCCAAGCCTTCAACGCGGTTAAGCCGGGTGGTTGCTGGCAGCTCGGCCAACCCGCTGACAATCCTCGTGGACCGGGACCTGGATTGGATCGTCATGAAATGCCTGGAGAAGGACCGCACCCGACGTTACGACACGGCGCGGGAACTTGCGGCCGATCTCCAGCGGTATTTAGATCAGGAGCCGGTTTTGGCCCGGCCGCAGAGTACGGCGTATCGGCTCCACAAAGCACTGCGGCGGCATCGCGCCGCTTTCGCTGCTGCTGCCACCATTCTCATTGCTATCGTTGCTGGCACCACGGTCAGTGTTTGGCAGGCATGGCGCGCCACAAGCGCCGAGCGCCTGTCGGAACAGCGTCGAAAGAACGAAGAAGTGCTTCGTCATGATGCGGAGCGGGAGCGAGGACGCGCTTTGGAGAGTCAGGAGCGGGCCGAACTCAACGAATACGTGGCCAACATTAATCTGGCCCACCAGTCCATTCTCGCCGGCAACCTCGCCCGAGCGACAGAACTTCTGGCCAAACATCGCGACACCGGTTCCCAACGCTTTGAATGGCGATATCTATGGCAAGGCGCTCAAGGGGATGACCATAGGCTTTTCGCGCAGGAGGCGTCCAGTATTCTATCCCTGGCGAACTCGCCGGAATGGCTGGTGGCCGGCCTGCCAGACTCCGTTCGAATCTACAGCTCACGAAGCGGCAGCCTGGTTAAGTCCCTGGCGAAGTCCGGTTCTTCAGTTGCGCTGTCAACCGCCGGTTTGCTCGCGACGGCTGGAAAGAGCTCGGTTCGGATCTGGCGAACTTCGGATTGGGCTGAGGTCTATTCCGTCCCGGAGCACAGGGCCCCGATTGCATTCTCACCGGATGGGCGGTATCTGGCGGCGACCTCGCCCAACGGGGTGCATGTCTATACAGCAGTTCTGACGGGAAGCTCGTGGCTAAAATCCCCAACAGCATTCCGCCCTTTGCCTTCAGTCCCGACGGCAACGTGATCGCGGTGGACTCCAGCCCGGGCATTGTTCTCTGGGACCTGGACGCTGTGAAAGCCTTGCGGGTGCTCGAAAACTCCCAAGGGACGTTCAATGCTCCCCAGGTGCGGGACATGAAGATTTTGGTGTTTTCTCCGGATGGACATTCCGTTGTCGCCGCCCGGAATACGCTGCGGGACGGCAGCATCTTCGCTCTCGAGGTGTGGGCCTGCGCGACCGGCGAGAAAGTGGCGACCATGCCCGTTCAGCGCAACGCGACTGAACACTCCGGTATGATCTCTGCCCTTGCGTTTGCTCCCCGTGGACAACTCCTCGCGTCCGGAAGCAGGGACCACTCAGTTCGGCTATGGGACCTCTCGACCCTGCAGTGTGTTGAAAGGCTGCACGGGAATTCTTCGGAGGTCTGGGCATTGGCCTTCGCTGCCGATGGTCAGGGCATGATCAGCGGCGCCAAAGACGGGACGATTCGGTTATGGCCAACGAATGCCGCCACGAGAGAACAATCTTACGAAGGCAATTGGATGCCGATCAAGTTTTCCCCAGACGGCCGAATGCTTGCGGCGATCAACGACCAGTCCAGGTTCGTGCTGCTGAACCTCAGGACTGCGGAACCCGAGGACAGTCTCACACTGGGTAAGCTCCCATTCAGCCTGTGGGCCGGCGCGCTTAGCGATGATTTCCGCGTGTTGGCACATCCCTTACCCGAAGGCGGGATCCGTGTTTGGGATCTGCCATCCAGGAAATCAGTGGACTTGGAAAGCCATGAAATACACAGATCCTGGGCGACGATCGCTCCTGACGGATCAACGCTCCTGGCTGGAGGAGAACAGAGATTCCGTGCTGTGGTGGAATCTCCTGGCCCCCTCAGAAGCCCCATTACGGATCGCAGGCAAAGGTGCTCTTTTCTCTCGAAACGGCGCTGTCGTCGTGACACTTCACGACCGGTCGATCAAGCTATGGAACCCGACAACGCGGTCGCTTAAAGCGGAATTCCCGATCACGGCAGACTTCGGCTTCGGCACCCCACTGGCGCTATCGGACAACGGCGGCATTCTCGCGGCTGGATCCAACCCCATCGCAGAGACTGAAAACGCCGTTCGTTTGTGGGACACCCACAATGGAAAACTCCTCGGGCTCTGCAAAGGCCATACCCAGGGAGTCAGGTGGCTTGCTTTCTCTCCCGATGGCGAGACCCTCGCGTCGGTCGGTGACGACAGCACCCTTCGTTTTTGGAGTGTTCGCACCCAACAGGAACTCCTCTCGATTCAACGGCTCGCGGATCCTGTCAGGGATATCCTTTTCTCTCCAGACGGTCACTGGCTGGCAGCGAAGACGCTGGGGGGCCTCCGGCTCCTGGATGGCTCAGGAGACCGCGATGCAGGGAAGCAGACCGCTTTGGGAAACAGCCCGGAGAATCGGTGAGGAAGAAAACGCGGGGGTTCTGGCCCGGATTTCTCGCCACCGGGAAGGAGACACCGAAATCCGGGCTGTGGCAAAACCGCGCCAAGATGAGGGCGAAGGGGGTTGAGGTCAGGCGGCAAGGGGTGCTCGCCGTCCGGCACTTTGTGGCCTGTTTCCCTCGTTCCCGCGGGGCGCGGTTTTGCTTTTCTAGCGCGCCTGGCTGTCCTCCCGGATGACCTCGGCTCCGAGGTGTTCAAGAAGTGGTGAGAAAGGCGCGCTAGCCCGCGTCCTCGATAAGCAGGAGGTCCTGTAGCAGCGCTGGAAGCCCAGGAACAATCTACTTCCGCGCTTGAAGCGGACGCCCGAACCGCCCACTCAAACCCCACTCTTCCAATGCTTTAGAGGAGCGGCGAGGCTGGGGCGCCAGTTCGGATTCCAACTGGACCAAAAGAGTTGGCGGGTTCTGTTTGGATCTTCCGCATGTCACGTCGCTAAAAAGTGCAACAGGTCAAAATGAAAGCTCGTTGACCTCAGGGTTATCGCAGCAAAGATCTATGAATAGGGAACATCGGAAGTCTTTCATGGCCCTCTGGCTGATGTCGGCCCTCCTGCTTACCTCGGCAAGTGCGCAGGAAACCAACCAGAGCAAGCAAGAGCAGGCGCCCAGTCCCGCGACGCCGAGAACGGTTATTAATGCTGGTCCTACTGCAGCGCCAACGGTTCGTACCGCGTCCGGAATCGTCCGTGGCGTGACCGAAGGCGATGTCTCCAGCTTCAAGGGGATTCCCTACGCTGCTGCTCCGGTCGGTACCCTTCGTTGGCGCCCGCCGCAACCCCTGCCCGCGTGGGAGGGAGAGCGCGATGCGAGCAAGTTCGGCGCGGATTGTGCGCAGCGGGGCTTTGGCCGTGGCTCCGCTTCGATTCGGGAGAACTCCTCCGAAGACTGCCTATTTCTCAATGTGTGGAAACCCGCCGGGGCAGAGCCGGGGGCAAAACTGCCGGTCATGGTGTGGATCCACGGAGGCGCCTTCGTTTTCGGGAGCGGTTCCTCACCGGACTTTTCACGCACCCAGTTCGCCAATCAAGGCGTCATCCTGGTCACATTCAACTACCGCCTTGGGCGCCTCGGCTTCTTTGCGTTCCCTGCACTTAGCCGTGAGCGCCCAGAAGAGCCCAAGGGCAATTACGCCTACATGGACCAGATTGCCGCCCTCAAATGGGTACAACAAAACATCGCTGCATTCGGAGGCGACCCCAAAAACGTCACCATCTTCGGCGAGTCTGCTGGTGGGGTCTCGGTGCACTCACTTCTGACCATACCGGAAGCGCAAGGCCTCTTTCACAAGGCGATCAGCCAGTCTGGCGGGGGCCGGGACGGGGTCTTGACCGGCAGACCGATACGTCAAGAAAACGCTGATCCGTTCTACCCCGTTTCGGCGGAAACGATCGGAATGAACTTCGCGCGCAAACATGGGATCGAGGGTGCGGACGCGGCCGCATTGGCCAAACTTCGCTCCTTGAGCGCGGAGGAGATCGTGGATGGAGGCCAGGAGAGCGATGGACCCGGAGGGCCCCCCATCTACTCCGGACCGATTCTCGACGGCAAACTCGTGGTCGAGACTGCTCAGAGCGCATACGAGGCTGGCAGGCAGGCCAACGTTCCGCTCCTCATCGGATCGAACAGTGCGGAAGTACCGGCTGGTTTCGTCAATGCCCGGTCGAAGAAGGAACTGCTTTCCCTGTTCGGGAACCTGAGTGACGAAGCGATGGCGGCATTCGATCCCGACGGTAACACGGATTTCGCCGAGATGCTCACGATGGTCAATACTGACAAGGTATGGGCGGAGCCGGCCCGGTACACCGCAAGGGCTTTTGCCGCAAAAGGTACACCAGCCTATGTCTATCTTTTCTCCTACGTTTCCCCATTGATGCGAGAGCGGATGCGGTTTGGTGCGGCGCACGGATCTGAAATCCCTTACGTGTTCAACAACCTGAGAGGCCGAAACGGAGCTGCCGTGCCAACCACCGACCAGCAAGTTGCGAAAATGATGAACACCTATTGGGCGAACTTCGCCAGAACCGGCGATCCGAATGGCCCGGATTTGCCGAAATGGCTTCGTTACGATCCAAGCAGGGACGAACTCCTCGAGTTCCAGCTCGATGGTTCGGCGGTCGGCAAACCCGATCCCAAGAAAGCGAGACTGGATGTGATTGAAAAGGCCGTCGAGATCATGATGCCGCGCTCATGAAACTGATTCCCACGGCAGCCTTAACGCTTTCCCTACTCGCTTCGGCGTCCTCCCAGACGAATCACGAGAGGGTCAACCCGGGCCCCGACTCAACCCAACAGTCGGGCGTGCAATCGATCCGAATCACGCGCGGCGGCTCGCAGCCCTCTCGGCAGGGGCCGGCCGAGCATTTCTCCGGGTCCGTGCGCATCGACCACGTGTTCGGGGCAGACGCCCCGGGGCGGGCGGGCGGTGCCCTCGTCACGTTCGAGCCGGGGGCACGCACCGCCTGGCACATCCATCCGTTGGGCCAGACCCTCATCGTGACGGCTGGGGTGGGCCGTGTGCAGCGCTGGGGCGATCCCGTCGACGAGATTCGCCAGGGAGACGTGGTCTGGATCCCGCCCGGTCAGAAACACTGGCACGGGGCCGCGCCGGGGAGTTCGATGGCGCACATCGCCAGTCAGCGAGTCGCTCGACGGCAAGACCGTCGAATGGATGGAGAAGGTCAGCGACGCGCAATACCACCCGTCACTCACCACCGAGGAGTCGGCGACGCCCCATCGGAGCGCGCAGCCTCGTCCGTCTCAACGGGCGATCGGCGACTTCGCGCCCAAACTGGCCGAACTGACTGACGACGTGCTGTACGGGGATGTCTGGGAGCGTCCTGAGCTGTCGAAGCGCGACCGAAGCCTGGTGACCGTGGCCGCGCTCATTGCCTTGAACCGGCCAGAACAGCTTCGGTCTCACCTCGTCAAGGCTCGCGAGAATGGGGTGAGGCATGAGGAGCTCGTTGAGACCATCACTCACCTGGCGTTCTACGCCGGCTGGCCAAACGCAGTAACCGCCATCGGCGTAGCCAGGGAAGTATCCGAGAAGAAGTGAGTTCATTGATCATGCTGCTGCAAACAACACCGACGGAGAAACGATGACGACACGGCGACTGGGAAACACCCTGCAGGCACTAAGACAGAAGAAGCGGCTTCAACTGACTATCCCGCTGGGAAGCGTGAGATTACTGTTGCCGTTCTTCCTGTTGCTGTTTGCGACGTGCAACGCTGATGCCTCTGCCGATTCCAATAACGACAACGGGGAGACAACCTTGGAAGCGGAGAATGTAAAGACCCATTTGACGACGCGTGATGATGTGCGCGACCTAGTGACGCACCCCGCGTTCAAAGGATTCGGCGAATTGCTGCTGCCCCGTGACGACAATGTCTCCGATTACGGCACACCACTTTCGAACGTCGCTTCGCTGATGCCCTATCACGGAAGCGTTCGTCCGGACGAAGTATTGGATGCGGTGAATCACATGATCGATGAGGTGTCGAAGGGGCGGAAGGTCTTCTACGACATCTACACTGAACAACAAAAACAACAGGATCCTGCCAAGCGAAACACGGGATTGTTCTTCTTCCGTGGAAACCCGAATGCTCCCTTCGCCGTGCTATGCCCCGGCGGAGGATTCTCGTATGTCGGCTCCCTGCACGAGGGATTTCCGCTGGCACAGAGGATCAGTCAATCAGGCCTAAATGCGTTTGTAATCCGATATCGCATCGGCAGCGAACAGAATGCGACTGAAGATTTGGCGGCCTCGATCGCATACATATTCCAGCATGCCAACGCCCTTGGAGTAAGCACCAATGACTATTCGCTTTGGGGCGGCTCTGCGGGAGCGCGAATGGTCGGCAATATCGCTTTGGAGGGAACATCAGCTTACGGCGGAGGCCACTTCCCGAAACCAGCTACCGTCATCCTGGCATATACGGGACAACGATCATGGTCACGCGGTTGCCCTCCTGCTTTTGTGACCGTGGCGGCGAACGATGGGATCGTTGATGTCCGTGCGGTAGACCGGCGTGTTGAGGACCTCAGAAGAGCCGGGGTGGAAGTCGAGTACTGCCGCTTCCAAAGCGCAGGACATGGGTTCGGACTTGGAACAGGAACGGATGCTGAGGGATGGCTCGATTCGGCAGTCCGCTTCTGGAGGCGGCACATAACGAGTACGTGCGTCAATCAAGTGGGAGGAAATGGTGAATAGCAAGAACAACGAGATTCCTGATGAGGGGCGGCGCAAGTTCATCGGTACGGCAATCGCCGCGATCCCAAGCGCTGCCGTGGTGAGCACTGGATTGCTGGCTGCACCGGAGGCCTCGGCACACACCTCGGCCGCTGGTCCGGTGAAACAGCCGGCGGTGATTGGCTATCCCAACAACAGGGTGTCACGATCGAGCGTGTCACCTATCAGGCCAGGAACCTGGGGACGGATATCGTCGCCAACGTCTTCAAGCCACCGGGGTTCGATGCGAGCAAGCAGTATCCGGCCATCGTCGTGACCCATCCCTTCGGTGGCGTCAAGGAGCAGACGTCCGGGCTCTATGCGCAGCGCCTGGCCGAGGAGGGCTTCATCGCTTTGGCCTACGACGCTTCCTACCAGGGCGAAAGCGGCGGGGCGCCGCGTTTGATGGAGGTTCCCGCACAACGCCTGGACGACATCAGTTGCGCCATCGATTACCTGGTCCAGCAGTCGCAAGTCGATTCAGACCGAATCGGTTCGCTCGGCATCTGCGCAGGCGGCGGTTACGCGATCTGCAATGCCACGACTGAGTTGCGCGTGAAGGCGGTCGCGACGGTCAGCATGTTCAACCTTGGCGATGCGCGTCGTCGTGCGATGGGCCTGTTGTCGTACCAGGAGCGGATGAAACGGCTGAAGGACGCTGGCGAGCAGCGCAGCAAGGAAGCCCGTGGCGAACCGGTACGCCTGGTGAAGGTCTCGCCCGATTCGCCTGCGGAATTCACCGACAACACACCCATCCTGTATCGCGAGGGCTACGAATACTACATGACGCCGCGCGCCAAGCATCCCAACTCGTGCAATCGCTACATGTTTTCCAGTCTCCCCTTGCAGATGGCCTTCTTCCCCTTCGATCAGGTCGAAACCATCTCGCCGCGCCCGATCCTAATGGTCGTCGGCGGGAAGGCCGACACGAAGTTCTGGAGCGATGAGGTTTATGCCAAGGCGGGGGAACCGAAGGAACTCTTCATTGTCGATGGCGCCACCCACATTGACATGTACGACAAACCGCAGTTCGTGGCACCCGCCACGGCGAAGCTGAAGGAGTTCTTCGACAAGTACCTGACATAGGGAGGAATAATGACAGAAGACCAATGCGTGCTGCGGAGAACGAGTGCACTAGCTCTCCTGGCGGCCGCGGCTGTCGTTTCTGCGAGCGCGCAGGACACGAGCAGAAAGGCCGAGCCACTGATGATCCAAGAGCAAGGGAGCTTCGCCATCGGCGGCACGGTGATGACCAGACCCGGCACCTACGACGCCACCAACCGAAGCCCTGCCGGGCAGACATTGCACGGCGACCATGCGTACGTGTTCTACCAAGTCCCGGCACGCGCTCGCAGGCTGCCGCTTGTGCTCTGGCACGGGATGGGGCAGTTCTCAAAGACTTGGGAAACCACACCAGATGGGCGCGAGGGCTTCCAGAACATCTTTTTGCGTCGCCGCTTTGCGGTTTACGTGATTGACCAGCCGCGACGCGGCCGTGCGGGTCGCAGCACGCTGCCGGTGACGATCACGCCGACGCCCGACGAGCAGGATTGGTTCGGCACGTTCCGCCTTGGCATCTGGCCGGACTTGTTCCCAGGCGTCCAGTTCTCACGCGACCCGGAGGCGCTGAACCAGTATTTCCGCCAGATCACCCCGGACACCGGCCCCGCTCGATCCCGTTCTGAACTCAGATGCGGTCACCGCGCTGTTCAAGAAGATCGGGCCGGGGATTCTCGTGACTCATTCACACTCCGGGGGCATGGGCTGGCGTGTCGCAACGAAGAGTTCGAACGTCCGAGCCATCGTCTCCTACGAACCCGGGAGCGGTTTCATCTTCCCGGAAGGCGAAGTGCCATCCCCGATGCCGAGCGCCGGCGGTAGCGCTGCAGGCGGTCGGCGTGCCGCTGTCGGAGTTCATGGCGCTGACGAAGATTCCGATCACTATCTTCTACGGCGACAACATCCCGGCGCAACCAATGGCGAATCCGGGCCAGGACGGTTGGCGTGTCCGTCTGGGCATGGCGAGACTGTGGCGGGATGCTGTGAACCGCCGGGGCGGTGATGTCTCCGTCGTGCATTTGCCCGAAATCGGAATCCGGGGAAACACGCACTTCCCGTTCTCGGACCTGAACCACCTTCAGATTGCCGACCTCATGTCACAGTTCCTGGAAAAGAAAGGTCTGGACGAATCACCCACGGAGAGCGGCTGCCTGAATCAATCCTGCGAATGTCTTACCGCTAACTGATGAGCAATGACCAACACGGAAACTACTATGCAACCATCAATGGATCCCCCCTCCTCGGGAAACGACCAGAATGCTGCGAAGACTGGCCTGAAGGCCGGGCGTCGTGTCGAGCACCGAAGAGACTGGCGCTGGGCGCATTGGGCGCTGCCTGTCGTGGGGTTGGTGTCGCTGCTGTGGTTCCTGATACGTGTCATCCCAAAACCATCGCGGGCCAACTATCCATGCCAGCGGGCGGCCTTTCCCATCGCGAGCGCCTCTGTGGTGTGGCTGACCGCCGTAGTCGTGTCGAGACTGGCGTATTGCAAGGCCAAGCTTCTGGCGGGCCGAGGCCGCTACGTAGCTGCTGCATTCTTCGCGGCGGTGGCGGTGGCGGCGGCGTCTATCTACTGGCCGACCGCCGTCAGCGGTGCTCGTGCGGACTTCGTTCCTAGCGATCCGCCCAATAGCCCGATGGGCGTCGGCAAGGGCATCCATCCGGGGCGGGTCGTGTGGGTCCACGACCCAAATGCAACGAAGTGGAATGGCGTGACCGGCCACTGGTGGGACGAGCAGAACCTGGATCAGCAGGCGGTGGATAAGATGCTCTCGCATGCCTTGCGGACGCTGACGGCGGAGCAGGATGATGCGGCCGCCTGGGACGCCCTCTTTCGCCATTTCAATCGCAATCACGGTGCTGGTGATGTCGGCTACCAGCCGGGCGAAAAGATCGCCATCAAGATCAACCTGAACGAGGAAGGATACGGCCCCGCTTATGGCGGCAACGGCCGCATGCCAAGTCCGCAGATGATTCATTCCCTCCTGGCCCAACTCTTCGACAAGGCGCATGTCTCCGGATCAAACGTCACCATTTATGATGCCTCGCGGGCCATTGCCGATCCGCTCTACAACCGGATTCACACCAATGCCAACCCGAATTTCCAGAACGTGAGGTTCGTTGCCAATACCACGCGCAACGGTCGCATCGGTGCGGTCTATGACCCCGCCGCTCCCGTCCACTTCGCCAATCCGAGCGTGAGCCCCGCGAACCATGCCACGGCTTATCTGCCAACCTGCGTGACCGAAGCCAAATACCTGATCGATATGGCCCTGCTCTCGGCGCACAGCATGTTCGGTGTGACTGCATGCGGCAAGAACTGGTTTGGCTCGGTCTGTTGGCGGACGAATGCCAACTATTTCCCCTGGAACGGTGGCTGGACGCCCTCGCCCCTGCACAACTTTGGTCTTCGGAATAATCCCATGGGCTCCTACAATCCTGTTGTCGATCTCATGGGTCATTCGCAACTTGGCGGCAAGACCCTGCTGTTCCTGGTGGATGGACTCTATGGTTCCGACAATGCGATTACCACGGTGCTCCGCTTCAGGTCCTTTGACACTAATTGGACCGCCAGTGTGTTTGCGTCGCAGGACTCCGTCGCAATCGATTCGGTCATGGTTGACATTGCTCGCAATGAACCGCTGCTGGCCAGCAACTGTAGCGGCCAAGGCGTGGACAATTACCTCCACGAGGGTGCCCAGGCGGGAGATCCGCCTTCGGGCAGCTTCTACGATCCGGGCAGCACCGGGACGCGGCTAGCCAGTCTCGGTGTCCACGAGCACTGGAACAACGCAGTGCACAAGCTGTACTCCCGCAGTCTTGGCAGAAGCGAAGGAATCGAACTCATCCCCGCAGGTGGCCCCAAGGGCGATCCCGACGGCGACGGGATGAATAACACTGCCGAGTATCAGGCCGGCACCGACCCAATGGATCCCAATTCCACGCCCTTCCGCAGCACCGCCATCAACCGGCAAGGCGACGACATTCTCATCACGTGGACGACCCAAGGCGGTACGACCAACCGTGTGCAGGCGGCCCCGACCATTGCCAGTGGCAGTGCCTCCAGCACTTTCACCAATCTCAGCCCGGTGGTCGTCCCTCGCGGTAATTATCTTGCGACGACCAACTACCTCGAAGTCGGAGGCGCGACGAATATGCCGGCCAAGTATTACCGAGTTCGCTTGGGACCGTGATATCTTGAGCGCAAAGAACGCGCGATGTTGTTCAGCAACCCAGGGTTGCAGAAAGAAGTTGGCGGGCTTTGTTCGCATACCGCGCATGTAACGTCGCTCCAATGTGCCTCAGGGTCAGATGACGTGACAAAATGAAATCGAACCTGCGAATCACAATTCTTGTCGGGGTGGCTGTTCAGTGTGGCGCGTCCATGTCTTACCCCGGGCGGGCGGAGCAGGAGAGGATTGGTCCATCGAGCCGGCGAACTGCGGTGGTGATCAGCGAGATCATGTATCGGCCGGCAGCTCGTTCTGACGGGCGGAACCTGGAGTATATTGAGCTGTACAACTCCCAGCCATGGTTCCAGGACATCAGCGGGTTCCGAGTGAAAGGAGACATCGACTTTACGTTTCCTGCGAACACGGTGCTCGGAGCCAACAGTTATCTGGTGCTCGCCAAGGCACCCTTGGACGTCCAGCAGGTCAGCCAGATTACCAATCTCACCGGAGGATACAGCGGGAAACTGCCCGGGAGCGAAGGACGAGTGCGACTCGAGCACCGGAGTGGCGCGGTGCTGCTCGAAGTCCATTACTGCGATGAATCGCCCTGGCCCGCGGGGGCGGCCGGCACGGGGCACTCGATTGTCTTGGCGCGTCCATCGCTCGGTGAGGGTGATCCAAAGGCTTGGGGCAGAAGCGCGTACATTGGAGGTTCGCCGGGCGTGGCCGAGCCCGCCGTTCAGGCTGAGCGGGCAGTCATCAATGAATTTCGGGCTTCGGGCACGGAACCCGGATTTATCGAGCTGTTCAATCCGTCGATGGCTGCGGTGGACATTTCAGGTTGGATTCTCACCGACGGTTTTGATTTGAACCAATTTCAGATACCTGAGCACACCATTTTGGATGCAGGCCAGTACATTGTCTTCACGGAGCAGGACTACGGTTTCGTGCTCAGTTCCACTGGGGGTTCGATTCTCCTCGTGGATTCGGTTCGAGCGCGTGTCGTGGACGCGGTCCGCTACGGAGCCCAGGCGCTGCCGCGGCCCTTGGGCCGCCACGCGAATGGCTCAGGGACGTTCCGAACGCTGGAAACGGCGACTCCAGGCTCGGCCAACTCGTGGCTGTACATCGCACCGGTGGTGATCAATGAGATCATGTATGAGCCCATTAGCCAAGACAGCCGCGATGAGTATATCGAGCTTTACAATTGGACGCCGCAAGATGTCGATCTCAGCGGCTGGTCCATCTCCGATGCCGTGTCTTACGCTTTTCCCCCGGGAACGGTTCTGAAGGCCAGCAACTATCTGGTGGTGACCAAGGACACGGCGCGCTTGTGTGCCACCCACCCGGGCGTGTCGAGTGATCAGGTCTACGGGAATTTCAGCGGTACTCTCGGGAACGGAGGCGAGCGCATCGCATTGTGCCGGCCAGGGGCCTTTGCAGGGTATTCCATTGTGGTGGACGAGGTGACTTACGGCACTGGCGGACGATGGGGCAAGTGGTCCAAGGGTGGCGGCAGCAGCCTCGAGCTAATCCATCCGCTCACCGACCATCAGTCCCCTGATAGTTGGGCCGATAGCGATGAATCGATCAAGGCCCCCTGGACCGCAATCGAATGGACGGGAATGCTGGCCAATTATGGCACCGCCGTGGGAATGCCCAACGGCGTCAACGTGATTCTCCTGGGACCCGGCGAGTGCCTGTTGGACAACATCGAGGTGCTTAAGGACGGTCTGAATGTGGTTTCAAACGGCACATTCGAAGCCGGCTCAGGGGGCTGGACCGGGCAAGGCAATCATTCTCGCATCGAGATCGCCGAAAATGGCGGCGGCAAAGCGCTCAAACTCACCTCGAGTGCCCGTGGCGATCCCGGACCCAACCGGCTACGCGGCAGATTGACCTCTTCACTCACCCTTAACAGGACGGCAACATTGCGTGCTCAAGCACGGTGGCTTAGAGGAGAACGGGAGTTGCTCGTTCGCATCCCCGGCAACTACTTGGAGGCCTATGGCCAGATGACCATTCCACCAGACCTGGGCTCGCCAGGCATGCCAAATAGCCGCTCGGTGTCCAGCCCGCCTCCGGCTATTCACATGGTGCGTCATAGCCCGGTGTTGCCGGGCACAAACGAGCCTATGGTGATTTCTGCCCAAGTGAGCGACAGCCGGCCTTTGCGGGACGTTGTCGCGTGGTATCGAGTGGACCCAGCCACGAATTACGCCTCAGTTCCACTTCTAGATTCGGGCCAAGAAGGTGATGCCGTTGCGGGGGACGGCATCTTCTCCGGCACGATCCCAGCTCAGAGTTCGGGCAAACTGGTGGCTTTCTACGTGTCCGCGTCAGGCTCCGATCTAGACTCCCCGGTTTCGCTTTATCCCGCAGGAGCCCCCAGCCATGAATGTCTGGCCAGGGTGGGCGAGTCGGCAAACACGAACCAGTTTGGCACCTATCGCCTGTGGTTGACGCAATCCACCGTGGATCGCTGGTCCAGGCGCGAAGTCACCAGCAATGACCCGCTCGATGTGACCTTTGTCTATGACGACTGCCGCGTCATTCATGGTGCCGGGGCTTACTACGCCGGGAGCAAATACAATCCGAACTACGATTCGCCCACGGGACGGCCCTGCGATTATGCATTGCTCTTTCCGGAGGATGACCTGTTGCTCGGCGCAACGGACTTTCGCATCTCCTGGCCCGGAAACCTGAACTCGGGCGCCGACCAGACACTGCAAGCGGAGCAAACGTGTTTCAAGATCGTGGAGGACTTAGGCGTCCCGCACAACCATCGCCGTCATGTGAACTTCTTCGTGAACGGCTTAAGGCGCAATGCCTTGCTCGAGGATGCCCAGCGACCGAACGGCGAGTTCATCGACCAGTGGTTTCCAGAGGACAACGAAGGCGACCTGTACAAGATCCAGGTCCACTACGAACCTTCCAGCGATGCCGCCACCCAGTTCTCGACTGTGCGCCGTGCGGGGCTGCAGCAGGTGCCTTTGCCGGAAGGGGCCAACAAACCGTCCTATTACCGCTGGAACTGGCCCAAGCGCGCGGTCAAAACCACCGCGAACGACTACCGCGCGCTCTTCCAACTTATTGATACCGCAAACCTGGCGGAAACCAATGGCTACGCGGTGAAGATGGATGCTCTGATCGATGTGGAGGAGTGGATGCGCATTATTGCCGCCGAGCATTTTGTGGGCAATTGGGACAGTTTCGGCTACTCGGATGGCTCGAACATGTACTTTTACAAGCCACTCGAGGGAAAATGGCACCTGTGCATTTGGGACATGGACCTCGGGCTTGTGCCGTTCTCCGACGCCGCCACAACCGATATTTTCGTGACGCGGAATGGTTTTGGGAACCTTCAGATGGACCCGGTCACCCGGCGAGTTTTCAGCCATCCTCAGTTTCGCCGGTCGTATTTGCGCGCGCTGGACGAGATCGTGAACGGCATTGCGCCACGCCTGCCGGACCTGGTCAATGCCAAGCACGCGGCTTTCGCCCGCAACGGAGTGACAGCCACAAGCCCGTCGACGATCCTCAATTACTTGAATTCGCGGCGGACTTCCGTAACCAGCCAGATGAGGCGGTACGACGTTCCGTTTGCCGTGGCCACGAACCTGGTGTTTTCCGCTGAAGATACTGTGACACTCACCGGAACGGCGTCATTCCGAGTAGAATCCGTCCGGGTCAACTCTCTCAAGTCCGCCGTAACGTGGCTCAGCGCCACCAATTGGGCCGTTACCGTCCGCCTTGCCGCCGCCACGAACCACGTGAGCCTCGCCGCGTACGATCTCAACGGCTTGCCCATGCCCGGCCTGACGGCGGACGTGACGGTCATTTACACCGGCAGCGGTTCGCTGCAAGAACCGCTCCTGGTCATTAACGAATGGATGGCGGCCAACACCCGCACCGTCGCCGACCCGGCGGATGGCGATTACGATGATTGGTTCGAGATCTACAATCCGAACGGATGGGCGGTGAATCTGGCGGGCTACCGTGTGACTGATGATCTGAACAATCCAGGCAAGTTCGTCTTCCCTTCGGGAATCAGCATCCCCGCGCACGGTCATCTCTTGGTGTGGGCCGATGAAGAAGGTTCCCAGTATGCCGACACGGGTCAAGTCCACGTGAATTTCAAGCTGTCTCGCGACGGCGAGACCCTGGCTCTGACTAGTCCTTCCGGCAAGCTGCTCGATCTGGTGCAGTTTTCCGGCCAACAGGCGGACGTAAGCGAGGGGCGGCTGCCGGACGGAAACACCAGCAGTTGGAGCGCTCTACCATCGGCGTCTCCCGGCGGTTTCAACCAATCCCCACCGGCCGCCATTCTGCTGCAGCTCGCCCGGAACACCACCGGCCAACTTGTGCTCTCCTGGGATTCTATTCTCGGCCAGACGTACCAACTGGACTACAAAGCCAGCCTCGATCAGTCGCCCTGGGTAGCCGGTGAACAAATTGTGGCGACCTCGAGCCAGGCCTCATTCACGCTCTCCCCAGACGGCGCAAGCTGTCTGTTCTTCCGCTTAGTGCACATTCAACCCTGAAGAGGGAGAGCGCGAACTTTCATCGACAACCATGAAATGGGCTTCCTCAATCCAAGAGGACGCTGAACCTAATAGCAGATTATGAGAATCAAAGAAGCTATCGCTATGCACCACGGTAAGGCGCTCCTGAGCGCCGTCTGTTGGACGCTCCTGCTGTCCTGCGCGCGGGCGGATGATTGGCCGCAGTGGCAGGGCCTCAATCGGGACAACATCTCCAAGGAAAGTGGCTCTGCTTAAGGAATGGCAGAAAGAGGGCCCGCCACTCGCCTGGAAGACGACGGGGCTGGGCGGTGGCGACAGCGCGCCGGCCATTGCCGCCGGACGGATCATCGGCATGAGCAATCGCGGCGAGGACGAGGTTGTTTGGGCCTTGTCGGAGAAGGATGGCAAGGAACTTTGGGTCACGCGCCTCGGTCCGGCGTACCGCAGCGAACGTCGCAGAGTAAAGAAGGGCCCGCGTGCACCCCGACGGTCGATGGCGAACGGCTCTATGTGGAAGGCATGGGCGGCGATGTGGCTTGCCTGCAAGTCAAGGATGGCAAGGTCGTTTGGCAACGCAGCCTGACGCGCGACTTTGGCGGGCGCGTGCCAATGTGGAGTTACCGTGAATCGCCGCTCGTGGATCGTGAAAAGGTCATTCTCACTCCAGGCTCTGAGGACGCAATGCTGGTGGCCCTCGACAAGCTGACTGGCAAAACGATCTGGCAGAGCAAGGTGCCCGGTGCTTCGGGCGGCAGTCCCGGCGGCGGCCCTGGCGACCGTGCTCCTGGCGAGGGTCCCGGTGGTCCCGGCGGAGGCGGCAGTCGCGCGGCTACGACGATCACGGGAACCAAAGATCCGGGCTTGTTCATGAGTGAGCATTTTGGGATGAGAGCTTTTTCCACCAAGATTCCCAATGGCAAGTATCTTGCGAAGCTCTACTTTGCGGAGACCTACGCCGGGATTACGGGCGCCGGCCAGCGGGTCTTTTCCTACAATGTCATGGGGCATGAATTCAAAGACTTCGACATTTGGGTCAAGGCCGGCGGTCCGAACCGCGCCTACATCGAAACTGTGCCCGTGGAGGTGACCAACGGAGAGTTCCGCATTGTTTTCACGGCCCAAGTTGAAAACCCGGCAATTAAGGCGATTGAAATAATGCCTCGGGCGGAGGCCGGAGCCGGTGCGGCCTCTCCGGCAGCGACCGTACGGATCGATGCCGGCGTGTCCGAGCCCTTCACGGATTCGAGCGGCCAGGTTTGGCAGGCGGATACCGGTTTTGAGGGAGGCATGACGAACCCGGGGATGGGCGGTTTCGCCGGTGGTCCAGGTGGTCGCGATCGAGGTGCTGGGGGTCCGGGCGGCTTTGGCGGTGGCCGTGGTGGGTTCGGCGGTTTTGGTGGTTCTGGAGCGGCCTACGCTTCGGCCATCGCCATCGATTTCGAAGGGCAGCGCCAGTACGTACAAATGACTGCGCGGGCACTGATCGGAGTGGCCGCGTCCGACGGTAAGTTCCTCTGGAGGTATGAACGGCCGGCCAACGGAATGGGACTTAACTGTTCCACGCCGCTCTACCACGACGGCATGGTGTTTGCCGCCTCGGCCTATGGTGCGGGCGGTGGCTTGGTGAAGCTCAGTAAGGACGCGAATGGCGGTGTCAAGGCCGAGGAGGTTTATGCGACCAGGAAGATGCAGAACCATCACGGCGGAATGATCCTCCTCGACGGTTGCCTCTATGGCGCCAACGGGGGGAACGAAGGTGGCTTCCTAATCTGCCTCGACTTCAAGACCGGGAACGTCCTCTGGGACGGTCGCGACGATGCCGGAAAGCGGGCGCCGAAAGGCTCAGTGGCCTTCGCGGACGGCCGGCTCTATTACCGCACGGAGAAAGGAACCGTGCTCCTGATTGAGCCGAGTCCCAAGGAGTTCATTGAGCGTGGCCGGTTCGAGCAACCTGACCGCACCAGGCTGCCGGCTTGGGCCCATCCGGTTGTCGCCAACGGACGACTCTACGTGCGGGACCAGGAAGTACTGCTCTCCTATGACGTAAAGGCGAAGTAGACCGCCTCGGCAAACCTCCATGACACGCGCAGTTGACCCGTTGCTCGATGGTGATCGCGGAGGCGAACAGCTCTCGCGGCTCCGAAGCAAAAAGAGCCTCCACCTCCGGGGCGGTGCCTGCCAGAAGTGCAAGGCCACGGCTCTTGCCGGAGGGGGAAATCTACTGAAATCGTTGGCGGGCCTTATCCGAATCCCGCGCATGTCATGTTAGATGCCGGAAAACGGTCAAATGACCAAAGAACGCGAAAGCAAAACGGCGGACCTGCACTTTGGGGGAAAGCCCTTTGGCGGGAGTAAGGCCATGCGCTGGCGCCGACCCATGGCGGCCTTTGCCGGAGCGCTCCTCGTCGTGGCCCTTTTCTGCGGAGCGGCAGCGCTGCAACGAGTTATCGCCAAGTGCATCTTCCAGCCAACTCCTGGACGCCGACCACATCTACAACCTGACCAACGTCTGGACGATTCACCTGACGTTCGCACCCGACCAGTGGGAGGCCATGGAACCCCAAGGCGGCGGCAATCCGTTCTTTGGAGGCGGAGGAGGCAGGCAGGGAAGATCCGGGGGCGCCCGTGAAGACAGAGCGCTTGCTCCGGCGATGATGAGCCTGGGAGATTTCAATCGAGATGGTCGAATCTCGGCGAAGGAATTCGTCGGGTTGGCAGGAAACTGGTTCAAAGCCTGGGATGCCCAGGGAACGGGCAAGCTCGATGAAGGCCAGATCCGGAAGGGTCTCGATGCAGTCCGCAACCCGGCTGGAGCAGGCATTGCAAATCTGCTTCTATCCCCCGAAGGAAAGCGAAACGGCGTGGCTTTCGCGCTGGGGCTCGAATTTGAGTATGTGCACGCGGATTTGGAATTCGAAGGCCGTCGGTTCAGTGACGTGGGCGTGCGCTACAAGGGAAACGGGACTTTCATGGAATCGCGCGATTCGCTGAAGCGATCGCTCAAGATCCAGCTCAACAAATACGCGAAGGGTCAGAGCTTGGGCAACGTGAGGACGCTGACATTGCAGAACAACGTCACCGACGCGAGCCTGATGAACGAAGTTCTGGCCTACCGGCTCTACCGGGATGCGGGCGTGCCCGCACCGCGGACGGCCTACGCCAAGGTCTTTGTCACTGTGCCGGGCAGGTTTGACCGGCAGTACTTCGGCCTGTATTCGCTGAGTGAAGCGGTGGACAAGCAATTTGCCGAGCGACATTTCGGGACCAAACGTGGGGCGATCTTCAAGCCGGTGACCCCCTCCTTGTTCACCGATCTCGGTGCGGATTGGGCGGCCTACAATCAGATCTACGATCCGAAGACGGCGCTGTATGACGAACAGAAGAAGGCGGTGATGGAGTTGTCCCGCTTTGTAACGCAGGCGGACGATGCGTCGTTTGCTGCGCGCATCGGCGAATTCATTGACCTGCCCGAATTCGCGCGGTTCATGGCGGTGATGGTCTATCTCTCGGACCTGGACGGCATTCTCGGTCCCGGACAAAACCTCTACCTGCACTTGCATCCCAAGAACCAACAGTTTCAGTTCATTCCCTGGGACCAAGACCATTCGTGGGGGCAGTTCGCCCGCGCCAGCCAGGAACAGCGGGACAAGCTGAGCATCCACCGCCCGTGGCAGGGAGAGAATGTCTTCCTGGATCGAATGTTCAAAGTGGAAGCGTTCAAGGAGCTCTATCTTGCTCGACTGGACGAGTTCAGCAAGACGATCTTCAGACCGGAGCGGTTGGCCCAACAGGTGGATGAAATTGCCGCGACGATCCGACCCGCCGTGCAGGAGGAATCGGAATCGAAACTGACCCGCTTCGACAAGCTCGTTGCCGGCGAGCTTGGATCGTCGCCGGGCCCCTTCGGTGGTGGTCAGACCAAACCCATCAAGCCATTTGCGAAGGTGCGCACGGAATCGGTGCTCGATCAACTCGCTGGCAGATCGGAAGGGCTGGTGGCGGGCAGCGGCTTTCCGGGTGGCTTCGGAGGTGGAGGTGGCTTGGGTATGTTCAGCCGGGCCCTTTTCCAGGTTCTCGACAAGAACAAGGATTCCACCGTGTCACAGGCGGAGTTTACTGAAGGCTTTTCCGAGCTTTTCAAGACCTGGGATGGCGAGAAGAGCGGGTATCTGACTTGGGCACAAGTCCGGTCGGGCATCGAGAAGGACCTGCCCCAGCAAAGCCAGGGATTCTCGCCTTCCGGCGGCGGCCCCGGCGGGCGTGGCGGTGGTCCTCGCGGTCCGGGGCGAGGCGCTGGTGGTCCCGGTGGTGGCTTTGGTGTTCCCGGCGGACGCGACGGTGGTCCGGCCACGGTGGTGACCGACAATGACCTTTGACCATCATGACCTGCTGTTCTGCGTCACCCTGAAAGAGAGCGTCGCGGCGAATTGAAACTCACAAACGTCCTCCCACAACCACGAGTAATAACTCACGACATCCAATGCAAATCGAACAATCCATCCGTGACCTATTCTGGAACCCCGAAATGGTGGCATCGCTGCCGAAGCTCGTGTTGAGCCTCGGAATCGCCGCCCTGCTCGGCGTCATCCTCGGCCAAGTTTACATCCACTTCGGGCAATCTCTGTCCAACCGGCGGCTGTTTGCCCGGAACTTCCTCGTCCTCGTGGTGACCACGACGCTGGTCATCAGCATCGTGCGATCCTCCCTCGCGCTCTCGCTCGGTCTGGTGGGCGCGTTGTCCATCGTGCGCTTTCGCGCCGCGATCAAGGAGCCCGAGGAACTGGCGTTCCTGTTCCTGGCCATCAGCATCGGGTTGGGCTTGGGCGCCGGCCAAGCGTTGGTGACCGTGGTGGCTCTCACCATCATCCTCGGTCTCATCGTCATCCGAGGGCTTTCTCGACAAAGCCCGACTCAGCCCAACCTCTACCTGACAGTGACCAGTCCCGCCGCGGCCAATCTGGGAGCAGAGCGGATTCTCCAGGTTCTGACTGGAATCGGTGCGACTGCGAGCCTGAAGAGGTTCGACCGAACACCGGAGTCGCTCGAGACAGCGTTCTTGGTGGACTTCAAGCAAGTCGCTCACCTGGAGCAGTTCACAAATCAAATCTGCGAGCTCAGCCCAGAGGTGAAGGTGAGCTGCATCGATGACCGTGGCTTGCTTGCCTGACCAAAACGGGGCTCGAATTCCAAATGACCTCAACGCTCCCGAACCTGCGCTACGAGAAGAAGCTCATTGCCGAGGGACTGACTCTGGCCGAAGTGCTGGCGGGGGTTAGGCGACATCCGTCCGCCTTCCGCCAGGTCTATCCGCCGCGGACCGTGAACAACATCTATTTGGATTCGCCAGCGCGCAGGGACTACCACGAGCACATCAACGGAACCGCCAATCGGAGCAAGACCCGCGTGCGGTGGTATGGCCAACCGTCCGCGGTGGCTGAGCGCCCCGCGCTGGAGCGAAAGCTGAAAAGGGGCGCCGTGAGTGGGAAGCAAGCCTACCCGCTGCCGCCGCTTTCAATCAATGGGGGCTGCCTTCGCTCGTCGTTAGATGGCGCGTTCGACACAGCCGCTTTGCCCCCGATATTGCGGTCCTCTCTGCGGCACCTGGAACCTGCACTGTTCAACCGGTACCAACGACATTATTTCCTGAGCCGCGATGGAACGTTCCGTCTCACCGTGGATTCCGGACTCCAGTTTGCCCGCGTTCAGGGCAACATGGGGGCGGTGGCCTTCTTGTTGCCCGTTGCACCGACGGTGATCATGGAACTGAAGTTTGGGCTCGATTCCGCCGAGAACGCCGCCGTTGTCACGAATCGATTTCCGTTCCGCGTCACGCGTTTTTCCAAATACGTGGCGGGGATTGAACGCATCTGACGGTTGACCTGTTTAGTATTACAATTCACCCATAGAAACAGCGAAGTTATGAATGCAAGAGCCGCCATTCCCACCCTTGCCTGGGCCATTGTGTTGTCCTCCGCGTCCGCGAGCGATTGGCCCCAGTATCTCGGGCCAACCAGGAACAGCATCTCGCCCGAGAAAGGCATTTTGCGAAACTGGTCCACCAACGGCCCCGAGGTTCTCTGGACCGTTTCGGTAGGCAGAGGCTATGGCGGGCCGGTTGTCAAAGACGGCAAGGTTTACTTGCTCGATCGGGACGACAAGGTGGGCGATAACCTTCGTTGTCTAGACCTTGCCACGGGGAAAGAGCTCTGGAACTTCACCTACGACGCTCCCGGAACGGTTATGTTCCCCGGCTCCCGAAGCGTCCCCACTGTGGACGGTCATCACGTCTATTCCTGCGGTCACAACGGCGACCTGTATTGCGTGGACATCAACACCCATAAACCGGTCTGGAATAAGAACGTTTGGACGGATTTCGGCGGAGCAGCCGGTCGCGAATCTCCGGGCGAACCGAGACAAGGCGGAGCAACTCCGTCTGGAGGAAGGTTCCCCATGTGGGCGATCACGCAGAACCCGGTGGTTTACGGCGATCTGCTGATCGTGGCTTCGCAAGCACCTGAGGCTGGCGTTGTGGCGTATGAGAAGCTCACAGGCAATGTTCTATGGAAGACGCCGTCGCTCGGCCTCATCAGCTATGCCAGTCCGGCCATTGTCAAGGTGGACGGAAAAGACCATGTGGTGATGGTGACGTCATCCACCAACCCCTTCCAAAGGACCCGCCCGGAGAATGAAATGGGCAACGTCGTCGGAATGGACCCGCTTACGGGAGAAATCCTATGGAAGTATGACAAGTGGGAATGTCACATCCCGGTGGCGAGCGCAGTGGATGCCGGCGACAACAAAGTGCTGATTGTCGGCGGATATGAACTCGGTGCAACGATGATCAAGGTCGAAAAGAAACCGGATGGCAGCTATGGCACAACGGAGCTTTTCACCACCAGAGAGTTCGGTGATCAAACGAAGCCACCGGTCCAGTACAAGGGGCATTTTTATGCCCAGTATGGAACCAACAGCCGGCGGGACGGCATGGTGTGCATGACCACGGAGGGCAAAATCCTGTGGAAGACCAAACGCTCACCTGACTTTAATAAAGGCAGCATGATCCTGGCGGACGACCTGATCCTGGCCACCGACGGCGCGCAGACTTTGTATTTGATCGAGCCTGATCCGTCCGGCTTTAAGCAGTTGGCATCAACAAAGGTCCTGGCAGAAGGAGGCAGTGGATCGGAGAATGACCCGCTGGCTTCACGAGTCGGAGGCCAGACCCAGAATTGGGCCCCGATGGCACTCGCCGATGGCAAGCTCCTGATCCGGGACCAAGCCCGCATGAAGTGCGTCAACGTTGTCGGCAAATAGCCATCCGATCAACTGCTCGACGCCGATCTCCCATGACGGCCAATGCCGCGGCCGCCGAAGCTCTTCAAACACTTCATGAAGTCGATGTCGCGCTTGATCGTGCGGCTCGAGACCTCGAATTCGTGGGCGAGTTGGTGCAGTTGGGATGGTTGCCGGACTGAATCCGCTCGCGAATGCGCATCATGCGCGGCCGCAAGACGTCTTGAAGCCAAGACTCAATTCGCGCTGCGGCCTTGAGAGCGTCCATTCTCCGACGACGATTCAGGGGGCAGGGGAGGTTTCCGCCCAAACGATGCCGCGGTCATCCGTGAGGAGCGCAACACCCATTGGCACCAAACGCTGGCGCTCTGCTTCGACAGCGAGACCTTCGCTGGCTGGTTTGGCCTGCCGAAGGACGATGCCCTCCCGGCCACGCCGCCGCACCGCGCACAGAGAGTGTTCGAGGTTCCCGCCGGTGCGGACGCCGGTGTGATCCAACAAGCCATTGATGAAGCGGCGCGACTGGCGGGCCAACGCCGCGTCGTTCACCTGCCGATGGGGCGCTACCCGATCGCAACCACGCTGCGGATCGCCGCGGGCTGCGACCTGCAACTGGTGGGCGACAGCGCGGGGGAGACTGGCACCCGCCTCGATTGGGCGGGACCGGATGATGGCGTGGTGCTGCGCCTGGGCGGTCCGAGCCACGCCACCCTGCGAGACTTCTACATGCACGCAGGTCCGGCACGAGCGCTCGTCGTGGAACACTGCGATCAGCCCGGCGGTCGCGTTCCAGCCGATCAACTCAACGTCAACGGCCCGGCCAGCGGCAGCACCAGCGCGGCCGCTCTGCGTCTGACCGGCCTCGACCACACCGACGTGCTGCTGCGCTGCCTTCAAGGCAGTGGCGCCGCTGTGCGACGCAAGAACTTGACTCATTTACTACGGATCCGCTCTGTTCGGTGTACACGCTTTAGCGTGCTCGATTGCACACCCTAAAGGGTGGACACCGAACGCGCGGTTCATGGGCAGGCGAAGCCTGGTTAAATCTACCGTGAATCGACCTTCCCCGTTGCGGCGCGACCGCACATGCCCGTCGCTGGAGGGATAGAAGCTCGGCGGACTGGTGAAGGGCCGGGCCGGCGGACCGTGTTACCATTTGTTCACTTCGTCTCGGCCGCTACCTCCGCCAATGATGACCACCGCAAGTCGGCATGTCGCACCTGTGACTCGGGCTAGCCTGGTTCGTGATCAGCCCCCCGTAGGCATTCCGATACATGTAGAGGAGCTCCATGGCTAACGGGATTCCCAACACTCTTCTTAGCCCTACTGTAACTGGAGGTACATCCGCTCTGGCGCGGGCGCGTGCCGCCTCCGCCAGGTGCCCGGTTGTTGAAAATGCTCGGAGAGCCGTTTGCCTGGAAAACACTGGCGGCTTACGTGACGGCTGCGGCCGCCTTGCGCAATTCTTCGACGAACACCGCCAGCGGCTTGTCGCTCGCTCGGTTCTCCGGTGCCCAGCGGCGATGCACAACGGATCAGGAGCGGAGGCGAGTGTTCTTAGCTGAACGCGCTTCGGCACCCGATCTGCCGTTCGTGTCGTGACCACCGCCACGCCCAGCCCGGATTCCACGGCAGCCATCAGGCTGTCCACGCCGTCGTATTCACCGGCGATCTGAGGCCGCAGCCGGTGCTCACGCAGCCAGCCGGTGATGATGTCCCAATACTCAGGATAATCGCGCTGGCAAAAGACGAGCAACGGTTCAGCGGCCACTTCAGCAGGCGTCATCCGCTGTCCGCTGGGCCAGCGGATGATTGCGGTTGACCGCAAGCTGCCACGCGTGCGCGCGCCGAGCGGCGTCCAGTTCAGTCCCCGCGTTTCGCGTTGCTGCCCGACGCGTCACCGCGACATCCAGCTTGTCGCT
This sequence comes from uncultured Verrucomicrobiae bacterium, assembly GCA_963846445.1. Classification (GTDB taxonomy): domain Bacteria; phylum Verrucomicrobiota; class Verrucomicrobiia; order Limisphaerales; family J093; genus MWFF01. Next base: position 12,151 of record CAWJWM010000023.1, on the reverse strand, counting down.
TTCCAGCCCGGCGAGCATCTCCTGCGGTGGAAAGGTCGAACAACTCCACACGGGCGTTCGGGTGCGCCTGAGTGAAGTTCTCCACGGCGGCAGACAACATCCCGGCGGCCAGCGAAGGCGCGTAGCCAACGCGCAAGCGCACCCCGCGTCCGGCGCTGCGCACCCGTTCGAGCATCTGCTCCGCGTGCTGGAGAAGCTCGCGGGCTTCGCGGAGCAGTGCCTCGCCGACGGGCGTGAGCCGGATCGAATGGGCCTGCCGTTCCAGCAGGCACTGGCCGATCTCGTCCTCCAGCGCTTTGATCTGCCGGCTCAAGGCGGGCTGCGTCAGGAAAATCTTCTTCGCGGCACGGCTGATGTTGCCTTCCTCAGCCACCGCCACGAAGTAGCGCAGTTGTCGGAGTTCCATGCCGGGGCAGCATAACCAAAAAGCAGTCTCAGGCCAATAACTTGGCATTGGCCGGCCCGGGAGACGCAGCCATGTTGTTCGCATGAAAACGACAGCGACCGAACTGAACATCCGACGGGCCGATGAACGCGGCCACGCCGACCACGGCTGGCTCAACTCGCATCACACCTTCTCCTTCGCGGACTACTACGATCCGGCGCACATGGGCTTCCGCTCCCTGCGCGTCATCAACGACGACCGGGTCGCGCCGGGGCAGGGCTTCGGCACGCATCCGCACCGCGACATGGAGATCTTCAGCTACGTGCTGGAAGGCACGCTGGAGCACAAGGACAGCATGGGCAACGGGCGGCAACTCAAGCCCGGCCAGATTCAACTCATGAGCGCGGGCCGGGGCATCACGCACAGCGAATTCAACCCGTCCCGCAACCGAGCCGCTGCACTTCCTGCAAATCTGGATTCAGCCGCGCGAGCGCGGCCTGACGCCCAGCTACACCGAGTGGCATCCGAAGCCCGAACACGCCGACGCCGCCAAGGTGCTGGTCATCTCGCCGGACGGGCGCGACGGCTCGGCGACCATTCATCAGGACGCGGACATCTATCGCATCCGGCTCAAGCCCGGACAGACGGTGACGCACCACCTGAAGCCGGGCCGGGGCGCGTGGCTGCACGTTGCCGAGGGTGCTTTGACCCTCAACGGCGTGCCGCTGGCGACCGGTGACGGCGCGAGCACCGAAGAACCCGGAACGCTCACGCTCACCGCGACGAGGCCGACTGAGGCGATCCTGTTCGATTTGCGCTGAGGACTTCATCAGCACCAGAACGCCATGGCAAACACCCTTCGCGTCGTTGCCCTCGTGCTGGCGCTGGCCGCAGCAGGCACTTGGCTGGCCACCGGCGGCAACCGGGGTTGGACGAAGACAAGCGTGCCCAAGAGGACCGTGGACGAAGTCACCGGCCTGGAAGCCGTCGCCTACGAACAGCGCTTTGTACCCGGCTTGGATTTCTTGGGAGCCGCCTTCCTGGGAGCTTCGCTCTTGGCTGGCGGCTCATTCCTGTTCCGCAACAAACAAACCACAAACTGAAACGAACCAGACCAATGACGAAACACTTCAGTACCCTGATAACTCTCACCACACTCGCCGGCGCCGCCTGGGCTGCACCCCAGAGCTTCGACTTCAAAGACCCCAAAGGCGTGAACAACGCGGTCTTCAAACTCGACGCGCCGCTTGAAGCGATCAACGGCAGCGCCAATGGCCTCAGCGGTACGGTGACCTTTGACCCGGCAGCCCCTGCGGCTACCAAAGGGAAGATCGTTGTCGCCGCCGCCTCGCTGCACGTGCCCAATCCGATGATGAAGCAGCACCTGCACGGGGAGCAGTGGCTGAACGTGGCGAAGCATCAAGAAATCACCTTCGAGGCCATCTCGCTGAGCAACGTGAAGACCACGGGCGATAGCACCACGGCGGACGTGATCGGCACGCTCTCGATCAAAGGGGTGGCCAAGCAGGTCACCGCCCCCGTAAAGTTCACTTACCTCAAGGACAAACTCGGCGCTCGCACCAATGGCCAGATGCAGGGCGACTTGCTCGTCATCCGCTCCACCTTTGCGATCAAACGGAGCGATTTCGGCATCAACCCCAAAGCGCCCGAAGACAAAGTCGCCGACACGATTGAACTCACACTGAGCATCGCAGGCGCTTCGCCTCGCTGAACGACCGGACACCGGCTGCTTTCCAGAAAGGCATCACTCTTCTCCATCAATCAGAACCTCACACTGATCATGCCAAAGCTCCTTGTTCTTTACTACCTCACCTACGGCCACGTTGAGATGATGGCCAACGCCATCGCCGAAGGTGCACGCTCGGTTCCCGGCGTTGATGTAACCCTGAAGCGCGTGCCCGAAACGATGTGACCCGACGTCCCGCAGAAGCACGGCGTGAAGCTCGACCAAGCCGCGCCCGTCGCCGACCCGAAAGAACTCGGCGACTACGATGCCATTATAAGCCAATACCACAAACTGTGTACCGCACAGGACAGCGCCGCTTTCGAGGTTGTGGAGAGGTGTTCTCATCGAAGTGAGTTTCGAGAACGCGTCGCCCGAATGGCCGGATGTGGGCTTGTGGCGACGCATAGCCGAGCGTACTTATCGGCCATGCGCACCATCTCCTGTGTCCTGGTCGGCGCCTTCCTCCTATTGGCTTCGAGCGCCTGCGCCCAATTCGCCTCCGGCATGGCGGGCGGACGGGGAGGCGGTGGCGGGCTCTACGGCGTCACGCGACGAACGTACATGGGCGTGCCAAACGTTGTTGCGGCGCGCTACTTCCAAAACTCGGGCCTTCCGCTGGTCAATCTGAACAACGTGAACGCGATCAATTCCCCCGGTGGGCGACTGGCAGCAAACCGTCCCGGAGCCGCTGCGCCTCGGCCAGCGCAGTCGCCGCGTCGTGTCGCAACACTGGCAAAGCAGGTCGGGGTGCCACTGGACCCGTCGGTTGCGTTGCCGGGCTTGCCGAGGTCGGGCGTCCTGGCCAGAAATCGAAGGTGACCAACACAGCTTTGATCTCTGTGAACATTGGTGTCGGTCGCGTCTTCGCGGCTCAGAGGAAAGGATGAGGGTTGTTTTAGGGCACAATCCTCGAAAGCCGTGGAACCGTGTGGAGAACCTCTTCGGATTAGAGCGGCACAAAATCGGGGGTGGGGGGAACCGAGTTTTCGTGGATTCGAGGCTCCGCCGTTTGTAAAGTGTTGGTAATCAGGCAGTCTATTCCAAAGGTCTTCAATACAGAGCGGCTCCGGGGCGCGTCATCGCCCCGGTGACCCGCAACTTTGTGCCGCTCTCCTCAAAGCGATCCTTTGGGACGCGACAAACAAGGTCTATCACGGCGCGAGCGAGAGCCGCAAAGATGGTTGCTCGACAGGATACTGATTGAGGTCCGAAATCACTGAACAACTAGATGGTAGAACCGTTGTGCGAAGTGCGGCGCCGCGGAATCCACAAACTGCCCGGGCGTGCTGCTGAGGGTGACGTTGGTGATGGTCAGCCAGTTCATGAGGTCGGTGGACGCTTGAATGGAGTAGGTCCGGCCGGCCAACCCCGTGAAAGTCACCTGCACTGACCCGTTTGACAGCAGTACCACCGGCCCCAAGACGGGCTGTTCCGGAACACCTCTGCCGATCGGGTGGGCCAGGTGTGCTGCCGTTCCCACAAGGGCTTGGACCATCGCCTCGTAGTAGCCGAAGTCCAGCGCCGCCAGGGTGTCGTTCGTCGTGTGAAAGCGCGCGGCTCCGCGGTCGCTTAACAGGACGGCTGGAAAACCTGCGGACCAGAAGCTTTCTTGGTCGCTAGTTCCTTCAAATGGCTCTATCCTGCGGACGGAGGGCTGCGATAGCCTATTCTCCAATCCGTAGCTGGCGACCACGCTGGTGAACAGACTGGCCAGCCGTGTATGGGCTGGAGGGGTAGGCCAGAAAAGGCCCGAGACGTAAACGGCACAGAACGGAGGCGACTCGGACCGGCAGGCAATCATGTCGGCCACCAGTGCACCAACAACATTGCTGCCACCCCACAGGGCATCATCTGTATAATCCCCGCTGCCCAAGAGTCCCTGCTCCTCACCCGTGAAGAGGACGAAGTGAACGGTGCGGTCAAACTGGTATTGGCTCAGCAGGCGCGCCGCCGTGAGGACCGCCGCCGCTCCGCTCGCGTTATCGTCAGCACCCGGCACCCAGCCGGTTTCAGGCAGGTCGTCGAGATGGGCGCCGATCACGATGATCTCCTCGGGATGTCCGACTCCCGCTTGAATCCCAATCACATTCCGGTTGGTGTCGGTGCGCGGTTCAAACCAATCCTCCAAGGCCCAATCCTGGTACCGCACATGCAAACCGAGGTCGCGCAGTTGCTCGAAGGCGAATTGGGTGGCCTTCTCAATGGGTTCACCCGACAGGGTGTTCCTGCTGGTGATAGTATAGACTTCTCCACCGACGACGACCGGTTCTTCGCCCGTGAGTTGTCGCATGAGCGTGACGAGTTCCGGTTGCCTGACGACGCCGATTATCTCTGCCACCAAAAGATCAGCGACAAACGGCGGAATGACCTTCAACTGTGCCTCCCCGCTGGTTGCCACTCCCCAAAAGTTGCTTACCATGACGGAGTAATCGCCCGCCTGGTCCAGACTCGCGCTGACCAAAGTCAGCGTGGAGTTCGTTGCCCCCGCCAGAGGCACACCGTTGCGTCGCCATTGATAGCTCAACTCAACCCCGGCCCGCGCCTCAACCGAGAACGTCACTGCTTCACCCAAATCAACCTCCTGGCTCTGGGGCTGAGCTTGAATCAGGACGGGAACGAGACTCAGGCGCGCTGGTGGACTGGTGACCATTCCGAGGGCGTTGCTTACAAGCACCGAGTATTCTTCCGCCTGATCGGCATGAACACTGTCGAGCGCCAGCACGCTGTCGGTGGCGCTGGGGATGTTGATGCCATCGAACTGCCACTGGTAGCTCAACGGCCAGGCGCCAGACGCAGTAGCCCGGAAGCACGCTGGGCCGCCGACGAGGGTCTGCCGGTTGACCAGGCCACTGGTCAGCACTGGCGGTCCGGTACCAACCAGCGCCAGATTGACGTTGCCGCTGCGCGCCACTGCCACGACGTTGGAAAGTCCCGCTGGGATATTGGTGTAGTCGCCGTTGCTGGTGGCCCAAGCCGCGACACGGCCATCCCGACGGAGGGCCAGGACCCCGGATTCGCCAACCGCCACGCTCATCACATTCGTGAGGTGAGGCGGAACAGGGGCCTCACCGCTGCCGCACTGGGGCCAAGCGACCACTGTCCCGTAGTTCCGCAAGGCGGCGCAGAAGTTGGCTGCGCAGGAAACCGCTACAATGTTGGTCAGGCTGCCAGGGAAATGGTTGAGTGTGGAGAAAAAACAGTCCACGCCCCAAGCAACCAGCGTGCCATCGGCGCGCAGCGCGATGCTGCAGGAATCCCCGGCCGCCACCGCAACCACGTTGGACAAGCCCAGAGGAACACTGGCCGGCGGTGGGGAGCCAGTGCGCCGAGAAACCCGGCCCCACCTGACCACCGTGCCATCCGCGCGCAACGCAAGGCTATGGCTGTCACCCGCTGCCAGATCCACCACGTTGCTCAGGGCTGGAGGAATGTTGGTCTGGCCGCAGTCACCCCACGCCACCACGGTGGTATCAGCCCGTAAGGCCAGACTATGCGCGCCACCCGCCGCAATCCCGACCACGTTGCTCAGCCCGCGGGGAACACGACGGCGTCGAGGCCGAGGGCATCCATCCACTCCTCGAGGTCGATGCGGCGCGTCGCTCGAGCCCGCGCAGCCCCGCCGCGGATCGTCGGGATCGTCGGTCGAGCGGATCGGTCATCCGGGTTCGCGCGGCACGCGGTCGGGTACTCCGGCGATGTCGTCGTCGAAGCCGGTCGTAGCGGTCGGGCAGCGCGCCCGTCGGGGTGCGGGAAGATCGTCGCGCCGTCGACCTCGGCGAGCGACGTAGAGCGCCGGGTCGCCGTTCGCGGCGAGGAAGTCGTCCCACGCCCACGCCGACAGGTCGACGATCTCGCGTCGCAGGTACTCCGGCGGCACGAGGCCGCGGGTCGGCGATCGTCGGCGCGCCGGCGCGGTCGCCCTCGTAGTTGCGACACGACCGGGAAGTCGACGTCGACGACCTCGGCGCCGGCGGCCTCGAGGTCGGCGCGCGCCTGCGTCCCACAGCGTCGAGCACCGACGGCGCGGGTCTCGATGCGCTGACCGGTCGGGCCGCCGATGCCCGGTCCGCCGGTGCCGGCATCCGGATCGGCGTTGATGTACATCGCGCGGGATGCCGAACCGCTTGCCGGCGAGCAGCGGCTGCCGCGGCCCGCGGCGAGCGCCGGGTACGACGTCCGGGCGCACCTCGGACGACGCGCGGGATCGCCACCCACGGCTGCGCGCGCCAGAAGTCGCCGCGGCTGTCGGGGTCGTCGGCGACGATGACGTCGAGCACCTCGAGCAGGTCGGCCATCGATGCGGGTGTGCGGCACGACGACGTCCATCGTCGGCACGAGCGGCCAGTTGCCGCGCACCGAGATCACGCCGCGCGAGGGCGTGTACGCGCACAGCGCGTTGTTCGAGGCCGGGCGCGCGGCCGCTCGACCAGGTCTCCTCGCCGAGGCCGAACGCCGCGAAGCGACGCCGCGGTCGCGGTGCCGGAGCCGTTCGACGAGCCGGAGCCGAACGCCGCGGTGAGGTAGTCCGCGTTGTACGGGCTCTCGGCGCGGCCGTACACGCCGCGCTGCATGCCGCCGTTGGCCATCGGCGGCATGTTCGTCAGCCCGATGCAGATCGCGCCGGCCGCGCGCAGCCGCTCGATCGTGAACGCGTCGCGCTGGGCGACGAGCTCGGCGAACGCGGGGCGAGCCCGAGGCGGCGGTCAGGCCGCGGACCAGGTAGCTGTCCTTCGCCGTGTACGGGATGCCGTCGAGCGGGCCGAGCGTCGTCGCCCGCGGCGCGCCGGCGCGTCGGAGGCCGCCGCCTCGGCGCGCGCGTCGGGGTTGAGCACGACGACGGCGTTGAGCGCCGTCTCGGTGCCGGGCGCGTCGTACGCGTCGATGCGGGCGAGGTAGGCGTCGACGCAGCTCGACGCGCGGTCGTCGCGCCGCGACTCGAGCGCGGCGCGCAGGTCGGCGATGCGACGCCTCGACGACGTCGATCATGCGCGTCTCGGGACCGCCGGCTGCTGCTGGGTGATGCAGTGGATGCCGCCGCCGCGCGCGAAGATCGGGCGAGCGTCGACCGTGACGACGCGGCGTCCGGGGTAGGCCTCGCCGAGGATCTCGCGCGGCCGGGCATCGGCATGCTCGCTCGCCGAAGCCGCACGCGATCACGCCGCCGTTGACGACGAGGTGGTTCGACGTAGCTCCAGTCGACGAAGCCCTCCTCGTCGCGCAGCGTCGTCGGGGGCGGGCAGCGTCGACGATCTCGAAGCGTGCGGCCCGCGGCATCCGTCTGCCCGGCGAGGCACTGCGCGCAGCTGCCGCGCGTCACCGCGTAGTCGGGGTGCGCCGGGTCGTGCTGCGCGTGCAGCAGCACCCGGCCCGGGCGAGGCGAAGGTCGCGACGATGTCGACGTGGCCGTTGCGTGCCGAAGTCGCTCGTAGTCGCGGGTGAGGCCGCGGGGCAGCCAGATCGGCCGTCGTCGCGCCGATCGTGCGCGCGCAGCTCCGCCTCGACGCGCTGCCTGGTCGGCGTACGGGTTGCGGCGCGGGTCGAGCTGCACGGTCTCGGTGAGCAGCACCGTGCCCTCGCCGTCGACGTGGATGCCGCCGCCCTCGTTCACGAGCAGTCGAGCTGACCAGCTCGGCGCCGGCGCGGCCCGCGACGATGCGCGCGATGCTGGTCGGCGCGCTCCCAGCTGCGCCCAGGCGTGGGCGCCCCAGCCGTTGAAGACCCAGTCCACCGCGCCGAGCGCGCCGGGCCGCTCGTCGTCGACGACGAAGGTCGGGCCGATGTCGCGCATCCAGAACTCGTCGACCGGCGCCTCGACGATCTCGATCGTCGCCGCCGAGCATGCGCCGGGCGCGCGTCGGCTCCGCTCGGGTCGACGACCATCGTGACCGGCTCGAACTCGGCGACCGCGTTCGCGACCGCGGTCCAGGTGGCGTAGCCCTCGTCGCGCCGGCGTCGGTGTCGCCGAGCGTCTCGCCCTCGGCGGGGAACGCCATCCAGGTGCGCTCGTGCGGCGCGGTCTCGGCGGGCATCCTCCAGGTCATCGGTTCTCCTTCGTTGATCACTTGATCAATAAGCTGGAACAGTACAGAATCTTTCGTATGACGTCAAAGGGTCCCGCCTCGCCAACCCCGCGCCGGGCCCGTCTGAGTGCGCCGCAGCGACAGGCGCAGATCATCGCGGCAGCCCGGGCGATCGCGCTGGAACACGGTCTCGCTGCCGTGACGCTGCGCGCCGTCGCAGCCCAGGTCGGCGTGGCTCCGGCACTCGTCGCCCACTATGTCCCCGCGATGGACGGGCTGGTCGCCGACACGTTCGCGGACATCGTCGGAGACGAGTTGCGAGACGTCTCGCGCCTCGTCTCGACCGGAGACGGAGTGAGCCGGATCCGCACACTGTTGGCCACACTGCTGGACGGCGGGCGGGAGGACGTGACGCTCGTCTGGGTGCAATCGTGGGCCCTCGGCGGCCGCAATGAGGTGCTCGCCGCCAAGGTGAGAGAACAGATGGATGCGTGGGAGGAGATGTTGGCCGCCGTCGTTGCGGTCGGGGTCTCCGACGGCGATTTCTCGGTGGAGGAGCCCCGCGCGGTCGCCGGTCAGCTGCTCGGGATGATCGACGGACTCAACGCGCACGTGCTCGTGCGTTGGCGCGACACGACCGGGCGGCGCCGCACGATGGCCACCTCTGCCGAGGCGATCCTCGGACTCCCTCGCGGCGCCCTCGACCCGTTCGCGGTTACGCTTTAGGGATGCCCGCCATCCAGCACACCGTCGTCTTCCGGCTCGAACACCCCTCGGGCTCGGCGGCCGAGCAGGCATTCCTGGACGTCGGGCGCGCCGCGCTGTCCCGCATCCCCGGCGTCTCGCAGTTCCTCATCAACGAGCAGGTGAGCGCGAAGAGCGACCTGCGTTTCCAGTTCTCGATGGTGTTCGAGGACGCGGACGTCTACCGGGCTACAACGCGCACCCGGCGCACGTCGCTTTCGTGAAGAACCGGTGGATTCCCGAGGTCGTCGCGTTCCAGGAGTACGACTTCACGCTCCGCGACTGAGCCCGCTCTCCGAGCGCTCTCCGAGCTCGAGCACCCCGCGATCCGTCCCGAAAGGACACACCTCCATGACTACGACCGTTTCCGCCATACGCCGCCACCGTCGGCGACCGAGCCGCTGACCAAGACCACCATCGAGCGCCGCGACGTCGGCCCGCACGACGTCGCTGATCGACATCGAGTACGCCGGCATCTGCCACTCCGACATCCACACCGTCCGCGACGAGTGGGGCGCAGCGCGACTACCCGCTGGTCGCCCGGCCACGAGATCGCCGGCATCGTCGACCGAGGTCGGCTCCGAGGTCACCAAGCTACGCGGTCGGCGACCGCGTCGGCGTCGGCTGCTTCGTCGACTCCTGCCGCGAGTGCGAGCAACTGCCTGGCCGGCGAGGAGCAGTACTGCCTGAAGGGCAACGTCGGCACCTACGACGGCCGTCGACCGCGACGGCACCATCGACCCAGGGCGGCTACTCCACGCACGATCGTCGTCGACGAGAACTACGTGCTGCGCATCCCCGAGGCGCATCCCGCTCGACGCGGCCGCGCCGCTGCTGTGCGCCGGCATCACCACCTACTCGCCGCTGCGGCACTGGGACGCCGGCCCCGGCAAGAAGGTCGCCGTCGTCGGCCTGGGCGGCCTCGGCCACATGGCCGTCAAGATCGCCGCACGCGATGGGCGCCGAGGTCACCGTGCTGTCGCAGTCGCTGCGCAAGCAGGAGGACGGCCTGCGCGCTCGGCGCCGACCACTACTACGCCACCAGCGACCGCGACACGTTCGACGAAGCTCGCGCGGCACGTTCGACCTGATCATCAACACCGTGTCGGCGCGACGCTCGACCTCGACGCGCTACCTGCGGCCTGCTCGACGCTCGACGGCACGCTGGTCAACGTCGGCGCCCCGGCCGAGCCGCTGCCGGTGCCGCGTGTTCGCGCTGATCGGCAACCGCCGCTCGCTTCGCCGGCTCGATGATCGGCGGCATCCGCGAGACCCAGGAGATGCTCGACTTCTGCGCCGAGCACGGCATCGCGCCCGAGATCGAGATGATCGCCGCCGACGACGATCAACGAGGCCTACGAGCGCGTGCTCGGCCAGCGACGTGCGCTACCGCTTCGTCATCGACACCGCGACGCTCTGACGCGGGCGGCGCCGTGGGATCATGGCGCCATGACCCGTCACTCGACTCCGCTCGCGCTCGTCTACCTGGCGCTCGCCGTCATCGGCCTCGTCTGGACGTGGACGTTCAACATCCTCGCGATCACGCAGATGGTCGACTTCATCGGCGACCTCCTGAGGAGCGGGGCCGGCGGTGTCGTCGATCACCGTCGATCTTCTCGTCGTCGCCGTCGCTGGCGCGATCCTCATCATCGTCGAGGCGCGTCGCATCGATATGAAGCGGGGCTGGCTGTACGTCGTTGTCTCGGGCGTCACCGCATTCGCCTTCGCGTTCCCGCTGTTCTTGGCGATGCGGCAGCGTCACCTCACCCGGCTCACCGCGGAGAGTCGTCCGTAGGTACCGCGTCGCCCTCGGCCGACTGCTCGGGACGTTGCTTCTGACTGCCCAGGACGAAGAAGGTGATGGCCAACACGAGGAACGGCAGGGCGATCGCCTTGTTGTCGTTCGTGATGAGAAAGACGACGGCGATCGGCAGGAACGCGAACCCGATAGCGCGGTAGGTGCTGAGGTCCTTCTTGGAATCGCTCATGCCTTCACGCTAGGCGGCGTTCCCGCGGCGCACATCCGCCGTGCGGGGGAGGCGATCTTCCTGCTCGGGGAGATCCTCGCGCCGTCGGCCGGCCGCGGTCGGCGGGCAGCCAGGATCGCATGGCATGATCCGCAGGTGGCTTCCCCGGCATCCCGTTCACGACGACGCGCCGCGTCGAGCGGCGCTGCCCGGCGCCGTGCCTCCACGCGGCGCCGACGCGCGGGCCGCGCGCCGCCACCGTTGGCTGATCGCCACCGCCGTCACGGCCGTGCTCGCCCCGGCGCTCGGGCTCGGGATCTTCGCGCTCGCATCGCTGACCCCGGCGCCCGCCCCGGCCGCGCCGCTCACGCCCGCCGAGGCGACGTGCGCGGCGGTCGGGTCGTACAGCGACGAGCAGTGGGACCACGCCGGGGTAATCGTCGGGGTCGGGCAGGCGCTCGGCGTCTCGCCGCGAGACCAGACGATCGCGGTGATGACCGCGCTCGGCGAGTCGAGCCTGCGCAACCTCGACTACGGCGACTGGGAGACGAGCGGGGTGACGAACCCCGACGGCACCCGCACGACCTCCATCGGACTCTTCCAGCAGCAGGACAGCTGGGGCACACGCTAGGAGCGGCTCGACCCCGCGACCGCAGCGGCCCTCTTCTACCGGGCCATGCTCGCGCGCGTGCCGGAGCCCGATCGCTCGACCCTTGAGCCCGACGCTCGTGGCACACCGTACGCAGGTCAACCGTGACCCGCAGCACTATGCGCGCTATTGGAGCGGGCGCAGCAGATCGTCGCCGCGCTGGCGCAGGGGGGATGCCGGTAGAGCGCCAGCCGGCGATCTCGCCGAACAGTGCCGCGAGTCCCTCGCGCTGACGGCCGATCGCCACCAACACCGTCTGCACCGCAACCTGCCCGTCGACCGTCGCCTCGAGGATGACCGCGCGCCGATCGCCGGGGACCCCTCCCGTGCGACGGCGTGCGTATCCCTTCGCGCACAGCTGGTCGACGATGTAGCGACCGGTCGGCGGGGTACACCGAGCCCGGTCGCCAGCTCGTTCGGGCGCACCCCGCCGGTCATCGCGATCTGCACGAGCGCGGCACGTTGCCGCGCCGCCAGTGCACCGGCGGCCGTGGCGGCGGGCATGACGCGTACGAGCGCCACGCCGGCGTCGCAGACGCGCGCCAAAAAGGTCGAGCGGATCGGCGGGGGCTGCGGGGGGCTGACCCGGTCCCGCCCCCAGCCCGTCGGCGATCTGTCGGGCGAGCTCCCGGCTCGCGA
>CAWJWM010000022.1:0-99323 GCA_963846445.1 uncultured Verrucomicrobiae bacterium | reverse complement strand
CACTGGCCAACGACGGCCGCGTGGGCCACGCTGCCCGCGATCGCCGATGCGACCGCGAGTGCCAGGATGAGGGTGGAACGTTGGTGCGGTTGTGGTGTGGTGTTTTGTCTCATAGTTGCATTTGCTTTAACCAGGCATGGTTTGTGGAAACGAAATAACGAACAGACATCTCGGCCAAAATCGGCCGTATGGGCCCAACCGGCACCGAGCGGCGATCGGCCACCGGCTGCAGGCCGACACGCCCGCGCTCGACAACCCGAGTGGACCCAGCGGCTGTACACAGGGATTATTTGTCCTGGCGGATCATGCGGCGGACTTCCTGGGCATCCTGGTTGCCGGTGGCCGCGGCCTCGGTGACCTGGGTGTTGATGGTGATCAGGCACCGGGCCACCAGCTCGCGCTGCTTCGCCGTGAGCACCGGCTCTTTCGAGAGCACCTGGGCCGTCACCGAGGCCTTGGCCCACTCGCCAGCCTCGACGGCGTCAATTAACTCCCGAGCGATCCCCGCAAGCGGTTCCTTCGCCCCTTTGAACGTGTCGCGGAGCACGGCGGGAATCTGAGCCGATTCCACCGGCGGCGGCGCCTCTCTCCTGCCGCACCCCCACGGACCGCCCAAAACGAAGAGCATCGCCGCGAGGGCGAATCCCCAAGTGAGCCGACCAGACTGTGTCCTCATGATGTTGCCGGTTGTGCCGATCGAAATGGTCTGAGGCGCGCCTCCCCAGAATCACGGTTGCCTGGCAGGATCCTGCCCCGTGTACCAGCGGTAATCGACGCCGATCTTGAAGCTGTTGAACTTGATGCCCGAGACGTGGCCGGGAACCCAAAGCGTGCCGCAGACTTTGTTGTGCCGGTACCATTCGAGTTCCATTTTGACGTTCGGGTACAACCCCGCCAGATCGTAGCGCCATTGGGTCAGGATCTCGCTCGATCCCGGCCACAGCCCAAGACTGTCGTCCGGACCCTCCATCCGATGCTCGGCGGCATCCTGGGCGAAGATCGTGCTCGCCGGATTGCTGAACGAACTGATCTTGCGCGGGCCCGATAGGCGCGAAGAAGGGTTGCTGGGCGATGGGAACTCGCCGATGTAGGCGTTGATGCCATAGGTCGAGTTGAGCCAGAACGCCGCCGGATACGACTTGCCCTCCTCTCGCCATTCGTCCACAACCCGGGCGCTCGGGCAGCGAAAGACCTCCTTCGTGCCCCCGAAATACCCGATGTACGCGATGCCCCAGTAGGCCTCGCCGTCGTTGGGGGCCAGTTGGACCGTGGTGCGCGGGTTCCGCGTCCATTGACCGTGGTTGGGGATCTGGCCGTTGACGTGATAAAAGGTATCCTCGAAATCGTCGGCGTACATGGTCGTGCCGATCGAGATCTGTTTGAGGTTGCTTTGGCACTTCGCCTGGCGGCCTTTCTCCTTCGCCTTCGCGAGGGCCGGCAGCAGAAGCCCGGCAAGAATCGCGATCACGGCGATCACGACCAGCAACTCGATCAGCGTGAACGCCGAACGCCTCGCTCTCGAAAATCCCTCTGCCTTCGAGGGAGTGGAGGCGCCTAAAACTTCATTGGATGAACACATGTTCGGAATTTCAAGGCTCGATCGGTTGCAGTCGCCGCCAAGTTACACTGCCCACCCCCCAAACGCCCGTGACGTTTGCGTGACTTTGGCGGTCCACGCAGCAGCGCAGGCTCCCCGCTCGACCCGAAGTGCGGACCTGCACGGCTGCAGTCCTTCTAGGTCCGCACCCCCCAGGCGTCAAGGGCCAAGTGCGCCCCCAGATCCTCGCCTAGGCTCACCACGAAGTTCACGAAGCGCACGAAGGAGAGCACCGAGGTTAGGATGGGCGTTTCCGCCATTCTCTATAGGAACAGCATTGGGTCTGCTCATCGCCGTTCCTTCGTGTCCTCAGTGTCTTCGTGGTGAGTTCAGCCATGCGCCGACACCTTACGCGATGATCCGGGGCGCCGTTCAACGCCGCTTTCCATGCCGCTCTCAAGGTTTGCGCAAGCGGTAGTAAGCCGTGCCTTCGGCCGGCGTGATCGTGACCCGGTTGTCGACGACGCCAGGCACCAAGGTCCAGGTGTTCCCCGGGAGCGTCGTCGTCGATTCGAGGACGTAACCGCTCGCCTCGGCGGGCCACAGGATGATGACCCCGTTCTCGGCCCGCTCGATGCTCAGCGCCACATCGGGCGGAACGCCCATCGCGTAAAGCGCCCGGTGGTCCTTGGGGGTCAGGGCGCGGTTGTAGACGCGGACATCGTCCAGGACACCCACGAAGTTGAGCGTGTAGCCGCCCTGGAACTGCCGGCAACCGATGTCGAGCGGGTCCGCGTTGCTCAGCAGCGTCGTTGGCGGAGTGCCTGAGGCCGCCTCGACCCCGTTCACGTAGATCCGCATGCGCCCCAGAGCCTGGTCCAAGGATGTGCCCAGCAATTGCCACGTGCCGTCCGGCATCTGCGCCGTCTGCGCGTGCCGCGCAGTCGTGCCGGTTTCGTCGCGCACGAAGAACCGGTAGCCGCCAGCCCAATAGTCGACGCAGTAAGCCTCGCCGCCTCCACCCAGGCCCTTGCAGATCAGCCCGGCACTGTCTTTCTGCACAGCCGCGCCTTTCACCCAAAACGCCAGGGAGAAAGCCTTGCCGCTGGCGAAATCGAGACTCTCGGCTGCCGGGATTGCAACCGCCTGGTTGTCCATCGGCAGGTTGCTGTTGAACTCGAGTCCGCCGCCCAGGATGCCGGACACCCAGTTGACATTGGGGTCGGGGAAGAACAGGAGATCCCCCTGGTTGCCTGTGCCGGACGCGTCGGCCGCGGTGGTCCCGGCGGTTTCGTCCAGTTCGAGGTGCATCACCAGGCCCGTGGTCACGTCGACGGGCGGATCGCTGACCACCAGCGCGGCCGGCGCGCTGGTCGAACTCCCGCCGGCATTGCTGACCACCACGGTGTACGCGCCGGCATCCGAAACCGTGACGGCCGTGAGAACGAGCGTGTCGCTGGTGGCGCCTGCGATCTCCTGACCGTCCTTCTTCCACTGGTACGTCAGGGGCGGTGTGCCGCCGGCGCTCATCGTGAATGTGAAGTCTTCGCCCGGATAAACCGTTCCGCCTTGGGGTTGCCGTCCGAACATCGGCAGTTCGATCCCCGCTTCTTCGTACATGGCTCGAATGTCCTTGGGAGTCAGCAGCCGATTGTAGATCCGCACGTCATCCAGCGCCCCACGCCAGTTGTCGCCGAGGTAATTGACCGGATTCTCCGGATGCCCAATCACCCACTGCACACCATAAGGATCGTCCCGCGTCGCCGCCATGTCTTCGGCGACCAATACGCCGTCCGCGTAAACCGAGTACTTGCCTGCCGCGCGGTCGAACGTCACGGCGAAGTGCCTCCAAATGCCCTCGGAGGGCTGGGGTGTCGCCGGCACGTCCGGCCAGATTCCCACGCCCGTCCCCGCTTTCCACAGCACCCAGTGCGTCGCACCCCACGGTGTCACAATGCGCGGATTGGAAACGGTTGTGAACCCGTACGGTTTGGCCCAGAACGTGAAGGTGTAGGAATCGGGATCGGCAAACACCAGCCCGGAATCGGTGATGACCTGGTCATCGTCGAGCGCAAGCGGATCGTCGTCCCGGTTGAACTCGAGGGCTCCCCCAACGCGTCCGGCCACCCAGGTCGAGTGCGTCGTCGTGAAGTTGTACAACGTGGCGTGATTGCCCAGGGGCGAGGCGTCTGCCGCGGTGGTGCCGGCGCTCTCATCCAGTTTGAGATGCAGCGTCAGGCCGGTCGCGGTGTCGACCGGCGGATCGAGCACAATGACCGTGGCCGCCTGGCTGGGGGCGCTGCCCGCGCTATTCGAAACGACCACCCGATAGTCGCCACCGTCGGCAACCCCCAGGCCGCGCAGGGTCAATGTCGCGTTGGTGGCCCCATCGATCGGCACGCCGTCTTTGGCCCACGCGTAAAGGATCGGCATCCCCCCGACGGCCTGCACGGAAAGCGTCAGGCTCTGCCCCGCGAAGCGCGTGCCGCCCTGTGGCTGCCGGGTGATCTCCGGCGGTCTCACCCCCGGGGTGTAAAACTGGATTTCGTTGACGCCGGTGTTCTCTCCTCCCTGGTTGGCGGTGGCCTGCAGACGAACGTAGCGCGCCGTCACGGGACTGAACGTGGCGCTCGCCGCCTGGTTGCCGTCGGTGCTTGCCGTGAACGACAACGTCGCCAGCGGGGCCAGGAAATCGGGCGTGTCGGCGAACACCAGGTCGAACGCCGTAACCACGTCGACCGGTCGATTCCAGAAGTCGAAGCCGGAGATGGGCTTGCTGACGCCGAAGTCGAAGTCGATGTACATCGCCGCCCCGAACCCTTGGCTGGCGTACTCGTGCCCCGCCGCGCCGCCATTGCCGACGTCCCCGTTCACCGCCCCAGCCGCGGCGTAGCTCTCGTTGAAGGGTGGGGCCGAGTCGATGACCGCCGGCGCCGCCAACACCGAATGCTCCGCCGGCGAGTCCATGAACCACATCTGAGCCGCCCCCAGGTTCGCCGACGCCGTCCCCTGAGTCACCTCCCACCGCACGTACCGACCTGTTGCCGGGGCGAAGTTCTGGATCAGCCCGGTCCCGTTGCTGCCGGACGGATTGAACGTGAGGATCCTGTCCGTCTCGTCGAAGACCGCGTCCGCGCTCACGATCAAGCGCGACTCGGCGACGATGTCCACCGCGTTGGCGCGAGACCGCATGACGAACTGGTTGAAGGTGACCGTCGCCCCAAAGTCCAGTTCCACCCACGTCCCGTTGTTCACCTCCCGCGTGAAGGGAACGGAGACAGGCCCCTGGCTGCGCGAGGCGAATTCCCTGGGCGTCAGATCCGGGCCGAAGAGGTTCGCAGCCGTGTAGTCGCCGCTGTAGGGCGTGGCGGACGCCGTGATGACGGGATCGGGGAGTTGGCCCGCGCACACGAGGCCAACGCGCCACACGAGTGCCACCAGCACGGCAAGCGCCTGGACCTTAATGGAGGATGGGGAGTTCATGAGGAGGATTCTACCAGCTCGCCCGGATCCAATGCCAGCACGGACTTGCGACGGTCCTGGCAGGCGGCAGGGCGATGAGAGCGCCAATTCGAGAAAAGGCAATGGGGTCGCATCTAAATAGTTGACAGATAAGTGTTCGCCGCGGTGTGTTCGGGGCAATGACGAGGCCGTTGCGGATGGAGGTGGCCGTTCACCATGGAGGGGTGCGGCTGGCGGAGCTGGTGGGGCCGGTGGGCCTGAGGGACCAGGCGGCGACACAGGCCGTGAGACATTTCGCGCAGACGCCGCACGCTGACCCCCGGCGCCGACACCCCCAGCGCCGGCGCTTGCCGGGAAGGTCGGGAGCGATCTATCACTTAGAATCCTTGCGAAACCAAAGGGATAGGGGTGAAGGCCAAACTTGACTTGATGGCACCATGTTTGGGGTTTCAAGGATTCTAGTTCGATGCGACCCCATTGCCTTTCCCCATCACGACCCCGCCCAACTGCGGCGGGTAGAAATAGCCCATCGTTTGCATCGCCACGTCCGTGCGGTAAAGCCGGTCCTGCATCAGGCACACGCGGCGGCTCGAGGCGGGGACGGTGGTCGTGTAGATGCGGATTTCCCCATCGAGGGCGGTGATGACTTCCTCGCGCCAGTCCCCGAGGCAGTCGGCGATGGCGACGATGCGCCCTTCGATCTCACCGACCTTCTCGCGCGGCCACCGGTAGATGGTCTTGCCGACGATGAAAACCTTCGTCGGTCCGTCGAGCCAGTAGATGGCCTTCGGCGAGAGGTCGCCCAGGCTCTGATCTGAGAGCCGCTCGCCCTGTGCGCTGTAAAGCCAGTAGTTCGTGCCGCCTTTGGCCTCGCCGGCGTAGCACTCCATGCCGGGATGCTCGGCGATGATGTCGCCGACCATCCCCTGGCCGTGAACGTGGACGGTGACCTCCGGGTTGCCCCAGAGCATCTTGCCCGTCCTTGCTTCGACCAGGCAGACAGTGTTGCTCTGCCGACCGGGCTCGATGCCGTAGAAGATCTCGAGGCCGGGCCGGCGCGGATCGACGTCCGCGACGTAACACACGTCGGGATGCCCCTTGCCGAGGTTCCAGAGCGGTCTGCCGTTGTCGTCGATCACCGCCGCCCCGATCACCACTTCGTCGCGACCGTCCCCGTCCACGTCCGCCGCGTGCATCCCGTGCATTCCCTGGCCGCGATAACGCTGGAACTCACCGCTGGCTTCCCAGGACCATTCGAGTGTCAGGGTCGGATCGTAGGCTTGCAGCTTGATGATCTTGTAAGTGCCGCGCTCGACCATCAGGTGCGGGCGTTGGCCGTCGAGATAAGCGATCCCGAGCAGGTTGCGCGAGTAGTAATTGTAGTCGTCGAATCCCTCGCGACTGGGCCAGGACAGGCGCCGTTTCACTTCACCGGTCAGGCCATCGAGCATGACGAGGTACTCGGGGCCGCTCTTCACGTGGCCCGTCGGCTCGCGCGGATCGCCCTCGCCCGCCTTGCAGAACACCTCCGCCCTGCCGTCGCCATCGAGGTCATAGACGACGATGGGCGAATACCAGATGCCCTCCTCGATGGACCAGCCCATGTCGTAACGCCAGAGGAAAGTGCCGTCGTGGCGGTAGGCTTCGAGCTTGTAGGTGTCCTCGCTCTTCTTCCAGTAACCCGGTTGCTGATAGGGATCGGTGTTGAAATCCGGCTGCTTGACGAGGTAATCGAGCCGGCCGTCGCCGTCGAAGTCCGCCAGGCCCACTTTCTGTGGGCGGTCGCTGTGTTCGAGCTTGAGGCTGACGAATCCCTGCGCGGTATCGGCCCATTGCGCGGGCCGGGAGGAGGCGGCTGTCTCGCCTCGAGTCTGCGTGGTCTGGACGTAGTACAACGCTCGACGGCCCTTGGCTGTCGTGTCGACGAAGCTGCACGACTCCGAGATGGGCCTGGCATTGAGCTTGGTGCGCGGCCCGCCGTCCGACTCCGCTCGATACACGTCGAAGGTCGCGTCTGGCGAATCCGATGCCAGCAATCGCCACCCCACGTACACGCTGCCGTCCTCGATCGGGACTGCAATCGCGCCCCGGTCGAGCCGCTCGGCGGCCTGCACGCCGCCGACCATGCCGCACAGAAGAACAAGGCCGAAGACGCAGGGGAGAACTGGGGAACGCGTTTTCACGCGCGGCATTGTTTCGCATCGGAAGTCGCAATTCAAGCGCCGCCCGCCGGCGAGATCCTCACTTCGCCGCCGAATCGTTAATGGCCAGGTAATACTCGGTGTGCGCTCTCAGCGTGACCGGCGCGTGCCAGGCCGCATACTCGATCTGGGAAATGCCGTAATGCGGGGTGGTGGCTTTGAGGTATGAGCCCGCCAAACCCGCCAAACCCGCGAAACGGATAAACGCCGATAGAGGGCATCGGCCCACCCTCTCCCTTTTCTGTGTATTCGGTGTCTTCGGTGGTGGTTCATCCCCTCTCCGATCAGAGGTGAGAACCACGGAAGACACCGAAAACACGGAAAGGAGGGATAGACCCATCCGCCCACGTTCTTTCGCATGTTCCGCGTGTTTCGCGGCATCACTTCATCAGCAGGCACCTCGACGCAGCTCAGGTCTCCAAGTCAGTCCCGGCTATTCATCAAATGGCCGTCGGCGTTCTCCTCGGTCTCATCGGCGGGACTGATTTTGCGTTGGAAGGATGGGCGGCAAGGCACACACTCCCGGCATGAAGAGATCCGGACCGACCTGGCGGGAATCCTTGAATCCCAGACAATGGTGGAATCAAGTCAAGTTTGGCCCTCACTCCTGTCCCTCCGTTTCACAAGGATTCTGCGGAGCGAGGCGCGGGAGAGAGGGGAACGGAAAGGGCTGGGGTTGGTCATGTGGTCGAGGACTGGGCTTGAGTCTGAGGCGCGCCTCGCTGGGCCGAATGCTCGGCTGGATGGGCCTGACTGTGGTCGTGGCAGCGCAGAACGACACAGCGCCCGCGGCGTCCGGTGCGCCCGCGGCGTATGCAGTGGTGGTCGCCCGGCAGACCCTCGCCAACCCGGAATGGAAGACCGTCGTCGACACGCTGGCGGCGAAGCACCAGGGCCGTGTCCTGGCGTTCTCGGACTCGGTGCGCGACACGCTGCCCGAGTTGCGAACGCAATTCCCGCGCTACGTCTGTTTCGTGGTCCCGCCCGAGGTCGTCACTCGCGAGTACGTCCTGGGGGTGCACCGTCTGGCTCGTCAGCTCGATGACGATCCGTACACGGATTTCTGCTGGGGCATCCTGACCGGCTACGACGCTGCGAACGCCCTGCGGATCGCTCGGCAGCGCGCCCCCCTCACCATCCGCAAAGTCGCCGCCGGCACCGAGGTGGCGCTGGACATGGTCGAGGAGGGGGTGTGGTACTGCGAACTCAACAAGAACAAGATGGTTCGCAAAGAAGCGGGCAAATCGGCCATCGAGGTTCGGGGGCCGGACGACACCACCGAGGCGCTGGTGCAGTCGCTCAATGAGTACCAGGCCGACCTTTTTGTGACCTCGGGTCATGCCACCGAACGGGACTGGCAGATCGGCTTCCGTTACCGGAACGGCTTTTTCAAACATACCGACGGCGCGCTGTACGGCCAAGACACGCGCGGCAAGACGTTCCCTGTCCGCTCGCCGAACCCGAAGGTCTATCTCCCGGTCGGCAACTGTCTCATGGGGCACATCGATCGGCGGGACTGCATGGCGACGGCGTGGATGAACAGCGCTGGCGTTTGCCAGATGCTCGGCTACATCCAGCCCACCTGGTACGGCTACATGGGTTGGGGTGTGCTCGATTATTTCGTCGAGCAACCGGGACGCTACACGTTCACCGAGGCCTTTTTCGCCAATCACCACGCGCTGGTTCACCGGCTGGCCACTTTCTTTCCCGCTCTAGCGGGGGCGGAAACGGACGCGAATGGCCGCCTGGCCGCCATTCCGGAGGTCGGCGAGAAGGCCAAGGCGGCAGGACTCACGCGCAACGATGCGCACGGTCTGGTGTTCGACCGCGACGTGGTCGCGTTTTACGGCGACCCCGGATGGTCGGCGCGGCTGGCCGAGCGGCCCAGTGCCTTCGACCAGAGTCTCCGGCAGGAGGGCGACACCTACGTGTTCGAGATCACGCCTCGGCGTGGCACGGACAGCTTCCAGCCGGTGAACCGGAACGGCTCGCAGCGCGGGGGGCGGCCCTTCCTGGCCTATCTGCCGCACCGGGTCGGCGAGCGTCGAGGTGGTCGAGGGCGGCGGATCTCGATCCGGTCGTCACCGACGACTTTCATCCTCGTGCCGAATCCCGGTGTTTGCGATCCGGCGAAGACGTATCGCGTGCGGTTCACAGCGAAACGGCTGCCCTGACCTGAGAGTTGAGAGTTGAGAGTTGAGAGTTGAGAGTCTGGAAATAGCGGTACATGCCATCAAGGGCGAACGCCACCGGCGTCCCGCTGCCGAACGTCAGGCTCCCCTTCAGCGTCCCGCCGCGCACCGCGGCGTCGCCTGGCCGAAAGCGACCCTGGCTCGGTCGGAGATTGGCCAGCAACTGGGTGTCGGCGTCCTTGGGGGTATCGGGCGCCTTGACGACCTTCGGCGGGGACTCGTGCGCGGGTCGATTGATGACCGCAATGATCATCCGCGCCCCGTTGAAGTTGAGCCAGGGTTGCTGCTTGCGGTCGGAGTCGCGCTCGACCTGCGCCTGCGCGAAGTCCATCAAGGCGCTCAGGGCGATCTCGCCCCGCGGGTTGGCGGCTTCGCCCTCGAGGCCCTTGACCAGGTAGTAGCTGAACACTCCCTGCCGCTTCTGGGGATTCTCGAGTGAGAACTGCCCCGCGCGGCAGCCAAACAGGACGGCCACGCCGCGGTCCTTCTCCCCCAAAGCCTTGATCTCGTTGGCCAGCGTTTCGGCCAGCGCGACGCCCCGGTCTTGGGCGCCGGGCGCGCCGCCGGTCGCCGCCAGACAGAGGCACCGCCCCCAGCAGACCAGGCAATCCCCCCAGCGTTAACCACCGGACCGCTGAGGCCAGCCGAATCAGAGTGGGAAGGGCAGCGTCCAGGGCCAGTCGGGTTTCATGGCTGGCAGGCTGCTTCCGCGCGCGCACGAATCAAGCAGTGAATCCGCCTGACGGGCTGCAGCCCAGGCGAGATTCTGGCCCGCCGCGTGAGGGCCTGCACTTGGCGGCGCGACCGTGCTCAGCAGACATGACCCTCTGTTGGAGAACCGAGCTCCGCGAGGCTGCGACCTGGAGACAGGGCTGATTTTCGGACAGGGCCTCGTGGAGACTCGGCCCTCCAAGGGGTGGCACGTCGGAAGCAGGGCCCGACAACGACAAAAAACCCAAGGCGGCCAGGCGGCCGCCTTGGGTTCGTTCCCGCGCTGACCGTTACTGCTGCAACAGGCAGCAGAACACAAACCCGCTGCCGCCGTCTTCCGAGGCGTAGTTCTTGTACCTCAGGCAGTAGTAGTTTTCCGCCGTCACCGCGAAGGCGCAAATCGGCGTGTTGTCCCGCTCCAGGTCTTGCGCCATCACCGTCCCCGCCGGGTCCTCCGCCCGATACTGCCGCACCACCGTCAGGTCCACGTCAACGATATTGTCGCTGCCCGCCCCGAGCAACACGTAGCTCCCCGGTTGGGTCTGAACGTCGAAAAGGGAGCTTTCGGCCCCCTGATTGAGTCGGCCCCCAAACAGACAGAAGGTATTCTCGGCAAAGCGGGTCGAGAACAACCCGGCCACCCGCGCCTTTTGCAGCACATTCCCCAGGGCCTCCGTCACTTCGCGCAGCGAGAAGCCGCCACGCCCAACCTCCCGCAGAATCACCATCGCGCAAAAACCATCCTGGCTTCCATCGCAGTTCCGCAAGGTCAGGGTCATCCGCTCCGACCGGTCCGGGGTGAACTCGATGATGGGCGTCGGGTCGCTGTCGGTATCGCTGGCCACCAGCGCGCGCCCAGCCGTGCGCGCCTCCAGGTCCAGGTCCTCGACGTCTTCGTCTCCCGCGGCGATCACCACGTAGTGCACCCCCCGCTCGAAATCGAGGCGCAAGCCCTGTGACTGGCCTCCCGCCAGGTAGAGTCCGTGAATGCTCGGACCGGGGATGTAGTCATAGTTGCCCAAGTTGAGCAGCGTCGAGGTCGCGACGACCCGGCTCAATGCCTGGGCCAAATACTCGAAGGGATTGGCCCGACACTCGTGCACCCAGAGACTGGCGGCGGCGATCAGACTTGCGGAGACGGCAGCGAAGGAACGATTGGTTTTCATAGTTTCTTTTGTTTTTGTTTTGGCGTTGACTGGGCTGGTGGGCCAGCGCCTACCCCGGTGCCGATCTCACTCACCTGGCCAACGCATCTGCTGAGGTATTGCCCAGAGCCGCTGTTTTCTTACGTCCCAGCCGCTCGCCGAACCCTCTTGGCACCACCTTCGCCACCTTCTTGTTTTGCCGACGACGTCTCGCGCACGTTCGCGCCTTCGCAGCGCAGCATCGGCGTCATCGCCCCAACGAGATCCCACACCGCGAATCAGTACCTTTGAGCGCGGCCAGGCCCCACTGTGTCCATGCCGCGCTGCTGAGGGTTTCATCCGGCTACCGAACCCACCCTCACCGCCAATCGCCCGAGAGCACGAACGCCGCCCAGTACTTCGGCGGCAGCGTCACCGCGCTGGCCGACGCGTCAGTCTCCCCTGGGTTGACCCCGCGTGTTCTGCCCTCACGCATCATCCACAGTTGCGCCGCCCGCAACGCATCGAGCTTGCTTTTCTGCTCCTCCCACAACTGCCGGTAAAACTCGCTCATCAAAGCCCGCGTCGCTTCGTCTGGCACCCTCCACAGACTCCCGACCGTCGTGCACGCGCCCGCCAACTGAAAGGCCCGCTGCAATCCCAACACCCCTTCCCCCCGCACGCTTTCCCCCAGTGCCGTCTCGCAGGCCGACAACACCGCCAGTTCCACCCCGCGCAGGTCCAACGCCTGCACCTCCAACGCCGTCAAAACCCCGTCGTCCTTCCCTTCTTCGACCGGCCGGTTGGCCCCCGCCAACACCAGCCCACTCAGCAGCCCCGGAGGCCAACCCGCTGCCGGCCCGCCCTCCATCCTTTCCCGGCCCGTCGCCTCCCGCCCGCTGAGGCTCGCCAACTGCCGACGCCTCGCTCCCTCGGCAAAGAACCCATGCGTCGCCAAATGCAGATAGCGGTGGCTTCCGGCTGAATCCCGAAATGCCGCCTCCGTCGCCTGCTGCCGCCTCAATTCCTTCACCGCGCGCCCCTCGAATCGCTGCCGAAACGAGTCCGCCACCGCCAGCACCTCGTCTCGCGTGCTCCGCAGTTCTTCCCAAGGCCGCAGGTCTCGCATTCCGATCGTTTGGGCCGCCGAGCGCGAGACCGCCGCCACCATCACCCCCGGATCGCCTCCGTAGTCCACTTCTCCGACCACCAGCAGCGACGGGGTGGCGTTGGTTCGCCCCTCTCCCGGCGCCAACATCTCCGGCAATAGACGCGGAACCGGCACGACGCCGAAGGCGTATTCTTCGACCAAAAACCGATTGGGGTCGCTCCCGGGTAACGCGCCCCAAGGGATCTGGCTTAACACCCCATCCGGCGACACCAGCACCGTCTTCGCCCCGGCCAGGGCCGGTTCGAGTTTCAGCCAGACGAGTTCCCGTAGCCGCTGTCCGGCGGCGGCAACCGAGATCCCCGCTTGTAAGGCCGCGCGCCACCCCGTGACCGCCTCCTCGATGGGCTGGGCCGCTCCGAATTCGATGCGATGCACGATCTCGCTGTCGCTACGCAGGACAAACGCCAAGACACGAACCTCCCGCTCCAGCTTCCCTTTGCCGGACGCCGGCGGGCTGCAGTGCGTGTACTCGATCAGGTCCAGCAGCGCGGTGTCGGGCCGGGCGGCGAGGGCCTGCCGCACATCGGCCAGAGTGGGGTCCACCCGCCGTTCCGCCTCCCGGTACGCAGCGCTTCGTGCCGCCAGGTCACGCTCGAGTTTCTCCTTCTGCTCGGTCAACTCGTCCAGCCGCTTGAGCCGCTGATCGTTCTCGGGTCCCGGCTCGGCGGAGGTGGTGGTGAGCCTCGCCAGTTGGCGACTCGCGCTCTCCCATGCCGAGAACAGACCCAACGCCGTCTGGTCGTTCGCGTTCTCCAGCGCGGTTCTGAGCCTGCGGAGCGACACCTGGCGAGCAGCCACCTGGCCTTTGCCGAGGATGACGCGGGGCGCCATGGCCTCAGCTTTGACGCCCGCCTGTGGCGCCACGCTGAGCCAACCGTGCAAATACCCTGGGCTCGCCCGCATCATGGCCAGTTGCTGGCGTTCGGATTGAACCGTGGCGGTCAGATCCAGGTTCCGCGCTTGGATGTCCACCGCACGTCGCAGCAGCAGTTCGGCTTTTGCGTGGTCCCCCAAAGCATCGTAGAGGAACGCCAGATTGCTCAAGCTCGCGGCGGTGTCCGGATGCTCCGGCCCCAACACCTTCTCCCTAGTCTTCAACGCCCGCATGTAGAGCGGCTCCGCCTGGGCATAGTCCCCCATCGAGTCGTACAGGCCGGCTAGATTGTTCAGACTCGTGGCCGTTTCGGGATGCTCGGGCCCGAACACCTTTTCATGGATCGTCAGCGCCCGTTGGTAGAGTGGCTTCGCCTGGGCATAGTCCCCCATAGACGAGTACATCGCCCCTAGATTGTTCAGGCTCAGCGCCGTGTCCGGATGCTCCGGCCCCAACATCTTCTCCTTGATCTGCAGAGCCCGCCGGTAGAGCGGCTCCGCCTGGGCGTAGTCCGCCATCAAGTCGTACAGCACCGCCAGGTTGCTCAGGCTCATGGCTACATCCGGATGCTCGGGCCCCAACACCTTTTCCCGGATCTTCAGCGCCCGCTGGTGGAGCGGCTCCGCCTGGGCATAGTCCCCCATCGAGTCGTACAGGCCGGCCAGATTGTTCAGGCTCATCGCCGTGTCCGGATGCTCGGTCCCCAACACCTTCTCCCGGATCTTCAGCGCTCGTTGGCAGAGTGGCTCCGCCTTCGCGTAGTCCGCCATCGCTATGTACAGGTCCGCCAAGTTGTTCAGGCTCGTGGCGGTGGACCGATGCTCCGGCCCCAACACCTTCTCCTTGATCTGCAGAGCCCGCCGGTAGAGCGGCTCCGCCTGGGCATAGTCCCCCATCGAGTCGTACAGGCCGGCCAGATTGTTCAGGCTCATCGCCGTGTCCGGATCCTCCGGCCCCAACACTTTCTCCCTGATCTTCAGCGCCCGTTGGTAGAGCGGCTCCGCCTGGGGGTAGTCCCCCGTCAAGTGGTACAGTAGTGCCAGATTGTTGAGGCTCGTGGCCGTGTGCGGGTGCTCCGGCCCCAACACCTTCTCCCAGATCTTCAGCGCCCGCTGGAAGAGCGGCTCCGCTTGGGCGTAGTCCGCCAGCGATCTGTACAGCCCCGCAAGATTGTTCAGGCTCGCAGCCGTGTCCGGATGTTCCGGCCCCAACGTCTTCTCCCGGATCTTAAGCGCCCGCCGGTAGAGCGGCTCCGCCTTGGCATACTCCGCCAGCGACTCGTACAGCCCTGCCAGATTGTTCAGGCTCCTGGCCGTGTCCGGATGCTCCGGCCCGAACGCTTCCTCACTGATCTTCAGCGCACGTTGCGCCAGAGGCAGGGCCTCGGTGTATTTCCCTTGCGACTTAAGCACGCTGACGCGGTGCCCTAGGTCGGCGGTCTCCGCCAGTGCGGGTTGGTTGGTCGACTCTCCTGAGTGCCCCGCGCGAATCGCGCCCAGGCCCAGAAGCAGGCAGAGGATTGCCGGCAAAACCGACCGGCGTCTTGGACGGCTGGTGGGGCCTTCGCGCCTAGGCGCTTGCCCCGGATGTGTCTCCATGATCGTGTCAACGATGGCCGGTTCAGTGGGTGTCGGATGACGCAATCTAGCGCTCATCGAACCTTGCGGCAAGGCCAACCCCCCAAGCCGCAGGCGCCGGGTGTAAGAACGCGCCGCTGATCGCCAATACCCTGTCGTGAAGTTGACTACTCCCGAGCCCATGGCCATTGGCATGACCGAGTCCTTGCCGCATCCGGGTCATGCCCTTCCCCGATCGCCTCGCCCGGCGGCCTCTGCGCCGACGCCACCAGCCAACCTCACCCAGGTTCGGGCTTGGCTGGCCCGCCACAAGCAGTCTCCGCCCTGCCTGGTTTGCACGGATCTGTTCGGCAAAGCCCAGGTGATCAGACTCAAGGCGGTCCTGACAGTCGGCTCCTCCGGTCGTGCCGACGTGCGGGTGGGTGATCCAACCGTGTCTGAGCTCCATTGTCTGATCTGTCAGCATCGGGTTGATCCACGACGCGGCGCCGGACGCGAGGGTTGGTTCCTCTATGACTTGCACTCGAAGAATGGCACGTGGCTCAACGGCGCGCGCATCACCCGGCCGAACGAACTCCGACAGGGGGACTGCATCCAGATGGGTCGGACCCACCTTTTTGTTGTGTTGCTTGCCCGCTAGCCTAAGATTCTCGATCCACCTGCTTGCGTTATGGAAGACAAGCCAAGAGTCGTCGAGCTGACCGAACCCTCGGGGCCCCCGTTGGGGCTGCGGCGTCCGGACAAGTCAGGAGGCGTAGGAGAACGCGACGGCGCGGAGGCCGAGGGCGAGCCGGGGCCGTTTCCGCGGCAATTCGGGCCCTTCCAGCTTCTCGCGCTGGTGCACCGCACCAGGATGTCCGTAGTCTACAAGGCGCACCAGGCGAACCCGGATCGTATCGTGGCACTGAAGATCCCGCAACCGGGGCGCATCGCTTCGAAGGCCGTCCGGGAGCAGTTCATCAAGGAAATCCGGTTGACCGCGCAACTGAGCAGCCTGGGGGTCGTGCCGGTTTATGAGGCCGATGAGATTGACGGCACCCCCTATTACACGATGCCCTTCATCGAGGGGCGCCCGCTGGCGGAACACGTCGAGATGGAGAAACTGGACCTGGGGGCCCGGTTGGACCTGTTCCTCAAGCTGTGCCAGGTGGTGCAGAAACTGCATGCACAGCGACTGGTTCACCTGGACCTCAAGCCCGGTAACATCATGGTGAACCGTGACGGCGACGTCTGCCTGCTGGATTTCGGCATCAGCATGAAGCTGGAGGGCGCCGATACCGACAAAGCCGCGGTGGCCGGCACGCCTCCCTACATGGCTCCCGAGCAGACCTTTGGCGACCGCGAGGCCAGCCCCGCCACGGACGTCCATGCTTTGGGCGTGATCCTGTATTCACTGCTCGCGGATTGTCTGCCGTACCCGGCTTCAGCCCAGACCCGGGCGGAACAGTTCCGTTCCCTGCGCGAATACAGGCCGCGACCGCCCTCGGCCATGAAACGGGACTTGGCGGACCGCTACGATGACCTCGTGCTGGCCTGCCTGCGGAAAGACCCCAAGACCCGCCCCCAGAGTGCGGGTGACGTCGCGCGATTACTGGAGCAGGTTCGAGCCGGCGAACGACCAGTCTTGCCCCCAGTGCAGAGCACTCTCCGGCGCTGGCGACCAGCCTTCATTGTCCTCGCGGCGTGCCTGATCATCGGCGGCTTGGTCCTCATGTCCCGCCCCCCCACGAAGCCCAAAGACCCTTGGGAGCGTGTCACCGCGGACCGCGAGCTTGCCGGCGTGCGGGAGTTGGTGACCTCGGTGCCGCAGCACTTCCGTGTCGAGCTGATGCCTCGCAATGGCCCGACCGAGTTCGTCAAAGGGCAGGGACTGGATTTCACCGTGCGCCCCGAACGGGAATGTCTTGTCGCCTTGCTCCTTCATTCGCGCGATGGCACCAATTACCTGCTCTCTGCTGAATCAAGTTTCACCAACAGGCCCGCGGGCAGGCAACCCAGGGATCTCCCAACCAAGGCAACCGTCACCAAGCCCTTCGGAGTCGAAGTCGTCCAAGTCATCGCCTGCACGAGCGCCGCGAACTTGGAGAGACTGGTGCGGCCGCTGCGGGAAGCGGGGAGGCAAGTGCCTCGGGAGCAGTATAGCGCGCTGCTCACTGACGCGCTCACAGCCGAGCGCGTGCGGGGAGTCGACCTCGATGGCAAGACGAACACACCCCAATGGGCCACCGCCTGGTTGGTGATCGAGACGCGTGAGAAGGCCGCCGCGCCGAAGTAGCCGTCCAGTCCACCCGCTGCCAGCCAACAGGGGGTCGTTCGTGCAAACCTGGATCGACAGGTTGGACCCACCTTTGGCTTCCACTCACGCCAGTGCCTCTTTGAATCCCTCGGGAAAGAACTGTTCATGCAGTTGGCGTCCGAGAACGCACAGCATGGCCACGGCTTTCCCGGGGGTGGCTTGGGGGATTGCTGTTGGACCAAGGTCGACTCCTCTGCTGGTCTCTCGCGCGAAGCTGGCATAGGTACGACCGACAAAACACCGTGTCCACGCGAAACCGACGTAGACCACGGCTGGGGCAGGTTGAGGATGACGGTGAAGTGCCAAGCCAGCCACTCAGTCGCGTCCTCGCCAAAACACCAGGATCTGGCTCCCCGCCTCGATGAGGTCCCCGTCGCGCAGGACATGGCGGCAGACTCGCCTCCCGTTCACGTAGGTGCCGTTGCGCGACACATCGTCCGAGAGAACGTATTCCGTGCCTTCGGGCAGGACCCGAAAGTGCCGCTTTGAGACCTTGGCATCCGCAAGCACCAAGTCGGCCCCGATTTCCCGGCCCACGACGATCCCCTCTTCGAGAGGCACCGCTCGGACGGTGCCTTCCGTGAGCCGCCACAGCAATTGCGGGCCAGCATCCAGCTTGGGCGCGCGCCCCAGGGTTTCGGCCACGAATTTGAGGCGATCATGCAGGGCAAGCGGCGCGTCCATGGCCGATTGCAGCGTGGCACCGGCCTCCCGCCACGAGATTTCGAGGTCGTTGGTCATCGCTTCTATTCCTAGTATTCCCCCGCCGCGGCGCTTCTTACGCTCCAGCCAGCGCCGTTGACGGGGCGGCGGCAGCGCCTCCCATCAACCGTGGGCCAGCGCCTGGACTTCCTGCCGGAGCCGACGCAGCAGACGGTTTTTGATCTGGTACACGTTATTGGGATTCTCCCCGAACTCTTCAGCCACGTCGGCGCAAGGCCGGTCGTCAATCACGTAGGCTGTGAACACCCCGAACGTGTTCGCGTCAATGCCGGGGTCCTCCCGGATCACTCGCAGCGCCCTTTCCACCAGGCATTGCTGCCAACGATGTACGTCTTCTGTCTCGAACGTCGTGGCGCCTTCCGACGGCAGCCGGTCCCGTAGCGCAACTCCGTCCCCGTCCGTCGTTTCGTCCAGCGAGATCTCCCCCGCCCGGGCCGCCCGGCGCAGCGCCGCCAGGACTTTCCGATGCACAATGGTCAAGAGGAAGTTGCGGAACTTCCCCTTTTCCGGTCGGTACTCGAAAGTCGGCAGAATCCGCATGAGCGCAATCATGGTCTCCTGCAACACGTCGTTTGCATCGGGTTCTGACAATCCCATCTTGCAGGCATACCGGAGGATGGGCTCCCAGTACCGCTGGTAAAACTCCTCCCAAGCGCAGTTCGCGCCGGAATCCCGAACACGCTCCAACAGACTCGGTCTGGTCTCTTCCATACGACGGTCCACCCGGCAGCGCCTGGATACGAACAGCGGACGCGCCCACGCCCACCGCTGCCTCGCTGTGACGAAAGCAGCGCATCCGATTCACTCTGGCAGTTGAGCGGAGTCTTGGGCATCTCATGCCCCAAATCAAGATCGCGCTTTCTCGCCCATCGCTTCTTTCCTGCCCTCGTCCCGCCTCGCCTCCAGACTCTCAGGGGGCGTTACGGGCGGGCGCGGATTCGGAAGAAGTATTCCGGACTGCCGGTGAGCGGGGGGAGTGTGAGGAAGGAGATGGTGCCGGCCGCGCGGATCCAGTCCGACGTGGGCAGCCAATCCACCAGATTCGTGCTCAATTCGAGCTGGTAGGCGTGGCTCGCCACGGAACGCCACTCGATCCGCACCGTCCGGTTCATGAGCTGATTCACAGCCGTGATCTCGAGGCAGGAGGCCGGATCGACGGGATTGGTCCCCGCCACAAACTCCGCCAGATCGCTTGCGCCATCCCGGTCGCTGTCGGTGTCGGGCGGATGCGGCTGGGCGACCGTCTGGAAGTAGTGCATCTCGAACAGGTCCGAGATGCCGTTGCCGTTCGTGTCGGGGAAGGTGTACGCGCCGACGAAATGGATGGGCGTGTGGGTGGTGAGGGTGTTGGTCTGGGGGGCGGGAGTCTCGTAGAAAGCGACGGGCGACCAGCGGATGACGTATTCGCCCGTGGGCGCGTTGGTCACTTGGAGCGCGAGTCCGCCTCCGAGGATCGTTTGCGGTCCGGAAAGAGCGAAGCTGGCTTGTTCGAGGTTATTGGTCACCGTGAGCAGGCCGATTGGGCTCAGATCGGCCGTGACCGTGATGTCGTCGATCAACCAACCGGTCCGGGCGATCTCGTCGAAGCTGAACATCTGGTAGTTCCAGAGAAAGCGGACGACATGCCCGGCGTACTTCGAGAGGTCGATCGAGACGTGTTCCCAGCCGAGGGAGAACTCCTCGACGACGGTGTAAATCGACTCCCAGGTGGCGCCTTCGTCCTTCGAGATGCCCACCTGGCCGAGTTCGATGTCCAGCCACTCGGAGCGTTCGGTGAAATCGTAGCAGTGCCAGAAACGGAGGGTGGCCTGGCGCGCGCCGGTCAGGTCGACAGCCGGACTCACCAGGTCGCTGATGGCGAGGCTCACGGGCACGCCTTCGAGATTGGTGGCCCAGCAACGGGTCCCGCTGTGGGCGGTGACTCCCTCGGTGTTTCTCGGGACGCCGTATTGCCAGCCGGAGTTGAGCAGGTTCTCGCCCGTTTCGTCGTCCACCGCCGCATCGTCGTTGAAAACGACCCACCCGACGCGTCCGTCTTCGAGATCGTCCGACCACGGCGGCTGGATCGGCTTGAGGGTGCGGAACTGGTAGAACTGGCCTTGGTTGTTGTCGATCGCCAGGTTGCCGGCCGGGTCGCGACTCAGGACCTGAAAGAAATAGTGCTGATCCGGCAGCAGGCCTGTCAGTTGCACAGCGTGGTCGAGCGCGGTGGCCGGGCTGTAGGCCGTGCGATTAAACGGGAACGGAAAGCCGGCAGTGCTGAACTGCACGAGCGCGTCGGTCGGTTTGTCGGTCGCCCACGTGATCGTGGCTTCGTTGTAGGCCGGATCCACGGCGACCTGCGAGATCGCCGGCGGCGTGGTGTCGATGGTGGCAGTGGCCACCGCTTCGCGTTGGGCGGCGTCGACGTACCGTGCTTCGAGCGTGTCGCCATCACGGACGCGCATTTCGCCGGCCACAGGCGCCGCGTCGGCGGCAACCAGCGTCACCATGCCCCGAAACACACCGGGCCGGACCGTTTCGTTCAACACGAGCGTCCGCGCGCCAGGCTCGCTGGGCGAGCTGAGGCTCATCTGCGTCTGCTGGGCGCCGGCCCGTCCTGAGTCCGTGACCTCCATCGTCACCGCCCCTGGAATCCCATAGGCGGCCCGGTCGAAAGTGACGATGGCAAGGCCGCGCAAGCCCGGGACCAAGAAGCCAAGCGCGTTGGCCAGAAACGTGACTCGGTTGTGAGGCGCGGGGGCGTCCATCGGAATGGCTTCGAGCGGGAAGCTGCAGAACACGACCCGATTGGTGCTGTCGGCCCCGGTCTGGGGAAAGCGCAGGCCCACGATTTCACCGGTCCCGGATTCGAGCGCTTC
This sequence comes from uncultured Verrucomicrobiae bacterium, assembly GCA_963846445.1. GTDB lineage: Bacteria > Verrucomicrobiota > Verrucomicrobiia > Limisphaerales > J093 > MWFF01. The sequence continues at coordinate 78,594 of CAWJWM010000022.1, read as the reverse complement.
GCGAAAACAGGGCGTCGCGTCCGCCGTCGCTTGCAGATGATCCACCCCGTACGGCCAATCGATGCCGATCAGGGTTGCGTCCGGAAAGCCGGAGTAATCGAGGTCGAGTCGGACTCCGGCGCCGACCGGATCGCCGCTGGCGCCGGCGACGGCGAACGAGCCCATGCTCCCCTGGAAGGCGGCGTCTTCGGTGAAACTGGCCACGTGGAGGACGTTCGACTTGAACGCCGCATCGCTTGGCGAACTGAGCCGGCTCAGCAAGTCGAAAGAGCAGACCAGCAGAGACCCGCCTTGTTCGAGATAGGCGCTCAGGGCAGACTTGATCTCCGGGGAAGGCTCCCCGAATTCTTCGGGGCGCCAGAGAACGACCCGGAACGGTACCAGATGTTCCATGCCCGGCACACTTCCGCGTTCCTCGACGTTCCACAGTTCGTAAGGCAGACCGAGCTGATCGAGCGGGGTGGTCCAGTTCTCGATGCCGGGATAAGGGCCGAAAAAACCGCCAAGGCCCTCGTCCCAGGCGGACTCGGGCGAATAGAGGAGCAAGGCCGTCGCAGCTTGGGTGGTGACGAAGGTGAACCAACGCCCCTGGTTGTCGTTGGTGGCGGTGTTGCCCGCGCGGTCGGTCGAGACAACGTAGTAGCGGTTCGTCTGACCGGCCTCCAAAAGCGGGATCTCGACACGATGCGCCTGGGTGAGACGCGTGTCCGTCAGGGTCTGCGTCGCCCCCTCAGGCAGACCGAAGACGACCGTCGAGGTCGCCGGCTCGTCTGAAGTCCATAGAATCGTGGTGCGACCGAACTTGTTGGTCGACCCAACACTCGTCAGCACGGGCGGCAGCAAATCGATCTGCGCCTCCGCCACCCGCATGACCGCCGGACTGGCGTCGAAGTAAACGACCGTCACCACGTCGTCGTGTGCCACTTGCAGTTGGCCGTCTCCCACGGCGGTTGAGGTCAACACCAGATCGAGCGGGCTCGCATAGGAGCCCGGCGCCCCGCCGGCGGCGAGGGTCAGCGTCTCCCCCGCGGGATCGGTCGTGCTCGAAACGCTGACCTGCGCGTTGGGCTGCCCCGCCAGTTGCTGGTCGATCAAACGCACCAGGGCCGTTGCGGGTGCGCCGTACACATCGCGATCCAGAAAGACAATCCCCTCGCCCGGGTTGGGCAGGTCGCCCGAAATCACCAGTGCAAAATCCTGCTCCGGTTGCAGAGTCGCCCGGCGGTGCACGTCCTCGACCACGTTGACCGCGCGGACATGGACGATGTACTCGCCCGGCAGCGGCTCCGGGAGGTGGACGGCCTCGACGTTGTTGAGCCGGTCGCCGACGGGGGTTCCCGGCACACTCGCGCCATTCAGAAAGGCGTTGCCTCGATAGAGCCGTCCGTCCGGCGCGGTCACCTCGAGGTCGAGATCGTTCACCAGGGCCGGAATGGCCGCCGGCAAACCCGCAACGTCGGTGTACACCAGAGTGATCTTGAGAGTGTCGTTCGGACTCACAACCACCCTGTGCTCGGAAACCTGCCCCGTCTGCAGCCCGGCGCCCTGCTCGGTGAAACGATACCGGCGGTCGCTCGCGATGAGGTTTTCGAGATCGATGCGCCCCCAGCCTTCGTCCATGTTGGGGACCGGGCCGGTGTCGCCCACCGGATAAAGCTCCCCTTCGTCATCGGGCACGTAACCGACCCCCATGTCGATGGCCGAGTTGATCAGAGCGGCTTTGACCAACGCGGGAGAGGGCGTGACGTTGCCATGCGTTTCCCGGTAATACTGCACAAACACCGCCGCCGCGCCCGCCGCATGCGGCCCCGCCTGACTGGTGCCGCCCTGGTAGAGGTAATAGGCGCTGATCGGGGACCAGGCGTACAGGTCGCCCGCGTACTGGGACTGAAGCGAAGCGATCCAAGTGCCCGGGGCCATGATATCGGGCTTGATGCGCCCGTCTTCACAGGGCCCCCGGCTCGAGAAATCCGAAGTCACCTCCGGCCCATCCGCGTAAATGACGAACTCATAGCGGCTATTGTCGCAGGATCCCGTGGCCAGGACGTTCTTCGACACGGCTGGACTGTTGATAGTGTACCGGCCAGGACCGGAGTTGCCCGCGGAGAACTCGAGGATGTAGGGCTGCTCGCCCGGAGTCTGGGCGTCGGCGTCCCGCACCAGGGCGTCAAACTCCGCCGCGCTCAGATCGTATTGCCCTTGGGATTCGTCACCCCAGGAGTTGGAGCCGACGACCGCCCCGCTGCGCACGGCGTCCCGGGTCAACTTCTCGAAACTCTCCGGCGGATAGTAATCACCCACACCGTCGAAAATGCGCTGGGCCACCAGATGCGCCGCCGGGGCGACCCCCAACCCGTAAAGCGCCCCGTTTTCGTCCACCTCGCCCGTCGCGGCGTTGCCACCCACAATCCCCGCGCAATGCGTGCCGTGACTGTGCTCGTCGTAGGCGTGCTCCAACCCGCCATACGCGAAGAACGCGTCCACGCGCCCCGCCAGGTCGGGATGCATCGTCTCGGCTTCGCCGCTGTCGATCCCGCTGTCGGCCACGGCCACGGTCACGCCCCTCCCGTCGTAACCAAGCTCGTGAACCACGGCGTCCGTTCCCGTCTCGAAATCATCGCCTGCAACAATCTTGGTCGAGACTTCGTCGAGCATCTGCATCTTGGGCGCCGGCTCGATCCAGAGCACCCGGGGCGAGCGCGCCAGCATCGCCAACTCGCGTGCACCCACCTCGCCACCCAAAACCGCCCCCAGCGGAGAGAGGCGCCGATAAGTCCGAACCCGGAACGATTTCTCGACCAGAGCCACCTCGACCGCGCTGAGAGCGGGCGAGGTCAGCAGCTTCACCGCCACCGGGGCCCCGAGCCCGGCGGCCGACAAGTGACGTGCCAGAGACGGATGCACCTTGTGTTTCGGCTCGTACGGACCGATCCAGCGCACATAGGCCAGGCTCTCGAGGTCGCTCAGTTGAACCCGGTCCAAACTGACGACAAAAGCGTCGTCCGGCACGTAGCGCAGGAGACGCACCCCGCGCTCGGCAATCGCCGTTCGCCACTCGGGCTGGACCGGCCCGGTGAACTGGACCAGATACAGTCCGGAGACGGCGTCGGTCGAGCGCCCGCCCTGGAGTCGGGCCCGCGCTGTGTGTGGGGCGGAAGTGACGATGGTCTCGCCGCGCAGACGGATGAGCTTGGAATCAGCACGACCGGCAATCAGCGGCGCCAGGAACAAAAGCAGCACACCGACCGACCCGCGCACAATAGACGAAGCTCGTCTCATGCCAGAAGTCTAGCGAGGCGCGCCTCAGACCAAATCTCAATCTTCGACATCATGAACCGCCCTTTCGTTTTCCTGCCCTTGTCTCCCGCGCCTCGCTCCTTAGAATCCTTGACCCCATCAACGCGGCACACAAACTTGACTTGTCTACACCATGTTTCACCTGTCAAGGATTCTAGCCAGACTCATGCCAGTTCACAAGCCGGGGAGCAGATCGGTCCGGAAGCAGTGACCCGGCTCGCGCGCCCGCAGAGGCGCCCTATCCCTGCCCATCCGTGGCTCCCCTCGCCCTGCGCCTGCGCCGTCGGGCCCTCCTCCAGCAATTGCGCCCTCCCCCCGGACTGCTGCGCGGCTCTGATGTCGAAAAGCCAATGGGGTCGCATCTAAATAGTTGACAAAGTGATGTTCGCGGTGTTGGGTTCCGGGCCTATGGCGAGGCCGTTGCGGATTGAGGTTGCGGGCGCGTGGTATCACGTGATGAATCGCGGGCACCGGGGGGGAGCGTTATTCCTGGACGATGCGGATCGGCGCAGGTTTCTGGGTGCGGTGGCCGAGTTGCCGGAGCGTTATGCGCTCGAAGTGCACGCCTTCGTCCTGATGCCCAATCATTACCATTTGTTGGTGCGGACCAGGGAGGCCAATCTGGGCCACGCCATGCGCTGGCTCAATGTGAGTTACGCGGTCAAGTTCAATTGGGCGCACCGGTGCCGCGGGACGGTGTTTGAAGGGCGATTCAAGGGGGTGTTGATCCAGGAGGAGGGCAAGGCGGTGGAGGTGGCGCGCTATGTGCATTTGAATCCGGTGCGGATCGGAGGACTGGGCCTGAGCAAGAGCGACCAGCGTCGGGCGCGGGTGCTGGGATGTGAGAATCCGGGAGAGGAACTGATCAGGCGCCGCCTGGAAACGCTGCGGGAGCATCCATGGAGTTCCTGGAGGATGTACATGGGCATGGAGCCCAATCCGGGATGGCTGGAGACGGGGGTGATCGGTCGAGCCTGCGGCGGGCGGAGTCGGAGCCGGAGCGCCGGGCGGCGTTGAAGGCGTATACGGAGCAACCGATTCGGCAAGGGGTTTTGGAGAGTCCGTGGGAGGGATTGGTCGCAGGGGTGGTGCTGGGGGAGAGCGTGTACGCGCGGAAGCTGCTGTCGGGACGCAAGGTGAACGAGGAGGAACAGACCCCGGCGCGACAGATGCGGCGGCGGGTGGGGTGGCAGGAGTTGGTGGGGGCGGCTGAGAAGATTCGGGGAGAACCTTGGGATCGGTGGGCGGAGCGGCACGGGGATTGGGGACGGGACGGAGTGATGTATGTGGCGGTTCGCCATGGAGGGATGCGGCTGGCGGAGGTGGTGCGGTCCGTGGGCCTGAAGTACCAGGCGGCGGCGCAGGCGGTGAAGCGATTCGCGCAGACGCTGGCGGATGATCCGGAGCGCAAGCGCTTTGTTGCGAAGCTGAGCCCAACCTCCTCCTGCCTTAAATGAAAAGCCCAACAAAACCGAGGTGTTCTCGATTTCGTCGGGCTACAACTTGACTCATTTGTAGCAGATTTCAAAAAGAGAGTCACTCTAGTGCTTCAGCGGGGAGGCAAAGATCGGCGTCAGGCCCAGTTGCGGGAGTTTCTTGAACAGTTCTTCCAGGCAATCTGCCGGCAACGTGTTCAACACGGAGAGCCGTCGGTTTCACCATGCACCCTTCTGTTCGGGAGTTCACCAATCCATGCCCTGCGGCGCCAACGCGTTCCGGATGCGGCCCAGATTCCAGAGACCGAACTGCCCGCCCCCGCGGCGCGTGAGCAGTAACCGGTCATCGGGACTGAAGCACAGGGGGAACCCGCCGGCGGTGTCCAGCGTGAGAAAGGGCCGCAGCGTGGGCAGTTCACAAAACTGCACCCGGCCGCGTCGGCCTTGTTCGACGGCCACCCACCGGCTGTTGGCAGGAAGGGCCTGGGCGAAAACCCGCGGGTGCTGGTGGGATGCATCGCCCGCGGGGCGCCACGTACCGACCTCCAGGCATTGGAAGACATCCTCCCGCGCCGCCACCAACCACCGTCCGTCGCGCGTGAACCCCATCGTCGGAAAGGCATTGGTCAAGTGGGTAATCGGAGCCGGGCAAGCGAAGGACCAGGCTGTGGGACGCCAACGACCACAACACCGTCGTGCCATCCCAAGATCGACTGACCAGGAAATCGCCTTGGGGATCGAAGCAGACGCCGCTCACCACCTCGTCATGGCCATCGAGCACGCGATCGAGCGCTCCCCCCTCACGCATGTTCCACAGGTAAACCCGTCCGTCCGCGCACGGGGCGGCCAGCCATCGGCCATCCGCGCTCCAGTCCACACACCGGACGGCGTTGGTGTGCGCGAGCGAGACGACGAGTTCACCCGACTCGACGGCGTACACCCGAACACCCGGCGGGTCCAGACTCGACAGCGCCACCTGTTTTCCGTCCGGTCGAAAGCGCACGACACCGGGCGGGATGTTGGTGGCGGGCCAGGAACGCCGCTCCCCCGCTGCCAAGTCAAAGAACTCGACCGTGCCGCCCGTGCCGCAGGCGGCGAGGATGGGAGCGTGCGGATGGAAATCCGGGCCGGGGCAATACCCGCTCATCGGTGACTCGACCACGAGCTGGCCGGTGTCGAGATTCCACACTCCGAAGCGGGGAGGGTGGCAGTCCGTCCCGAGCAGGAAGCGGCCATCCGGGCTGAACCGTACCGGTGCGAACTTGCCTTCCAACGCCAGCAGTTCGCGGTCGTCGCTGACGCGGCGAACACTGATGTGCCCCTGCTCATCATCGTTGCGGGCGTAGCGCTCGAACCGGTGGTCGAGAACGATCCCGGTCGTCTTCGGCAGGAGGCCCTCCCACTCCCGGACCGTACGGACGTCCACCAGCGCCATGGCGCTGGCCGCCTCGCTCCGCAATTCGGGAGACGGGCGAATGGCGGCCGCCTTCGCGACCGCCTCGAGCGCGCCGAACCGTCGGCCAGGCTGCGCGCTGGTCCGGCTCGCCCGCGCGGCGGCCAGATACGAAGCCCAGAGATTCTCCCGCGCCTCGGCTTCCCGTTGCTCGGCCAGGGCGCGTGCACGATCGGCCCGCACGGCCTGCCACACGCTGACCACCGTACCGCTGACGAGCAGCAACGCGAATCCCACGGCCACCGCCAGCGGCGTTCGGTTGCGGCGGATGAACCGGGCCAGGCGATAAGTCCAAGTGGGCGCCACGGCACTGACCGGCTTATGATTCAAGTGATGCTCGAGATCCAAGGCCAGGGCATAGGCCGTCTGGTAACGCCGCCCCCGATCCTTCTCCAGGCACTTCATCACGATCCAGTCCAGATCGCCGCGCACGAGGCGATTGAGCTTGGCGGGCTCCGCGCCCCGGCTGGCGGCCACGGCGTTGAGTTCGTCTGCGGCCAGGGTGATCAACAGCGTGCTCGGCAAGGACGGCTCCTGCTCCCGGATCGTTCGCATCACGGCCTCGTAGCCGGTCGCCAGCAGCTTCTGCGTGTCGAACGGCGTCTGCCCCGTCAGCAACTCGTACAGCAGCACGCCCAGCGCATACACGTCGCTGCGCGTGTCGACGTCGATACTGGCCAAGCCCGCCTGCTCCGGGCTCATGTAGGCCGGTGTGCCGATGAATTGGCGGAATTGGGTGAATTGGGTCTTCTCCGTGAGCCGCGCCTGGGTCGCCTTCGCCACGCCGAAATCGATCACCTTCGGCACGGGCCGACCGTCCTGCACCGTGACCAGGATGTTCGACGGTTTGAGGTCGCGGTGGATGACGCCCTTCTGGTGCGCGTGCAGGACCGCGTGGCAGACCTGCCGGAACAGCTCGAGCCGTTCCCGCGTGGACAGCCTCCGTTCGTCGCAGAACCTGGTGATCGGAATCCCCTGCACCAACTCCATGACGAAATAGGGGCGGCCCAACGAGATTTGAGATTTGAGATTTCAGATCCAGGGGCGCCGATGGCGCCGCCGTCGAAGACGCAGGCGATGTGGGGATGATCCATCATCGCCAGCGCCTGCCGCTCGGCCTCGAACCGAGCCACCACCTCCTTGGTGTCCATGCCGAGTTTGATGATCTTCAGCGCGACGCGGCGGCGGACCGGTTCGTCCTGCTCGGCCATCCACACCACACCGAAGCCGCCCTCGCCGATTTGCTCCAGGAGTCGGTAGCGCCCAATGCGGTCTCCGGCCTTCTCGGTCAGCGGGCCCTCAGCCGAGTCCTGGGCTTCCCGCAACACTTCGACGGCCCCGGTCGCGGGCGATTCGAGAAACGAGCCGGCGCGTTCGGCGGCCGCCAACAGACTCTCCAGTTCCTGCCGAAGGGCCAGATCGCCGGCACAAGCACGATCAAGATACGCCGAGCGCGCACTGGGATCGCTCAACGCCAGGGCGGCGGCAAAGATCTCGTCGGCTGAGAGGATCGGTGTCATGGGCTCGGGTGGTGAGCGCCATCCCGCCAGTGGCTCGTTCTGGCTCCAGTCTCTGGGTTCATCGTGATGCCGTGCGCATACGGTGGTTCTGCTCCGTGACGCGCAACTCGGGGTCCAAACGGATCACCCGTTTTCGGACCGCTCATGCCGACGCTTCCAACTCGCGGAACAACCAAGCCCGGGCATAGGCCCAGTGGCGCTTGGCCGTCGGCTCGGAGACACCCAGGACCTCGGCCGCTTCGGCCAGGGTCAGCCCCACGTAATACCGGAGCTTGACCAACTCGGCTTTCTGCGGATCGCGCTCGGCCAGGCGTCCCAAGGCCTCGTCCAGCGCCAGCAACTCATCGTCCGGGGCCGGCGCGGCGATTTCGAGCGCGTCGGTGTCCACCCGCTGGGCCTGGCCGCCCCGACGCACCGCCCGCCGTCGCCGGGCGCGGTCGATCAAAATCCGGCGCATCGCCTCGGCGGCCACGGCGAAGAAATGGGTGCGGTTCGCATAGGTCTGATTCTCCTGGGCGGCCAGCCGGATCCAAACCTCATGCACGAGCGCGGTTGGCTGGAGCGTTTGCCCGGGCGGCTCGTGGGCCATCTTGTACGCGGCCAAGCGACGCAGTTCCTGGTACACAAGTGGCAGCAAATCCTCCGCCGCCTGCGGATCGCCTGGCTCGATCGCGGTGGGGAGTTGCGGGGCAGCGCCGCGTTGGTCGGCGTTCTCTTTGAAGATCACTGGCCGATTCAGCGCTTTGTCGCTGAGCTAAGCCAGATGAAAGACTGATGGCCGGCATCGACCGCGCCAATGCAGGGCGGGTGCGGTCCAGTGCTCCGGCAGGGTCGAATCGAAAGACGCGTCGGTCGAAACGCCCCACAACGATGATCTCCCGATCAGAGGGAACGTCCAACCGCATCCTCATGGACGCCAGTGTTTCCTCGGGTCCTCGTTTCCGCATTTAGCGCTTTGCCCTCTGAATTGCGTGGTTCGGTCACCGCAAGGACACCGTGGTTTGGTTGTCGGCTGCGGGCTGCCGGGCGATGGCGGGGCGGGAGCTTGGTGGTTCATGGTCAGTACGGCGCAGCGCGAGCCTCGAACTTCATGGCGTTGAAATCGTGCAAGAGCTTCGGCGCGCCGACGCCCTTCTCCTGATCCAATCCCGCCGTGAAGAGACAACCCTGCTCCGCCCACACCAGGCGATTGCGGTCCCATTCGGCCCACGTCCAGCCGGGAAACGGCCAGTGCGCTTGGGAGCGCGCGTGCTCCAGTTCGTAGCCAAAGCAAGGCCGGAGCCGCAAGCACCCAGCCGCGAGGAAGCTCCTTTTCCCGGAGGCGGACTCGCTCGCCCACCGCGTCCAGTTCTTCTCGGAATTGCCAGCCGCCCGCGGCCCAGTGGTCATGCCAGATCTGGGGCCAGACGTCCCTCACGTCGCGCCGGACCTCCGTCGTGTCCTGCACGCAGACGTGTTCGGAATCCAGCCAGTAGGTGCGCGCACCCGTGAACATGCCGCCGCCGCCCCAGGTGCTGCCTTGGCTGTAGAGCGCGATGGCCTTGAGCCACGGTGCGCGCGACACGGCCGTCCACGCCTTGGCCGTGCTCGCGATGCGATCGCCCATCGTAGGCGAAGTAGATGAAGTAGCGGCCGTCTGGCGAGAGATCGCAGCGGTCTTCGTAGATTCGGCCCTTCAGCCATTGGCCCAGGGTGAATTCATCGGTGCGGCGGTTCCAGAGGATCGTGCAGACCTGCTTGGCCGGGCCGCGCCGGATCACGACTGCCAGCGGGGCTTCGCGGGCGAGGATGACGTGCAGACGGGCTGGGGGGGTTGGCTTCATGGCGTCCTTCCTTTCGCGTCAGAGGTTTTATGGGAGGTCACACTCCCGTCAAGCGCCGCCACGTTCGCCGGAGCCATGACTCCTTTTCGCCGGAATCCACCGGCTGATCGGGGTGCTCCAGTGACCAGAGAACCTGCCGTAGCAGTTCCGGATCGCGCTGACCGGTTTCTTCCCGCTGGTAGGCGACCACCCAGCGCCTGCGGCGAATCGCGCGACGGTTTCTTCGGCGATGCGCTCGGAAATCCGCAGCGTGCCGTCGAAGGCATCGTGGAAAGACAACAGCAACGTCTCACCCCGGTAGGCCTTGAACATGGTCAAACAGTTCCGCGACGGAATGACGCCCGGCAAACTCGCGCAACCGGCTCGCCACCTCCGCCGAGAACTGGAAGTGGTGAATGTCTGGCACCGGCGCGATGGTGTCGCGGGCCACGGCCACGGCGTTCGGGGCACGGTGGGCGGAGTAGAACGCGGCTATCTTCGGTGTGATCCTCGTGCCTTCGACGTAGAGGATCGAGTCTGGGGGCAGCAATGACGGCAGATGTTGGAAGAACGGCCCCGGCTGCTTCAGCCCGGCGACGGTCCAATGGAACGGCGTGTCGAGGTCAATCCCGTCGCCGGGGCCCGCGATCATGGCCCGAAGCTGCTCGATCATCTCTTCGCGGTCGGTGGCGCTCATGGCATGCGGTGCTTGGATCACCCTTCGATCTTCGGAACATCGCAACCCTGCGAACACGTCGAGGCACCATGAATTCGTCGTGGAAGCTTCCGGACTGCCCCCGGGCGGACTTCTAGACCGCATTGCACCTTTCCACCTCTGGCTAACATGGTGTCCTTTCTGGAGGGGCAGTTTGGCTGAACTTGAACCAGTAAGACTGCCAGGCTAGCTCGGCCCATTCGGCGAGCTCGGCGTCTTGCCTGGTGGCAGACGCGGCGGGGCCGGAATCGTTGGCCTCCATCGCCATGAACTCGAGGAAGCACGCGATTACGCATTTCTGCTCCAGCGTGAAGCGGTCAAAGGACTGCTCGGAGCGAAGGCGGTCCTTCGGCTTGTGACCCGTGACGGAGAGGTGAAGAAAGAGCAGGATGCCGCAGTGGGGAGGCAGTTGTCGAGGATGGCGCACGTGCCAGCGCAGGTAGGCCGGCAGGTGGAAGCGAAACCCTTCCTCGTCACAAGCCCATCCGTCCAGACACTCCTCCAGGGCAACGTCGGGAATGTCCTGCCAGCGGAGCCAGGGGTCACGCGCCCGGACGCGCGCACGTTCCTCCGGCGTGCAGTAGTCGGTGCCCTCGAACGCCCGGGCCTCATGCAGCGTCAGGCCGTTACCTAGCTCGACGTCAGCAAAGGCGGTTTCGATCCGCTGGATCAATTGCTCACGGTCCGTCATGAAGTGATGTTCGGATTTTGGGACGTTTGGACACTCTGACCACTTGCCTTGCGAATCCAGCGCCCCGCCAGGGAACCCAGCACACTGGCCGCCGCCACGGCCACCAGGAAAAGGGCCACACCCGAACAACGGACGGCGTTCACGCCCGGTCCGTAAGTGAGCATGGGCACGGTGAGGAGCAGGGCCACTGCCAGCCCGCCAGCCGGGCCATACCACCAGCGTCCCGTGAAGGCACCCACCACCGCCGCCGGCACGCCGATCAGTGCTCCCCAAAAAGCCGCCACGAGGGTGCAGAACTCCGCCGAAACCAGCACCAGGCCCGTTGCCTGTTCAGCCGCGCGACCGGCGACCTCTCCGACACCAGCCACCAGGAAAACCGCCAGGCCAGCGACCACCATGGCTGCAATGGCCGCGCCAGCGTTCCGCAGCCGACCTCTCTGTGCCTGGGAATCCCTTTGCGCCGGCGGGTGGAGATTGGAGCCGCGCGGGCCGGTGTTCATGGGGCAAGTTCGTTTCATGCCAGCCGGTCGCTGATCAGAATCAGCGCTTCGGACTCCGTCTATCTGTCCGCGGAGACTGCCGTTGCACTGGCTCCATCCTTCAGCAACCCGTCAATGTAATCCCGGCCTACGATCCAGATGGACCGGGAATCGGTTCGCTCGTCGAAGGCCAGCCAGCGGCCATCCCGGCTCCAGGACGGCATCGTGTAGTGGCCCTCCAAGACGGATTGTACGCGTCCGGTGGCCACCTCGAACACCCGCAAGCCAAGCCGCGAATCGTCGAAGCCCCCGAACGCCACCCAACGCCCATCCGGTGACCAGGCAGGGAGCAAGCCCCGGTCGCTTGGCGCCGTGCAGGTTGCCACCGTCTCGCCCGTCGTGCGGTTCCGGATTTCCAATCGTTCCGAGCAGCCAAAGGCCACCCGGGTCTGGTCGGGCGAGACGGAGAAGTACCACGCCGGCGCGTTGGTGAAGAAGATGACCGGCGGTGGGGCCGGCTCGCTGGGATTGACCGCCAGGATGTGGCCATCGCGTCGCGAGTGGACGAACAGTCGCCGCCCATCCGCGGACCAACTCGGGAAACCACCTGCCACCACGCGCCGCGGTTCACCGCCTCGCGCGGGCAGGATCCACACCTCTTCGGTCAGGTATTGGTTGTAGGACTGCTCGCGAATGAAAACGATCCAGCGTCCGTCCGGCGACCAAGCCGGGTCTTTGGCGTTGGCCACGAGAGCCGTGGTCTGGCGGGTGCGCAGGTCCAGCACTTCCAGGCCACCGCCGAGGCCCGTCCCGTAAACCAGTTGCCGGCGATCCGGCGACCAGGACGCCTTCCAGCCCGAATCCACGAGCCGGGAGGGCGGGGCCGACGGTTGGACGCCACTGATCGGATTGGAAACACAGCCGGACAGCAAGGCCGCGGCCGCGGTGAGCAACATCAACGGGGATTTCTTCATGGTCTTTTTAGGTCGTGGTGGGTTTCGGAGTTACTGCGGGAATGGGGTGATTCGGGGTTCGATGCGGGGAGGCGTTTGCCGGCAACGTCGGCGTGGGGGGCTTCATGGTGCGGTCTCGGGGTCGGCGGGCAGACAGCCTGGTCATTCATGTTTAGTACGGCGCGACGCGCGGCTCGAACTTCATGGCGTTGAAATCCTGCAACAGCCTGGGTGGGCCGAGACCGGGCTGGCGCTCCAGACTGGCCGTGTTGAGACCACCCCGCTCCGCCCACACCAGGCGGCTGCGATCCCATTCCGCCCATGTCCAGCCAGGAAACCGCCACACCGAGTTCGAGCGGACGTGCTCCAGTTCGTAACCCCGTGCGAACTTGCAGCGCAGCTTCCAGCCGCGGGGAAGCTCCTTCTCCCGAAAACCCTGTTCCCGACCCGCCGCATCCAACTCCTTGCTGAACTGCCAGCCCGTCTCCGCCCAGTGGTCATGCCAGATCTGGGGCCAGACGTCCCTCACGTCGCGCCGGACCTCCGTCGTGTCCCGCACGCAGACATGTTCGGAATCCAGCCAGTAGGTGCGCGCACCCGTGAACATGCCGCCGCCGCCCCAGGTGCTTCCTTTGCTGTAGAGCGCGATAGCCTTGAGCCACGGAGCGCGGGAAACCGCCGTCCACGCTTTGTACTGCCGCTCCGGCTGGACGCCGAAGGCGAAGTAGATGAAGTAGCGACCGTCCGGTGAGAGGTCGCAGCGGTCTTCGTAGATTCGGCCCTTCAGCCATTGGCCCAGGATGAATTCATCAGTGCGGCGGTTCCAGAGGATCGTGCAGACCTGCTTGGCCGGTCCGCGCCGGATTACGACTGCGAGCGGAGTTTCGCGGGCGAGGATGACGTGCAGACGGGCTGGGGGTGTGGGTTTCATGGCGTCCTTGGCGTGTTTCACGGGTCGCCGCCTCCGGGACGGCCACCAACCGGCTCGGTGGAGCGGCCCAGCACATGGCCCACGATCTCTTCGCCGACGCTGCAAACGCAACGTTGGTACTCGGCACGGAACAAACGACCTGCCTCCGCTGCCCAGGCTACAAACCGGTAGGGTGAGCCGCGATACTCGAAGTAGTCGCGGAACAACTCCTGGTTCCGGCCGGTGCTGATGACGCGGACGCGAACCTGGGCCCAAAACTGGAGCGGTGGATTCATCCGATCGGGCCCGAGCAAGCCCATCTGATCCACCCGGAGTTCGAGGACACTGTCCACACCGTTCGCCGCCAGGCTCGTGTAGTCGTTTTCCACGCGGCGCAGGCCGTGCTTCAAGTTGTGAACGCTGTCCGGATCCCGCGGGAGGAACGTGGCGAGATCCGCACCGACCGTTCGAAGGGTACGGGTTCCCCCCGAAACCGCCAGGGCGTGCGCCTGCACCACCTGTTGCTGAAGATCCCGGCCGGGGTCAAGGCCCTGCGTCGCGTGGGTGAGCACCTGCAAGGCGTCAGCCACCCGGTCGGCGGATTCGGCTTTGCAGAAACCATAAGTGGTTCCGAACAGGAAACCCACGGGAGCCCAAGCCAACCCGAAGACAGCGACGGTGGCATCTCCTTGAGATCCGGGCACCCAGAAGAAGGCGGCTTGGCTGCCACTGGCTCCGGCTGCCTCGCCCTTGGTCGCCGGCGTCTGCAGGGTGAGGCTCTGGTCGGGATTCAGCAAGAGGACCGCCATCTGACCAAACTGGGCGCGGGCGCCGGCTGTGGCTTCGCGAGGCTCCACAGGACGGGTTGACGCACATCCCACTATGAGCATCAACGTGGCGCTCAGTAACAGTACCCGGCAGTGCTTGGTCGTCATGAACCAGGGTCGTGCGTTTGGCTGAACTTAGGGTCTGTGCAAAAATGAATTCCGGTTTTGCTGAAGGGGATTTGGCTCGCTGGCGAGGCGCGACGAGGGAGCATACCCGCAGCGGTCTGTGACCGAGGAGCAATCCCGCGGCCGGCGGGACCAGCGAGCCAAAGCCCCCCAGCCCTGCGGGGCGGGGCGGCACCGGGCCATCTGCTTCGTTCCTCGCTTCCGATTCTGAACAGCAACGAAACATCCGCGATCAGCCGGTTCGCCGTGGGCGCGGGCACTCGTGATGATCTGATGCGGACACCGAAGTAGCGGCCTTGCTCGCGGGCCGTCAACATGTCCAGCGGCCGGTTGCGAGGGAAGAAGTGATCCTCTGACTTTGGCGCGGCATTCGTGGATAAATCCGTACCCACGTCATCCGTGAAGCTGACCACTCGGCAGCGGTCTGGCTGGAGTTCCCACGGGGCCGCCCCGCGCGGCGTGATCTTGGCGAGCAAGACCGTCCCGGGATCCGCTTCGTTGAGGTGGAAACTGTTGAAGGGATTCATGGGATTGCCAAACGAATCCCGGGCCAACTTCGATACGGAGACGCTCAACACCTCCACGCCCAGTTCCTTATCCGGCGATGAAGCTGGCGTTTCGGCCAGCCCGGTGAATTGATTGGTAACCGTGTCGCTGTGCTGGGCGTGGGCGCAGGGCAACAGCATGGTGGCAGTGCAGAGCAGCGCCGTTGTCAGGGTGGTTCTCATGGGATTATCGGTGGTTGGTGGATGGCTTCTTCCGCTGTTCGAGCCAGGCCTGCGCCCGCTGTTTCCCCTCCGCAATGTCTTCCGGCGACAGCAGCGATTCCAGCAGGGTCGCATTGCGCTTGGCTTTGGTGTCCCCTTGCGCCGCCGCCAGTAGCCACCACTTGTAAGCCTCCACTTCATCTTTCACCACGCTTTCGCCATTGGCGTAGCAGCGGCCCAGATTGTATTGCGCCAAGGCGTAATTCTGTTCAGCAGCTTTGCGGTACCACCTCACCGCCTCCACCTGATCCTTCGCCACGCCTTGGCCATTGGCGTAGCAGACGCCAAGGTTGGATTGTGCATTGGCGAGATTCTGCTCGGCGGCTTTGCGGTACCACTTCGCGGCCTCCGTCTCATCCTGCGCCACGCCTTGGCCTGTGGCATACGCCCAGCCGAGGTTGTACTGAGCCATAGCGTCTCCTTGGTCAGCCGCCATGCGATACCAGTTCACGGATTCGGTTGAATCCTTGGCTACGCCTCGGCCTGTGGAATGCGCCAAGCCGAGGTTGTACTGAGCTTTGGCATTTCCTTGGTCAGCCGCCCTGCGAAACCACTTGATCCCCTCGGCAAAGTCTCTCGGTACACCTTCGCCTTTGACGTACATCCCACCAAGGCTCAGTTGCGCCTCGGCGCAATTCTGCTCGGCGGCTTTGCGCCACCACTTTATCGCCTCGATATTATTTGTCGTTAAGCCGAGCTTGCCAAGACTGAATGCCGCACCCAGTTCATTCTGAGCCGTGGCATCGCCTTGTTCCGCTTTGTCGCGGAGTCGGGCGAGCGACTGGCGGTCGGCGTCGGTTTGTTGAGCCCAGGCGTGCGGTAGAAGCATGCAGATGTGGCAAGTCAATGCCGCCAGGAAGAGGAAACGGAAGCACAAGAGGCAAAGCGGAGGTTTCATAACGTGTCGGCTCCAGCAACCGAGAATGTCATTGGCTGGCGGCACGGTCACCCTCCCTTCCGGCAAGTCCCGCTTCCACCAGTACGAATTCGTGTTTGTTTGTTTCAAGATGGCGCTCGCCGATAAAGTGCAGGTTCGCGGCGGTGTCGAACACGAGGGAGGAAACTGCATAATATGCTTTACCAAAGGCATCAAGAGCCTCCCCCTCCTGCCCGTCCACCCAGAGGCTCCATCGGCCGCCACGCTGGTGACTGTAGGCAAACCGCTGGTTGTCGGGGCTGAATGCCATTGCGTTGGCTACGTCGTTCCCGCCGTCGCTGCTAGAGTATCCAAACCTCCGGCTGTCGGCGCTGAAAGTGAAGCTATTGGTTAACACCCGCCTGTACCCAACGCTCTCACGGCCATCGAGCACTAACTTGTCGCCGGCTCCGGTTTTCACAGAGAAGGCCAGCCTGCTACCGTTGGGACTGAGTACCATGTGTTGAAGTTCGCCGGAACTCAGCAAGTTCTTTCCATCCTTTTGTATCGTCACGACATGTTCCTTCGTTCGGGCGATCGCTACGTGGCGGGCGTCCTGGCTGAAGGCGACCGCAATTCTCTCTGTTTGCGGCTGGGTTTGACCGAAGGCAGATTCGCGCACCACCCAATTCTGAGGTGCGGGGTTGGTTTGCGCCCGCGCGGCACTTCCGCTGGTAAACAGGCCCAACGCGATCACGAGCAGAAGGTTCATTTCAAGGCTTGGCGAGAAGACGTGCGTGCTGCGTTGAACCGGCCATAGCACGCGGCACGGACGCTTAGCCAGCGTGCCCGGCTCGACCGCGGTCAGATTCCGATTGGTTGTTTTCATAGCTTCGTGATTTGGCTGGTGTTCTTGAGATTGGCTGAGGGCAAAAGCGCCAGCGGCGGTCTGGTTCAGCTTCATGGTTTGGGCGCTTGCGTCTCCTGGCTTGGTTTGAAATTGGAGGCGGCCTTGCGGAGCAGTTCCGCGCACTCCTTCCGCCTCGCGGCCACGTCGGCGCGCGACCCCGGATCGTCGAAGGCTTTGGCCAGATCCCACGCCGTCTTGCCATCGGCGTCGCGAGCGTTGGGATCAGCCCCGGCGGCGAGGAGAACTTGTAAGATTTGCCGACGTCCCCCGTCGGTGGCGCGGTGCAGGGGCGTCTGACTTTCTCGCGTCCGCGCGTTCGCGTCCGCCCCGTGTGCCAGCAGCACGCCGGCCACAGCCACGTACTGGGTCTCATTGGTGAAGGCCGCGTTCGCCGCGCAGTGGAGCGGTGTGTATAGGTTGGTGCTGCGCGAATTGACGTCCAGTCCGCGCCCCAGGAGGAACTCCACCACTTCCGCGTGGCCGTGATCCACAGCTCCGTGCAAGACGGTGAACCTTTCGCCGTCGTGATCGGCCAGCGACGCGCCGAGCTCCAGCAGGAACTTCAACATCTCCACCCGCCCCGCTTTGGCGGCGGTGAGGAGAAGCGTGTTGCCGTGACGATCCGTGTCGCCGGACTTCGCTCCCCGATCCAGCAAAAGGCGGACTGCGTCCACACTGCCGCCCGCCGTGGCATTGAGAAGGGCTGTCATGCCGAGTTGGTTGGCCGCGTGAGTCTCCGCTCCGTGATCGAGCAAGGCCATCATCAGATTGGTGGCTCCGGCCTGCGACGCCACCATGAGCATCGTCGTTCCATCGAGAGCGGCGGCGTTGGGGTCAGCGTCATGGGCGAGGAGGACTTGAACCAACTCCTGGGCACGCATAACCACTGCCGCGCCCAGGGCGGTCGCGCCTTCGCTTGTGCGCCTTTCAATGTCGGCGCCGTGCGCCAGGAGCAACTCGACCAATGTCCGGTTGCCGGACTGGACGGCCATGTGCAGCGGGGTGTTGCCGCTGGCGTCCCGTGTATCCGCGCGCACGCCATGGGCCAGCAGCAACTCCACGAAATCGGCGTGCCCCAGCGGCGTCAACCCGGTAACGTTGGTCGCATCCACCAGGGCGCCACACGCCACCAGCAGGCGCAGCGCGTTCGTGCTCCCCGCACTGGCGGCGTGATCCAGTGGCGTCGCACCGCCGGAGTCGCGCTGGTGGACCAGGCGCGGATTGGCGTCGAGCAAACGTGTCAGTGACTTGGTGTCGCCAGCGCGGGCGAAGGCGAAGACGGTATTGGTGCCCTTGGCGACGAAGTCCTGCCCCTCGGTCAGAGAATACAAGCCGAACTTGCCAACGGTGACCGCCAGGGCCACAGCGACGATGGCCAGCGTCGCAAACGCCAACCGCGGGCGGTTCCGGCGGACGAACTTACTCGCGAGATACAGCAGGCCCGGCGCGGCAGCCGAGACAGGCTCCGATCCCAGATGCCTTTCGATGTCGCGCGCGAAGTCGTTGGCCGTTTCGTAGCGCCGCGTCCGGTCCTTCTCCAGCGCCTTCATCACGATCCAGTCGAGGTCGCCGCGCACCGAGCGGTCGAGTTTGGATGGCTCCGCTCCGCGCTTGGCCGCCACGGCGCTCAGTTCCTCCCCGGTCAGCGTGCTCAGCCGCGTGCTCGGCTTGGGCGGCTCCTCCTCGCGGATCGTCCGCATCACCGCGTCGTAGCCGGCCGCCAGCAGCTTCTGCGTGTCGAAGGGCGGGCGGCCGGTCAGCAATTCGTAGAGCAGCACGCCCAGCGAATAGATGTCGCTGCGGGTGTCCACGTCCAGGCTGCCCAGGCCCGCCTGCTCCGGGCTCATGTAGGCCGGCGTGCCGATCCATTGGTTGAGGCGGGTGAAGAGCGTCTTCTCCGTCAGCCGCGCCTGCGTCGCCTTGGCGATGCCGAAGTCAATCACCTTGGGCACCGGCCGGTCGTCCTTCACGGTGACCAGGATGTTCGACGGCTTGAGGTCGCGGTGGATGACGCCTTTCTGGTGCGCGTGCTGGACGGCGTGGCAGACCTGCATGAACAACTCCAGCCGCTCGCGCGTGGAGAGCTGGTTGGCGTCGCAGTAGGTCGGTGATCGGCACGCCCTTCACCAGTTCCATCACGAAGTAGGGCCGGCCCGTGTCGGTGGCGCCGCCGTCGAAGACGCTGGCGATGTTGGGGTGCTCCATCATCGCCAGCGCCTGGCGCTCGGCCTCGAAGCGGGCCACCACCTCCCTGGTGTCCATGCCCAGCTTGATGATCTTGAGCGCGACCCGGCGGCGCACCGGTTCCTCCTGCTCGGCCATCCACACCACGCCGAAGCCGCCCTCGCCGATCTGCTCCAGCAGCTTGTAGCGGCCGATGCGGTCGCCGGGCTTCTCGGTCAGCGGGACACCTGCGGACTGCTGGGCTTCCCGCAGCACTTCGCCGGCGTCAGTGGCGGGTGCTTCGAGAAACGTGCCGGCGCGTTCGGCGGCCGCCAGCAGGCTCTCTACTTCCTGGCGCAGGCTCGGATTGCCGGCACAGGCCCGGTCGAGATACGCCAAACGCACACTGGGATCGCTCAACGCCAGGGCGGCCGCAAAGATCTCGTCGGCTGAGAGGATCGGCGTCATTGGGTCGGGTGGTGAGCGCCATCCCGCCAGTGGCTCGTTCTGGCTCCAGTCTCTGGGTTCATCGTGGTGCCGTGCGCATACGGTGGTTCTGCTCCGTGACGCGCAACTCGGGGTCCAAACGGATCACCCGTTTTCGGACCGCTCATGCCGACGCTTCCAACTCGCGGAAGAGCCACGCCCGGGCATAGGCCCAGTGGCGCTTGGCCGTCGGCTCGGAGACACCCAGGACCTCGGCCGCTTCGGCCAGGGTCAGGCCGACGTAATACCGCAGCTTGACCAACTCGGCTTTCCGCGGATCGCGCTCGGCCAGGCGTCCCAAGGCCTCGTCCAGCGCCAGCAACTCGTCGTCCGGGGCCGGCGCGGCGATTTCGAGCGCGTCGGTGTCCACCCGCTGGGCCTGGCCGCCCCGACGCACCGCCCGCCGCCGCCGGGCGCGGTCGATCAAAATCCGGCGCATCGCCTCGGCGGCCACGGCGAAGAAATGGGTGCGGTTCGCATAGGTCTGATTCTCCTGGGCGGCCAGCCGGATCCAAACCTCATGCACGAGCGCGGTTGGCTGGAGCGTTTGCCCGGGCGGCTCGTGGGCCATCTTGTACGCGGCCAAGCGACGCAGTTCCTGGTACACAAGTGGCAGCAAATCCTCCGCCGCCTGCGGATCGCCTGGCTCGATCGCGGTGGGGAGTTGCGGGGCAGCGCCGCGTTGGTCGGCGTTCTCTTTGAAGATCACTGGCCGATTCAGCGCTTTGTCGCTGAGCTAAGCCAGATGAAAGACTGATGGCCGGCATCGACCGCGCCAATGCAGGGCGGGTGCGGTCCAGTGCTCCGGCAGGGTCGAATCGAAAGACGCGTCGGTCGAAACGCCCCACAACGATGATCTCCCGATCGGAGGGAACGTCCAACCGCTCCGCATGGACGCCAGTTTTTCCTCGGGTCCTCGTTTCCGGCCTCCGGGCCATCATGGTATTGGGGTCATATTCTTAAAGGGTTTGAAGTCATCCGCCCGTTTCCGGGCTTCGGCCAGTTCCGCGGCAGTGAGGAACAACTGCAGCTCCTTGAGCAAGTGCCGCGCGTCCAAGTTGCCCGCGGCAGCCGCGAGAAGAATCCACTGGGCGGCGGCGACGCGATCCTCGGCGACGAGTCTGCCCTCGTAGAGGATCAACCCCAGCCGGTATTGGGCCTCGTCGTTGTCCTGTTCGGCGGAGCGCGTGAGCCATTGCGCGGCGTCCTTCCCGGCCTCGTCGCCGCGAAACAGTAGCAGATTCTTGGCGTAGTAGAACTGGGCTTGGTCCTGGCCCTGCTTGGCGGCCGCGAGCAGCCAACGCATCCCTTCCTCGGTGCGCGGGGGGTTCTCCTCGAACAGGGCGTTTGCTATCGCAATTTGCGCGGCCAGATCACCTCTTTCAGCTTGGCGTTGCAGTTCGACGCGGGCAGCCGGATCGCCAGAACTACCCCGGGCGATGGCCTTCATGATCGTGACTTCCGAGGTTCGTACCCGCCGGGCCTCGCTCGATATTTCTCCCCGATCCAACTGCAAGGCCCTGTCCATATGCTCGGTGGCTTTGCCCGAGTCGTTCAACTGCTCGTAAACGATCGCCAGTCGCTCATGCACCACGGCAGAGTCCGGGTTCAACGCGACGGCGCGCAGCAACTGGGCCAAGGCCGGTTGCCAGCGTTCGCGGGCGATTTCAAGTTCCGCCGCGGCTACATAGACATCCCAACTTTCGACACCGGTCGCTTGGACCTTGCGCAATTCCTCGCCGGCCGTGTCCAATTCGCCGGCACGGGCCATGCCGCGCACGAACTGCAGGCGCGTCCAACGGTCCTCGGGATTGAGCTTCAAGCCCATGCGCAGCCGCCGCGGGTCCGGCCCGCCGCCGCCCGGTTGCATCGCCTGGTGCGAGATGGCCTGCACATCATCCAGGACGGTGAACGCTTCGTGTGTGATGCCGAACACGCGCCACGTCGGATCAATGAGCTGCCCTTGTCCTTCCAGGAAGAGCGCGGCGCAATCGTGGTAAGCGGGAGACCCACCCGCGCAGCGCTCGATGTGAACCACCCACGCTTCCAACCCCAGCACCCGAGCCAGTGACACGAACAGTTTCGCGTACTCCTGGCACGAGAGCCGGGTGAGCGAATCGGCCGAATCCCTCAACGCCTCGCTCGCCGTCCGCTTCCCACCGTCTCCGGAACCACGCCCCCGCCGCGTGACTTCAGCGTAGAGGGCGATGGCCCGCAGCCAGTCGTTAGTCAAACCGACCGTCAACCTGCGGGCTTCCGTGGCGATCTCGGGCGTGATTTCGAGCGGATTCACCACGAGTTTGCGCTCCTCGACGGTCAGGCGGCGCCCGAGTTCAGTGTTCAATTCTCCCGGCGTGAAGCTCCGGGGACGAACGACGGGTGCGTTGGAACCTCCATCGCCTTTCCAGTGGAAAGCTAGCGAAGCCAGTGTGTTGCGGATTTCCTCGTCTTCGGCCGCTTGGGGGCCGAGTCGCGTCAATTCTCGGCCCACCAGCTCAAGCTCCCCAGTGAGCACAGCGCTCCCCAACAGCGCAAGATCCACGATCTCGTTCTCTTCGGGTAACTCATCCAGAGAGCGCAATAGGCTGCGGGCTTCCTCGAGATCCCCGTTCTGCGCCCGGGCGAACGCCAGGAAGGCCGTGATGTTGGGATCATGGGAGCGCTCGGTATGAGCCGGTTCGATGAACTTCAGCAAGTCCGCCCAGCGCTCAGACATGCAAAGGAGTGTGGATAAGCCCTGAGTCGCGTCGGGGCAGCCGCGATGGAGTTGCAGCGCTTCGCGCACCTCGCGCTCGGCGCCTTCTCTGTCGTCAGACCGCGAAAGCAACCGGGCGAGAGCCAGATGCGCGGCGCACAATTGAGGCTGTTGCCGGATAAACTCCCGGGCGGCCTTTTCCCAGTCGTCCTTTCGTTCCGTATTGCGGAGGATCATGCAAAGGGAGGCATGGGCATAGCCACAGCGCGGGTCCGCAGCCAGGGCCTCGCGCAAAGCCTGTTCTTGTTCCGCTACCGGTGCCCGCTGCACCTCAAGCGCGATAGCCCTGGCCAGGGAGCCTTCGGCCGGTTCGGAATCCGTCACGAGCATCCTCCAGCGCTGCCGGTCGACGTCAGCCATGGGACGGCCCAACTCTTTCGCCAAACCCAGTGCGAGCCACTCCGCCAGGTCCACCCAGCGCGGCGAGGTGAAGCTGAGTTCCAGCGGTGCCGCCTCGGAGCCGGCACGGAGCACCTTGGCCTCCGCCGCCCAGCCGTTCGTCAGGTGCCGGAAACTGCCCCAGACCACCACGTCCGCTTTCAACTCTTGGGCCATCTGACGGGCCAGCTTGGCGTCCACGGTAGTCGTGGTGGTCCAACCCGCGCGCACCAGGGTACGCTGGATCGTTTTCCAGCGAGGAATGCGGGCGAACTCGGCCTGGTCCAGGCACAACCGAACCAACGCAGGCAAGGACTGCCGCCAAACATCCCAGGCATCGTCGCCGGTCGCGTTCTGGAACGGGAGCACGACGACGCCGATTGTCGGCGGCGCGGCAGGTTGGTCGGCGGCCGTCAGCGAGCCGTTCAGCGCGAGTGCCAGCCATGCGATGCCGATGCCCTCGGCAACTCTCCGCAGCGCGGCGACAGGAGTTGAGTCAATCAATTTGGTTTTCATTCGGTTCCGCCCATGGCTCCGGCTCGTTCCCACTTGCGTTTTCATCGTGGCGCCCATCTGTGATGCTGGTTCCACTTGGTGACGCGCAACCCAGTGCCCAAACGGATCAGGAGTTCCGGGAGAAGTGCAACGGCTGATGGACGCGGCCAGGGCCGGTCCAACGAAATGCCGGAGCTTGACCTGTTCGGCTCTTTGCGGCTCACACTCGACCACGCGTCCGTGGGTCCACGAGTGGGCGCGGTTCTTTCGCGACCTGGAACACCAGCGCAAATGCCTTGAAACACCTGATCCGTTCGGGCCCTGAATTGCGCGTTGACGAAAGAAGAGTGTGAAACATGCGGGCTAGGCTTGGTGGTTCTGACGTTCCTGGTCGCCGGCGGCCTCTGGTTGAGGGGCCTGAGATTCCTGAAACGCGACACCGAGCTGGCGCCGACGCGCCTGCGCGGCGCGGCTCCATAGCACCTTGGTTTCGGCAGTGGCAATCATCCAATGCATAACATCATCATCACCAAGCCCTACCGCTTCGTGCCGCCGGCGCGCTCGGGATTCTGGCCTCGCCTGCTCTGGCGGGTGCTCCCACGGTATCTGAACCGGAGCCACGGGGTGGAGTCCTTTGAGATTCTTGGGGCCGATCGCCTGAAGGCTTCCCTGGACGCCCGGCACGCCATCGTGCTCACGCCCAACCACTGCCGGCCCTGCGACCCTTTCATCCTCGGACTGCTGTCGAACCAGCTCGCCCAACCGGTCTATCTGATGGCGAGCTGGCATCTCTTTCAACAGGGGCGCATCCAGGCCTGGCTCCTCCGGCACATGGGCGTGTTCAGCGTGTATCGGGAGGGCATGGACCGCGAATCGCTCAAATTCGCCATCCAGGTGGTGGCGGACGCCGAGCGGCCGCTGGTGCTGTTCCCCGAAGGCGTGATCACCCGCGCCAACGACCGCCTGAATCACCTGATGGAGGGCACGGCGTTTCTGGCGCGCAACGCCGCCAAGCAGCGGGCCGCAAAAGTCCCCGGCGGCCGGGTCGTCATTCATCCCATCGCCATTCGCTATTTCTTCCGCGGGAACATCGAGGCCGCCGTGACGCCGGTGCTGGAGGAAATCGAACGCCGCCTCACCTGGCGCACCCGCCAGCAGACGCCGCTACTCGAGCGCATGACGCGCATCGGCAACGCCCTGCTGACGCTCAAGGAGATCGAGTACCTCGGCCGCCAACAAACGCTCGAAATCGGGCCCCGGCTCAAGGCCCTGATCGATGCGCTGCTGGTTCCGCTCGAAAAGGAATGGTTGAAGGGCAAGCGCGACGGGGATGTGGTCGCCCGCGTCAAAAGCATCCGCGCCGCCATGCTTCCCGAGATGATTGCCGGCGAGCTCACCGAGGTGGAGCGCGTGCGGCGCTGGGAACAGATTGCCGACACGTATCTGGCCCAACAGGTGCATTTCTATCCACCCGAGTATTTCGGCTCCCATCCCACCCCCGAGCAACTTCTGGAAACCGTCGAGCGGTTCGAGGAAGACCTGACCGACACGGTTCGCCTCCACCGTCCCATCCACGCGGTGCTGCAGGTGGGCGAGGCCATCACGGTGGACCCAGTCCGCGATCGCCACGCCGAGACCGATCCGCTCATGGCCCGGCTGCGAACGGATCTGGAAACAATGCTGGGCCAGCTTAAAGAGAGGAAACCGCCGCCCTTATGAGCCGCCCAGCATCATCCGGTGTCCCCAGGAAAGCGCTGAAGTTCGTCGGCCTCATTCTCCTGCTCGCCGCGATTGCGGCGTGCTTTGGCCTTTTGGCGAAGCAACCCGCGGACACCGGACGGTTGGCGCACTATGGCCTGCGCTTGCTCCTGATCGCGCTCTGCCTCACCGGCTGGTTCTGGACGCAAGCGATGATCAGCGCCCGCAGCGTCTCGAATGACGCCGTCCTCTTCGACGGCCTTCACCAGCTCACGGCACCGCTGAACGCCTACCTCAACGTCCAGCCACGGCTGGCGAATGGGCTGCTGATCGTGACGTCGGCCTTCATCGACCTCCTCGGTCTCTTCGTCATTATCTGGAGCGTGCTGGGACCGTCGATGCGCCCGTTCGGCGCGCTGCTGCTGCTCTTCCTGTTCCGGCAGGCGTGCCAGGCCAGTTGCGCCTTGCCCATCCCTCGCGGTATGATCTTCCGCCGTCCCGGATTCCCTTCTCTGTTGGTGACCTACGACGTCGCGAACGACTTCTTCTTCTCCGGCCACACGGCGATTGCCGCGCTGGGGGCCATCGAGCTGGCGCAGATTTCCCCGTGGCTGGGCCTGGTCGGGGCGCTGATCGCCTTGGTCGAAGGGCGCCACCGTCATCATCCTCAGGGCCCACTACACGATGGATGTGCTGGCCGCCATCGCGGCGAGTTGGTGCGCCTTCAGTCTCTCCGTCTGGCTCCAGGGCCTGGGCTGAGAACCGCCGCCTCGGCCGAGGTCGCGAGGGCCTTGTAAGAGGGCTTCAGGGAGCGGTTGTGCTCAGGGTCCGTGCAAAAATGAATTCCGGTTTTGCTGGAGGGGATTTGGCTCGCTGGCGAGGCGCGACGAGGGAGCATACCCGCAGCGGTCTGTGACCGAGGAGCAACGAAGCCAGCGAGCCAAAGCCCCCCAGCCCTGCGGGGCGGGCGGCACCGGGCCATCCGCTTCGCTTCCTCGGTCGGTCGAGTATCTCTGCGGATACACTCCCTCCCTCGAGCCTCGCATCTGACCCGGTGGCGCTCCCGCCAAAATCGGAAGTAATTTTTGCACAGACCCTCAGTCGCGTGGGCGCTCGTTCGGTGTCGCGTTGCAGGAACCTCATCCCCGCCAGCCAGAGCGCGCTGGCCACCACGAACATGAACCCCACGACCATGAACGCCAGCGTCATGCAGTAGCGATCACTGACGATGCCAATGATGACCGGCGAGATGACATCCCCCAGAGCGTGGATGACGAAGATATTCAGGGCGAAGCCGGCAGCGCGGATGCCGGGGTGCGTGACGTTGGCGAGGATGGTGTTGGTCGGGCCGGTGTTGAAAAACAGGCAGAAGCAAGCCAGGAACAGCCAGACCCAAATCATCGGGAAGCTGGCGTTCACCGTCAGCAGCATGAAGGGAAAACCGACTAACATCGCAATGCCAGAGACCAGAAAGTAGGAACCGGGAAAGCGGGGGCGTAACTTGTCGCCCGCGATGCCGCCGAGCAGCGTGGCGGCCAGGCCGGCCACCACGGTGATCACGCCGAAGGTGCTGGTGGCTGAGGCGGGGGCACCCGGTTTCTGGCTCAGGAAGTAAGGCATCCAGAACGCGATGCCGCCCATGGCGAAGGTCATCGCCGTCATGCCCAACGTACAGAACACATACGAGGGCGTCCGCAGGAGGATCGCGTAGTCGCGCCAGCCGAAACAGGGTCACGAAGGCGAGTCGAGCGAGGTTCTGCATCTCCGTCACGTGAAGAAATGGCGGGTCAAATGAAACGCCACTGGTGCGGCGAAGCACAGGGAATCAATGCGATCCATCACCCCGCCGTGACCTTCAATCAGGTGACCGTAATCTTTGACGCCGCGATCGCGTTTAATGGCCGACATGACGAGGCCGCCGCCGAAACCCATGAAAGCGATGACCAGTGACATCCCCGCCGATTGCCACGGCGTAAACGGCGTGGCCCACCACAAACCCGCCCCAATCAAGGTAGCGCAGGTGATGCCGCCGATGAATCCTTCCCAGGTCTTGTTGGGGCTGACGGTCGGCGCGATTTGGTGATGGCCCAGAGTCTTGCCCCAGACGTACTGGAGCACATCGCTGAGTTGGGCGATCAGGACGATGTAGAACATCAGCTTGCCATTTTGGCCCGCGTAACCCGGAATCTCCAGAGTCAGCACCGCTGGAACGTAGCTGAGGCAATACACACAAATCATCAGTCCCCATTGGATCTTTGCGGCGCGCTCCAGAAACTTCTCGCAATCTCCGGCCGCCGCGCTGCGGATGGGCAGAATGAGAAACGCATAGACCGGAATCAGAATGGAAAACAGCCCATACCATCGGATGGCGATCAAGTAGTACTGGAGCGGCAGAACAATGAAGAAGGCCCAGAACAGGGTGCGATGATCGCCGTAGCGGGTCGGGGTGAGCGTAATGAATTCCCTCAACGCCAGGAACGAAGTGAAGCCGAACAGCACCACCGAGCCAAGTCCGCCCGTGGCCATCGCGAGACCAAACATCGCCACCATCATCCACCAGGTGCGGATGCGGGCGTTGAGGTTCTGCACCGTGGCGCGGCCTGGGTCACCCGTCACGCGCCGCGAGAGCACCCAGCCAACCACCGAACTGACCACGAGCAAGGCCAGCACGCCGCCCACGAGCCAGATGGTTTGCCTGTCGAACGTGAGGCTCATGTGTGCAGTGCTTTGACCGCTGCCTGGGCGCGGTTGAGAAAGGCCGTCTTCGCTTCGCCCGCCTCCAATTTCATCGGGGCGCCAAAACTCACCCCGCCCAGCAACGGCACGGGAACAAATTCGCCTTTCGGCAAGATCCGATTCAGGTTCTCGATCAACACCGGAACCAATTCGACCTCCGGAAGGTCTTTGGCGAGGTGAAACAGTCCGCCTTTGAAAGGCGCCATCTCCTCTCCGATTTGCCGCCCGCCTTCGGGAAAAATAATGAGCGAGTTGTGCTCCCCCAGGGCTTTGAGCATGTCGGTCAGGGGATTGTCGTGCGCGGTTGGACGTTTGCGTTCAATCAACACGGCGTTGAAGATCCGGGTGGCGAGATACCGTCGCAGCGTGTTCTTGGTCCAATAATCGCGTGCGGCGACTGGCCGCGTCAGTTCGCGGACGTGCGACGGCAGCGAAGCCCAGATCACCAGCGCGTCGAGGTTGCTGGTGTGGTTGGCAAAATAAATCCGCTGGCGCGTGTCTGGCCCGCAGCCCACCCAGCGCGCGCTAGCACCGGTGACCAGCTTCGCCAGGGCGGCGACCAATGCTTTCATCAGGGTGCAAGCTCCATTTCGCGGACGATCCGCCCACACCGTCGGATAATTGTGAGCAGGCATCCCCCGACAACCAACGCAAGGGCAATGGGAATGGTCCAGCCAAGCATCGGCCAGATCGGGGCGAATGCGCCGATCAAACACGCCGCCGTCATCAACGCCATGCGCTGCGGTTTGGCCATGGGGCCGGTGAAGTGTTGGCCGGTGCCCATGCTAGCGCCCAGCGCGCGCACATAGGCCGTGATCACCGAGAGCACGGCCGCCGCCCATCCGAGTTCACGCGTCCACGCGAACTCCGCCACTGAATACGCCGCGCC
The DNA here is from genome assembly GCA_963846445.1 of uncultured Verrucomicrobiae bacterium. GTDB lineage: Bacteria > Verrucomicrobiota > Verrucomicrobiia > Limisphaerales > J093 > MWFF01. The sequence goes on along the minus strand of CAWJWM010000022.1, from coordinate 50,252 downwards.
GATGAAAATGAAGGCATCGGAAAACCGGTCAGGCAGTTCGTTGAAAAGTTCCCCCGCCTTGGTTTTGAACCCGCCCTCAATCGCCACCATACCGTCGAATAGGTTGCACAGCAGGCGTGCTTGCATCCCGCAACCGGCAAGAACCAGCAAAACACTCCAAAGCCAGTCGCCCGTGGTCTGGCCGGCGAACCAAAGACACACACCCGCCAGCGCAGCGAAGGCCGTACCGGCCACAGAAATCACATTGGGGCGGACGCCGGCCTGCGCGAGCCGGCTCGCCATGGCTTGGGCCCATTTCGTGCCGCGTGATTTCAGCGGGCGACGAGTTACCGTGCAATCCCTGGGATACACGACACCGTTACCCTCACCCAATCCCGCCGTCGCCGGAGCACCCTCTCCCATGGTATGGGAGAAGGCAGCGACGGGTCCGTGGGGCGTATTCTGTGCACTCATCAGTATGTGTTTTTGTTCCTTGACTGGTTGTGTCGCACTCCTCGCCTGGGCGCCCAGTCATTTACCGCGCATATGAGACAGTGTGTATTCACTCGAATACCACAGCGTGATTATCAGGACTGCTAACACCATGCTTACTCGACCCGAACACGATACAACCGCTGGCGCGAGGTTGCATTCGTGTCGACCAATGTCATCGGGCTGCCGTCCCCCACGAGCGAAGGCCCGGTCGTCCACCGGGTCGGGACCACGGAATCACTCGCCTCCAACGTGAACGTTCTGCCCGGTTCGCTCGCCAGCGAGACGCTGACGTGGCCGTCCGCCGGCATCGCGACCCCCAATCGGGGCGCAATCGGAGGCGGATTATCGCCAAACAACCGCGCCAGGCGATCCCGCGGGACGCCGCTGACGTTGTTGAAGTCACCCGCAATGATCACATTCCCATCCGGCTGCAAAGCCATCGCATACACGACACCGTCCGGCCCCGTGCCCGGATCGAATGTAGGGTCCACGCGCCCATCCGGGTTGAGGCGCACGACAGCCCGGCGTGAGGCCCCGTCCACACTGATAAACGCGCCGCCCACCAACAACTTCCCGTCCGGTTGCCGCGCGAGCGCTGCCACCACCACCCCGGGGATTTGAGAGCCGAAGCCACTGCCGATCTGGAAGCCGGCGTCCACCGAGCCATCCGGTTTCAAGCGCGCCAAGCTGCGGCGCGGGGCGCCGCCCGCGCCTTGAAAGCTCCCGCCCACGATGATTCTCGCGTCGGGTTGTACCAACACCACGGCCACGGTCCCCGTCATCCGCGCATTGAAGGAGTCATCCAGGTCGCCGCTTGCGTTGAGCCGGACCAGGCCCGGGCGGTCCGCAGTGCCCCACTTCGTGAAGTTACCTCCGGCCAGCAATTTGCCATCCGGTTGCACCGCGATGGTCCGGACGGCCTGGTTGGGCCCACCACCCGCATTGAAGGTCGGGTCGTCATACCCCGTTGGCAGTAACCTCCGCATCACCGTCTGTCCTCCGAGAATCACACGCCCGTCCGGTTGGAGCGCCACGCCATAGAGTGCGGGGTAACTCCGAGAAGGAAGCGTGGGGTCCAGCGTTCCGAGAGCATCGAAGCGAAAGACGCGTCGGCTGAAGCGCCCCACGGCGATGAGTTTCCCATCATCCTGGCGCACCAAACCCTGGACCCAGTCGGGATAAGCGCCGTAGGTCAAGCGGTGGCTGTCGAAGGTCGTGTCCACGTTGCCGCTGGCATCGACGCGCGCCAGGTTCGTGCGCGCGACACCGTTGAACGTGCCGAAGCCGCCGCCGAGCAACGCACCGCCGTCCGGCTGGAGCGCCAGGGCGAAAATGCCGTCCATCACTTGCGGCCGGGTGTCGGTGTTGTAGCTCAGGTCCAGCGCACCGACCGAAGCCGAGAGCGCCACGACTTCGAGGCTCGCACTCGCCGCCGCCGTGCCCGCCGCGTTGTTCACCGTGATGGTGTAGGTGCCAGTCTGAGTCACGGCCGCATTGGTCAGGGTCAATACCGCATTGGTGGCCGCGCTCAGCGGCGCGCCATTCAGGTTCCAGGCGCAACTGAACGGTCGCGTCGAAGTGACCAAAGCCCTCAACACCACTGATTGCCCAACAGTCACCTGTGGCTTGGAGGGCTGTACCACAACGACGGGCGTCGCCTCTGGCGCGTCCCCACCCAGCAGCCGAAGGAGCGGACGACCGTTGGTGCAGGCGCCGCCGACCAGAACGAGGCCATCGTCTTGCAGCGCCACCACCGGCGTGGAGAATCCCGCCACGGCCGCAGGGTTGAAGCCCGTATCCAGTTGGCCGTTGGATTGCAGCCGCACCAAACCCGCGCAGGGGTGTCCGGCGAAGGTCATGAAATCGCCCGCGACGAGCACCCGGTTGTCCGGGAGCAGGGCCAGGGACCGGACCTCTCCGTCCGGGCCCAGGCCCGCGTTGAAAGTCGGGTCAAACACTCCATTCGTGGACAGACGGATGATATTGGTGCGCCCGTTGACCGAGCCAGGCCGGACGAACTTGCCTCCGACCAGCAGGCGACCACTGGGCAGCACGACCAAGGTGTGGACCATCGCGTTGGTGCTGATATCGCTTGCGAAGGGGGCGGGGGTCCCATTGGTCGTCAGCAGGGCGATGCCCGGATGCGGCGACGTGAAAGCTCCGGCGATGTAGGGCCGGCCATCCGCCCCGAGCCCCAGCGCCTCGACCTTCTCGGTGCCCATGCCGGCGAACCTGCCATCGACCCAGCCCGCGGGCTGCGGCTGCAGCCGCAGCACATTCGCGACGGTGCTTGGCAGTGTCCCGCCACCGGCGAGAAGGTACCCGTTTGGCTGGACGAGGATCGCCAAGGCACCCCGGAGCCTCGCTCCCGTGTTCCTGAACCCTGCGGTGAACTCAGTGTCCGTGCGCCCGTCCGCATTCAGGCGCATCAGCGAGGGCGTGGAAGCCGAGGGATAGCCGATCCCCAGCACCACCTGGCCGTCGGCTTCAAGGGCGATCGCGCGAATATCCGGCGGCACATTCGTGGGCGCAAAACTGGGGTCGAGCGACCCGTCCGCCTGGAGGCGGGCAATCCCGGATCGCGTTTCTCCCCAGACGGTTGTGAAGTTCCCACCCATCAGGATTCTGCCATCCGGCTGGACCGCCAGAGCGAAAACCGTGGTGGGAAATCCTCCCACAGCCGGAGGGACAAGGAAGGTGGGATCGGGATCGCCCGGGCCGGCCCAACTGCGCAGAGCCCAGAGGAAGGCACCCGCAAGGCCGAGGGTTGATTCTGTTCTCATGGTTCTCGATCGAGGCACTCGGTAACGCGCAACGTCGCGTCCAAACGGGTCAAACATCTTGGTTCAACTTGCGATGGACTACAGAAGGAGAGGCCAGTTGCGATACAGGTTCATGCCCCATTCCACCGTAACTGGAACGAGGACCAGGAGGACCATGCACAGGGCCGGGGCAAAGCCAATGAGGCGAAGTCGAAGCGGGAGTGATCTCCGCTTTGCCACAGTGACTCCGGCAGTAGTGATGGCGGCGATGGCGGCGCCGAAAAAGCATATTCCGACGACCAGCAGGAAGTTACCCAACGTCCGTGGACCGTGTAACCCTGGCACCCAACGTCCATTCGTGATCAGCAGAGAGATCCAGGCGGAGAAGAACAGCATCCATGTGGCACAACACCACAGAACCAATGATCGCGCTCGCGAATCTGTCTCTTGTGCGAGGAGTGTCATCGGGAATCAATGCGTGATTGAAGGCTGTGAAGCGGATAAGTTCGCATCCCGCTAGGCCCATGTGCGGTCCTTAGCCCGCATTTCTCACCAACTTCTGATGTCATCTGACCAGTCACCGTCACATTGCGCCTGAAATGCGGGCTCTCAGAAACCCGCGCCCCAAGCAGATGGACCCAATCTCGACCACACTGTGTCCGCGTGTCCTGGTCCCCCACGCGGCAGGGGCGCGTCCCGGCTCTGTTGAACCGATGAGCCAATTCCCTTTGCTGGGCGCGGGTTTCATAGACCCGGAAATCTCACCCACGGACCGTCAGGAATGCCACGACCGCCCCACTGGTGAGATTTCCGGGTTAGTAGCCGAGACAATCGAGGGAAGGGGAGCATCAGGAGATTGGGGGCGTCGTCAGTCCGACACTCTCAGGCCACTCGGTCGTAGAATTGCTTTTGGGCCGAGCGATAACGAACAATGGAAGTAATCAGCCCGCCCGCAATCAGCGCCACACTCGGCCAGAACGTCAGGAAAGCCATGATGCCAAAGCCGATCGGATTCGGGTTCGGATCTCGAGTCAATCCCAGCGCGGCGAGCACCAGTGTGACGAGCAACGGGCCACTTCCCACAGCAAAGATGAGGACGCCAACCCACGAGAGCCGGGAGAGTCGAAATCGTGGAGGTTGTTCTTTATCGGATGTTATCATGGTGCGTCCTGTGGTCTGACTCTCATGGACAGCTCAGTCCGCACAGACGGATCCGCCGTTGGGGCGCCTCAGCGGTGAGTGCGGGCTCGTTCTGGTTCGTTTTCATGGTTCTCGATCGAGGCACTCGGTAACGCGCAACTCCGCGCCCAAACGGATCAAGAATTCCGGTTTATCTTGCGGTGCAGCTCATCTCCCGAAAGAGCCGCACCCCGGCACCGGCCCTTTGACGTGTGGCCGTCGGCTCTCGTTTTCGGATTCACCGTGGCATTCAACCCCTGTTGCGCAGGGAACCCTAATCGAAAAGGCCCTGGCCCGCATCGACCCCGCCGATTGGCAATCATCCAGTCCTGTCGCTGGCAATGAGCATGACGCCGACGCAAATACCGGGGTCGGGTGCGGCGGTGACGCGCTTTCGCATCCGGTCAAAGGAGGCCGGATCGAGCTGTGCCGGATCAAACATGGCTGTCAATTGTCGCAGGCACATTGAAGATCGAGCGGGGGCGGTCATCGCGAAGGAGCAGTTCGTTGGGGCCCATTGCATCGGCCGCGTTCTCGGCGGCGTTGAGCTTGGCGACCGAGAGGAGTGCCACAGCGACCACTCCTGCGATCTTGATCGAAGCGGCGACGGCAAACCATTCTCGAGCAGGCATCTCGGACTGCCGGTTGAGCGCGAACTTCAGCGATATGCGGGTGATGGACCGGAGCTATTTCGATGCGACCCCATTGGCCTCCTTCGGAATGGGTTTCCGAATCTGTCGGAATCAGCGATTGACGAATATTCCTTTACATGAATATTCTGATTTCGATGAATCTGGTGTCGATTTATGCGGGGCTTGCGGATGCGAATCGGCTTAGGATAATGAGTCTTCTGACTGGGGGTGCCTTGGGTGTCAAGCACTTGCAGGGTATTCTCGGCATCTCGCAAGTGCGGGTGTCGAAGCACTTGGGTTACCTGAAGAAGCGGGGGCTGGTCGAGGCGGATCGCAGTCGGAACTGGATGCTCTATCGTCTGCCGGCGAATCCGTCTTTCGAGTTGAGGGCGCAAGTCAAAGCACTTGTCGAATGCGCCCAGGCGATTCCGATTCTGAGGTCGGATCTTGCGGCGAGGCAGTCGATCCAGGACGAGGTCGAGCGCGTTATGCGGCTACCGAGCCGGGCGGAGGTGGGGAGGCTGGAGGCGCCGCAGCTATTGGCGCCTGCGGTGGGTCAAGCCGCCTGGGGGCTCTGGGAGGAAGACGGATACGTGGATTAATCAGCCGGACACGGCGGCCTGGGAGGTCTCGGTGGTCCCGGGGGTTTCGGACGTTTCGGAGTGGGTGACTTGGGTGAAAACGAGCTTGTCTTTCTCGACGCTGACTTGAATCGGCTCGCTTTCGTGGAGGTTGCCCCGGATGATGTCTTCGGCCAGCGGGTCTTCGAGGTAGCGTTCGACGGCCCGGCGCATGGGTCGGGCGCCGTATTGCGGGTCGTAACCCTTCTCGGTGAGGAAATCCTTGGCCTTCTGGTCGAGGTTGATGCGGATGTTTTTGTGTTTGAGCCGGTCCGTCACCTTGAGGACTTCGAGGTCGAGGATTTGGATCAGATCCGGTTTATTGAGAGAGCGGAAAACGACGACGTCGCTGAGGCGGTTGAGGAATTCCGGTCGGAACGCCCGTTTGGCTTCATCCAAGATCTTCTCTTTCATCGACTCGTAGGTGAACTGCTCGCTGGCCGGGGTGAAGCCGATGGAGGTCTGTTTGCGGAGTGCTTCCGAGCCGACGTTCGAAGTCATGAGGATGATGGTGTTACGGAAGTCGACCTGTCGTCCGAAGCTGTCGGTGAGTTTGCCATCCTCGAGAATCTGGAGGAGCATGTTCATGACATCCGGGTGGGCCTTCTCGATTTCGTCGAAGAGGACGACGCAATAGGGTTTGCGGCGGACCTGCTCGGAGAGTTGGCCGCCTTCCTCATAGCCGACGTAACCGGGGGGGGAACCGACGAGGCGGGAGACGTTGAATTTCTCCATGTACTCGCTCATGTCGAGTTGGATGAGAGACTTGGCGTCGCCGAACATCTGTTCGGCGAGCGTCTTGGCGAGGAGGGTTTTGCCGACGCCGGTGGGTCCGAGGAGGAGGAAGGTGCCGATGGGACGATTGGGGTCTTTGAGGTCGGCCCGTGATCGGCGCAGGGCTTTGCAGAGGGCGCTGACGCCCTCGCTCTGACCGATGACGACTTTGGTCAACTCCTTCTCCATATCGAGGAGTTTGTGCGCTTCGTCCTGTCCCATGCGCTGGAGCGGGATGCCGGTCCATTTGGAGACGACGTGCATGATATCGGCGTCGTCGACGCGGACGCGACGTTCTTCCCGGGCGGTTTTCCATTCGCGGAGGACGGCTTCGAGTTTTTCCTTGGCCTGCTTTTCCTGGTCGCGCATGGCGGCGGCGCCCTCGAAGTCCTGTTCCTTGATGGCGCGCTCCTTGCGGGCCTTGACCTGCTCGATCTCGGCTTCGAGTTGCTTGACGTCGGGCGGGCGGGTTGTCGCTCCGATGCGGGCGCGGGACCCGGCTTCATCCATGACGTCGATGGCTTTATCGGGAAGGAATCGTCCGGTGATATAGCGGTCGGAGAGTTGGACGGCGGCCTCAACGGCCTGGTCGGTGAGGTCGATCTTGTGATGGTCCTCGTATTTGGGGCGGAGGCCCTTGAGGATGAGGACGGCTTCCTCGACGGTGGGCGGGTCGACCTTGACGGTTTGGAAGCGGCGTTCGAGGGCGGCGTCTTTCTCGATATACTTGCGATACTCGGTGAGAGTGGTGGCGCCGATGCACTGCATTTCGCCGCGGCTCAGGGCGGGCTTGATGATATTCGAGGCATCCATCGTGCCCTCGGCCGAGCCGGCCCCGACGATCGTATGCAATTCGTCGATGAACAGGATGACATTCTTGGCCCTGCGGATCTCGTCCATGACCGCCTTGATGCGCTCCTCGAACTGACCGCGGTACTTGGTGCCGGCGACCATGAGGGCGAGGTCGAGCGTGATGAGGCGTTTTTCGCGGAGCAACTCGGGGACATTGCCGCGGGCGATCTCCTGGGCGAGCCCTTCGACGATGGCGGTCTTGCCGACGCCGGCTTCGCCGAGCAGGACGGGATTGTTCTTGGTTCGACGGCAGAGGATCTGGATGACCCGCTCGATTTCGTTCTGTCGCCCGATGACCGGGTCCATATCTCCCTTGCGGGCGATCTCGGTCAGATCGCGTCCGAAGGCCTTCAGGGCCGGGGTTTTGAGCTCGCCCTTTTTGCCGGCGCCCTTGGTGGCGGTCTCCTCGGGTCCTTCGTCGCCAGGAGCGAGGTTGGGGTCCAGTTCCTCGCAGGATTTCCTGGCGTGTCTGTTCGATGTCGACCTCGAGGTTTTTGAGCACGCGGGCGGCGACGCCGTCACCTTCGCGCAGGAGGCCGAGCAGGAGGTGCTCGGTGCCGACGTAGGTATGGTTGAGGGCCTTTGCCTCCTTATTGGCGAGGGAGAGGACCTTCTTGACGCGCGGCGTGTAGGGGATGTTGCCGATCATCTTCTGATCGGGCCCGGTGCCGACCTGTTTTTCGACTTCGAGGCGGACGGTGTCGAGGTCGAGTCCCATTTTCTGGAGGACGTTGACGGCGACGCCCTGGCCTAGTTTGATGAGGCCCAACAGGATGTGTTCGGTTCCCACGAAGTTGTGGTTAAACCGATCGGCTTCCTTGCGGGCCAAGGCCAGCACCTGCTGGGCGCGGGGCGTGAAATTGCTCAGGTTCTCCTCACTCATAATCTCTCTGCGCTGCGGCTCTGCGTCCGCGATCCAGTTTGCGAACCGCCTCAAGAATGCTCTGTCGGAGGCGGTTTGTCCAGTGGCGCTGCTGGCGGAGGCGGAATGACGGGTCGGCTCACCGCGCGCAAGGCGTCGCGCATCATATCGGCGCGGCGGATGTCGCGCTCGTCGGGGGACATCTTATCCGAGTAGCGGGTCTGGAGATGGGCGGGCTGGATGAGCATGATGAGCTCATCGACGAGTGTTCGGGCGGTATCGGGAAACAGCCCGAGGTCGAGTCCAAGCCGGAGCAAGGAGAGCAAGTTCATGGCTTCCTTGCTGGAGATGCTATGGGCGTTGGCGAGGATGCCGTAGGCGCGGCCGATGTGGTTGAAGACGACTCGGGGTTTTTTCTCGAGGAGGCTGCCGCGGGCATTTTCCTCGTGTTCGATCAATTGGGCAACGACTTTGCACAGGCGCTCGACGATGACGTTTTCGGTTTCGCCGAGGGTCATCTGGTTGGAGACCTGGAACACGTTTCCGAGGGCTTCGGTGCCCTCGCCGTAGAGCCCGCGCACGGCCAGGCCGAGCTTGTTGACTGCCTGGACGATTTGGTTGATTTGCTCGGCGAGGACCAGGCCGGGCAGGTGCAGCATTGCGCTGACGCGAATGCCGGTTCCGACGTTGGTGGGGCAGGCGGTGAGGTAACCCAATTCGGGGGAGAAAGCGTAGGGGAGCCTTTGTTCCAGGCGGGAATCGAGCATGTCGATAGCCTGCCAGGCCTGATGGAGTTGAAGGCCGGGTTTGAGGGACTGCATCCGCAGATGATCTTCCTCATTGATCATGACGCAGAGCGACTCGTCCTTGCTCAGGACCATGCCGCTGCCTGTTCCTTTGGCGGCGTGTTCGCGGCTGACGAGGTGGCGCTCGACCAAGATCTGTTTGTCGAGCCCGGTGAGGGCGTCCATCGATTCGGCGAAGGCTCCCTGCATTTCGGGCAGGTCCTGCACGGCGGCGCGAATGGTCTGACACGTCCGAACGCGGTCTGCCTTCTTGGCCCAGCCGGGAAAGGAAGTCCCAGCCAGATTGCGGGCCAATCGCACTCGGCTGGACAAGACGATCTTGTCCTGAGGGCCGGACCGCTTGGCCGACTCCTGGGGAGAGCAGAGGAATTCCTGGAGGTGCATGCGGATTAGGCGTTCAGGGTGCCGCTCGGGGCGGTTTTCGAGGCCTTGATCTCGTCGCGGATCCGGGCGGCCTCTTCGTAGTTTTCGACCTTGATCGCCTCTTCGAGTTGTCTCTGGAGGGTTTTGAGCCGGTCTTCCACGGGCCGCTCGGGCGGGCGGGGTGGGGCAGAGGCCTGGGTGGGGGCAGGGGGAGGAGTGGGGGCTGCGGCTGTGCCAGGTCGTTTGCCGGCGTGTTGGCTGCCCTTGTGCATGGTCTTGAGGAGCCCTTCGAGGCCCGCGCTGAACGTCCGATAGCAATCCGGGCAGCCGAGGCGTCCTGTTTTCTTGAAAGCGGCCTGGGTAAACCCGCATGTGGGGCAGGCGGTTTCGCTGGACCCGGCGGCTTGAGCCAACTCCTGGGACGCGCCCAGGCCCATCAACAGATCGGCCAACGAAAAGCCGGTCGGATCGTCGAGGCCCTTGGCCTTCGAGCACGCCTCGCACAGGTCGAGTTTCTTGATCTTGCCCTCGAGCATCTGGGTGAGGTGGACGGTGGCCTCTTGCTGTTTGCAGACCATGCACAACATATGCAATGCGAAGCTACATCGCGCCCACGCGGGCGCAAGTCAAGCCCTTCGGCCCCGTGGGCGGAGCGCGATCGGTTCCCCCGAAACTTGGGTGAGGGCGCGATACCGCTTTTCCAGATCACGGGTGAGGCTCCCGGGTTTGCCGTTGGCGATCACGCGGCCATCGATCTTCACGACCGGGATGATCTCGGCCCCGGTGCCGGTCAAGAAGCACTCGTCACCGTTGAAGAGGTCGTAGCGGGTGATGTTGGTTTCGAGGACAGGGACGCCGTGTTCCCGAGCGAGTTCGATGACCACGCCGCGGGTGATTCCGTACAACGCGCCGGCGTAGAGCGGCGGGGTCAGCAGTTGGCCGGCCTTCACCAGGAAGATGTTATCGCCGGTGCATTCGGCGACGTAGCCGTTCGCGTTGAGCATGATGGCTTCCTCGACGCCGGCGTTGTTGGCTTCGATCTTGGCCAGGATGTTGTTCAGGTAATTCAGGGACTTGATGGCGGGGCTGACGGCGTTATGCAGGTTCCGCGTCGTGGGAACCGTCACGATCGCGAGGCCTTTCTCGTAGAACTCAGGCGGATAGAGTTGGATCTTGCCTGCGATGATGATGACCGACGGGCGGCGGCAGCGATTCGGGTTGAGGCCGAGGGTGCCGACCCCGCGGGTCACCACCAACCGGATGTAGCCATCCCGGATTCGGTTGCGGCGGCAGGTTTCGAGAACAGCGCTGACCAACTCCGCGTGGGTCATTGGGAGTTCGAGCAGAATCGCCTTGGCGGAGCAGAACAGGCGGTCGATATGCTCCTTGAGCTTGAAGACGCGTCCGTGGTAGGCGCGGATGCCCTCGAACACACCGTCGCCGTAGAGCAAGCCGTGATCGAATACGGAGATCTTCGCTTCGCGTTCGCTGCAATACCGACCATCGAGAAAAATTGTCATACAAATGAGCTTTCATCCCAGCGAGGCGGGTTTCGGACGAATCCCAATCCTCAGAGTCAGAGGCAATCCCAGCGCCTTTCCGGCTCTCGCCTCCCGCGCCACGCTCCCCAGAATCCCGGACCCCTTCAACGCAGGACGCAAACTGGGCGCGTCTGCGCCAAGTTTGACCGGTCGAGGAGTCTAGGGAACGCCCTGCCCAGGCGCAATCATTTAGGTGCAAAAGCATCAGTCGACCGTCCGGGGGGCTGATCGCGGCTCTTTTTTTCTTGGAAGGGAGGGGGCGCGCTCTTAGCCTCACGGCATGTCAGATGTCGCGGCCAGAAAGCGCAAATTGGCTCTGCTTCTGGGCATTGGCCTGGATTCGGACGGCCACAAGCGCATCACCACCGGACCGAACTTTGCGCTGATCGGCGGCTCGCAGGCGACGCACGAGCAGATGACCGAGAAGGCCGTCAAGATCAACGAGAAGCTGGCGCAGCGCGGCAAGCGTCTCGAAGAGGTCAGCGCGGAAGAACTCGACGACATTGCCCATGACATCGGCCTGCGGCGGAAGCGCCCTGATCAGAACTGACCTGTGACCCTTGGTTGCCGCGGCTGCGCATGATGACAGCTTCCCAACCCTACCTGATGCTCGCCTTGATGCTGGCGACGGGGATTGCCTTTTGCCTGGGGATGTTGGGTCTGGCTCGGCTTTGGGCAGCCGTGTTCTCTCCGCACAAGCCGGGTCCGTCCAAGAATGCTGCCTACGAGTGCGGGCTCGCTTCGACTGGGGATGTTCGCATTCGGTTTCAGTCCCAGTATTACCTTTACGCGATTGTTTTTCTGGTTTTTGACGTCGAGGCGGTTTTTCTGCTCCCGTTTGCGGTCGCGTTTACGCATCTGCCGGTGGGGGCGGTGGTGGCCCTGATGGTATTCCTGTTGTTGCTCGTCGAGGGCTTGGTCTGGGCCTGGCGGAAGGGGGTGCTGCGGTGGCACTGAGAATCCTTGACCGGTGGAACTTGTTGTAAACAAGTCAAGTTGTTGTGCTGCGGTAATGGGGTCAAGGATTCTCTGGAGCGAGGCGCGGGAGAAAGGGGCCATGACCATGGATGAGGGACGGCGCGGCGAATCGGGTGTGCCGGGCGTCTTGGTCACGACGCTCGAACGGCTCTACACGTGGGGCTGCAGCAACTCGATTTGGCCCCTGAATTTCGGGCTGGCCTGCTGTGCCATCGAGATGATTGCGGCCTCGATGGCGCGGTTTGACATTGCCCGGTTCGGCTCGGAGGTCTTCCGCCCCTCTCCGCGGCAGGCGGACCTGATGATCGTGGCGGGGACCGTGACCAAGAAGATGGCCCCGCAAGTGGTGCGCCTGTACAACCAGATGCCGGAGCCGAAGTACGTGATCGCGATGGGCGCCTGCGCTATTTCCGGGGGCCCGTTCAAGCGCGGCTACAATGTGCTCAAAGGGATTGACCGGTACCTGCCGGTCGATGTGCATATCCCGGGGTGCCCGCCGCGGCCGGAGGCGTTGCTGCATGCGCTCCTCACCTTGCAGCAGAAGATTGGGGCGCAGAAGCTCACCGGACAGGAGCGTCCCCGGGCGTTGCGGGCAGAAGCGCCAAGCGAATTCCCGGTGCCCGAACTGGGGCCGTACGACCTGGTCCCGGCCAAGAACACAGAGCTATGGCGGCCAAGGCCGTTCCCGCGGGAGTGACTCTCTGACCGTGGAGACCCTCGAACAAATCAGATTGCGGCTCGAAGCCGCGATTCCCGGCGTTCGGCTTGCGATCGAGGCGAACGGGGCTGTGCCTGGCCAGGCCTCATTGGTGGTGGATCCGGCGCAGGCGGTGGCGGTTGCGCGATTCCTGCGGGACGACCCCCGGCTGGCGCTCGATTACTGCTCGAACGTCAGCGGCGTCGACTGGCTCGACCGGACAGTGCGGGAGCGAGAGCGGGTGGTGCGCATCATCGACGGGGCCGAGACAGTGGTGGAAGAGGTGCGGAAACGGCGTGTGCCCGGGGCGTCTCGAAGCGGTGTATCATCTCTACTCGATGCGTTTGGGGCACGGGCCGTTGATCCTGCGGCAACGCACCGGCAACCGGGTGGACCGGGCGCGCGTGGCTTCTCTGACGCCGGTGTGGCGCAGCGCGGAATTCCAGGAACGCGAGGCATTTGATCTGTTCGGCATCGTTTTTGAGGGTCATCCGGACCTGCGTCGAATTCTGATGTGGGACGAGTTCCAGGATTTCCCGATGCGGAAGGACTACGTGGAACCGGACGATTACGAATACGAACCGACCCCCCACGAGGACGTGGTCGACAAGGCGCGGCGCCATTACCCGCCGGCGAGGCGCGCCTCAGACCATTTGCGATTCTCAAACTCATGAACAGTCCCCATCTCTTCCCTTCCCTCTGTCCCGCGCCTCGCTCTGTAGAATCCTTGAAACATCGAGGGAGAGGGGCGCCCAAAACTTGGCTTGATGACCACGTGTTCGGAGTTTCAAGGATTCTAGCGAGGGAGACGTGAACCACCGGCTTCCAGAGGACGCGCTCATCGAGGCGCTGTCCACCGGCGATTTGGTGCCGGAGACCGCGCCGTGCCAGGCGGCGTCGGTTGGCGTATCGGTCGGGACGGCGGAGTCGCGGGAGCCGGGGCTTGCGAGGCTGGCGGATGACGCCGGCGCGGCGGAGGAACTGCTTGAAATCGCCGTGGGTCCGCACCATCCGTCGACGCATGGCGTGTTTCGGATGGACGTCGTGTTGGACGGCGAGCGGGTGGTCCGGCTCAGTCCGGTCTTCGGCTACCTGCATCGGAACCACGAGAAGCTGGGCGAGAGCGGGCACCTATCTGGCGGCGATGCCGTACACCGACCGGCTCGACTACTTCTGTTCGCTGACGAACAACTGGGCCTACGCCCTGGCGGTCGAGCGTCTGGCTGGCCTGCATGTGCCCGAGCGGGCGGAGTTCATCCGGGTGATCACGGCCGAACTGACGCGGGTGTTGAATCACGCCTGTCTGATCGGGTTTCTCCTGCAGGAGTTGGGGGCGATGGGCACGCCGATCATGTACGCGTTTCGCGAGCGCGAGAAGATTCTGGATCTCTTCGAGGCGCTGACCGGGTCGCGGATGATGTGCAACTACCTGCGTTTCGGCGGATGCCGTTGCGACCTCCCACGGGGTTGGCTGGAGGCCTGCCGGGCGGTGGTGGACGGTCTTCCGCGGTTCCTGGATGAATTCGAGAATCTCCTGGCCACCAACGAGATCTTAATGGCGCGCACCCAGGGGGTCGGTGTGCTGCTCGCCCGCGCTTGCCGTGCAGGCTGGGGTCACGGGACCGATGCTGCGGGCGAGCGGGGTGAACTACGACCTGCGCAAGGTCGATCGCTACGGCATCTACGACCGGTTCGAGTTCCGCGTCCCGCTGGGGGAGCACGGGGACGTGTACGATCGCTACATGATCCGCATGCTCGAGATGCGCGAGTCGGTGCGCATCCTGCAACAGGCGCTGCGGGCCGTGCCGTCCGGTCCGATTATGGATCCGAAGGCGCGGCTGCGCGGCTTCAAACCGCCGGCGGGCGAGGTCTACGCCCGAATCGAGGCGCCCAAGGGCGAACTGGGTTTCTACTTGATCAGCGACGGGTCGGGGAATCCCTATCGCTACCGCATTCGGCCGCCCAGCTTCGTCAACCTGACGATCCTCGAAGACATGTGCCGGGGGGCGACGCTTCAGGACACGGTGGTCATTCTGGGGGCGGTGGACATCGTCATGGGGGAGGTGGACCGATGAGCCTGGGTCGTCGGGCATCCTCAAGGGCATGGTCGAAACCGCCCGGAATTTCCTGGGCAGCTACAGCGATCCGTCGCGTTTGGTCACCATCGAGTACCCCGATCGACGCCTGCCGTTGCCCGAGAGCGCGCGGAGTTTCCCCATGCTCGTCTACGATGGGGCGGACCCCGAGTCGGGTCTCCGTTGTGTGGCCTGCAAGATTTGCGAGAAAGAGTGCCCGCCCCAGTGCATCTACATCGTGCTCGACAGGGACGAGCAGGGGAGACCGCGGCGGCGTCCGCGCGTTTTCGACCTCGACATTTCCGTCTGCATGAGTTGCCAGATCTGTGTCGAGGTTTGCCCCTTCGACTCGATCAAGATGAACACCGAATTCGAGTTGAGCACCGATGACCGCTTCGGCCGGCTGTTGCTGCGCAAGGCCGACCTGGCCAAACCCGCCTCGTACTACCACCAACTGCATCCTGTTGAAGCGACCCAGGTCGAGGCTCTCCTGGCCGCCGAGAAATCGAGGGCGGCGGCCAAAGCAAAGCCGCAGCCGGCCAGCGAGGTCGGAAGGCGATCTGAGGCTGCGACTGCCGGTGGGGACAGGACCTGACGTGCGCCTCGAGCCCCCACCATCCGGAGACGGCTGTGATGTCTGACGCGATCGATCAGATCTGGGTCACCCTGAAGCACTGGCTGGTGGGTCAGTTGCCGATCGCCTGGCAGCCCTGGGCGTCTTTGCTGATCTCGGCGGTGTCGATTCTCGGCGTTTTCATGAGTCTGTTTGCGTTGGCGGTTCTCATCGAGCGCAAAGGGCTCGGTCGAATCCAGAACCGGCTTGGGCCGAACCGGGTAGGCCCGTACGGGCTGCTGCAGCCGCTGGCCGATTTCGTGAAGATGCTGACCAAGGAGGACATTGTCCCGCGGGCAGCGGATCGGGTGGTGCACTTCCTGGCGCCGGTGGCGATGGTGGTGCCGGTGCTGCTGGCCTACGCGGTGGTACCCGTCGGCCGGAACATGGCGGCGGTCGATTTCGATGCGGGCCTGCTGTTCTTCTTCGCGGTGGGGGCGTTCCTCGAACTGGCGGTGTTCATGGCCGGATGGTCAAGTCGCAACAAGTACTCCCTGCTGGGCGCGATGCGGGCCATCGCGCAGATGATCAGCTACGAGTTGCCGTTGATTCTGTCGACGCTGCCGGCGGTCATGCTGGCGGGGTCGCTCTCGCTGGGGGCGATAATCGACGCCCAGGCCGGGCACTACGGGGGTTGGCTGGCGCGTTGGCATGTGTTCACGCCGTGGGGCATGGCCGGTCTTGTGCTTTTCACCATCGCGGCAACCGCCGAGTCGAATCGCGCCCCATTCGATCTTGCCGGAGGGGGAATCGGAGATCATCGCCGGGCACCTGGTCGAGTATTCCGGTTTCAAGTACGCCCTGTTCTTCATCGGGGAGTACCTGGGGATGTTCGCGGTGAGCGCGCTGGGGATCACGCTGTTTCTGGGCGGGTGGCGTGCCCCGGCGGTCTTCCTCGAGTGGGTGCCGTCGTACGCGTGGTTTTTCCTCAAGTTGTCGGGCTACGTTGCGCTATTCATCTGGCTGCGCGGGACGCTGCCGCGGCTGCGAGCGGATCAACTCATGAACCTGGCCTGGAAGTTCCTGCTGCCGCTGGTCCTGTTGAACATGGTCTCCGCCGCCCTCTGGCACTACACCGCCCCCTGGACGTTCCCGGCCGCCGGGCTGGCCCGCTGGCTGGTATGCGGGAGCGTGGTGGCGGCTCCGTACGTCCTCCTCGGGCGGGCGCTGTTTGCCGGCCAGCGACTGGGCCCGCGCACTTACCGCTGGGCCACCTGACCGGAGACCACCGATGGACACAGCCTTCCTCATCATAGCCGGGGTGATTCTGATTGGCGCGGCGGCGGCGATGGCGGCGCGCAACCTGGTGCACTGCGGCCTGTGTGGCGGCGGCGGCGTTCGCCGGCCTCGCGGCAGCGTTCCTGCACTTGAGAGCCGAGTTTGTCGGTTTTGCCCAATTGCTGGTCTATGTCGGCGCCGTCGCCATCCTGATCGTCATCGCATTGATGCTGACGCGGAACTTCGATGCGCGTCCGGGCACGCTCTGGTTCGCGCCGTGGACGCTCGGCGTCGCCATCGCGCTCCTGGTGGCGGGGGCGATCGTCTCGGCCGTCCTGGGCAGCGGGGTGGCCGCTCGAGCGCCGGCCCCGGTGCCGCTGACGACTGTCAGAGACCTTGGGGAACTGCTGATGACGCGGTACGTCGTGGCGCTCGAAGTGGTGGGGCTGCTGCTGACTGCGGCGTTGATCGGGGCGACCATTCTCGCGCTTCAGGGCGCCGACCCGGGCCCGGCATCGAGGCGGAGCGCGAGCGGCCTTCCGTTCGCAGGCCGTGCGGACACCGGGGCGGCTGCGGTTCCGGACGGCGGGCAGTGCGGTCCGGGGCGGCCGAAGGAAGGACGGATGGAGGAGTAGCCGATGACAGAACTCGCGCGTTATTTGGTCCTGGCCGGCCTCCTGTTCGGGATTGGGCTGGCGGGCGTGCTCACGCGGCGCAACGCCATCGTGGCGCTGATCGGGATCGAGTTGATGTTGAATGCGGCCAACTTGAATTTCATCGCGTTTTGGCGGCATGGACCCAACCCGGCAGCGCCGGCGGGGGTGCTGTTCGTCCTGTTCGCCATCGCTGTGGCGGCCGCCGAGGCGGCGGTCGGCCTGGCCCTGATCATCGCTGTCTACCGGCATTACCGGACGACCGACCTGGACCAGGTGAAGGATATGAAAGGGTGAGCGCCGTGACGCCCCATCTCTGGTTGATCCCCGCGCTGCCGCTCGCGGCGGCCGGGGCAATCGCGCTGCTGCGGCGGCGGCACCGAGCCCTGGCGGCCGCGCTGGCAATCGGTGCGTTGGCGATCAGCTTCGTGCTCGCGCTCGTTGCATTCCGGGCAACGCTGGGCGGCTCCGGAGGCGGCGCGGTGCTGCGCGACCGGTTCAGTTTCGCCTGGTTCGATCTGGGACCGACGGATCTGCGGCTGGGCTGGGTGCTGGACCCGCTGGCGGCGTCGATGCTGGTCATGGTCACGCTGGTGGGTCTGCTGATCTTCATTTACAGCGTGGGGTACATGGCGCGCGACGACAACGTCACGCGGTTCTTCTGTTTTCTGGCGTTGTTCGCGGCGGCGATGCTCGGGCTGGTGATGGCGAACAACCTGCTGCTGCTGTTCATCTGCTGGGAGTTGGTGGGGCTGGCGTCGTATTTGCTGATCGGCTTCTGGTATCACAAACCGGCGGCGGCGGCGGCGGCGAAGAAGGCGTTCATCACGACGCGGATTGGGCGATCTGGTGTTCTTCCTGGGGATGCTCTGGCTTTACGCCGAGACGGGCACGTTGCTGTTCTACGACGGGGGCGCGGGTTGTCTCGAGGGTGCGGCGCTGACGGCGTCTGGTCGGCCAGACGACCGTCGGGCGGGATGGCGGTGACCACGGCGATCGGCCTGCTGCTGTTCTGCGGCGCGGTGGGCAAGTCGGGCCAACTCCCGCTGCACGTGTGGCTGCCGGACGCGATGGAGGGGCCCGACCCCGGTGAGCGCACTGATCCATGCGGCGACGATGGTGGCGGCCGGGGTGTTCCTGGTGGCGCGGGTCTATCCGCTTGATGGCGGCGGATCCGGCTGGGGCGGCCGGGGCCACGACGGCGCTGCAGGTGGTGACGTGGGTGGGGGCGTTGACGGCGGTGTTCGCGGCGTTGATCGCGGTGGCGCAGACGGACATCAAACGGATCCTGGCCTACTCGACCGTCTCGCAGCTTGGGTTCATGATGATGGGCCTGGGTGTGGGCGGCGTGGCGGTGGGGATGTTCCACCTGATCACCCACGCGTTTTTCAAGGCGCTGCTGTTCCTCGGGGCCGGCTCGGTGATCCACGGCATGCCACGAAGAGCAGGACATCCGGCGGATGGGCGGACTGCGGCCGTTGGATGCCGGTCACGTTCGCGACGTACGCGGTCGGCATGATGGCGCTTGGCGGGGGTGCCGTTGTTCTTCTCCGGGTTTTGGAGCAAGGACGCGATTCTGCACGCGGCGCACGGCTGGACGGTTTCGACCGTGCCGTTCTATCTGGGTGCTGCGGGGCGTTGCTGACGGCGTTCTACATGACGCGGCAGGTCTGCTACGTGTTTTTCGGCGCGTATCGCGGAGGGGCCGGGTCTGCTGCGGCGGCCCTCGAGGCGGGCGATCGGACCCCGAGCGTCTCTTCGGCCCGAACCCAGGCAGAAGGCGCCCCCGCCACCAAGGGGCCTGGCGCGGGGAAGCGGGGCCTTTCGTCAGAGCGGGTGTGCAGGGACGGGAGCCATGCTGCCGCCGCGTCGGGCGAACGGGGAGCCGTCCCGAGGCCGCACGAGAGTCCGCCGGTGATGACGGTGCCCTTGGTCGTGCTCGCGGTATTTGCGGTTGTGTTGGGCTTTGTCGGAACGCCGGCGTGGCCTTGGTTTCAGGGATATCTGACCGGGGCCCCGGTCGAATTCCACGCGTCTGCATGGCTGTCGCGCGAGCATTGGCCGTTGCTTGTGTTTTCGGCGTTGCTGGTGGCCGTCGGTTTTGGTCTGGGTTGGTGCCTGTACGGGCGGATGCCGGTGACCGGCGCGGAGACGCCCGAGATGCTCGAGCGGCGTCAGCCGGCGCTTTATGCCATGCTGCGAGGCAAGTTCTATGTGGACGAGTTTTACGGCGCCACGGTGATACGGTGGCATGCGGCCTGGGCCCGGATCTGCGACCTTGTGGACCGCTGGGTTTGGGGCGGCATGGTTGGCGCCATCAGCCTGCTCGCGGTGGGCTTGTCCTGGGTGAGCCGGGCGGTGGACGAGCACGTCATCAATCTTGGTTTTGACGAAGCCTGCCGGCGGGTCAGGCGCGGTGGGCAGTTGGGTTCGCGCGTCCAGGGCGGTCTGGTGCACGAGTCCCTGCGGGCACTGGGCATGGCGTTGGTGGTGCTGTTGCTGCTGTTTATTTGGAGCGGCGACTGATGAACTCCTTTGGCTCCATCACGCTGCTGACCGTGACCCCGCTGGTGGGCGGTTTGATTGTCGCCAGCCTGCCTTCGGAGAGACCGACGCTCGCGCGTCGCGTGGGCCTGGGCTTCAGTCTGCTGGCGCTGGCCCTGGCGGCGGGGCTATGGGGGGGATTTGACCGGGCTTCGGCGGACCTGCAATACGTCGAGCGCCGCGCCTGGGTGCCGGCGCTGGCGGCGGACTACTTTGTGGGCGTGGACGGCATGGGGATGTTGATGGTGATGTTGGCGGCGCTGCTGGTGCCGATGGCGCTGCTGGTGTCCTGGCAGATCGAGGAACGAGTTCGTCTCTATTTCGCCCTGGTGCTCTGGCTTGAAGCGGGGTTGTTTGGCGCGTTCACGGCCCTCAACTTCTTCCACTGGTTCCTGTTTTGGGAACTGAGCCTGATCCCGGCGTTCTTCCTGATTCGGTTGTGGGGCGGGCCGGGGCGCGGGCCGGCCGCGACGCAGTTCTTCGTCTACACGATGGCCGGGAGTGTGGCGCTGCTGCTGGCGTTCCTCGCGTTGTATCTGGCCACGGGCAGGTTTGATTTCGTGCAATTGGCCGAGTTGGGGCGGAATCACCAACTGCCGGCGCTGCTCGGCGCGCACCTTGGCTGGGCGGGGCTTTCGCCGAACGCGCTGGCGCAAGTGATCTTCTGCGGGGCGTTTTTGGGATTCGCGGTGAAGGTGCCGCTGCTGCCGTTTCACACGTGGCTGCCGGCGACCTACGCCGAAGCGCCGACGGGCACGACCATGCTGTTGACTGGCGCGCTGTCGAAGATGGGGGTGTACGGGGTTCTCCGCATTCTGCTCCCGATCTTCCCCGACCAGATGAGGGCGTGGCATACGCCGCTGCTATGGCTGGCCGTGCTGACAATCGTCTGTTCGGCGGCGGCGGCCTTTGCGCAGCGGGACATGAAGCGGATGCTCGCCTACTCGTCGGTCAACCATCTGGGCTACTGTCTGCTGGGGAGTTTTGCCGTGTTGGGGTGGACGGGCGAGGACACCCGCTGGACAATCGAGCGGGCGGCGGCGCTCAACGGCGTGCTGCTCCAGATGTTCAACCACGGGCTGACGGCGGCGGCGCTGTTCGGGTTCGTGGCGTTGATCGAGCGGCGCGCGGGCGGTTTGCGCGGAGTGGACGACTTTGGCGGTTTGCGGAAACCGGCGCCGGTGTTGTGCGGGCCTGATGGGCGTGGCTGCGTTCGCGTCTCTGGGTTTGCCGGGTCTGAACGGGTTTGTAGGCGAGTTCCTCATTTTCAAGGGCACATTCCCGCTGGCGCCGTGGGCGGCGGCGCTCTCGACGCTTGGGTTGCTCACCACGGCTGTTTTTCTGCTGACGTTCTTCGCAGCGTATGTTCCACGGACCGACGAAGGCGCGTTGGGCGGCTTTCCCGGACCTGAGCCCGTCCGAAGTGTGGATGCTGGCGCCGGCGACGGCGCTGATGTTTGTGTTGGGGATCCACCCCCAACTGGTGATTGGGGTCATCAATCGCAACCGTGCTGCTCTGGGTCGAGCGGCTGGGGCCTGGCTGAACATGATTGCCTGGACGATCTACCTGTCCTTCGGGGGTGCGGCGGTCCTGGCCCTGCTGCCGCGCGGGCAGGCTTGGCTGGCCCGGTGGATTGCCCTCGGGACGGTGCTGGCGGGGGCGGCGGCCGCATTCGGCGGGGCGTTTCAGTACCGGGCCGGGAGCGGGTTGCAGACGATCGCGAGGACAGCGTGGCTGCCGTCCTGGGGGATTGACTATCACCTGGCGGTCGGACGGAATCAGCGTGACGCTGGTCCTGCTCACGGCGGTGGCGGCGGTGGCGAGGCTTCTTTTTTCGTGGAACATCGAGCGGCGGGCGAAGGAGTTTTTCGCGTTCTATCTGGCGCTGATCGGCGGCGTCTACGGCGTGTTTCTGAGCTTCGATGCTGTTTCTGTTGTTCGTGTTCTACGAGATTGCGATCATTCCGAAGTACTTCCTGATTGCGATCTGGGGGTCGACCCGGCAAGGAGTACGGCGCGATGAAGCTGGCGCTCTACTCGTTTGTGGGGAGCGCGCTGGTGTTGGTCGGGCTGATCGCGGTGTTTGTCGTGGCGCACGAGCCAGACGGGCGTCGCGACGTTCGATCTGACGGCGCTGGCGGAGGTGTCCGTTCCCGCGAGGAGTTCCAGCGCTGGGCGTTTCCGCTGGTGTTCGTCGGGATTTGGCGATCTTGGCGGGTTTGTGGCCGTTCCACACCTGGGCGCCGACGGGCCACGTGGCGGCGCCGACGGCGGCGTCGATGTTGCTGGCGGGGGTGGTGATGAAGCTGGGGGCGTACGGGTGTCTGCGGGTGGCGATGGTGCTGTTGCCGGCGGGGATGAGGTACTGGCAGACGGAGATCGCCGTGCTGGCGGTCGTCGGGCATTGTGTACGGGGGCGATGGTGGCGCTGGTGCAGAAGGATTTCAAGTTCGTGATCGGTTACTCGAGTGTGAGTCACATGGGCTTTGTGCTGCTGGGGCTGGTGACCCTGACCGAAGTGGGGCTGAGCGGCGCCGTGCTGCAGATGTTCTCGCACGGGATCATCGCGGGGCTGCTGTTCGCCGTGGTGGGACGGATGGTCTATGACCGGACCCACACCCGGGAGTTGGACGAAGCTCGAAGGAATGCGCCTGGCGCGGGCGCTGCCGTTCGCCGCGGTGACGTTCGTGCTGGCCAGCATGGCCTCGATGGGCCTGCCCGGGTTCAGCGGGTTTGTGGCGGAGCTGCAGGTGCTGATCGGAGCGTGGCGGGCGTTCCCGACGCGCCGGTCTGGCGGCGGGGGTGGGGATCGTGCTGGGGGTGGCGTACCTGCTGCGGGCGCTTGCAGACAGGCTTTCTTTGCCGATCGCCGGGCGCGGCGAGACCGAGCGCGATGATCTGCGCCCGGGCGCCCGTGCATACGTTGGAGCCGATTTCCCTGCCGGAGCGGGCGGGGGCGATGCTGCTGTTGGCGGCGACCGTGGCGGTGGGGCTTGTATCCCGCGGCTGTTGCTGGACTTGATCATACCCAGTGTCGGGCCGTTGCTCGAGGGCCTTCAGAGAGGAGGGGGCGGGTAGGGCGCGATGACGGTTACCTCGATCTGTTGCTGGCGTTGGCGCCGGAGACCGCGTGGTGGTGTGTTCCCTGGCGGTGCTGTTCGTGGACCTGGGCCTGATGCGGTCGCGCCATCGAGGCGGCGGTTGCGGCTGGTGACGGGGCAGTGATCGCGTGCGTGGGCTGCGCGGTTGCGCTGGCGATGCTCGGGACGAGCGCAGGTCGATCTGCGGTTTTGGGACGGGATGGTCGTGGTCGATCCGCTGACGCAGTGGGTCAAGCTCGTCGTGGTGGTGTTGAGTCTGTTCACCGCCGCGATTTCGGCGGAGGCGGACTTCACCGAGCATGTCGGGGAGTACTGGCGTGCTCCTGATGATGGCGACGGTGGGGATGCTGTTCCTGGTGAGCAGCGAGGACATCCTGATGATCTTCGTGTCGCTCGAACTCACGAGCCTGTCGTTGTACGTGCTGACGGCGTTGCGCCAAGCGAGAGCGTCGCTCGAGCGGAGGCGGCGCTGAAGTATTTCCTGTTTGGCAGCGTGGCGGCGGCATTCATGCTGTTTGGACTGAGTCTGATCTACGGAATGTCCGGGGCGACCACACTGCGGGCGATCGCCGCCAGCCTGAAGGGGCAGGGAGCTGATCCGTTGCTCGCGGTCGCGGTGGTGATGGTGGTGATGGGGTTCGGCTTCAAAGTGGCGGTCGTGCCGTTCCACCTGTGGGCGCCCGGACGCGTACGAAGGAGCGCCCGCGCCGAGCGGCGGCGCTTGATCGCGTCGGGGTCGAAGGTCGCCAGCTTCTTCGTGTTTGCGAAGGTGATGGTACTGGGGTTTGCGGGCGTGGAAGGGAGCGGGGCGTGGGGGGCGTGGCGGGCGGGTTGGCTGCCGGTGCTGGCGGCATTGGCGGTGCAGTTCGATGGTGTTGGGGAATCTAGCGGCCATTGTGCAGGGGCGTTTGCGGCGGTTGCTGGCGTATTCGGCGATCGCTCATGCGGGCTATGTCGTGCTGGGACTGATGGCGATGGGATACCCGTCGCAGCGCGGACCGGCGTTGGCGTCGCTGGTGTATTACGTGGCGACGTACGGGCTCACGACGGTGGGGGTCTTTGCGGATTGCCGCAGTGATCGAGCGGGTATCGGGGGACGGGCGGATCGAGGCGCTGGCGGGATTGAGTCGTCGGTCCCCATTCCTGGCTGGCTGTCTGATGGTGTTCATGTTGTCGTTGGCGGGTATTCCGCCGTTGGCGGGATTCTTCGCGAAATTCGGCGTGTTTACGGCGGCGGTGGGGCGGATCCCGAGCGCTTGGGGCTGTTGTGGCTGGCAACCGTAGCCATCGCAATGAACGCGGTCTCCTTGGTCTATTACCTGCGGGTGCTGAAACAAGCCTATGTCGCCCCAGGAGTGGAAGCGGCGCCGCTCATCGCAGTGCCGTGCACCGACCGCGTCTGCCTCGCCGCCGCTGCGCTCGGGGTATTCCTCCTGGGCGCCCTGCCGGGGTGGCTGATCGATCCTCTGACCCGGGCGATCGCAGCGAGTGGTTTTTGACTGCGAGCAGTTGCGCGTTTTCCGGAACCTCGTTGTTGACACGATCCGCCTCGCTTCTGCTCGGTTGCAGACCCCGCTCAACGCAGGCACACCTGTCCCCAGGGGCCACGTTTACCCGCCCCGCTCGACCCGTTTCTCCGTGCTCGGCTTCATTCCCTCTCCCACGACTGAAACGGCACGAAATCCTGGATGATGACCGAGGCCAATCGCGAGGCCACAACTATTCTGCTGCCCGAGGATTATTGACCGCTCGCGCCTGGCGGGCGGCGATGGCGCGCCCGGAGGCGTGCACAGGCAGTTCAAGGGGGCGCGATGACGACGGGCGGCTTCGATTTTCTGCATGAAAGTCAAAACCACTTCGCCGCCCGCGCCGCCGGCGGCCTCCCGCCGACTCCGGGATCGGTTAAGCCAATCAGAGAAGCTCAGAAGGCCGAGACTTGAGTCGCGCTTACGGAACAAATGTAGAATGTAGAGATGTGACCCCAATGTGGTATGCCGCGCCGGGCTTGGTGGGGAACTCGATCATGCCGGCCAGCGGTTTGACCTTCACGACCGCGCCGCGCGCCGACGAGGCGCGCACGGCGATGGGGACGGGGCTTCGGAGCCGGCAAACGCTCCCGTTCAACGATTCGATGCGCCCGGACGCGAGCTCCCCGTCCCGCCATTCGAGGTCGACGACGAAGCCGCCGCGGGCGCGCAGGCCGCTCACACGCCCATTGGCCCAGGCGGAGGGTTTCGCCGGGAGCAGTTCGATTTCGCCGGCATGGCTCTGGAGGAGCATCTCGGCGAGGCCGGCGGTCCCGCCCAAGTTGCCGTCGATTTGGAAGGGCGGATGCAGGTCGAGGAGGTTGGGCGCCGTGCTCTGACGCAAGAGGGCCAGCAGATTCTCGTGGGCCCGGTCGGCGTCGCCCAGCCGCGCCCAGAAGTTGAGAATCCACGCCCGGCTCCAGCCGGTGTGGCCGCCGCCGTGTGCGAGTCGGCGTTCGAGCGTCGTCCGCGCCGCTCGCGCCAGCTCCGGCGTGCCGTGGCGGGTGATTTCCTTGCCCGGATGCAGCGCGAACAGATGGGAGACGTGTCGGTGCCCCGGCTCGGGTTCCTCGTAATCCTCAGACCATTCCATGACTTGGCCGTGTCGCCCGATCTGGATGGGGGGCAACTTCGCCATCGCGGCGGCGAGACGCGCTCGGAATGCGGCATCGGTCTTGAGGATGTCCGCCGCCTGGATGCAATTGGCGAAAAGATCGCGAATGATCTGGGAGTCCATCGAGGGTCCCATGCAGAGTCCGCCGACGTTGCCGTTGGGGAGGCGATAGGTGTTTTCGGGCGAGGTGGACGGGCCGCTCACGAGCCGGCCCTGCGGGTCTTCGACCAGGTAATCGAGGAAGAACTCGGCGGCTTCTCGCATCGGCGGGTAGGCGCGTTTGGCCAGAAAGGCGCGGTCGCCTGTGAACGCGAAGTGTTCCCAGAGGTGCTGGCAGAGCCAAGCGGCACCCATCGGCCACAATCCCCAACCGGCGCCGTCGGCGGGCGTGGTGAACCCCCACACATCCGTCAGATGATGAGCGACCCAGCCCCGGGCGCCGTAATGCACTTTTGCTGTGCGCCGGCCTGACTCGCGCAGCGATTCGATCAACTCGAACAGCGGCTGATGGCATTCGGGCAGGGCGGTGACTTCCGCCGGCCAATAGTTCATCTGGAGGTTGATATTCAGATGATAATCGCTGTTCCACGGCGGGTTCATGCCTTCCGCCCAGAGTCCCTGGAGGTTCGCCGGCAGATCGCCGGGGCGAGAACTCGAAATCAACAAATACCGCCCGAACTGAAAGTAGGTCGTGAGCAGGTGCGGATCGGTGCCGCCCCGTTTGACGGAGGCGAGCCGCGCGTCGGTGGGTTGGCTGGCGGCGTCGCCGCCCCCCAGATCGAGGCGAACACGTCCGAACAAGGCCTGGTAATCACGCCGATGGGCCGTCCGCAGCGCAGGGTGCGGTTTTCGAGCGGCCGCGTCCACGTCGTCGATTGCGACCTGCAGCGCGTCACGCCCGCCGAAGCTCGTCGCCGCGCCGAGGAGGAGAGTGACCGCCGTGGCATTGCGCACCTCGAGTCGGCGCGCCGGGGCGAACATCTGACCGCCGTCGGCCTGAGCCTGCAGCACAGCGCAGTACTCGGTGCCCTGCCCGCCATCGACCTGGCCTTGGAGCAGAACGCGATTGGGAGGACGCGTGCTGGTCCGGAAATCCTGCTCGCGGTCGAGCGTGGCGAAGAACGTCAAAGCGCCCGGCTTCGAGCACGTCAGGCGCATCACCAGCACGCCATCGGGATGGCTGGCAAACAACTCGCGCGTGTACCGGATGTCCCCCACCCGATACTCGATCCGCACGGTTGCCGTTTCGAGGTCCAGTTCGCGTCGATAGTCCTGGGCCGCCTCGTGATTCGGGAAATCGAGCCGCAGATCGCCCAGCGATTGATACGGCTTGACCCGCATCGGTCGGCCCATGAGGTGTTCCTGAGCCAGTTTGACCGCCTCCGCCGGCTGCCCGGCGAAGAGCAGGCGACGCACCTCGGGCAGGTGTTCGAGGGCGTCGGGGTTGGTTGTGTCGCGCGGGCCGCCCGACCAGAGCGTGTCCTCGTTGAGTTGGATGCGCTCGCGGGCGGTGCCGCCGAACACCATCGCCCCGAGGCGGCCATTGCCGATGGGGAACGCCTGTTTCTCCCAATTCGTTGCCGGTTGGGCGAACCAGATCTTGAGATCTCCAAGGGTGCCCGGCGCAGAAACCGGCTTCGCCGCCGCACACCCCTCCGGCGCCGCTTGGACGAACAGCCAGGTTGCCAGCCACGCTGCCACGACGGTGCCGCGAGCGAATCGGATGCGCATCATTGGTCGAGGCTTTCGCAGGGTCGCTCCAGCGTCAAGCCTGCGACTCTTTGGCTTGCGGGCTTTGTCGCTCGCTCCTTATCCCGCCGTCGCGGGACGGGTATGCGCGTCGCTCGCTTCGCGCCCGCAAGCCAAATCGCCAGCAGCAAAGTGTAAAGGTGATTCCTTGACGGCCCCTAACGTTCGGTGCGGAGCCGGAGTTGGCCGCACGCCGCGTCGATGTCGTCTCCGCGTTCGCGTCTGAGGGTTGCGGTGACGCCGCGCGCTTCCAGGGCGTTGAGGAAGGCCTCCTGACTGGCCGGGGCGGGCCGCTCCCACGGGAGGCCCTCGACGCGATTGCAGGGGATGAGATTGACCTTGGCGTGCAGGCGCCGGGCGAGGTCGGCCAGGGGGCGGACCTGCGCCAAGTCATCATTCACTCCCTTGATGAGGATGTACTCGAAGGTGATGAGCCGCCCCTTGGCGGTCTGGTAGGCTTCGCAGGCGGCGATCAATTCGCGCAGCGGATACTTGCGGTTGATGGGCATGAGGCGATTGCGCACTGTGTCGGTCGCGCCGTGCAGCGAAATGGCGAGTCGAAACTGGTGCGGTTCCTCGGCCAGGCGGCGAATTTCCGGACAGAGACCGCTGGTGGAGACGGTGATTTTTCGGGCGCCGATGCCGATGCCCCACGGCGCATTGAGGATGCGCAGGGCCTGCAACACGTTGTCATAATTGGCCAGGGGTTCGCCCATGCCCATGAGCACCAGGTTATCGATCCAGCGGGCGGGCGTGCCGGCGCGGGCGACCCCGGGCGGCATTTCCTGGGAAGTGGCCTGGTCCTTGCGGAACTGCCCAGGGGGCCATGAACCTGTACCGCCGGCTTTCCAGCCGGCAACGGTCTCTGTCTCGGACACTGTCAGCGAGGCCGACAAGAATGTCGGCGGTACACCCGGTTCATCGGAAGCGGCGGGACTCCCGCCCCAGCGTTCGGTAGCGAGAACCTGCTCGACGATTTCGTCGGCGCCCAGGTTGCGCTTCCAGCCGTGAAGACCGCTGGCGCAGAACTTGCAGCCGTAGGCGCAGCCGACCTGGGTGGAGACGCACAAGGTCTGGCGATCGGCGCTTTCGGTGTCGAACGCGGGGTTTGCGGGGATGAGGACGCTTTCGATGAGCGCGCGATCCGGGAGTTGCCAGAGGAATTTCCGCGTGGCATCGGCCGAGTCTTGTCGGGCGGCGAGTGTGAGCGGTGTGAACGCGTAGAGCTGGGCGAGGCGCTCCCGCAGGCGCCGCGGCACGTTCGTCATGTCGGACCAATCCGTGGCGCGCCGCGCGTAGAGCCACTCGAACACCTGGGTGGCGCGGTAGGCGGGCTCGTTCCAATCCCGCAGTTCGGCCTGCACCTCTGCCAGAGTCCGGGACTTGATGGGGCGGAGGGGCACGGGTCACTCCTTGGCGGGGCGCAGGTAGTACTTCTGCGTGTACTCCTGGACCATGCGCCAGGTGTTGTACTGGGGCGTGAGCGTGGCCATTGCGCGGCGGATCTTGTGGATCCAGGCGCGGGGGATGCCGTTGGCCGAGCGGTTGTAGTAGCAGGGGATGACCTCTTCGGTCAGCACCTGGAACAGGTTCTCGCTGTCCCGCCGGTCCTGTTCCTTGACGTCTTCGGGGTGGGAATCGTCGCCGATCGCGAATCCGTTGGTTCCGTCGTAGCCTTCGCGCCACCAGCCATCGAGGATGCTCAGGTTGAGGCAGCCGTGGGCGCAGGTTTTCATGCCGCTGGTGCCGCTGGCTTCGAGCGGACGCCGGGGGTTGTTGAGCCAGACATCGCAGCCCGAGACCATTTGGCGGGCGAGGTGGATATCGTAGTTTGCCATGAAAATCAGGCGGCCCTGGAGTTCGCTGAAGCGGCTGAGGTGGATGATCTTCTGGATCAGTTTCTTGCCTTCGTCGTCGCGCGGATGCGCCTTGCCGGCGAAGACGAACTGCACCGGGCGGGCCCGGTCTTTCACCAGTTCGACGATGCGATCGAACTGCTGGAAGATGAGCGGGGCGCGCTTGTACGTGGCGAAGCGGCGGGCAAAGCCGATGGTCAGCGCATCGACGTTGAGCAGGTGATCAAAGGCGATGAAATCGCCCGGGCCGAACCGTTCGCCCTGGAGGAGCAGGCGCCTGCGGCTGAACTCGATCATTTCCCGCTTCAGCTTGTAGCGCAGCGCCCAGATCTCCTCGTCCGTGATGAACTCGGGATCGAGAACGCGGGTCCAGAACTCGGGGGTATTCACCCCTTGTTCCCAATCGCAGCCCAGCTTCCGTTTCCAAAAGGTCCGCACTGTGCCCTTCATCCAGCCGAGCAGGTGGACGCCGTTGGTGATGTGGCCGATGGGGACCTCCTGGACCGGGCGGCCGGGGTAGAGCGGGTGCCACATTTTGCGGCTGACCTCGCCGTGCAGCGCGCTGACGGCGTTGGCGGCACGCGAGGCTTTCAACGCCAGCACGGTCATGCAAAACGGCTCGTGCTCGTCGTCGGCGCGGACTCGTCCCAACCCCATCAGTTGGACGTTGGGAGCGTTGATGTGGCGGAACAGCCGGTGCATGGTGAAATGCATCAGGTCGTTGCTGAAGCGGTCGTGCCCGGCCTCGACGGGCGTGTGGGTGGTGAACAGGCACTCCTCGCGCGTCGCGGCCAGCGCGTCGGCGAACGCGAGGCCCTCGGCCATCTTTTCCCGGATCAACTCGAAGACCAGGAAGGCGGCATGGCCTTCGTTCATGTGATAGACCGAGGGCTGCACGCCCAGAGCGCGCAGCAGGCGGACGCCCCCGACCCCCAGGACGATCTCCTGCATGATCCGCGTGGCGGTGTCGCCCCCGTACACGTGCAGCGTCAGGTCCCGATAGAGTTGGTCGTTTTCCGGCAGGTTGGTGTCGAGCAAGTAGACAGGGTTCCGCCCCACGTTCGCGCGCCAGGCCTTGAAGGAGACCTGGCTGGTGGCGATGCCGACCGAACAGACCAACGGGTCGCCTTTGGGATCGAGCACCGGTTCGATCGGGAGGTTTCTCGGGTGCAGCAGGGTGTAGTATTCGGTCTGCCAACAGTCCTGGTTGATCGCCTGCATGAAGTAGCCTTCGCGGTAGAACAGGCTGATCCCGACCAACCCGATCCCGAGGTCGCTGGCCGACTTGGCGTGGTCGCCGGCCAGGACGCCGAGACCGCCGGCCGCGATCGGCAGCGTCTCGTGGAAACCGAACTCCGCGCTGAAATAGGCGACCGGATGCTCGATCAACTCCGGCGCGTGCTGCCGTCCCCAAGTGTCCGTCCGGCGGAGGTATTGATCGAAATTACTGAGCACGAGCTGGACGTGCTGGGCGAACCTCTGGTCCTGCAATCGCACTCGCAACTCGTAATCCGAGAGCTCGTGGAGAACGGCGACGGCATTGTGATAGAGGTTTCGCCAGCCGCGGGGCGAGAGTTGCTGAAAAAGGTCCTGGGCCTCCTGGTCCCAAGTCCACCAAAGATTCCGGGCGAGGCGGTTGAGTCCGACCGCCATCTCGTTGATTTCGTTCGCTGTGAATGGTTTCTGCGTCATATCGGAGTCGTGCCGGCGCGGTGCTCAGACCGGACCGAAGGTCAAAACGCGCGAACGCTAGACATCACCGGCCCGCATCGCAAATCATTTTCGAGCGCGGCGCACGATGTGTCGGAGGCGATTCGCCCTGCTGGGCGGCGCGATGCACCGGGACCTTGGGGAGTCCCGTTCAGACCGTTCATCCTGGCTGAGGCTTTCTGGCACCACGGAGCCTGGGCTTGAATCGGGCCTCTCCTCGTGGCACAGTGCCGACGTGTGGAGAGAATGTCAGCACAGATCCATGACCATGAAACCTGACCTGTCTGGCCGCCGGCATGGCGGATTCACGCTGATCGAGCTTCTTGTCGTGATCGCGATCATCGCGATTCTGGCGGCGATGCTGCTGCCCGCGCTCGGGAAGGCGAAAGCCAAAGCCCATCAGATCAGTTGCCTGAACAACACGAAGACACTGTCGCTGGCGACCTTCATGTACCTGTCGGACTTCGGGAAGCCGGTGCCGTACAACGGGCAGGCGACGGCGTTCATGGACAATGCGCTCTGGGTGACCGTGCTGGCGACCAATTACGGCGGCATCAACGCCGCACGCATCTGTCCGGCGGCCCCGCCGGCACCCAGCAAGGCCAAGCGCCGGCACCCGAGCAGCGGGTCGTTGAATCAGACGTGGCTTTGGACCGGCTCGAAGGGCATCGACTACGAAGGCAGCTACGCGTTCAACGGATGGTTTTACGGCGACGACGATCCGTTCTTCAGCACGCCCGAGTACAAGGCCAAGAAGTTCCGCAGCGAGGCGGATTGTCCGACGCCATCCACCACGCCAGTCATCGCCGATAGCAACTGGATCGACACCTGGCCCCAGCCGAACGACCCGCCGGCTCGGGACCTTTACACCGGCGACGACTACGCCGGCGCGATGGTCCGCCTCACCCTGCCCCGCCACGGGGGCGTCAACTGGACGCGGAACATGAGGTTCAATCCAAAGGACAACCTTCCGGGCGCCATCAACATCGGTTTCGTCGACGGCCACTCGGCGGGGGTGAAGCTCGAGGGGCTCTGGAACCTCGACTGGCACAGGGACTGGGTCCGGCCAGCGAAGCGGCCCGGCAAGTGAATCGGCCAGGCGCCGAACAGGACCGACACCCCGTGGTCGTTCGCGCCCGGCCAAGCAGCGATTGGGCGAAGGCCGCGCCGATTACTTCGCGAAGGACTCGCCGACCTGGAACCGGACGAAACGCCGCACGGTGATGTCGTCGCCAAGCTCTTTGGCCACGGTGGCGATGTGCTCGCGCACGGTGATCTCGGAATTGCGTTTGACGAATCCCTGATCGAGAAGACAGGCGCCCTGGAAAAACTTCTCGATCTTTCCTTCGATGATCTTGGCCAGAGCCTGGGGCGGCTTGTTCTTGATCGCGTCCGATGTGGCAATGATCTCTTTTTCCTTCGCCACAACAGCCGGATCGACCTGGTCGCGCGAGACAGCGACCGGGCTGGCGGCGGCGATCTGAAGGGTAATGTCCTTGACCAACTGCCGGAAATCGTCGCGACCGGTCGTGGCTCCCTGCCCCGCACCGACCTCGACAAGCACCCCGACCTTGGCGCCGGTGTGAATGTAGGCGGCCACCAGTCCGTTGCCGGCGACCTCGAATCGCTGGTGCCGGGCGATCTTGATGTTCTCGCGCATCCGGGACAGGACGTCCGTGCGCAACGGCTCGAGATCGGCGCCGGGATTCTCCGCGAGCGTCCGCACCGCCTGCTCGCAGAAGGCGCGGAACATCTCGTTCTTGGCGACGAAATCGCTTTCGCAGTTGACTTCGAGAAGGACGCCGACGCGGGCGCCCGGGAGAACGCACTGGGCGATGGCCCCTTCGCGGGCTTCCCGGGGTGCTTTGATCGCGGCGGTGGCGGCGCCCCGCTTGCGGAGCAGATCGACGGCCGCGGCGAGGTCCCCTTTGGCTTCCACCAACGCCCTCTTGCAGTCCATCATGCCGGCGCTGGTCATTTCCCGCAGCTTGACGACGAGAGATGCACTAATTTCAGACATAAGATTCATTTTCCTTTATTCAGCCGGGCGTGGCGCTTTGCGGCGTCGCGCCCGGCCACCGGTATCGGTGGTTTCAGACCGGCTCGGTCGCGCTGGCGGGGCGGGCTGTGTCGGCTGGGACACCTGGCTGGACATCGGGCGCGAGCACGGGCGCTGGAAGCGGCGGCGCGGCCGGGATCGGCACCGCGGGCACCGCGGCGGGGGCCGGCGCGGACGTCAGCGCTGGTTGGGCGGAGGGGGCGGGAGCGCCTTCGGGCGTGGCCGGTTGGGCAGCCGCCTCCGCGGCCGCCTTGGCCGCCTCTTCGGTGATGCGGCGGGCGTGTTTTGCTTCGTATTCTGCGCGCGCCTGGCCGATCGTCTGGGTGATCATGGCGAGGATGATGCGCACGGAACGGATGGCGTCGTCGTTGCCTGCAACCGGGTAGTCGGCTTGGGTCGGGTCACAATTGGTATCGACGATGGCGACCACGGGGATGCGGAGGCGGCGCGCCTCGGCGACGGCGTTGTGTTCGCGCTTGATGTCGACGACGAACAGGGCGCTCGGGTGGGATTCCATGTCGCGAATGCCATCGAGGTTCTTGAGCAGTCGGGCCAGTTCGCGTCGGAACATGGATTGCTCCTGCTTGCCGTAGTCGCCGATCGAGCCGTCGGCGATCATTTTTTCGATCTCGCGCAGGCGCCCCATCGACCGTTTGATGGTCTTCATGTTGGTCAGGGTGCCGCCCAGCCAGCGCTCGGTGACACAGGGTTGACCGCAGAGCTTGGCGGAATCGCGCATCGCCTCTTGCGCTTGTTTCTTGGTGCCGACGAACAGGACCTGGCCGCCGCGCTCGACGATTTCCCGCAGGAAGTTGCAGGCCGACTCGAGTTGGACGAGCGTCTTGCTGAGGTCAATGATATGAATGCCGTTGCGCGCATCGAAGATGAAGGGCTTCATCTTCGGGTTCCATCGACGGGTCTGATGGCCGAAATGGACTCCGGCCTCGAGCAGTTCTTTGATGCCTACGCTAATCACTTTATTTCCCTGGGTTTGCAGCCCGCCGCCTCACCGGCGAACCATCCCGCGGGACACGGGATTCGATTGGTTGTTCTTGTGGCGCCCCGGATCCACTCGAACCCGGGATTCAACGCCGTGATCATTGCGAAACCGCCACACTCCGACGCGCCGCGATCCGCAAAAGAGCGAGGACAATAGCAGAGCCCAAGGATCGCGCAACGCCTTTCTCAGGGCCTTTCTCAGGGCCTTTCTGAGGGCCAAAGTGTTGAATTGGCCGTTGCCGGCCACGCAACGGGCTGGACTACCCTGCAGCCTTGCGTTACCCTCTCGGCGCATGTCGAAATCGGCCAAGATCCAGGCGGCAGCGCCCGATGCGCTGAGCGAACTGCCGTTCGAGGAGGCGCTGCGCCGCCTCGAATCCGTCGTGGAAACGATGGAATCGGACGAGCTTCCCCTCGAGAACCTCCTCGCCCGCTATGAAGAGGGCGTGAAGCTGCTGGCCGCCTGTCAGGCCAAGCTGGCCGCCGCCGAAGTGACGATCAGCCAACTCCAACAGAGCCCGTCCGGTCTCCCGGTGCTGACGCCCTTGACCGGGGCGCCCGGCAACGACATTCCGAGTAACCCTCACACCGCATGAGCCGATTCCTCGACATGGTGGACAGTCCCGACCACGTTAAGAAGCTGACCCTCGAGCAACTGACCCGGCTTGCCGAGGAGATCCGGCACGAGATGATCACCGTGCTCTCGAAGAACGGTGGGCATCTGGGCCCCAACCTGGGCGTGGTCGAACTGACCATCGCCCTGCATCGCGTCTTTTCGACCCCCAAAGACAAACTCATCTGGGACGTGAGCCATCAGTCCTACGTCCACAAGCTCCTCACCGGGCGCAAAGACCGATTCCATACCATCCGCACGACAGACGGCTTGAACGGCTTCGCCTCGCGGTCCGAAAGCGAACACGATGCCTACGGCGCCGGGCATGCGGGGACTGCGTTGTCCGCTGCCCTGGGCATCTGCGCCGCCCGGGACCAGCGGGGCACCGACGAGAACGTGGTCTGCGTCTTTGGCGACGCGGCGCTCACCAACGGGATTTCGTTCGAGGCGTTGAACAACATCAGCCACACCACCCGGCGTTTCATCGGCATCCTCAACGACAACGAGTATAGCATCGCCAAGAACGTCGGCGCGATCGCCCACTACCTGACCCAACTGATCCGGCATCCGCGTTACGGAAGGCTGCAGAAGGATTTCGAGCGCTTGTTGCGGCGCATGCCCAAGGGAGAGCTCGCCATCAAGCTCGGACAGAAGGCCGAAGAAGCTCTCAAAGGAGCCGTGTCGGGCGCCGCTCTCGAACCCGGCAGCCGCCAGCCCGGCACCGATGGCCGCGGCGGCTACGGCAGCAGCCTCATCTTCGAGGAAATGGGGCTGCTCTACCTCGGCCCGATCGACGGCCACAACCTCCCCCTCCTGATCGATTCTCTCGAGTACGCCAAGCAGTGCGACCGCCCCGTTGTGCTTCATGTGGTGACCCAGAAAGGGAAAGGCTTCGACGCCGCCCTCAAGGCTCCCGAGAAGTACCACGGAGTGGGCCCCTACGACCTGCTGACCGGCGATCCCGTCGCCGCAGAACCAGGGACACCGCAGAATTTCCAGGATGTGTTCGGACAGGCGCTCGTCCGGCTCTGCCAGCGCGACAGCACCCTGGTCGGCATCACCGCCGCCATGCCTGCCGGCACCGGGCTGAAGTTCCTCGAACAGGCGCTGCCCAAACGTTATTACGATGTGGGCATCGCCGAGGAACACGCCGTGCTTTTCGCCGCCGGCATGGCCACAATGGGCTTTCGCCCCGTGGTCGCCATCTACTCGACGTTCTTGCAGCGCGCCTACGATGGCATCATCCACGATGTCGCCCTTCAGGATCTGCCCGTGATTTTCGCCATGGACCGCTCCGGCTTGTCCGCCAATGACGGTCCGACCCACCACGGCCTCTTCGACATTACGTTCCTGCGCTGCGTGCCGAACGTCATCGCCATGGCGCCCAAAGACGAAGACGAATTGGTCGACATGCTCTTCACCGCCACCCATCAGAACCATCCGGTCTTCATCCGCTACCCCCGTGGCGCCGGGGAAGGGGTCCCCCTCAAAGACCAGCCCCGATTGCTGCCCATCGGGCAAGCCGAAGTCCTTCAGCATTTCAGCCAGGCGGGCGGTCCGAAGGTGGCGCTGTTCGCTCTCGGAAACCTGCAGCGCCTGGCGCGCGACACCGCCGCGGGGCTGATCGCCGCTGGCTGCGATGTCGCGATCGTCAACCCCCGTTTCATCAAACCGCTCGATGAGGCCACGACGCGGTTTTTCGGCCAGGCCGCCGAGGTGGTGGTGACCTTCGAGGATCACGCGCTCGCCGGCGGCTACGGCAGCAGCGTCATCGAATTGTACAACACCCACGACATCAGAACACCCGTCGTCCGCCTCGGATGGCCCGACCGGTTCATCGAACACGCTTCCACGGTGGATCATCTCCGAGAGCGGTACGGGCTGACCGCCGAGCGGGTGATCGCCGAGGTCAAAGCGAAACTGGAAGATCGCCCGACCGCCGCCAAACTGGCCGCGTCCGCCTGACCTAGAATCCTTGACCGATCAAATGTGTTGTAGACAAGTCAAGTTTCTATGCCTCGCTGCAGGGGTCAAGGATTCTAAGGAGCGAGGCGCGGGAAAGAGGGGCAGGGATAGACGGGGACTTTTCATGCCTATGCGAACTGGGATTTGGTCTGAGGCGCGCCTCGCTGGAGTTGCTCCCTCGATGAAATCTGTAGTCATTGAGTCAAGTTTTTGCGCCGCGCAGCGGCGCCACTTAGCGGGGCGTCGGGCGCCGGTGACGAAGGTCAAGGCCCAACGCAGACAATCTGGCGACGTGCCGCGTTGGTCTGAGGCGCAGCCTCGCTAAACGTCGGTCCGACCACGGACGATGGCGTTTGATGGAAACGCCGCACCCGGAAGATCCCTATGCCCTATCTCAATGTGACGCCGCCTCCCGGTTCGGTCATCACCCTGCGCGACGGCGCGCTGCAGGTCCCCGACAATCCCGTCCTGCCATTCATTCGCGGCGATGGCACCGGACCCGACATCTGGGCCGCCAGCCAGCGGGTGTTCGATGCAGCCGTCGAGCGGGCGTATGGCGGACGACGGCGGGTGGCGTGGTTCGAGGTCTTCGCCGGCCAAGCCGCCAACGACAAGTTCGGCCAGTGGCTGCCCGACGAGACCATCGAGGCCTTCCAGCAATTCCGGGTCGGCATCAAAGGTCCCCTCACCACACCCGTCGGCGGCGGCATCCGGTCGCTCAACGTCGCCCTACGTCAATTGCTCGATCTGTATGTCTGTTTGCGCCCGGTGCGTTATTTCCGCGGCGTGCCTTCTCCCGTCAAACACCCGGAGCGGGTCGACATGGTGATCTTCCGGGAGAACACCGAGGATATTTACGCGGGCATCGAGTATCCCGGCGGCTCGCCCGAAGCCCAGAAGATGCTCGACTTCCTCGAACGCGAGTTCCCGCAGGCCTTCGAGAAGATCCGGTTTGGCACCCGGGCCAAAGCCGAGGAGTTCTGGCGGCAGGCCGGCGCGGCGGTCTCGCCCGAGGTCTGCATCGGGATCGGCATCAAGCCGGTCAGCCGCTCCGGCAGCATCCGGTTGGTCCAGAGCGCCATCGAGTATGCCATCCGATTCGGTCGCAAGAGCGTCACGCTCGTGCACAAGGGCAACATCATGAAGTTCACGGAAGGCGCTTTCCGCGATTGGGGTTATTGCGTTGCCCGAGAATCCTTCGGCGCAGTCGAAATCGACGGCGGCCCCTGGTGCCGCATCCCCGAGGGCCGGCCCGGAGCCGGCATCGTCATCAAGGATGCCATTGCCGACATCACCCTCCAGCAGGTGTTGACCCGGCCCGAGGATTTCGATGTCCTCGCCACGTTGAATCTGAATGGAGATTACCTGAGCGACGCCCTCGCGGCGCAGGTCGGCGGCATCGGCATCGCGCCAGGGGGCAACATCAATTACGTCTCCGGCCACGCCATCTTCGAGGCCACGCATGGCACCGCCCCCAAGTACGCCAATCAAGACCGGGTGAATCCCGGCAGTGTGGTCCTGAGCGGGGAAATGATGTTCCGCTACCTCGGCTGGACCGAAGCCGCCGACCTCATCCTCAAGGGGCTCGACGGGGCCATCTCGAGCCGACGTGTCACGTACGACTTCGCCCGCCTGATGGAGGGCGCCACAGAGATCAGATGCTCGCAGTTCGGCGACGCCATCATCGCCCACATGTGAGGCACAATATTCGCGACGGATTTGGCAATCTATTCGAACATCTTGCGAAATTACCGCGAATTTGCTGCAAAAACGAACCAGCCACCAATCCATCGAGCCCGCGCTTCATGATCCTTGGCGCGCGGCGTGGTCACGCGCGCGCGTTCCCTCTGCCGGTCTTGCTCCGCCCGGCACCTTCGACTCCTAGGTAGCTGTCAATCAGTGGCTTGCCGATGCTCGAATCGACATTCGAGGATCATCGCTGTCTCCCCCGGATTGCCATCGGCGCGCCCTGATCGGCCCTGTGCGAGTGGCCGGAACGCCTCGGCCCCTGCACATGGCATCCTTCAAGCATCAGCCCCTTTCGCGCAAAGAAGCGCACATCAATGAAAACACCAACACGGGCTACTCCACCACGCGCCGTGGCCGGCGAGCGGCGGCGCACGCCGCCCGCGTGCGAAGAGGCGAAGCCCTTGGAGTGCGGTGCTTCAGCACCGCTTTGCGCGGGACGTGATCGAAGACAGGGATCGAAAAGCGCCGCTAAAGCGGACGCACTCCAGACGCTTCGCGACCACGCTGCCCGCGTGCGAAGAGGCGAAGCCCTTGGAGGGCGGTGCTTCAGCCTGCACCTTACAGGCATTTTGGCGAAGGGAGCGCGATCGGGACCATCGTCCGTCCTTTTCCCCCTCACCCTAACCCTCTCCTCGGGGAGAGGGAACAGCATCGTCCGCTCTCGGGCCATCCGAGCAGCCCTCGACCCATGCCGCCGTCGGGATTCGAACATGAGCAAAGTGACCGAACATCAACAAGCCAAAGAAAGTGCACAACAATGAACATCAGGAAAGACAACATGCCCTTCCGGACGCAAGAACCCGGAAGCGGACTCGGAATCGCGACGTGCGGCGCCTGGATCGCCGGGCTCGCACTTGCCGCATTAATCGTATCGCCCGCGGCTCTGTGTGCCACGGTCATTGACGACTTCAACGGCGACCAACCGGGGTGGACTCTGTGGAATCCGCCCGCCGCCCCCAGCGACCCGGCGGCCCTGGCCGAACTCGCAAACCACAGGTTGCGCATCGCAACCAAATTCACGACGGCGACCGACCCGGCCAATCCCGTCCCTCACCTCTGCAATGTGTATTACTCGACCAGTCTGCCCGTGCAGCAGGGCAAGACACTCGAACTGCGGGCCGATTTGGTGAGCGCCAGCCTAGCGGACAACCTTTTCTCCTGCCTGGTGACGGTGGACACCAAGGGTGGCGAGTATGTGCTGATGTGGGACCGAACCGAGGTCGGCCTGTTCAAGTGGTCGCAGAGCGAGGGTTTCAGTGTGGCGTTCTGGGAGGCGCACACGGGCGCCTACATCGACGTCGTCCTGGCGCTGGCGCTCGAGCCCGAAGGCGACGATCTAATCATCGAGGCTACAGTCACTCGGAAGTCGACCGGCACAGTGGCGTTTGAACGCACGGTGCGGGACACGCCCGGCAGCGATTGGGGCGTTCCGGACCCCTTGCCGCGTGGCTGGCAAATCTTCGGGCCCGACGCCGGCGCGCCTTACAAGGACGACTTGAAGGGGGTGGGATTGGGCGTGCTGCACGACACGGACGGACAGCAGGCAACGGCCATTGTCCAGTTCGACAACCTCGAGGCTCGCAGTGTCGTGCCAATCCAAGACTTCTATGTCATTGATGACTTCGAACAGGGCCGGAAGTTCACCACGCCATGGGGAGATGTGGGACAGCCCGAGTGGGACTTTGTTGGAGGCGAGTTCAATGTGCGCCTGGCGAAGGCCAATTCGTGGACCAGCTTTTTCTACTGGCCCGACGGTGTCTATGAGTTGGCCGAGGGACAGCCGGTCGAGTTCCGCCTGGATGTGGTCAGCGCCTACAGCAGCGATGTGTATGTGCAACTGGGTGCCTTCTTTGCCAACGAGGGGGACGATCGGGGGTACTCGACCGGTATGTACCTCAACAACAACAAGGTTTTTCTGGATAAAGCGTATGGCGGCGCAACCTCTTTCTTCCTCGACCAAACTGTAGCGGCCAACTCGAATCCGAAGACCATCTCCCTCACGTTGACCCGGGAAGGGGACAACATGAGAGTCGGTGTCAGGGTGGTCCTGCGCGACGACCCCCAACAGGTCCTCTTTGCCCGGGAAGTCATCGATTATCCCGGTGCCGATGCGATGGTCTCGGGTCAGGACCCCGGCCCGCCGCCGTTGGGTCCCGTGACGGCGGTCTTCTGGAATTGCGGCACTTGGATCGCCAATGCTGAAGTCGTCGTGGACAACCTGGCCTGCTCCGAGGACCAGGCGCCCGTCCTGCTGGACATTCGACCCAAGAACCTCAGCGAGGCAACGCTGGCATGGCCGGGGATCAATGTCGCGCTCGAGTCGGATTCAATCCAAGGCCCGTGGCGCCCATATCCCGAACCGCTCGTGCTGGGTGAAGGCGAATACACCACCAGCATCGGGCTGAGCGGCTCGAGTCGGTACTTCCGCGTGGTTCGGGGCTTGGAGCAGCTCGATTCTTTCGACAAAACGCCGTCGGCGTCGTGGGCGTGGATGTGGCAAACCGCCTCCGTTGTGCCCGGCAATTACCTGCGGCCCGTTCGCACGTACGAGACTGCCTTCGGCCGTCTGCATGTCAGGGGAGGCGGGTCGAGCAACGAAGACTTCATGCTCCGATCGAATGTGGGCGTCTGGTACCGCGACTGCGTCGGCACGGTGGACATCATCGACTGGGGCGAGACGATGGAGGACGCCGCGTTTGGGATTCTGTTGCGCGCCAAACCTCAAACACCCCTTTGGTTCACTGACACCCCGGGCCTTCCCGAAGAGCGTTATGCCGGCCTGCTGACCTTCAAGAAAGCGGACAACCCGGCCGAATCCGCGCTCTCCATCACCGGGCCGGGCGGCGAGGGCTTGAGAACAGAGCGTTTCCCGGCGGTGAATCCGGATAAGCAATATCGCCTGCGTTTCTGGGCGGTGGGGGAGCAACTGACACTCGAATTGTTCGACCGGGATAACCTGGTTGACCCGATCAAGACGATCGCCGTGACCGATGGGCGTGTGTCCGAGGGGATGGACGGGATGTGCGGGACCAAGTCGTCCGGCGAGACCTACGAGGTCTGGATCGATCAGTACATGGGAAGCGGGACTTTCGCGTACTGAAGCGGGCGACGACGCAGAGCACATGGAAAGTCACCTGTGTCTGCGGGGCCTGTTTCCATGAACCTGCCCCCTCACCCCGGCCCTCTCCCGTCCGACGGGATCAGAAAATGGTTCGACTTCGTGTCATTCGAGTGAGTCGTGGTCAGTGCGCGGTGCGCCGTGTCTTATGGGGAGTGCGTCCGATGCTATGGCGCTTTGGTCTTGTGGTGTCCAAAGCGGTGCGAAGCGAACATGGCGCTCCCGCACACGCACTCTCCCTCGCGCGGCCACGCCGGACTTCGCCAGGTCGAGCCTTCGGGGGTGTAACCCGCCTCTTCGAGAGCCGTGTCGAGCGACCCGTGCTCGGACGCCGTCTTCAGGAACAGACGGACGGCTTCGTCCAGTGCAGCGCGCGCCGCGGCGGGCGAGTTGCCGGCACTGGCGACGTCCAGCGGCATGGCATGGGCGATGCACTGACTCCCCTCGCGCCAGGTCTGTACGGTGAACTCGATTTGCGCGAGCGCAGGATACGCCCTGCCGGCGGCCTCGGCAAGCCGCCGGTTGCCGACGCCCGATTCGCCCTGTGCGGTGGACGTCGAGCGCGTGCGAAGGGGAGCGCAGGCGGGCAGGTCTGCGGCTGCATGAGAA
This sequence comes from uncultured Verrucomicrobiae bacterium, assembly GCA_963846445.1. Lineage (GTDB taxonomy): Bacteria > Verrucomicrobiota > Verrucomicrobiia > Limisphaerales > J093 > MWFF01. The sequence goes on along the minus strand of CAWJWM010000022.1, from coordinate 8,440 downwards.
TGCGCGCGCCTAGGCCTGCACCTTACGGGCATTTTGGCGAAGGGAGCGCGAACGGGACCATCGTCCGTCCTTTTCCCCCTCACCCTACCCCTCTCCCTCGGGGAGAGGGCCGGGGTGAGGGGGACCGTCGTGCCCGCCCGCCCTCGATGCACGATTGCGCTGAAATGCATGTCAGGAGCAGGCTTCAGCACCGCTTTGCGCGGGCCGTGATCGAAGACAGTCATCGGAAAGCGGCGGTGAACCGCCGCAGTCCAGACGCTTCGCGACCACGCCGCACGTGTGCGAAGAGGCGAAGCCTTTGGAGTGCGGTGCTTCAGCACCGCTTTGCGCGGGCCGTGATCGAGGGCAGTCATCGGAAAGCGGCGGTGAACCGCCGCAGTCCAGACGCTTCGCGACACCGGGCGCACTCGAACGCGCGGAGTCCCACATTGCGGGAGACTGCGCGTGCTTCAGCACCGCTTTGGCATTTGCAGTTCCGCCGGACCACATCGGCGTTTGCTTATGGCCGTCGACAGGGCATGTTTTTCCCCGTGAAACAAGGAGATCACCTGCCCGCGGTGCCCCGGACCTTCCGGGTGCCCGCCGTACCGCTAACCGACCTGAAGTCCCGCAAGCCAGCGAAGGACTGGCCGCATGCGCCGGTGCATCGCCTGGCCGACAACGCGGTCTATATGGTGACGGCCGCCACACTGCACAAGCAGCACCTGTTCGATGCACCGGAAAAGCTCGATTTGCTCGAAGGGCTGTTGCTGTCGTTGGCGAAGGAAGCCGGGTGGCAAATCGAGGCTTGGGCAGTGTTCGCCAACCATTATCACTTTGTCGCGCGCGGGAGTCCTGATGCGATCCATCTCGGCGAGTGCATCCAACGACTGCATGGGGCGTCGGCGCGAGAACTCAATCGGCTGGATGGGGTGCAGGGCCGACGGGTGTGGTTCAATTTCTGGGACACGAAGCTGACGAGTCAATCCAGCTATTTGGCGCGGTTGAACTATGTGCATCAAAACGCGGCGAAACACGGATTGGTGCCGGTGGCCAATCAGTATCGCTGGTGTTCGGCGACGTGGTTCGAGCGGGTGGCGTCGGCGGCCCGGGTGCAGACGATCTACAGATTCAGGATCGATCGGGTGAACGTGTATGATGATTTCTGAAACAGCCCGGTCATGGAAAGCGCCGCTAAAGCGGACGCACTCCACACGCTTCGCGATGCCGGGCGCCCTCGATCGCGCGCAGCGTTTGGAGTGCGGTGCTTCAGCACCGCTTTGCGCGGGCAGTGATCGAAGACAGTCATCGAAAGGCGACAATGAACCCTGACAGTCATCGAAAAGCGGCGCTAAAGCGAACGCAGTCCAGAGGCTGCGCCACGTCGCCCGTCGCTCTCGAAGACGCGCAGTCCGGCGGTCGCGGGCAACAGAACGGCCTTTTGCTTTGGAGACAATAGGGTAGATTGCAGGCGTACCCAGTCGAAGAGATCGCACCTCGATCCGCTATGATATTCGCAGCCTCCATAGGCGGGTCCAGTCGGGCGCAGTCTGCCCGCACACCCGGTGTCCAGTCGAGCGTCAGGCGCCGACTGGCCCGCCGGCGGCCACCTGTCTGCGCCTGCTTGCGCGCAACGCGCAAGCAAGTGTGGACACGCACAGGCAGAGGCTTTCGCCTTCGCCGTCGCTTGAGCGGACGAGCCGGCAGGCAGGCGTCGGCGGTTACGGCTGCCTTCGCCCTCGCCTGCCTTTTCCCTGTCTTGCTCCTGACAACAGGCGTGCAGGCGTCCGATCAGCGCATCGCGCTGGCGTATCCGATCGACAGTGCGAGCATCCGGATCGATGGCGATCTGTCGGATTGGCCGGCGCACCTGCCACGGTACGCCGTCCGTACGCAATTTGTGGGTACCGAGACGATTGACGCCGAGGATTTGTCGGGTCAGTTCCAGATCGGTTACGACGAGCGGCAGAACGCGCTGTACGTGGCGATCGAGGTCAAAGATGCCGAGCAAGGGGATCTGACAAAAGACTGGTACAGCTTTTGGTCGGGCGACAGTGCGGTTGTCTGGCTGCGCTGTCCGGAGCTGGACGAACGCGAATGGCCACTTTTGGGCTTGCTGGCCAATGTGAGCCTGCGGGCGACCTGTATCATCATCCCGAGACGTTCGCGGGAAACATCCACAGCCCAACCGATGCACTTCAGCGCCCAGACAGGCCGCCAAGGAACGAATCAATGGCGCTGTGAATACCGGATCGATGTCGGCAGCCTGACCGGGAACAAGCGCCGCCTCGCCCCCGACCAAACAATCGAATTCAACATCTGGCTCTTGTCGACGGATGTTCTGCCGGGGGGCGAACAGAACGAGGCGCTGGCTTGGTCGGCGTCGGGAGCGCCGCACCAACGGGACGGGCGGGGTGACGTGCTCCTGGTGCGCTCGAATGCGCCACTTGGCCGGCTGGCCGGCCAGGTGCGGCTATCGGACGGACAGGCCCCCGGGACCGCGAAGAAAGTGCGCATCCAGCCGAAAGCTGCGTCGCAAATGGACGTCCGCGCCTTGACGGATCGCGAGGGGAATTTCGAGATCGATTTGCCGGTCGGGCGCTATGGTGTGGCGGTTGACCAGCGGGGTTGGGAAAGCCGGACGAATGAGGCGGTTGTCGTGGCCGGCGAACAACCGGCGCGGGTGCAGCTTGTGGCCCCGCAGGTGACGGGACGCGTGGTGGCCGCTGGAGAGGGGTGGGTGCAGCCCGCAGGCCGAGGTTCGCGGCAGGGTGCCTGGTTGACGTATGGGGTGGTCGAGGGGCTGCCGCAAGCGACAGTGCAATCGATCGTTCAAGATCGCTACGGGGACCTGTGGCTGGGAACGCCCGGAGGCGGCCTGGTCCACTTCGACGGCGCCCGGTTCACGACGTACACCACCGAGCACGGCCTGGCGGGCAACGACATCACGCACTTGGTCGAGGATGGGGAAGGCAACCTGTGGATGAACTCGAGATCGGCAGGGTGGAAAGGTGTCGCCCGCCTCGACCCTGACCGGCGTCACTGGGCGCTCTACGACTCGGACGACGCACTGGCGCTGGACGTGGTCGAGGCGGTGACGTTGGATCGGGACGGTCGTGTCTGGCTGGCGACGCAAGGCACGCCGACCCGCTGGGACTCGAGTCGGCGGCAATTCTGTCAACCCCAGAGCCCCGAGGGAGCGCACCTGCTCCTCACCCAGGTGCTTCGTGGCGGCCCGAGCGGCCGGGTTTGGGCGGGCGTCTTGGGAAACACGAGGCTTTTCGCATGGGAAGGCGATCGTTTGGTGGCTGATGTGGCTCTTCCGCCTCCTCAAAGGGGTGGCATAATCGAATTCGAGACCATTCTGGAAGACAGTCGCGGGGCCGTGTGGGTGGGCTGTTACATCCCGGAAATGCTGTTGCGCTATGACACCGCGACCGGCACCTGCGATCGTTTGGGACAAGCCGAGGGTCATGGCGGGCCACAGGTGCTGGCCATTTCTGAAGATCGTCAGGGCGGCATCTGGCTGGGAACGCGGCAGGGTCTCCTCCGATTCGACGGGCAAGGCTTCACTGATGTCGGCGCGGCCACGGATTGGGGCGCGGACGCGATCTGCGCCATTCTCGAAGACCGCGAGAATCGTCTGTGGGTCGGAGTGCAAGCCGGCGGGTTGCGGCGGCTGGACCTGAACTGGACAACCTACACCCCTGCCGACGGTTTGGTGAACAATGGGGTCACAGGCTTGGCGCACTGGGATGGTCATCTGGTGGTAGGGACCAAGGGAGGTCTCAATCGGTTGCGACTGGGATCCGTGAACACGGAGGGTCGAGCGGATGATCCCCGCAGCGCTTCGTTTGGGCCGTCCTCTGACTGGGAATTGCTGGCGACCAACGCGGTCGGGTTGTCCTTCCGTGTGGACCGGACAGGACGACTCTGGGTGTGCGACAAATGGATGGGCGACCAACGGGTGATGTCGGTCCTGACGGCCAAAGGCAGCGAAACGCTGACCAATCTGACCCAGATGCTCTATGGCACGTACAACCTGGCGCTGATCAAGGATACCATCGAGGATCCGCACGGCGATCTGTGGATCGCCGCATACGGATACGGATTAGGCCGCATCAGCAAAGAGACCTTAACCGAACTGGCATCCGCCCACACCATCCCAAACCCGACCGCCTCGGCCCCAGGTTCAACCGTTGGTATCGTCAAGCGCTGGACAACGTTGGATGGGCTGCCGGACAATCGGCTGACGCGGCTTGCGGTGGGGCCGGACAGCGCGCTCTGGATCGCCACAGGCGGCGGCGGTGCGATCCGGTTCGATGGCCAGCAATTCTCCAGTTACCGTGCGACCAACGGCCTCGCTGACGACTGGGTCAACGACATCTTCCCGGACCGGGCGGGCGGGCTCTGGTTTGCGACCGGAAGCGGCCTGTCGCATTTCGACGGCCAGCGGTGGCAGTCCTGGAGACGCGGGGGCGGTCTGCCAACGCACGATCTCAGGACGCTGATGGTGGATCACCAGGGCCGCGTTTGGATCGGCACGGCCGGGGGCGGTGTCGGGATCTACGACCCGACGTTGGACGTGTTCCAAACCTTGTCGTGGCGAGACGGGCTGAGTCACAACACGGTCAATGCGTTGCTCGAAGATGGGGAAGGCAACATCTGGATCGGGACCGAAGGAGGGCTGAACCGCTATCGCCCGCGCACGAATGCGCCGGCGATACGGATCACCTGGTTGACCGCCGATGGCCAGGACTACAAAGGTGAACGGATCGAGTTGGTTGGGCGCCCGCGCCGGGTGGTGGTCGGGTTCGAGGGTGTCAGCCTGGGAACCCATCCGGATGACATGGCGTATTTGTGCGAGATGGCGCCTGACGCGTCCAGCTCTTCGAGCGCTGCCGGCGTTGTTCCCTCTCCTTGGGGAGAGGGCAAGGGTGAGGGGGAAAGCGACGCGCGAAGTTCGAGCGTGCGCGCATTCGAGCACGCCCTGGGGAACTCGGATCGTCGCACGAACACCGCGGCACATGGGCTATCGGATGTAGCGTCCCCCCTCACCCCAACCCTCTCCCTCGGGGAGAGGGAGAAGCGCTCGACCGCAACCGCTGTTTCTCATACGCCTAGTGCTTCGAGCGCTGGACCTGCGGGGCCGCTCGGCGGACAGCAGATCTTAAGCCGGCTGGAAGCCGACGCTCCTCCACTCACCAGTCTGGACGCCGGCGCTCCGACAACCGAACAGGCGGCCCAGCGCGCACGGCCCGTCTACAGCCGTCAGTTCGAGTCCACCAACCTGGCCTACGGCGAATACGAATTCCGGGTGCGCGCTGTGGACCGGGACTTCAACGTGTCGGCGCCCGCTGCGATCAAGCTGATCGTGCGGCGCGATTACGCGCAGATGGGAATGCTGGGCGGTTTTGGATTCACCCTTGCCGGCGGTCTGGTTGCCGCCGGACTCGCGATCAAACATCGGCGCGAGCGCAATCGGGCTCTGATCGAGCGCAACCGTTCGCTCGAACAGGCCAAGGAGGCTGCCGAATCGGCCAATCGCGCCAAGAGTTTGTTCCTGGCGAACATGAGCCACGAGATCCGCACCCCGATGAACGCGATCCTGGGTTATTCGCAACTCCTGCGCCGAGATCGCCACGCGACCCCGCGCCAGCACCAGGCGCTCGAAACGATCGAGAACAGCGGGCGCCACCTGCTGTCCATGATCAATGACATCCTCGATTTGGCCAAGATCGAGGCCGGGAAGATGGAGGTCCGCACCGCCGATTTCGACCTGGCCAGTCTGGTTCGTCACGTCGCGGCGATGTGCAGCATCCGGTGCGAACAGAAAGGACTCGAGTTCAAAGTAGAGAGTACAGAGTGCGGAGTGCAGAGTGCAGAGTGGGTGCGTGGGGACGAGAGCAAGTTGCGGCAGGTGTTGGTCAATCTGTTGGGGAATGCGGTGAAGTTCACCGAGCATGGCACTGTCATCCTGCGCGTGACGCGGTTGGACGACGCTGCACCCCCAGTCGCGCCCATCGCGGACCCCGATTCCCTCGTCACGGATCACGCATCACGCATCACGCGTCACGCACTGCCAAGTACCCATGACCAATCCCTCGTCCCTCGTCCCTCGCCCCTCGCCCCTCGTCCCTCGTCCCTCGCCCCTCGCGAGGCTCTTCGCTATCGTTTTGAGGTCTCCGACACCGGACCTGGCATTGATGCGGAACTCGAGGCCAGGCTGTTCCAACCGTTCCAGCAAGGCAGCGAGGGGCTCAGGAAAGGCGGCACGGGACTAGGTTTGGCGTTGTCGCGGCAGCAGATCGAACTCATGGGAGGAGAGTTGGGGGTCGAGTCGCAACCGGGGAAGGGATCGAGGTTCTTCTTCACGATCCCGCTGGCGTCCGGGAAACCCGGGTCGGAGACGGAAAGCCTCAGGCCGCACGGCCTCGGCACGCGACTGCGACAAGGGTGCCAGGTGAGCGCGCTTGTCGTGGACGACGTTCCGCAGAACCGGGATGTCCTGTCGCAGATGCTCGAGGAAATCGGATGCGAGGTGCGAGTCGCGGCCAGCGGAGAAACGGCATTGACGCTTATGGCCGAACGCATGCCGGACATTGTGTTTCTCGACATCCGGATGCCGGGGATGGACGGCGTCGAGACGGCGCGACGGATTCGGCAGCAGTGGGGGCCGGACCGTCCGGTGCTGGTGGCGGTTTCGGCCTCGGTTTTGGCGCACGAGCAGACGGACTGTCTTCAGGCTGGGTTTGCCGATTTCCTTGGTAAACCGTTCCGATTCGAGCGCATCTGCGAATGTTTGAAAAAGCTGCTGGACGCCGAGTTCGAGCCCGCGCCGGGCCCCGAGCCTGAGGCGCCGTGCGCGGGCGAAATCGATGTGAGCGTCCTGCCACCCGAGCTGCTGCGGCGGGCGCTGGCCGCCGCGGAAGAGAACCGGAGCACGGAGTTGAAAGCAGCCCTGGGCGAACTGGCGGCGGCCGGCGCGGACGGAGCGCGTCTGGCCCAGGCGCTCCAACCGCTGACCCAGGAGTTCGATCTCGAAGAAGTTGCCGTGGTTCTGCGTCGGATCACGCCGCCATGACTGCCAAGATCCTGATTGTGGACGATGTGCCGGCGAATCTCAGCGCGTTGAGTGACACGCTCGAGCCGGAGGGCTACGAGATCCTGGTCGCCCGCAGCGGCCAAAAGGCGATCGAGACCGCGGCGCGCACCCAGCCCGATCTGATCCTGCTGGACGTGATGATGCCGGGCCTGGACGGGTACGAGACCTGTCGCCGACTCAAAGCCAGCGAACGAACGCGCGGGATCCCCGTCGTTTTCCTGACAGTCCACGACGAGGTCGATCGCGTGGTCGAGGGTTTCCGAGCAGGGGGGGTCGACTACGTGGGAAAGCCCTTTCGGACAGAGGAACTGCTCAGCCGAATCCAGACACACCTCAAGATCCACCTCTTGAGCGTCGAACTCGAGCGAAAGAACGAGCAGTTGCAGGCCGAGATCGACCAACGCCGGCGCGTGGAGGCGGAGGTCCGCACCCTGGCCCGGCGCGAGGCGGCGCGCTGGGGACTGGGCACTCTGGTGGGCCAGAGCCCAGTCCAGGGCCGGATGCTCGAGGAAATCCGCAAGCTGCTGCAATTCACCTCGGTGCACGTGCTGATCACAGGCGAGAGCGGGACTGGCAAGGAACTGGTCGCGCGCGCTATCCACTTCGAAGGCCCAACGGCCCGAGGCCCGTTTGTGGCGGTGAACTGTTCGGCCATCCCGGAGGAACTCGCGGAATCGTGCTTCTTCGGACATGTGAAGGGCGCATTCACCAACGCGGTCCAGGAACGAGCCGGGTATTTCGAGCAGGCGGACGGCGGCACGTTATTTCTGGACGAGGTCGGCGACTTGCCGCTGCCGTTGCAGGGCAAACTGCTGCGGGTGCTCGAAGACGGACTCGTCGCACCCGTCGGGTCGCCCCAGACAAAGCACGTCACGTTCCGTGTATTGTCAGCGACGAACGTGGATCTGCAGCCGGAGATCGAGGCTAGCAGATTCCGGGCCGACCTCTACTTTCGCCTCAACGGGTTCAGTCTGTCCGTGCCCAACTTGCGGGAGCGCAAGGAGGATCTTCCGCTGCTGGCCCGTCATTTCCTCGAACGTCTGACCACGGAAATGGGGATGCGCCTGCCGACGTTGACCCCCGAAGCCTTGGCGGCCCTTGCCGCTTACGATTATCCCGGCAACGTGCGCGAACTCAAAAACCTCATCGAACGCGCCCTGATCGAGAGCGGCGGCGGCCAGATCGGTCCCGAACACCTGCACTTCGTCTATCCGGGGACCGGACCTGAGCCGGCGACAAGAGACTGCTTCACTGGCCACGCCAAGTGGGCCGGGACGCCGGGACGCCGCTCGTGTTTTGCTGAGGCCAGTGACGAGGCGAGGATTCTCGCGCATGTCCGCCAGCACGGGGTCGTGC
>CAWJWM010000021.1:0-62216 GCA_963846445.1 uncultured Verrucomicrobiae bacterium | reverse complement strand
CCGACCGCTGTTATCCCCTCGTCTGCGATTTGGCGCGAGCTGAGGATTTGCCGGTCCTCATCGATGAACAGACCGCGGCGGGCTCCACGCGTCTTGTTACGTTTTTCGGCATGCTGCCAAATTTTGAGCCCGACACGATTTTGCCCAGGGTCGCGGCCTTGATTCGGCCCGGGGATTTCCTTCTTTGCAGCGCCAATCTCGCGCCGGGACCCGACTACAGGAAGGGGGTGGACCATGTGTTGCCGCTCTACGACAACGCGTTGACACGGGAGTGGCTTCTGATGTTCCTGTCGGATCTGGGCGTGCGCGCGCAGGACGGCACCACGACCTTCCGCATCGAAGAGCATCCTCCAAGCTCGGGTCTCCTGCGGATCGCGGCTTATTTCCAATTCGCGCGCCGCAAGGAGTTGCGGATCGACTCGGACGCGTTCGTCTTTCATCCGTCCGACGTGTTGCGTCTGTTCTTTTCGTATCGGCACACTCCGGAACTGATGAGAAGCCTGCTCACGACTCAAGGGCTGACGGTTTCTGACCAATGGATTTCACCCTGTGGCGAGGAAGGCCTGTTTTTAGCGAGGCTGCGCCCCAGACCGGCAAGGCGTGTGAACGACTCGTGGCCGCTGGCTGTCCAGCACGATCAGCGGCGCCCGACGCCTCGCTAAGTGGCGCCGCTGCGCGGCACAAAAACTGGACTCAATCCGAAGGGCTGTTTTTCCGCTTGACGGTTTGCAGCACGGACATCCTAAATCTTTCCGCTCCTGCGTCGCGGAAAGATGCGGCCCCGTTCTGTGCGGGGCTCGAGCGGGATCCACAACATGTTGGTGGATGTTTTCCGACAAGGGGCTAAAGTCACATGACCTCAAAAGAACTGTCTTGAAGTCTTTCGAGGATCAAGAACTGTCAAGAGACTCAACTGCTATGAAGAACATGCTTATTTGGGCCGGCGCGGTGGCGCTGGCTGCCATCGTCACCGCTCAGGAGGAGCCGCCGACCACGGGTGTGATCCTCATCACCACGCGCGCGCCGCAGGACTCGGCGGCGGGTACGGAGTATTACACCGATGAGAAAGGGCCAGGGATGGCGACTCCGGGCGACGTTGCGATGGCGACGCTACTGGCTGATTACGGATATTCGCCTCGGCTGGTCCTGGACAAGATCCTGGGCGACACGGCTTCGGACTGGGGTTGTCCGCCCATAACTCGGGACGCGTTCCTGATGCCTTTGGTGCCCGATTTTGGGGTGAAGCTGACGATCATGTCGGGAAGCGGCGCTTCGGCGGACACCCCGGCTCCGGCTGCGGATCTGGGCATCCCGGTGATGATGGGCGAACATGTCTGTCTGGGGGACAATACGGCCCGGCCCGGCAGCGTATTCATGTACAAGAACCACAGTGCGAGCAGCGATCCCAATCAAGGAAGCACCCCTGCGGCCACCAAGTACATGAAAGTCCTGCAACCGGAGCACCCGATCATGAAAGGCATCCCGCTGGATGCCCAAGGCCGGGTCAAGATGTTCCGTGACCGCTATCCGACCGAAAACGCGCACATGCCCACGGGCGGCAAAGACAACTACGAGTACCGCTGGTGCACGCAACTTGCGGCGGACGCGGCACCTGCGGTGACGGTGCTGGGCGTGTTGGACACCGACGAGACTCGGGCCTGCTTCGCCGTGGCCGACGTGGACAAGGAGCTTGCCCCCAACCCCGACACGGGTGTTGCCGAGATCAACACCGTAAGGCGGGTTCATCTCTTCATGAACGAGCAGGGGTCCGGTGGCCCGAGGCGAGTGTTTCTGGCGCTGACCGATCTGGGCCGTGTGCTGTTCGTTCGAGCGGCCCAATGGGCTATGGGCGAGGAACTCGAACCATACCAACCGTTAGGCGTCACGGACGTCACCGTGATCAGTCCGGGCAAGATCAGCCTGTCGTGGCCTGGGTCCGATCAGAAGAACTACAAGATCGTGGGCACCACCCATCCGCTGGGCGGGCGGGACTTCACGAACTGGCAGACCATTGTCGAGGATATCGCGGGCGCCAACGGCCTGATCACGCGCACGCTGGACATTGCCGCCGGGCCACAGGCTGCCTATCTGCGCATCGCCTCGGTGCCGTAGCCCCCAGCGGCGGCGCAGCGCGTTTCAGCCTCACTCGGGTGCTCGGGTGACTTCTTTTGAACTCCGTAGCGGAGGAGTCGAGTTGTTGTGCCGCTGCGCTGCGTTCAGGGCACGCGCCCTGAACCAGGACAACCACCTGTTCCAAGTGCCGAGGATTCCATCCGCGGCACTGCCGCAGCCGCATGCACGAAGTGAACGCATGGTGACACACGCGGAAGGTTGCTCCCCCTGCGTGACGGAAGCATGCTCTCCAGGCAGGGGGCATTTCAACGTGAATCGGACCGGACTCGCTTCGCGGCGCACCCCTCGTAGACCAACTCGACGATCGGCAGTTCCCATTCCGCGACCCGGCGGCGGTCGCTGCGTTCCGGGTCGGCATCTTGATCTGCGGTCCGATGGAGCATGGCTACGACTCGCACCTCGCGGACTGCCCTCACGTGGTTGGCCCATCGGGCGGTGCCTTTTCGTGAGAGCCGGGCCACGCAAGTGCCATCGGGATGGTGCAGTTCGAGTCCCTTGTCATGTCGCGCTGCGCAACCGAAGCAGGTCGCTCGGCTGGAGGCTGCGCAAGGCGTCGTGGATAGGCTCGTCCGCGGAGAAGTACCCGGCGTAACCCAGGTGCATTTCGTCCATTGCCAGCAATTCATAGCGGCGGAATGCGGCGGCTGCAGGCTGCCGAGGGGCTGGGGGATTCCTCGGTTTGGACGAATGGCCCGGTCAGGCTGGCAGGCAGTGAGGGGACGACATCTGCCTGAGCGAACACGGTGAGGCTCTGTCGTGCGCGGGTCATGCCCACGTAGAACGCGCGCCGCTCTTCTTCCTGCTTGGACCGATCGCCTTTCAGGGGCCAGCGTCCGATCAACAGCACGTGGTCATGCTCCGTTCCTTTAGCGGCGTGGACGGTGCTGAGCGTGACGCCATCGCCATAGCTGAAGTCCCGACGGCTCTCCGCGCAGATTTCATAGAGGAACTCGAGGGCGTCCTGGAGTGGCAGTTCGGCGTTGTCGGATTCGCTCTGCCAGGCTTCGAGGGCGCGGCGCAGGAAGGCCACCCAGGGGTTGCCATCGAGGTTGGCGAACATGTCCTCTGCGCGGCGGGTCAGGTCCTGAGCCCGTGCGAGCGCGGTTCGCTGTCTGGCGAGTTGGGCAAGGAACTGGTGGATTTCGCGGACGTGGTGGAGGGGCGGCATGGCGTTGCGCGCATCCCACCAGCGAATGGGTATTGCCGCCTGCTCGGCGAGTGAGCGGACCTGGACGAGTTCCTCGTGCCCCCGGGAAAGGACAGCGATGCGGGACCACTCTTTGATCCCCAAGGCCTTGCAGGTTTTGGATTTCGGCGATCCCTGCCACGGCTTGCGCCGGGCTGTCCGGCACATGGATGAGGCGCACCTTGTCGGGCGACAGCGGGTTTGTTGGGGCAGACGCGCCTTCTGCGGGAAGCGCTGCGCGACACCGATCGATGCGGATCGGGTGTCCGCTCTTCATGCGGTCCATGTTGGCCTCGATGAATTGGTTTGAGACCTCGATGATGCAGCGGGTCGAGCGGTAGTTCTCGACCAGATAATGAACCTCGGCGTCGTAGTCGCGCTGAAAGCGCCGGATGAACTCCACGTTGGCGCCTCGGAAGGTGTAGATGTTCTGATCGTCGTCGCCGACCGCCAAGATCGAGAGCTTCTGGTCGGCGTCGTCGAGGGTGCGTCCGGCGATGGCGCTGATGAGTTTGTACTGAGGCTCGTCGATGTCCTGGTATTCGTCCACCAGGATGTGCTGAAAGCCCGCCAGCAAACGGTCGCGCACCTGGTCAGGTTCGAGACCTGTGGGCAGGGCTTCGCCCTGGAGCAGCTTGACGGCGTCCTGGATGATTTGGTCGAAGTTGATTTCGTGCCCACTCGCTCTGGCTCGCGTCCCGAACGAGTCACCCAGCAACCGCATCGCCAGCGCGTGGTACGTGAGCACCGTCACCCCGCGCGCGTCGGCGCCCGCCAGGTCGGTGAGCCGGCGGCGGAGTTCGAGGGCGGCTTGTCGATTGAAGCAGCACACCAGAACGCCCTGAGGCCGCACGCGTTCAACCCGCAGCAGATACGCGCAGCGATGGACGACGGTCCGGGTCTTTCCCGAGCCCGGGCCTGCGAGGATGAGCAGATTTCGGTGGGCGGGTGCGGTGACGATCTCGATCTGCGCCCGGTTGCCCAAGTCGGTGACGATGCGCTGAAAGGACTGTGCGGTGGTGGCGTGCTGGAGCAGGTCCGGCTTGGTCGAGAGGTAGCGCCGGATGAACTCCTCCTTGCCCATGGAGAAGTAGGCCAGGACCAAGCCGAGCGCGCTCTGGATGGCGTCGAGACCCCGCCGCGCATACTCGCTCATGACGTGGACCTGCAGGATCCGTTCGCGGTAGTGGTGTTCCAAGGGCTGGTAGTGTGCTGGATTTGTATTTCTCCCCCTTCGCCTCGGGCGCCAGGCGGATCCGCATTGCGGAGCGGAACACGGCCAGGCCTTGTTGCAGAAGGATGACCCGCTGTTCGTGCAGGTACATCAGAGCCCGCTCGAGGGCCGCGTCGACGTCCTTCACTTCCGAGCGCAGCAGCAGGTCGCGGTCGATGGCGTCGTGAAGTTCCTCGAAGGAGAACTCGACCAGCAGATCGGCTCGCGCGGCGGTGTCGGGCGGGATTTTGCCGAGCAGCACATCGAGGACCGCGGACGCGACGCGGCGGCGTTTCTCGGCCAATTCGCTGATGGCCGTCCAGGACCGCCGGACGCGGACTCGGTAGGAATCGCGGGAGGCGAAGCGCAGGTCGATGCTCCCGTGCGTGCCGGCGAAGCCGCGCCCGTCCTCGCTGAGGCTCTTGAGCAATCCGCGCACCAACTCGGTGGAACACGGCGGCGGGGGGGCGCCGTCGCCGGGGCAAGCCGGGCGGTTGGATTGCTCGCAAAGCCGCTGGTTGAGGAGCCGCGTATTGAGGGGCATCCACCCTTCCGGGTCCGGTTCCTCGGTGGCGAGCAGATCGACCAACTGGCGGTCGATTTCGAGGACTCGGTCGAGCCGGAGGCGGGAGTGATCGGCGACTTTGTGCCGCACGAAGGCACTGAGCAGGGTATCCCGCTTGAGCAGGCCCGCCTGTGCCATGCTGCCCAGGGTCTTGAGCACCTTGCCGCTGACGTACTCCGGGTTGGCGCCGCCAGGGCCGCGCTGCGCCCAGATCGCGAGTTCCGGCAGCAGTGCCAGGCGATCCACGGTCAGGCTTTGAGTGGGCCCGGCGTTGATCAATTCGCGCAGAATCGCCAGCCAGAGGGCCTGTTCGCTGGCCGAGAGGTTCAGCGGCGCCATCTTTTCCTGGGCCTCCGTCACATCGCGCACGAGCGGTCGGGCCTGGAACACTCGGGTGACGTTCTCATCCCGCTGGAGGAAGCCCGCGCGTTCGAGCCACGAGATCGCCGTACGCACCTTCGTGTCTGCGCTCCGATCCTCGAGGGCGATGCTTGTGTCTACGTCCTCATCGCGCAGGATTTCGCCGGTGGTGATGACGACTTCCTGCTTCTGGCCGCACGCGGCCCGGCGCAGGCCCCGCAGGATCTGGGCGATGTCGCGTCGGCTCAATTCGGACCACGCGCCCACGCGGAACTGCTGCTCGCAATCCTCCTCGTCATACAGCAGGACACACTCGGCCAACTGCCCGTCGCGGCCTGCGCGGCCGGCTTCCTGCAGGTAGTTCTCGAGCGAGCCCGGGGTGTCGGCGTGGATGACCAACCGGACGTCTTCCTTGTCGATGCCCATGCCGAAGGCATTGGTGGCGCAGATCACCTGGAGTTCACCGCCCAGGAACTCGTCCTGGATGCGCTTCTTGTCCGGTGGCGTCAGGCCGGCGTGGAAATGCGCGGCCTGCCAGCCTTTGGTTTGGAGGAATTCCGCCGTCCTCACGGTTGCCTCGCGGGTTGCGCGAAACACGATGGCGGTGCCCGCGCGCCCCGGCGGCAACCGGTCGGCCAGCAGGTCGTGGACGCGCTCGAGCTTCGTGGGACCGGTGATCAGTCTGGACTTCGAAGCGCAGGTTGTCGCGTTCCACCCCGCCTTCGAAGAGCCGCAACTCGCGGCCGGTCTCGTCTTTGAAGAACCTGAGGATCTCGTCCTTCACATCCCGCTTGGCGGTCGCGGTGAAGCAGGCGATCGGCGGGATCGGACCGCCCTGCGCTTCCGAGAACTCCCGGATGAACCGTCCCGCATAGAGGTAATCGGGGCGAAAATCGTGTCCCCACTTCGAGAGGCAGTGGGCCTCGTCGAAGACCCAGCAGCCGATCTCGCGTTGGGCAATGGCCTCGCGGAAGGACCGGTTGCGCAGTTGCTCCGGCGAGACGTAGAGCAACGCCACGTCGCCCAGGGCGATGCGCCGCAGCACGTCGCCGCGCTCGGGCGGCGTGAGCAGCCCGTAGAGGGCCGCCGCCGAAGGCAGTGCCCGTGCGGCGCTCGAGGCCGTCCACCTGGTCTTTCATCAGCGCCTGCAGGGGCGAGAGGACGATGGTGAGCACGCCGCGCCGATGATTTCGGACCAGGGCCGGCAATTGGTAGCACAGCGACTTGCCGCCGCCGGTCGGCAGGATGGCCAGCAGCGATTCGTTGCGCATGCCGGCCTCGACGATGTCCTGCTGGAGGCTGCCGCTGGTGACATTCGGGGGTTGGGAACGAAAGGTCGTCGAAGCCGAAGAACGCGCGCAATTGTTCCTGTGCGTTGTGGATTCGGCGGCAGTAGGCGCAGTCTGCGGCCGCGCAGGGGACCTCGCGCCATCGTTCGATCAAGCCGGCGGTCTGGGGGTGCTCGATCCGGACCCAGGGTGGCAGTACGGAGTTCGAGCCTGCCACGCGCAGCCACGCGACCATGTAGGCCAGGGCCTGGCGCTGGGCGGAGGTCATGAGAAGGCGATCCTCCACCGGCACGCTCTTGCAGGCCCACCGGGCAAGCCACGCGCGGCAGAGGACCAACGCACCGTCGCGGGAAGGCATTTCGCCTCCCAATGCCGCGAAGACAATGTCCATCCCCACTGCGGCTGGCTCGGGTCTTTCATCGGTGGCGGCGAGAAGGAAGTGCAGGAGTTCGAAAAGTAGCGGCTCGGTCTGCCGGAGTCCGTCCAGAGCCTGGAATTCGTCGCCGAACAATGTCGCTGCCTGGCGCGCGTCCGCCACGGGATCATTGACGGTTTCCCGGACCAGTTTGTAGTCCTTGACGAGGCGGTGGTAGGGGTTCTCGGGGAACGCGATCGGCGAAAGGAAGAGCGTGTCGATGACGGGGAGGCGCAGCAGCGGATGTTCCGGGCAGGTCGTCTGCAAGACGCGCAGGTCATGGCGCACGAGGTTGTGACCCAGGACGCAGCGGGCAGACCTGGCCAAAACGGCAAGTCGGTCCCAGACACCGGGCGTCTGACCGGCGCCGGCGCAGGCAACGGTCTCCTGGCCAAGAACCGCGCCGATCTTGAGAATACGGCCTTGATGCGACACCTCCAGGTCGAGGAGCAGGCAATGGGCGATCAGCGCTTCGAGGTCCCTTGGCGGCACCGGTTCGAGTGGGCTTGCGTTGATCGCCATGCGATGCGGGGGAACGTAGCTCACATTGCGCGCGTCTGTCCAAGCCTCTTCGACGCGGCATGCCCACTCGGTCAGCGCAGCAAAGGCGCAACCAAACGGGCTTGCGTCCGGCGAACGCGATTGCGGCACGCCGGAGCCCGTTTTGCTTTTCACACGGACAATCCCGGTTAGAATCCTTGACCGGTGAAACGTGCTGCAGACAAGTCAAGTTTGTGTGCCGCGTTGAAGGGGTCAAGGATTCTACAGAGCGAGGCGTCGACTGTCGGTGATCGTGGTGGACGCCCAGCGGCAGACGAACGGTTCACACGCCTCGTCGGTCTGAGGCGCAGCCTCGCTCATTTGGAGCCGATGAGCGAAGGCCGGATTGTGATTGTTGGGGGTGGTGCGGCAGGTTTTTTTGCCGCGATCACCTGTGCGGAGGCATGTCCGGGTTCCGAGGTGATGGTGCTCGAAAAAGGCCCGTCGTTTCTGGCCAAGGTCCGCATCTCTGGGGGGGGCCGCTGCAACGTGACCCACGCCTGCTTCGATCCGCGCGAACTCGCGACCTGTTATCCACGGGGCGAGCGCGCATTGCGCGGGGCTTTTCACAGCTTCCAGCCTCTGGACACAATCGCCTGGTTCGAAGGTCGCGGTGTGCCGCTGAAGACCCAGGCCGACGGTTGCCTGTTCCCGACAACCGATTCTTCGCAGACGATCATCGAGTGCTTCCTCACCGCGGCACGGAATGCCCGGGTTGTGGGGCGCGCGCATTGTCCCGTCATGGCGTCCGCCTGCCGTCCCGGTGGGGGTTTTACGCTGAGACTGCCGGAGGGCGAAACACTTGCCTGCGACCGTCTTCTTCTCGCCGTTGGCGGCTGCCGCGTGCCGGCACTCGGGCAATTGGCGGTCTCACTGGGGCACACGCTCGAGCCGCCTGTGCCCTCCCTGTTTGCATTCGCCGTCGAGGCGCCGTGGGTCCGCGACTTGGCCGGAGTGGTCGTCGAAGCTGTCGAGGCCTCGGTCGAGGGTCATGGCCTGCGCGAGCGCGGCGCGGTGCTGTTCACGCACTGGGGACTGAGCGGACCAGTGATCCTGCGGCTGTCCTCCTGGGGTGCCCGCATTCTGCACGGACTCGAGTATCGGTTTCCTCTGCACGTGAACTGGCTGCCGGCGATGAGTCTTGAAGCGATCGAGGCGCAGCTTCGGGCCCGGCGGCAATCCCAACCGGCGCGTCGGGTGGTCAATAGCCCGATCCCGCCGCTGCCGGGGCGACTGTGGGAGAAGCTGGTGCTCGGGGCCGCCATTCCGCGGGAGACCCGGTGGGCCGAGCTTTCGCGCGCTGCCCTCCATCGGCTCGCACAGCAACTGATCCGAAGCGAGATCACTGTCAGCGGCAAGAGCCTGAACAAGGACGAGTTTGTCACCTGTGGCGGGGTGCGCCTGAGCGAGGTGGACTTCAGGACCATGGGAAGCCGGCTCGTTCCCGGCCTGTATTTTGCCGGGGAAATGCTCGACATCGACGGGCTCACTGGGGGCTTCAACTTTCAAGCCGCCTGGACGACCGGCTGGTTGGCGGGCCGGGCCATGGCGGCGGCGGCGATGCGAGATTGTTAGGGCAGCAGGGTTTGTCCCATGAGGTAGCGGTCGCACTCGCGGGCGGCGCCGCGGCCTTCGTTGAACGCCCAGACGACCAGGCTCTGTCCCCGGCGACAATCGCCGGCGGCAAAGACGCCCTTGAGGTTGGTGGTGTAGCGGCCGTGTTCGGCCTTGACGTTGCTTCGCGAGTCGCGTTCGACGCCGAGTTGCTCGAGCAGCGCCGGTTCCGGGCCGAGAAAACCCATCGCCAGCAGGACGAGTTGGGCCGGGCGCGTCCTGCTCGGAGCCCGGAATCTCCTGGGGGACGAACCGGCCGTCGTGTGTCCTTCTCCCACTCGACCTGGACGGTGACGACGCCTCGATCTGGCCGGCGCGTCGCCGATGGACTTGTTTCACGGTGGTGAGGTAGACGCGCGGGTCGGCGCCGAACAGGGCGGCGGCCTCTTCCTGGCCGTAGTCCACCCGAAGGACCTTCGGCCATTCGCGGCCAGGGATTGTCGGGCTGGCGCGCGGCGGGCGGGCGCGGCAGGATTTCGATTTGGACGACGGCTGCGGCAGCCGTGGCGGAAGGAGGTGCCGACACAATCGGTGCCGGTGTCGCCGCCGCCGAGGACGACGACGTCCTTGCCGGCGGCGGAGATGCAGGCTGCCGGTGTGGCGGGCGTCGAGGAGGCGACGCGTGTTCGCGGTCAGGAATTCCATGGCGAAATGGACGCCCTTGAGATTCGCGGCCCTCGACGGGCAGGTCGCGGGGCTGGGTGGCGCCGGTGCAGAGGACGACGGCGTCGTGCTCGGTCAGCGAGGCGCTCGGCGGGAAGATCTTCGCCGACCTCGGTGCGGGTGACGAATCCGACGCCCTCGGTGTCGAGCTGCTCGACCCGGCGCTGCACGAGGCGCTTGTCGAGTTTCATGTTCGGGATGCCGTACATGAGCAGGCCGCCGACGCGGTCGGCGCGTTCGAAGACGGTAGACGCGGTGGCCGGCCTGGTTGAGCTGGGCGGCGGCGCACAGGCCGGCGGGGCCGGAGCCGACGACGGCGACGCGTCTTGCCGGTGCGGTTCTCGGGCGGTTCGGCGCGTCATCCAGCCCTTCTCCCAGCCGTGGTCAACGATGCTGCACTCGATCTCCTTGATGGTGACCGGGGTCGGTCGACGAGGCCGGCGTTGCAGGAGCCTTCGCAGGGCGCCGGGCAGACGCGTCCGGTGAACTCGGGGAAGTTGTTGGTCTTGTGCAGGCGGTCGAGCGCTTCGCGCCAGAGCCCGCGATAGACGAGGTCGTTCCACTCGGGGATGAGGTTGTGGATGGGGCAGCCCGAGGCCATGCCGCTGAGGAGGCATGCCGGTGTGGCAGAAGGGCGTGCCGCAGTCCATGCAGCGCGCGGCCTGCTCTTGGAGCGCCGGCTCCGGGCGCGTGCAGGTGGAACTCGTTCCAGTCCTTGATGCGCTCGAGCGGCTGCCGGTCGAGCGGCAGCTCGCGCGATAGTCGATGAAGCCGGTGGGTTTTCCCATGCGCGAGGCAGCCTGTTCCTTTCTGAACTGCTCAGTGACCATGAACCAGGGGTTCCTACTCCTACTCCTAATCGTAATCGTAATCGTAATCGTAATCTGCTGTCGCGATTCGGATCAGGATTAGGATTACGATTAGGAGGACCTCCCAGTTCATGGGAAGCGCGGCACGCCGCGCCGGTGGCACATGGATTCGTGCCATCCGTGTCCGATCGCAACGTGGTTATGGTCTGAAGATTCAACCACCCTCAACCGCCGCCGACGCGGGCGAGGTCGCGGGCGTTCTCCTCGAAGGCGGCCATCCAGGCGTCGTCGCCGCTGAGCCCGGCCTCTGTCACGCGGCGCAGGGCCTGGAGCACGCGCTTGTAGTCCTTGGGCAGGACCTTGACGAACTTGGGGACGTAATCGTCCCAGAGCACGAGGATCTTCAACGCCCGCTGGCTGCGGGTGTGCTCGGCGTGGCGCTGGACCATCGGCCGCACCTCCGCGGTCTCTTCCGGCTCCTCGAGCGTTCGAGGCCCGACCATCTGCGGGTTGCAGTGCGCGGGAAATCGCCGGTTTCATCGAGGACATAGGCGACGCCGCCGGACATGCCGGCGGCGAAATTGCGCCCGGTCGGGCCCGAGGACCACGACCCGCCCGCCGGTCATGTATTCGCAGCCATGGTCGCCCACGGCTTCGACCACGGCGTTGATGCCGCTGTTGCGGACGCAAAACCGCTCGCCGGCCATGCCGCGGACGTAGGCCTCGCCGCCGGTGGCGCCGTAGAAGGCGACGTTGCCGATGATGATGTTTTCCTCGGGCACGAAGGTCGAGCCGCGCCGGCGGATAAACGACGATGCGTCCGCCCGACAGGCCCTTGCCGACGTAGTCGTTGGCGTCGCCTTCGAGGACGAAGGTCATGCCCGGCGGGATGAAACGCGCCGAAGCTCTGGCCGGCGGAGCCGCGTGAAGTGCAGGCGGATCGGTGTCGTCGGGCAGTCCCTCCGGGCCGTGCCGGCGGGTGATCTCGCTGCCGGTGAGGGTGCCGACGACGCGGTGGACGTTGCGGATGGGGAGTTCGGCGCGGACGGGCTCCCGCCGTTCGATGGCCGGGGCGCACAGGGCCAGCAGTATGGTCTTGTCGAGAGATTGTTCGAGGCCGTGGTCCTGGGCGATCTGGCAGTAACGGCCCACGTCGGGGTCGACCTCGGGCTGGTAGAGGAGGTTCGAGAGGTCGAGCCCCCTGGCCTTCCAGTGGTCGACGGCCCGTTTCGGGTCGAGGAGGTCGGTGCGGCCGACCATCTCGTTGATCGTGCGGAAGCCGAGTCGGGCCATCCACTCCCGGACTTCCTGGGCGATGAAGCGCATGAAGTTGACCACGTGCTCGGGCTTGCCGGTGAAGTTGCGGCGCAGGCGCGGGTCCTGGGTGGCCACGCCGACCGGGCAGGTGTTGAGGTGGCAGACGCGCATCATGATGCAGCCCGAGGCTGACCAGCGGCGCCGTGGCGAAGCCGAACTCCTCGGCGCCCAGCAGCGCGGCGATCACCACGTCGCGGCCCGTCTTCAGTTGGCCGTCGGTCTCGACGACGATCCGGCTGCGGAGGTTGTTGAGGACGAGCGTCTGGTGGGTCTCGGCGAGGCCCAGTTCCCAGGGCAGGCCGGCGTGCTTGATGCTGGTCAGCGGGGACGCGCCGGTGCCGCCGTCGTGTCCGCTGATCAGACACCACGTCGGCATGGGCCTTGGCGACGCCTGCGGCGACGGTGCCGACGCCGACCTCGGCGACGAGCTTGACGCTGATGCGCGCGTGCTCGTTCGCGTTCTTGAGGTCGTGGATCAGCTCGGCGAGATCTTCGATCGAGTAGATGTCGTGGTGCGGCGGCGGGGAGATCAGACCGACGCCGGGAGTGGCATGGCGGACCTTGGCGATCCAGGGGTACACCTTGGCGCCGGGCAACTGGCCGCCTTCGCCCGGCTTGGCGCCCTGGGCCATCTTGATCTGGAGTTCGCGGGCGTGGACCAGGTAGTTGCTGGTGACGCCGAAGCGCCCGGAGGCGACCTGCTTGATCGCGGAGTTCTTCGAGTCGCCGTTCGGGCTGCGGCGGTAGCGGGCGGGATCTTCGCCGCCCTCGCCGGTGTTGCTCTTGCCGCCGATGCGGTTCATGGCGATGGCGAAGCGTCTCGTGCGCTTCCTGGCTGATCGAGCCGTAGCTCATGGCGCCGGACTTGAAGCGCTTCAAGATGCTCTCGACGGGTTCGACTTCCTCGAGGGGCACGGGCTCGAGCGGCTTGAACTCGAGCAGACCGCGCAGCGTGCACAGGTCGCGCGACTGGTCATCGACGAGCGCAGAGTACTCCTTGAACAGCGCGTAGTCGCCCGTCCGCACCGCCTGCTGCAGCTTGTGGATCGTCTGCGGGCTGAACAGGTGGAACTCGCCGTCCTGACGCCACTGGTACTGGCCGCCCGGATCGAGGACGTGGCCGTGGACCGGGCGTTCCGGAAAGGCGCCGCGATGGCGCAGCAGCACCTCCTGCGCGATCTCGTCGAGCCCGATGCCCTCGACCCGGGACGGCGTCCAGGTGAAGTACTTGTCGACGACCGAGTGGTGCAGGCCGACCGCCTCGAAGATCTGCGCGCCACGATAGCTCTGGATGGTCGAGATCCCCATCTTCGAGATGACCTTGACGACGCCCTTGACGGCGGCCTTGACGTAGTTCTTGCAGGCGGTCTTGTGGTCGATGCCCTGGAGCAGGCCCTGGCGGATCATGTCGTCGAGGGTCTCGAAGGCGAGGTACGGGTTGATGGCGCTGCACCCGTAGCCGATGAGCAGCGCGAAATGGTGCACCTCGCGCGGCTCGCCCGATTCGAGCACCAGGCCGACCCGGGTGCGCGTGCCGGTCCGGATCAGGTGGTGATGCAGGCCCGACACGGCCAGCAGCGCCGGGATCGGCGCGTTCTCGGCGTCCATCCCGCGATCCGAGAGGATCAGGATGTTGACGCCGTCCTCGATGGCGCGGTCGGCCTTGGCGTACAGCGTGTCCATGGCCTTCTCGAGTCCGAGCGGGCCCTCGGCCGGTTTGAAGAGAATCGGCAGGGTGACCGATTGAAATCCGCCCTGGGCGACGTGCCGGAGCTTGGCCAGCTCCTCGTTGGTCAGGATGGGCGCCTTGAGCTTGATGAGGTGGCAGCTCTCGGGCGTGGGCTTCGAGCAGGTTGCGTTCCGAGCCGATGGTCGTCTCGGCGGACGGTGACGATCTCCTCGCGGATGCAGTCGATGGGCGGGTTGGTGACCTGGGCGAAGAGCTGCTTGAAGTAGTTGTAGAGCAGTTGCGGGCGGCTCGACAGCACGGCCAGCGGGCGCGTCGTTGCCCATCGACCCGACCGCCTCGACGCCGTCGCGGGCCATGGGGGCCAGCAGGATCCGGAGGTCCTCGAAGGTGTAGCCGAAGGCCTGCTGGCGTGGTCAGCACCGGTGCGTTGGTCGGGCTCCGGCAGGTTCGGCCGGATCGGGCAGATGGGCCAGCTCGACCAGGTGTTGGTCGAGCCACTGGCGGTACGGATGCGCCGAAGCGACCTGGTGCTTGATCTCCTCGTCGGAGATGATGCGGCCCTCCTCGGTGTCGATCAGAAACATCCGCCCCGGCTGGAGGCGCCCTTTGTGAAGGACGCGATCGGGCGGGATATCGAGGACGCCGACCTCGGAGGCCATGACCACCAGGTCGTCCTTGGTGACGTAGTAGCGCGAGGGGCGGAGGCCGTTGCGGTCGAGGACGGCGCCGATCTGCGGGCCGTCGGTGAAGGCAATCGAGGCGGGGCCGTCCCACGGTTCCATGAGGCAAGAGTGGTACTCGTAGAACGCCTTCTTCTCGTCGCTCATGCTCTCGTGGTTCTGCCACGGCTCGGGGATCATCATCATGACGGCGTGCGGGAGCGAGCGCCCGGCCAGCACGAGCAGTTCGAGGCAGTTGTCGAACATGGCCGAGTCGCTGCCGTTGGTGCTGATGACGGGCAGGATCTCCCGGAGATCGTCGCCGAAGAGGTCCGACTCGAACATCGCCTCGCGGGCGTGCATCCAGTTGATGTTGCCGCGGAGCGTGTTGATCTCGCCGTTGTGGGCGACGTAGCGGTAGGGATGGCCGCGTTCCCAACTCGGAAAGGTGTTCGTGCTGAAACGCGAGTGCACCAGCGCCAGCGCGCTTTCGAGCCTCGGATCTTTAAGGTCGGGATAGTACTCCGGCAACTGGTCGGACGTGAGCATGCCCTTGTACACCAGGGTCCGGCACGAGAGGCTCGACAGGTACCAATAATGGCTTCCTCTCAAGCCCGAATTGCGAATCTCGCGCAGGGCCCGTTTGCGAATCACGAACAGCTTCCGCTCGAACTCCAGGTCGTCCGCGAGGTTCGGGTTGCGGCGGATGAAGACCTGGCGCATGAACGGCTCGGATGCTTTCGCCGTCGCCCCGATCATCGAGTTGTCCGTCGGCACGATGCGCCAACCCAAAACCTCCTGGCCTTCCTGCGCCGCGATCACCTCGAAGAGCCGCTCGCACCCCCGGCGATGCGCCGGATCCGGCGACAGAAATGCTGTGCCCACGCCGTATTGCCGGAACGGCGGCAGCGTCACGCCCACCTCAGCCGCGCGCCTTCGAGGAACTGATGCGGCATCTGCAGCAGAATGCCCGCGCCGTCGCCGGTGTTCGCCTCCGAACCGCACGCGCCGCGGTGATTCAGGTTCAACAGTACCTGCAGGGCGTCCACGACCGTCTCGTGGGACTTGCGTCCCTTGACGTCGACGACGAATCCGACACCGCACGCCTCATGCTCGAAGGCCGGATGGTAAAGGCCCTGCGGCCCGGGCGCCTCGCTGCCGGGCCGCCGAACGGATTTGGAAACCGCCGTTGGTCTGTTCATTGCCTGTTTGCCGCTCTGCGTCGGGGCGTTTGGCCCGGACGCGAGCCACCGGAGTATTCGCCATAAGCCCGACTTGCGCAACATATCAGGCGAAAGATCCAACAATTCTCGTTTTGGTGTGCAGGTAGGGCGACCAATCCGTGGGCGCCACACGGCGGCATGGACTTGGCGGCGGTCAGGGGACTGACCGCCCTCCCTTGCCATCGTCGTGGGAAGGTCACAGTGAGAATTAGCGAGGCTGCGCCTCAGACCGGCGAGGCGTGTGAACGACTCGTGGCCGCTGAGTGTCCACCACGATCACCGGCGCCCGTCGCCTCGCTAAGTGGCGCCGCTGCGCGGCGCAGAAACTTGACTCATTGACTACAGATTTCAAACGAAGAGTAACTCTAGCGAGGCGCGCCTCAGACCAAATCCCAATCTTCGACATCATGAACCGCCCTTTCGCATTTCCTGCCCTTCTCTCCCGCGCCTCGCTCCTTAGAATCCTTGCGAAACGAAAGGGATAGGGGTGAAGGCCGAACTTGATTTGATCGCAACACATTTGCGGGTTTCAAGGATTCTAGAGCGGACAACCGCTTACGTGTCGCGCCGCGCCGGGGAGCGCGCCTTGCGAACGACGCTCCTGGGCGCCGACACCGGACAAGAAGGGCTTGGTCGTCCCGGGGGCGTCCGGGTAGAATGCGCGAGTGAACATGATCCAAGTCAGCGTGGGGCTTGCCGTCGCGGTCCTGGCAGCCGGATCCGCTCCATCGAGGGCCGCGAGCGGGGCCGAGAGTGTCGCGGGTTCGGCGGACGCGGCTGCGGCGACCGTTGACGCCACTGATCGCGTCGAGATCGAGTATCGCAAGTTGTTGGCCGCGGACGACGCCGCGCAAGCGGAAGTGGATCAGTGGATTCGGGAGAACAAGAGCGCCAAGGAAGAAGGGCCGGACTTCACCAGCGTCACGCTCAACGCGCGCATCGAGCAGCGCACCGAGCCGGTGCGCCGGGCTTATCGGAGCTTCCTCGAACGCCATCCCAAGCACGTTCGGGCGCGGCTGGCGTTCGCGAGTTTTCTCAACGATGTCGGCCAGGACGAGGAAGCGTTCGCGCAGTTCAAGGAGGCGCGGGACCTCGATCCGAAGAATCCAGCCGTCTGGAACAACCTGGCCGACTACCACAGCCGGCACGGGCCCACTCGCCGCGCCTTCGAATGCCTCGACGAAGCCATCCGGCTCAAGCCAGGCGAACCTGTTTACCATCGGAACCTCGCCACCCTCTTGTTCCTCTTTCGGAAGGAAGCCCAGGCCCATTATCGCCTCGCCGACGAACAGCAGGTGCTGCGCCGCGCCCTCGAGTCTTACCGGAAGGCACGCCGACTGGATCCGGGAATTTCCCCCTCGCCACCGATCTGGCGCAGGTCTACTACTACCTCAAGCCCGATGTGGGCGGCGATCCTGCCGCCCTGAAAGCATCCGCAGACAAGCTGGTGGACGAAGGGCTCCGAGCGTGGCAGGACGCCCGGGCCCTGGCTCGAAGCGACCTGGATCGCGAGGGCATTGCGGTGCACCTGGCCCGCATCTGCCTAACGGCTGGGCGCTGGGACGAGGCCCGCCAGCACCTCACCCAGATCCAGCACCCCAGCCTCGACACCGCCAAACAAGCGCTCGAATCCGCTCTCGAACGCTTCGAAAAAGGCGAACCTGTCCCGTCGGGCGAACTCTAAGGTTTGCTGCCGTCGTCCGTCTGACGCGCCTCGTCGGCGGCGTCGAAGGCGTGCTGGAGGGCGACCAGGTCCTCGCCGGGTTTGAGGGCATCGAGCAGGGCCTGTTCGGCCTTGAGTTGTTCGGGCGAGTAATTGGCGGCCTTGATCGAGAGGCCGATGCGGCGTTCGCCCTTGTCGATCTTGATGACGCGGGCGGTGACCTCCTGGCCGACGCCGAGCACGTTCTTGATCTTGTCGATCCGTTCCTCGCTGACCTGGGAGATGTGGACCAGGCCGTCGATGTCGTGCTCGAGCCCGATGAAGGCGCCGAAGCTGGCGAGCTTGGTGACCTTGCCGGTGACCAGATCGCCGACCCGGTAGAACTTGTCGATGTTCTCCCAGGGATCCTCGGACGAGCTGCTTGACACCGAGCGAGATGCGCTGGTTGACCTTGTCGACTTCGAGGACGACGGCCTCGACTTCGTCGCCTTTCTTGAGCACTTCGGAGGGGTGATTGATCTTGCGGGTCCAGGAGATGTCGGACACGTGGATCATGCCGTCGAGGCCTTCTTCGAGTTCGAGGAACGCGCCGTAGCTGGTCAGGTTGCGGATCTTGCCCTTGACGTGGGTGCCGTTCGGGTACTTGTCGAGGGCCTGTTCCCACGGGTTGGTTTCGAGTTGGCGCACGCCCAGGGAGATCTTCTGTTCCTCGCGGTTGATGCCGAGCACGACCGCCTCGATCTCCTGGTCCTGCTTGAGGACGTCGCTCGCCTTGGCGATTCGTTTGGTCCAGGACAGTTCGGTGACGTGCACCAGGCCTTCGACGCCGGGTTCGAGTTCGACGAACGCGCCGTAAGGAACCAGATTGACCACCTTGCCCTTGACCTTGGTGCCGATAGGGAACTTGGACTCGATGTTGTCCCAGGGATTGGCCATCTTCTGTTTGAGGCCGAGGCTGACCCGTTCCTTCTCGCGGTTGATGTCGAGCACCACCACATCGAGTTCCTGGCCCACCTTGAGCATTTCGCTCGGGTGTCCGATGCGGCCCCAGCTCATGTCGGTGATGTGGAGCAGACCGTCGAGGCCGTTGAGGTCGACGAAAGCGCCGAAATCGGTGAGGTTCTTGACTGTGCCCTTGCGGATATCGCCCGGGCATCATTTCCGCGAGCAGCTTGGCGCGACGCTCGTTGCGTTCCTGCTCGATCAACTCCCGGCGCGACAGCACGATGTTCTGCCGTTCCTGGTTGATCTTGACGACCTTGAACCGGTACATGTTGCCCAGAAAACCGGAGAGATTGCGCGGCGGAATGATGTCGATCTGCGAGGCCGGCAGGAAGGCCTCGACACCGATGTTGACGAGCAAGCCGCCTTTGACGATGGACTTGACCTTGCCTTCGATCGTGCCCCCTTCGTTGCAGATCGTGAGAATTCGCTCCCAGTTCTTCTTGAACTCCGCTTTCTCGCGGGACAGGACCACCATGCCCTCGCGGTCTTCGAGCCTTTCAATGAGCACGTCAATCTCGTCGCCGACCTTGGCGGCCTTGGGATCCTCGAACTCGGCAAGCGAGATGACGCCTTCGCTCTTGTAGCCGATGTCGACGAGGACTTCCTTGGGGCGGACTTCGAGGATGACGCCTTTGACGATTTGGCCTGGGACAAAGCTCTTGGGGCTTTGCCGCAGGGCTTCTTCCATGGTGAGCATAGGGATCGTGTCGTACGGGTGCGACAATGCTGCGGGAGACTTGGTCGGGAATCGGAAACCCGGCGAAGACTCCATTGCCTAACGGACCATACGTTGCAGTGGCAACGGAGGTTGAAGTCAGGTTGAATTGTTAACGGTTCTTTTCTCAGCCTCAATCGAACGCCGCTTCAGCGGCGCTCAGGCGGGGGCAGAGCATAGGAGGGCGCACCCCGGATGCAAGCGGATTTCGCGCAGAAAAGAACTTGCAGCCCCGCCGGCCTCTGGCTTTATTACCACGCTGCCACGAGTGCGGATATGGTGGAATTGGCAGACACGCTACTTTGAGGTGGTAGTGCCGCAAGGCGTGCAGGTTCAAGTCCTGCTATCCGCACCACTTTTCCTGAGGAGATTGAAGGGTTCGTGAAACCCTGACCGCCTTCTGCCGTGAGGCCGGGCACCACCTCGCGCCCCTCGAAGCGGTCAATGGCTCTGAACGTTGTTCAGCGTGCCACTGCACGGGGATGCACTCACTGAGGAATCACCTGGGTGCACTCCACCGTCACCCTCGACCCGTCCTTCCGCCTTCTCCAAGGCTGCGGCGAATGAGATTGGAGCATTCAGCTTTCAGGGACACGTATGCGGCGGTTTTTCGACACCAAGTTCGCCCAAGGGCGAGATGCGTGAGGGAGCAGCGCGGCTCAGCCGCAACCAAAGCAGCGGGACCCTCACACACGATGGTTCCAACGAACGCCCCGGTCGCCGCGCTGCGGACGCGCTGCTGCGCAGCGCTGTGGGGATTCCAAACAACGAACCGCCAGGGCCCACTTTGCATCAGCCGCGAAGATCCAGCAACGTACCGCCCTGGTCGCGTGAGAGATCTTCTCAGCATGCAACGATGTCATGGGATCGCACTACAGAGAGGTTGGCAGTGGTTCAAAGGTGGTTTAGCATTGGGACGATCCGCTCTCACGGAGCTATGAGCCATGAAAGAATTCAAATTCATTTGCCCATCGTGCCAGCAGAAGATCGAGGTGGAGATTGCCGCCAGCGGGCGACAGTTCGCCTGTCCAGGTTGCCGGTCTGAACTGATCGTCCCGGCCCCCCCGAAACAGCCCGATCAGCTTCCCGCTGCGATCCTGGCTCAGGTGAAGAAGCGCCCACGCACCGCGACCCCTTCCCGCAATGCTGGGTCAACTTCCCGGATGACTCCGCCCACATCTGAGACGAGGCCTGTACCCCGGCTCCAAGCGAAGCAGCCCCTCTCAACGACCGCCCTTCAACCCAGGCCGGATATTCGGGCGGCAGCCGAGCCGGCGGAAAGCCCACCGCAGACCGACGGCCTCATCACCGCGGGCAAGAAGGAGGCGTCGATCGAGACTGCCGGGCCTAAGCAGGCGGACGGTGCCGAGCCCCTCAGACTCGAACCGGTTCAGACCACGGTGGCAGTTCCCACTCGACCGGATTCGCCGTCGCCCGCGGATGAGGCGGCCTCGGGGAGAATAGGGCTGGTCGCGACCGCCGAGGAAAAACCTGGCGTGACGGCGCCCGCCGATCCGACACCCTCCGGACCCACCGCACCCCAGGAAAAGACCGTTCAGATCGCGAGTCTCACGCCGGCCATCAAACGGGACATGGTGCGATCGATACGCCGACGCATCGCCGACGAGGCGCATTGGATGCCGGGGGTCACTCACGAAGGCAAGCACGCCTATGCAGCCAAGGAGGTCGAAGGCAAGCCGGTCTCCGTCGAAGCAACCGACCCGGAAGCCACACGTTTCAGCACCCTGGGTGCGTCCCTGGCGGAGTTGCATCTACGAAACGTGACCCGCACCGCGTCCGGCAGGGTTGAGTTCCTGGATCAGGAATTGCTCGAAGCGATTCGGCAGGCTGCGGGAGAGGCCGTCGCCGAACGGGAAGCCGGATCGGGCCAAGCCTCCACCTCAGACCGACCGGCGCCTCTGATCTCGCATGCCCAAAGCCTGAAGGCACTCGATCTGTTGGAGCAGCGGTACACGCGGGAGATCGAGCATTCGGCGGGGGCCGTCCGGGCCAGGCCGGAAGATCTGCGCCTGGCACATCTCACGGGCAAGCTGGAGCGAAAGGAAACCGTTGCCGTCGAAGAGGTGTGTGCCGCACTCTGGAATGAACTGAAGGAAATCAACGAACGCTTGACGGCATTGGAGCATTCCGCGGGTCAGGATGGCTGACGATCAGCGAGGCGTCGACTGCCGGTGATCGTGGTTGGCACCCGGCGGTCACAAGTCGTTCACACGCCTCGCCGGTCTGAGGCGAAGCCTCGCTGACTGTTCCCGGCTCGTATTGAGGAATCACCGGGATGCACTCCATCGTCACCCTCAGCCGTCCCGCAAAGCGGGACACCCTCCCCCATCGGATGCTCAGGGAGAGCCGCCTGTTCCTTTTTGAACTGCTCAGTGGCGATGAACCGCCATCGAACTCCGGTCGAGGTCGCGATCGCCATCGGTATCGGAATCGACAGCAGGCGACCGCGACGCCGATTCCGATTCCGATTCCGATTCCGACCAAGCCACGAACTACCGTTCATGGGCAGGGCAGGGGTGAGGGATCTGTGTCGTGTATCCGACCGACCAGGCGGTAAGTCGCAGGGCAGCGATAGGTTTGCTGGGGGTTCAGTCCCGGCTTCGAGGCCGAAGAGCGGAAGCCGGGCTACTTGCCGGGCCGTTTAAGCCCCATCTTCTGGATGCGCGAGAGGAGCGTGGTCGGTTTGATCCCCAGGAGTTCCGCCGCGCCGTTTGGGCCTTTGATCTTCCATCCGGCGCGGGCGAGGACCGCCGCCAGATTCTCGCGCTCGTGGCAGCGGATTTCGGCTTCGGTCAGGTACTCGGGGCCGGCTCCGGCTCCGGGGCACACAGGGCAGGGGCGCGAGACGAGACCCGACTCGGTCACGGGCAGGTCGAACTGGAGTGGGCCGCCCCGGGCCAAGATCACCGCGCGCTCGATCACGTTGCGGAGTTCGCGCACGTTTCCGGGCCAATCGTAGCTCTCGAGCCGGGCAACGCCCGCCCGGGTCAACCGCGGCTTGGCGCACCTCAGTTCCTTCACCGACAACTCGACGAAATGTTCCGCCAGCAGCGCGATGTCGTCCTTGCGCTCCCGCAACGGGGGGACGTGGATCGGAAAGACGTGTAACCGGTAATAGAGATCCTCGCGAAAGCGGCCTGCCGCCACCGCCTGTTTCAAATCCCGATTGGTCGCCCCAATGATCCGGACATCGGTGTGCCGCGTTCGGTCTTCGCCCACGCGCTCATAGCGTTTCTCGTGCAACACGCGCAGGAGCTTGCCCTGCATCTCGAGTGGGATCTCGCCGATTTCGTCGAGGAAGATGGTCCCGTGTTCGGCGGTTTCGAACCGGCCCGCGCGGTCCTTGATGGCCCCTGTGAAGGCGCCCTGGACGTGGCCAAAGAACTCGCTCTCGAAAAGGTCCTTCGGAATCGAAGCGCAGTTGACGCGGATCATGGGCCCCTCGTTGCGCCCGCTGCGCCGATGGATCTCGCGCGCCACCAGGTCCTTGCCCGTCCCGGTCTCGCCGAGAATGAGCACCGAGGCATCGGTCGGCGCCACCAGATCGATCTGGCTGATGATCTGCCGCAGCGCCGCGCTCCGCCCGATCAGGTCCCCGAACGCCTTTGCCTCGACCACCTCTTCCTGGAGATACGTATTCTGCAACTCGAGTTGGGCCTTGAGCCGCTGGATTTCCTCGAACGCCCGCGCGTTGGCAATCGCCGATCCAATGTGATTGGCGAAGATCCGGCTCCAAGGCTGGGATTGATAGGGCAAATCCTCGCGCATGAATCCCGCGATGACACCCAGCACCTCGCCCTTGTAGGCGATCGGGACCGCGCCGCATCCGCGAACCCGCTCCCGCTCCAGCCATTCGGACCCGGCCAACTGCCTCATCTGCTCGCTCGATCCTGTGTCCTGACACTCCTGGCCCGTCACCGCCACCCTCCCCAGAAGCCCCACTCCCATCGGTATCCGCGCGCTCGGATCGTCAAACCGAGGCGTCCCCACACCCGCATCGGCACCGGTCGCACTCCGGCCCGCCACCAGGTGCAGGCACCGGGATTGATCGGCGCACTCCGACCTGCCCGCGCACGTCGAACAGAGATCCCCTTCCTCGATCAGCCAAACCTGGACACACGCAATGTCCGGTCGCCCAACCGCGCGCCGGATGAGTTGCTGCAATACCCGGTCGAGCGACTGTTCGTGCCCAATCTCGAGGAACAACTCCGCAGCCAGATTCGGATCAAACCGCCGGTCACTCGATGTGTCCATCACCCACCGACCCTGCCTCAATGCCAACCCCACATCCAAGTGGAAAAAGACGAATCTTCGGACGTTCGATCTTTTGAACCAACATGATGTTGCGTCGTGAGTGATGGACACAGCGCGGCTCAGGCCGCAACCAAAGCCTTCGGTTATCCGATGTTTCGGGAGCCGTGTCTGCCAGAGTGACTTCCTTTTCAGAATCTGTACTCAATGAGTCAAGCTTTTGCGCCGCGCAGCGGCGCCACTTAGCGAGGCGTCGGGCGCAGGTGATCGTGATGGACACCCATCGGCTACGAGTCGTTTACACGCCTCGCTGGTCAGAGGCGGAGCCTCGCTAAGTCAGTTTCCGCCGGAACATCCAGGCCGAAGCGGTGAGGGTCAGCAGGGCGAGCGCGGCCAGGGCGCCCATCTCGGGCGCCAGGAGCGCGAAGCCGGCGCCTTCGAGGTAGATGCGCCGTGTAATGTCGATGGCGTAGCGCAGGGGGTTGATCAGCGTGAAATGCTGCATGGGCAGCGGCATATTGCTGACGGGGGTTGTCAGGCCGGAAAGCAACAGGAAAGGCATGACCACCACAAAGCTGTACATCATCGCCTGTTGCATCGTGGCCGAGATCGACGACGCCAACAGGCCGATGCCCACCGAGGCGAACAGGAACAGGACCAGGCCGGCGTAGAGCGCAAGAAACGAGCCCGCGAACGGAATCCGGAAGAAGAGTTGGGCGACCAACAGCACGTTGGTGGCCTGAGCCAGCCCGATCAGCATTGCCGGCACCGCCTTGCCGATCATGATTTCATGCGGGCGAAACGGAGTGACAAGCAACTGATCGAACGTGCCCTGCTCGCGTTCGCGCGCCACGGACATGGCGGCGAGCATGAGCGTTTGCATCATGGTGATGGCCCCAATGAGGGCGGGGATCATGCTCCAGCGCGTTTCCAGGTTCGGGTTGTACCAGGCCCGGCCCGTGGCGTTCACCCCCGCCATGGCCGCTCCATCCTGCCTTTGCCTGGCGTTGAACTCTCCGACGACGGTCTGCACATATCCGAGCGCGGTCCCGGCGGTGTTCGAATTGCGTCCATCGCCGATGATCTGCACGGGAGCCGGC
Organism: uncultured Verrucomicrobiae bacterium; assembly: GCA_963846445.1. GTDB lineage: Bacteria > Verrucomicrobiota > Verrucomicrobiia > Limisphaerales > J093 > MWFF01. Next base: position 37,785 of record CAWJWM010000021.1, on the reverse strand, counting down.
TGGCCGGACAGGACTTGTTTTTCGAAATCCTGGCCTATCACGATGACGAAGAGGGCGCGTCGGGCGTCGATCCAGTCCCGGATTTGGGCTGTGCCGCTGAGGTTGCCCGCGCGGCGGAACACGCCCGAGCCGTCGAACTGGGCCAGGAGCGCGCGCGAGGTCGCGCTCCGGTCGTGGTCGAGCACGGCATAGGGGGCGCATTCGAGGTCGTAGGTCGCCGCGTAGCCGAAGAGGATGCACTGGATCACCGGCGGGATCAGCAGGCTGCCGAGCGATCGCGGATCCTTGAGGTTGGCGAGCAGTTCTTTTCGGATCAACGCGAGGATGCGGCGCAAGGCGTCCATGTGTTTGCCCTTAGGGTCTGTGCAAAAGTGAATCCCGGTTCATTTTTGCACAGACCCTTACTCGAGCCGCTTGCGTGTCTTGGCCTGGGCGATGAAGAGCAGCGCGAATGCCATCAGCGCCAGCACGGTCAGCGATTGCGCAATCACGCTCGGCACGTTACCGGCGAGGAACATCGTTTGCACGAACGACACATAGTAACGCGCCGGCAGGAGCGCCGTCAGGCCCTGCAGGGCAGGGGGCATGCTGCGGATATCGAAGAGGAAACCCGAGAGCATCGTCGCCGGCAGAAACGAGAGCACGGCGGCCAGCATGCTGGCTGCGAACTGGTTCCTGACGATTGCCGACACCACCAGTCCGATGCCGAGCGCCACCAGCAGGTAGAGCATCGAGCCGCCCGTCAGAATCAGCAGCGAGCCGCGCAGCGGCACCTCGAACAGAAACCGGGCTGTGACCAGACAAAGGGCGAATCCGGCCATGCCCAGCACGAAATAGGGGACGGCTTTCCCCAGCAGGATCTCGTGGGACCGCACAGGCGTCACAAACAGGGCCTCGAATGTGCCCCGCTCCCATTCCCGCGCCACCACCAGCGCCGTCAGAAACGCCCCAATCAGCGTCATCACCAACACGATCAGCCCGGGCACGAGAAAATGCCGGCTCTCGTGCGCCTCGTTGAACCAGAGCCGGCTTTCCACCTGCACCGGTCCTGCTGCTGCCTGGGCCTTCCCGCCGTCGGTTTCCCGCGCCACCCACTGCGCCAGCGCCCCCTGCGCGTAGCGTTGGATCGTGCGCGCGCGGTTGGCGTCTGCGCCGTTGACGAGCACCTGCACGTCCGTCCTCTCGCCCCGCCGCAGACGGCGGGTGAAATCGCCCGGCAAGAGCACGATGCCGTCCACGTCGCGATCGAGCATGAGCCGGGTCGCCAGCGGCATCGACGTCACCAGGTGCGCCTTGAAGTACGGCGACAACTGAAAGCCCGCCGCCACCTGGCTGGCCTCGGGAGACGGATCCTCGAGGACCACCGCCACCGGGACGTTCTTCACGTCGAGCGAAAGCCCATAGCCGAACAGCAGCAGCAGCGCCATCGGCAGCAACACCCCCACCAACATCGTGGCCGGATCGCGCGACATCTGCCGGCCTTCTTTCCGGATCAGGGCGCCCAGGCGGCGCATCCCGCCCGCCTGAAGGCGCGGCGCTGTGTTTCCCGGCTTCACAAGGCCGTCTCCTCGAGCCCCTGGCTGCGCCCCTCCTCGACGATGGCGATGAAGGCATCTTCCATCGTGGCGTCAGGGCCTGCCGCCGGTTTTGCTCGGGCGCGGACCTCGGCTGGCGTTCCGCGCGCCAGCACCCTGCCGGCGTCCTGGATGACAATGTGATCACAATACTCGGCTTCCTCCATGAAATGCGTGGTCACGATCACGGTGACGCCCTGTTCGACCAGCCCGGTCATCCCCCGCCAGAACTCGCGGCGCGCCAGGGGGTCGGTCCCGCTGGTCGGTTCATCGAGGAAGAGGATCTCCGGCTCGTGCAACAGGGCTGCCGCCATGGCCAGGCGCCGCTGGTAACCGCCGGGGATCTGCCCGGCAGGGACGCGTGCGAAGCCGCGCAAGTCGAACTGTCGCAGCGCCCACTCGATGCGTTTGCGCTTGGCTGGGCCAGCCAGGCCGTAGGCGCTGGCGAAGAACTCGAGGTTCTCGGCCACCGCAAGCTGGCCATAGAGCGAGAATTTCTGCGCGACGTAGCCCAGACGCCGGCGCGCCGAATCCCGCGCCGCCCGGAGGTCCGTGCCCGCAATTTCGAGCGTGCCGCTCGTGGCCGGCAGCAGCCCGCACAGCATCCGGAACGTCGTTGTCTTGCCGGCGCCGTTCGGGCCGAGCAGCCCGAACACCTCGCCTCGCCGCACCTCGAAGCTCACCCGGTCGACTGCGGTGAACCGGCCAAAGCGGCGCACGAGGTCGTTGACCCGCACCGCCACTTCGCCCGATCGACGTTCCGGCGGACGTTCGAGTTCGATCGGGGCCTGGGCTTTCCTGGCGTCTCGTTGCCGTCCCAGCAGAACCATGAACCCGTCTTCGAGACGCGGCGGCGTCGGGCGCACGCCGGCTTCGGGCAGCAACTGAGCGACAGCGGAGGCGGCCTGGTGGGCGCCTGCGGTCACGAAACGCGCATGACCGCCTTCAGGCACGGCATCGAGGATGTCCGCCCGGTCGATCAACTGGGCCTGGAGCAGGCGCGCCGGTTGTCCCGGCGCCGGGTGCGCCCGGAACGTCCTCCCGTCGGCCAGGCGACTGAGGGTTTCGGGTGGACCGTTCGCCAGCAACCGGCCTTCGTGCAGCACGGTCACGCGATGGCAACGCGCCGCCTCGTCCATCGAGGTGGTGCTCAGAAGGACTGTGAGCCCGTCCTTCTCGACGAGTCCCAGGATGATGGCCCACAACTCCCGCCGCGAGAGCGGGTCGACGCCCACCGTCGGCTCGTCGAGCAGCAGCAACTCGGGCGACCGCACCAGTGCGCAGGCCAAGCCGAGCTTCTGTTTCATGCCGCCCGAGAGCCGTCCGGCGAGCCGTTCCGTGAACGGCTCGAGCGCGGTCATGCGCATCAGCCGCGCGTAGCGCTGGGCGCGCTCCTCCCGGGCCACGCCGTGCAGGTCGGCGTAGAGATCGAGGTTTTCCTGCACGCTCAGATCTTCATAAAGGCCAAACTTCTGGGGCATGTACCCTGTCCGGGCCTGGATCTCGGCGGGATGTTCGGCCACCTTGACGCCGAGCACGTCGAGTTCGCCCGAATCCGCCCTCAGCAAGCCCGTGATCAGCCGCATCAGTGTCGTCTTGCCCGCGCCGTCCGGCCCGACCAGCGCCACCAATGCCCCCGAGGCGACTTCGATCGAGACGCCGTCGAGCGCGCTCACCGTGGTGGTTCGGTCGCGGCGGAAGGCCTTGCGGAGATTGCGCCCTGCGATCGCGAGCGATGGGCGTGCGGTCTCCATGAGCCGGGCCTCAGCGCGCGGCCTCCGTCTCGGCAAGCGGCAGGCGCACCGTGACGGGCATGCCCAGCCGCAGCCGGTCGTCGCCGTCCTTGACCAGGACTCGCACCTCGTAGACCAGGCTCGTTCGCAGTTCCTCGGTTTCGAGGGTCTTGGGGGTAAACTCCGCCACCGACGAGATGTAGCCGACCTGTCCGTCGATCGGACGATCGGGGAAGCTGTCTGCCACCACGGAGGCGCGCTGGCCCGGGCGCACCTTTCCCAGATCGGGCTCGCTCACGTACGTGCGCACCCACTTCGGCTCCGTCACGGCAAGCGTCAGCACGGGCTTCTGCGGCGATGACATCTCCCCCGGCTCGAGAACCCGTGTCCGCACCACGGCATCGACCGGGGCGATGAGTTCCGTGTCCGCCATTTGTTGCTCGATCAGGGCAAGCTGCGCTTCCGCCCCCTGCAACCGGGCCTCGGCCTCGGCGATATCTTCCTGGCGCGGACCGGCGACGACCAAATCGAGCGTCTTCTGGCTGGCGGCGCGGCGCGCCTCGGCGGCCTGGGCGGCTGCCTGCGCGCTGTCCAGGTCCTGTTCGCTGACGACCGACGCGCCCCGAAGGGTCACCAGTCTCTGGTGGCGGCTCCGGGCGTCCGCGGCCTCCGCCGCAGCCGATTCCAGGTTCGCCCGCGCCTGCGCGATCTCCTCGGGGCGCGCGCCATGGCGCAGTCGGGCGACCACCTGCCGTTGAGCGGCCGCCTGCGCCTGGGCCTGGGCCACCTGCGGAGCGAGACGCGCCGTGTCGAGCCGCGCCAGCACTTGGCCCCGCTTGACCCGATCCCCTTCCTCGACCAACAAGGCCGCAATGCGCTCCGTGTTGTTGAATGGAAGCGCCACCTGGCGCAGTTCGACGTTGCCGTAGAGCGTGAGTTCGCGCGCCGGCTCCGCCTCCCGCCTCGGCCATCTCGTCAGCAATAAAGCCACCCCTGCCAGCACCACCAGCAAGAGAGCGACTCGAAGGGCCTTCTTTGGTTTCATTCAAACAACGCGCACATGTCGACGCCCGGCCCGCGGCTCGAAAACCGCCGGTTTCCCGGTCGGATTGCGGCTGTAGCGGTTTGGCGGTGTGAGTCGGACGAGCGTCGTTTCAGATTTCCGTCCAGGCCCCTGGCACCGGCGCTGGGTAGCGGCCTTGGGCATCCGCCTGCACCGGCGCCGGGCTCGATTCCGTGAGGGCATCCACATTCGAGCAGAACTGGAAACTGGACGCCGTGGCTTCCTCCCACGTGACGATTTTGCCGGTGTGCACGGCGGCGCGGCCCATGATCGCTCCCAGGTTCGACAGCGCCGCCCGGCGGGCTTCGTTGTGCGGACGATCGTTGCGGATGGCGCTCAGGAGGACGTCCCACTCCGCCTGCCACGGGTTGACGGTCTCTTTGGGAGTCCGCCACGCGACATTGGACGGTTCGATGCGCTGGTCCTTGTAGAGCCAGCAGGTCGGCGCGTGAATGTCACCCGAAAACCGCGCTGCGCACTTCGTGCCATGAACGAACGTGGCGAAATCGGTGTGGCAGCGCGGGATGTAGCGGCCAGTCACCAACGCCTTCGTGCCGTCGGCGAACGTGTACTCGATCGAGTAGCTATCGAGGTTCTGACTGGCATCGGTGCTGCCCGCAAACCGCCCGCCCACGCCATGCGCCGAGACGGGCCAGGAATCCTTGATCCAGAAACACTCGTCGATCTGATGGATCATCAACTCGATGAAAATGCCGCCTGACGCCCAGAGGAACTGATACGGATGCCCGGGGCTGAGCTGCCAGAGCAGTTCGTTTTCGTTGCGCGAGAAGGGCCCCATGAAATAGCCCGGGTCCATGCGGTAAGCCCGAATCAGTTGGACTTCGCCCATCGCGCCGTCGCGGATCTTCTGGATCAGCGCCTGACGCGCCGACGAATGGCGAGCCATGAGCCCCGCAGCGATCTTGAGGTTCTTCTTTTCCGCGGCTTCGCCGGCCCGGAGAATGCGTTTGATCCCGCCCGGATCCGCCGCGAAATCCTTTTCCATGAAAACGTTCACGCCTTTCTCGACCGCGTACTCGAGGTGCGGCGCCCGGAATGCGGCGTGGGTCGTCAACATCGCGACGTCGCCCGGACGCAGGCAATCGATGGCGTGACGGTAGCCATCGAAACCGAGAAACCGGCGCTCGGGCGGCACATCGATCCGATCGCCCAAGGCCTCGCGCAAGGCCTGGTGCGATTGGTGGAGGCGATCCAGACGCAGGTCCGCCATGGCGACGAGTTGGATCGGCCCGCCTGCGCCCGTGCCGGCGGCCCGTTCCGTGCCGGAGTTGTCTCCCAGGACCAGGCCGCCTGCCGACATCGCGTTGGCCACGGCGCCGTTGCCGCGCCCGCCGCAGCCGATCAGGGCGAGACGGATGGTGTTGTCGTCCGCAGCATGCACGTAAGGAAGAGCGACTCCGGCCAAGGCCGACGCCGCGGCGAACTGCCCGGTGGCCTTCAGGAAGTCACGACGCGAGGCAGACTGAGTTGATGCAGTGTTCATGGGCGACATGCTCCATCCAATGGCGAAAGCCTGTCAACCCGCGGTTTGGTGTCCCGGCATCAGCCGGTTTCCGCACCGGGCGCTCCTCAAAACGAGAATTCCCGGAAATCCGGGCTGGGGCAACCAGCCGACCGCCGGCTGGCGCGCCCTACTTGGCGGCTGCGCGATCCCGGGCGCGGTCGAACCCGGCGAACTCGCGCGGTTCATCGAACGGCCACAGCTTCTGGCCTATGAACTCGCACAACCACACCACAGCCAGGCAGGGTACGAGCACCAGAAAAAGGAGCGCGTAGGCGATGGCGACCGGACCGAGCTTGAGCAACCGGAACCGCCCGCCGGCGGATTGCAGCGCGCGAGGCGCAGGAGAGAAGGGCAGGAAAACGAAAGGGCGGTTCATGATGCCGAAAGTTGGGATTTGGTCTGAGGCGCGCCTCGCTGGAGTCACTTCCTTTGTGAAATCTGTTGTAAATGAGTCAAGTTGTTGCGCCGCGCAGCGGCGCCCCTTAGCGAGGCGTCGGGCGCCGGTGATCGTGGTTGGCACCCGGCGGTCACAAGTCGTTCACACGCCTCGCCGGTCTGAGGCGCGCCTCGCTAACGTCATGGCGTTTGCGGCGTTCGCTTCCACCATTCGAGCGTGGGGCAGACGAGACGCTGCGTCAAAGCGATGATCCCCTCGCAAGCGGCGAGGACCGCCGCCGCCAACAGCCAGAGGCACCACAGCCCCAGGTAGAAAGGGAGTCTTGCGGGACGGGTCACTCTCCGGGTCAGGATCTCGGCGATGAATGCCCTCGTGGCGGTCATCTGCTCTGGGTTCATGCGATGGTTCCGGTCAAGTCGGTGTCACGGCGGAGAGAAGGTCCGTCGGAGGCGCCCCCCAAGTCAAGCGCGCGGTGGATGAGGGTTAGCGAGGCTGCGCCTCAGACCAACGAGGCGTGTGAGCGGCTCGTGGCCGCCGGGTGTCCACCACGATCACCGGCAGTCGACGCCTCGCTAGCCCGGAAATCTCACCGGTGGGGCGATCGCGGCATTCCGGACGGTCCGCGGGTGAGATTTCCGGGTCTGTGAAACCCGCGCCCATCAAGGAGAATCGGCTCATCGGTTCATCAAAGCCGGGATACGCCCCAGCCGCGCGGGCGACCCGGGCACGCCGACAACAGTGTGGTCGAGATTGGGTCCAACTGTTTGGGGCGCGGGTTTCTGAGAGCCCGCATTTCAGGTGGACTGTGACGGTGACCGGTCAGATGACATCAAAAGTTGGTGAGAAATGCGGGCTAAGGGGCGCCGCTGCGCGGCGCAAAAACTTGACTCAATGACTACAGATTTCATCCAGGGAGTGACTTTAGGTGTCCGGCCCGACCGGATATAATCTTGCTTTCGACGTTGTTGGCGACCACGGTTTCTCGCCGAATGTCGCCATTATTCCGCGCGCCATGAGCCGCCTCGCTCTCACGTCGCTGACGAAACTCGGGCAACCCACGGGGCTCGTCTATCTGGCCAGTTGGGTGCGAAGACGACTGCCGGACTGGTCGATCCGGGTCATCGACGCGAACCACGAGGATCCGGCGTCGGTTCTTCTGAGCGAGCCCTTCGATGTGATCGGCATTTCGGCGATGACGATCTATTACGAGCAGGCGCACCAACTGGCTCAGCGTCTCAAGCGCGCCAAAATCCAGGCGCCCATCGTCCTGGGAGGCGTGCACATCTCCACCTGTCCCGCCTCGGCGCGCCCGGAGTTCGACGTGTTGATCCCGGGTGAGGCAGAATACAAACTGATCGAGTACCTCGAAGGGCGCCCGCCGGCGAGCGACACCAAGGTGCAGCTCGAAGACTATCCGGATCTGGATCTGGATCTCTACCATCCGGGCTGTTGGAAGCCGAAGTTGCTGCGCCACTGGCAGGATGTGGTCGTCGAGGGAACCCTCCTGACCTCTCGCGGCTGCCCTTTCAAGTGCCGGTTCTGCTCGACGGCGCATTTCTGGACCCGGTATCGCGATCACACGCCCGAGTGGGTGGTCCGGCAGATGCAGGCCTTGGGTGAGAAGGGTGTGGACCGGTTGGCGATCTTCGACGACCTCTTTACCGTGAACAAATCCCGGCTCAAGGCGATCGCGGAAGGCTTCGAGCGGGCCGGCCTCCACAAGATCATCCGCGGGGCGGCCATCCAGGGCCGGGCCGACGTCCTCGACGACGAGACGTGCGACTATCTGTGGAGGATGAACATCACGTATGTCGGGTTCGGAATCGAGTCCGGAAACGACCGGGTCCTCAAGTATCTCAAGCAGTCGCGGGCGTCGGTGGCTCTCAACAATCAAGCCATCCAACGATGTCAGAAGCATGGAATCCGGTGTGGCGGCAGCGTCATGTTCGCCAACCCGACCGAAACCGCCGGCGAAATGCTGGACACCATCGGCTGGATTCTCAGGGCCTGGTGGAAGGGGGTGGACGACATTGTGCCTTACATCGCCGCGCCGTACCCGGGAACCGAGTTCTGGCAGATCGCCAAACGTCGGGGGCGCGTCAGCGATGACATGGACTTCAACCAACTGGCGCTTCGCACCAAAGCTGTCGGCCAGGCCTTGATGCTCGATATCCCGCGCTGGCAGTTCTTCCTCATCTGGCAACTGGTGCAACTGAGCCTGCTCCCCTTTCGTCTTCGAAAAGTCGGCCGCATGCTGTGGTCGTGGCTGCGGCGATTCAGCGAGTCTCGAACCAGCCCAACCCCAGGCAGGGCAGCCAGATGATATTCGCGCAGACGGCGGCGAGGACATCGTCGACCGTGACGCCCCACCCGCCTGGGAGCGCCTGGCTCTGGCGGATGGGCCACGGCTTCCAGATGTCGAATGCGCGGAATGCCCCGTAACCCGCGAGCAACAGCAACCATCCCCGGCCCGAAACCAGCCCGTCGAAAGCCGGCATCTGCCCAGTCCGCCACAGCGAATACCCAACCCACCCCGCGAAGCACAAAGGCAGCGCCGCAATCTCGTCCAACACGACCGAGCCCGGATCGCGCGCCCCCAGGAGTCGCTCAGCCGCCGCGCACAACGCGACTGAAAGCGCCAGTCCCGCCATCAGACCCAGCCCGTACCACCACGCGCTCCGGGGCGCAACCAGGACGAGCGTCCAGGCCAGACCGATCACCGATCCCATCGTTCCCGGAGCGAACGGGATGCGCCCGGCACCGCACCCTTCCGCGAGCCACAGGACGAACCGCTGCCGCCCCTGAAAGTCAGACGGGCGTCCCTCGGGCTGAGCCGCCCGTCCGGCGAGGTGCGGGCCGACGCGCGACGAACCCAGGAGCATCAGTCCCAGGGCAACCGCCAGGACCAACGCGAAACCTCCCAGACCAGGCACGCCCAGCAGCGCCGGAGAGACAGTGGCGGTCATGACGGCGGCTTACATGTCGTGGAGATAAAGCTCCCGGTTCCTCCACAGATAGAGGATACCTGACGTGGCGGTGAGAACCACGGTGACATAGAGCGCCAGTTGGGCGAAGGTGGGCACCCACCCGGTGAGCAGCCCCTGGAGCCAGGGCCACCACTCGACGTGCGCGTCTAAGACCAGCAGCGCAATGATCGCCGTGATTTGGGAGATCGTCTTGTGTTTCCCGTAGCGCTCCGCGGCCAGCACAATGTTCTTCGACGCCGCCAGCAGGCGCAGTCCGGTGATCGCCAATTCTCGAGCCACGATGAGCACCACCATCCACCCCTCGATCGTCACCGGGGCGGACGGATTCAGCCGGCCCCGTTCGAGCAACATGATGAACGCCGAACAAATCAGAACCTTGTCGGCCAGCGGATCCATCAGAATCCCGAAATTGGTGATCAAGCCGCGCCGACGCGCGATCCGACCGTCCAGAAAGTCGGTGATCCCCGCCGCGCAAAAGAAGACCAACGCCAGCGTGTCGTTCACCGGCGAGCGCGACAAGACCGCCCAGAGGAAGACGGCGGTCAGCACAAAGCGCGACACTGTGATTTTATTGGGCAGATTCATGCGCCTTCAGTTGTTTGGTTCTCAGCCGCCGGGCAGTTTAGCGAAGCTCCGCCTCAGGCCAGCGAAGCACGTCGCCAGATCGTCTGCACTAGAATCCTTGACCGGGAAACATGGTGTAGACAAGTCAAGTTTGTGCCTGCCGCGTTCACTTGCGTGTCAAGGATTCTAACCCGGAAATCTCACCGGTGGGGAGATCGCGGCATTCCGGACGGTCCGCGGGTGAGATTTCCGGGTCTGTGAAACCCGCGCCCAGCAAGGAGAATCGGCTCATCGGTTCATCAAAGCCGGGACACGCCCCAGCCGCTTGGGCGACCCGGGCACGCGGACACAGTGGGATCGAGATTGGGTCCATCTGTTTGGGGCGCGGGTTTCTGAGAGCCCGCATTTCAGGTGAAATGGGACGGTGACCGGTCAGATGACATCAAAAGTTGGTGAGAAATGCGGGCTAAGTGGCGCCGCTGCGCGGCGCAAACACTTGACTCAATGACTACAGATTTCATCGAGGGAGTCACTCTAGCGGGACCCCACGGCTTCGTCGAGCCTCAGAGTTGAGAGTTGAAGTTGAGAGTTGAGAGTTTGACGTTTCTGTCAAAGGCAGGTGTCAAGGCAGGAATCAAACCATGACATTGTCTTGACCGAAGAGGTTGCGCCTCTCGATGTTGGGGCGCGCCACGCAAACCGCGAGTCGCGCAGCACGGCGACCGTGGTCAGCCTTGGCACCAGGCACGCGCGAGAATCTCGCAGCTTTGGTTGCGATCTGCGCCGCGCGGCGGCGATTGTCTTTTCGTTCCGGTCCTGCCACACTGGGGCTGCGCGTAACTTTTGCGCCATTGGCGGCTCGTGAGCCTTTGACATAGATCGAAACCGAAATTGACGAATCGAAGATATGACGAACGTGACCGAAATCGCTCCTGCTCGTTTCGCGGAGGAAGTCCTCAAATCGCCGGTGCCGGTGATGGTGGATTTCTACGCGCCCTGGTGCGGGCCCTGCAAGATGATCGCCCCGCTGCTCGACTCCATAGCCGGAGAATTCAGCGGCCAAGTCAAAGTGGTGAAGGTGAACGTGGATGACGCCACGGACCTCGCCAACCAATACCGCATCACCGGTGTCCCCACCCTGATGCTCTTCAAGAACGGCGAGGTCGCCGACACCGTCGTGGGCGCTCCCTCCGCGAAAGCCCTGCGGGCCAAATTCGAGAGCGCTGTCGCGGCGACATGAGCCCGGCTCGGAGAGCCAACCTGCGCCCCGGCGCCCCGCGGTCGCGCGCCCTGACGATCGGGCTTGTTGCCGTGGGGTTTGCGATTGTGGCCGTGGCCGGGTTGGTTTGGCGTTCCAAGGTACGTCTCCCCCCGGCGTTGGACACACCCCCCGCCTTATCGCAAACCGGAACAGAAAGCGCGGTCGGGGGCGTGGGCGGCAAGACGCCGCTCCGAACGGGCGCTGTCAGCGAGCAGGCGGCGGCCCTGGTGACCCAGGGCAATGATCTCCTGCGGCAGGGGCAATTCGAGGCCGCTGCGAAGGTGTATGAGGACGCCAAACGCCTGACACCCGAGGACGAAGATGTCCACTACAACCTCGGCATTGCGTTCGCCCGTCTGGGGCGCGAAGACGAAGCCGTGGCCGCCTACCGACGAGCCCTCGAGTTGTTTCCGCAATACGCCGAGGCTCACAACAACCTTGGGATACTCCTTCACCGTCGCGGGGATCTCGACGCCGCATTCGAGCATTTCCGCGCGGCGATCCAGGCGGTGCCGGACTATGCCTCCGCCCACAACAACCTCGGGAACGCGCTGCGCCAGCGCGGCCTCGCGGCGGAGGCGGCCGCGGCATTCCTCAAGGCTGCGCAGATCGACACCAACTATTGGCAGGCCCGCTTCAATCTCGCCAACTCGTACGCCTCCCAGAACCGGTGGAGCGACGCCATTGCCGAATATGAAGCCGTCCTGCGGTTGCAGCCCGAGTTCGGCCCCGCCCAACAGGCGCTCGACCAGGCGCGCCTGAAACAATCGTCCAGCGCACCTTAGGGCGGTCACGGCTTGGGCGCTGCGTTTTTCCCTTCATCCCCGGATCGTCTTGGGGGATGATCCGAGGGTGATCGCGCTTTCACGCCAGGAAATCAGCGAGGCGGTGCGGCAGGCGTTGGCCGAGGACGTCGGACAAGGCGATGCCACAACGCTGGCGACCGTGCCCGCCCGCGCCTACGCCCACGCCCGCATGGTCGCCCGAGAGCCGCTGGTGCTGGCGGGCTTGGCCTTCGCCCGCACGGCCTTCCAGATGCTCTCACGCCGAATCCGAATCGAGCCGGAGGCCGCCGACGGTGACCGCCTCGATCGCGGACAAACGGTCCTGCGGCTCGAAGGTCCCGCCCGGGCCCTGCTGACGGCGGAGCGCGTTGCCCTGAACTTTGTGCAGCGCCTCTCCGGCGTGGCGACGTTGACCTCCCGCTATGTGGCGGCGATCGCCGGCACGAAGGCGCGCGTCCTGGACACCCGAAAGACAACACCCGGATGGCGTCGTTTCGAGAAATATGCCGTGGTCTGTGGGGGCGGACTGAACCACCGCCGCGGCCTCGACGATCTCGTGCTCATCAAAGACAATCACCTGGCCGCACTCGCCGGGCAAAGACCTTCCCCCGTCGCCGCTGCCGTGGCGCGCGCCCGCCGCGCGTATCCCCAGCTCAAGGTCGAGGTCGAAGCCGACACGCTGCGCCAGGTCGAGGAGGCGGTCGCAGCCGGTGCCGACATCATTCTGCTCGACAACATGCCATCGAGGGTGCTGCGGCGCGCAGTCGCCCTCGTTGCCGGTCGGGCGCTGACGGAGGCCAGCGGCGGCATCACCCTGGCGTCGGTGCGCACGGTGGCTCGAACGGGTGTGGACTTCATCTCCGTCGGCGCTCTGACGCATTCGGCTCCAGCAGTCGATCTTGCCCTCGATTTCACCCGAAGACCCCGACACTCGAGCGCGCGCTCCATGAACCTTGACGCCGAGATTCTGACGGCCCTCCGAAACCCCGGCATGGGCACGCTCTCAGGCGCCGAACTGGCCCAGCGCCTGGGCGTCAGCCGCGCTGCCGTGTGGGCGCGCATCGAGGAGTTGCGGGCGTTGGGCTACGACATCACCGCGAGCCCGCACGGCGGCTACCGGCTCCTGAGCACGCCCGATGTTCTGCATCCGGACGACTTGATGTCGCTCCTGGGCAGCCCGCGCGTCATCGGCCGCGACATCGAGGTCTTTCGCGAAACCACATCGACCAACGACATCATCGAGAAACTCGCCCGCGATGGCGTCAAGGAAGGCGTCGTGGTGTTCGCCGAGTCTCAAACCAAGGGACGCGGACGGCTCGGTCGCCGCTGGACCTCTCCGCGCGGACAGGGGCTGTGGTTTTCCATCCTGCTTCGCCCCGAACTCCGTCCGACAGAAGCCACCCAGTTGACCATTCTCGCCGCGACGGCCCTGGCCAGAGCGATCCGCCAGCACACCGGCCTGGCGCCCGAAGTCAAATGGCCCAATGACCTCTTGCTCCGCGGACGCAAGGTCGCCGGCATCCTGACCGAACTCACAGCCGAACCGGACCGCATCCGGCATATCGTTTTGGGGATCGGGCTGGATGTGAACCAGGCGGCTGCCGATTTCCCGACCGATCTGCGACGAACCGCGACGTCGCTGCGCGTCGAGGCCGGCCACCCGTTCAACCGGGCGGAACTGGCGGCCGCCATCTTACGCGCCCTCGACCAGGATTACGCCCGGCTCAAAGACGGCCAATTCGAGCAGATCGCCGGCGAGTGGGAAGAACTCTGCACCACCCTAGGCCGCGAAGTCGTCGTCGCCATCGGCTCCCGCCGCATCCGCGGACGCGCCGAATCGCTCGATTCCGAAGGTGCGCTCCTGGTCCGGACCGAGCACGGCCACCTGGAACGAATCACCGGCGGCGACGTGACGCTCGAGAAATGATCCTGCTGCTCGACATTGGAAACACGCACACGCACCTGGGTCTTGCGCAGGGCCGCCGGCTGCTTCGCAGCCTCGATGTGCCCACCTCCGGCTGGTTCGACGGCTCCGCCGCCCGCGCCACCGCCCGATTCGCCGCCGGCCCGCCGCTCGAAGGCGCCGCGTTCTGCAGCGTCGTTCCCCGCGCCACGCCCCGTGTTCGCCGCGCGGTGTTGGCCGCCTGGAGGATCGAACCGCTCGAACTGACCCATCGCACGGTCCGAGGCGTTGGGCCTCGACTATCCCCGGCCCGCGTCCATCGGGCCGGACCGGCTGGCCAATGCGGTCGCCGCGCGTCATCGCTTCGGCACCCCGGTGATCGTCCTCGATTTTGGCACGGCGGTGACCCTCGACGTCGTCAATGCGTCGGGCGATTACATCGGCGGCATCATCGGCCCCGGCCTGGCCGCCCTGACCGATTACCTCCACGAAAAGACCGCGCTGCTGCCCCGCATTCGGATTCGCGAGGTGCGGCGGGCGATCGGACGGAGCACCGCGGAGGCGATGCGCATCGGCGCCATGTGCGGCTATCGCGGATTGATCCGCGAACTGCTTGCCGGAGTCCGGAGGGAACTGGACTGTCGGCGCCTGCCGGTGGTGGCCACCGGGGGCTACGCCCGCCTCATGGCGCGAGGCCTGCCCGAGATCACTGCCGTCGCGCCCGGACTCACACTCGAAGGGGTGCTCCACGTCTGGCGGGCTCATCGCGGGGACAAAGCCAAAACGCCCCGGCCTCGATCCCTGCCGCGGCGATGAACCCCAACCGCACGATCCGCAATCTGGCCCTGATCGGCTTCATGGGCACCGGCAAAACCACCGTCGGCCACGCCGCCGCTTATCATCTGAGTTTCGATTTCATAGACACGGATCGTCTGGTCGAGGCGCGGGCGCACAAGAGCATCACGGATATCTTCGCCCAGGACGGTGAAGCCGCCTTTCGAGAACTCGAGCGGCAAGTGGTCGAAGGCCTCGCCCAACTCGACCGCACGGTCATCGCCACCGGCGGCGGTCTGGGGGCCAACCTCGACCACCTGGCCAGCCTCAAGTGCCATGCGCTCGTGGTCTGTCTTTGGACGACCGCCGAGGTCATTTGGGAACGCGTTCGCCACCATGCCCATCGCCCGCTCCTCCAGGTTGCCGACCCGCAGGCGCATATCCGTCAACTCTTGGCCCAACGCGAGCGGTTCTACAGCCAGGCGGACGTCCTCGTGAACACCGGTCCGCGCCAGCTTCGCGAGGTTATCCAGCACGTCCTCCGCGAGTTCGTCGCCGCACGGCGATCTCATCGGCACGGATGAAAACAGCACTGTGCCAGCGCGCTCGGGAACTCGGTTTCGATGCCTGCCGCGTCACCACTGCAGCCCGCCCCGACACGGCACCGCGCTTCGAGGCTTGGCTGGCCGCCGGACGTCACGGCGAAATGGCGTACCTCGCCCGCAACACCGCCCTGCGCCTCGATCCTCGGCTGCTCTTGCCCGGAGCCCGCAGCGTCGTCACTCTCGCTGTCAGCTATTTCGTAAATCCAGTCGCTTCCCATGAACCTCCCCCGTACCGCCGACCTCCAGGTCGGCACGGTGGAATCTCATGTGACTGCCCCCGAGCCGGCTGGAAAGCCGGCGGTACAGGTTCATGGCCCCCTGGGCAGTTCAAAATGGAACAGGTGGCTCTCCAGGAACCGTACGCCCTCACCCCAAGGAACAACACACCCTCTGGGGACCCGTCGCCCCATGGACAGATCGCCCGCTACGCCCGCTACCACGATTACCATCGCGCGATGGCACAGCCGCTCGCCGAATTGGCCGCCTTTATCAACGCCCTCGATGCCCCCGCCACCCGTTCCGTCGCGTGCGCCGATGCCGGCCCGGTGCTCGAACGGGACATGGCCCAGCGCGCCGGGCTCGGCTTCGTCGGCAAACACACCAATCTCGTCAGCCGCCAGTTCGGCAATTGGTTTTTCCTCGCCGAAATCCTCACCACGCTCGAATTGGAGCCCGACCCAGCCCAGCCCAATCGCTGCGGCGCTTGCACTCGCTGCCTTGAATCTTGCCCCACCGGAGCCCTGGTCGCCCCATTCCAACTCGACGCCCGGCGCTGCCTCTCCTACCTGACGATCGAACTCAAAGGCCCCATCCCCACCGATCTGCGCCCGGCCATCGGGAACCGGATCTTCGGCTGCGACGATTGCCTGTCGGCGTGCCCGTGGAACCGCTTCGCTCGAGCGGGCCGCTTGATGGGCCAACACGTTCGCCCCGATCTGGCCGAACCCCGTCTCCTCGACCTCCTTGCCTTGGATGATGCCATGTTCAAGCGGCGCTTCGCCGACACCCCGCTGGCCCGCGCCAAACGGCGCGGCTTGCTCCGCAACGTCTGCGTCGCCCTCGGCAATGTCGGCACCTGCGACTCCCTGCCCGCGCTCGAACGCGCCACGCACGATCCGGAGCCGCTCGTGGCCGAACACGCCCGCTGGGCCGTGACCCGCCTCGCCCTGCGAGTTGCGAGTTGAGAGTTGAGAGTTGGACGACGGCCGTTGGCCGTTGAGCGTTTTCGGTTCATGGTCCCGATGCGCATTCAACCGTGGAATGTCAGCGCTCTTCATGAACCGTGTAGCCGCCTGTCGGATGGAATCGTGTCGGCCTCGGCTCACAGTCGTCCGAGACAGAGACCGTTGCCGGCTGGATAGCGCCGGCGGTTCAGGTTCATGGCCCCCTGGGCAGTTCAAAATGGAACAGGTGGCTCTCCATGAACCTCGATTTTGGGAATACCACTTCGCATGAAAACTGACCCGGTCGGTAGGGCGGCTAGTCCCCTGGGCGCCGTCGGCGCGCACGCGAGTCGGCGCGCCCCACCTCGTTTTCGAGGTTCGACCGCGCCCGGTGAGGGCACCGGCCTACAGGGGCGTTTCTGGCGAGGCGCCGGCGCGCCCGCGATACTTCGTGGTGGAATCAGCGGTCAATGAGTCAAGTCGTTCTCACCCCGCGGCGCCTTAGCAGGTCGACTGTCGATGCCCGCGGTTGAAGCCCAGGAAACGATTCGACATGTGTTCGTCGGTCTGAGGCGAAGCCTCGCCAAGCAATGCAGCAAGCCGTGTGTCTCCGGCCTTGTCGTTCGAGAGAGGCGTCGCTTAGAGTGCCCCCCCCAAGCCAGAAGTCGTATGACGCAAAGGTCGTGCACGGAAACTGGACGCGCGCGGAAGGTGAACTCCGACGCGGTTGCCGTGCCCGGACCGGACGTGGTGGTGTTCGGGGCGCGGCAGGACTCGGGGGATTTCAGCGGGACTGAGCAGTCGTGGGCCGCCTTTCATCTGGTCACGGCAGGCCGAGGGCGGCTCGAGACCTCTGGAGCAAGCGTCGCGCTGGGCCCGGACACGCTGATCCACGTCCCGTCCGGGCAGCGCTGTCGGGCCCAGGAAGCCGCGTGCGATCCGATGACGGCTTACGTCATCCGCTACCGCCCAACATTGCTTCTGCCTCGTTTGACGGACCAACTCCGTGCTTTGGGCATTTTGCCTCTGGATCTTCGCAGCGCGAACATCAACCAGGCGCGGGTCGTGCGATCGGTGGTCCAGGAGATGTTGTTCGAACAGGACGCGCGGCAGGAGGGCTGGGAGTTGATCCTGCGGTCCCGGCTGATCGACCTGGCGGTCCGGACGCTGCGTCTCGTTCGCCGGCAAGGACGCAGCGCGCCCCTGGTGTTCGAGTCGGGCAACGACAGTCTCGAGCGTGTGGCGCACTACGCGCTCCGTCTCAAGTCCCAGTTCTTTCGCCACGAAACGCTCGGCGAAGCCGCGGCGGCTGTGGGCCTGAGCCGACGGCAGTTCACCGAGTTGTTCCGAAAAGTGACCGGCCAGAGCTGGCTCCAATACGTCCTGGGCCTGCGGTTGCGCCATGCCGCGGGACTGCTCCTGGAAACCGATCGCGCGGTGACAGCAGTCGCCTTCGAGTCCGGTTTCGAGGATCTGTCCCATTTTCACCACAGTTTTCGAGCCGCCTACGACGCCTCACCGCTGGCCTACAGGGAGCAAAGGCGGGTGCGGCTGCCCGGTGCGGGCCGGCCGCTGCCAGAGCCTCTGCCCGGGGGCGCCGCCCAACCCGGGTTTCCCTATCGGGGCCTCAAAGGTTGGCACTGGACTCCCGAACAGTACCTCGAGGAGATCCCCTTCTTGCCCGGGCTCAAGTTGAACTTCCTGATGAATTGCTACGGATCGCTGTTCTCGCGGACCGCGACGGGGGAATGGCGCAATGACTGGTGGCAGCCGCTTGCCCCGGCCATGCAGGAGGCATTTGCCCGTGTCATCCGCGCCGCCGAAGACCGGGAGATCACGTTCTGCTTCGCCTGCCACCCGCACCTGGCCTCCGATCGCCCGCTCGACCCTGCCCAACCGGACGATGTCGACCGGTTCCATGCCCATTTCGCGTGGGCGCAGCGTCAGGGCGTGCGGTGGTTCTGCGTCTCGCTGGACGGCATCAGTTGGGGATCAGAGGGTCCCGGCGCCACAGGTCTGAGCCACGCCCGGCTCGTCAACGAGATCCTGGCACGGATGCGAACGCAGGACGCCGCGGCGCAGATCCTCTGCTGTCCCATCGCCTATTGGGGCGACGGCACGAACCCTGAGCATCGCGCGTACCTCGAAGCGCTCGCCCGCCTGCTGCACCCGGAGGCGTACGTTTTCTGGACGGGTGACAGCGTGGTCACACCGCGCATCACCCGTGCGGCGGCGGAGAGCTACCGCGACATCGTGCGCCATCGCATCTTCCTGTGGGACAACTACCCGGTCAACGATGGGAATCGAACCCTGCACTTGGGGCCGCTGCGGGGACGCGACCGGGATTTGTGCGAGGTCGTTGACGGCTATCTGAGCAATCCGATGGCCTCGCAAAACCAGATGAATCGCCTTCCCCTGGCGACTTGCGCCGACTACGCCTACAACCCCTGGGCCTACGATCCCGCCCGCTCGATCGGGCAGGCCATCTGGCGCATGTCGCGGACAGACGCCCAGCGCCGCGTGTTGAAAGACCTCGTCGAGCACTATCCCGGCTTCATCGTTGCCGGAGGCAGCAGTGGCTCGAATCCGCTCCGACAGAAACTGGGCCGCCTCCTGGCGGGAACGGAATCCCCGCTCCGGGCTGCCGAATTCGTCGGTCATCTCAGCGACCTCAACGACCGCCTCGTTCGTCTGTTTCCAGACCAGTTTCCAGCGACCAAACAGACCCTGGCCGAGGACCTCGCCTGGATGCGCCGCCAACTCTACCACCAAAGGTAATTGCGATCGTAGGGCGGGCTCCAGATCCAATCCGCCATCTGATCTGGAAACCGGTAGAACTCGACGTGCCCGTCGCCGAAGAGCATGTTGAAGCGCCGTTGGCCGCGGGAGTTGTGCCACGCGGTCTTCGGATCGTGCACGTCATGATGGGCGTGCCAGTCCCATTCGCCCTGAACGAGCTTGTTGGCCGGGCTGAGCGCGATTTCGCTCATCCGGATGGGGGTTGCCTCGTATGTGTCCTTCGGGAGACGCGCGTCACCACAGACATGCCTCGTGCGATACGAATCGTGCTGGAACTGGGGCACGTAGCTGTTGCCGTACTCGCGGAAACAGTTCTTCGCCCCATACGTGGAATCGCCCTTGTCGGCGGGACACTCCCAGGTCCGGACGGCGGACACATAGCGGTTCAAGGGGCGGTCTTCCGGCGCAACGTAAATCCCAAAACTGCTGCCCACCGCCGGATCGAGCGCGTAGGTCCCTTTCTGGCCGCCCGCCGCACCCCAGCCCCGCTGCGCCGGATACCAATCGTCGTTGTCCTCGGAGTACATCTGGTAGGCCAAACCCATCTGGTGCTGGTTGCTGGCACAGAGCGTCTGCCGCCCTTTCTCCTTTGCCCGCGCGAGCGCGGGCACAAGCATGGCGGCCAAAATGGCGATAATGGCAATGACCACCAGCAACTCGATCAGCGTGAAACCGCGTCCGCCTGGCCCGGGTTTCTCGCCACCTGAAGGAATCCTCTGAAATCCGGGCCGGCGAGCGCGCATGAGTGCGCCTTTCGATGACGTCGGCATCGCGACCTTGCCGCCCGCGCTCGAAAGCGGGGAGCAGTTGGACTGCGGTGCTTCAGCGCTGTTTTTCATATCGAGGTTCATGGCAAGAAAGTCGCCAACCCATGCGGCCTTGCTTACCAGTTCACGGGCGGGGTGTCTTGGGCATTCGGGCGATTCGGATTGCGTTTTGTAGCGAGGCGCGCCTCAGACCAAATCCCAATCTTCGACATCATGAACCGCCCTTTCGTATTCCTGCCCTTCTCTCCCGCGCCTCGCTCCTTAGCCCGCATTTCTCGCCAACTTTCGATGTCATCTGACCGGTCACCGTCCCATTGCACCTGAAATGCGGGCTCTCACATAGACCCGGACTTCTCACCACCGGAAGAATCATCTGAAATCCGGGCTGTGGCAAAACCGCGCCGGGACAGGGGGAAATGAGGGTCTCGGTCGTGCAGGAAAACGCAGTCGCGAACCGACACTCCGTTGCCTTCGTCCCTCCCTCCAGCCCGGCGCGGTTTTGCTTTGCTAGCGCGCATGAGTGCACCTTTCGATAGCATCGGCTCCGCGTTCTTCAGCAGTTGGTGAGAAATGCGCGCTAGCGAGCCAGGCCTGCACCCGAGTCGCCAATCCGAACCGCTCGAAACGCCAAGACGCCGCCCCATGTTCCAGGCTTCAATCGGGCGCATGAAAAGCACCCCGAACTCCGAATCCACCTCCCTGCGCGCCCGCCGCGCACGCGCCACCGTGGTTGCGGTGGCCGCCCTCCTCTGGTTCATCAGTGGCACGCCGGCCTGGGCCGGGCCGACGCTGGTGAGCACAACAAGCCTGAACGGCCAGACCGTCGCCCTTTGCTTCGCCGGCCCGCTCGAAAGGGCATCCGCCGAAACCGCCAGCCTTTACGCCATTCCCGGCGCCAACGTGTGGGGCGCGCTCTTGCTGCCCGATGATCGAACCGTCCTGCTGTCGGTGGATGGGCTCGCCGGCACGACATACAACGTCTCCGCCACCGGCCTCAAGGACGCGTCGGGCGACGCCGGGAACGTCAGCGGCGCCGGCGCCGTCCTCGGCTGGAGTGTGGAAGACCTCGGCAATTTGCCGGAGCCGGCGGTGGCTTACGCGTGCGACCCGAGCGCCCTCAATGTCCGAGTCACCGGCGGCGCCATCTGGTTCGACGCGGACGCCTGCAACTATGTCTCCGAGCCGCGCACCGGGGACTTCGATGTCTGCGTGCAGATCACCGATGTCGTCGGCGGCAACCCGAACTCGAACCTCGCGTTGGACGTCCGCGAGTCGAACGACCCAGGCAGCCGGCATGTGTTCGGCGCCGTCTACGCGAGCGCCCAGAACAAATGGGCCGCCGCCCGGCGAGTCGACACCTACGGCCCTTCGAGTGTGTTCGACGGCAACTGGGGCGTGGCCTGGCCGGCTGGGATCAATTTCCCAAACGTCTGGCTGCGACTCAAACGCAGCGGAAACACATTCACCGTGTACGGCGGGACCGACGGCCAAAACTGGGTCCAGGTCGGAGACGCCTACACCCCCGCTGAAGCGTACCCGGAGACCGTTCAGGTCGGCCTGGCAACCGCAGTGACCGATGCCGGCGCCCCGCCTGTGTCCGCCGTTTACCGCAACTTCGGCGATTTCACTCTCTCGGGCGCGACCATCGTCATCACCTCGCCACCGGCAGACGTCACCGTGTTGGCCTATCGCCCGGCCACATTCACGGTCGAAGCGACGGTCGAAAACGGGCCGCAAGGGGTGCTCAGCTTCCAATGGCAACGCGACGGAACCGATATCCCGGGGGCGACGGCGCCCAGCTACACTCTCGAGTTGCCCACCCCCGCCGACAGCGGCGCTCAGTTCCGGGCCGTGGTTTCCGCGCCCGGGCTCACGCCGGCGATCAGCGCTGCCGCCACGCTCACCGTGCAGGCCGATACCGAAGGCCCCCGTGTCGTGTCCACGGCGGGATTGGCGGGCGCCACGGTGGGTCTGTGTTTCGACGAGACACTGGATGAATCCTCAGCGACGGATCCCACGCGCTACACGATCAACGGAACCGCGATCGTCGAATGGGCGACTTTACTCGAAGATCGAACAACCGTCGTGCTCCAGGTCTCCACGTTGGCCGGCTCCTCATTCACCCTGGGAGTGAACGGCGTGGCCGACCTGGCAGGCAACACCGCCACCTTGGCCCTGTCGGGCGAGATCCTGGATTTTGTGGTCGAGGACCTGGGCAACCTGCCGGAGCCTTCCCTCGTCTTTGCGTGTCACCCGGACCGCCTCACCGTCCACCAAAGCGGCGGTGCCATCTGGTTCCCTGCCGACAACTGCAATTACGTGCACCAGGAGCGGACGGGCGATTTCGACGTTCGCGTTCAGATCGCCCGAGTCGCGGGGGGCAACGCCGCCTCGAATCTCACAATCGACGCCCGCGAGTCGGCGGCCCCAGACAGTCGCCACGTGTTCCTGGCAGCCTACGCGCACGTTCAGAATGCCTGGGCCGCCGCGCGACGCGTCGAGACCGGCGGCGATTCGAGTGTCTTTGACGGGGCCTGGTTCGTGCCCTGGCCGGCCGGGACCGCTTTCCCGAACGTCTGGCTCCGCCTCAAACGCAGCGGCGGCACGTTCACCGCCTACGGCAGTGTCAACGGCCAGGACTGGCTGCAGGCGGGAGCGGCTTTCACGCCCGATCCGCCCTATCCGGACACCATCCGACTGGGCTTGGCCACCGCCGTCACGGACGGCACCGGTCGCATGCAGGTGGACTATCAGAACTTCGGCAATTTCGAAGTCACCGGAGCCACCATCGTCATTCACTCCCCGCCCGCCAGCATCACCGTCCTCGAGAATCGTCCCGCAACCTTCACGGTGGACGCCACCCTCGAGAACGGCCCGCAAGGCGCCCTGAGCTACCAGTGGCAACGCGATGGCGTGGACATCCCGGGCGCCGCAGGACCGAGTTATACCCTGGCGTTGCCCGCGTTGGCGGATAACGGCGCCAAGTTCCGCGTGATTCTCTCCGCGCCGGGTGTCGCCTCCGCGACCAGCGCAGAAGCGGTTCTCACGGTCCTGCCGGACAACGCCGGACCGCGGGTCGTTTCCACTTACGCCCTGGTGCCGACACAGGTCGGAGTCTGTTTCGACGAAATCCTCGATGCCGCATCCGCCAGCGATCCCGGCGTCTATTCGCTCGGCGCCGGCAGCGTCGTCGAGGCTGCGACCCTGCTGGCCGACGGGCAGAGTGTCGTGTTGACCGTCACCGACCTGCCCGGCCCGGCGTTCACGCTGACCGTGACAGGCATTGCCGATCTCAAGGGCAATCAGAACTCGGACACCGTTGCGGGCACCAACGCGGGCGCGCTCGGTTTCCTCGATGTCGGTGACGTCACGGAGCCGGGGCTGGTGATGGCGTGTGGACCGGGCCCATTCACCGTGCGGGCCGGCGGCGCCGACATCTGGCTGCTGGCCGACTCGTTCAATTTCCTGCATCAGGAAATCCAGGGCGATTTCGACATGCGGCTGCAAATAACCGGCATCTCAGGAGCCAACGCAGCCACGCGCGGAGGACTCATGGTCCGCGAAGACGAAACCCCAGGCAGCCGCAACGTCTTCGTCGGAACGTACGCCGCGACGGGCGACAACCACTGGGTTGCGACCTACCGCGACGCGCCCGATGGCAACACGTTCATTGTCCCCGACGGTTATGTGGTGCGGGAACCGACGTTCGCCTACCCGAGTGTCTGGGTCCGGCTGCAACGCACAGGCCAGACCTTTGCCTGTTTCCACAGTGCCGACGGGCTGAATTGGACGCCCTTGGGCAGCAGCTTCACCCCGCAGACGCCCTATCCCGACGCCGTGATGGTCGGCATCGCCTCTTCCTCGATCTTCAATGCTGGCGCCCCACCGTCGGCGCGATTCGGCTATGATCACTACGGTCCGACGCCGACCGACGTTGAGCCGCCGTACTTGGCGATTGCCCTCGCGGCTGGCGAGGTGCAACTCAGTTGGCCGCTTGCCGCCGAGGGCTTCGTGCTCCAGGAAACCGGTCTACTGACCGCGACCCCGGCCTGGACCGACGTCACGGTTCCACCCGAAACCGTCGGGGACCGCCGGCAGGTCACACTTCCCACCGCAGGCGAAGCAAAGTTCTATCGCTTGGCGCGCTGAGCCGGCGCCGCAGTGGACACGCCATCATGGCCATCAACCTGTACCGCCGGCTTTCCAGCCGGCAACGGTCGCTGTCTCGGACACTGTCAGCGAGGCCGACAAGAATGTCGGCGGCACACCCGGTCCAAAGGGAAACATCTGACCTGTTCCTTTTTGTACTGCTCATTAACCACAACGCTCATGAAACGAGTCTTGCTGATTCTCGGCCTTGCGGCCCTGCAAATCGTGGCAGTGGCGGCGCCGCTCACACTCCCCCATCGCGAAGTGTTCGCCCAGCCCCCACTGGGCTCGGCCTGGACCGTCGATGCGTCCGGCACCAACCGTGTCGACATCGTCGAAGGCGCACTGCACATCACAGCGGCGCTTAACACCTACGCACACATCGAGCGCCCGGTTGGGGTGGATCTGATCCGCGCTTCGTGCCGGCTGCAGCCCGGCGGCGGCGTCAGTTGGGTCGGTTCCCTGTTTCTGTATTGGGACCCGCGGAACTGGTGCCAGGTCTCGGTCCTCGAACACGAGCCCAGCTACTACGCTGTTCAGTTGATTGACGGTCAACTGTTCGAACATCGGCGTGCCTTGCCGGCCACGTCTGATTGGTATCATCTGGCCATCGCCCTGGGCCACGATGGCATTCGCTTCCAATCCAGTCCCGAAGGCCGCGATTGGACCAGTTGGTTGGTCTTGCCACGTCCCAAGAGTTGGCTGCGTCAGCCCCCGACTCTGCTTGTCCTGGGGAAGGGATTCAGTCGAACCGAGGGCGACCCGCAGTACACTGCCGCTGATCTCGACAACGACTACGGTCATGCCGGGCCGCTTACGGTCTGTCGGTTCGCCGAAGTGGCCGTCGAGCGTTTGCCGTCCGCCGAGGCTCGCCTCGCGCCCTCCGAAAAAGAACAACTGGCCAACACCGGACATGACCATCTGGGCGAGATCGAGTTGTCGGGACGCGCCGACCCGAGTCTCGGCCTCGGTGAGCCGGCATTTCCCGCCCATGAAGTTCCCACGCGAGTCCCTGGGTGTGAAAGACGGTCCCCAGGAGATTGTGGTTCTTCCGGACGGATCGTTGGACTTCGCCGGAGTGGGCTGCGCCTTTCGCATTGGCACCCCGCCGGCGCGGTTGGGCGAAGGCGGCTGCCGGAAGCGGCTGTTCGAGGGCTGGTTGCCGGTGGTCATCGCCGAGACGGACGGCGACGGGCTCCAGTTCGAGCAAACCGCCTTTGGCTGGTCGCCCGACTTCGACCCTGACGGGCCTTTGTCCGCCTTCGTGCGCCTGCAAGTCAGGAACCCGGGCGCCACGCCGCGCGAACTCGAGCTTCGATTCGGCCCCGCCGATTCCGGTCTAGCGTGGGTCGTGGTTGTGCCGCCCGGCAGTCAGAACCGTGTTCAGATTCAGGTCCCTTTCGCGGATCCAACTCGAGCGATGAAGATCGAGGCGATCGAGTTCGACCGGCGTCTCGAAGAAACCGCGGCCTGGTGGAAAGCCCTGCTGGCTCAAGGCACCCAAATCCAGGTGCCGGAGACCGAGGTGAACGACGCCTGGCGCGCCTGGCTCGCCTACAATTTCATCAACGTGGATAAGCGTGGGGACGTCTACGAACCCCATGACGGCGGAGGGGGTTTTTACGAGCAGGTGTACGGCTATTCGGCGTCGCGCTACTGCAACGCGCTCGATCTGTTCGGCTACCCGCGCGAGGCTCAGCGCTACCTCGACTCGATCCTCTCGTTCGTGACTCCCGAGGGCCTCTTGATCGTGAATTACGGCCTTCCCGATGCCGGGGCGCAGCTCTGGGCGATGAGCCGGCACTTTCGCCTCACCCAAGACGCCCAGTGGCTCCAGCGCGTTGCCCCGGTCATGGTCCGGATCGGGGATTGGATCCTCGCCGCCCGTCGAGACAGCATGGCGCAGCAGGAGCCGCAAGCGCCCTGGCGCGGCTTGTTGAAGTACCGCCCCTACTGCGACGAGCCGGATCCGACCTACAGTTACCACACCGACACGTACCTGGCGCTGGGACTCAGGGAAACCGCGGATGCGCTCGGCGCCGTCGGCCTGGCCGAGCCGGCTGCGCGTTTCCGTCGCGAGAGCGCTGCCTATGCGCAGGCCATCCTGAAGTCCATGGACCGTTCGGTGGTGCGCCGCGGCGGAGTGCGCATGCTGCCGATGTTTCCCGAAACGCGGGCCCTGCTCGAGCGGGTCAATTACACCGGCGCAGACTACTACAGTCTGGTCTCGAGCATGGTGCTCGAAACCGGCCTGCTGCCTGCCCGCGACCGCCGCGCCCGCCTGATCACCGACCTGCTCGAGAACCGGCACGGCCTCTGCCTCGGCACCTGCGCCTTCCGCGAAGGGATCGACCACGCCTACACGTACGGTTACTGGATGAATTGCCTCGAACGCGACGAGGTCAAACGGGTCATTCTCGGGTTCTACACCTCCATGGCTTACGGGATGTCGCGCGGCACCTATTCGGGCGTCGAGGTCACCTGGCTTCGCACCGGACGAAACGAGATCACCCTGCCCCATCTCTATTCCGGGACACACCAACTCCTGCTGTTGCGCAACATGCTGCTCTGGGAAGAAGGGGATGACTTGTGGATCGCGCGGGCGATCCCGCGGCCCTGGCTCGAAGCCGGCAGAGAAGTGCGCGTCGAGAAGGCGCCAACCTCGTTCGGTCCTGCCAGCTTTGCCCTCCGCTCGATGGCTGGGGCGCGCCAGATCGTGGCCGAGGTGCAGCCGCCAGTGCAACGGGTCGCCGAACGCATTCAATTGCGCCTGCGCCACCCGGAACAACGCCCCATCCGCGCTGTGACGATCAACGGCGTCTCCAGCCGCGCCTTCGCCGGCGATACCGTGACCCTCCGTCGGCTCGCGCAACCGACGGTCGTCGTCGTGAACTACGATTAGCGAGGCTCGGCCTCAAACCAACGTCGCATGGCGTCAGATCGCAAGGCTTGGGATCGAGTCTGGCTCACGGTCAAGTCGACGCCTCGCTAAGGGGCGTCGCTGCGCGACGCATCCATTGGACGCATGAACGACGGATTTCGAAAAGACGAGCCGCGCGCAGGCACGATGACGCACCTTGATTGGGCGGTGGTGTTGGGGGTGATCGCGGTCACGATGGTGGCTGGCGTGGCGGTTGTGCGCCTCTCTTCGCGGCACGGCGCCGTCAGCTACTTCACCAGCGACCGCAACCTGCCGTGGTGGGCGATTGCCATCTCGAATACCGCCACTTACCAATCCGGCACCGGCGGTTTCGTGATGCTCGTGCTCACGTACGGCCTGGCCGCCAACTGGCTGTGGTGGTCCAGTTGGATCATCTGGATGCCCCTGGTGGCCGTCGTTTGGGCGCCCCTCTGGCGCCGGATGCGGATCATCACCACAGCGGAGTTGATCACGCTCCGATACGGCGGGCGGCCGGCGCGGGTCGCCCGCCAGGCCTACGCCGTCGTCTGCTGCTTCGGCTTCTCGGTGCTCCTCATCGGTTACATCACCGGCTTCTTCGCCAAAACCATCGCCCCCGTCGTCCAGATGTCCGAGTGGCAGATCCTGCTGTTGTTCGGCGCCACCACCGCCTTCTATACCATGTTCGGCGGACTCCTGGGCGTCGTCGTCACCGAAGTGCTGCACTTCGTCATCCTGATGGCCGGCTCGACTCGTGTTCATGTTCATCGCCGTCGCCCAGCAGGGCGGCTGGAGTCAACTCCTCGCCCGCATCGCCGCTGTCCGTCCCGAGGCGTTGGCCCAAATCCCGCCCGTGACAACGCCAGCACCGGAAAACTCGATCGCCCTGCTCACCATCGTGGTCCTGGCCCTTCAGGGAGTTTTCTTCGCCGGATCGCCCACCGCGGGCGAGGGATCAACCGCGCAACGGTTCATGGCGGCGCGCAGCGAACGCCACGCCATGGCCGGCCAGTTGTTGAATTGTTTCCTCGCTCTCTGCCTGCGGATTCTGCCGTTAATCGGGATCGGACTCGTGGCCCTGGCGGTGTTCTGGCCGGCCAGCCTGGCGCGCAGCGTGCCGCCGCCCGCGGGGATGACCGTGCTCGACGACCCGGTGAGCGCCTGGGGCGAGTTGATCAATCGCTGCCGGCTGCCCGCCGGTTTGACCGGGTTGTTGATCGCTGTCGAGGTGGCCGCCTACACCTCCACCCTGAGCGCCCTGATCAACTGGGGCAGCAGCTTCGTCATCAATGACCTCTACCGGCCCCTCGCCCCGGACGCCTCGGTCCAGCGCCAAATCTGGGTCAGCCGCGCAACCACGCTGGTCCTCTTTCTCGCCTCGAGCGTCGTCGCGCTCCTCTTCGTCAAGCAGATGGTCGGCTGGTTCATGTTCATCAACTCCGCCATGGTCATCTTTCTCCTGCCCTTGTCGTTCTTCCGCTTCTTCTGGTGGCGGTTCAACGTCTGGGGCGAACTGGCGGCCATCGTGCTCGGGCTTGCCGCTCTCGATCCTCGTCTGGTTCGTCCTCGATTACCAAAACGCCGCCAAACACCCGATGTGGCAGGGACTCGGCCTGTTGTTCGGACTCAGCTTCGTTGTCCTGGTCGCAGCCGCGCTGCTGACGCCTCCAGAGTCAACCGAGACCTTGCGACGGTTTTACGATCGCTGTCGCCCTCCTGGCTGGTGGGGACCAGTGCGCGCGGCGTCCGGCGCACCCCGGACCGGACCATCGCCGGCGCGGCTCGTGGCCGATTCCGTGTTGGGCACGCTGGCTTGCCTCGGTTTGGTCCTCGCCGCCAACGCCCTCTTCGTCGGCGATTGGCTGCGCCTGGCCGTCGGGTGCGCAGCCGCAGTCGCATTTGGCGCCTGGCTGGTCCAGCGCGTCTTCGCGCCCGACCTGGCGCCCGCGAACCCGTCGCCCGGAGGAACACCCCAAGAGAAACAACCCTCATGAACCTGACCCAGACCCGTCGACAGCCGTGGCCCGCACTTCTTCTGGCGCTCGCGACCGGGTGGACCGCGCTTGCCGCTGACGCGACCAACCAATGGGTTGAGTTGCGTGGCATCGATTTCGAAGGCGGCGCGCATGCCCACTTCGGCGCCAGCCATTACGGGCGAGCGCACGTCAACTACGTGTACGCCCAGCCCACCCTCGCCGCCGCGACAATGTCCGCCCGTTTCGCCCTGCCTGCCGTGCCCCCGACACCGCAGGTCCTGGCGATCGAGGCCATGGATGACGACGCCGCGACGCAGTGTCGCATCCGCATCTCGATCAACGGACACGATCTCCTCAGGGGCCCGAGCGGGTTTACAGACGCCCGGTGGCAGCAGCGATCCCTGCCGATCCCCGCCGGAACGCTGCAGCCGGGGACCAACATCCTCACCATTGCCAACGAACAACCCGAGGGCAACCTCGGGTCTCCCCCGTGGTTCATGGTCGCCCGCGCCGCTGTCGCCGACACCGGGCACAAACTGACGCCGATCCACCCCCGCGACTCAAGGTCCATCTCCCAGTCCAGGCCCGCCCTTTGCCGGAGCCGACGCCGCCCGGGCAAGCAGAACAGGGCTTCAAGTACCGCGGCACCAAAGGCTGGTTGTGGACGCCGGAGCAGTACCTCGATGAGATCCCGGTGCTGCCCCAGCTCAAGCTCAACTTCCTGATGAACTGCTACGGATCGATGTTCTCGTCGCTGCCCGGTGAACCGTGGCGCAACGAGTGGTGGCAACCGATGACCGAGACGAAGAAGAGAAGCGTATGCCAAGATCATCGTGCCTGTCGCGAACACGACCTCATCTTCTGCTTCGCGTTTCATCCCCAGATCGCCTCATCCCGCCCTTTGGATCCAACCAGCGCCGAAGACCTCGAAGCGTTCTACCGACACTATGCCTGGGCTCAAAACCAGGGTGTCCAGTGGTTCAGCGTTTCGCTCGATGACGTGACTTGGGGATCTCAGGACCGGGCGTGGGCGGTGCCCAACACGCGCGCTTGGTGAATGCGATCTTCGGCCGGCTCCGGGCCAAGATCCCGGCGCCCAACTCATCTTCTGTCCGGTACCCTATTGGGGTGACGGCACCCAGCCCGAGCACCGCGCTTACCTCGAAGCATTGGCCCGCGAGATGCACTCAGAGGTCTACGTGTTCTGGACCGGTGACGGGGTCGTCGTGCCGCGCATCACCCGTCACGCCGCCGAAAGCTACAAACGCATCGTGAACCATCGGCTGTTCCTCTGGGACAACTACCCCGTCAACGACGGCAGTCCCACCCTTCACCTCGGCCCGGTCAGCGGGCGCGACCCCGATCTCCCGTCTGTGATCGATGGGTATCCGAGTAATCCCCTGGCCTCTCAGAACGAAATCAACCGCCTCCCCTTGGCCGACCTGCGCCGACTATGCCTATAACCCGCGGGGCTACGATCCGGGTCGTTCGATCGGACAAGCCATCTGCTGGTTGGCCCAAACCGACGCCCAGCGCCGAGTCCTCAAAGATCTCGTCGAGTTCTATCCGGGCTTCCTTGTCACAGGCGGCGGAACGGGCGCAAACCCGGTCCGCAACGAATTCGCCGGCCTTCTTGCCGATCCAGACTCGACAGAAACCGCCCGGGACTACCTAGGCCGATTCGAGCGCCTGATCCACGGGATGGAAACCGAGTTTCCCAGACGGTTCGCCCCGGCGCGCAAGACCCTCGTCCACGATCTCGAGTGGATGAAACAGCAGCAAACGCGGCCTCTGCCCCAGGAGCAACCATGAAACGTCGGAACGGCCTGGCGCGATATCACGCCGCAACCGGGGATCGATCTGGCTGGGTTCGCCGTTCGACCGCAGCCATCGACCCAAGTACTCGATCCCCTCGCCGTCCGCGTGCTCTACCTGCAAAGTGGCACCGAACGATTCGGTGTGGGTGCACGGCGATCTGCTCGCCTTCGCCCAATCCGCCGCCGACCGCCTGCGGGATTGGATCGCCGGCAAAGCCCGAATAGACCGGGCACGCGTCCTGGTCTCGACCACACATACCCACAGCGCCCCTGCTCTGATCGCCCTGACCGGCTGCGGACGCCTCGATCCAGCCTACGCCGCCCGCGTCGAGATCGAGTGCCAGCGCGCAGTCGCGACGGCCCTCGCCGATGCCGAGCCTTGCCGACTGGTCGCGTCCGAGGGACGCTGCGAACTGGGCGTCGATCGCCGGCAACGCGCCTCGGCGCACACCGATCCGCGGGTGGGCGCTCTCGGGTGGCGCCGTGCCGACGGGCACATTCAAAGCAGTCTTCCTCGACTACGCCATGCACCCGGTCTGCCTCCGCGACACGTTGATCAGCGCTGACTGGCCCGGGGCCGCCGCGCGCCGACTCTCGGAGGCGCTTCCCGGAAATCCGCTCGCGTTCGTTTGCGCCGGGGCCTGCGCCAACGTGAACCCGCCCGCCGTCGGGGTCGCGCCCGGCCAAATGCAGGAGTGGGGACAACGCGTTGCCGAGACGGTCCTGCCCGCCTTCGCTTCGCCCGCACCGCAGCCAGAGGCCGACGGGAACGCGCCGCTACAGGTCACCGCCAGAACGATCGCCCTCCCCGGGGAAGAATGGGGCGCCGCCGAGGTCCAGCGGTACACAGAGACGTGTCTGGCCGACCCGGCAGGCCAGGCCGAGTTCGGCCATCTCTTTCGCGTGGCCGCCGAAACGTGGCAGGCCACGCTGCTCGAGTCGGCTCAGACGCGGCGAACCCCTCTCGCTCCAGGCCGAGTTGGGCGCCATCCGCATGGGCCCTTTCCTCCTCCTCACCGTCAACGCCGAGATCTTCTCGCGCTTCACCGCGCTGGCAGGAACCGACGCGCCGTGTCCGGTCTATACGGTCAGTTGTGCCAACGGCATGGTCGGCTATGTGCCCCCTCTCGAAGCCTACGCCGAAGGAGCGTACGAAGTGGCCTGGGCGATGTTCTTTTACAACCAGCCGCGCCCACGCGCCGGCGGCCTCGAGTTGCTGGCCGCCGAAGCACGACGCCTCATCGCCAAGTCGGGCGTCCCTTGTCTGTCGCCGAAGCATCTTCCTGATATGGAGGTTGTTGTGCAGAATAAACGCTCAATTCGGCCCGTTAGCGGCTGTTTTTGGCGCCGTTCTGGCCGGTAAGCGACGGGTTCCTTTCGCGGCGATCACATCTGGCCGTTCACTGACTTCGGGTCTTCATCCCCGCGAACCGCTTGCTTTGGCGACAGATGAGCCGATACCTCTACGGAACATGCTTGGGCTTGGCCGCCAGCAGCGCATTCAGGTAATCGGCCAGTGGCACGCCCACACCGGGCTTCTGGCGGATGAAGGTCTGCGCGGGGTCACGCAGATCCTTGTTCCAGCGACAACCGTGTTCGAGGTCGAACTCCAGCCAGCCCTGCCCCGTGTCCACCAGAAACTCGCCGGGACCTTCGACCGCATAGAGCACGGCAACCAGATCCCAACTGGGCCGTTGGTCGTCGAGCGTCTTCTTTTCGTAATTCCATAGCCAATCCCTGTAAGCTGTCCGCACGATATTGCCTGGTGGGGTCGCTTTCAGTCCTTTTCCCGTCAACACGTCTTCGCCGCCGTCCACATAAACCGCCGGCACGGGCAAGTTCTCGACCAGATACTTCGTGTAGGGCGCTGTGCCATTGAAGAAGAAATTCCAGTCTTTGGCGAAGCGGCGTTCCGCGTTGTTGGCTCCCAGGGCCCCCAAAGCCACCCAACGTCGGACCTTGCGCTTCACCAGGTCGTGTCCGTCGAGCCGGGAATGAACGTCCGGCTTCGAGATCAGCAGGTCGTGCAGTCCCTTGGTGTGCCCAACGCTCAAGTAAGTGACGCTATGGTCCGGTTGCGCCGCCAGCAGCCGGCGATTCAGCACCGTCATCTCCTCAGCGTCTCTATTGTCGACGACGCGGTTTCCAAGGCGGCCTTGTCCCGCGCCAGTTTCTCGGCGGTCATCTTGTCCACCGGGTCACCGACGACGTCATCGTGCGCGGCGCCGACCGGGATGTTCGGTCGGCCGCAATAGACGTTAATGGCCTCCACAATCCCCGCACCGTAGGGCACTTTGCCCGAGCTGTAGATGCACCCGATGATATCCGCCAAACCGCGATCGGCATAAACGTGCAGGATGGCCAGCGCGCCGGCGTCGTCGCAATCCGACCCCATGTCGGTATCGAAGATAATGCGTACAGGCTGCGTGTGCGGGGAACGGCCTGCGGCCGCCCCTGAATGCCCCACAGAAGGAACATCAGAATGGCAAGACAGACCGATCTCATTGTTTTGTTTTCTCCTGGTTTTCTCCTGTCGCCGAAGCATCCCGTTGAGTGAGAGGCGAGTACGGCTTTCTAGGCCCATTTTGGTGTGTTGGCGGCGTTTTTTAACGCCCGTTTTTGCGTCGTTGCGCGTGATTCGCCGGAGCCATCATCTCGCGGAGTCTAAGGCCGTCTCCTTCCCGTTCCAGCCCAAAACTAGGCTCCGAAACCGGCTGCAAGGCGAGATGACCGGGCTCAAATCGTCGGATTCTCCTCCAGTCAAACTGGTTGCTTTGGCGACAGTCGAGCTGATCGTGTTCGCCGCCGATTGGATTTGTGTTCTCTGATGCCTCATTTCATCCTGATGTCCGTGTCGGTCAGTGGCAAAATGTTTCTGGCCATCCTGCTGCTCGCGGCAAGCGCGCTGGCCGCATCCGGTGGAACTTCCAGTGACAATCCCTGGCCTCTGCTGACCGAGCCAGGACCATGGGGTCCCATCGAGATTGAGCACCCCATAGCAGGTGCGGTCATGCCAACCAACATGCCCGCACCGGCGGTGCTGTGGAAAACCAATACCCCCGGCATCGACCGCTGGGCGGCCGCCATGCGTGCGGGCGGACAAAAGTGGGTCTATCACCGAATCCAGCCCGTCTGGCGTCCGCCCGAAGCAGACTGGCACCGCATGAAGCACGAGGCGAAGGGCGAGCCGATCGAGCTGATTGTAGCCGGCTATTCATCCGAGACCGGCGGGCCGCCCAAGGCGCGAAGCTCCGTGTGTTTTCGGCTGTCCGCGTGGGCTGTCGAGGCGCCGCTGTTCTACCGCGAGGTCAACCTGCCGTTTGTAGAAGCGGTCAAGGATCCTTCGCAGATTCGCTGGCGCTTCGGCGCCCTGGACCGGTCCACGGCGCCTCCGGTGGTGCTCGAAAACCTCCCGGTCTGCGGCAACTGCCACTCGTTCACCCGCAACGGCGAATACCTCGCGATGGACGTCGACTACGCCAACAGCAAGGCCTCCTATGTCATCACCCGCACGGCCCCGGAGATGCGGTTGGCAACGAGCGATCTGATCACCTGGGACGACTACCGGCGCGAGGACGGTCGCCAGACCTACGGGCTCCTGTCCCAGATCTCCCCCGACGGCCGCTACGTCCTGAGCACCGTCAAGGACCGTTCCGTGTTTGTGCCCCGGCCCGGCCTGGCCTTTTCACAGCTCTTCTTCCCACTCAAAGGCATCGTCGCGGTCTATGACCGTGAAACCAAACGGTTCTTCCCGCTGCCGGGTGCAGACGATCCCGCCTTTGTGCAAAGCAATCCCACGTGGAGCCCCGACGGCCAATGGGTGGTCTTCGCCCGGAACCGCGCATACGAACTCGAAAAGGCCCGCGACACAGGCAGGATCCTCCTGACACCCGAGGAGTGCGAAGAGTTCCTCGAACGCGGTCGAGAGTTCCGTTACGACCTTTACCGCGTCCCGTTCAACGGCGGGGCTGGCGGCCTCGCCGAACCTTTGCGCGGCGCCTCGGCCAACAGGCGCAGCAACTTCTTTCCCAAGTACTCTCCAGACGGGCGGTGGATCGTGTTCTGCCAGGCTGACAACTACATGTTGCTCCAGCCCGGCAGCGAGCTGTTCATTATTCCGGCCGCGGGAGGCGAGCCCAGACGGCTCGGTTGCAATCTCGGTCGCATGAACTCCTGGCACACCTGGTCCCCGGACGGGCGCTGGCTGGTCTTCTCGTCCAAAGAGCACTCGGATTACACCCAGCTCTATCTCGCATGCATGGCGGAGAATGGCGAGGCCAGCCCCCCGGTCTGGCTCGAACACATGGTTGCTCCCGGCCGCGCAGCCAACATCCCGGAGTTCGTCGCGCTGCCGCCCGATGCGATCGGGCGGATCCGCGAGCAGTTCCTTGATGACTACTCCTACACACGCGCGGGCAACGAGTTCTTTCGCGCCGGAGACGCCGACCGCGCGATCGAGAAGTTCGAGTTGGCACTCGCCATGAATCCGAACAACGCCCTGGCCCATCAGCGGTTGGGTTTCCTGCTGTTCCGCGTCAAAAACCGGCTTGCCGAGGCGATCGTTCACTCGCGCACCGCCGTGCGGCTCGAACCCCGGAACGGCTTCGCCCATTTTGACTTGGGGGCCGCCCTGGCAGTCCAGCCCGACCTGACCAACGCCGCCGTTCATCTCGAGGAATCGGTGCGCCTTCTGCCCCGAGGCTTCGACCGCCAATACAACGTCATCGACATGCGCCTTGCCTGGGCCGAGGTCTGCTACCGGCTCGAACGCTACGCGCAGACCGTTCAGGTGCTCGAACCGACCGTCGAACGCGCCCCCAGCCACGCCCGCGCCAACTACCTCATGGCCATGGCCAGGGCCTGGCTTGACGAAACTTCGACCACCACCCCGTTCTTCGAGCAGGCGGTCCGCTCGGAGCCGCGCCTCGCACAATTGCCCGACTACCACGACCTCCTCAGCCGGAATTACGTCAACCAGGGGCTCTACGTCGAGGGCCTGGCAGCCGCCCAGACCGCACATCGGCTCGCCCTGGCCGCCGGACGCACGCAACAGGCCGCCAAACTCGCGCGCCGCATCGAGTTCTGTCGCAGCCGCACGGCCGGGGAATCGAAGAACAAGTGAGCGGCTGTGAACTCCCGGTCTCTTCACCACGCAGAACACGAAGAACACGAAGAGGGAGGGGGCCCGATAAGAATGTCCCATTCACCCTCCAAGTCCCCGGACTCCCCGAAGGCCGGTTGAGATCAACAATGACCCGCAGGGCCTTTTCCAGTTCCAGCGTTCCGGCCGAGCTCAACGCCCAGCGGAGCAATTCGACGTTGAGGTCACTTCCTTTCACAGCGATCCCGCGCGCTCGCAGGCAAGCCGCGAGCTCGAGGAATCGCCAGGGACGGAGCCGCCGCATCCCAACGCGGGGGAAAGACCAGCAACACGCGCGCATTCATGTCAGGGGACTGTCATTCCGCGGGCCGGGAATTCGGGCCTCGGTCGATCCGTCCACGCGCCAACGGGCGCGGGCAACAGCGTTTTCCGCGTCGAATCAGCGCTGCCGCCACTCCGGGTGCAGAGGCGAACCATCCTTCCTGGCTCGCTGAACCAGTTCCACATAACGCGCATAGCCGTATCGGGACAGGTACAGCAAAGACGCGGCCGTGCCGAGCACCGGCTCGAAGCGGGAGCGTACCGGGCGCCGCGCGAGCAGTTCCGACCTCCCGCGGTCGATACTCGTGATCGCGAGGCTGCTGTCCGGCAATGGCCTCGCCTTGGGCTACGTCCCACACTGTCAACTTGCCGGACCTGCCTCCCAACAGGAACAAGCGCGTCGAGTCCGCGCTGAAGCGCAATCCAAAACCTGGCTCGGGCAACTCGACGGCCGGCTCGGAGCGCCGCCGTTGCGCACGTCGAGGATGTGCACTTGGATGGGGAAAAGGGGCGGACTGTCTAAAGTCATTGCCGCGGAGACTTGAGTGCCGACCGCCAGCCAGTGTCCGTCGGGACTGAAGACGAGCTGGGGTTGCATGCCGGGCAAGCCGCTCTGGCAGGGGCAATCGCCTCGCCCGTGGCGGCCCGCCAGATTTGCACCTGCCAAGTGCCTCGGAGATGAAGTGCGGACGATGTGCCCGCGCAGGTGGCGATCCACTGGCCATCCGAACTGAACACCAAATCGCGGAGCGCCTCGACTCCCTGCAAGGGCAAAGACACCGGGGCGCCCGACGCGGCGTCCCACAGGCAGACCCCGCTCTCGTGTGACGTGATCAGCCAACGATCGTCCGGACTGAATGCCACGCGCTGGACCAAGTTGGCATGCGCCAGCACCGGAGTCGTCGCCTGGCCCGTGGTTGTGTCGTAAATCCGCGCCTGGTGATTCTCTCCGGATCCCGGCAATGGCCAGGCGTTTCCCGTCATGGCTGAAAGACGGCCGTTTGGCGTTTCAAGGCCGTGCGTGATGCCCTGCGTGACCGGCAGCCCGGTGACCGTATCCCAGAGGCGCGCGATGCGGCCGCGCTCCAACGTGACCAGACGATCGCCATCCCGATTGAAGAAGGCATCGAGGAAATCCTCCGAGCCGAGGCCGTCTTTCGTGGTGGGGGCTGGCGAGCGCAAGTCCAGGAGCGGTGGAATGGACGGCACACAGCTTGGCCAGGTTCCACACCCGGGCGCTGCCGTCGAAGCTGGCGGTGAGCAGCAGGTTGCCGTCCGCTCCGAACGAGGCACTGGCAACGTCGCCCGCGCATGTCCGGCAGCGTCGGGGCTGACCGGTTGTCCGCTGGCCACGTCCCAAACGCGCGCCTCACCGATGCCGCTGGTGGCGCGCAGCACAGCCAGGCGGCGTGGCCGTCTGGGCTGATACAACCGAGGAACTCCCCGTGATCGGGGCGGCGAGTTGGCCGGCGGCTTCACCGGCGGGCACGCTGCTCCAGAACGCCGCCGTCCCGTCCTTGGCAAGCACTTGGCCGACTGCGCCGAACGCGCCCGCAAAACTGGCCATCCCGGCGTAGTTGCGTTCGCCGTGGGGAAAGCACGCGCGCTCATGTTACACGAGT
>CAWJWM010000020.1:0-173487 GCA_963846445.1 uncultured Verrucomicrobiae bacterium | reverse complement strand
CGAGCGCGGTCGGGCTGAAAAGCTTGGGATCCTCCTGACCGTTGCCCCATTCACCTCCCGTGCGGGTGCTTCGTCGCCAGCAGTGGAGCACCCCAACCTCCCGGCTGGCTGGCCGAGGCCCACTGCCGTGGTGAGGGGCGAACGGCTGCGACACGCCCAATCCACGGTCGGTCAGGGGAGGAGAGAGCGCACCTCCAGCCCCATTCGACTGCCAACTCGACACGAACCACATCGCAACCGCCATCAACAAGCCTCGCGTCATTTCCCCTCCACCATTGTCTTTCCGAACTCTGCTGCCTTGAACACAGTCGTACGTGTCGTCGGCCAGAGGCCCGTTGTCGCTCGCCAGCAGACCGTTGGCGTAGCCGTACGTGGTCTCCGCGCTGTCGGCCCCGGCCCTTCTCCTCTGTGGTGTCACCATATTGCGGGCCGCAGATACCACGATCTCATCGGAAAGGCCGTCCGAAGAAGCCGGGCCGTCAGCGACTGCGCAGAGTATAGAGTCGTGACACGATGACCCCAACGAGTAGTCACCGTTAGCTTCCGATCAGTAATCGGGGCGCATGGTCACGACAACAATATCACCAGGACTGGACTCGGAGGTCTCCATAGACTGGGATTTGTATGCGTCAAGTACTGAAGTCTGGGCAACGGAGTTCGTGCCAACAACACGGACTTGATGCCTCTTGTCGAGATGCTGTAGCCCGGGGACCTGAACAAGCAGATTCGTTACGTGAATACTGCCCGTGATGGGTATCCAGAACCGGCCCCAGCCACCACGGTGGCCATATCGCAGATCGATCACTCTGCATCCACCCCGTTTGCCCAACTCCTCGATTTCCTTCTTTGGCGCGACAAAAACTCGAAGATCGTCGATCTCGCCGAGGAGCAGCGTGTCAGGCGAAGGCCAGTCTGGTCTATCGGTAACACGTGGGCCGGAGCCATATCAATCCCTGTATCGTAGGCTGGGACACGCTGTCGGCAACGAAGGCGCCGCGACGTCAGTTGAATCCGATTGGTTTCGGAATAAAGGCGAGCCCGCTCGGCGACTGCCGCCGCAGTCGCGGCTGCGTGCTCCCTATCCACGGAGAATTCGCACACAGGCGAGGTGCACCGATGCCCCCTACTGAGAAGTCGACCGCCAGCAGATCAAAAACGTGACGCGGCTAGCGATAACGGTCGGCTGAGACATACTACTGTCTAAAGAGAGAGCGCGACCGCGCGCCAAAACAGGGTCAAATCAACGGAAGGTGGTGGTTGCACACCTTCAGGCATGCGAAGCTCACGCCGGACAGGATTCTCATTCGTCGATACATTATCGCCTCCTTCGCCTTCATCCTCATGTCCAAGCGCGTGGCCCAATTCGTGGGCCAGCGCGACAGCACAACTGTTGGGTCGCTTTCAGGGGGCAGCTCGTCGGGGCAGCGGCTCCTTAAGTCCGATTGACGACCAACACCATTGTCGTCAAATTGATCGAGTGCCACATACCCCTCTACCCGTCCCAGCGAAGTTGAAGATAATGACCCCCACTTGGACCTTTCCTCGGCCATCCGCGTGAAAAGTCGATGAAGATCCGGATTTCCGGATCAGCCGCCAGGCGGAAGATGTCCGC
Organism: uncultured Verrucomicrobiae bacterium; assembly: GCA_963846445.1. Taxonomy (GTDB): domain Bacteria; phylum Verrucomicrobiota; class Verrucomicrobiia; order Limisphaerales; family J093; genus MWFF01. The sequence goes on along the minus strand of CAWJWM010000020.1, from coordinate 171,875 downwards.
GCCGGTTGGTGTTTGAGCCAGCCGGCCATACACCTCGCGCCACCGGGCGACAAAGTCGGGATTAGCGGCCTCCGGCTGGAACTCAATCGTGAGGCCATGCGCATATAGCCGGAAGGTCGGTGCTCCCTCGGCGAACGCGTAGAGATTCAACCCGCCTCGCTCCAGATCGGATCTCGGTTCAGCCACCTCTGCAGGTTCGGCGCATAGAACCTGTATCCGTAGTAGTAGAGGCTGGAGCTGGCGTGGAGTTCCTTGCTGGAGAAGCGGTACAGGTTCGCGTCGGCCAGGGAGCCGGCCTTGGCCAGCAGGTTCCCGTACGGATCGTACAGGTACCGAGCGACGATGCCCTGGGTGCTGTTCGCCAGCGCCGTGATGTTGCCGTTCCCGTCGGCATGGTAACAGGCGTGAGCGGTTGGATCGCCCGTTACGAGCAGCCGGTTGTCGGTCCGGGCCAGAAGCCCACCGATCCCGCCTGCACCCTCCCGGGTCCCGCTCAGGTCCCGACCCCGCGTGTAGCTCACCACCGGCAGGTTGTTCGCGTCCCGCTCCTGCACGACGAGCATCCCGTCGTACACGTACCGGGTCTCGCTCGCCGTCACCCATTGACTGTTCTGCCACACCTTCTCCACCCGCACCCGCCGCCGCAGCTTCCCGTCGTACCGAAACTCGCTCCGCCACGATCCCGCCACCTGCACCGCCACCAACTGGTTCTCCCCGTCGTACTCGAACGTCATCTGCCCGTCGCTCACCAGATTCCCGTTGTCGTCGTACGTGTACGTCACGCTCGCCGGCAGCGTCACCGTCACCGTGTTCGTGTCCCCCCGCCCGTAGCTGTCCGTCGCCACCGCCGTGAACGTGTTGGTCCCGTCCAGCAGGCTCACTCCCGAGCGCGCGAACGTCTTGTCCCCGTAGAGCGTCGCCCTGCGTTGGTTGCCGTTGTCTTCACCGTCACATTCGTCGCCGTCGCACGTGGTCCCGCCCGCCACCGTCAGCGTCCCGCTCCGGCTCACCGTCGTCAGTTGATTGACGTTGTCCACCCCGAAGCTCTGCACCAGCGCGTTGTTGGTTCGGTATTGCAGGTTCCCGCCCGCGTCGTAGGCGTACCCAAACCGCTCCGCCAACCGGTTCGTCACCCCGCCCGATTCCTTGCCCAACGCCGTCTTCAACTGCCCCGCCGCATCGTACGCGTAATCCACGTAATCCCCCGCCAGCCGCGTCTGCCGCGTCCGCTGGCTCCCGTTGTTGTACGTGTACAAATGCTGGTTGGTGATCACCCCGCCTGCTCCGCGCAGCCACGTCCCCGTCAACCGTCCCACCGCGTCGTACTGGTTGGTGATCGCCCAACCGCCCGGCAGCGCCAGGTTGCCAACCAAGCCCCCCGGCCCCGCGTACGTGTACCCGAACGTCCCCGCCGCCGAGGTCACGCTCGTCAACCGCCGCCCCCCGTCGTACCCGTAGCTCTCCCCCCACGCCGACGCGTTGGGCTGCACGAGCCCCAGTGACTGCCGTTGTCCGTTGTTGTAGGCGTAACTCACCGTGTCCTCGGCCCACGGCCCGTTCTCGCTCGCCAGCAGGCCATTGGCGTACCCGTACACCGTCGTCCCCGCACTGTCCACCATCGTGCGTCAACCGGGTGTCCTTGTCGTAGCCGTACGTCACCACGTTGGTGGCCAGGCTGTTCGTGTTCGCGTCGTAGGTGACTTTGGTCAGGTTCCCGACGGGGTCGTATCCGTACGCGGTGTTCGCCTTGCCTTTGCTCCAGCGGTTGGTCAACCGCCCGCCCCCGTCGTACTGGTAGCGCAGGATCGGCGACGCCGTTGTGATCCACCTTGTTGGTCACCTGGCCGTACTGGTCGTAACCCCAACTGGTTTGTTTGCCGCGTCCGTCGATCAACGTCAGCAGGTCACCCGCCGGGCCGAACGAGAACTGGGTGACTTCCAGGTTCCCGTTGGTCTCGGCCACCTTGCGACCCAGAGCGTCGTAGCCGAACCAGTTTGTGATCCCCAACGGGTTGACGTAGGCCACCAAACCCCGCGGCGAATAGCTGTTCGTCTCGGTCGCCGTGCCCGACACCAGCCGCGTCGTCAGCCGCCCCAGATCGTCGTAGCCGAAGCTGGTCGTCACGCCGTTGGCGTCCGTGCGGCTCGTGACCCGGTCCCCGCGATCGTAGCTGGCGCTGGAAAGCCGGCCCAAGACATTGCTGACCGTCGTGATCAGGCCCTGGTTGTTGTACGCATTGGTCACCGCGCCGAAGCCGTCCTGGACGCTCACCAGCCGATTGGCGGTGTCGTATACGTTGATCACCTGCAACCCGCTCGGGTGGGACGTGGCCAGCAACCTCCCCGCGTCGTCGTAGACGTAGCTGGTGACGTTGGTCATCGCCGTGATCACGCTCTCCAGCGCCCCGCAGTTGCAGTAGCTGTACCAGGTCGTGTTGGTGTTCGCGTCGGTCACTGCCCTCAGGAGCCGCAGGCCGTCATAAGCGTAGGACGTCCAAAAGCCGTTGCGATCCCGGCTGGCGGTCACGTCGAGCAGGTTGGTCCCACCGCTGCTGTTGGTGTATGTGTTGGCACTGATCGTGTAGAGGTTGGTCACCCACCCACCGGCATCCACCTGCCCCTTGAGCCGGCCCAGACCGTCCCAGTAGTTGGTCACGGCCAACCCCCGGGCGTCGGTGCTCGTGTAGAGCCGCCCGCTGGCGTAGGTGTACGCGTTAGTGCGGTAGTACCGATTGGTGCCCGAGACCACCTCGTAGTCGATCACCTTGTCCAGCCAATCCGCGTACGTGCCGCTGGTGAAGTACAAGTACGCGGTCTGCAACCCGCTGGGACGGCTCAGGTTGGTGAGTTGGCCTTTGGCGTTGTAGGCGTAGCGGGTGATTTCATTGAGCGCGTTCCAGTTGGTCGCCACCAGGTGCGCAGTGGTGTAGAGGTTCGACGACACCTGTTTGCCGAAGGCGTTCGTGACCGCCAGTAGATCGAGGTTGTCCGCCGAGTAACCAAACCCATTGGTCCGCGTGCTCCAGTTCCCATTGGTGTCCGTCCAGGTGGTTATTTCCTGCGTCGGCCCGCCCAGCGCATTGCGCGGCGTCCAGGTGAACATCGACTCGGCGGCGTTGCCCGGCACCGTCACCGCCACGCACAGCGGCAACCGCATTGTGCCCTCGATTCGAAGTAGTTCACTTCCTTGGTTTTCCGGGCTTGCCTGCGTGATCGTACCACGTCTTCTTGCCGGCGGTCGTTCCGTCCGGGGTGGGGTCGCGCTCCAACGCCAGTGTCGTGCCGAAGCGGCCGTTGCGGGTTAGCCAATGCCGCATCCGCCCCCGCTGATAGTCGGTTGCCGTCAGGTACGTGCGGAACTCGATGTCATTGGTGTCGGCATGCGCCTTGGCCGTGGCGGAAAGCAGCGCATACTGCCGCGGCCCCCAATAGAACGAGTTCCACTGGTTGAGATTGCCATTGTTGAACGTGTTGGTGTAGCCCACCGCCTCGGTCGGCGGCGGCGTGTCGGTGTCGGGCACCAAATCGCTTTCGAACTGCGTGCCGGCCAGGAACAGATGCACGCCCCCGGTCGGTTCCGTCACCTTCACCGCACGAGAATCGAACCGGTTGGTGACAAAGGGAAAGTCGAAGCTCGTTTGGCCATACGGTGTCTTGAGGCGCAGCAGGTTCTGCGCACCGTCATACTCCATCCGGCTGTCGATGCCCGCCACATCGATGAGGTTGGTCAGGCACCCGTTCGTCGAGTACTTGAACTCGACCGTGTTGGCGTCGGGGTCGGCCACCCTCCAGACCAAAGCAGCAAAGGCGGCGTTGTTCGTGTAGCTGATTTGCGTCGTCCGATTGTTCGCGTCCACGACGCCGGTCAGCTTCACCGTCCCGTTGGTCGTGTAGTTGAAGGTCAGCGCGTTGCCTTGCGGATCGACCCGGCGGCGCAGGAAGTACCGATACACCGTGGTGTTGTCGAGCAGGTCCGTTCCTTGCGTGCCGACTGAGTAGTACTCCTTGAAGCCGTCCGGCTGGCTCAGGATGTATTGATTGGTTGACCAGACCAGCGTGCTTCGCGTGCCGTACTCGAGGTTGGTGGTCCCCAGCGTGTAAGGGATCGCCCGCCCGTCGCCGGTGAACAGCCAAGCGTCCGGGTTGCTGGTGTCGGTGGTTTCCACGTACGCCCGCAGACTCAACGACCACCGGACGCCCACGCTGAATACGTTGGTGTCGAACCGCCGGAAATCGTCCTGCGTCCCGCTCTGGTCCTTGTACCGCAACAACACGCGCACCTCCGGCCCCAGGCTGGGCCGATAAAGCAGGGGCTGGTCCTCCAACCAGAGATTGACCTCCGGCTCGGTCACGTACCACACCGGCATCCCTCCCGGACACGGCGCCCGAAAGCAACTGACTCCCGGCGGCGGCGGTGTGATCGTTCCGCTCGGCCCCCCCAGGATATGGTAATCACCGGAACCCCCGCTTCCCCCGGCACCCCCGCCAGATCCACTACCGCCAGGGCCGCCGCCGCCCCCCCGCTCCCGCCGCCCGTCCCACCCGGGGTGCAACACGTATCCGGCGGACACGGCGCGTTCTGCTCGAACGGATCCCCAAACCACCCGTTTGACCGCTCGTCATAGTATATCCAGCCAGCCGCCAGCCGGGAAACGCTCGCGACCGACCAGAGCAGTAGCAACGGCACGCGCACCCCCCACGCTGCTGACCGCCTCCGGAGTACGACCGGCTCCCAGTTCATTGGCATTCCTCTCCTGTGATCAGTCTGTCCCCACCGCCGAGGCCAACCCCGGTCCACTGCCAGGCGGCGACATCCTTACCCCCAGAGCTAAGAGGGTCACTGCCGCCATTGGAGTTCCGTTGAAGCAAGGCCTTGTCTCCGACTATGACTCCCAGTACGCGCCGACCTCAGCCAGCGTCGGCGCAACGCGCGCCTCCGGTATCCTTATCCGCAGCCGCTCTGTAGTCACCGCCGACCGTAGCCGGAGCAACCGCTTGTACCCTACCGTCGTCCCGCCTCCGATCTCGCGCCACCCGTTCTCGACCCAGGCATCCACGCCGAACCGCTCGATTCGCTGGCCCAGAGCGATGTTCTCCTGGAGCATGATCCGGTTGAAACTAACCGGCTTCTCCAGTGCGAAGGTCAACTCGGCTGGGCCACTCCAGTCATCCGGTCGCCAGTACGTTGTCAGATCCCCGTCGATCACCCTGTCAGGACCGGCGCGCGCGTCCTGGCGGTTGACGTTGCTGGCCGCCACTCGCGCGGCTGCGAGAAGGTTCGTCGCGAAGGTCGCCCGGATCTTGTCGCCGAACTCCTTGGCCCGTTGCGCGTCCAACTCCGGAATCAAGCCCCGCTGGTCCGGCGTCAGGTTCAACAACAACGCGGCATTCCGGCCGACCGATGAGTAGTAGATGTCCGTCAGTTGGCGCAGCGACTTGACCAGTCGGTCTTCGCTGCGCCGGTAAAACCACCCGGGCCGCATCGACACGTCGGCTTGGGCCGGATACCAGTGCAGGTACTTCGCCCCCTGCAACCACTGCCGACTGCCCAAATCGGGGCCTTGCAGGTCGGGCCAATCGTACTGCTCCGGTGACGTCGGGAGCGGAATGACGCTCCACTCGCTCTCCCGGGCTTGGCCCGCCTCGTTCCCCACCCAGCGCACGTCCGGTCCTTTGATGGAGATCACGGCATTGGGCTGAAGCTTCCGGATCAGGGCGTAGCAGCCGGGGTAGTCGTACTTCTGCCGTCGCTGGTGCGGCGAGGCGCCGTCAAACCACACCTCGCTGATCTCGCCGTACTCGGTGAGCAGTTCGCGAAGCTGGTTCTTGTAGTACGTGTTGTACGCCTCGTGGTCGATCCCGTACGCCGGATGGTGCAGGTCCGCCGCCGAGAGATAGATGCCGAACTTCAGCCTGAACTCGCGGCAGGCGTCCGCCAACTCCTTGACCACGTCGCCCTGGCCGTTCCGCCAGGGGCTGGCCTTGACCGAGTGTCTCGGTGAAGCCGCTCGGCCAGAGGCAGAACCCGTCGTGGTGCTTGGCCACCAGAACAATCGACTTGGCTCCCAAGTCACGGCTGACCTCCGCCCATTGCCGGCAATCGAGCGCGGTCGGGCTGAAAAGCTTGGGATCCTCCTGACCGTTGCCCCATTCACCTCCCGTAAAGGTGTTCATGCCAAAACAGATGAGTACCCCAACCTCCCGCTGCTGCCAGGCCCACTGCCGTGGTGAGGGGCGAACGGCTGCGACACGCCCAATCCACGGTCGGTCAGGGGAGGAGAGCGCACCTCCAGCCCCATTCGACTGCCAACTCGACACGAACCACATCGCAACCGCCATCAACAAGCCTCGCGTCATTTCCCCTCCACCATTGTCTTTCCGAACTCTGCTGCCTTGAACACAGTCGTACGTGTCGTCGGCCAGAGGCCCGTTGTCGCTCGCCAGCAGCACCGTTGGCGTAGCCGTACGTGGTCTCCGCGCTGTCGGCCCCGGCCCTTCTCCTCTGTGGTGTCACCATATTGCAGGCCGCAGATACCACGATCTCATCGGAAAGGCGGTCCAAAGAAGCCGAGCCGCCAGCCACTGCGTAGAGTATAGAGTCGTGACATGATGACCCCAACGAGCAGTCAACGTTACATGCGGATCAGTAATCAGGCCGCATGGTCACGACAACAATATCACCAGGATGGACTCGGAGGTCTCCATAAAACTGGGTTTTGTATGCGTCAAGTACTGAAGTCTGGTCAACGGAGTTCGTGCCAACAACACGGACTTGATGCTTCTTGTCAAGATGCTGTAGCCCGGGGACCTGAACAAGCAGATTCGTTACGTGAATACTGCCCGTGATGGGTATCCAGAACCGGCCCCAGCCACCACGGTGGCCGTATCGCAGATCAATCACTCTGCATCCACCCCGTTTGCCCAACTCTTCGATTTCCTCTTTTGGCGCGACAAAAACTCGAAGATCGTCGATCTCGCCGAGGAGCAGCGTGTCAGGCGAAGGCCAGTCTGGTCTATCGGTAACACGTGGCCGGAGTCCCGTACCAAACCGTGTATCGTAGGCAGGGACACACCGTCGGGCAATGAAGGCGCCGCGACGTCGAGTTGAATCCGATTGGTTTCTGAATGACGGCGAGCCTGCTGGGGGACTGCCACTGCGGTTGGGGCTGCGTGCTCCCTATCCACGAAGAAGTCGCTCAGAGGAGACGGTGCACCGATGCCCCCTATGGATAGGACTACCGCTAGGACCATCGGGAACGTTGCGCGGCTAGCGATCACAGTAGGTCGAGACATACTATTGTCTAAAGAGAGAACGTGGACCACGCACCAGAACGGGCAGCAGATCAACCGGAAGGTGGTGGTAGGTAGACCTTTCAGGCATGCCAAGCTCACGCCGCACAGGATTCTCATTCGTCGATACATTATCTCCTCCTTCGCCTTCATCCTCATGCCCAAGCGCGTGGCCCAATTCGTGGGCCAGCACGACAGCACAACTGTTTGGGTTGTCTTCAGGGGGGAGCTCGTCGGGGTAGCGGCTCTTTAAGTCCGATTGAGGACCAACACCATTGTCATCAAACTGGTCGAATGCCACATACCCTCTTTGCCCGTCCCAGGGAGGGTGAAGATACTGCCCCCCACTCGGACCTCTTCTTGGCCATCCGCGGGAGAAGTCGATGAAGATCCGTATCTCCGGATCAGCCGCTAGGCGCAAGATGTCTGCACCGCTTGGTGTTTGGGCCAGTCGGCAGATGCACTCGCGCCACCGGGCGACAAAGTCGGGATTGGCGGCTTCCGGCTCGAACTCGATCGTGAGCCCATGCGCATCTACCCGGAAGGACGGGGCTCCCTTGGCAAACGCGTAGAGATTCAACCCGCCTCGCTCTAAGATCGGGTCTCGGTTCAACCACCTCTGAAGATTCGGCGCATAGAACCTATATCCGTAGTAGTAGAGGCTGGAACTGGGGTGCAGTTCCTTGGAGGAAAAGCGGTACAGGTTGGCATCGGCCAGCGAGCCGGCCTTGGCCAGGAGGTTTCCGTACGGATCGTACAGGTAGCGCGCGACGATGCCTTGGGTGCTGTTGGCCAGCGCCGTGATGTTCCCGTTCCCGTCGGCATGGTAACAGGCGTGAGCGGATGGATCGCCCGTTACAAGCAGCCGGTTGTCGGTCCGCGCCAGAAGCCCGCCAATCCCGCCAGCACCCTGACGCGTCGCGCTCAGGTCTAGCCCCCGCGTGTAAGTGACCGCCGGCAGGTTGTTCGCGTCCCGCTCCTGGATCACGAGCATTCCGTCATAGACATACCGGGTCTCGCCCGCCGTCACCCATTGGCTGTTCTGCCTCACCTTCTCCACCCGCACCCGCCGCCGCAGCTTGCCGTCGTACCGAAACTCGCTCCGCCACGATCCCGCCACCTGCACCGCCACCAACTGGTTCTCCCCGTCGTACTCGAACGTTGTCTGCCCGTCGCTCACCAGGTTCCCGTTGTCGTCGTACGTGTACGACACGCTCGACGGCAGCGTGACCGTGACCGCGTTGGTATCCGCTCGCCCGTAGCTGTCCTGCGCCACCGCCGTGAATGTATCTGGCCCTGACGTGAGGCTCAGGTCCGTGCGGGCGAAAGTCTGGTCCGCATACAGCGTCGCCTGTTGGCCATTCACCGTGACATTCGTCGCCGGCATCGTCGTTCCGCCCGCCACCGTCAGCGTCCCGGTGCGGGTGACATTGGTCAGTTGATTCACGTTGTCCACCCCGAAGCTCTGCACCAGCGCGTTGTTGGTTCGGTATTGCAGGTTCCCGCCCGCGTCGTAGGCGTACCCAAACCGCTCCGCCAACCGGTTCGTCACCCCGCCCGATTCCTTGCCCAACGCCGTCTTCAACTGCCCCGCCGCATCGTACGTGTAATCCACGTAATCCCCCGCCAGCCGCGTTTGCCGCGTCCGCTGGCTCCCGGTGTTGTACGTGTACAAATGCTGGTTGGTGATCACCCCGCCTGCTCCGCGCAACCACGTCCCCGTCAACCGCCCCACCGCGTCGTACTGGTCGGTGATCGCCCAGCCGCCCGGCAGTGCCAGGTTGCCGACCAAGCCCCCCGGCCCCGCGTACGTGTACCCGAACGTCCCCGCCGCCGAGGTCACGCTCGTCAACCGTCGCCCCCCGTCGTACCCGTAGCTCTCCCCCCACGCCCCCGCGTTGGGCTGCACGAGCCCCAGTGACTGCCGTTGTCCGTTGTTGTAGGCGTAACTCACCGTGTCGTCGGCCCACGGCCCGTTCTCGCTCGCCAGCAGGCCATTGGCGTACCCGTACACCGTCGTCCCCGCACTGTCCACCATCGTCGTCAACCGGTTGTCCTTGTCGTAGCCGTACGTCACCACGTTGGTGGCCAGGCTGTTCGTGTTCGCGTCGTAGGTGACTTTGGTCAGGTTCCCGATGGAGTCGTAACCGTACGCGGTGTTCGCCTTGCCTTTACTCCACCGATTCGTCAACCGCCCACCGTCGTCGTACTGGTAGCGCAGGACGGCGACGCCGTTGTGATCCACCTTGTTGGTCACCTGGCCGTACTGGTCGTAGCCCCAACTGGTTTGTTTGCCGCGTCCGTCGATCAACCGTCAGCAGGTCACCCGCCGGGCCGAACGAGAACTGGGTGACTTCCAGGTTCCCGTTGGTCTCGGCCACCTTGCGACCCAGAGCGTCGTAGCCGAACCAGTTTGTGATCCCCAACGGGTTGACGTAGGCCACCAAACCCCGCGGCGAATAGCTGTTCGTCTCGGTCGCCGTGCCCGACACCAGCCGCGTCGTCAGCCGCCCCAGATCGTCGTAGCCGAAGCTGCTCGTCACGCCGTTGGCGTCCGTGCCGCTCGTGACCCGGTCCCCGCGATCGTAGCTGGCGCTGGAAAGCCGGCCCAAGACATTGCTGACCCGTCGTGATCAGGCCCTGGTTGTTGTACGCATTGGTCACCGCGCCGAAGCCGTCCTGGACGCTCACTAGCCGATTGGCGGTGTCGTATACGTTGATCACCTGCAACCCGCTGGGGTACAAGGTCTGCAGCAACCTCCCCGCATCGTCGTAGAAGTAGCTGGTGACGTTGGTCATCGCCGTGATCACGCTCTCCAGCGCCCCGCAGTTGCAGTAGCTGTACCAGGTCGTGTTGGTGTTCGCGTCGGTCACTGCCCTCAGGAGCCGCAGGCCGTCATAAGCGTAGGACGTCCAAAAGCCGTTGCAATCCCGGCTGGCGGTCACGTCGAGCAGGTTGGTCCCACCGCTGCTGTTGGTGTATGTGTTGGCACTGATCGTGTAGAGGTTGGTCACCCACCCACCGGCATCCACCTGCCCCTTGAGCCGGCCCAGACCGTCCCAGTAGTTGGTCACGGCCAACCCCCGGGCGTCGGTGCTCGTGTAGAGCCGCCCGCTGGCGTAGGTGTACGCGTTAGTGCGGTAGTACCGATTGGTGCCCGAGACCACCTCGTAGTCGATCACCTTGTCCAGCCAATCCGCGTACGTGCCGCTGGTGAAGTACAAGTACGCGGTCTGCAACCCGCTGGGACGGCTCAGGTTGGTGAGTTGGCCTTTGGCGTTGTAGGCGTAGCGGGTGATTTCATTGAGCGCGTTCCAGTTGGTCGCCACCAGGTGCGCAGTGGTGTAGAGGTTCGACGACACCTGTTTGCCGAAGGCGTTCGTGACCGCCAGTAGATCGAGGTTGTCCGCCAAGTAACCAAACCCATTGGTCCGCGTGCTCCAGTTCCCATTGGTGTCCGTCCAGGTGGTTATTTCCTGCGTCGGCCCGCCCAGCGCATTGCGCGGGGTCCAGGTGAACATCGACTCGGCAGCGTTGCCCGGCACCGTAACCGCCACGCACAGCGGCAGGCGCATTGTGCCCTCCCTGATGTGATTCTCGTCGGTTTTCCTGGCTCTTCGCCCTGCGTGATCGTACCAGGTCTTCTTGCCGGCGGTCGTTCCGTCCGGGGTGGGGTCGCGCTCCAACGCCAGTGTCGTGCCGAAGCGGCCGTTGCGGGTTAGCCAATGCCGCATCCGCCCCCGCTGATAGTCGGTTGCCGTCAGGTACGTGCGGAACTCGATGTCATTGGTGTCGGCGTGCGCCTTGGCCGTGGCGGAAAGCAGCGCATACTGCCGCGGCCCCCAATAGAACGAGTTCCACTGGTTGAGATTGCCATTGTTGAACGTGTTGGTGTAGCCCACCGCCTCGGTCGGCGGCGGCGTATCGGTGTCGGGCACCAAATCGCTTTCGAACTGCGTGCCGGCCAGGAACAGATGCACGCCCCCGGTCGGTTCCGTCACCTTCACCGCACGAGAATCGAACCGGTTGGTGACAAAGGGAAAGTCGAAGCTCGTTTGGCCATACGGTGTCTTGAGGCGCAGCAGGTTCTGCGCACCGTCATACTCCATCCGGCTGTCGATGCCCGCCACATCGATGAGGTTGGTCAGGCACCCGTTCGTCGAGTACTTGAACTCGACCGTGTTGGCGTCGGGGTCGGCCACCCTCCAGACCAAAGCAGCAAAGGCGGCGTTGTTCGTGTAGCTGATTTGCGTCGTCCGATTGTTCGCGTCCACCACGCCGGTCAGCTTCACCGTCCCGTTGGTCGTGTAATTGAAGGTCAGCGCGTTGCCTTGCGGATCGACCCGGCGGCGCAGGAAATATCGATACACCGTGGTGCTGTCTAGCATGTCCGTTCCTTGCGTGCCGACTCGAGTAGTACTCCTTGAAGCCGTCCGGCTGGCTCAGGATGTATTGATTGGTTGACCAGACCAGCGTGCTTCGCGTGCCGTACTCGAGGTTGGTGGTCCCCAGCGTGTAAGGGATCGCCCGCCCGTCGCCGGTGAACAGCCAAGCGTCCGGGTTGCTGGTGTCGGCGGTTTCCACGTATGCCCGCAGACTCAACGACCACCGGGCGCCCACGCTGAACACGTTGGTGTCGTACCGCCGGAAGTCGTCCTGGGTCCCGCTCTGGTCCTTGTACCGCAACAGCACGCGCACCTCCGGCCCCAGGCTGGGGCGATAGAGCAGGGGCTGGTCCTCCAACCAGAGATTGACCTCCGGTTCGGTCACGTACCACACCGGCATGCCGCCCGGACACGGCGCCCGAAAGCAACTGACTCCCGGCGGCGGCGGTGTGATCGTTCCGCTCGGCCCGCCCAAGATGTGGGAATCACCGGAACCCCCGCTTCCCCCGGAACCCCCGCCAGATCCACTACCGCCAGGGCCGCCCCCGCCCCCGCCCGTCCCACCCGGGGTGCAACACGTATCCGGCGGACACGGCGCGTTCTGCTCGAACGGATCCCCCCACCACGCGTTCGAGCCACGACCGTAATCAATCCACCCGGCAGCCAAGCGCGCGGCTCCGGCTGCCAGCCAACACAACAACAGGCCCGCCCCGATCAGGCGCCGCAGAGCCCTTGGGCCGTGCTTCGAAAGCGATCTCGTGCTCACAGCGGTTCTTCGCAACAAGCTCGGTCATTCGCCGCCGCTTAGGGCAGCCGGGATCCGCTGGCCGGTCGTGTGATCAGGACCTTGAGCCCGCCGTCACCTGCCGTCTGCCAGTCAGTCTCCCCTGAGTCGGGATTCCCGCCGTTCCCGTTGCGGTCCTCGAGGTTGTCTGACAGGCCGTCACCGTCGTAATCAAGCGGGCTGCCGTTGGCATCCGTCGCCGGGTAGTGCAGCCCGATATCCACCACCGAATTGGTTTCCTTGGCCTGGCTGATCTGCGTCGTGAAGTGATACAGCCCGGCGTTGGTCGCGTTGCGGCTGCCCTTGTCCACCAAGTCGGTCGAGACCTGATAAAACCGCCACGAGGGCCACACCGCCAGGTTCGTGTAGATGAAGCTGCTCAGCACCTGGTCGCTCCCCCCGCTGCCGGGCAGTTGCGCTTGCCCCAAACCAAGGTACCCGTTGTGGTCATTCACCACCGCTGCGTTCGCGTTGGTCAATGCCACGGAGTCAAAGGCATTGTCCCGCAGCGTCCATGCGCCCCCCGCCGCGTACCGCTCCAGCCTGACCGTGCCACCGTAAAAGAGATTGTTGTAAACCTCGTATTCAGGCCAGCCGTAGCCCCGATGCCACGTCCACGCAAACACGTTGTTCCTCAGAACCGCCGTCGTCCCGGGGTATCCTGACACCTGAAAGCGCCCGCCCGTCCACTGGCAATCCTGCACCTCGATCTCCTTCCACAACCACCACCCGTTCCCGCTCACAAACCCGTACCCCATCCCCCCCAAGAGCGTCCCTTCCACAAACCGCAGGCTCACCCCAGGCGCGTTGGTCAAGCCCTCGACCGCGTCCCGCGGCGGGCCCAACACCAAATAAGCCCCGGCATTGGTCCCGCCCCACGCTATCGACTGTTCCTGCACCCCGTCGTACCGCACCAACCGCACCGGCGCCGTCGGCGTCCCCTCCGCCACCAACCGGCTGTTGTACTCCATCTGCAGGCCCCTGGACCCGAACTGCCCGATCACTGTCCCGGGCAAGACCGTCAAGGTCACCGGCGGTGGAGCGATGCCGTTGGTGGCCAAGGCATTGGTCACTGTGAACAACGACACCGCATGGTCGATCGGATCGTAATGATACCCCAGGTCCGGCATGTCCGTGTCCCGCCCCGCCTGGGGCGACAGGACCGCGTCGGTCGTCACCACCGCATTGGACCAGACCAGCGGCGGGTAAGTCGTCTTGCGTTTTAAGTCCGCGGCCAATGTCGCATCGATGTTCGTCGTCCCCGCCTCCCGATACGCCCCGTCTGCCAGGTAAAAGCCCCCCGCACCCACCGTCTGGAACACGCCGTTGCTGCTGCCAGGCCACTGACAACACGCTTGCCCCAGCGACACGGTGCCGTTGGTGGTCACCGCCACCAACAGGCTGTTGGTCAGGCTCAGCCCGCTTACGTACGAAGTGCTGCTGTTGTATGCCAGATGGGCACACTGGTGCGCCGTCAGGTGTTCCCCCGTCACCTGGAAACTGGAGCCGTACAGTCCATAGGTCGCCCGATCGATCAGCACATTGCGCAGTGCCACATGGTTGCTCAGAGCGCCGTTGCCCTCGACGATCAGGGCGCTGTTGCAGTGCACCATCTGGACGTGACTGACCTGGTGGTTGCCAGCGCTCGAATCGCAAAACTTCAGCCCCGTACTGGCATGGGCCAGGCGCAGGTCATGCAGGCGGCTGCCACTGACCCGCACCTCGATCGCCGGGTTGGCGTAGTCGGATGAGTAGGGACTACCCGTCGAGCCCGTGATCGTTTCGCCGACCGTGTCGTCATCTTTGGCCGTGAACACCGCCGGGCAGAACGCAGCCGTGTTGCAGACGATGTCGCCCAGACAAACCACTTTGGGCGGGCCGCTGGCGCCGTATTTGATCACGGCTCCGCCCTCGATCGTCGTCGTGCCCGACAGGTTCACGGTCCCGCTCACATAGTAGGTGGTATCGCCCCGAAACGTGAAATTGGTGGCGCAGATCGTCTGCAGGGCGAAGTCCACAACCAACCCCCGCCCTCGCTCCACCGGCGTGCGGCCGCACGCCGCAGCGCCGGTGCCCAGGAGGACCAGCGATCCCGCTCCCGTCTCCAGCCGCCCATCACGAAAACCCGGCGCCTTGACCCGGGCCTGCGCGCGCTCGCCGCGCCGAACCGGAAGCACCAAACCCGCATAGCGCCCCTCGCCCCCAGGACGCGCGACCTTCGCCGTCCGTTGCACCCGTTCCTTGAGCCGGTCGATCCGCCCCTGGTCGGGCAGCGGCAACCTGTCCATCAACGGGCCGAGCCCGGCGTAGTCGACCGATTCCACCAGCACCTGCCGCCCGTCCAGTCGCTCCCAACTCTTCGCCACCCTCAGCCACGAACCCTCGGCCTCCTCCAGCCCGAACGCCCGCCCCGCCCCGATCCGCATCGCCCCAAAACTTAACTCCTCGTCCGTCCCCACCGTTCCGTCGACCAACACCTCGCCCAACGTCCGCCGTTCGGTCGTCGTCTCTTCGGGAAACGACACGAACTCCGTCAGCACCATCAGCCGACACGCCGCCGGATTCAGGCCCAGGTCGGCCACCAACTCCGGCGCAACCTGTTCGCGCAGGATCAGGTCTTGTTCCAGGCCATCCAACGTCAGCCGGTAGCGCACGTCGGCGGCGATTCCGCTCAGGGCATTCGGATACAGGAGTTCCTGTTCGCCCAGCCACTCCACAGCCGAAGGTTGCGCTTCACCCAGCAGCACGCTCTGCCCGCTGGCGCGGTCGATGATCGCCAGCCCAATCAGTTGCCACCTCAAACGCGCGCCGTCGGGCGCCAGCATGTCCACTGCGCTCTCGGTCAACTCGGGCGGCAGGATCAACTGATGCGCGGTCTGGCGGGCGATGACGTGCCCGCTCTCGGTGACCTCGAACGCAGCCCGGGCACCAACGTAGGCCCGTTGGCCTCCATCCCATCGCCCCAAACCGGTGGCCAGCTCCGTCACCCGTCGCTCTTCCGCGCACCAGCCCCCCATCCCATCCGGGACCAATTCGGCCCGGCTCCACACCCGATGATGGGGACCCATCTCGACCACCTCCGCTTGGGGTTGCGTGAGGAGCCCCACCGGTTCCTGCGCCACGGCGAGGCCAGCGTGGATGAGCGTGGCGGCCAGGGCCACGAGGCGAAGCAGTGGTTTCATGGGCGCTGTGCGCGATGTTGGGCGATGTCGCGGTCAACCTATTGATGAATGAACGCTCGATCAATCCAAAACGGCTGATCCTCATTCGCTCTACCGAAGATCAACTCTGCCAGAAAAGTCGATTCGCGGTGTGCGCAATGACCCCCGACGGCGCGCCTGTCTTGAGTATTCCAATGTTACGAACTGATAATCGGTCTACTGACCCATCGAGGCGCCGGCTCCGCCTCCGGATCCACGCGCCCGCCACCACGTTCCTCAACGGTCGCGCCATGCCCCGGAGCTGCTCCAGCCAGATCCCATATGTCAATAATACGGATCTGACCCTATTGCCTTTTTGGCCGCAGGGTTGAAAACGATCACATCGTATCTGCCCCGCGCCGCCTGAATCATGTCCACCAACTCACCCTCAGAATTCGACTGGCGAAACTCAACCCCAATGCCCTGTTCCGCCCCACGCCGCTTCACCTGCGCTTCGATCTCCGCCAGGGTCGTGGTCCCGTAGACATCCGGTTCCCGCTGGCCAAGCAGGTTCAGATTCGGACCATTCAGGAATAGTACCTTCATCGGAAGGCATCACCCTAGAAGAACGACGCCCCTATGTCGACCGGATTCGTACCCGTGATGGTTCAGGACCGCCTGCTGCGAGCAGCGCAGCGTGGTGTTGGTCAGGCGGGCCATGAAATCGTAGCTCGTCGCGATGGTCGCCCCGTTAGGCAGGGTCAACGTGCCCGGCAACGCCACCCGCGTGCTGTCGTAGGCGTAACCGAACGTGCCGGCGGGAGACGCGACGCTCGTCAACCGCTCGGCGGGGTCGTAGCCGTAGGACTGCGTCCAGGGCGACGCGTTGGGCTGGATCAACGCCAACCCGCTGCGCGGCCCGGCTTGCTGATAACTGTAGCTCACGGTGTCTTCGGCCCAGGGACCATCTTCACTGGCCAACCAGTTGTGGGCGTAATTGTAACGGGGCTGGCCGAGGCCGTCCACCAGGTTCGTGAGCCGGCCGAGCGCATCGTACTGCAACGTCAACGCCGGGCTGACCGGGTACACCACGTTCGTCAACTGGCCCAGGGGGTCGTCATGGGACGTGGTCGTGGACCGGTCACCCATTGCTACTTTGGCTGATGGATGGATTTCAACGGCCGAGATCAAGCACTTCCTGGTCCCCGGTACCGATCCACAACACCACCTTCTCTGGAGTAATCGCGAGCACCCCATCGCGGGCGAACCGAGCGCTCCGTAAACCGAACAAGCACCGGTAGTTGGTCCCCCCGATCAGGATCGTATTGGTAAACACAAACAGCTCGTAGGAGGAGCCGTAATTCGAGGGGAGAATCATCAACGCCATGTTTGTCGGCTTGCCTTGCCGCTCCCAGTCTGAGACCAATGGAGCGAGCACACCTGCACCGTTGTACAGAGCAACCCTGTGATTCTCTCTTCTTGCCAGAAACGTGAGTCCTGCAAGCAAGGCAGCACTGAGGCAGACCACTAGGACGATGTGCTTTGCGCGTCCGTGAGCCATAGGCGACCTTATGCATCAGTTCTTGCGGTCTTTTGGGAGTGGCTTGGGGACCCTTGGCACCGGGTAGCGTGGCTTCTCAGGAAAGTCCGGATTAGTTCGCGGAAGTGGCATTCCCCTCTCATTTACTACGCGAGGATAATAGGGTAAGCCCATCCGGCGGCGAGCCTCGTCCGCAATGCCCCCTGCATAATCATAGCAGTTTCGGCCGACGCACCAATATTTTGGTGCAGGCTTCTTCTCGTCATCCGCTCTTGCGCGATCCCGAAGAGCCTTATCAACTTCAGGGCTAGTCTTCACTCTGCAAATGACCTTCGAACCTTTTTCCAGCATCTCAGGTGAATACTGGGGGGTCCATCCATAGACGCCCGGACCGGTAACGGCAGCGCCACCTCGTGGTCCGAAATCCGTAAACCAATAGCCGCCATCCGGATTATCGCCAATGATAACTTGATGTTTGAAAAAGCCAGGAAGCTCGATCAGCCAAATGTCCCGTCCGTCTCGATCAATCCAGAACATAGGACTGTTCAAGGCGAACTCATACAAGTTAATTCCTCCTTCTTCGTGCGTGGGATCCCGATTTAGCCACCTCTGCAGATTCGGATCGTAGAACCTGAAGCCGTAATACACGAGCCCGCTGATCGGATGCGCCTCCTTGCTGGAGAAACGGTAGAGGTTGACCTCCGCCAACGGCCCAGACAGCGACAGAATGTTCCCGAACGGTTCGTACACGTACCGCGCCACCACGGCCTGTTTGTCGTTGAGCAGGCAGGTGATGTTCCCGTTCCCGTCGGCGTGGTAATAGAAGTGAGGAGTGGAGAGTGAAGAGTGCAGAGTGAGGGCCAGCAGACCGCCGATGCCCCCGGCACCTTGCAGGGTGCCGCTCAGGTCACGGCCCCGGGTGTAGGTCACCGTCGGCACGTTGTTCCCGTCCCGTTCCTGCAACACCAGCATCCCGTCGTACACGTACCGTACTAGCCTGCATTCCTCACCACGTTTTGCCACCGCGAAGCCGGGGTTCACAAGAGAAGTCAGCATGCAGGCTAGGAAAGCAAAACCGCGCCCGAGTCGAGGGAGGGAACCGGGCAACAGAGTGTCGCCGCACTCGTGTGGTTTCGGACGCTCCGGACCTCGTTTTTCCCTGTGCGGGCGCGGTTTTGCCACAGCCCGGATTTCGTTGTCATCTTCCCGGTAGTGAGAAATCCGGGCTAGGGCGTCGGTCGCCCAACCGCCATTCTGCCACACGCATTCGGTCCGCACCCGACGGCGCCCAAACCCATCATACGCGAACTTGCTCAGCGTCGAGTTGTTCACCCCGTTAGTCACGACCACCGTGATCAACTGGTTCTCGTCGTCGTACCCGAGTAGCACGTACCGCGCCACCACGGCCTGCTTCTCGTTGAGCAGGCAGGTGATGTTGCCGTTCCCATCGGCGTGGTAGAAGAAGTGAGGAGTGGAGAGTGAAGAGTGCAGAGTGAGGGCCAGCAGACCGCCGATGCCACCGACGCCCTGGAGACTGCCGCTCAGGTCACGACCGCGCGTGTAGGTCGCCGTCGGCAGGTTGTTCCCGTCCCGTTCCTGCAGCACGACCATCCCATCGTATACGTACCGCACCAGGGCATTGGTCGCCCAACCCCCGTTCTGCCACACGCACTCCGTCCGCACCCGCCGCCGCCCAAATCCGTCATACGCGAACTTGCTCAGCGTCGAGTTGTTCACCCCGTTGGTCACGATCACCGTGATCAACTGATTCTCGTCGTCGTACCCCAGCAACCGCCGCCCGTCGCTCAGCAGGTTCCCGTTGTCGTCGTACGTGAAGCTCACCGTCGCCGGCAGGTTCACCGTCACCGTGTTGGTGTCCAACCGCCCCAAGGCGTCCTGCGCCACCGCCGTGAAGCTGTTCACCCCGTCGGTCAATCGTGAACCCGTCCTTCGCAAACGTCGCGTCCCCGTACCACGATGCCTCCTCCCCGTTCACCGTCACGCTCGTCGCGTTGGTCGTCGTCGTCCCCGCCACCGTCAGCTTCCCGCTCCGCGTCACGCTCGTCAGTTGGTTGAGAGGGTTTGTGATCGAGAAGGTCTGCACCAGCGGTTCCGCCGCCGCGAAGTTGTTGGTCCGCTGCGCCAGGTTCCCCGCCGCGTCGTACCCGTAGCCGAACTGCTCGTTCAGGCGGGTCGTCCCGGCCGCTTCCTTGCCGCTGGCCTGGATCAACTGGCCAGTCCGGTCGTATGTGTAGGCGATCGTGTTGCCCGCCAAATTCGTCACGCTGGTCCGCTGGCTGGCGGCGTTGTAGCCGTAGCCGTGGTGGTTCAAGACCGCCGATTGCGAGGAACGCAGCGTGGTGTTGGTCAGCCGGGCCATGAAATCGTAGCTCGTGGCGATGGTCGCCCAGCTCGGCAGCGTCAACGTCCCCGGCAACGCCACACGCGCGCTGTCGTAGGCGTAGCTGAACGCGCCGGCAGGCGACGCGACGCTCGTCAACCGCTCCGCGGCGTCGTAGCCGTACGACTGCGTCCAGGGCGACGCGTTGGGCTGGAGCAACGTCAACCCGCTGCGCGGCCCGGCTTGCTGGTAACTGTAGCTCACGGTGTCTTCGGCCCACGGGCCGTCCTCGCTCGTGAGCCGGTTGTTGGCGTAACCGTAACGGCTCTGGCCGATGCCGTCCACCAGATTGGTCAAGCGACCGAGGAGGTCATATTGGAGGGTCAGGTTCGAGCTGTTCGTGGTCGGGTACACCACGTTGGTCAACTGACCCAGGGCGTCGTATCGGTACGTGGTCGTCCCCTTGGCCTTGGTCCAGCGGTTGGTCAGCAGGCCCGTGGCGTCGTAGGCGTACCGGAAGATCTCGGCGGACGCCGCATCGACCTTGTTGGTCACCCGACCGTACAGGTCGTAGTTCCAGGTGGTCACCTGGTTCTTGCCGTCGGTGAGAGTCGCCAGATCGCCGGCGGGCCGGTAGGCGAACCGGACGACCTCGTTGTTGGCGTTGGTTTCGGCGATCTTGCGCTCGAGCGGATCGTATTCGAAGAGCGTCCGGTAGAGGCCCCCGAGTTGGTTGGTGTAGCCCGTGGGGCCGGTGTACCCGGTGCTGTAGCCCCAGTTCTCGGCGTTGTTGTCCGGCCAGGTCCGGTTCCGCAGCCGACCGAGATTGTCGTAAGCGTGGCTGACGGTGATGCCGTTGGCGTCGGTGACCGAAGCGGGCCGGTCTTCGATGTCGTAGACGACCGACTTGACCCGCCCGACGGCATTGCTGGTCGCGACCAGCAGGCCCTGGTTGTTGTACCAGTTGGTGACGCTGCCCAAGGGGTCGATCACGTTGGTCAGTTGGCCGATCAGGTTGTAGCGGTTGGTGACGCTGTAGGCCCCGCCGTAATAGACCGCGTTGGTCATCCGGCCCAATTGATCGTAGTAGAATTCGATTTCCTGCCCGAGGGCGTCGGTGATCTTCTCGATCGAGTCGCAGAGGCACCAGTCGTATTTCACCACGTTCGCGCCGAGGGTGTTGGTGGCGGCGGTCAGTTGGCGCAGGCCATTGTACGTCAGGCGCGTTTTGCGGCCCATCCGATCGACGCTCTCGGTCAGGTCGAGCAGGTTGGTGTCGCCGGTGCCGTCGTAGTAGCCGGTCCCGTCGAGCTTCACGAACCGGTTCGATGTGGTGGTGCCGTCCGGGTAGCTGGTCCCGGTCAAGCGCCGCAGGCCGTCCCAGTAGAACGTCCTGGTGAGGTTGCGCGGGTCGGTGTGCGTCTTGATCAACGCCTTCTCCCAGGTGAACGCGTTGGTGCGGTAGTAGCTGGGGCTGCCGCCCTGGGGGTAGGTGTAGTCGATCCGCGCCGCCAGCCAGCCGTTGGTCGCGTAGAGGTTGGTGGTAATCAGCCCGTTGGGCTGTTTGAGGCTGATGATCTGGTGGTTGGTGTTGTAGTTGAGCACCGTCATCTCGTTGAGCGCGTTGTAGTTGGTGAGCAACATATGCCCGGAGAACCAGTTGCTCATCGACCGAACCCCGGAGGCGTTGGTCACGACCAGCAGGTCGATCTCGTTGGTCGAGTAGGTGTACGTGTTGGTCCGGGTGCCGACCGTCCCGTTGGCCAGTGTGTACGTCGAGATCTCCCGCGTCGGGTGGGCAAACGAGTTGGTTCGCTCGAAGTAGAGGAACTCGGTCTGGCCGTTGGGCAACACCCGGGCGATGAAGCGCGGTTTCTTGGTCGTTCCCTCCCAATTGTTCTGCCCGGAGGGCTTGCCGGCGTAATCGAACCAGGTCACCTGCCCTTCCAGGGGATTGGCGGCGGTCGTCTCCGGGTGCGGATCGCGCTGCAACGAGAGCGTCTCGCCGCCCACGTACGAAACCATGTCCCCGTTCTCGATGACTTCCTGGCTGATCAGCCAGTGGCGCAGACGGGCGACCTTGTAGTCATTGACGCTGAGATTGCTGAGGTAGAAGGCGCTGTCTTCGAGCGCGTTGCGCACCTGTTCCGTGATTGCCGGATACTGCCGGCGGCCCCAGTGCAAGGTGTTGCGTTGGTTGAGTCCGGAGTTGTCGAACGTGTTGGACAGACCGCCGGTGTTGGGCACATTCGCGTAGGAGGTTGGCATCTTCGCCGAGTTGCTTTCCGAGTCAATGGCGACCCAGAACTGGTGGGCGCCTTCGGGCTCGGAGACGTGCAGCGCCAGATCGCTCCCGCCCGGGAAATACTCGAATTGCGTGGTGCCGTACGGCGTCGTCAGGCTGCGCAACCGGCCCTGCCCGGCGTAAGCGAACGTGCTCCGGATACCGGCGGCGTCGGTAATGGCCGTCAGGTTGCCCTCGAAGTCGTATTCGAGTTCGGCGTAACGCCCCCAGGCATCCGTCACCCGCTCGACGAGCGAATCGATGCCCGAGGGGTGATCGGCGCAGTAGGTCAGGTTGACCTGGTTGCCCACGGCGTCGGTGACCGTGCTCAATCGGACGTGGTTGGTGGTGTCGTACGTGAAGACCAAGGCATCCCCGGCCGCATCTTCCTGCCGGGTGATGAAGTAGCGTGAGAGGCTGGGGTTGTTGGTGTCCGTGGTGGGAAGTGCGAAGACGTAGCGCGCCCCGCTGGCGTGGTGCAAGACGTAGTGAGCGGGGTTCTGCCCTTGCGCCGGCACCTGTTCCAGCCAGGACTTGGTGTTGTATTCCTTGACGTTGACGGTGTATTGCCGCGCACTGCCGCCCCCGCTGAAAACCCACGTGTTCGTGCCGTCGGTCTCGACGTACCATCGCCAGGAGCAGTGCCACTGGTAGCCCACCTTGTAAACGAAGGGGTCGAAAACGCTGAAATCGTCCTTCCGGTAGGTCCTGGCCTTGTACGCCAACGTGAACGCCACCTGCGGTCCCCGGGGCGGGCGATAGCTCAGAGGGCGATCTTTGATGAAGAACGTCAGCGACGGCTCCGACACGCTCCAGACCGGCATTCCGCCACACCCAAGACAGCCCGGATTGCCGACGTTGTATGTGGCCCCGCCCGAGGAGAGATTCACCTTCCCACCGGTGAGGGCCCTGCCAAGCTCTCTTTGGGCCTCCTTGTTGGCTTGCGCCTGTTTCGCCCACAACTCATGCCACCGCGCGGCATCCGCCACCGGATCTTCGAGTCGCGGCATCCGCTCAACGGCGGCGATGCTGAACTCGGAACCACCCCCGAGGCCGTCTTCATCATCCTCACAACAGGGGTCTTCGTCGCAGAGTCCGCTGGCACCAGTGGGCAGTGTGAAATCGGGGCAATTGTCCACCAGGCCGCGGACCTCAGGCAATCCATACAACGCAAGCCAGAGCGTCAGGAGCGCCCCGATCCACAGCCGCTCGATCCTGCCTCTCACCTCGTGCGCTTGCGTCGCTCTCATCTTTGGTGTCCCGGTGATTCCAAGCTGGCGCGGGCTTGTCATGGCAGAATCCCGTTGGCCCCGGGTCGAGTGATCAGAACCCTTAATCCGAGATCGCCACTACCTCGCCAGTCGGTCTCGCCCGAGCCGACGGTGCCGTTCCCATCCCGGTCCTCGAAGTGAGTCGGACAGGCCATCCTCGTCGGAGTCCAACGGCAGGCCGGTGGCGGTGTCGACGGCCACGTAATGGAACCCGATGTCGACCATCGAGTTGGTCTCCTTCGCCTGATCTGACCCGCGTCGTGAAGTGGTACAGCCCGGCGTTGGTCGCATTGCGGCTGCCCTTGTCCACCAAGTCGGTCGAGACCTGATAGAACCGCCACGAGGGCCAGACCGCCAGGTTCGTGTACGTGAAGCTGCTCAGCACCTGGTCGCTCCCCCCGCTGCCGGGCAGTTGCGCTTGCCCCAAACCGAGGTACCCGTTGTGGTCATTCACCACCGCTGCGTTCGCGTTGGTCAATGCCACGGAGTCAAAGGCATTGTCCCGCAGCGTCCATGCGCCCCCCGCCGCGTACCGCTCCAGCCTGACTGTGCCACCGTCGTACCGCACCAACCGCACCGGCGCCGTCGGCGTCCCCTCCGCCACCAACCGGCTGTTGTACTCCATCTGCAATCCCCTGGACCCGAACTGCCCGATCACTGTCCCGGGCAGGACCGTCAAGGTCACCGGCGGTGGCGCGATGCCGTTGGTGGCCAAGGCATTGGTCACTGTGAACAACGACACCGCATGGTCGATCGGATCGTAATGATACCCCAGGTCAGGCAGGTCCGTGTCCCGCCCCGCCTGGGGCGACAGGACCGTGTCGGTCGTCACCACCGCATTGGACCAGACCAGCGGCGGGTAAGTCGTCTTGCGTTTCAAGTCCGCGGCCAATGTCGCATCAATGTTCGTCGTCCCCGCCTCCCGATACGTCCCGTCTGCCAGGTAAAAGCCCCCCGCACCCACCGTCTGGAACACGCCGTTGCTGCTGCCGGGCCACTGACAACACGATTGCCCCAGCGACACGGTGCCGTTGGTGGTCACCGCCACCAGCAGGCTGTTGGTCAGGCTCAGCCAGCTTACATACGAAGTGCTGCTATTGTATGCCAGATGGGCACACTGGTGCGCCGTCAGGTGTTCCCCCGTCACCTGGAAACTGGAGCCGTACAGTCCATAGGTCGCCCGATCGATCAGCACATTGCGCAGTGCCACATGGTTGCTCAGAGCGCCGTTGCCGTCGACGATCAGGGCGCTGTTGCAGTGCACCATCTGGACGTGACTGACCTGGTGGTTGCCAGCGCTCGAATCGGAAAACTTCAGCCCCGTACTGGCATGGGCCAAGCGCAGGTCATGGAGGCGGCTGCCACTGGTCCGCACCTCGATCGCCGGGTTGGCGTAGTCGACCGATTCCACCAGCACCTGCCGCCCGTCCAGTCGCTCCCAACTCTTCGCCACCCTCAGCCAGCAACCCTCGGCCTCCTCCAGCCCGAACGCCCGCCCCGCCCCGATCCGCATCGCCCCAAAACTCACCTCCTCGTCCGTCCCCACCGTTCCGTCGGCCAACACCTCGCCCAGCGTCCGCCGTTCGGTCGTCGTCTCTTCGTAAGCGCCATTCGGGTCAGATCCGTATTATTGACACATGAGATCCGGTTGGAGAAGCTCCGGGGCATGGCGCGACCGTTGCGGATCCTGGCGGCGGGCGGGTGGACTCGGGGGCGAAGCCGGCGCCGGGGGCAATGAAAGCAGAGCCACACCTTTTGCATTTGTGTGAGCCCGCCAGCCATTTCTTATCCTCCACCACGATTGCCTGGTAGCGCCCCTGAAAGACGTGCCCGCACTGCCGACCTCATTTGTCAACAATACGGATCTGACCCCGTTGCCTTGCAGAGCAGGGCAAAGGCGAAGGCGATGGCGGGTCCGGGGCGGGGCGGCTTGATCCGCCTCACGACTGGGGGAGGATGGTGTTGGAGGCGCGGTTGGCCCACGGGAGTGGATTGCGTTTTCGTCTTCACGTTGGCCCTTCCCTGACTCAAGAAGGCTGTGCTGAGGGCATTTGCAGTTGGGTGCGTATCTCATGCTTTCGTCCCATCCAGCCCGCCGCCAGGGGTGGAACCGGGTACATGTTAACCGGTTGTTCTCGACGGGCAATGGAATCAAAGACCACTTCCGCTGCCCGGGCACGCGCTGGCCACGTCGAAAAAGTAACCGCCTATCAGTTGAATGGCTCCTTCCAGGTGCGTGTCAGGGCATCTGCACGCTAACCTTGAAGAAGGCCGCAGGTTCCGCAGCCGGGGCAAGGTAGGTCTTCAACGTGTCGTCGCCGGGCTCTGGGGGCCCCACTGGCGTCCAGGATTCGGAATCGGCGATGTGTGTTGACTTCCAGACCTGATAGAGCCGTCCGGTGCGGCTTGGGTATGCGACAGCAAGACCAGCGGCGTCGCTGACCCCAGAGATCACGAAGCGGCTCAGAGGGTCGTTGGGCGCAGTCAGGGCCACGAACTCATCCCAGTTGCTGGCGCCATCCTGGTCGGCGTCGGCCGGTTTTCCGGAGATCGACTCATCGCCGAGTTCGCTGGGATCGAGGTATCCGGCAAGCCACAGCCAGTATGCCTCCGGTGCCTTGGACAAGCGCACGTTGTCGAGTCCCTCCAATTCCCCGTAGAGAATCCACTCGCTGCGGATACAGACGGCGATCGCGTCACGCATCTTGAGATCGAATTCTTCTCGCGTCACTCCGAAGGCCTCCGGTGACAGTGCGAACTCGTAGTGCTTCCAAGCCTGGGGCGTGGGCACCTCGAGGCAGTTCTGAAACAAGTTGCCTTGCGAACTGACGATCGCGACCATCCAGTCGGGGTCAAGCAGGTTGCCGGGGCTGCCGTTGATGATCTTGATGTCGAATGCAATCGACTCGTAGCCACGCCAGTCGCCGGCCCACGACTCTGGCGAGAACCAGCCCGCATTTTGGGCCACGTCGCCCAAGGTTACACAACCGTCCGGATTTCCCCCATCGGCGAGATGATCGGCCGGGCTCGCACTGAAGGCCCACTCACTGCCGTTCCAGCCATTCCCCCGCCAAGCCTCGGCGTCCGTCATGAAATCGGAAAAGCGCTCCGGTGGCGGCGCCATGAGGCTGGCATCGGCAATCAGTGACACTTCATCCAGCCCGGATCGATCGTTCGCGCCGGTTCCGTCCACAAGATCGGCCTGGATCCAGACACAGGCGACGTCGCCCAGGATTGCGTCGAACTCCCGCTCGGTTACCCCGAAGGTCTCCGGGGTGAGTTCCAAGGTATAAGGACACCACGACCTGTACGGTGTCGGAAAAGTCGCGCTTAACGAGACTCCGTCCCAAGTCAGAATCCACAGGATGAGGTCAAAGCCACCGCGGTTGCTGCCCAGCGTCTTCACAAACAGACGCAGCTCGCTGAAGTCGCTCCAGTTGCCGCTCCACGAGTCGGGGGACTGGAACTTGGCGGTACCGCCGCCGGTGTCCTGCCCGGCAATAAAACCGCCCGTGAATCCGCCGCTCGCCTCCCAAGTCAGTGCGCAGTTGTCCAGTGTGATCCAGCCCTCGGCATCCGCGCCGAAGCGTGAAACGAGACTGGTTTCGAATCGCCTGGGAACCACGGGACCGGTGCTTAAGATGACGTTATCGAGGTACGCCTGGTCGTTGCCCCCGTCGTATTCGCCGCGAATCCAGACTTGGTTCACGTAGGCCATGACCCCGTCAAAGGTCGCCTGATCGACCCCGAACGAGGCGGGCACCAGTTCAATGGAATGATGCTGCCATCGGTTGTCGAGCAGGTCGGTCCTCCACGTCAAGACCTGGCCGTTGGCGCCGAACACCTGGACCAATTCCGCGCCGGACTTGTCGCCGCTGGAGGAATGCCACAGAAAATCGAAACTCAGCTCGGCGAAGCCGCTCCAATCGCCGGCCCACTCGGGCGGCGAGGCAATCCTGAAAGTCCGCCCGTCCTGCCAGTCATCGCCGTGCAGGCACCGGCTTCGGCCGTCCGGAATCTTCGACGTAGAACGTGACATCGTCCACCGGCGACCACCCGGCAACGCTGTTGTCCATCGGATTCACCGTGGCATAGGTGAACCGCTCGATGAGATTCTCGCTGTGGACATGGATCGGCGCCGCGGTGAGCAGCACGTTGTCGAGCCCGACCGTCTCACTGGCGGTGGTGAACTCGGCAAGAATCCGCAACTCGGTGACGTCCGTCATGATCGCGTCAAAGGTCGCCTGATCAACCCCGAACGATTCCGGATCGAGACTGATCTCAAAGTGCGTCCAGGTCCATAAGGGCGTCGGCCCATTCCACTTCATCACCTCCGAATTGGCTCCGACGATGATAACCATGTTGCCCCGATCAAGGTCGGCGTAATGCCGGCTTGGGATCGCCAGATCGAACCTCAGCGCCCGGTAGCCGGACCAATCGCCAGCCCAGGCGAGTGGCGAGAGGAAATACCACTCGGTGCCGGGCCCTCCACCCTCGACAAAGGCGCCGTCGATGCCGCCACTGGCCTGCCAGGTCAGCGCTGCACCGGCATCGCTGGCTCTCCAGTTTTCGGTGCCGGTATCGAATCCGCTGGCCAGGTCAAGCGGTGTCTGGGCACCAGCATGAGGGGCTGCCATGAGCAGCAAGGCCGCCATCAGCAAACCTCTTGGCGAATGCTCGTTCGGCTTCGTCAATCTCTGGTTCATCTCCCAAGTGCGGTGTGGATCATGGCATTTCATTCGCTTCACATAGACTTTGGATGCACAAAAGACAAGCATTCGAAACCAATAAATCGGGCCAAAAACCGCCCTCGATCATGAAGCTGCCGCTGGTCAGCAGGCCCGTGGCCGGCTGGCCGATCGTTCCGGTGGATGCGGTCAAGGACACCATTACGAGCATGGGAGAGGCAATAGGGTCAGATCCGTATTGTTGACATATAAAATCCGGTTGGAGTAGCTCCGGGGCATGGCGCGACCGTTGCGGATCCTGGAGGCGGGCGGGTGGACTCGGGGGCGAGGCCGGCGCCGGGGGCAATGAAAGCAGAGCCACACCTTTTGCATTTGTGTGAACCCGCCAGCCATTTCTCATCCTCCACCACGATTGCCTGGTAGCGTCCCTGAAAGACGTGTCCGCACTTCCGACCTCATTTGTCAACAATATGGATCTGACCCCATTGCCTTGCCGCAGACGATGGCCAGTGTTGAGTTGGTGGGCACGAATTGCGCGGGTTTGTTCGGTCTGGAAAAGCCCCCGTGTCTGGCCGGCGAAGTCCATGCCGACCCGTTGCTGCGTCGTTCGATCCTTGGCTTTCTGGTCATTTCGTCATACACAGGCGCGCATGAATATCCGATCGAATGCGCGGGGTGGGATTCTCGGGCGGGGTGGATGGGCGGCGCACCCAGGGAGGCAGTGGGAGCCGCCACTGGGCACGCCGGCACCGGGGTTGTCTGGCTGCGGGGCTGCTGTTTATGGGGTGGCTGTCATGCCCGGCGATGGCGGCGCTCGATCTCCACGTAGCGACCAACGGCAACGACGCCTGGTCAGGCGAGTTGGCGATCCCAAACGACGAGGAAACCGACGGACCGTTCGCGACGTTGACCCGGGCTCGAGATCGTATCCGCCGGCTCAAGGCCGCCGCCGGATTGCCTCAGGGAG
This sequence comes from uncultured Verrucomicrobiae bacterium, assembly GCA_963846445.1. GTDB lineage: Bacteria > Verrucomicrobiota > Verrucomicrobiia > Limisphaerales > J093 > MWFF01. The sequence goes on along the minus strand of CAWJWM010000020.1, from coordinate 143,184 downwards.
GCGTTCTCGTCACTGTCCATGGCGGCGTCTACCCGCTTGTCGGTCTGCTTGAACTGAGCGCCCAGGATTCGGGGGCTGCTGACGCGCCGGTTGTGTATCGCGCAGCAGCGGGAGACGAAGTGCGTCTCATGGGGGGCATGCGGGTTTCGGATTTCAAGCCCGTGACCGACCCGGGCGTTCGAGAACGCCTGGCTGAACCGGCTCGAGACCAAGTGCGCCAGGCCGATTTGCGTTTGCTGGGTCTCACCGATTACGGCACGGCAAGCGGGGGCGGCCTCGAGTTGTTTTTCCGGGACAAGCCCATGCCCCTGGCGCGCTGGCCCAATGTCGGCTTTGTGAAGGTCACGGAGGTCTTGGGCAAGACGCCTGTGGACGTGCGCGGGACCAAAGGGTGCGCCGAAGGTCTCTTCGCGGTGGACACCGACCGTCTGAGACGATGGACTGACGAAAAGGACGTTTGGCTCCACGGCTACTGGTTCTGGGATTGGTCGGACCAACGGCAACGGGTCAAAGCCATGGACATCGAGAAACAGACAATCGAACTGGAGGCTCCGCATCACAGCTACGGCTACCGGAAGGGCCAATGGTTCTACGCATACAATCTCCTGTCCGAGATTGATCGGCCGGGCGAATGGTATTTGGATCGGGAAACGGGCATCCTTTATTTCTGGCCGCCCGAACCCATCCAACCGGGGCAGGTGGTGGTCTCGGTCCTGCCGGCGTTGCTCGCAATGAAGGACGCGGCGCATACGACATTTCAAGGCTTCGTTTTCGAGGCCGCCCGCGGCACGGCAATCACGATTTCCGGCGGCACGTCCAACCGCATCGCCGGATGCACACTTCGGAACCTGGGCGGTGCGGCGGTGAGCGTGTCTGGCGGCACAGGTCATGGGGTGATGGCGTGCGACATTTACCAATGCGGTGCGGGAGGTCTTTCGTTGAGCGGAGGCGATCGGATGACCCTCACCTCCGGCGGCCACTACGCGGACAACAACGCCATTCATCACTACGGGCTTTGGCGTCCCATGTACTCGGCGGGGATCGGCCTGCACGGTGTGGGCCATCGGGCCACGCACAACGTGATTCATCACGCGCCACACCAGGCGATTTCTTTCAGCGGCAACGATCACACCATCGAGTTCAACGAGATCCACGACGTCTGCTTCGAGTCCAACGACGCCGGGGCGATCTATTCGGGGCGCGATTGGACGATGCGCGGCACCGTGATCCGGCACAACTACCTGCACGACATCACCGGCTTCGAAGGCCGAGGATGTGTGGGGGTGTACCTCGACGACATGTATTGCGGCACCGAGATCGTCGGCAATGTCTTCCACCGCGTGACCAGCGCCGCGTTTATCGGCGGCGGACGCGACTGCCGCATCGAGAATAACATGTTCGTGGACTGCAGGCCGGCGGTCCACGTGGACGCCCGGGCCATGGGCTGGGCGAAGTACCACGCCGACGAGTGGGTCCAGGAAGGGCGGGAGAAAGGGACCCTTTCGGGCATCCTCTACACCAAGCCCCCCTACAGCGAGCGGTATCCGAAGCTGCCGAGGATTCTCGACGAGGATCCATGGGCACCGCGCGGGAACGTCATCGCCCGCAACATCTGCGTGGGTGGACGCTGGGAGGACATCGAGTCCAAGGCCCGTCCGCTGATTGTGTTCGAGGACAATCTGCTCGACACCGATCCGCAGTTCGTCAATCCGGCGGAGGGGGATTTTCGGTTGAAGCCGGAGTCGCCGGCCTGGAAACTCGGGTTCCAGCGGATCCCGCTCGAGAAGATTGGGCTGTATCGGGACGGGTATCGTACGTCGCCCTCTCTCTTTCCATAACCCTCGACATGCAACGCGGTGCTGAAGCACCGCTTTGGGTTCAAGCTCACGGAGCAGTTCCGCAAGGAACCGGTGACTTCCCACGCGACACCTTGGCTGGAGACTCTGTCTATTGGAGCCCAAGCGGTCTACGGAGGGTGTCCCAGTCGAGCAACATCAGTTCGTAGGGCTCGCGATGGCGCAAGATGCGGACGATGAGGCCGTTGTCGAGCATCCAGAAATCCGTGACGTGGCCGGCGCGCTTTTTGAACCAGGTATTTGCGGAGGATGTTTGGGTGAGCACGATATGGTTGGCCTCGAAGCTCCCGGCCGGCACGTCCACCTTTTCCTTGCCCAAGAGCCTGACTTTGATGGTGTAGTCGACGAGGGCCTCGCCGGTGTTATCCCAGTCGCAGACCCGGAACTCTTTGGCCTCACCCGGTTCTTTGGGGCTGAACCGGCGCAGCAGGACATTGGCGGCGCAGTAGGAATCGGGCCGTGAATTCGGGTCGAAGCAGGCGCCCGCGGCCAGCGTGAGTTCTTTGTTATCGCAGTCTTCACGCACCCCACGGCGGGTGAGGCGCGCCTTTCCTTCGGTGAATTCCAGGTCGATGCCGTAACCGGGGGCGTCGCCCACGGGGGCCTTCCAGACGCGAGCGGCTTGCGGTCGGTTCTGCGTGTCGCCCGAGACCATTTCGCTGGTCCCGTTCCAAGGGAGATGGGCCAGGGCGACGATGCGTCCTTCCGGGGTCTTGTTGACCCACAACTCGCTTGGCTGGGCGATGTCGATGCCACGGCTTCGGTGTCGGTAGTGGGCATGGAACTGCAGGGTCCCGGGCAGGTCTTGGGCTGCCGGCAAGGGTCGGAGTGGTTCGCCCGCCAGGGCCGTGCCGACAAGGGTGACGACCAGGCCATACCCAACGAGCGGGGCGACATCGGAACGGATGTGATTCTTCATAGGATGAGGAGTTGATACAGAAACATAACACATGCTGAGATGTGAATTGCACTTTGCAATATAAAGGACAATAGAAAGACAATGTTGTTAGAATTTATTTATAATTTACAAACGGTGGTATATCAACTTGTTACATTGTTCATAAAGATTGATCACCTAACTTTATTACAAAAACATCTCTTTACGGATGGTGATTGGCCATGGGCCGTTGTGTTGCAGAACTCGAAGAGCGACGGCAGATCGCATCGAAGTGCTGTGTGTCGACGGCGGGGGCGACGTTCGGTCGAGATCCCGAATGCTCTGGCCTTGCGCAGTGAGCGCTGGCAGGGTGGCCGCATCCTATGAGCTCAAAACCTGAATCCTGCTCTACTGGCGGGTGCGGTTGCCATCCGGGCTGGCCGCGTCGGGACTTCCTGAAGGCGGTTGGCGTGGGCGCTGCCGCTGCCGCGGTTGATCCGTGGCAGGCCATGGCCGGGCCATTCACCCGGGCCGACTTCGAAAAACTCGTGCCGTGCGACAAGCGGTTGCGTCCGGAGTGGGTGCGATCACTATTCGCGCGCGGCGAGCGCACCGTGTACGGCGGCAAGGATCTCGACCAGATCGGCATGCCCATCGGCGGGATTTGCGCCGGCCAGGTGTACTTGAGTGGCGATGGACGGCTTCTGCACTGGGATATTTTCAACCAGCACATCGGCACCGGGGCCGAGCACTACGCCAAGCCGATGGCGATGACATCGCCATTCCAGCAAGGGTTCGCACTTCGCGTGACCGCGGGCGCTCAGAGCCAAGTGTGCCAACTCGACCGGAGGGCGTGGCGCGACGTGTCCTTCAGCGGGGAGTATCCAATCGGGCGTGTGGAATACCGGGATCCCGGCGTGCCCGTCGGCGTGGACCTCGAAGCGTTCTCGCCGTTCATCCCGTTGAACACGGAGGATTCGTCGCTGCCCGCGACGGTGATGCGATTCACGGTGCGCAACACGAGCGACGCCGAGGTCGTGGTGCAACTGGGTGGTGTATTGCAGAATGCGGTCTGTCTTCACAGCGCGAAGGCACGCGAGGGATTTCATCGCAACCGGCTGGTCCGCGAGGGGAGCCTATTGCTGCTCGAAGCCTCAGCCGAAGACTTGCCGCAAGGGCCGTCGCTGGCCCGATCTGACATCGGTTTTGACGATTTCGAACGGGAGAGCTATGGCGATTGGCTGGCCGGCGGAACGGCATTCGGCAGCGGGCCTGTCGAAGTGTCAAGCATCCCTCCGTACCAGGGCGACGTGGGGGGGCAGGGGCGCCGGGTGGTCAACAGCCACGCATCGGCCCCGGGCGGGTCAGTCGAGGAGAAGGACCGGGCCAAGGGGACGCTCAACAGCAGAGTCTTCACGATCGAGCGGGACTACATCACGTTCCTGATTGGCGGCGGGGCGCATGCCGGTCGGACCTGCATGAACTTGCTGGTGGCGGATGAACCGGTGTTGAGCGCGACGGGGGCCGACAACAATCGGATGCGCCCGGTGAGCTGGGATGTGCGGCGCTGGATGGGGAAGCGCGCGCGGTTTGAGATTGTGGACGCCGAATCGGGCGGTTGGGGCAACGTGGGGATTGACGACATTGTGTTCAGCGATCGCCCGCGGCAGCCGCTGGGGCCTTTGGCGGACGAGGCGGATTTCGGGACCATGTGCCTGGTGTTGCTCGAAGCCCAGGCCAGTGACATTGGGCAGACCAGTCTGACTGAACTGAACGGTCTGTTCTTCCCTCAAGAGACCCCGTCCGCTCCTGCACGCAAGCCTTTCGGCGGTCTGTTGACCGGCGGTTTGATGCGCACGGTCAAGCTCGCGCCGAAGCAGGAGGCTACTGTGACTTTCCTTCTGACCTGGCACATGCCGAACCTCAAGCTGGATCGGCTGCCGCCGGGACGGCATTACGGGACGCGGTTCGAGTCCGCCGCAGACGTGGCGCGGCACGTCGCACAGCATTTCGCGCGGCTGAACGGCGAGACACGGCTGTGGCACGACACGTGGTACGACTCGACGTTGCCCTACTGGTTTCTCGACCGGACCTTTCTCAACACGTCGATCCTGGCGACGTCGACGTGTTACCGGCTCGGCAACGGGCGGTTCTGGGCTTGGGAAGGCGTCGGGTGTTGCCACGGCACGTGCGGTCACGTCTGGCAATACGCCCAGGCGATGGCGCGGTTGTTTCCCGATCTCGAACGAACCACGCGGGAGCAGGTCGATTTCGGTCTTGCGCAGCAAAGGAACGGCGCGATTCATTTTCGCGGTGAGTTCAACAACATCCCGGCCATCGACGGCCAGGCGGGGACGATTCTGCGCGCCCTGCGCGAACACCAGATGTCGGCGGACGGCGCGTTTCTGAAGCGCAACTGGCCGCAGATCAAGCGGGCGACGGAATGGCTGATCGCGAAAGACGAGGACGACGATGGCCTGATCGCCGGCAATCAACACAACACCCTCGACACGGATTGGTACGGCCCGGTGGCTTGGCTGAGCGGTTTGTACCTGGCGGCGCTGGCCGGCGGCGAGGCGATGGCGCGCGAGGTTGGCGATCAGGAGTTCGTCGCCAAGTGCCGCGCCATCCTCGACGCGGGTCGAGCCAAGCTCGTTCGCGAGTTGTTCGATGGGGAGTACTTCATCAACCAGCCGGACCCGAAGCATCTCGACGCCATCAATTCGGGCAACGGCTGTCACATCGACCAGGTCATGGGGCAGAGTTGGGCTTTTCAGGTCGGGCTGCCGCGGGTCTTTCCCGAGGCTGAAACGCGCGCGGCGCTGACGGCGTTGTGGCGCTACAACTTCACGCCCGATGTCGGCCCGTACAGGGACGCCTACAAACCGGGGCGCTGGTACGCGATGCCGGGCGAGGCGGGGTTGCTGATGTGCACTTTTCCGAGGGCGGATTGGGATTACGAGCAGGCGAAGGGCAAAGGGGCGGACTGGGCGGCGGGCTATTTCAACGAATGCATGAACGGCTTCGAGTATCAGGTCGCCGGTCACATGATATGGGAAGGGATGGTGCAGGAAGGCTTGGCGATCACGCGGGCGGTGCATGACCGCTACCATGCATCGAGACGCAACCCGTGGAACGAAGTCGAGTGTGGCGATCATTATGCGAGAAGCATGGCCAGCTATGGGGTCTTTCTTGCTGCCTGCGGCTTCAGCTATCACGGTCCGCAGGGGTTGTTGGGTTTTGCGCCGCGGTTGGCGCCGGGGGATTTCAAGGCCGCGTTCACGACCGCCGAAGGGTGGGGGACGTTCGAACAGAAGCAGGCCCAAGGACGACTCGAGGGGGCAGTTGATCTCAAATGGGGCAGGCTGCGGCTAACGACGTTGGCGCTGAAGCCGGTCGGAGCGGATCTGCCGGCGTCCGTGGCGGTGCGCGTTGGCGCGCGCCCGGTTCCTGCCAGCCTGGCGACGAGAACGGGACAAGCCCAAATCCGGTTCGTCCCGGCCCTGACGCTCGAGCGCGGCGACCGGCTCGAGTTCGTGCTTGGCTGAGGGGCGGGTTGGGTCTGGTGTATCTGATGATCGGAAGTCGCCGGAGGGGTTGATCGTGCAGACCCTCGGCGCATGATCGAGGGACACGCAGCCGATTTTCTTTGCCGCCGCGGGTCGGACTCTGCGAAGTTGGAAGGCGAAATGAAGATGTTCATGCCTCTTGTCAACAGGGCTCGAGTCCCTGTCGGCGACACTGCCGGCGCTCAGAGCAACACGGCACGCGTTGACATCGGAAGGATCGGTCCGCACCCGCTCGATGACCGTCGCGCGTTCCCCCTTACGCGTCCCGCATGGCGGGAGACCCTCTCCGGTCCGACGGGAGAGGGTTGGAGCGAGGGGGCGCGGTTCGTGGAGGCGGTGGCTGGTCCTCGTCGGGGCGCTCGGTCTGGCCTTGGGGGGGCTTGTCGCACGGCCCGCCTTGGCCGTCGACACGGCGGCGGGCCTGAAACCCATTGCCGACGCCGACCTCGAGAGGATCCGGTCGGCGCTTCCGTCGCAGGCGGTGGCGGCGCCGCAGAAGCCGCGCAAGCTGCTGTTGTTTGTCCACAACGTCGGGTACGGCGGTCATCCATCGGCCGAGCACGCCAACCATGCGTTCTGCGCTGATGGGCGAGAAGACCGGGGCCTATCCAGGCGGTGGTCAGTCGCGACCCGGAGGTGTTCCGCCGGGAGAGTCTGAAGCAGTTCGACGCGGTGTTCTTCAACAACAACGTCGGCAACCTGTTCACCGATGCCGAGCTGCGCCAGAATCTGGTCGAGTTCGTGGCTGGTGGCGGCGGGATGCTGGGCGTGCACGGCACGACCGTGGCCTTCACCCAATGGCCTGGGCGCGGTCGAGGACTGGCCCGAGTTCGGCCTGATGATCGGCGCGCGCGGGGCGAACCATCGCGAGAGCACCGAACCGTCTTCATCAAGCTCGACGATCCGGGCCATCCGTTGAACGCGGTCTTTGGGGGCCGGGGATGGGAGTTTCGGGACGAGTTCTTTCGTGTTCACGAGCCGTATCGCGGCAGCGCGTGCGAGTGTTGTTCAGCATCGACACGGAGAAGACCGATCTGAAACAAGGGCGCGGCGCCGGACAGCTCGAACGCGCGGACGACGATTACGCGCTGGCCTGGATTCGCAGTTACGGACGGGGCCGGACGTTCTACTGCACGATTGCGCACAATCCCTATGTGTTTTGGGATGCGCGGATGTTGCGAGTTCTACCTTGGTGCGATCCAGTTCGCGCTGGGCGATCTGGCGGCGCCCACCACGCCGAGCGCCTGGCTCACGCCCGCTGTGAGGGCTCAGGAGCGGCTCGGATGGCGGCTGGGTGTCGAGGCTTACACGTTTCACAAGGCCACCTTCTTCGACACTGTGGATCGGGCGGCGAAGCTCGGATTGCCCTACGTCGGCGGTTTGAGTTTCCAGAAGGTCAGCGCTCAGATCCCGAAGAATCTCGAGCCCGGCTTGAGCGACGACGAATTGCGCGCCGTCCGATTGAAGCTGGCCGAGGCCGGGGTGCGGATGCTCACTTTCTACATCCAGGAGATACCGGGCGACGAAGCCGGCTGCCGGAAGGTGTTCGAATTCGGGCGCAAGCTTGGGCTCGAGACATTCATGACCGAGCCGAAGGTCGAGTCGCTGGACACTAATCGAGCGGTTCGCGAACGAGTACGGCATCAACGTCGCGCTGCACAACCACGACCAGAAGGCCTCGCCGCATTACTACAGTCCCGAGGCGATCCTCGAGGTCTGCGCAGGGCGGGGGCCGCGGATCGGGGCTGCCGCGGACGTGGGATACTGGATGCGAGGGGGGATCGATCCGGTGGCGGGCATTCGCCAGCTTGGCGCGCGGCTTCTGACGCTCCAGATGCACGACCTGGACGCGATCACGCCCCAAGGCACCGACGTGCCGTGGGGGACAGGCCAGGGGCGGTCCGAGGAGATCTTCCGCGAAATCCACCGGCTCGGACTGAAGCCGACCATGATTGGCCTCGAGTACTCGAAGGACTTCGACAACAACCTGTCTGCCGTGGCGCAGTGCGCCGAGTACTTCAACCAACTCACTCTGAAACTGAATCCATGAGCACACCAACCACCGCCGGTGCCACCGCGCCAGCCCTCGATCCGTCCTTCGATGCCCTTGCCAAATACGACCGGGGTTCTGGCCGGGAAACACTCAAACCGATCGACGCGGCCGTCATGGCGGCACCGAAGGACCCGGAGCTTCGGGCTGATCTCGAGGTGCGCCTGGCGGCGGTCCTTCGGGGTCCGGCCTCGGCGGTGGCGAAGGAATACGCCTGTGGGAAACTGGCCTTGGTCGGCGGGCCAGGCGCCGTGGCTGCCTTGGCGGAATTGTTGTCCAACGCCGGCCTTGCCCACCCTGCCGCCGATGCGTTGCAACGCCTGGCCTGTGTCGAAGCAGCGACAGCCCTGCGTGAGAGCCTGACCAAGCTCAGCGGACTGCCGCTTGTCGGGGTCATCACTGCACTGGGCGCGCGTCGCGATTCCGCCAGCGTCGAAACGTTGAACGGCCTGTTGTCGAACGCCGATACGACCGTGGCCTCGGCGGCTGCCGCTGCTCTTGGGGAGATCGGATCGGGCGCGGCGGCGAAAGCGTTGGGCGCGTTCGTGGCCAAGGCGCCGCCCGCGCTCGGCCCCGCGCTGGCAGACGCCTGCCTGGTGTGCGCGGAGCGGCTCGAGGCTGCAGGGGACGCCGCGGGGGCCCGGACGTTGCTCGAGGCGTTGCGGGCGGCCAATCCGCCGGCGCACGTGATCGACGCGGTCGCGCGAGTTCATGGAGGAGCCTGAACAACTCACAGCCGCCAACCCGGTTCGTCAAACTCGACATACCATGAACCCCCTGACCGTCATTATCCCGTTGGTCATCGTGCTGGGTGGCGTGCTCACCTTCTTTCTTGTCCCGCTGGAACTCTGGGTGCGCGTGGTCGTGTTGGTGAGCGACATTGCGGCGGCCGCACTGGTGGGGGTGATCCTCTGGCGGCGGGATCGGGGATAGGTTCGACCCCTTGCGAGCGAGGGGGCAGCAGCACGAACCGGCCGCAGGCCGTGGAGCGTCCCGCGCAAGGGCAAGGGCTGGGAGATGACACCGACGACGAACGCTTGACTGGAGAACGCAGGAACGATATGTCAACTATTTAGATGCGACCCCATTGTCTTGTTCTCAAGGGCAGCGCCAGGCCCAATCGCCTTGATCGAGATCGACGGTTTCCCTGCCCTTGGCTTTGCCTTTGAGTGCCGTCTGGCCGCCGTCGTCCGTCTGGTTCCAGCCGACCCCATAAAGCTGGAAGCCCCGATCGTCGGTCCGGCGGTAATTCAACGGCTGACCGGTGATGAGGTCGTGGGGCAGTGGGTCCAGGAAACGAGGGGTCAAGTCGACGAGCGAATCAGGCAGTTCGCCGGCGGCCAGGCGGTGTTGTTCCAGGGCGCATGCGATCCGGGCGAGGTCGATGAGGCTCTGGGTGTAAACGAACCTCTGATGTGCCTTGCCCAGGGCCGGGATCAACATATTCGACAGGACACGGTGGCTGGTGAACTGGTCGGAGCCACGGCGCATGGATGCCTCGATGGAATCCGCATTTGCTTGAATCGCCTCGACATCGACCTGGCGCGCATTGGAGTCGATTCCGGGCAGGACATGTTCCTCGAACAAGCGGTTGTAGTTCACCTGTTCGAGGAAAAACCAACCGCGCGGGATGAGCGTGGCCAGCATTTCCATGCCACCGCCCTCGTTCTCCCAGTCGGGCTGGCCCAGGCGGGCGAGCATCCGCGGATTCTGGCGGACATAGGTGATGATGCCGTTGCCCCAGGCGCGTTCGCCGCGCATCGCTTGGAGGTCATCCGCCAGGAAGTCGAACTTGGCGAACCGCTGCTCCAAGGCCTCGAGTTCCGCCTTGGACCATTGGCGATCGGCGAAACCCTCCCAGATTGGTTGCATGGTGTTTTGGAGGATCGCGCAGCGGACCAGATGAGAGATGAGCATCGGCTCGTTGCGGATGGTATTGGCCAAGTCGAGCGAGAGGGTCAACTCCTGGAGCGCAGCCTGGGGCTGGCCCAAAGCCAGTTGGACGGACGCGCGCAGATTCAAGACCCGGACCACAGTCCTGAGCTTGGCGAGGTGCGGGAGCAGAATATCGCACGGATTCTCCCGCTCGTAGTTCAGATTGAAGCGAGCGTGCGGGCGTCGGCTCGCGGCGCGGAGTTCGTCGAGAATGGGGTCATACTCCTTGAGTTGGGCGAGCAGGGCGGCGGCGGCTTGGGAACGATCCAGTGCCGGCGCGGGCTGGCTGTCGTCTGGGGGGTTCCCCGCCGCCCGGTCGTCCGCCTCGTGAAATGCCTCCAGCCATGCGCCCAAGTCTGTCCTCTGGCCTTTGCGCCAGTCGCCCCGGTGGGACGGATCGGGCGGCAGTTTTTTGAACGCCTGCTCGATCGCTTGGAGGGCGTTGGTGTTGCGGTAGGTCTGGGTGCCGGGATGAAAATCGAGCAGCGGCGCCAGAAAAGGCGTCATGGCGAAGTTTTGGTCGTCCGGGACGGGCGGTGGAACGAGTTTACGGAAGTCGAGAATCTCGCCCTTGGCGTCCATTGTTTTTTCGTAAGCGGACCAAGCGCGTTTGCCGCGCCAGTTTTCGATCGTGTAAAGGAGGGCGGCCAGTGTGATGACGCAAACCACCAGGCAGAGCAGGACCTGCAAGAGGCGACGTGGAACAGCCCCTCGAATCGAGGCGGACGGCTTGGTGGGAGCGGCGGCGGTTTGGGGAGTTGGGGTGTGGTTCATAGAGAGAAAAGGCCGATTGTTGCCTACGCATGATTTGCCATTGACACGAGTCGGCTCAGGGCGGTGTTGAACACTGGCTCGTCCGTTTTCCGGATTTGCGTCTGGGGGGGCTGCCAGGTTGGCTGAGTTGCCGGGGCAGGCGCATCGCTGAGACCGAGCAATTCCGCCAGTTCCCGACGCTGTTCGGCGAAGGCGCGCGTGGCATCGGGCGACTGCGGTGGCTGGTGTGGGGGTGATTGGCGGACCGTTTCCGCCAGGTTGCCCGTCAGGAGGTTCAGGGCGAGAATGCAGGCCCAGACGGCGGCGACGACGCCATAGAACTGCGGGCTGGGCCACAACCAGATCCGCCACCAACAGTGTGCGGGCTGTCGCTCGCGGGCGCGCTGGGGGATGTCAGGCTCCGGCTCAAGGTCGGCTCGGGAGGTTGCGGCGGTTGTGGCGGCGTCCGCGCGGGCCGCCTTGCGGACCAACTGCTCGGCTTGGTCCCAGAGGGCCGGTGTGGGCTCGCCCCGTCTCAGCGCAGCCGACAGGCGTGCCAGGGCGTGTTGTTCGGCGGCGAGGGCGCGCGCGCATGCGGGGCAGGCCCCCAGGTGTTGCTGGATTTCGCCGGTCGTTCGGACATCGAGTTCCGAATCCAGGTAGGGGCCGATGAGGGCCTGGGTTTCGTCGCAGCTCATAGGTCGTGCGGTTTGGCGGTTTGTTGGTGCCGGTCAAAACGGATGATCAGGGTTCGCATCTTCTGGCGGGCGCGTGCCAAGTGGCCCATGACACTGCCCAGCGGGACCTCGAGCGATTGGGCAATCTCCCGGTATCGCATTTCTCCGATGGCGCGCAGCAGCAGCACGGCGCGTTCGTTGTCGGTGAGGGTCTTCAAGGCCTCGACGAGCTTATCGTCGAGCGCATCAGCCAAGACGGCAGGCGTGGCAAGTTTCTGCGGGCCAGCGGACGGTTGGTCTCGGTCTTCGAGCGCTTCGAGTTCTTCCGGTTCGAGTTGAAATTCGTGTCGGGCGATCCGCGCGTGTTTGCGGTTCAGCGCGAAGACCTCACGCGTCAGGATCTGGAACATCCAGGCGCGAAAGCTGGCGTTCGGGCGGTAGCGGTCGAACGCGGCGAAGGCGCGCAGGACGGTGTTCTGGATCGCGTCCGCGGCGTCCTGCGGTTGCCAGATCAGGCGGCGGCAATAGAGCTCGAGGTCGCGTTCGATTGGCCTGAGCAATGCCAGGAACCGGTCGGCATCGGATGGCGGGGCGGGATTCATCGCGTTCTTCTGATTAGAGAAAGTCGGATGAGGTCCGTTTTATTACCGCAATCTCCGATGTCGAGCGGCGGGGTTGCTGTTGGTGGGTTTCGCTTTGTGGCTGCCCAGCTTCCTGGTCACGCCACGCTCGCCGGACTCCTCCTGCTGTGCGTGTTCGTCGCGATCCAGGTCGAGCGTGGCTGCGGCTGTCCACCAGGATCACCGGCGCCCGACGCCTCGCTAGACAGTGGGGGAATGCCTGCGTCGGAGTCCTGCAGGCCCTTAGCCTCCCTGTTCGACACCGCACAGGCGCGGTTTGGCCAACTCAACCGGATGCGCCAATACCGCGTCGAGGGCGAGGTTACCCGCCCCAAGGCGTGTTGCGGTCAACAGCGGGCAAGGCCGCCGTCGAGCGCGCGCGGGCGCGCGGACGCGTGCGGAATGGCGGGGCCTGGGATGAGTTCCCTGGTTTTCGGACAAACCGGTCACACGCCTTCGCTCGCCACCGCCAGGAGGTGGTGCCGGTGGGGTCCATGGTCGTGGCAGTAAAGGACCCGGCAGCGATCCCCATGAAGATGGAGTTGCGCGCCTGCCTGGCCAATCGAATTCGGATTCTCATGCTGTGCCCCGATGCTTGAAACTCGGTACCATTGTATTCATGAAACTCATTATGTCAAAAAGAAACACTAAATACATTCGGTTCGGTCGGAAGCGCACTGAGGTCGAGGTGGCTGGGGTGGGTTGCGATTCACCGAGGGGGTGGGCCGGAGCGTCGGTGTCGCTCGTGGAGGGGGGGGGAGCAGGAGGATGAGGTGGGTGATGGGCGCAACTTCCCGGCTGATCCGGCGTTAGTGGTCGGGGGAATGTCGCGTATCGGCCATTTAAAATTGACCCTCACGGCGGCGGCGGAATCGGCCGTGCGCGGTGGGCATCCGTGGGTGTTTTCGGACAGCGTCCGCACCCAGAGCCGGCAGGGACAGGCGGGGGAACTGACGGTCATCTACGATCGGCAGGACAAGTTTCTCGCTGTGGGTTTGTTCGATCCTGATTCGCCGCTGCGGGTGCGTGTCCTGCATGCGGGTCGGCCTGTGCCACTTGACGAGGCTTGGTGGCGGGACCGGTTTCGGTCCGCGCTGGATCGGCGCGCGGGGATTGCGGATGCCGAGACCAATGGGTTGCGGCTGATCAATGGCGAGAGCGACGGCTGGCCTGGGCTGGTGCTGGACCGCTACGACCGCACCCTGGTGCTCAAGTTGTACACTGCGGCGTGGCTGCGGTGGTTGGGACTTGTCAGGGCCTTGATCTGCGATGTCCTGGCGCCGGAACGCATGGTGTTACGGTTGAGTCGGAACATCCAAGAAAGGGCGCGAACGCGGCGAATGAGCGACGGGCAAGTTGTGAGCGGGGTGCCCGTTGAAGGTCCTCTGACGTTTCTGGAGAGCGGCATTCGTTTTGAAGCCGACGTGGTGCATGGGCAGAAGACGGGGTTCTTTCTGGATCAACGCGAGAACCGGCGGCGGGTCGAGAGCTTGGCGGCGGGGGCGGACGTGTTGAACGCATTCAGTTACTCGGGTGGGTTCTCGCTCTACGCGGCGCGTGGCGGGGCGGGATCCGTCACCGATCTGGATCTGAGTGCGCATGCGCTCGCGGCGGCACAGCGGAATTACGAACTGAATCTGGCGCATCCGAACGTGGCGCGTTGCAGGCGCGCCTCGATTCAGTGCGACGTTTTCGAGTGGATTGGCTGCGCTCAACCTGCGCGGTTCGACCTGGTGGTGCTCGATCCACCCTCGCTGGCGAAGCGCGAGGCGGAACGGGAGGGTGCGATTCAGGCATACGCCACGTTGGCTGCCCAAGGCATCCGGCTGCTGCGGCGGGGCGGGGTGCTGGTCGCGGCTTCCTGTTCAGCGCACGTGAGCACGGCGGAGTTCTTTCGGCGCGGTGCGCAGCGCAGCGCGCGGGTCGCGTCGACGATTTGAGGAGCGGGGAACGACGGGGCATCCACCGGATCACGCGGCGACTTTTGTGGAGGCGCAGTACTTGAAGTGCATTTATCTCATGTTGACCTGACGTCCGGGGTCTGCGGAAAACGGATGTACAGCAGCGCGGGCGCTGGGTAGATTGGGCGCGCATGGACGCGGTGCGGGGCCAGAACGGAAAGGGCAGAATCGGGGTGAGGCGGTGGCGAAGCGCGGGGGCAACTGCTGTCCGAATAACCTTGGGTGGTCGGCAACGATGCGATGAAACAAGGCGTGGATAAGGGTGTGATTCGTGTGCAGCGCGAACGCGGCTGCGGCTGGTCTTCGGACGGCGTATTGGGCGGGCCAGAGCGGGAGAGGCGTCGTTTTCTGTGGGGCATGGGGTTGGTTTCGATGGCCTGGGCGGGTGGATTGCTTTATCCGGTTTACCGGTATCTGGCGCCGGGGTTGGCGAAGGATCCGTTTGACGCGGAGGGGAAGGCCCCGATTGAAGGAGTGAGAGCGGATGACGTTGCGAGGCCTGGCCAGGGGAGAAATGCGGGGTTTGCGGGCGGGGGGATTGTGGTCTTCAGGGCTCCTGATGGCGAGTTGCGGGCGTTGTCGTCCAAGTGCACGCATGCGGGCTGCAACGTGCAGTTTCAAGGCGACTCGATTCACTGTCACTGCCATGGTGGTGTGTACGACCTCGAGGGAAAGAACGTATCGGGGCCGCCGCCCAAACCGCTGATTCGCTTCCAGGTGGTTGAAAGGGACGGCATGCTTTATGTGTTCCGTCCGAACAGAGCATAGCCAGGCGCGAGTCAGACTGTCACAGACATTGCCCAGGCAGGATATGGCAGACGAGATGCATTCGATTCCTGAGGACGCCCTCGAGGCGCTGCCGCCGCCGGACCGGGTTGCGGGGAAGATAGGCCGGCTCCTGTTGGAGCGGTTTCCGGTGTGGCCCCTGGTCGATTTTCTGAGGAAGAAGGAGGTTCCCGAGCACCGTCACTCGGTGTGGTATATGATGGGTGGCCTGGCGCTTTTCCTCTTCGGGATTCAGGTCCTGACGGGGGTTCTGTTGATGGTCTACTACAGTCCGAGCGCACCGTGGCAGTCGGTCCAGCGGATCGTCATGGAGGTCCCTTTTGGGAACCTGGTTCGGAGCCTACACCACTGGTCGGCCAACCTGATGATCATGGTGCTCTTTCTGCACATGTTTTCGGCGTTTTTCATGAAGGCGTATCGGCGCCCGCGCGAGGGGACATGGTTGGTCGGTGTCGCGCTGGTGGGGTTGTGCATGGCGTTCGGTTTCTCGGGGTATCTGCTGCCGTGGGACGAGCTCTCGTTTTTCGCGACGAACGTCGGTTTGACCGAGATGGAGAAGGCTCCGGGGATTGGCCCGTGGATGGCGAGTTTGCTGCGCGGGGGGCCGACGGTGACGACGGACACCATCGGCCGGTTCCACGTGCTGCATGTGGTGGTGCTGCCGCTGCTGGTGCTGAAGCTCATCGGTCTGCACCTGATTTTTGTCCAGATCCAAGGGGTGAGCGAGCCCGACGCGTTTGCGGCGCTTCCCGTGGAGCGGCGGAAGCACAGGAAGTTCTTTTTCGACTATTTTGCGGCGGAAGTGCCGGTGTGGCTGGCGGCGCTGACGGTGCTGGTGGCTCTTTCGGCCTTGTGGCCGAGGGCGTTGGAGCCGGAGGCGGACCCGTTTGGCGCGGCGCCGCCGGGGATCAAACCCGAGTGGTATTTCCTGGCGCAATACCAGGCTCTCAAGCTTTTTCCTGGAAAGTGGGAGTATTTGGGGATGGCGCTCATGGGGATTGTTCCGGTGCTCTACGCCTTGGTGCCGTTCTGTGACACTGCGGTCCCGTCCGACCGGCGTGGGAAGCAGGTCACGCGTGCGGGCGTGGTCCTGCTGGCGTGTTTGGTTGGTCTGACCGTGTGGGGTTGGCTGTCCTGAGCGGGCCAAGTCGAGTGAGCGCGATAGGAAAAGGGATCCGATGAATTATCCGGTATGGGATGTTGCAGGATTGGGAGCGGGTTTGGTGGTCGCGATCGTGGCCATCATTCACGTGCTGATCTCGCATGTCGCGGTGGGCGGCGGCGCATTCCTGGTCGTTGCCGAGATTTGGGCGGGGAGGCAGCGCGATGGCCAGCGGATTCGCGATTGGCTGCATCAGTTCGCAACGTTCTTCCTCGTCTACACGACCGTGGTGGGGGCCACAACGGGCGTGGGCATCTGGTTCTCGATCCAGTTGGCCAATGCCGAGGCGACCAGTCTGTTGATCCACCAATTTGTCTTTGCCTGGGCGGTGGAGTGGGTGTTTTTCCTGGGCGAACTGACGGTTTTGTATCTCTACTACTATGGATTCCGGAGCAATTCACCCCGCATGCAGGCGTTCTTGGCCGGGGCCTACTTCGTGATCGCGTGGGGTTCGCTGGTGGTGATCAACGGCATTCTGACGTTCATGCTCACGCCGGGCGGATGGACGCTCGAGAACAAGGACGTTCTGGCGGGGTTCTTGAACCCGGGGTATTTCCCTTCCCTGCTGATTCGCACGGCGGCGATGTTCCTGGTCGCGGGCCTGGCGGGTTTTCTCGTTGCCAGCCGGATCGAGGAAGTGGAGTTCAAGGAACGGATCATCCAGTTTTCGGCCAAGTGGGTGCTTCCGGCGGCGGTCCTGGTCCCCTTTTTGGCCTATTGGTATTTCACGACTCTGCCTGCGAGCACGGTCTCGATCCTCACCGGTGGCGCGGTGGGTGTGGCGGGCGGGACCTTGTCGGCGCTCACCCGCGTGGCGATCCTCGCCGGCGTGGCTGGCGCTTTCCTGGTGTTGGGGACTGTGGTCTTTGCGGCGATTCCAAGGGCGGTCAACACCGTGGCGGCCATCGCCATGTTGCTGGTGGCCCAGTTGGGGATCATGGGGGCGGAGTTTTTTCGGGAGATGGGCAGGAAACCGTATGTGATCCACGGAGTGCTTTATTCGAATGGCCTTTGGGTGAAGAACGCCCGGGACCCTGGCTCCCTGGGTAGGTCGTATCTCGAAGAGGCCAAGTGGCACGGGGGAGTTCCGTCGGGCACGTTGGCACACGGGGAGCAGGTCTTTCGCCTGCAATGCGCCAGTTGTCACACCCGGCAAGGGTATCGATCGGTCCTGTATCGCACGGGCGCCTGGACCCCCGAGGCCGGATACAAGTGGTTGGCGACCATGCAAGACATGGGAGTGATGCCTCCGTTCCAGGGCGATGCGGCCGACAAGGCCTCGTTGGTAGCTTACCTGCTCTCGCTGCGGGGTGAACGGATCGAACCGCGCGACCTTCTCAGGCAAATGCAGTCCTCGGTTCGGGGGGATGGCGCGGAACTCGAAAGCGGAGGTGGCGCCCCCAGAGGCGCCCCGCCACCGCCGGGGGCGGTGGCCGCGGTGGAGGTGACGCCATGAATCTCGCTCTTGCCTTGGCCGGGCTTGGCGGTCTGCGCCTCCGCGGTCGCCGGCGATCTTCCGTTGCCTGGCCCTGACCCGCTGGGCTACCCGCTGCCTCCGATCTGGCTTCAGTTGGTGTCGTACCTGACATTGACGCTGCATTTCCTGGCGATGAACCTCACGATCGGCAGCCTCGCCATTTACCTGTGGCTCCGAGCGACTGGGAAGCGCCAGAACGAGCGCTTGGCCCGATACCTGGGAAGCATCCTGCCGTTGGGGACCTCGTATCTGATCACGTTCGGCGTGCCGCCGCTCTTGTTTGTGCAGGTTCTGTACGGGCAGATGTTCTATTCCTCCTCGATCCTGATTGGCTTTCACTGGATTTTAGTGATCCCGCTGGTGATCTTCTTTTACGGGGTATTTTACTGGCAGAAGTTGGCGAAGGATCCCGGACGCCCCGGGCTGGTGGCATTCTCGTTTCTGGCGGCGGTGGCGATGCTTGCGGTGGGCTTCTTCTATGTGAACAACCTCACGCTGTCGTTCTCGCCCGAGAGGTGGATCGACATGTACCGAGACTCCCCTGGAGGGCACAACCTGAACCTGGAAGAGCCGACGCTTCTTGCGCGGTGGCTGCTGATCCTGGTTCCTGGTTTGACGGTAGCCGGCGTGGCGATCCTATTTCGGGGGGTTATGATGCTGAAATGGGGATGGGCGGAAGAGGGCAGACACAACCAGCGGTTGGCCGTGCGGGTGGCCATTTTGGGCATGGTGCTTGAGGCGGCGGCTGGCGCGTGGACGCTGGCGATGCTGCCTCACGGGGTCCGCGCCTACGTGACGTCGGGCGGTTGGCCCACGCTCCTTCTGGGGTTGGGCATCGTCTTGGCGGGGGGCGGGATTTGGCTCATTGTTTTGGGGAGCAATCGGTCGTCACTGGCGTTTCCGACGCTGGCGGCGCTGGCGTTGTTCTTCGCGTTGATGCCGCTGGTGGCGCTGCGCGATCTGGTCCGTCTCGAATACCTCAGACCGCACTTCTCGTTGGTGGGCGTTCCGGTGAATCTGCAGTGGGGGATGGCCAGTTTGTTCGGCGGTTTCCTGCTGATGGGTCTCGGTTTTTTGGCGGTTCTTCATGTGCTGGTCGTCCCCAAGCTCGGTCGCCGCCCGAAGAGCGGAGCTTGACAGAACGTCATGAACCGGGCGACGCCGGGTCAGGCCTGCCTGCCGGCAGGCAGGGCACCCGGCCTGCAAGGGCTTGGAGGCCGCCTGCGCTCACGCGGCGGGACTTCGGACGCTGTGTGAAGTCAGTTCACCGAACTGAGGCTCAGCGATTTGTGAAGATCGCAGGGGTTTTTGTTTTGGCTGGGAGGACAGGGCGGGATGGGCGGGTGGGGTGCGCCGCGAGCGGGCTCGATGGGGTCAGCGCGTCAACAGGCAAAAAATCGGCGACGAAATCCGTTGACACCGTAGACGGCAGCCCCTAGATTTCGCGGCTCAAATTGATTTGGGAAGAGCTGACAACCGATTGTCCCCGGCCCGGAAATGGAGCAAGCCAGAAGCCGCGGGGCGAGGGTGATTTGCCGTTTTGAGATCGCGGTGGGGTGATGGTTTACAGTTTCGCCCATGTAGCTCAGTCGGCAGAGCGCGTCCTTGGTAAGGACGAGGTCACCAGTTCAAACCTGGTCATGGGCTCCAGCTAGAGTGACAACCGAAACCGAACAAGAACAGCAGGAATCGCAATGGCTAAAGAGCAATTTCAACGGACGAAACCGCACGTCAACATCGGCACGATCGGCCACATTGACCATGGCAAGTCGACGTTGACGGCCGCGATCGTGGAGGTCCAGGCCGGCGAAGGGTCTGGCGACGCCGATCTCGTACGCGGACATCACCAAGGGCGGCACGGTGCGCGACGAAACCAAGACGGTCACCATCGCGATTTCGCACGTCGAGTATCAGAGCAACGAGCGGCACTATGCGCACGTGGACTGTCCCGGGCATGCCGACTACATCAAGAACATGATCACCGGGGCGGCCCAGATGGACGGGGCGATTCTGGTGGTGGATGCGGCCGAGGGTCCGATGCCGCAGACGCGCGAGCACATTCTGCTGGCCCGTCAAGTCGGGGTGCCGGCCATCGTGGTGTACCTGAACAAGGTGGATCTTGGTGGACGATCCGGAGCTGCTCGAACTGGTCGAAATGGAGTTGCGCGATCTGCTGACCAAGTACGGATTTCCCGGGAGACAAGACGCCGATCGTGCGGGGCAGTGCCAAGAAGGCGCTGGCCGGGGATCCCGAAGGCGAAAGACTCGATCCAGAAGCTGCTCGACGCGGTGGACGAGTTCATTCCGCTGCCGACGCGCGAGGTGGACAAGCCGTTCCTGATGAGCATCGAGGATGTGTTCAACATTGAAGGTCGCGGCACCGTGGTGACGGGCCGTGTCGAGCGTGGCGAGTTGAACCGCATGCAGGATGTCGAGATCGTCGGCCTGCGAGGAGACCCGCAAGACCGTGGCGACCGACATCGAGATGTTCCGCAAGCTGCTGGACAAGGCGAGCGCGGGCGACAACGTGGGCGTGCTGCTGCGTGGCACCAAGAAGGAGGACGTGGAGCGCGGGATGGTGCTGGCCAAGCCGGGCTCGATCACGCCGCACACGCATTTCAAGGCGGAGGTCTATGTGCTGTCCAAGGAAGAGGGCGGCCGGCACACGCCGTTCTTCACCAACTATCGTCCGCAGTTCTATTTCCGGACCACCGATGTGACGGGCAACGTGACGCTGCCGGAGGGCGTGGAGATGGTCATGCCGGGTGACAACGTGTCGGTGGTGATCAAGGTGATCGCGCCGATCGCGATGGAGAGGGGGCAGCGCTTCGCCATTCGCGAGGGCGGCCGCACGATCGGGGCCGGACGCGTCACTGAAGTGATCGAGTAGTCTGCTCACGCCGCGCGGGATCTGGCGGCGGTTGCGGCCTGGGCGGCAGGGCTGTCGCCGGTGTGCGGCGGCGCACAGACGGCGGCTAGGGCGGTAGCTCAATTGGTAGAGTAGCGGTCTCCAAAACCGTCGGTTGGGGGTTCGAGTCCCTCCCGCCCTGCCAGCCTGTCAACCCTGGCGGAGGGGTGGCAGAGTGGTCGAATGCGGCGGTCTTGAAAACCGTTAGGGCGTAACGCCCTCGGGGGTTCGAATCCCTCCCCCTCCGCCAGCAGGACAATCGTGAACATTGTAGATTTAGTCAGACTTGGCATCTGGGTGGTGATCATCGGTGGCGTTTTCGCCTATCTGTGGCGCAAAGGGCACCTGATGAAGCTCTCGACCTACGTGGTGGAGACGCGCGAGGAGTTGAAGAAGTGCACCTGGCCGTCGCGGGACGAACTGAAGGGATCGACCGTGGTGGTGTTGATCACCATCGCGTTGCTGAGCCTGTTGATCATCGTGGTCGGATTTCGTCATCCTGAAGCTGGTCCGCGGGATGCTGCCTTAGCTGTACCGGCTGACCGTTCCATGCCGTCGATCCTCCATGAAAAGCCAGTGGTTTGTCCTCCACACGCTTTCCGGCCAGGAACTGCAAGGTCAAGGAGAGCATCGAGAAGCGGCTCAAAGCCGAGGAGATGGGGGAGTACATCCAGGAAGTGCTCGTGCCCATGGAGAAGGTGGCGGAGGTGCGCGGCGGGCAAGAAGACCGTGTCGACCCGCAAGCTCTATCCGGGCTACGTGTTCATCGACATGGCGCTGCTGGACGAGAACCAGCGCATCATCGAGAAGCCCGTGGTATTTCATCCAGGACACGCAGGGGATCATCGGTTTTGTCGGCGGCGACCGGCCGACGCCGACGTCGCCGGAGGAGATGGATTCCATCAAGGCGCAGATTTCGGAATCCGAGGACACGGAGCGGCCGAAGGTCAGCTTCGAGGTCGGCGAAACCGTCAAGATCAACGACGGTCCGTTCCTGAATTTCAGCGGGGTGATCGAGGAAATCGATCCCGACGCGCGGCAAGCTGAAGGTGACGGTGAACATTTTTGGCCGCAGCACGCCGGTGGAACTGGAGTACTGGCAGGTGGAGAAGGCGTAGGCAATCCGATATGGCGAAGAAGATCACGGGTGTGATCAAGCTGCAGATTCCCGCCGGGCAGGCCAATCCGGCCCCGCCGGTGGGCCCGGCGCTGGGCCAGCACGGCGTCAACATCATGGGCTTCTGCAAGGAGTTCAACGCGGCGACCAAGGACCAGGCCGGGATGATCATCCCGGTGGTCATCACGGTCTACCAGGACAAGTCCTTCACGTTCATCACCAAGTCGCCGCCGGCGGCCGTGCTCCTCAAGAAGGCGGCCGGCATCGCCTCCGGATCCAAGATGCCCAACAAGGAGAAGGTCGGCAAGGTGACCCGCAAGCAGGTGCTGGAGATCGTCAAGCTGAAGCAAAAGGACCTCAACGCCGTCAACGAGGAGGCCGCGGTGCGCATCATCGCCGGCACCGCCCGCAGCATGGGCATCGACGTGGTGGACTAGGACAAGCGAACTGCGGGAGAGCCTCGGCTCGTTCGCACCGCGACAACGCACATGGCAAAAAACGCAGCAAACGATACCGCAAAGCGCTTGGCATGGTGGACGCCGGCAAGACGTACCCGCTCTCAAGCGGCGGTCGGAACTCCTGGCCAAGTTTCCCCGAGCCAAGTTCAACGAAACCGTGGACCTCGCCTTCCGCCTTGGGGTGGATCCCAAGCAGTCGGACCAGATGGTGCGCGGCACCGTCCCGCTGCCGCACGGCAGCGGCAAGGTGGTCCGCGTGCTGGTCTTCGCCGAAGCCGGGCGCGGCGGCCGACGCGGCGCGCGGGCGCCGGCGCCGAGCATGTCGGGTTCGAGGACCTGATCAAGAAGTGCCAGGAAGGCTGGACCGATTTCGACGTCGCCGTGGCGACGCCGGAGGCCATGGCCGAAGTGCGCAAGCTGGGCAAGGTGCTCGGCCCGCGCGGCCTGATGCCGAATCCGAAGACCGGCACCGTGACCGAGGACACCGCCAAGGCGGTGCAAGGAAGTCAAGGCCGGCCGAGTCGAGTTCAAGATCGACAAGGCCGGCAACGTGCATGTGCCGGTCGGCAAGGCTGGCTTTCGCGGCCGAGCAGATTGTCGAGAACGCCCGGGCGGTCATCGAGGCCGTGGTCGCGGGCCCGGCCGGCCAGCGTCAAGGGCACCTATGTGCGCAGTTGCACCTTGTCCAGCACCATGAGTCCGCCGGTCCGGCTGGATGTGCGAGACTTCTACGCGAGCCTAACCTCACCTCAACGAATCATGCGCGCTGAAAAGCAATCACTGACCCGCGAATACGTCGCCCGGCTGAACGCCTCGCCGTTCTTCATCTGTGGTGGACTACCGGGGCCTGAACGTGGGGCATTTCGACGAACTGCGCAAGCGCCTGGCCAAGGCTGGGGCCGAGATCCACGTGGTCAAGAACTCCCTCTTCCGCTGGCGGCCAAGGAAGCGGGCGTGGCCGATTTGGCTGGCGCCCTGACCGGACAGTTGGCGGTGGTGACCGGGCGGCAGGACGTTTCCGCGGCGGCCAAGGTGCTGAAGACGTTTCAGGCCGAGTTCGACAAGCCGAAGCTGCAGTTTGGCTTCCTGGGCAACCAGCGGCTGGAGCTGGCGGATCTGCTGATGCTCGCCGATCTGCCGCCGCTGGAGGTCCTGCGCGGCAAGCTGCTGGGCGTGCTGCAGGCCCCTGCCACCCAATTGGTGCGGCTGCTGAACACGCCTGCCAGCCCAGCTCGCCCGCGTCTTGCAGGCGCGGAGCGAACAAGCGCTGAGGCGACTCCGGCGGCACTGAATTTCCGCTTGGACTGAACAAGTCCGGGCGGTATTGTCGAACATGAACAAAGTAAATCGTCGGCCCGCGGGCCGTGGGCTTAAACCGTTCGTGGCCGCGAACGGCGACGAGACTGAAAGGAACGAACATGGCACTGGATAAGGCGAAGATTGTGGAGGAACTGAGCAACGCGACTGTGTTGGAGATCGCGGAGCTGGTGAAGGAACTGGAGACGAAGTGGGGCGTGACGGCGGCTGCGCCGTCGTGGCGGCGGCATCCGCGGCGGGCGGTGCGGCGGCGGCTGCCGCCCCGGTGGCCGAGGCCAAGACCACCTTCGACGTGATTCTGGTCTCGGTGCCGGCCGACAAGAAGATCGCCGTGATCAAGGCGGTGCGCGAGGTCAAGGCCGGGCTGGGCCTTGCCGATGCCAAGAAGCTGGTCGAGGAAGCGCCGAAGCCGATTCTCGAAGGAGCGCCCAAGGCGGAGGCCGACGCGGCCAAGAAGAAGCTCGAGGACGCGGGCGGCAAGGTCGAAGTCAAGTAAGGTTGCATTTCGGCCTCACTGCGGCTGGGCGGTGGTCCGCCCCCGCAGTGAGGTTTGTTGAGTTCAAAATCCGTTGGAACGAATCCTCCGACGAGTCGTTGTCGTAAGAGTTGAGTTGCCGGCGTGTCTCCGTGGGCAAGCGGGGACCCCGGCTTTATGTTGTCTAACGCGGAGAATCTGACCGACGAGATGTCGGTCTAACACAGGGGAACGCATGCCAGCGCGAACATCGGATCGGATCAACTTTGGGAAAATCAAGGAGGTCATCGCTCCGCCCAATCTCATCGAGGTGCAGGTGAACTCCTACCAGGAGTTCCTGCAGGCTGAGGTCGCCGCCTCCAAGCGCAAGAACATCGGCCTGCAGGCCGTGTTCACGGAGGTGTTCCCGATCGAGAGCTACGACGGCAAGACGGTTCTCGACTACGTCAGCTACGAGATCGGCGAGCCCAAGCTGGACTGGCTGGAATGCCTGCGCGAGGGCCTGACCTACGGGGCGCCTCTGCATGTCACCTTCCGCCTCAGGGAGGAGTCCGGAAGGAAGGAGGAGA
Organism: uncultured Verrucomicrobiae bacterium; assembly: GCA_963846445.1. Taxonomy (GTDB): domain Bacteria; phylum Verrucomicrobiota; class Verrucomicrobiia; order Limisphaerales; family J093; genus MWFF01. The sequence continues at coordinate 118,617 of CAWJWM010000020.1, read as the reverse complement.
AGGTCTTCATGGGCGAACTGCCGCTGATGACCCCGCAGGGGACTTTTGTCATCAACGGCGCCGAGCGGGTGATCGTCAGTCAGCTTCATCGTTCGCCGGGAATCGCGTTCGAGGCGACGCAGCACGCCAACGGGAAGATGCTGCACTCGTTCCGCATCATTCCGGACCGCGGCTCCTGGTACGAGGCGCAGTTTGACACCAGCGACCTCCTGTACGTGTATCTGGACCGCAAGAAGCGCCGCCGGAAGTTTCTGACCACCACGTTCTTCCGGGCCCTGGCCTTTCTGGACGGCGACAGCAAGGCCAAGGACGCGGACAAGACGCGCGGCACCGACGAGGAGTTACTCCGGCTCTTTTACGACATCGAAGAACTGACGGTGAACAAGCCGAGAATCTGGAGGACATCCAGAACAAGGTGCTGGTCGAGGATGCGATCGATGGGGCGAAAGGCATCGTGGTCGCGCGCGCGTTCGAGCCCTTGTCCAAGGCCGTCGTGAAGCAGATCGCCGACCTGGGCATCAATCGAATCCGGGTCGTGGACACCAGTGTCGACGACGGGATCATGATCAAGTGCCTGAAGAAGGATCCGGCCAAGAACGAGGAGGAGGCGCTCAAGGACATCTACCGGCGCTTGCGTCCGGGAGATCCTCCGACGGCGGCCAACGCCCGGGCCCTGATCAAGCGTCTGTTTTTCGATCCCAAGCGCTACGACCTGGGGCGGGTGGGACGCTACAAGATCAACCAGAAGCTCGGGATTGAGGACAGCGATTCGCGGATCCTGACCAAACAGGACCTGGTTGCGGCGACGAAGTATCTGCTGCGGCTCAAGAAGGGCGAGGGGAGTCTGGACGACATCGATCACCTGGGCAGCCGGCGCGTGCGCACGGTGGGCGAATTGCTGGCCAACCAGTGTCGCGTCGGCCTGGCGCGCACCGAGCGCCTGGTCAAGGAGCGCATGACGCTGTTCGACCAGAGCGTGGACAGCATGACGCCGCAGAAGTTGATCAACCCGAAGGCGCTCTCGGCCGTGGTGCGCGATTTTTTCGGGCGCAGCCAGCTCAGCCAGTTCATGGACCAGATCAACCCGCTGGCCGAACTGACGCACAAGCGCCGGCTCTCCGCGCTGGGTCCGGGCGGGTTGTCGCGCGACCGCGCGGGCTTCGAGGTCCGAGACGTGCATCCGTCCCACTACGGGCGGATTTGTCCCATCGAGACGCCCGAGGGCCCGAACATCGGGCTGATCGCCTCGTTGGCGACCTTCGCACGGGTGAACGATTTCGGATTCATCGAGACGCCCTACCGGAAGGTGGAGAAGGGGCGCGTGACCAGCCAGATCGAGTATCTGACGGCGGATCGGGAGGAGCAGTTTATCATTGCCCAGGCCAATGCGCCGCTGGACGAGAAGGGCCATTTCACAAGCGAGAAGGTGACCTGCCGGTGCAAGGGGGAGTTTCTGGACGTAGAGCCGCTCGCGCGTGGACTTACATGGACGTCTCGCCCAAGCAACTGGTCTCCGTGGCGGCGGGCCTCATTCCGTTCCTCGAGCATGACGACGCGAACCGGGCGCTGATGGGATCGAACATGCAGCGGCAGGCGGTGCCGCTCCTCGTGAACGAGACGCCGCTGGTGGCGACGGGCCTCGAGGAGAAGGTCGCCCGAGACTCGCGGGCCGTGCTGCTCGCAGACGAGAGCGGGCAAGGTGGCCTCTGTGACCGCCACTCAGATGGTCGTCACGGCCGACGGCAAGCTGCCGGAGGGCAAGAAGCGCCTCCGCCACGATCCGGACGGCGGAGTCTGTGTCTATCCGATTCGCAAGTTCATGCGCTCGAATGCGGCGACCTGCATCAACCAGAAGGTTGTCGTGCGCAAGGGCGACACGATCCGCAAGGGACAGGTGGTGGCCGATGGCCCCTGCACACAGGACGGTGAACTGGCGCTTGGGCGCAACGTGCTGGTCGCGTTCATGCCGTGGAACGGCTACAACTTCGAGGATGCCATTCTGATCAGCGAGCGCATCGTCAAGGACGACGTGTTTACCTCGATCCACATCGAGGAATTCGAGGTGTCGCGCTCGGGACACCAAGCTGGGCCCCGAGGAGATCACGCGGGACATCCCGAACCTGGGCGAGGAAGCGCTGAAGAATCTGGGGCTCGACGGCGTGATTCGGGTCGGGGCGGAAGTGAAGCCGGGCGACATCCTGGTGGGCAAGATCACTCCCAAGAGCGAGACCGAACTGGCGCCCGAGGAGCGGCTGCTGCGTGCCATCTTCGGCGAGAAGGCGGCCGACGTCAAAGACACCTCGCTGAAGGTGCCTTCCGGCACCTACGGCATCGTCATGGATGTGAAGCTCTCCTCCAAGAAGGAGACAGACAAGGACAGGGAGGCGAAGCCCTCGACCGGCGAGACCAAGAAGCAGGCGCAGGCAGGTCGAGGAGGAGCACCGTCAGAAGACTGAAGAGCTGCGGGAGCAACTCACCGAGGCTCTGAGCAACATTCTGCTGGGCGAGAAGATTCCGCTGGACGTGGTGAACTCGCGAGACCGGCGAGATCATCATTCCGGCCAATCGGAAGATCACCAAGACCCTCCTGCGGAAGCTGGCGCAGGTCTACGATCGGATCGAGATCGACCCGTCGCCGATCCGGAACAAGATCAACGAGATCATCGGCGGATTCAAGAAGAAGTTCGACGATCTCCAGATGCAGTTCGACGAGGAGATGGAGCGCGTCGAGGCCGGCGACGAGCTGGATACGGGGATCATCAAGTCGGTCAAGGTGTACATCGCCTCCAAGCGCAAGCTCTCCGTGGGCGACAAGATGGCGGGCCGCCACGGCAACAAGGGTGTGGTGGCCAAGATTGTGCCGGAGGAGGACATGCCCTTCCTGGCGGACGGGACGGCCGGTGGACATCGTGCTTGAATCCGCTGGGCGTGCCCTCGCGGATGAATGTGGGGCAGGTGCTCGAAACGCATCTGGGCTGGGCGGCGCATCTGTTGGGTTTGCGCTTCTCGACACCCGTTTTCGATGGCATGAAAGAGAAGGACATCCGCGTTTATCTGAAGCAGGCAGCAGCCCAGCAACGGCAAGCGGCGGAGGGCTTGCTGGTGGCCGAGAACGGAAAGTCCATACTGTACGACGGCCGGACCGGGGATCCTTTCGATCAGGAGATCGTCGTGGGCTACATCTACATGATGAAGCTGGGGCACCTGGTGGCCGACAAGATCCACGCGCGCGCTGTGGGGCCGTACTCGCTGGTGACGCAGCAGCCGCTCGGGGGCAAGGCGCAATACGGCGGCCAGCGGTTCGGCGAGATGGAGGTCTGGGCGATGGAGGCCTATGGGGCGGCCTACACTCTGCAGGAGTTGCTGACCGTCAAGTCGGATGATGTTCAGGGGCGCACCCGGATCTACGAGAGCATCGTGAAGGGCGACAACGCCCTGGAAGCGGGCATTCCGGAATCCTTCAACGTCCTCGTCAAAGAAATGCAGTCGCTGGGTCTGGACGTCAAGGTCGGCTACACGAATCCGGTGGATCAGGCTGCGCAACCCACCGCGTTGGGCATGCTGGGCTGAGGAGTGGCGATCGAGCAATCAAGCCGTTGACCCCACATTTGTCTATGTTGAGCACCAAAGAGTCGGCACGCGAGCTGTTGGGCCTCGAGAAGGTCAATCTGGTCGATTACGTGGCGATCAGCGTGGCTTCACCCGAAACCGTTCGTTCCTGGTCCAAGGGCGAAGTCAAGAACCCCGAGACCATCAACTACCGCACCTTCAAGCCCGAGAAAGGCGGACTCTTCTGCGAGCGCATCTTCGGCCCGGTCAAGGATTGGGAATGCTCCTGCGGGAAATACAAGCGCATCAAACATCGCGGCGTGGTTTGCGACCGGTGCGGCGTCGAAGTGACGCTCTCCCGGGTCCGTCGCGAGCGCATGGGACACATCGATCTGGCCGTGCCGGTGTCGCACATCTGGTTTTTCAAGTGCATGCCGTCGCGCATCGGGCTGATGCTGGACATGACCGCCCGGAATCTCGAACGGGTCATTTACTACGAGGATTATCTGGTCATCGACGGCGGGGACACGCCGTTGGAGCTGCACCAGTTGCTGAGCGAGATGGAGTATCGCGAGGCCCGCGAGACCTACGGCCCGGATGCGTTCACCGCCAAGATGGGCGCGGAAGCAGTCCGGGATGCCCTCGCCAACATCGAGTTGCAGAAAACCATCGACCAACTCCAGCAGGCGATGACGGAGACACGGAGCAAGCAAATTCGCAAGAAGCTTGCCAAGCGGATCAAGTTGTTTCAGGGGTTCTTGACCTCGCGGACGCGACCGGAATGGATGATTCTGACGGTTCTGCCGGTCATTCCTCCGGACTTGCGTCCGCTTGTGCCGCTGGAGGGCGGGCGTTTCGCCACCTCGGACCTGAACGATCTCTACCGGCGGGTCATCAACCGCAACAACCGTCTGAAGAACCTGCTTCAGCTCAAGACACCCGAGGTCATCATTCGCAACGAGAAGCGGATGTTGCAGGAGGCGGTGGACGCTTTGTTTGACAATGGACGGCACGGCCGGGCCGTCACCGGCGCCGGCAACCGGGCTTTGAAGTCGCTCTCCGACATGTTGAAGGGCAAGAGCGGGCGGTTTCGCCAGAACCTCCTGGGCAAGCGCGTCGACTATTCTGGACGGTCTGTCATCGTGATCGGGCCGGAACTCAAGCTGCACCAGTGCGGTTTGCCGAAGAAGATGGCGTTGGTGCTGTTCGAGCCGTTTATCATCCGCCGGCTCAAGGAACTGGGCTACGTCCACACCGTGCGCTCGGCCAAGAAGATGATCGAGCGGCAGTCGCCGGAAGTGTGGGACATCCTCGAAGAAGTCACCAAGGGACACCCCGTCCTGCTCAACCGGGCCCCCACCCTGCATCGGCTTTCGATCCAAGCGTTCGAGCCGGTGTTGATCGAAGGCGAGGCCATCCGGGTCCACCCGCTGGTCTGCACGGCCTACAATGCCGATTTTGATGGCGATCAGATGGCCGTGCACGTGCCGTTGTCCGTCGAGGCCCAGTTGGAGACCCGGCTGCTGATGATGGCCCCGCTGAACGTGTTCAGCCCATCGAGCGGGCGCCCGATCATGACGCCGACTCAGGACATCACTCTGGGCTGTTACTATCTCACGGCCGAGCCGCGGGCGCCGCGCAAGCCGGGACAGCGCCTGATGCTCTTTGGCTCGAAGGCGGAGGCTGTGACGGCCTACATGGACGGCGCCTTGAAAATGCACGACCGGCTTTTGCTCGCCAATCCGGATCGGGGGCGCGCGACGGTCTACGGCGAGGCGGACCCGTCCACCGTCGAGACCACGGTGGGGCGGGTGATTTTCAGCGAGGTCTGGCCGGAGGAGTTGGGCTTCATCAACAAGGTGGCCGGCAAGGCGCAACTCGGCCAGGTCATCTGGAATTGTTACAAGGTTTGCGGACACGAGCGCACCATCGTGGCTTTGGACCGGTTGAAGGAAGTCGGTTTTCGGGAGGCGACCAAGTCCGGCTGCTCGATCGGGATCGACGACATGATCATCCCGAAGGAAAAGGACCAGGAGATCGCAGCGGCACAGAAACAGATCGCCGAGGTCGAGAAGCAATACCGGCGGGGCATCATCACCCCCGGCGAACGCTACAACAAGATCATCGACATCTGGACGCATTGCACCGATCAGATCTCGAACGTGATGATCCGCACTCTCGAACAGAATCAGGGCAAACGGGAGTACAATCCGGTCTGGCTGATGGTGGACTCCGGGGCTCGCGGCAACAAAGCCCAGGTCCGCCAGTTGGCTGGGGTCCGGGGATTGATGGCCAAGCCGGACGGGTCGATCATCGAGAAGCCGATTGTCTCCAATTTTCGCGAGGGCCTGACTGTCCTCGAGTACTTCATTTCGACTCACGGGGCCCGGAAAGGGCTGGCGGACACCGCGCTGAAAACGGCGGATTCCGGTTACATGACGCGGAAGCTCGTCGATGTGGCGCAGGACGTGATCATTCGAGAGATCGATTGCGGGACGATCAACGGCATCTGGGTTCACGCCATCTACGAAGGGGAAGATGAAGTCGTCAAGCTGGCGGACCGGATTGTGGGCCGGGTCGCTTGCGATGACATTATCGACCCGCGCGATCCCAAGCGCATGTTGGTGAAGGCGAACGAGGAAATCGACGAGCAGATCGCCAAAGAGATCGAGAGTTCGGATCTGGAGCGGGTGCGCATTCGTTCCGTGCTCACCTGCGAAAGCAAGAAAGGCGTGTGCGCCGCCTGCTACGGCCGCAATCTCGCCACGGGAGGAAAGATCAAGATGGGCGAGGCGGTCGGGATCATCGCCGCGCAGTCCATCGGCGAGCCCGGGACACAGCTCACGATGCGGACCTTTCACATCGGCGGCACGGCGTCGCAGGTTTTCAAGCAGCCGCAAATCAAGGCCAAGTACGACGGAGTGGTGCGCTACAACGATCTGCGGTTGGTGGAGATCGAGGATGGCAATCACATCGTCCTCAACAAGAACGGCTCGGTCTCCATTCTCGGCGAGGATGGGCGCGAACTGGAGAATCACATCGTGGTGATCGGGGCCATCATCTCGGTCGGTGACGGGGGACGCGTCAAGCGCGGCGACACCTTCGTGCAATGGGATCCCTACAACGTCCCCATTCTGTCGGAGAAGGCGGGACGGATCGAGTTCCAGGACATCATCGAAGGAGTCACCATGAAGCAGGAGGTCGACGAGACCACCGGCCAGGAGGCGATGGTGATCATCGAGCACAAGGAAGACCTGCACCCGCAAATCGTGATTCGCGATGAGCGCCGCGAGATCGTGGCCATTTGCCCCATCCCGTCCGGGGCGCACATCGTGGTCGCGCGAAGGCGACAAGATTGTGGCGGGGACGCTGATGGCGAAGACGCCTCGCAAGACCTCCAAGACCAAGGACATCACCGGCGGTTTGCCGCGCGTGGCGGAATTGTTCGAGGCGCGCCGCCCCAAGGACGCCGCGGAGATCTCGAAGATCGACGGCATCGTGGATTTTGGTTCGAGCGTTCGCGGCAAACGGTGCATTCTCATTAAGGACCCGCAGACAGGGGTGGAAGAGGAGCACCTCATCCCCATCGGCAAGCACGTCATCGTGTTCAAGGGCGACGTCGTCAAGAAGGGCCAACAACTGACCGAAGGCCCCACCGTGCCTCATGAAATCCTGGACGTCTGCGGACCGCAGGATTTGCAGGAGCACCTGGTGAACGAGGTGCAGGAAGTCTACCGGCTCCAGGGGGTCACCATCAACGACAAGCACATCGAGATCATCATTCGGCAGATGCTGCGCAAGGTGCGCATCACCGAACCAGGCGACACGACCTTTCTCTGGGGCGAACAGGTGGACAAGATCGTCTTCGAGGACGAAAACCAGCGGGTCGAAAAGATGGGCGGCAAGCCCGCGGAGGCGCAGCCCGTGCTGCTGGGCATCACGAAGGCATCGCTGGAAACCGAGAGTTTTCTCAGCGCCGCGTCCTTCCAGGACACGACCCGGGTCCTCACCGAGGCGGCCACCATGGGCAAGATCGATTATCTGCGGGGCTTCAAGGAAAACGTCATCATGGGACACATCATCCCCGCGGGGACCGGCTGCGATTTGCATCGGAACATCCAGATCAAGATGCTGGTTGAGCCGAGTCCCGAGGCCGCTGCGGCCGTGATCGCCGACAATCCGCTCACTCTCTAGCCTGCATTTCGCACCACTTTTTGCCACCGCGAAGCCGGAGTTCTCAAGAGAAGTCAGCATGCAGGCTAGGAAAGCAAAACCGCGCCCGAGTGGAGGGAGGGAACCGGGCAACAGAGTGTCGCCGCACCCGCGAGGTTTCGGAAACGACCCGAACTTCGTTTTTCCCTGTGCGGGCGCGGTTTTGCCAGAGCCCGGATTTCTTTGTCATCTTCCCGGTTGTGAGAAATGCGGGCTAGAGTCCTTGACCGGTGAAATGTGTTGTCGACAAGTCAAGCTTTTGTGCTGCGCTCAAGGGGTCAAGGATTCTCTGGAGCGAGGCGCGGGGGGAGAGCGGCGGGGAAACACGGGGGCCGTTCATGATGTTGTGAATTCGAATTGGTCTGAGGCGTGCTCCGCTAGGTTTTTGCATCAGAAGGGAAAAAAAGCGCAAATACTTGTTGCAGCCGCAATGCCCTCTGCTATGATCCGCGCTCCGTTTTTCTCGCCGTCCGCGTCGGGCGGCGAACGACGGTCATGATTCGATTCGTTTGCGATGCCGACCATCAACCAACTCGTGCGCAAAGGCCGGGCGAAGCTCCGTTACAAGGGCAAATCGCCCGCCCTGCAAAACGCGCCGTTTCGCCGCGGAGTCTGTCTGCAGGTAATGACCCGCACGCCGAAGAAACCCAACTCCGCGATGCGGAAAGTGGCGAAGGTCCGGCTGACCAATGGCCACGAGGTCATTGCTTACATCCCGGACGAAGGGCACACGCTGCAGGAACACTCGATCGTCCTGGTGCGGGGCGGGCGAGTCAAAGACCTGCCCGGGGTGAGATACCACATTGTGCGCGGCACCTTGGACGCGGCCGGCGTGGAGAAGCGTCGTGTCAGCCGGTCCAAGTACGGCGTGAAGCGGCCCAAGGCCGGCAAGCCGGCGGCAGCCGCCGCCGCCGCCGCTTAGCGCGGCGCATGGTTTATCGGAGTTAATGTATGTCACGACGTCGCCGAGCACTCAAACGACCGGTCATACCGGATCCGAAGTACCATTCTGTCCTTGTTTCGCGTTTGGTCAGCATGGTGATGAAGTGGGGCAAGAAGAGCGTGGCCCAGGGGATTGTGTATGGCGCGTTCGACGAGATTGCCGGCAAGGATGTGGCCGTCAATCCCCTCGACGTGCTCCAGCGCGCGGTCGACAATGCCAAGCCGCGCCTGGAGGTCAAGCCGCGCCGGGTGGGGGGCGCAACCTATCAGGTCCCGCTCGAAGTCCCGGGAGACCGGCAGGTTTCCCTCGCGATGCGGTGGATTGTGGATTTTGCGGACGCCCGCAAGGGCGTGCCGATGCGGAGAGCCCTGGCGGCCGAGATTCTCGAGGCCTACCAGGGACAGGGCAACGCCATTCGCAAGCGGGATGACGTTCATAAGATGGCCCAGGCGAACAAGGCCTTTGCCCACTTCCGTTGGTAGGCCAGGTTTTGCCGGAGTCGCCCCGAGGGTGGATAGGAATCGGGGCTTTTTTTGTTCAGTGATTTTGTCGACCACAAAAGTGATCAACGACCGCCAAACTGTGAACTCGCCGGACCGGCAGTACACGATGGAGCGCACCCGGAACATCGGGATTGCGGCCCACATCGACGCCGGTAAGACGACGACCACGGAGCGGATTCTGTTTTACACCGGGCTCATCCATCGCATGGGCGACGTGGATGACGGGAACACGGTCACGGATTGGATGGAGCAGGAGCGGGAACGCGGCATCACGATCACGTCCGCGGCGACGACCTGCTACTGGACGCAGAAGCCTGAAGGTCTCGTCAAGTTGTTTTCCGACCTGCCCCATCGCGTCAATGTCATCGACACTCCCGGTCACGTCGACTTTACGGCAGAGGTTGAGCGATCGATGCGAGTCCTCGATGGCGCCGTGGCGGTCTTCTGCGGGGTCGCCGGGGTGCAACCCCAGTCGGAGACCGTCTGGCGGCAGGCGACCAAGTACCGGGTCCCCCGCATTGCCTTCGTCAACAAGATGGATCGGGTGGGTGCCAACTTCGAGAGCGCCGTGGGCCAAATGCGGCAGAAGCTCGGCGCTTACGCCTACCCGGTCGCGATCCCAATCGGTCGGGAAGAGCACTTCAGCGGGGTCATCGATGTTGTCAACCAGAAGGCCATCGTTTACGATCTGACCGACGGGATCGGCCTTCGATACACCGTGGCGGAGATGCCCGAAGAGCACCGCGAGCGCGCAGCGGTGGCGTTGGCGGAACTGGTGGATGCGGTCTCGAACAAGGACGACGAGATCGCCGATTTCGTGATCGACGACCGGCCGATTCCGCCTGTGGCTCTGAAGCAAGCCATCCGGCGACTGACCTGCAAGATCGAGTTCGTGCCGGTGCTCTGCGGCTCGGCGTTCAAGAAGCGCGGGGTGCAGCCTCTGGTGGATGCGGTCGTGGATTATCTGCCCTCGCCGCTCGATGTGCCCCAGGCGACCGGCCTGGATCAGGCAGGCCCGGATCAGCCGGTCGAGGTGGCCTCGGACGATCATGGGCCTTTCTGCGCGCTGGCCTTCAAGCTCTGGACGGATCCGTTCGTCGGCAAGCTGGTGTTCTTCCGCGTGTACCGGGGGCAGCTCCGGAAAGGCGATGTGATTTACAATCCGCGCACCTGCCGACGCGAGCGGGTCAACCGGGTGCTGATGATCCAGGCGGACGAGCGACGAGACATCGACCGCGTTTTTGCAGGCGACATTGCGGCTTTGGTGGGGTCTGAAGCATATCATCACGGGAGACACCCTGTGCGACGAGGAGGCCCAAGTGCTGCTGGAGCCTCCGACCTTCCCGGAGCCGGTGATCTCGATGGCGGTCGAGCCCAAGACCAAGGCCGACCGCGACAAGATGAGCGAGGGGCTTCAGCGCCTGGCCGAGGAAGACCCAACGTTCCGGTGTTCACGGACGAGGAGACTGGGGAACTGATCATTGCCGGCATGGGCGAGTTGCACCTCGAGATCATTCGGGACCGGTTGCTCCGGGAATTCAAGGTGGAGGCCAATGCCGGCGCGCCTCAGATCGCCTACCGCGAGACCGTGAGCCGGAGGGCCGAGGGCGAAGGCAAGTTCATTCGGCAGAGCGGGGGACGCGGGCAGTATGGGCACGCGGTGATCACCCTCGAGCCGAACGAACAGGGCAAAGGGGTTGAGATCGAGAACAAGATCGTGGGCGGCGCCATTCCCAAGGAGTACATTTCGGCGGTGGTGGGCGGGTTACAGGAAGCCGTCGCGGGGGGAGTTCTGGCGGGTTACCGGATGGTGGACCTGAGAATCGAGATCATTGACGGCACGTACCACGAGGTTGACTCCAGCGAGCTAGCCTTCAAAATGGCCGGTATTTTCGCGTTGAAAGATGCCGCGAAAAAGGCCGGCCCGATCCTGCTCGAGCCGATCATGAAGGTCGAATGCACGACGCCCGAGGAATATCAGGGCGATTTGCTCGGCGACCTGAATCGGCGCCGCGGCAAGATTGTCAGCATCGAGGCCAAGAACAACGCGACAAGCCTGCATGCTCGACGTGCCGTTGGCCGAGATGTTCGGCTACGCCACGGCGATTCGTTCGCTGTCCAAGGGGCGGGCGGCGTACTCGATGGAACCGAAGTCGTTCGAGCCGGTGCCGGCGAATATCCTGGCAACGATTCTGGACGCGGCCAAGACGAGAGCCGCGCGCAGTTGAACTTGAAACCGTTGATCTTTGTATGGCTGCACAACGTATCCGCATCCGCCTGAAGGCGTACGATCATCGCGTCATCGACCAGTCGGTCCGTGACATCGTGGAGACCGTGAAGCGCACCGGGGCGATGGTGGCCGGGCCCATCCCGCTCCCCACCCGGGTCGAGCGGTTCACGGTCCAGCGCTCCCCCCATGCGGACAAGAAGTCCATGGAGACGTTCGAGCAGCGCACGCACAAGCGTCTCCTGGATATCCTGGAGCCGACCGCCAAGACGGTGGACGAGCTGAAGAAGCTCAACCTCCCGGCGGGTGTCGACATCACCATCAAGATTTAGCTTATGATTGGTTTGCTCGGAAAGAAACTCGGCCAGACCCGCGTCTACGATGCGCACGGGAATCTGGTGCCCGTGACCGTGGTGCTGGCCGGACCGAACTGCGTGCTCCAGTGCAAGACGGCGGCGACGGACGGCTACGATGCGGTGCAGCTCGGTTTCGACGGGCAAAAAGAGCAACGCCTCGCCAAAGGCGTCCTGGGCCACATTCGCAAGCACGGCGGCACCCCGGTGCGTCGCATCCGCGAGTTCCGCGGATTCTCGATGGCCGTGAAACCGGGCGATGTCGTGGGGCCTGCCGTCTTCACCGCCGGGGACTTTGTGGATGCCATCGGCATCACCAAGGGGCGCGGATTCGAGGGCGTGGTCAAGCGGCACCATTTCCGGGGCGGCGACAGCACGCACGGGGCCAAGGGTTTCCACCGGCGTCCGGGTGCAATCGGCCAGCGGCTTTTCCCAGGCACGGTGATGCGCGGGATGCGCATGCCCGGCCACATGGGCCAGGTGCAACGAACGGTGCAGAACCTCGAAATCATCGAGGTGATCGAGGCTGATAATCTGCTCCTGGTCAAAGGGGCCATTCCCGGCGCATCTGGGGATTATGTGGTGATCCGGGAATCCAAGAAATTCCCGAAGGCAAAAGCCGAGCAGCGGCGGCAGGCCCTCGCGGCAGCGGCCAAGGCCAAGGAAGCGGCCAAGGCGGACGGGAAGGCCGGAGCCAAGAGCGGCAAACGATAAGTCATCGCCATGAGATTGACGATCCGGGACATTCAAGGTAACGCAGCCGGCGAGCTGGAAGTGAGCTTCCCGCTGCCCGAAGGGGGCAAAGGCACCCAAGCGGTTCACGACGTGGTGGTTGCCCACCTGGCCAATCGCAGACAGGGGAACGCCTCGACCAAGACGATGGGAGACGTGAGCGGTTCGGGCAAGAAGCCCTGGCGCCAGAAGGGCACTGGGCGCGCGCGCGCCGGTTCCTTTCAATCCCCTCTGTGGGTGGGAGGCGGCGTGGTTTTCGGGCCCAAGCCAAGGGATTTCGGCAGGAAATTGCCTCGGGCAACCAAAGCGGTTGCGCTGCGAAAGGCGTTAAGCGAGCGGTTAAAGGGCGGCGACGTGGTTCTGGTCGACAGCCTGAAACTGGATTCGGCCAAGACTCGCGATTTGGTTGGAGTTCTGTCGGCGTTGCAGGTCCGAGGCAGCCTCCTGTTGGTGTGCGAGGGGACGGACCGGAATCTGCGGTTGGCATCGCGGAACCTGCCCAGGGTTGAAATGACAACTGGAAGCAACCTCAACACATACCAGGTGTTGCGCTACGACAAGCTTCTGTTCACGCGCCCTGCGTTCGAGCAGGTCGAGCAACGTCTGAAGTAGCATGAGCCCATTCGAGATCATCAAAACAGCGCGTCTCACCGAGAAGGGCAGCATCCAGTCCGATCGGTGCAACCAGTACACGGTGGTCGCGGACCGTCGGGCCAACAAGACGCAGATCCGTCGGGCCGTGACGGAGTTGTTCAAGGTCAAGGTTGTCGGCATTCAGACCCTGAACGTGCGCGGCAAGGCGCGGCGCCAACGGACCCACCAAGCAGGCCGGTCGCCCGATTGGAAGAAGGCGATCGTGACGCTCAAGAAGGGTGACAAGATCGTGCTGACCTAAGGATTGGGATATGCCTGTCAAAACATTTCGACCTCTGACCCCTTCGACCCGTTACGTCACGGTGGCGGACTTCGGCGAGATCACCAAGACCAAGCCCGAGAAACGCTTGGTGGTGACGCGTAAGAAAACGGGGGGCCGCAACTGCTATGGCCGGGTGACCGCCCGCGGCATCGGTCGCGGCCACAAGCAGAAGATCCGGCTTGTCGATTTCAAGCGGAACAAGCACGGGGTTCCAGCCACCGTCAAGGCGATCGAGTACGATCCGATCCGAAGCGCCCGTCTGGCGCTGCTGGAGTACGCCGATGGCGAGAAGCGCTATATCATCGCGCCCAACGGGCTGCAGGTGGGTGCGCGGGTCGTCGGCGGGCCGGAGGCGGCCCCCGAGGTGGGCAACAGCCTGCCGTTGAAGATGATTCCAGTCGGGCTCCCAATTCACGCCATCGAGTTGATCCCGGGCGAGAGGCGCCCAGATGGTGCGCTCGGCCGGCGGCGAGGCCGCCGTCATGTCCCGCGATCAGGGTTACGTGCTGGTGCGGCTGCCCTCGGGCGAGATTCGCCGGATTCACGAGGCGTGCTACGCCACCGTCGGTCAGGTGGGCAACCTGGATCACGAGAATATCGTCCTGGGCAAGGCGGGGCGTTCCCGGCATCGTGGCAGGCGGCCGATCACGCGAGGCGTGGCGCGCAACCCCGTTGACCACCCGAACGGCGGGGGGGCCGGCAAGTCGAAGAGCGGCGGAGGTTGGCAGCAGTTGACCTCTCCGTGGGGGCTCCTGGCCAAGGGATACAAGACGCGGATCCGAAGCAAGTACTCGAACCGTTTCATTGTGGTCCGGCGCGACGGCCGGCCGATGAAGCTGAAGTAGGACAGAATTTGTTATGGGACGCTCGATTAAAAAAGGCCCGTTCATCGACCATCACCTGATGGAGAAGATCCTGAAGGCCAAGGACGCGAAGTCGAAGGCGCCGATCAAGACCTGGTCGCGGCGATCGATGATCACGCCGGATTTCGTGGGGCTGACGTTCAACGTGCACAACGGAAAGATTTTCAGCCCGGTGTTCGTCACCGAGAACATGGTGGGCCATCGGCTCGGGGAGTTCTCGCCCACCCGCGTATTCAAGAAGCACGGCGCGCATACCGCGAAAGCGGAGGCCAAGTAGCGGAGCAGACTTATGGAAGTTCAAGCCATCACCCGAAACGTGCGCATGTCCCCGCAGAAAATGCGGGAAGTTGTGCGGCAAATCCAGGGCCTGCCGGCGGAGCGGGCCATGGCGGTGCTCGCGGTCGTCCCGCGCAAGTCGGCGCGCCTGGTGGCCAAGACGCTGAAGTCCGCCATCGCCAACGCCGAGAACAACAAGAGCCTCAAGCCCGAGACCCTGCGCGTGAAGGAAGCGGTTGCGGGGCGGGCGGGCATCCTTCGAACGGTTCACGCCCAAGGCTCGGGGATCCGCCGGGGCCAGTCCTCAAGCGTAGCTGCCACATCAAGATCGTCCTGTCGGACGAGTAACCTTATGGGTCAGAAGACAAATCCTGTCGGTCTGCGCATCGCCGTCTCGAAAGACTGGCTGTCGAAGTGGTATGCGGGAAAGAAAGACTTCGGTCGGCTCCTGGTTGAGGACCAGAACATCCGCGGCATCCTCAAGAAGAAGCTCGAATCGGCCGCTGTGCCCAGAATCCAGATCGAGCGGGCCGCGAACCGGTGCCGCGTGACCATCTTCACCGCGCGTCCGGGCGTGGTCATCGGTCGCAAAGGAGCCGAGATCGACAAGCTCAAAGAGGAACTGAGCCGAGTTGACGGGCAAGGAAATCTACGTCGACATTCAGGAAATCAAGGACCCGGATTTGGATGCCCAATTGGTGGCCGAAAACGTCGCGCTGCAGCTGGAACGGCGCATCTCGTTTCGCCGGGCCATGAAGAAGGCGGTCCAGACAGCCATGGACAAAGGCGCCGACGGGATCAAGATCCGCTGCGCGGGGCGACTGGGCGGGGCCGAGTTGGCGCGCATCGAGTCCTATCACGAAGGACGCGTCCCGCTGCACACCCTGCGCGCGAAGATCGACTACGGATTTGCCGAGGCCAACACCATGTACGGCAAGCTGGGGGTCAAGTGCTGGATCTGCCGCGGCGAAACCAAGGTCGAGAAGCGCCCCGTCGGCCGCCGCAGTCGCCAGTCGCCAGTCTAACGATTCATTTCGAGGAGGATGTGACATGGCGATGATGCCTGCCCGAGTCAAGTACCGCAAACAACAGCGCGGGAAGCCGCAACGGGTTTGGCCACCCGCGGGAACACGGTGGCCTACGGCGAATATGGATTGCAGGCGCTCGAGCGCTGCTGGCTCGACACGAAGCAGATCGAGGCGGCGCGTGTGGCCATCAGCCGCTACATGAAGCGCCGCGGCAAGATGTGGATCCGCGTGTTCCCGGACAAGCCGATCACCAAGAAGCCGCTCGAAGTCCGCATGGGCACCGGCAAGGGCGCGGTGGACTCCTGGGTGGCCGTGATCAAGCCAGCGGCGGTGCTGTTCGAGGTGGACGGCGTGCCCGAGGCGATGGCGCGGGAATCCATGCGGCTGGCGGCGAGCAAGCTGCCGATGAGGACCAAGTTCATCTCCCGCCACTGGGTGGGTTAAGCAGAGCGTCTCAACCATGAAGATGTCCGAATTGAGGGAAAAGACGGCGGTCGAACTGGCCGCGCATGAGCCGCGACCTGCGGCAGGAGCTGTTCAACCTGCACCTCCAGAAGGCCAGCAGCCAACTGGAGAAGCCGGCCCGGCTGCGGA
Organism: uncultured Verrucomicrobiae bacterium; assembly: GCA_963846445.1. Taxonomy (GTDB): domain Bacteria; phylum Verrucomicrobiota; class Verrucomicrobiia; order Limisphaerales; family J093; genus MWFF01. The sequence continues at coordinate 102,421 of CAWJWM010000020.1, read as the reverse complement.
CCCTGCGACGCGACATCGCGCGCGTGGAGACCGCGTTGTCGGTCCTGAGGAAGAAGTCAGCCTAAGCGGGGATCTATGTCCGAAACGATTGCCAGTCGGAAGCATCGGAAAGAGCGCGTGGGAGAGGTCATCTGCGACAAGATGGCCAAGACGATCGTTGTGCGTGTCGAACGCCGCTTTCGCCATCCGCGGTTCAAGAAGGTGCTGACCCGCTTCAAAAAGCTCTACGCCCACGACGAGCAAGGGCGCGGCGCGAGATGGGCGATCGGGTGCGGATTGCGGAGACCCGGCCGCTGTCCAAGCTGAAGAACTGGCGGCTGGTGGAGGTCGTGGAGCGCCGCCAACCCGGCGAGCCTGGCACGGGTCCGGCCCCTGGAGTGTGAGGTGATATGCTGCAAATACGTTCCATTCTCGATGTGGCCGACAACTCCGGCGCACGGCGCGCCGCCGCCATCGGTGTGCTCGGCCGCAACCAGCGCTACGCCCGGGTCGGCGACATCATCAAGGCGCACGTCAAGGAAGCCTCCCCGGACGGGACGGTGAAGAAGGGCGAGGTCGTCGAGGCGGTGGTCGTCCGCACCCGCAAGGCGATCCGGCGCAGCGACGGTTCCTACCTGCGCTTCGACAGCAATGCCATTGTGATCATTGACAAGGAGCAGAACCCGCGAGGGACCCGCATCTTCGGGCCGGTGGCGCGCGAATTGCGCGACCGGAAGTTCATGAAGATCATCTCCCTCGCGCCGGAAGTCATTTAGTCATGAGGCCGCATTTCCACGTGAAACGGGGCGATCAGGTCGTGGTGATCGCCGGAACCGAGAAGGGCAAGCGAGGCAAGATCATCGCCGTGCTAACCCGCAAGCAGCGCGTCATCGTCGAGGGCGTTCAAGATGATCAAACGCCACACGCGCAAGAGCCAGCAGCATCCGCAAGGCGCCATCGTGGAACGGGAAGGCACGCTCCATATCTCGAATGTCATGCGCAACGACGTGTTCGAGGCCCGGGCGGCCAAGAGGGCGGCTCGGCCGGCCGCCTGAGAACCAATCATGAAGCCAAGATTGCAGCAGAAGTACGCGGACGAGGTGCGCCCCGCGCTTCGCGAGAAGCGCGCTTACGGGAATGTCCACCAAGTCCCCCGGATGGTGAAGATCGTCATCCACATGGGCGTCAGTTCGGCCTTGGAGAAGACGGCCATCGACGACGCCGCCAAGGACCTGGGGGCGATCACCGGGCGCAAGCCCGTCATCGACAAGTCGCGCAAGAGCGTGGCCAATTTCAAACTCCGCAGGACCAGCCCATCGGATGCCACGTCACCCTCCGCCGCGAGGTGATGTACGAGTTCTTCGATCGCCTGGTGTCCACCGCGCTGCCGCGCATCCGCGATTTTCGCGGGCTGTCGCCGCGGGCGTTTGACGGTCGAGGAAACTACTCGCTGGGGCTCGACGATCAGACCATCTTTCCCGAAATCGACCTCGACAAGATCAAGCGGCATCAGGGGATGGACGTGACCATCGTGACCACGGCTCAGAGCGATGCCGAGGCGTTGGACCTGCTGAAACTGATGGGAATGCCTTTCGCCGAAGGAAATATGATATGGCGAAAACTCGCCTGGATTGAGCGTGACAAACGAAAGCGCGCTGTGGTGAAGAAGTACGCCGCCCTGCGGGCTGAACTGAAGGCCAAGAAGGACTACGCCGGCCTCGCGCAATTGCCGCGCGATGCCAGCCCGACCCGCACGGTCAACCGCTGCAAGGTCACCGGCCGGCGGCATGCGCACCTCCGCAAGTTCGGCGTCTCGCGCCTGACCTTCCGCGAGATGGCCTTGTCCGGCCTGATTCCCGGCGTCACCAAAGCCAGTTGGTGAGCGTATGACTGATCCCATTGCCGATTTCCTGACCCGGATCCGCAACGCCAACCACGCGCTGCTGCCGACGGTGGAACTGCCGCACTCCCGCCTCAAGGAGAGCATCGCCCGCATGCTGAAGCAGGAAGGTTACCTCGCGGACTATTCCGCCGAGGGGGCGGACCTGAAGAAGTTGAAACTCAAGCTGAAATTCCAGGGACGCAAGGGCGTCATCGAAGGACTCCGGCGTGTGAGCACGCCCGGGATTGCGCCGATATGTCGGCGCCGGCGAGATTCCGCGCGTGCTGGGCGGACTGGGCGTGGCGATCCTCTCCACGCCGCGGGGCGTGATGACCGGGACCGAGGCGCGCCGGCAGAACGTCGGCGGCGAGGTGTTGTGTTACGTCTGGTAACCGGAAGCTGTCATATGTCAAGAATTGGCCGTCTACCGGTCGCGATTCCTCCCCAGGTCAAGGTGGAGATTCAAGGGCGCACCCTCCCGGTCGAGGGTCCGAAGGGCAAACTGCAGCTCGATCTGCCCCCGCGAACGCAAGCGGCTCTCGACGGTCGAGCACATCCAGGTCGACGCGCGAAGGCGAGGACGCCCAGGCGAAGGCGCTGCACGGCCTGAGCCGCGCCCTGATTCAGCAACATGGTCAAGGGCGTGCACGAGGGCTACGTCAGAGAAGCTCGAGATCCACGGAGTCGGGCTTCAAGGCGGCCGTGCAGGGCCGGCACGGTCAACATGATCCTGGGCTACTCGCACCCGATCGACTACCCCTTGCCCGAGCAGATCAAGGTCACGGTCGAGGAAAACACCAAGCTGACCGTCGAAGGTCCCGACAAGACAGGTCGTCGGGCAGGTGGCCGCCGACTTGCGCGCGTTCTACCCGCCGGAACCCTACAAGGGCAAGGGCGTCCGCTACGTCGGCGAGACAGGTCGTGCGCAAGGAAGGCAAGACGGTCCAGTAATGCGGACATGACCGACGATCATAGACGAACGAGATGCCTGGCTCGCAGAGCATGAGAACCGAAAAGAAACAGCAACTTGCCAGCGCCGGCGGCGAAGCCGGATGCGCCAGCGCGTGACGGGCACTGCCGTGCGGCCGCGGATGAGCGTGCGGTTCACCGGCCAGCACATCTACGTGCAGTTCGTCGACGACGAGAAGGGTGTGACGCTGGCGATCGACCTCGACCCGCGCGAAGGCGCTGCCGGAGCGCGATCGCTTGGAAGGCGAACGTCGCGAGCGCCAAGCGGTTCGGCACCATCGCGGCTGAAGTCGCTAAGACTCGCGGAATCAGCCAAGTGGTGTTCGACCGCAGCGGAGCGCGTTACCACGGCAAAGTGAAGGCGCTGGCCGACGCCGCGCGCGAAGCCGGACTGCAGTTTTAAACCATCGACCAGGAGAGAATCGTGGCTGAGACGAACAACGACCGAATGCCTGGCGGCGGAGGCCGGCATGGCCCGGGCGAGGCGCCCGGCGCGGATGGGCGCGGCCGGGGACGGCCTGGATCGGACCATGGCGACTCGGGGCCGGCGGAGGCCGGTCCGGCGATGAGTTGACCGAGAAGGTCGTCTATCATCAATCGCTCCGCCAAGGTGGTCAAGGGCGGTCGGCGCTTCAGCTTCAGCGCCCTGGTGGTGGTTGGCGACAAGAAGGGCCGGGTCGGCTTGGGACTGGGCAAGGCCGGCGAAGTGGCCGACGCCATCCGCAAAGGCGGCGAGAATGCCAAAGCCCGCCATGTCCCAGGTCGCTTTGCGCGAAGCCACCATCCCGCATGAAGTCTACTTCGTCTTCGACGGCGCGCGCGTTCTGCTCCGACCCGCGTCGCCCGGCACGGGCATCATCGCCGGCAAGACGGTGCGTGCCGTTGCTCGAGTCGGCCGGCGTGCGCGACGTGCTGACCAAGTCCCTCGGGTCGAAGAACGCCGCCAACGTCGCCAAGGCCACCCTCAGGCGCTCCTGCAGCCAGTTGCGCTTGCGCGAGGAGATCTATCGGCTGCGCGGCCTCCCGCTGCCAGTCGCAACGCCCCAACGCCGCCGCGCACCCGTGCCCGTCAACCGGTGCCTAACCCTGATCTATGCGTCTGCACAACCTTCAGCCCCGTCCCGGGGCCAAACATCCGCGCAAACGGCTCGGCCGAGGCGAATCCAGCGGTCATGGCAAGCACCAGCGGCCGCGGTGGCAAGGGCCAGAGCGCCCGATCCGGCAGTTCGATCCGCCCGGGTTTCGAGGGCGGCCAGATGCCGCTCATCCGCCGCATGCCGAAGCGCGGTTTCAACAACGTGCGCCACGCGACCCGATATCTCCCGGTCAACGTCGAGTCGCTGAACCGTTTCCAGGACGGGACGCGCGTGGACGAGGCGGCTTTGCGCGCCGCCGGCCTCGCCAAGCGGCAGGGGCGACGGCATCAAGGTGCTGGGGGACGGTGAACTGACGCGCAAGCTGACGGTCTGCGCGCATGCCTTCAGCGCGTTCGGCCGGGCGAAGATCGAGGGGGCCGGAGGCACCTGCGAGCTGGTCGAACCGGCGAAACCGCGCCTGAGGGGAGCCGTAGGAGTCTATGTTCAAGACGATCCTCAACACCTTCGCAAACTGCTTCAAGATCCCGGAGCTGCAAGTCCCGGATCCTCTTCACGGTTCTGGTTCTGGCGGTCTGCCGGATGGTCGCCTTGATTCCGCTGCCGGGTCTGGATGGCGCCAGTCTCGCCCAGTTCTTCGAGCAGAACGCGCAGCAAGAGTGGCGGCCTGCTGGGCATGTACAGCCTCTTCACGGGCGGCGCCTCGAACGCTGCGCGATCGGATCGCTCGGCATCATGCCCTACATCAGCGCCACCATCATCATCCAGTTGATGAGCGCCGTGATCCCTCAACTGAGCAAGCTGGTCCGAGAGGAAGGCGGGCGTGTGAAGATCATCCAGTACGGCCGATATCTCACGGTGTTGCTCTGCCTGGGACAGGGCTTCTGTCATGGCTCTGAGCTGGGAGAACCCGGAGAAGGTCTTTGGTGAAGGGTTTGCGGGCGATCTGGTCCTGATGGAGAACGTCTGGTGGTATCGCATCCAGACCGTCCTTTTCCTGACCACCGGGACCCTGCTGCTGATGTGGCTGGGCGAGCAGATCACGCGATCGCGGCATCGGCAACGGCGTCTCCCTGGTCATCACGATCGGCATCGTCTCGCGTCTGCCGATGGCTGTCACGGCGACGTGGATCATGTTCTTCCCGCCTCGGGGCGTGCCGTCGAGTTGCAACTTCTTCCACGCGGTGATGCTTGTCGTGCTCCTGTTGGCGGTGGTTGCCGCGGTGATTGCGGTCACCCAGGCCCAGCGCAAAATCCCCGTCCAGTACGCCCAGCGGGCCGTGGGCCGAAAGGTCTACGCCGGGGGAACCTCCTTCATGCCGCTGCGCGTCAATTACTGCCGGCGTCATGCCCATCATCTTCGCCCAGGCCATCCTGATGTTCCCGGAGAAGATTTTCTCGACGCTCGCGGCGCTCACCCGGGCCGGATCGCCGGGTTTCTCGAAGGTCTGCGAGACCATTTACGTGCAGTTGCAGTACGGCAATTTCACGTACCTCACGCTCGAAGGCCTGATGATTCTGTTCTTCTCCTATTTCTGGGTGGCCACCCAGTTCAACGAGATCCAGATCGCAGACGACCTCAAGAAGTACGGCGGGTACATGCCCGGGGTGCGGCCCGGCCAGCATACCAGCGATTTCCTGCATCGCGCCATGAGTCGAATCACCCTGGCCGGCGGCGTTTTTCTGGCGGTCATCGCCATCATCCCGACCCTGCTCTTTAAATGGGTGGATGTGCCGTTCGAGATCGGACAGTTTTTCGGCGGCACGAGCCTGCTGATCACGGTCGGCGTCATGCTGGATACGATGCGGCAGATGGAATCGCATTTGCTGATGCGGCACTACGACGGATTCCTGAAGAAGGGGCGCGTGCGGGGGCGATTTTAGAAGCGCGGCGTGCGGCCCGCGTCATCGCAGGCGGCCGTCGCCCGTGACGCCGGCATTCTCATGGTGTTGATCTTTGTCAGTGCGAACAATTCGGAGCGAGTCCAACCGTGATCATTCTCAAGAACGAGCGCGATCAGAAGGCGATGCGCGAAGCGGGTGCGATCGCCGCGCTGGTTTTGGACGAAGTGGCTCGGTTCCTGTGCCCGGGAGTGACCACACTCGACGTCGACCAGTTCGCCGCGTCGCGGATCCGGCACCACGGAGCGCGGAGCGCCTTTCTCGGCTACCGCAAGTACCCGTGCCATGTGTGCATTTCGGTGAACGATGAGGTCGTGCATGGCATCGCCGGGCACCGGCGTCTGGAGTTTGGCGACATGGTCAGCCTCGACGTCGGGGTCTTTTACAACGGCTTCGTCGGCGACACTGCGCGCACCGTCGCCGTTGGCGGGTGCGACCCGCTGGCCCAGAAACTGATGGACGTGACGGAGCGGGCCTTGTATGAGGGGATTGCCCAGGCGGTCGCCGGAAACCGGGTGGCGGATGTCGAGCCGGGCCATCCAGCAGTTTGTCGAGGCCAACGGGTTCAGCGTGGTGCGCGAGTTCGTCGGGCACGGCGTGGGGCGATCCATGCACGAGGAGCCGCAGGTGCCCAATTACGTGGACGGCAAGGCCTCGCCGCGGTTGCGCCCGGGAATGACCATTGCCATCGAGCCGATGGTCAACGCCGGAGCGCCGGCCGTGCGGGTCCTGAACGACGGTTGGACCGTGGTCAGCGAAGACGGGCTGCCTTCGGCTCATTTTGAGCACACGGTGCTCGTGACCGAGGGCGAGCCGGAGATCCTGACGTGTTGTCCGAACGGACGCCATCGAGTCCTGCGCCGTGAGTCGTGGCACCGGCGGCCGGGCGGGCAGCGGGTGCGGGCTCGCTTGGCCAACGGGCATGAGTTCGTCCTTTGTGGAACCGGGCGGCGGGCGCGCGGTCGCCGCTCTGCGCAGTGGGCGAGCGGGTTCGAGTGCGGTTTTCGCCCTGTGATTTGTCAAAGGGTTGGATGATTTTGGAAAGTGAAACAAAGCAATGAAAGTGCGTGCATCGGTCAAGAAGCTCTGCGAGCACTGCAAGGTGGTGCGTCGCAAAGGCGTGGTTCGTGTGATTTGCACCAACGCTCGCCACAAGCAGACGGCAAGGCTAACTCGGAAAGCAGTTTATGGCACGAATTCTTGGAGTCGACATTCCCGGAGATAAGCGGATCGACATCGCGCTTCGGTACGTTTACGGGATCGGACCCTACAAACGCGAAGCAGATCCTGGTTCAGGCGCAGATCGATCCTGCTATCCGGGCCAAGAGTCTGACCGAACAGCAACTGTCGCAGATCGTTCACGCCCTTCAGGAGGGCAAGTACGTGATCGAAGGCGACCTGCGGCGCGAGATCGGCCTGAACCTCAAGCGCCTCCAGGGCATCAAGTGCTACCGGGGCATGCGTCACGTTCGGGGGCTGCCCGTTCGCGGACAGCGCACTCAGACCAACGCGCGAACGCGCAAAGGGCCCGCGCAAGACCGTCGGCGTGGTCCGTAATCCGAAGGCCAAGACCGGCATTCACTAACCGACCCATACCAAGTCGTCGATATGGCTGAAGAGACCAAACCACAGAAGGCCGCCCCCAAGAAAGAGGCCAAGACCGAAGCCGCATCCCCGGACAAGCCATCTGTCAAGGGCGCGAAGAAGCCCGCGGCGGAGCACGGCAAATCCGAGGCGCCTAAGCCCGCAGGCCCGGCTGTCCCCGCCGCGCCCGACGCGAAGGCTGCGGCCCCCGCTGCGCCCGGGGCGCCGGTGGCCGGCACTGCGCCGACCGCTGCGGATCTGTTGGCGGACGAGATGGCGGGCAAGAAAATCGTCCGCGCCAAAGGGGCGAAGAACATCTCGGCGGGTGTCGCTCACATACTGGCCACGTTCAATAATACCCAGGTCAGCATCACCGACATGCAGGGCAACCTGATCGGATGGTCGACAGCCGGCAAGGTTGGCTTTCGAGGATCCCGCAAGAGCACCGCTTTTGCCGCCCAGCAAGTGGCCCAGGATGCGGCCCGCCAGGCCATGTCGCACGGCATGAGGGAAGTGGAAGTGCACGTGAAAGGCCCTGGCTCGGGGCGGGAGTCTGCCGTTCGGGCGCTCCAGGCCATCGGTCTGGAGATCAGCGTCATCAAGGACCGAACGCCGATCCCGCATAACGGATGTCGGCCCCGCAAGAAGCGTCGTGTTTGACCGTCAACCTGCTCGAGTTTCGAACCTCAAATTGGATTGATTTCATGGCTCGTTATACTGGACCCCGCGTTCGCATCAGTCGCCGCTTCGGCATACCGATCTTTGGCTCCTCGAAGTACCTCGAGCGGCGCAACTACGGTCCCGGAGTGCACGGCCCCAAGTCGCGCCGCAAGACCACCGACTATGGCCAGGGGTTGATCGAGAAGCAGAAACTGCGCTACTATTACGGTCTGCTCGAGCGCCAGTTCCGGGGCGTCTACGAGCGGGCGTTGCGCAAGCGCGGCGTCACCGGCGAAACCATGCTCCAGATCCTCGAGATGCGCCTGGACAGCGTGGTCTACCACCTGGGTTTCGCCAACACCCGGGCGGCCGCCCGGCAGATGGTCTCCCACGGGCATATCCGCGTGAATGGGCGCAAGGTGGGCATCCCCTCGTGCGCCGTTCGCGTGAACGACGTGGTCGAAGTGCGCGACCGCAGCGTGTCGCGGCAAATGGCCACCAAGAATCTTGAATCCGCCACCTCGCGCGCCGTGCCGGACTGGATGACGCTCAACCGCGAGGCTTTCCGCGGAAGCGTGGTGCGCCTGCCCAAGCGCGAGGATATCCAGCCGATCGCGAACGAGCAGGCAGTCGTCGAGTTCTATTCCCGATAAGGTCCGAGTTCTGCCGGCTCTCGGGTGGGATGCCGGCTGCAATTATATGGGCCCCGCAGCCCCCGGGAAGGCTGCGTCCGGGCCAGGTTACAATTGCTTACTATCCAGCCATGCCAGTACGTCTAGGTCGGTTCGAAATGCCGAAGCGGTTGACCAAAGAAGAGGGCACCGCGACGGCAACATACGCCAAGTTCATCGCCGAGCCGTTTGAAACCGGCTACGGCCACACCATCGGCAACTCGCTGCGACGGGTGTTGCTCTCCTCCTTGGAGGGCGCGGCCATCACCTCGGTCAAGATCGGCGGAGCTCAGCACGAATTCACAACCGTCGACGGGGTCGTCGAGGATGTGACCGACATCGTCTTGAACCTGAAGAAAGTCAAGTTCCGGGCGCATAGCCGGGAGCCGCAAGCCCTGTTGATCTCCGTCCACAAAGAGGGACCGGTGACCGCCAGCGACATCCAGCTCAACCAGCACCTCGAACTGGTCAACCCCACGCAGATCATCTGCACGCTCGATCGCAAGAAGAAGTTCGAGATGGAACTCGAGGTGAAGGTCGGACGCGGTTTCTGCCCCGGCGACGAAAACAAGAAGCCGGACCAACCCATCGGAGTGATCGCCATCGATTCCTTGTTCTCTCCCGTGGTGCGCGTGCGGTACGCTGTCGAAAACGCCCGCGTCGGCCAGAAAACCGACTATGACCGACTCGCGCTCGAGATCTGGACCGATGGCCGGATCTCCCCGGACGACGCGCTGGTCCAAACCTCCGCCATCCTCCAACGTCACCTGGATGTGTTCGTCGGCTACGACAAGAACGCGATCGAGTTCGAAGAAGTCGTCGACAGTCAGGACGAGGAACGGTTGCGGATGCGCAAACTGCTCAACATGAGCGTCAATGAAATCGAGTTGAGTGTCCGGGCGGCAAATTGCCTCAATAATGCCAATATCACCACGGTTGGGCAGTTGGCGATGAAGTCCGAACAGGAGATGCTGAAGTACCGAAATTTCGGCAAAAAATCGCTCAACGAGATCAAAGATAAGCTGCAGGCGCTCAATTTGACCCTCGGCATGAACCTCGACCCCGGCCTCCTGGAACCGCCCAAGGAGGAAGCGCACAAATCCTAACCTTTCCCCCTGTATGCGACACCTTAAACACACCGCCAAACTCGGACGCACTAGCGAGCATCGTCAAGCCCTGCTGGCGAATTTGGTGTGCAGCCTGATCAAAGAACGAAGGATTACCACCACCCTCGCCAAAGCCCGCGCCGCGCGCCCCGTTGCCGAAAAAATGATGACCTTGGCCAAACGGGGCACTCTCCATGATCGACGCCTGGCTTCGGGTCGATTGCTCCAGGACGAAAAGGCGGTGCGGGTTTTGTTCAAGGACCTGGCGCCCACCTACCGCGAGCGAAAAGGCGGCTACACGCGCATCCTCAAATTGCATCGCCGCCAGGGCGATGCCGCCAGCCTGGCCATCCTGGAATGGGTCGAAGGAACTCCCACTCCGACGACGCCAGCCGCGGAGACCAAGCCCGACGAGACCAAGCCTGGGGAGACCGCGCCAACCCCTGCCATAGAGACCGAAAAGAAATAGGTCCGGCTTCCATCGAGCTTCAGAATCGGGTTCTCATCGGGTTCTCGTGAGAGTCAGAATCACTCGCAGATCAGTCCATCCACGTTTTGGGCTGGGAGCGCAGTTGTGCCACCAGGCGTAAGTCCGCCGCGGGGAACTGGTACTGACCAAGTTGGTCGGGGGTGATCCAAGCGAACTGCGCGCACCCGAGCGCCTCCGGCTCCCGATCGAGCCAGCGGCACCGGAAGAACTCAATATGCACCGTCCGGTGGGCGTACGCGTGGTCGACGCTCGCCAGGCGGTCCAGCACCGTCACCTCGATGCTGAGTTCTTCGCGAAGCTCGCGGCGCAGGGCCTCAGGATAAGACTCTCCTGCCTTGCGCTTGCCTCCTGGGAATTCCCATAGCCCGCCCAAGTCATCTTCTGCGCGCCGCTGCGTAATGAGGACCTTGCCGCCCCGAAAAACGAGGCCCGCCGCGACCTGAATGGCTTTCACCGAAGCTTGACCAGCCGCACCCATTTCCTCGATCGAGACGGGACGCCGAGAACATCCCATGGCTCTTGCGGGGCACCAGCCCCTTCTCGCGAACGCCTTCACCCCAGACGTGAGAATCGACTACTGGGTCGGAGCTGATGCCGCGTCCTGGACCGCGGGAGGCGTCAGCGGGGCAGAAACGGAATTGGACGCGGGTGTCGTCGCGGGGGGCGGGACCGCCGGGCTGACCGCGGACGGCAGGGGCGCATTCGTTGGGCGCAACTGGGGGTACCGGTTTTCGAGTTTCTCGAGGCGCGCTTCCGCCTCGCGGACCATTGCGCCGACGCCGATGCGTTTGCTGAGTTGATCGTAAATCCTGTGCGCCTGGTCGGGTTGGTCCTTCGCCTCGTGCAGCATTCCCATGGCGAGTTGCGCTCGGGTCGCGACGGCGTCATCAGGGAACTGATTCACCACGGATTGATAAGCGGCCAGCGCGGCGTCGATCTGATCGAGGGCATCAAGGCTGGCGGCGGTTCCGAACGCGGCCGTCGAGGCCAGCGGGCTGCCGGAATGCTCCTTCTGGAAACGCTCGAAGTGCCTTTGGGCCTCGGCGTAGTTGCCGTCTGCGAACAGTTGGCCTGCCGCCAGAAGCAGGGCCCGCTCGCCCGCGCTGGTCGAGCCGTAGTCGTTGGCGACCTTCAGGAGATCGGCAGGCGAGAAGCCCGATTCCGCCGCTCCCCTGGCCGGCGGGCGCAACGCCAACAGCGCCCGGCTCGCCGCCTGCTCCGTTTGTCCGCGGTAGTACAAATAGACATACACCACCACACACAAGAGCAAGCCAAGGCCGATCCAGATGACCACTCGCTTCCGGTTCAACTCGAACCAAGCCAGCAGTTCGTATAGCTTCGTCGAGTCCGTCGTCGCAGATTGCATAAAAGACCCGGATTCTCTGGCGGAACTCCCAAAAGGCAAGCTGGAAATCCCGTTGATCGCGGCGAAGCGGCGGGTTGACTCGAATTCCTTGTGGCCGGCGAAAGAGGAGGAGTCTGGCGGGCGCGCAGCCTCATTGACACACCCGATCCCGTCTCTACACTGCGCGCGCTATGGCAAAGGCGGCCGTGACGCCCATGCTCCGGCTGCGCGGAGTTCGGCACAACAATCTCAAAAACTTCGACCTCGACCTCCCGTTGGACCGCTTGATCGTGATCACGGGGCTCAGCGGTTCAGGGAAGAGTTCGCTGGCCTTTGACACTCTGTTTGCCGAAGGACAGCGCCGGTACATCGAGACCTTCTCCCCTTATGCGCGCCAGTTCTTCGATCGGATGGATAAACCGCAAGTGGACAGCATCGAGGGCATCCCGCCGGCCATCGCCGTCGAACAGCGCAACGCCGTCCGCAGCACCCGATCCACAGTCGGGACCATCACCGAGATCTGCGATTACCTCAAGTCGGTCTGGCCGCACGTCGCCCAACTGCACTGCCGTGGTTGCGGTCGCCCCGTCACACAGGATTCACCGCAGGACGTCTGGCGCGCTCTGCGCAGCGACCCGGCCCTCCGCGAATCCGCGATCCTGGTGACGTTCGACTTGGCACTCTCAGAGCGGCTTTCGCTCGCCGAATCGCTCGAACTGGTCGCCCAGCAGGGCTACCAGCGCCTGCTCCTCGATGGACGCCTCTTGCGGCTTGAAGAATTCGCCATCGAGCACCACGCAGGTCCCACGCCATGGACGAGCCTCACTGTGGTCCAAGACCACCTGCGCCTTACGGATCGCTCCCGCGCGCGTTTCGTCGAGGCGTGCGAACAAGCTTACCATTTCGGAAAAGGCAGACTGGCGATTCGCACCTTCGATGGGGCAGGGGAGCCGACCGCGTCGGATGCGAACGACCGCCCGGGCCGCGCAGCTCGGGCGCCCCGGCAGTTCTCGAATCGCCTCCATTGTGCCGCGTGCGACATCGAGTACCGGAGACCGTCGCCCGCCCTCTTCAGTTTCAACCATCCGCTCGGTGCCTGCCCAACCTGCAAAGGGTTCGGGCGCACCATCGGCATCGACATCCGCCAGGCGATGCCGGATCGGACGCGCACCCTGGCTGAGGGCGTTGTGAAACCCTGGCAGAGCGGTGTGGGCGCCGAATGCCACGCAGATTTGCTCAAGTTCTGCCGGCTCCGCCGAGTCCCGGTCGACGTCCCCTTCAACGAGCTTTCCGCCGAGCATCAACGTTGGGTTGTGGAAGGCGATCCCGATTATGGGACCGATCCCCAGCACGAATGGCCTCGGGCTTGGTACGGCGTGCATGGCTACTTCCGGTGGCTCGAGTCCAAGGCCTACAAGATGCACGTGCGCGTGTTGCTTTCCCGGTATCGGGCTTACCGGGTTTGTCGCGATTGCGGGGGACAACGGCTGACCCCCGAGGCGCTGCTCTACCGCGTCAGCGTCTCCAATCCCACGGGCGTCCGGCAAACGGCAGCCCCGCCCGAAACACCCGCCTCGGGTCCCATGGCGGGATCCTCCGGGCTGACGCTCGCCGATTTCTACGCCTTGCCGATCCGGGACGCGCTGACACTCACCGATGAACTCATCGACCGCCGCGGACGCGTGCCGGGCGATCCGTTGGGCCTGGCGTTGCGCGAAGTCCGCGCTCGCCTCGCCTACCTGGTCGAGGTCGGGCTCGGGTACCTCACACTCGGACGCCCGACGAGAACGCTCTCCGGCGGCGAAACCGAACGCGTCCATCTGACCACATGCCTCGGCACCCGATTGGTCAACACCCTGTTCGTGCTCGATGAACCCACGGTCGGCCTCCATCCGCGCGACACAGCCCGGCTCATCTGCATCTTGGAACGACTGCGGGACACGGGCAACACCGTTGTGGTCGTCGAACACGAAGCCGCCGTGATTCGCGCCGCGGATCATGTCGTCGATTTGGGGCCCGGCCACGGAGAAAGTGGAGGCCATGTCGTGTTCCAAGGCACCGGCCGCCAATTGCTGCGCTCCGCAAGGTCGATCACCGCTCAATACCTCTCCGGCAAGAAACGGATCGAAACCCCGCGCCGCCGACCCGTCACGCCCCCGACGCCAGGCAGCGCAGCCATCGCAACCTCGTGGCTCATCCTAGCCCATGCCCGACACCACAACCTGCGCGATCTGGACGTGTCCATCCCCCTGGGCCGGCTCGTCTGTGTGACGGGGGTCAGCGGTTCGGGCAAGACATCGCTGGTCAAGGACGTGCTCCTGCCGGCCTTGGTGGATCGCCTGCAGTTGCCCGGCACCACGCTGAAAGCCTCGGAGCGCCTCGATCCGGACGATCGTGGCGACGAACCGGCGGAAAGCAGCGCAGGGAACCTGGCCGGCGATGCGACCCGGTTGAGCGGAGGCGAAGGTCTGCGCCGGGTGCTGCTGGTTGACCAGTCGACTCTGGGCCGGACGCCACGGTCCAATCCGGCTGTGTATATAGGCGCCTTCGATGACATTCGCGACGTGTTTGCGCAGTCCGAAGCCGCCCGACAGCGCGGTTTGGCCGCCAGTGCCTTCAGCTTCAATTCGCCTCAGGGCCACTGCGAACGCTGCCGCGGCGCCGGTTTCGAGCGGATCGAAATGCAGTTCCTCAGCGACGTCTTCATTCGGTGTCCGGATTGCGACGGACGGCGGTTCCGGGCACACATTCTCGAAGTCAAACTGCCAGGCCCGCCGACCGCTGCCGAGCGGCCCTCCGCCGCGGGCACGCCGACTGGCCGCGGGCTTCGGCGCAGCGACCGTCAGGCCGCCCCGCATCGCCCGAGTCGCGGCCTACGGGCGGCGGCTGGCCAGGGGTGGAGCATTGCCGACTTGCTCGAAGCCACGGTGGACGAAGCCGTCGTGTTCTTGGAGAATGTCGGCGATTCGCGGAGCGCCCGGCGCGCCATTCTCAAACTGGGCTGGCTGCAACAGGTCGGCCTCGGGTACCTTCGCCTCGGTCAACCGATCAACACCTTGTCCGGAGGCGAAAGTCAACGCCTCAAACTCGTCAGCCATTTGGCCGAGTCCACCGTGCTCGCCACGTCCACCGCTTCTCCCGAAGTCGCGATTGGCGCGCCGAAACGTCGCTCGCCCCCGACGCCGCCGTTCGAGCCAACGTTGTTTCTGTTTGACGAACCAACCACCGGCCTGCACTTCGACGATGTGCGCATCCTCCTGCAGGTCTTTCAGCGCCTGGTTGACACCGGTCACTCAGTCCTGGTCATCGAGCACAACCTCGACGTCATCCGTTGCGCCGATTGGGTCATCGACTTGGGCCCGGAGGCCGGGGAGGACGGAGGTCAACTCGTGGTGGCTGGCACGCCCGAGGTCGTCGCCGCGTGTCCCGCCAGCCACACCGGACGCGCCTTGCGTCCAGTCCTGTGACTCATGATGGATGTAGATGTGGTCTATTCACGGTCGCTTGAGAACATCCGGGCTCTGGTCGCCGCTCTGCGATCCTATAAAGCCTATCTTCGAGGTGCGCCGCTGGGTTTACCGTTCGTATTCGACGAACGAACTGTTCGCATGGGACTCGACTTCACGCTGAGTAGCGAGTTGGGGGACCTCGACTTGCTGGGTGAAGTCCCCGGTGGAGGCAGTTATGAGAACCTTGACAGGGTCAGGAACTCCTTTGTTGTCTTGCCTTGGTCAGCGCACAACCCGGGCACGATAGAACTCCTGCGGGCCCTCCTGTTGACCGATGAACTCGGTTCGGCCTGCGGTGACATCGTTGGTCGCGACGGGGGACCAGTTCAGGCAATCGACCGTTCGCTCGAAGACGATCTGAATGAACCCTGGGGCGGCGAGGTCCAGACGGATGCGATCGCCGGGTAAGAGGCTCAGCCCGGTGAACTCCGGCGGTGGGAGAATGACAAAGGACTGGTCCGGAGCGAAAGCGGAACCGGTGAGGGCGGTGTCAATCGCCTGGACGCTCCAATAATAAGTCCCCGGAGCGAGTCGGCGGATCTCCCAACCCGTGCCGACCAACGCGGCGCCGGACATGGCGAGACGCCGCCACCCGCTGAGCGGGTCGGCAGGCGGGCTCACAATGTCGCAGAGCCCCGGGCTCGTTCCGAGGCGCACTTGGTAACGCAGACCGTGGGGCGGGGTGTGATCATCGGCAGCCGGATCCCAGGACAACAACGCGCGGTTGCCGGTCACCACGGCACGGAGGTTTGCAGGCGGAGCGGGGGGCAGGTTGAGGACAGCCGCGTTGTTGCGGTAGAGGATCGTCATCCTCGGGTTCGGCGGCCACGGGTTCATCTGCATGCCGCTCATCAGAAAGTCCACATCTCCATCGCTGTCGTAGTCTCCTAGCGCCAGGGCCCCGTTGCTCAGGGGCACGAGGTTGGCCAGGCAGGCGTCCATGAACCGGCCTTGGCCCTGGTTGAGCCAGACCATGGCGACAGCGTCGGCGGTGACCGAACCGTTGATAAGAATGTCCAAGAGTCCGTCGTTGTCGATGTCACCCCACACCACGGTCGCCGGGGTCATCTGCGGCAGGGGGATCTGCAGGTCCACGAAAGTGTAGGGCGCGTCGTTGCGGAAGATCCCAGAAAACGAGGCCGAAACCAGCACAAGGTCGAGGTCGCCATCATTGTCCATATCACCCCAGGCCCCGGCTCCAGCGTACACAGGCGGCAAGTTGACGCCGGTGGGCATCAACAGTCCTTCGGTGTTCCGGTAGATCCTTGTTGTTCCTTCGGGAAAGGCCGCGCAAACGCCGGCACAGAGCAGGTCCAGGTCACCGTCGCCGTCGTAGTCGCCCCAGGCCAGGATAGGGCGGCGCAGAGGTGGAAGTGGGATCGGCGTTTCTTTAAAGCGCCATTCGCCTTCGTTCAGGTACAGCCGTGTCAGGCCTTGACCCGCCGCGATGTCACCCGCAAGCAATAGATCCAGGTCGCCGTCGTTGTCCACATCGCCCCAGGCAAGGGCGCCGTTGTTGAACTGCGGGAGCGCGAATGGTGCGTTCGTCAGAGCACCATCTCCGGAATTGGCATAGAGACGCGCCAGGCTCGTGCCGTCGCTCTGGTTGCCGGCCAGTGCCAAGTCCAGGTCGCCGTCGTTGTCCACATCGCCCCAGGCGATGGTTGCCGAAGTCACTGCCGTGATCGGATTCGTAACAAGGAGGAATGTCTCGGCCCCCTGATTGCGACCCACGAAGAGCTGCGCGACGCCCGTTGTCCGCTCGCCTGTGACGATGAAATCCAGGTCCTTGTCACTGTCCAAATCGACCCAGGCAAGGGCGGGCAAACTGAGACCTGGGAACTGGTTGGTAGTGGCGGAGAACTCCTCGACGCTCACCGAGAAAGTGTCGTTGGCAGTTCCCCCGTGTTGATCGTGGACGGTGACCGTGAGAGTCGCGCGGCCAGTGGCGTTCGGAGCCGGTTGGACGGTCACGGTGCGATTGGTCCCGCTGCCTCCGAACTGGACATTGGCTTCCGGTATCACGCCCGGGTCGGAGGATGTCGCCATGAGCACAAGATCGGCGGATGCCGTTTCACGGTCCTGAATGGTAAACGGCAACTCCGCCGTTGGACGGTCCCGCACTGTGCCAGTGTCGGGGATATCGCTGATGCGCGGCAGGCGGTTGGGCAGCACGAACGATTGTTCGGGCGCGAAGGCGCTTCCGGCCAACCCGGCATCGACCGTTTGGACGCTCCAGAAATAGGTGCTGCCGGGCAGATCGAAGAGTGTCCAATTGGTCGAAGCCCATTGCGCCCCGAAGGCGGGTACCGCGCGGGCACCGGTGAGTGGATCTGCCTGGGGCGCCACGATGTCGCCCCGACCTGGGGCAGTTCCAACGCGCAAGTTGTAGGTCAAGCCTTGGTTGTCAGGGGCCTCGGGGTCCGTCCCGCGCGACCAGAGGAGTGTGACATCGTTCTGCGTGGCGCTGCTGGTGACGGCGCTCAGCAGGGCGGGGGGCTGCGGCTGCTGGTTGGGCTGGGCTTGGTTATTCCGGTACATCGCTGTGAAATGGGACGGGAATGCGTTCGCTCCCCCGACGACGAAATCCAGATCGCCATCTCCTTCGATGTCACCCCAAACGACGCTCCCGTTGATTGTCGGGGCGAGGTCGGCTTCGAGTTGGTCGAACCGTCCGTCGCCCAGGTTGCGCAAGACCCGGGTGATCCCGCCCGTCCCATTCGTGCCGGTCAGCAGCAGATCGGGCCAGCCATCATTATCGTAGTCTCCCCAAGCCGCGCCTCCCAGGACCCCCGGCAGGGCGACGGGAACATCACTAAACGTGTCCCGACCGTCGTTTCGGTAGAGCCGGGTTGCGGGCCCTTGATCCGTGAGTCCAACCACCAGCAAGTCAATCCGCCCGTCAAGGTCCCAGTCGGCCCAAGCGAGGCAGCCCTGATCCGCCGCAAGCAGAGGTGCGGAGAGTTCTGCAAAGCATTCGCCGCCATCGTTGCGGTAGATGCGTGTGAATCGCCCCTCGGCGTAATCGTACGGGCGGCTATTCCCGGAAAGCGCCAAGTCCAGGTCACCGTCGCCGTCGTAGTCGGCCCAGGCGCTTGCTCCGAGAAATGCAGTCGGAAACTGAATGCCGGAATCCGTAAACCGCCCCAAGCCTTCGTTTCTGTAGAGTATGGTCAGATAACTCGGAGGCCAATCCGTGCTGGTCGGAACCAGCGCATCCATGTCCCCGTCGTTGTCGAAATCGGCCCAGGAATCCGCCTTGGAGATCACGCCCGGCAGGTTAATCGAAGTGGGGCTGAATTGGTCAGCGCCCTGGTTGAAATAGGACAGCATGAACCCGCCCCAGGCGTCCATGCCGCTGACGGACACGTCCAAATCGCCGTCGCGATCCAGATCGATCCACTCGTGGCGTCCGCTGGAAACACCTCTCATCTCAGTTTGGACGCGCGTGAATGCATCGGCGCCTTCTTGCCGAAGAATCGCCAGGCGGTAGGTCTGGGAAGGGCCCAGTGAATCGATGTCGGTCAGCAGGAGATCGAGGTCGCCATCGTCGTCGTCAGTCGCCCCAGGCCGGGGTGCTGGCCACCAGCCGTGGGGCACTGTCTCGAGACGCGAGAATTGCTCGACCGCGAACCGAAACGACACGCTCCGGCTTTCCCCATCTGCATCGTTTGCGGTCACCGTGACGCTGGTGATGCCCACGCGGCCCGAGGCGGGAGTGATCGTCAGAGTCCGGTGAGTGCCCTCTCCACCAAAGACGAAGCTTGTCGGCGGAACCAAGACGGAGTTCTCCGCCTGTGCGCTCAGCACGAGATCGGACGCCGGGTCTCGATGTCCGACACCGTGAACGCAATCGGAGCCGAAGACCGGTCCGGAAAAGCGACCTGAGGTCCGATCATGGACAATACCGGCCGGGCGTTGGTGACGGCGAACGACGCCTCCGGGGCAAATGCCGAGGCGGCGAGGTTGGCCCCGATTGTCTGCACGCTCCAAAAGTAGGTGCCTTTAGGCAAGTCGATCAACCGCCAGCCCGTCTGCGCACCTGCGTTGCCGAAATCGGGGATTTGGCGACGCCCGGTCGGCGGGTCCGCGTGGGGCGCCATCACGTCGATCCCTCCCGGTGTCCGTCCGATCCGGAGGTTGTAGCGCAGGGCTTCACCGGAGCCGAGAGAGTCGCTGCCGGGCCGTTCCCAGCTCAGTTGCACGTCGTTCCCCTTGATAAGGCTGGCCGAAGGCCCAACGGGAGCCGGCGGCGGCGGCTTGGGCGTTGCAGCCGTGTTCTGATAGAGATAGGCGCGATAAGACCACGTCAGGTCGGAACCTATAGTGACGACATCCAGGTCTCCGTCTGCATCGTAGTCGCCGGCGGCGGTCTCGCCACCACTGCTCCGCCCGGCGGCGGCCGCGAGTTCCAGTCGGATCTCGGTGAAAGTCGCCGGACCGTCGTTGCGCATGACCCAGACGGCATCGGTGTCCTCGGTGCTGGACACGAACAGATCAATGTCACCGTCCTGGTCGAAGTCGCCGCAAGCGAACGAGGGGGTCAAGCTGGGGCTGGCGATCTGCTGTGAACCGATATCGAAGGCATGGAATTCGGCGTTGTGTCCGTTGAGGAAAGCCCGCAAGAGCCGCTGACCAACAACCACCAGATCAAGCCAGCCGTCGCTGTCGAGGTCGGCCCAGGCAACCTTCGCCGCCAACGTCGAAGGGAGGCCGACGTCCAGAGCAGTGAACGAACCTGCGCCCTCGTTTCGATAAAGGTGGGAGGCATCCGGCCTGATGAGCACCACGTCCTGGTCGCCGTCCCGGTCGTAGTCACCCCACGCGAACGCCGTCACTTGCAGCGCCGGCAGTGTGGTCGAGGCCAGCACGAATTTGCCGTCGACATTGGAATAGAGGAGAGGCATCAATTGCATTTCCGGCGCGTAACTCGAGGTGGCGCCGGTGATGAAGACGTCCAGATCGCCGTCATTGTCGGCGTCCACCCAGGCGCACCCGCCCGAGAGCATCGGCTGCAGGCCGGCCTCGAGGTCCGTGAACGAGCCGTGCCCGTCGTTCTGGTAGATCCGCGAGATGATAAAAGGCGGCCCGGGCAGATGAAAGCCCGCCATGAGCAGATCCAGGTCGCCGTCCCTATCATAGTCGCCCCAAGCCACACCGCCTTCGTTGACTCCCAACAAACCTGGCTCAGTGGGGACGAACAGACCTGTTGTCTCGCTGCGAAACAACGTGCCAACAAACTCCCAGCCCGTCACCGTTGTGGTCATGAAGAGGTCCATCCTGCCGTCCCCATCCGCATCGCCCCATGCCACTAGGCTCACCGGTTGGGCAACAGGGAGGGCGGTGTCGATGATGAAAGTCTGGGCTTCGAGTCGACCTGCTAAGGCCGTCAGTGCCAACCAGGGAATCAGTCTCATGGGGGCCGGTATCATAAGATGCAGCGAACCATCCTGCTCCGAGAAATCAAGCGTAAATGGAGTTGTCCCTGGGCCTGATGGACACGCTTCTCCGCGCTGCGACCATTCCCCGAGCCGCGGCCACGACAGTGCACGTCAGCGACTGACCGGCCTTTCCCTGATCCGGTAAAAGCTCATGGATGGGCGCAGGTCTTCCTCGAAGACGTTGACCGGAGGCGTGGCGGGCAGGTTGCCGGCAATCGAGGTGAAAGGCACGGTGACCAATGCGCCCGTGTGCTCGATCGCATAACTGTGTCCGGCCTGACTCAGCCAGGTCAGCCGCACCCTACCGGCGGAGATCGTGATGGTTTCGCACCGTACCCACTGGGGTTCGTCATCCGGGGGTTCCTTGGCTTTCATGACGAAGATCATCTTGCTGAATCTTGGCATGTGGCTGGCCATGTCGGCGTCATAGGTCGCCTCGGCGCTGGCGTTGGACAGGCTGCGGCCGGCGGGCACGAGCGGTTGATCCACGGTGACATCATGTTCGTGAGCGGTCGTGCCTCCGAGATCGTGGTTATGGAGTTCGTTGGCCAGGAGAATGTCTCCGCCGATTGTCAGGTCGGACACCGATTCGCAGAATTGCGCAAAAACGTGCGTGTGCCTGGTGTCGAATTCGAAGAGATGCTCCGAGTCCATTACGGTTAGGGTTCGCAGCACACGCGCGGGTCGGTTGTGCGCGTGCGGGAAATAGACGGTATGCGAATGTGACCCCAGGGCGTGATCGTGCTGCGCGCTGCCGCCCGTCAGGCCTGTCACATCCTTGGCGCCGAGGACAAACCGCCCGCGCAGATCGGGAGTCCCGCTCTCGCCGTCGCAGGGAATCCAACCCGGGGGAACCGGTTCGAGTGTCCCCGGCCAAACGGCGATCGCTCCTAATGGGAGGGAATCGGAACGGGCGAGGTCCGCGACCTGAGCGAGTTCGGCGGCGGTTCTCTCGAGCGCCCCAGCCGGCTCTCGGCGTCGGCTCCGGTCGGCAAGGACTCGAGCGCGACGACGCCACTCCTTGTCTTGCCTTTCATGAGATACCTTAGCTTCGTGTAGGGCGGCAGGTGACTGCTGGATCTGAGGCTGGATTCCGCCAGACCGGTCCAGCCTTCGGCTTGATTTGAGCTTGTGGCTATTGCCGGCAGGACGAGCGCATGCGCATGCGCGCCGGCCACGCTCATCACATGGGTGTGCCCGGCCAGAGACGCGGTGTCGTAACGATCGCCCCCCCGTTCGCTGCCCTTCCCGGGAGACGCCGGTTCCATGGTGTGGGCATGCCCGGGGACGGTCGCGGTGGTCGTGCTGACGCTCGGGATCGCATGGTGATGGAGCGGCAGGACGACTCGATGCGAGTGCGCCGACGCGGTGTGCAGGTGCGTCGAGCTGCCGCCGGTCTCGCCGGCGTCCCGCGAATCGAATGCTCCCAGAACAAACCGATTGCGCAAATCGGGCGCGCCCTGAGCGCCATCGCATTCGAGCCAGGCGTCGGGCACCGCCTCCGTGATCCCGGCCCACAAAACAACCAAACCGGTCGGGACCAAGGCAGGCAATGAAGAGTCGAGTCGGGCGCTGAGTGTGGCCGCAGCGTGCGCCAAGGCCAACAGCCGTTCGGAAAGACTGGCTTCCGACGGCGCCATCGGGCTTGCTGTCGAGGCGCCGGGCTGTTTCATGATGTAGCAAAGGCTGTAATACGGCGGCAGATGGCCCGCGCTCGTCACTGGCGAATCATTGAAGGATGTCTCGTTGGTGCTGAGTGTCCCAATTGTGCCGGTGCCTGCGATGCGGAGCACGTGGCGGTGCACTCGTGGGCGTGAGACAAACAGCGTGTGAGCGTGCGCCTCGGCGGCCACCTGCTCCCCGCCAAACCCGAATTGATCCACGTGGATGGCGCTGCCGATGGCAATGCCGACCTCGTGGGTGTGTTCGCCGGCCGGCTCGGTGCGGATGTCCTCGACGGTGGGGACAGTATGCGCATGACCGAAGGCGGGGACCGGATGCTGATGATTTGCCGCCAGATGCGCATGGGCCGGCGAACCTCCAGTCGCACCCACATCTCCTGCGCCTGCGGTGCCGAGGATGAACCGGTTCCGCAGATCCGGCGTTCGGTTGGCGCCATCGCAGAGAACCCAGCCTGTCGGGATGTTCTTCGCCGAGCCGGCCCACAGCAGGATCATGCCACTTGGGATCGGTTCCCAAGTGGCAGCTTCCAGAAGAAAGGCGGATTGCCGTAGATCGTTTTCGAGGACCGCTATCTGCCGGAGCGTCTGACTTTGGATCGACGGCTCGGGCGATCGCTCGGGTTCCGCCGGCGATCTGGCAATGGTCGCCGCCTGGAGGCCCAGCCCGGCCGCCAGCACAGCACCGAGGAGTGCAACAGTCGCCTTCATAAAGTCTCGATGGTGACGCCGGGGAACCGCGCAGCGGCAGCGGTTTTGGCTTATTGAATCACGTAGGCCTACCTCAGCGGGACAGGCCGTTCAAGTGCAAACAAGAGCAGGACGGGAGGCGGCCAGGGCGTCGGCGAGTCCGGACTGACGCTGCGCCGTTTTCTCGAGGGCGCCTGAGAGCAAGGCCAGGTCGCACCAAAGGCTGACCGACTTCCCTGCGCGCGTCAGGCCGGTGTACACCAACTCGCGCGTCAGCACGGGGCTCGGCTGGTTGGGCAGGATCAAAAGGACGTGGTCGAACTCGGAGCCCTGGCTTTTGTGCACCGTCATCGCATAGACGGTTTCGCTTTCGGGCAGGCGTTCGGGGGCAACGGCTCGGAGCAAGCCGGTGTCGTCAGGGAAACGAACGAGCGCCGATCCGCCAGACGCTCTCCAGAACACTCCCGTGTCCCCGTTGTAAAGCCTCAGCGTGTGATTGTTGGCTGTGACCATGACCGGTCTGCCCGCGTACACCCCGAGGCGGATACCCGAAGCGACTGCGGGCAGTTCTCGAGCGAGGATCTGCTCGACCAGCCGATTGATGGCGAACATGCCATAGGGTCCCTCCCGCACCGCACACAAAATGCGAAAGCGTCCCAACGCTTCGATCGCTTCTTCCGGGCCAGCCGCCCGCAGCACGGGCACATAATGCGACACAACGGTTTCGCGAATGGCCTGCCTGATGTCAGCCAGTGCCGGCAGCGGGCGCCAGGCCACAGGGCAGCCTGCCGGTCCCGCAGTCTTCAGAATCTGGATCACATCGGGCGTCGCGCCCGCATTCACCGTGGTGCTGAGGCGATTGAGGCGGGCCGCTTCGCCCGTGCGGTGGTTGACCTGCAATTGAACTGCCACATCCGCAACGCGATGGTCTGTCAGGTCGTGATTGGTTTCGAGAATCTCGCCTGTGCATTCTTCGTAAGCCCGGCAGGTCGCCTGGCTAAACTGATTGATCGCTGCCGCGCGGCAGATGTCGCCAAAGACGCCCCCGGGATCGACAGGCGGCAACTGGTCTTTGTCTCCGACCAGGAGCAGGCGGGTGTTGGCGTGCGGGTACGCCGCCAGAAGTTTGGCCATCAACGCCAGGCTCACCATGCTGGCTTCGTCGATCACCAGCACGTCGACGGGGAGCGGTCGTTCCTGGTTGTGGCGAAAGTGCGATGAATGGGGTATGGGCCCAAGCAACCGGTGGAGTGTTGCGCTCAGGTCTCTGGCTTGCAGCCGGGTCTTCACCCTTGCGGAACAGTCCAGGCTCTCGACCGATGCGGCCAGCGTTTCCTGCAAGCGGGCTGCGCCCTTGCCGGTCGGCGCGGCCAACCGCACCTGCAGATTCTCGCAACCGGGTTGTTCAAGCAGCAGGGCGAGCACGCGGGCGATCGTCCAGGTCTTGCCCGTTCCGGGTCCTCCTGTGATCACGGAGAGCGGCCGGCGCACCGCAGTGAAGGCGGCGATTTTCTGCCAGTTCGGCTGTTCTCGGGTGGTTGGGAACAGCGCCGCCAGACCCGCTTTCAGCATCGGGGCATCGAGTGGCAGGGGAGGATTTTGGCTCCGAGCGAACAGGTCCTGGGCGATCGCCTGTTCGTAACGCCAGTACCGATGCAGGTAGAGCCTGCCCGCCGCGTCCAGGATCAGCGGCTGGTCTTGTCCAGGGCGGCCTACCACGCCCGACTCCAGCAAACGTCTCTCCCATTCCGCCGATGAAGGGCAAATCGCGATCTCGGGATCGGCTTGGGCGATCCCTGTCAAGGGGCGCCCGGCGAACTCCGGCAGGCTCAGAAACGCATGGCCGTCCGCCAATTGCCGGCTCACCAGGGCCGCCGCCAAGGCGAGTTCAGGCGAGTCGAGCCCCGCGAGCCTCAGTGCCAGGCGCGAGAAATGCCGGTCTACCGAATTGAAGCCGGGACTGGCGAGGATGCGATCCACGGAGGGAAGTTCTGTCGTCATGAGCGCGCGTCGGCAAACGTCCCAAGCATCGAGGACAAGTCATGGATCGTCTCCGCCGTAGGGCGATCGTGGAAAACGCCCAGTTCAGGGCGATTCGGTTCTAAGCCGCGGAGGAAGACGTAATGCACGCCTCCGAAGTGAAGCTCGAAATCGTAGCCGGGTAGTCGCCGCCGGAGGAACATGTCGAGCGCCACCGTGTAGATGTGGTACTGGAGATCGTAGCAGTGGGCGAGGATCTCGTCTTTCATCGCCGCCTGGTTGTAGTCTTCGGCGCGCTGGCCCAGCAGGTTGGACTTCCAGTCGATGATGTGGTAGCGGCCACCGAACCCAAACGCAAGATCGAGGTACCCCTTGAGAAAGGCGCGCGGCCGAGTCATGGACACAGGGTCAGGCACTTCGCTGCCGTGGCCGCGCGGGCTGCGGATGAGCCCCAGTATTCTCCCGGCGTCCAGCCGGGCGGTGGGAAAGTGGAACTCGAGTTCTGTCAGCCTCTGGCCGGCTGGAACTCGCGCCAGGGTGAGATTCGGATTGCCGGGGTCAAGCGGGACACGGCGCAGACGATCGAGCATCTCCGCAACCGCTGCAGCGTGGGTGTCATTCCAGAGATGACTGGCTTCGAGTTCTTCCCGTATCAGCGAATGGGTCGTCTCCTCGGACGGGTTCTCGAAGTCGAATCGCTCCAGGATACGGTGAAGACAGTCGCCCGTTCGGGCTCCTGCTGGCAGCGCGAACATGCCTGCGCCGGAGACAACCTCTTCCTCGATCACGGCCTCAGGTTCAAGCGGAGCGGTCAACTCGTCGTGGTCGGGCAATCCGCTCTCGCTGGTTGCCGCCAGGCGCGATGAGACCTGGCCGGCAAGACTCGAGAAGCTCGAGAAAAACCACGAAGGTTCGATCGACTGCGCGCAGGATCTGGCCTGCAAGCTGGCTGGAGGCGTGTCGGCGGTCACCCAGGGCGCGCCCTCCTCCGTTGGCAGGTCGTTCACCGCGATGGCCTGTCGGCCGCCGCACTGGTCTGCGGCGGTCGCGGCAATTTCAAGCCAGCGCGATTTCCCTTCGCCGGGCACGACAGGATCCGCCTGCAAGATCTCGACAGGGTTTTCGGGCACGGTGGGAGACCGGCGCAAGAGCCAGGCCAGAGCGGTCGACTTGTTGCGGGTGTAACGGGCACTGACCAGATAACACCGATTCCGGGCTCGGGTGAGTGCCACGTAGAGAAGGCGGATCTTCTCCGCCAGTTGTTCCCGCGTGGCCAGCCGAACTCGGGCCTGATCAGGGGTTGGGCTGAGATCCCAGATCAGCTTCCCGGTCGTCTCATCGTGGCAGAGCACCAGGTCCATCACTTTCGCGCGGCGGACCTGGATCTGTCGGAGCTTGGCATCCTTCGAGACGAACGGGCAAAACACGATTGGGTATTCGAGCCCTTTGGCGCGGTGAATGGTGACGATCTGGACGGCGTCCTCGTCGCTTTCCAGGCGGAGTTGATGCGCCTCCGCGGCTGTTGCGTCCGCGTTGCGCCGTTCCTCGAGCCATTGAACCAGACGCGACGGTCCGAGATGCTCGGCCTTGCTTGTCGTTTCGAGCAGTTCGGCCAGGTGCAGCAGGTTGGTCATCCGGCGCTCGGCATTGCGGAAGCGAAGCAGGTTCTCGATCACATGCTCCTGCCGCAAAAGCTGCATGAACATCGAGAAAACCCCGTCCCTCTCCCATGCCTGGTGGTATTCGGCAAACGCCCGCAAGCGGGCCTGCCATGCAGTCTCGTCCGCGGTCAGCGCCAGGAGTCGGGTGCCATTCAAGCCGAGGGTGTCGGTCGTCAGCGCGGACTTGACGGCAGCCTCCCGGCCCGGCGTGAGGATCGCGGCGAGGATCCACTGCAGTTCGCGCGCTTCGTCGGAATCGAACACGCTTTCGGTGGCCTGCTCGACGCTCGGGATGCCCAGGTCGTGCAGCGCGCTCTGCATCCAGCGCGCTTGCCGGTGCGATTCGACCAGGATGGCCATATCGCGCGGTTGAAGGCGGCGCCCGCCCAACTGGCTATCGTTCCTGAGGAGCCGCGAGATTTCTGCGGCCACGACCCCGGGAAGGCGCCTTTGCGCCGCGCCGGTCGAGACTGTCCCATTGGTCTCCTCCCAGCACCAGACCTGGAACGGCGGCAGACGCTGTCCCCGATCGAGCCAGAGGGGTCCGCTGTCGGCCTTGGGTCCGGGTTGAGCCGGCTCGAAGTCGATTCCCTTTTGCAGAAATGCCGTGTTTTCACCCGCAGCACCGAAGAGCGCGTTGACCGCGCCCACCAGGGCGGATTCCGACCGCCAATTGGTCCCGAGCGAATACGTGTGTTGGGCCGTGGCTGCTGCCTGCAAATACGTGTTCACGTCGGCCCCCCGAAACGCGTAGATGGCTTGTTTCGGGTCGCCGATGAGATAGAGCCAATGGTCCTGGCTGTTCGCGAACACGCGCTCGAAGATCTGCCACTGGAGGGGATCGGTATCCTGCGACTCGTCAATCAGAGCCGCCCGATACCTGCGGCGGACCGATCGCGCTAGAGCGGCCCCGGAAGGGCTCTCGAGCGCGCTCGCCACGCGGCTGATGAGGTCGTCATAGGACTGCTGTTTGGCCTCTTGTTTGGCCCGCCCCAGTTCCTCCCGAGCCGTCCGGAGGAACGCCAGGCGATGTGCGGTCGTGTACTCGTCGATCAGCCGGGAGAGGGTCTCGCAATGCTCGAATAAGCACGGCGTCGGAGAAGGCATGTGCTTGCCTTTCCCCGTGTCCCGCCGGATTGCCGAAATCGAGAAGAAATCGACTGCATCCCAGAATCCGGCTCCCAGGACTGAGGTGTGAAGCGAGGCGGCGTGTTGCTCCACTGTTTCACGTTTGGCATGCTCTTTCACCGCCCACTTGGGTTCTCTGAGGAAAAAGTCCGCGATCTGTCGCCAGCCGGCTTCCAGGTTGTTCACCGATTCCAGGCAGCGCTGGTAGCCGGCGCGGATCTCCCGGGCGAGGATGGTTGTGGGGCGAGTTGGCGAGACGGTCACCAACTCGAGGTCAGGATAGGTGAGGTACTGCCTGAGCAGGCGTGCCAGGACATCGGGATCCAGCTTTGCCCGCAAAACGATGCTCGCCATCAACTCGTCTCCGCCGTGCCACTGTCTCCGACAATAATCGGCGGCAGTCTCCCGAATCAGGTTCTCCTGATCCGGCACCAGTTCCATGTCAAACAAGATCCCGCTCTCGAATGCGCTGTCCTGCAGGGTGCGTTGGCAGAAGCCGTGGATGGTGTAAATGGAAACGAGATCAAAGACCTCGATGGCGTTGCGCAGAGAGGCAACTGCCGCCTTGCGCTGCGATTGCATTTGTTCGGCCAGTCGCGCCAGCAATGCGTCCTCCGTTGGCTGGCCTTCGAGGACGGCCAAGGCTTCGCTCAGCCGCAGTCGGATCCGGTCTCGCAGTTCGGCCGTCGCCGCCTCGGTGAAGGTGACCACGAGAATTTCACGGGGCGACACCTTGTATTCGAGAAGCAGCCTCAGAAAGAGCCCCGCCAGCGTGAATGTCTTGCCGGTCCCGGCGCTGGCCTCGAGCCGGCTGACTCCCATGTGCAGGGGTGTGGCCGCCAAGTCGAAGTTCATCGCCGTTCCTCCCGATCTTGATGGCCGAGAATTGGATCCACCACCTGTTCGGCAAGATCCTGGAACTCCGGCCCGAGAGGGTCGGGATCATTCCTGAAACAGAGATCGAAGTAGGGATCCTCCTTCTCTCCCCGTTGGAACTCGTCGTCTTCGTTTCCTTCCCACGCCTCGCTGGCCAGGTCCTCCGGCGCTTTCCTTCCCCGTTCGGGTTTGATCCGGTACGCGAAAGCGGTCTGGGGGAAGAACGGAAGCGGCGCCGCGAGGCCCCGCTCGTAGAAACCCGCCAACTGCCCCAGGATTGCCATCGCCTCGGGCACCTCGTTGAAAACCCACGTCTCGTCCTCACCGACCAACCAGCTCCGCCTTTCCGCCGGCGCCCCTATCACTTGGAGGATCAGGTGCTCGATCCAGATCCTGAGGTGCGCTGCGGCCTTCTTCCTGCGGTCGACTCGAGCTGCTCGATAGTGGACCAAACCGACCCCGGAGAAGCAGGTCAACTGCCCCTCGATGGTGTGGGAGCCGACATCGAGCGCGAAAGGCTGATTCGCCAATCGAGCTGTCCCCACCCGTTGACGCACCCGGCTCAGCACGGAATCCGCCTCGGCAAGGAATGCATTCCCGACAAGATCGCCCGCGGGTCCGGGCGGCAACCTGCCTGAGCCCTTCCAGGTCGCCAGCAGACTCGATGCGGGCCGTCCGGCGATCCCGCATTCGAGGGCCTCCTGTTTGCATTGAAAAGCGGCAAGGGCATCGAGCGTGAACGGTTCCTCGTCCAGGAGCAGTTCCTTGTCTTCAGGCAGTCTGAATTCGAGACTCTTCTCGAGAAAGGCCCGCGAGGGATTCTGATAGAACCGTTGCAATTCTCTCAGGGCCACAATTCTCGGGCACGGCTCCCTGCGCGTCAGAGGCTCCAGGAGAAAAGGCTCGACCCTGGAGCGATTCGCCGGGTCAGCCAGCACTCGGCTCGCTGCCGCAAATGCCCGCGAATAGCTGAACAGGCGGCAGTCAGATCCCTGGCGCTGCTGGAAGTAGGCCGGGCTGAATGCGTGCAATCGGTGAACGGTCAACAGCAGGTTCTGGACGATCGGCGGTTCGTTCCCCGGCATATCGGCCGCAGCCCCCTCGAGCCCGGGTTTCTCACCACCCGAAGGAATACTCTGAAATCCGGGCTGGCTATACACATCGCCAGAAGTCTCGCCGCGTGAGGGCACGCGGCCTACAGCGTCCTGTAGGCCGGGTCTCCCGACCCGGCGTTGTGGACTTATGACGCTGTGTAGAGCGCGCATGCGTGCATCATTCGATGACATTGGCTCCGCGTTCTTCGGCAGTGGGCGAGACATGCGCGCTAGACGGAAGCGGGAACTGATCAGGTCCAGAAGTTCGCTGACCACGACAGAAGGCGGCCTGCGCGTGTTGTCCCGCACCGATTGTCCCACGTAACTCAAGTAGAAACAGTCCCGTGCGGAGAGCAAGGCTTCGAGGAAGAGGTACCGGTCGTCGTCCCGCCGCGATTCGTCTCCCACCTGCGGTTGTTGAGCCAACAGGTCGAAGCTCGGAGGAGCGGGGTTCCGTGGGAAATCGCCGTCTTGCATTCCCAGCATGCAAATGACCTTGAACGGGATGCCGCGCATGGGGTTGAGGCCGCAGAACGTGACTGCGCCGCTGAGGAACGCCCGACCTGGCAGATCCTCCTCCAACTTCGGCACCAATCGTTCGAGGATCACTCCCAAGGAAACCGGCTGATCGAACTCGGAAACACGTTGCTGCTGGCGCAGGGCAGCCAGGACCTCGCGAATGCCACCGACCGCTCGTTCATCCTGGGCGTCGGGCAGAAACAACACATCGAGCACTTGGTTCAGTGTGTCCGCCCAGCCTTCCAGGGTCCGGGGAATAGCCAGGTCGTCGAGTGCCGCGAACAACTGCTGCACGAAATCCAGCCATTTTCCGAGGAGGGCGGTTGCGGTTCCCTCGATGCCCTCGCAGGGCAACAGCCCGTGCACCGGCGTGCCGACCCCGTCCGCCATGGCATAGCCGAGCAGCAGCCGCGAGCAGCCGTGCGCCCAGGTGTGTTCTTCGAAACCTGGCAACCCGAGTTTGGCCCGGTGCGATCCGTCCCGGCCCCACCGAATAGCCGCATTCTGGATCCAGAGGCGGACTTGATCGAGGTCATCCTCCGCGATTCCGAACTTCCGGCGCACGGCTGTGGTTTGGAGCAGGTCCATCACCGACGTCGCAGTGACTCTGTCAGTTGCGAGTCGCAGCACCTTGAGGAAGCCATCGGTCAGCGGGCTTTCCCGCCGTGCGCTGCGGTTGGCGACGCTGTAGGGAATCGCCGGCGCTCCGTCCTCGCCCACGTCGAACACCCCTCGGATGAACGGGACATACGCCTCGACATCCGTGACCATCACCAGAATGTCGCCCGGCGACAATTCCGGATCGGCCGCAAACCAGTCGAGCATCTGGTCTCGAAGGACCTGCAGTTCGCGCAAAGGGCTGTGGCAGGCATGGACTTGGATCGACCGATCATCGCTCCTGACGGACGCCTTGTCCGTGGGCCTCGGTTCCGCTTCGAGTTCGAGGATGCTCGATTGGATGCGGGCAAGCAAATGCGACGCGCCCGGGTCCTCGAAATCCTCGAATTGGCGCTCGATCGGCTCCAGATCCGCAATCAACTGCTGCAGCGCCCGGCCGGTCTTGCCGCATGAAGCCAGCAGCGGGTTGACACGCTCCAAGTGGAGGTCCTCGGGGCTGAGATCACCCGATCCGGTCCTGGCCTGGATGCGATCCGTTTCCCAGGGTGTGGCCAGGTCGCCGTAGTACTGACCAGAAGGGGAGAGGCACAGCAGGTGGACATGAATCTGCCGCGCCAACGCGGCGAACACGGCCAGATAACTCGGAGGAAGGCAGCCAGTGATGACCACGGAGAGCCGTTCGGGCAGCCGCGAGCGGTCGCAGTGCGGACTTTCGAGAGCCTGGATCAATTCGTGCAGGAACTTCCCCTGGCAGGCCAGGCCGCCGGTCATCACTGTCCGCCACAGGAGCGCCTGCCAATGAGGCGCCTGGCCCGCCTGCCAGGCTGCAATCCAATGCGGGCGGTAGACGCTGTACTGGTCCAGGAGCGCAGCGATCCGTTCTGCGAGTTGGAACTTGCGCCGGAGATCCTCGGAAGCGTCTAGGTAGTGGCGGATCTCGTCGAATTCCGGTTGCGGCGGCAGGTTGTCAAGCCGGCTCAGAACCCGCCACGCCAAAGCCTCGGGCTCGATCGCCCCCGCTCGCGCATCCGCTGTCACCAACTTCACGATCAGATCGGAGATGAACGCCCGCGGAAATGGGAACGCCACGTTCGCGACAATCCCAACGCTTCTTGCGAGTTCAAGTTTGAGCCATTGGGCCATGCCCTGGGTTTCCACGACGATCACCTCGGGCGCGAACGGCGAGTTCAAAGGGTTCCGGCACGTGTGGGACGCGAGACGCTCCACCAGTTTCTCCAGCCGGTTGCTTTGGTAGACGAAGAGACTCACGTGTGAGATTCGTCGAGTGTCGGTATGGCTTCGAGCCGCGCGATCCTGGTTGCCGGGGGCAATTCTCTGCGCGTCAGCGCCATCGCAGCGCGGCGATCGGGGCGTTCGCCGGCACCAGACGTGCACGAGGGTGCCGTATCCTCGGTTGCGGCTGTGCCGCGCTGCGTGGAATGCCTCATGCAAGGCGCTGCTGGTAGGCCTCGGCGAAGAGCGCCGGTTGACCTCCGGTATTCCAGAATAGGACGGTTTCCTCGGGTGTGAAAAAGCCGCGTCGGATGAGGTCAATGAGTCCGGCGGCCGCGCGCCCCGTGTAGACAGGATCGAGCAGGAGCCCTTCGCTTCGGGCAAAAAGCCTCACGGCGTCTTTCTCAGCCTCGGTGAGAACGCCGTAGCCCGCCGCGCAGTACGAGTCGTTTGCCAGGACGTCCTGTGGACCGATCTCGAGCCGCGGTCCGATGAGTTCGGAGGCGTCGGACGCGAGCATCGAGACACGGGATTGAAGCCAAGCCTCCGATTCGTCGATGCTGATTCCCAGGATTTTGCTGCGGCTGCCAAAGACGCGCGCGCCCAAGACAAGCCCCGCGTGCGTTCCCCCCGACGACGTCGCGAACACATGCCAGTCGGGATCGACACCCTGGGCGATCGTTTCCTCGATCGCAAAGGCGTAGCCCAGGGCGCCGACCGGACTCGAACCGCCGTAGGGAACGAAGTAAGGCGCAGCCCCGTCGGCCACAAGGCGGCTGAAGGTTTCGTTCTGAACTCTCTCCCGGTCCTTGCGGTCGGCTACCCAGACGACGCGAGCGCCGAAGAGCCTGTCGAGGAGCAGATTCGCGCTCCATTCCTCGGGAGCCGAGCCGTTGAGGACCAAGACACATCCCAGGCCGAACTTGGCTGCTGCTGCGGCGGTCTGACGGCAGTGATTGGATTGGGCTGCCCCTGCGGTGATGAGGGTCTTCGCGCCCTGAGCGAGGGCGTCGGCCAGGAGGAACTCGAGTTTGCGTGTCTTGTTTCCGCCGAGGGCCAGCCCCGTCGCGTCATCTCGCTTCACGAAGAGGCGCGGTCCCCCCAGTTCGGTCGAAAGGCGCTTTAACTCCTCGATCGGGGTGGGCAGGTGCGCAAACCTGATTCGGGCCACATGCTTCATACTGCCGCGCAGTCTACAAGAGTCCGCCGCAGGGTCAGCCCTTAAATTAACACTTAGCGCCTTCGTCGTTCTCAACCAGGCCGAGTCATGGGGGGCGGGAGCTTGGTCACACCTGCTGTTCAGTGAACTTACAACTTACTGAGGGGGCCGCAGCATACGCGACAAGAACCGATCACCCCGCCCCTCTCCCATCCGATGGGAGAGGGTGCCCGGAGGACGGGTGAGGGTGACGGTGTCGCACATCCCACGGATTCCTTTGTATGGGCCGATCTGTCCGTCACGGCTCGAGGCGAACCAACGCCCACAATCCGAGTCGGGGAACCGTTACCCGGCCATCGCGACTCTCGAGAGGCGCTTCGCCGCTTTCTGGCGTGAGCAAGGTGGCTCGGCCCACCCTGTCCAGGCCGAGGGCAGCGGGGTCGACCGTCGAGTCGAGACGTTCTCGATCGGCCTGACATCGTCGAGGCTCGGGTCGTAGTCGTAGTTCAGCAGGTGGATCACCACCGCGGCCTTCCCCACCCGGGATAACACCCGCACTGGGCCGGTCGCCGCGACCTTGACCGCTGGAGCGACGCCCTCGATCGCCTCCGCGGCAGAAAGGAACCGGCGTTGGCCGGGCAGCGACCGTGACAAGCGCTGGCGATCGGCTGGCAGGAGATCGTCGGTCTCGATCGTGATCAGGGCGCGGCAGGCCAGCAACTCGGCTTCGTCGAGCGCATGATCGACGGTCTCATCGCCCGCGACGAGAAGACGATAGCCGACATTGGCCGCCGCCAGGGCATTGCACATGTCGAACCAGCGCTGCGGGTGCTTCACAAAGCTCCGGTAGGGTACCACCACGCCCACATCCGCCTGCGTGGTGTAACCGTCGAACCAGGCCGCATGGGCCCGGACAAAGCGATACAGGGGCGCGAAACGCGGGGTGGGGCCGTCGTACCAATGCGTGCCCTTCTCGGCGGTGTGACACCACTGACGGTGCGGCGCCATCAGCCGCTGGCCGGCTGCGTAGGAAAGCGCAATCCAGCAACGCACCAGTCCGGTCAGATTGTGCTCCTTGATGAACGCCCAATCGCCGCCGCTTGCCGTGGCGGCATAGGGGCGGCCCATCGCTTCCGCGAAACGATAGGCCACCAGCGGCAGATCGCTCGGTTTCCGGGCCGCCGCCCGATGATCGGTCTCGGCGGTGAACAGATCGAGCGCTTGGTAATCGACAAGATGACCAGGCCAGAGCAGCCCTGCGTTCGCCCCGACCGGCACAGGACGGCCTGCCGTTCGGGCCGCCAGATCCCGGAGTTCGAGCATGAACGCCGCGGCGCTGCGACCCTGGTAGATCGACCAATGACGCCACAGCGGATGCGCTGTCGCCGTGCGCTTGGCCTCGCTGCCTCCCGCGGCAATCCAGTTTCGCACTTCGTCGCGAAAGTTGAAGGCTGCGGGCTCGCCAACGCCCAAGGCCGCGCGGTCCGCCGCCGGCAGCGTCTGCCAGGTAAGGCGCGGAATCCTTCCACGCACGCGGTCGCAGAAACAGATCCCGAGCCACAGCCCCCCGGCCGTTCCCAGATGGTCGTCGACGTGCAGTCCCTGCGCGCCGCCCTTGATCGTCTCGATCACGCGATCCCGCAGGAACTGGCGGAACAGCGGTTGCCGGGTGCAACACCACCAGTAGGGAACCCCCTTCGAGGCATGATCGGTCAGCCACGGGACCTTTGACCGGGCGGCCGTCGACATCGCGGCACAGCCCCTCCTCGTATCGCTCGGGATGCCGGGCGTGGTAGGCGGCGAACTCGGTCACCATGCCGACGCTGCCAAACCACGTCACACCGTCGGCCTCGGCCAGCGACTTGGGGTGTCGGCGATCCGCCCCACGCCAGCACCGTCGCCCCATACTCCTCGTAGGTCTTGGCTGAAGCCGAGTACATGAAGACCACGTCTGACGGACGCAGCACCTGGCTTTGACCGGAAACGGCCAACACCGAGATGAGAATGGCGGACAGAAGATGGACTTTCATAATGGTCCTTGCATCCGTGAGAGCGTTGCCACTTGCGCCTTGCCGTCTGCGCAAGCTGTCGATGATCATTAGAACCGATGTCGCGGCGGCGCTTCAAAGGCTTGCGTTTCGGGTTTGCCGTCAGCGCGAGGCCAGATCCTTTGAAGTGGGGATTTCTCGCAGCAGCCCATGGGAAGCAGCCTGTTCCTTGCGGGACTGCTCAGGGGCCATGAACCTGTACCGCCGGCTTTCCAGCCGGCAACGGTCTCTGTCTCGGACACTGTCAGCGAGGCCGACAAGAATGTCGGCGGTACACCCGGTTCATGGAAAGGAATTGTCGGAATCGTCGGACTAGCGCTTCTGTACCAGTTCGCGTGCGGTCGTGAGGACACGTTGAACCAGGTCGGGAAAGGCGCGCTGGAGCGGCGGCGTCATCTCGGTGCTCAGGAAGTACGGTTGTTCCACTTCGATGGCCAGGATGCGGACGCGATCGGGCATTGGGAGTCCGAGTTGGCGGCCCAAGGCCAG
Organism: uncultured Verrucomicrobiae bacterium; assembly: GCA_963846445.1. GTDB lineage: Bacteria > Verrucomicrobiota > Verrucomicrobiia > Limisphaerales > J093 > MWFF01. The sequence continues at coordinate 66,615 of CAWJWM010000020.1, read as the reverse complement.
CGTTTCGCCCACGCCCAGAAAGTGGGGTGCGGTGCAGGGCAGACTGCGGAGGTCGTCGGCGTGGATTTCGTGGACAGTGCCGACGGGGACGGTGCCGCGCTGGATCGAATCGACCAGGACAAGATCTCCGTAGCCGCTCATGTGATCGAGCAGGCACAGCCCCATCTCCTCGGTTTCCTCGACATCAATCGCCTCGTCGGGGCGGAGTTGCCGCCGCACCTCGCGCGTGACGCGCAGTCCGATGGCATCGTCGCAGAGGATGTCGTTGCCCAAACCGAGGACAAGGACACGCTGCGTATTCGATTCCGTTCGAGGCGCCGTCGGCGATGCTGCGTTGTCGGTTTTCACGCGACGGGTGAGAGCTGTTCAGTGAACAGGAACTCAGAGCGGCGGTAAACCGCCGCACTCCAGACGATTCGCGACCCCGCTGCCCGCGCTCGAAAGTGCGAGGCTCTTGGAGTGCGGCGCTTCAGCGCCGCTTTCCATGTCGAGGTTCAAGGAGAGCCTCCTCAAGGGGGATGCGTGTTTCAGCCTTGTTCCAGCCGGCGGACGAGGGTTCGGTTGCAGTCGTAGATGTCGACCGAGAGGGGCAGATGACCCGGCAGCGAGTGGGTGGCGCATCCAAGGCACGGGTCATAGGCGCGGAACGCCATTTCGATCTTGTTGAGGAGGCCTTCGGTGACTTTGCCGCCTTTGATGAGGCCTTTGGCGGCGCGTTCGACGCTCATGGCGATGCGGGCGGCGTTATTCTGGGTGGCGACGATCATGTTCGCCATCGTGATCAGACCGCGTTCGTCGGTTTGGTAATGGTGGAAGAGCGTGCCGCGCGGGGCCTCGACCACGCCGATGCCTTCCTTGGGCACGTTTGTGGGGATGCGTCGGATGTCCGGGCTGGTGATTTCGGGGTCATTGACGAGCTGTTCCATCCGCTCGGCGGCGAAGATCATTTCGATGGCGCGAGCGAGGTGGTTGGCGAGGGTATGATGAACCGGTTTTCCGCCCAGTGTCTTGAAGAACTCCTCGTAGGCGGCCTGGGCTTTGGGCGTGGCCAAGCCATCTGCGGCGTTGAGACGCGCCAGCGGAGCCACCGAGTAGACGCTGGTCTCGGGTCCTTCGACGAAGTCCATCCAACCGCGCGGTTTGAGGAAGGTGAACTTCATGTAGCTCCACGGTTCGACATGCTCTGCTACATAGTTGCGGTACTCGTGGGTGGGAAACTTGCAGATTTCCTTGCCGTTGCAATCGACCACGCGGAGTTTGCCATCGTAGAAGTTGACTCGGTTCTGCTCGTCCACCATGCCCATGTAGCAGGTCTTGTGGGTGAACGCGTCGGAGGTGATCATCTTCACGTACTCGGGATTGCCGAGCACGATCTTCTTGAGCACGTCGACCGTCCACAGGGCGAACTCGACGGCGTCTTTGGCCAGTTGCTTGAACTTCGGCAAGTCCGCCGGGTCGAGCGCCTTGCTCACTCCGCCGGGCAAACCCAGCACAGGATGCACCACCTTGCCGCCAAAATAAGCAATCAACTCGCGCACGCGCCGCCGGGTCGTGAGGACGCGCTTGCCTGCATCGAGGCCGACTTTGCCGATGACGCCGACAATGTTGCGTTCGGCAGGCGGCGCCTCGGGGCCAACGATGAAGTCGGGCCCACCCAGGACGAAGACATGAAGGGCGTGGTCTTCGAGCATGAAGGCGTTGTAGACCAACTCGCGAATCTTGCGTCCGGGCGAAGTGGGCTCGACCTTGTAGAGGTCGTCCAGGCACTTGGTCGCGGCCATGTGATGCGCGGTCGGGCACACACCGCAGATGCGACTGGTGATTTGCGGCATGTCTTCGGCCGGGCGTCCGATGCTGAAGACCTCGAAACCGCGCAGTTCAGGCACCTGCATATAGGCGCGTTCGACGTCTCCCTTGTCATCGAGAAAGATATCGATCTTCCCGTGGCCTTCGAGGCGGGTGATGGGGTTGACGGTGAACCGGCGCCGGCCCATCTGGTAGGCCGCGTTGGCGCGCGGCAGCCCTTGATTGAACGAGTCTTTGACAGCTTGTTCCATAGCGGGTCCTTTCACTTAATCAGTCGGCAGCGAGAGTCTGCGACGCAAGAGGCTCTTCGGAAGTCCGTAGCGATAGAACGTGCCCACCGGGTCGGGAATGCCCTCGAGCACCTTGTCGATCTCCGCCCTCTTCCTTTGGCACGATGTTCGCGCAGAGCGACGAGAGGATCTTGAGGCCCTGGTCGCGCACGCGCGAGGTCGGGCCGAAACAGCCGGTGCAGGGCATGCCGCCACGGATGCAGGCGGCCTCGCAACCGCTGCGGGTGCTGGGTCCCATGCAGACGATGCCCTGGGCGAGGAAGCACAGGTCGGGGTCCATCAGCTTCTGGTGCGGACGCTTGAACTCGGTGAAGCTCATGTTGATCGGCTTGGAGGCCTTGCGCGGGCATTCGTCGCACAGGGCGATGTCCGGCGCGATCACCGAGCCTTTGGGTGGCAGCCGATTTTCGAGCAGCGCGGTCACCGCCGCCTTGGTCAGCTTGGGCGTCGGCGGGCAACCGGGCACGTAGTAATCCACCTCGACGACCTGATCGAGGGCGCGCACGACGTTGTGCAGTTCGGGCAGCACCGGCTCGCGACCGGCGTCGGTGTATTTCAACTGGGGCCGGGTCTTCTGCGGGTTCGCCATGCTCGGGGCGTCCTCGTAATTGAACTTGAGCATGTGCTCGCGCGAAAACTGGTTGGCCAGGCCGGGAATGCCGCCGAGGTGGGCGCATGCGCCGTAAGCGATCATGTACTGGCTCTTGCGGCGCAACAGGTGGGCCATCTCCTCCTGTTCGGTGGTGCGGATGGCGCCATTGAGCAGGGTGGCGACGATGGACTTGTCGGGCATGGCCTCGATGTCCTTGTACTTGAAATCCATCGCCACCGGCCAGAGGACGATGTCCACCTTCTCGACCACGCCCAGGATGTCCTCGGCCAGGTCGACCACGGTTTCTTCGCAGCCTCCGCACGAGGCGCACCAATAGAATGCAATTTTAGGCTTGGGCATGAACGGTCTCCACGGTTTGAGGTTTGGTCGAGGGTTCGGCGGCAGCCAGCGGCGGCGGTCTCCTTGGCGGCGACGTGTCCGGCGAAATGCTCTATTTCGCGGTCCCACTCGTCGAACTTGTCCGGGATGCCGAGCGGTCCGAGCTTTGTGACGGTCTCGACCATCTCGTTGATGACGCGTTTGACCTTTTCGCCTTCGGCGGCGGAAATCCATTCGAGGCGCAGGCGCTCGGGCTCGATGCCCATGTCGGCGATCATCCGTTTGAGCATCTGGTAACGCCGAAGACACTTGTAGTTGCCCTCGGCGTAATGGCAATCGTTGGGGTGGCAGCCGCCGATGAGCACGCCGTCCGCGCCCTTGGTCAGAGCATCGACGACGAATTGGGGGTCCACCCGACCCGAGCACATGAGCCGGATGATGCGCACGTTGGAGGCGTGTTTCATGCGGGAAACGCCGGCCAGGTCCGCGGCGGTGTACGTGCACCAGTTGCAGAAGAAGGCCACGATGCGTGGCGTCCAATTGCGCCGTTGGAGATTGGGAGGGTTCAGTCATAAATCAATGGTCAAGAGGTTAGAATCGAAGTTCGGATTTCATCGGTCAGACCGGCACAGGCTCCAGCACGCCTTCAATCTCGCTGAAGATCTCCTCGTCCTCGAAGAGGTTCTGGACGATCGAACCGGACGGGCAGGAGGCCACGCAGGTGCCGCAGCCCTTGCAGAGCGCCTCGTTGATGATGGCCTTCTGCCGCGTTTCGTCGAAGCTGATGGCCGTGTAGGGGCAGAGCGGGATGCAGGATTTGCAGCCGCTACACTCGTCCGCGAGGATGTAGGCCGTGTTCGGTTCCTGCTCGACGTGGCCCTTGTCGATGAGCGCCATGCACTCCGCCGCAGCGGCGCCGGCCTGGGCCACAGAGTCGGGAATGTCCTTGGGTCCCTGGCAGCAGCCCGCCAGGAAAATGCCGTCGGTGAAGGTGCTCACCGGCGCCAGTTTGATGTGGCGTTCGAGGAACCAGCCTTCGGCGCTGCAACTCAGGTTGAACATGCGGCGCAGGCTCTCGGATTCCGGGATGCGGCTCCAAGCCGACGCTCAGCACGACCATGTCCACCGGGATCTTGAGAATCTTGTTCGTCAACGTATCCTCGGCCTGGACCACCAGGCGACCGGTCGCGCCATCGTTCAGGTCGGGATAGACGTCGGCCACCTTGCCGCGGATCAGGTGCATGCCTTCCTCGGCGACTGCGGTTGTAGAACTCCTCCATGCCTTTGCCGGGCGTGCGCATATCGATGTAGAAGTTGTACACTTCGGCGTCGGTGTGTTCCTTGATGAGGTGGGCGAGCTTGAGCGAGTACAGGCAACAGACCCGCGAACACCAGCGGTTGGTGTTTTCGTCGCGCGAGCCGACGCAGTGGACGATGGCGACCTTCTTCGGGCGTCTGGCCATTGCGCAGGACAATCTCGCCTTCGGTGGGGCCGGAGGCGTTGATCAGGCGCTCGACCTCGAGGGCATTATAGACATTGGGGTAAATGCCGTAGCCGAAGAAGGGGGTCCGTTTGGCGTCAAAGACCTTGAACCCGGTGGCCATGACGATCGTGCCGACCGTGATGTTCTTGATTTCCTCGGTCTGCTTGAAGTCGATCGCTTTGCGGTCGCCGCAGGCCTCGACGCAGGTTTTCTTGCATTTGTCGGAGACCGTGTGTGTGCCGTCCGGGATTCTTGCCGCGCTTGAAGTTGAGGCAGACTTCCGGATCGATCATGGCGATCGGCGGGATCGCCTGCGGGAAGGGGAGAAAGACCGGCTTGCGTTTGCCGAGGCCGAGGTTGAATTCGTCCGGGAACTTCGGCTCCTTGAACACGCAGGCCGCCACGCACTCCTGGCAGCCGGTGCAGAGGTCCTCGATGATGTAGCGCGGCTTGCGGCGCACGGCGACCTGGAAATTGCCAACGTAGCCATCCACCTTGGTCACTTCGGAGTAGGTCCAGAGGTGGATGTTGGGGTGCGAGCCGACGGACGCCATCTTGGGCGAGAGCACGCACATGGCGCAGTCCAGCGTCGGGTAAGTCTTGTCGAACTTGGCCATGTGACCGCCGATGGTCGCCTCTCGTCTCGACGAGATAGACCATCTTGCCGGCATTGGCCAGGGTGAGCGCGGCGTGGATGCCGGCGATGCCGCCGCCGACGATCAGCACATTGGGATTGATGGGGACCTTCTTGACTTCCAGCGGCTTGTGGTGCGGCACGCGGTCGATGGCGGCGCGCGCCAGGGCCATGGCCTTGCGCGTGGCCTCGGTGCGGTCGGTATGCACCCAGGAGTTGTGCTCGCGCGTGTTGACCATCTGGAAGAAGAACGGATTCAGGCCCGCCGGCCTCGGTCGCCTTGCGGAACGTGTGTTCGTGCAGCAGCGGCGAGCAGGCTTCGACGACAATCCGGTTGAGGCGGTGCTCCCGGATGTCCTGCTGGATCAGCTCCTGGCCGGGATCGGAGCACATGTACTTGTAGTTCCGCGAGATCGCCACGTTGGGCAGCGTGGCCGCGTACTTGGCGACCGCCTCGACATCCACCATGCCGGCGATGTTGGTGCCGCAGTGGCAGATGTAGTAGCCGATGCGAACGGGTTCGTGTCTTCTTGGGTACAATCGGTTTCATAAATGACTCAGCCTAGGGATTCCGCAAGCAGTTCCACCACGTCTCGCACCACCATGGGTTTGTTGTGCGGGACGACTTTCAGCGCGTCTTCGAAACGCGAAATCTCGTAGGGGCAGGCCACCGCCAGCACGTCGGCGCCGGTGGCGATGGCTTCCTTGACGCGCCGTTCGGACAGGCGCTCCATGCCCTGCTGCTTGTAGTAGGTGTCCAGCCACATGCCGCCACCGCCGCCGCCGCAACAGATCGCATTGACGCGGTTGTGGACCATTTCGACAAGCTTGCACCCCCGGAATCGCCTGCAAGCAGGGCGCGCGGTTCGTCGTAAGCGCCCACGGCCCGTCCCAGGCAGCAGGCATCGTGGAAGGTGACCGTCAGGTTCAGCGGTTTCTTGAGCTTGGGCTTCAACTGGTCCAGGTGGCGGGCGAAGAACTGCGTGGTGTGCTCCGCCGGTTGGGTCATGCCGTACATCGGATAGCGGAAGTGGAAGGCATTGTAGGCATGGGCATCGCCGGTGACCAAACGACGGAACTTGTATTTGGCGAACAGCTTCACGTTGTATTCGGCGAGCGACTCGAACAGCCCGGATTCCCACGTCATCTGACCGCATTCGCCGGCACACTTTTCCTCGTTGCCGAGGATGGCGAAATCGACACCCAGCGCATGAAACAACTTGGCGGTGGCCCGGCTGTTATCCTGGCCGCGAGCGTAGAAGGAGGTGTAACACTCGACAAACCAGAGCACGTCCACCTCGCGCTTCAGTTCGGCGATGATCGGGACTTGCGTTCCGGCCGTGGCGGTCCAGGCGGCGCGCTTGCGGGGTGACTCGCCCATCGGATTGCCGTAGCGGTGCAGGTTTTCCAGTGACTTCTGGAACTCGGTCGGCATCTCGGTGCGGGTGAGGAGCACCTGTTCCTTCACTAAAGGCAAAAGCACATCCGTCAGGCGGATGCCGCGCGGGCACTTGGCCATGCAGGCGTAGCAGGCGACGCAACGCAACAGGCTGTCCGACTTGATGACTTCGTCAAGAAAGCCGCCGCGCAGCATGTTGATGACGAGGCGCGGGCGAGAAATCCATGGAGTCGCCGTAGGGGCAGGTGCCAGCGCAGGTGCCGCACTGGATGCACGTCATCATGCGCTTCCCGGCGGGCGTCTTGAGGAGCGTTTCGAGCGTGGTCGTCCGGTCAACGACGGCGGGTTCTAACAGGGCAACCATGAGGTTCCTTTCGTCATGCGGGACTTCGGACTTTCTTCGGCCATCGCTTCCGCCACAAGTTCCGCGATGTCTTTCACGACCATCTTGCCCTCGTGTCCCGTGGTCTTGACCGCGTCGCGGAACATCGCGATGTCCTTCGGACACGCGACGACGAAGGTCTGCACTCCGTCCAGGGCGACCGCCTCGCGGATGCGGTTCTCGGCAGGGCGTTCCTGGATCTTTTCGGTGTCTTCCATCCAGATGCGTCCGCCGCCGGCGCCGCAGCAGTAACTCCGGTCGCGGCAGCGGGGCATTTCGACAACTTCGAGGCCCAGTGCCTGCAACACGCGGCGGGGCGCGTCATAGACGCCGTTGTAGCGACCGAGGTAGCACGGATCGTGATAGGTCACGCGGCCGGCGAGTTTCTTCTTCAGCGGCAGCTTGCCGCGCCTGGATCAGTCCGTCGAGCACCTCGGTGTAGTGCCGCACCTCGGGCCGGTTGCCGTTCCACGGATACTCGTTCTTGAGCGTGTGATAGGTGTGCGGGTCGGTCGTGACGATCCTCTGGAACTTCGCCTTGCCGAGGGCCTGCAGGTTCTTGTCGCGCAGCATCTCGAACAGGCCCTCTTCGCCGACGCGGCGCACGTCGTTGCCGGCATTGCGCTCGGCTTCGTAGAGCAGCCCGAAATCGAGGCCCGCCTGCGCAAAGACCTTCGCCGTCTTCTTGGTGATGTCCTCGCAACGCGGGTCGTAGCTGGCGTAATCGCCCACAAACCAGAGGATACTCGACCGGTTCCTTGCGGGCATCCTTGATCTTCAAGCCGGAGGTCTGCGTCCACCTCGCCCGCATCCGGTCGGATTTGCCGAACGAGTTGCCGTAGCGCTGCAGGTTCGCGAGCATGTCCTGGATGGTGCGCTCGACTTGCCCCTGGCTGACCAGATGGCGGCGGAGCGCGACGATGAGCGGCACCTGTTCGTTCCACACCGCGCAGCAATTCATGCACGCCATGCAGGTCGTGCACGCCCAGATCTCCTTCTCGGTGATGACGTCGCCGACCAGCTTGGGCGCGCTCGTCGCCGTTCTTGGGCTTCAGTCCCGCCTGGACCATGTGCTCCTTGACTTTCTGAATGATCTGCTGCGGTTGGAGCGGGTAGCCGGAAGCGGTCGCCGGACACGAGCGGTCGCAGCGTCCGCACTCGGCGCAGGAGAAACCGCCCAGCAATTGTTTCCAAGTGAGTTCCTGCCAGCAGGAGGCGCCGGCGGTGAGGTCTTCCTTCGCCCCGAGCACGTTCAGGTCGCCCGCCGGACGCGTGGCGCTTTGGCTGAAGAACACGTTGAACGGCGAGGCCAGCAGGTGGAGATGCTTCGAATAAGGCAGATAAACAAGGAAGAACAACACGCCGATCATGTGCAGCCACCACATGCCGTTGGCCAAGCGCGTGGGCGGTCTCCGGCGGCATCGCGGCAAAGAGCTTCGTGCAGCAGGCTGCCCACCGGTGCCCAGGCCGAGACGTGCGCCGCCTTCGCTCACGATGCGGAAGGCCGAGCCGAAGAGCGTGCTCAACATGAGCAAGCCAATCAGCCCGAGGATCAGGTTCGCGTCGAAGCTCAAGTGCAGATGCGGTGGAGCGAAGAACAGCCGTCGGGCCACCGCCACGCCGAGCGCGATCAGCACCAGCACCGCGAAGACCTCGAGAAACAAGCCGACGATCTTGACTTCATCCGGATAAGGAACCGGCAGAAACGGGAACAGCCCGCGCACCAAGCTCCAGTTGAAGCAGGTCGCATAGAGGACGAAGCCCCAGAAGATGAGGAAGTGAGGCAGGCCGATGCTGCGCTCGTTGAAGATGCGCGGTTGCAGCAGGACGTGTTTGACGACGTGTCCGAGCCGCCGGCCGAGCTGATCGAAGCGGTTTTCGTAGCGTCCCTGCCGCAGCAGGCCGATCAACTGCCACATCCGGTAGCCAAAGACCCCAAAGGCCACGAGCGTGAGCAGCCACGAGCAGCGGCATGCCTGGCAGCCCGACGAATGGTGACGTTGACCGGGTCCATGGCAGTTTATCCTTTGCGGGCCTTGACCTTGTCCGTCAGGAGCAGGGAGCACCTCCAGCGCGTCGCCCACCACGCCGTAATGTGCCCCGTCGAAGATGGGCGCCTTGGGATCGGTGTTGACGGCGATGATGCACTGCGCGTTCTGCATTCCTTCCCAATGCTCCGGCGCGCCGCTGATGCCGAAGGCGAGATAGACCCGCGGCTTGACGGTCATGCCGGACTTGCCGACCTGGCGGCTCAACGGCAGCCAGCCCTGGTCGATCACCGGCCGTGACGCGCACACGGCGCCGCCCAGGGCCGGCGCCAGATCCTCCGCCAACTGCACGTTGTCCTGCGTCTGGATGCCGCGGCCCACGCCGACGAGCACGTCCTGCTTGGTGATGTCCACGTCGCCCGTTTCCGGTTCGAGGTACTGCTTGAACGTCACCTTCGGCGTCTCGACCGGCACGTCGACCTTCTCGACGGCGGTGTCTTGTCGCTCTTGCCAGCGTCTGGCGAAAACGCGCCCGGATAAAGGCCGACGATGCCGCGGCCGTCCGCCAGCCTCACGTCGGACAGAATCTTGCCGCCGAACAACTGCGCTGGTGCAGCACGACGGCTGTGCCGTCGGCCTTGGCCGCGCGGCAGAAATTCACCAAGGGCAGGCCGGTCTTGGCGGCGAGGATGGAACCGATGCCCAGCGAGACGTTGGTGCAGCCAAGCAGCACCAGGCCGACCTGGGTTCTGGTCCATCAGCGCCTTGAGCGTCGCGGCGACGGTGTCGGGCGGCGCGAGGTCCAATTGCGGGTTATCCACGACGAAGACCTTGTCCGCCGCGCCCAGCTTGGCGCGCGAGCGGGGCGGCCTCGCTGCCCAGCAGGGCGGCGTAGAGCGGCACGCCCAAGCGCGCTGGCCAGCGCGCGACCGGCGCCCAGCATTTCGAACGTGATGTCGGAGAGCTCGCCTCGGAGTTGCTCCGCCAGAACGAGAATTGCGTTTGCCATAGGTTCAGTCTCCTCAAATCACACCGGTCCTTGGCCAGCACTTCCACCAGTTTGTCGGCGACCTCCTCCGGAGCGCCCTCGAACATCTCGGCATGTCCAGCAGCCTCCGGTTTGTACATCCGGTCGAGGTCGAGTCGGATTGGACGGTCGGGCGCAGGGAGGTCTACTTCTTCGATCTTGGCGGACTTCATCGCCGCCCGGACTTTGGCGACGGGCACGTAGCGGGGCGGTTTCTCGGCGGACTGAATGCCCAGCACGGCTGGCAGTGTGACCTCGAACTCGGCGCGCAAGCCGCCGGCAAACTCCTTCACGACAGTGGCCTTGCCCTCGGCCGCTTGAACGCCGCAAACCACGCCGATGTACGGCAGATTCAACGCCGCGGCGAGCAGAGGAGCGACTTCGCCATCGAGGTCGTCAATGGCCTGCGATCCAGGAAGCAGGAGCGTGTCCGGCGTGATCTGGCCGCCGGCGGCGAAGAAAGTCGGCCAGCACCTTGCGCCGAAGCGACGCTGCCCAGGCCGGCCTGGCTGATCGGGATTTTCACGGCGCGGTCGGCGCCTTTGGCCAGGGCCGTGAACAGGACGTCGTCCACCTCCGGCGCGTCCAAGGCGACGACGGTCACCTTGCCCCCGTGCTCGCTCCTTGAGGATCAGGGCCTGTTCGAGGGCGTGATCGTCCGGTTCGCTGAGTTTGAACCGGAGGAACTCCGTGTCCAACGACTTGCCGTCGGCGGCGACATTGAGTTCCTCCACCGTGTCCGGCACCATTTTGAGCAGAACGAACAGGTTCATAGATATTTCAAGGATTCTACTTCGCGGCCAGGGCCGGTTCGGCTTCTGGGCTTCCTTGATCGCCGGCATCACGGCCACCAGTTCCGAACCAATGCCCGAGGCGTTTGGGCGGGATGCCCAGCGCCAGGCCCATCAACTGCGTGAAATACATGACCGGCATGTTGAAGTTGGTCCCGAATTCCTTGTTGACCTGCTTCTGGTAGCATTCGAGGTTCACCTGGCAGAGCGGGCAGGCCGTCACGATCACCGCCGCCCCGACCTGACCGCGCTGTCGAGAAGATTGCGCACCAGGCTCAGGGCGGCTTCGCGGTTGGTGATGATCAACGCCCCGCTGCAGCAGGTGAGCCGCAGCGGGTAATGCACCGGCTCCGCGCCGCAGGCGGCGACCAAGTCCTCGAAGAACCTCGGTTGTTCGACATCTTCCTTGCGCTTTGCGGGGCCGCATGATCTGGCAGCCGTAGTAGGCGCGCCACTCGCAGGCCCTTCAACGGGTTCGTGACCTTGGCCTTGACCTCCGGCAGTCCCACGTCGTTGACGAACACCTCGATCAGGTGATGCACGGCGGAGTCGCCGGAGAACTTGAGGTTGTCCTCGGCCAGCGCGTCGTTGATGTGCTCGGCCAGGTCGGGATCGTGCTTCAGGTGGTCCCGCGTGAAGTACATGTTCTTGTAGCACCCGCTGCACGGGGCCACGAGGGGCAGCTTCTGCTTCTCAGCCATGGCGATGTTGCGGGCGCACAGCGTGAAGGCGAGCAACTCGTCCACGTGGAAGTAGGCGGTTGCGCCGCAGCAGTTCCAGTCCTCCAGTTCCTTAAGTTCCACGCCCAGGGCGCGGGAGGTTTCCAGCGTGGAGAGCGTGATAGCTGTGGGCCATCTTCTCCAGCGAACAGCCTGGGAAGTAGGCGTAAGTCTTCATTCCTTGTCTCCCAATGGGATGATGTGCTTGATCATACGCTTGAAGTTGTCGAGCCGTTTGATTCGGGCCGGCAGCAACGGCAGCCGCCCCTTGATCATCAGGGAGGTGGCCGTCTGGGCCTCCTGGAGCATTTCCGGCAGGCCGTAGGTGAACAGATAGGTGGTGGCCAGCACCGGTTCGTAGGATCGGCCGGTGCGCAAGATCATCTTCACGAACGTCTCGGTGAAGGTGGGGCCGATCAGGTCCTCCTTGTCGGCGGCTTTCCAGACCGTGTAGCGCTTGAGGCCGTACATCAGCTCGGCGATGTCGATGTTGCGCGGACAACGCACCGTGCACTGGTAACACGAGGCGCAATACCAGTACGTGTTGGCCTTGAGCACCTGCTCCTTGAAACCCGACCGGATCAGGGCGATGATCCGACGCGGCGAATTGTCCATGAAGCCGCCGGAGGCCACCGGACAGGTGGCCGAGCAGGTGCCGCACTGGATGCACGTGTTGATCGGGTTGCCCTTCGAGGCGTACAGCAGGTGGCCGATCTCCTCGACAAAGGAGACGCGCGTTGTCCGGCGGCGGCGCCGTCGCGGGCGCCGTGGTCGGTTTCCGTGGTGGCGGCGCTCATTTGCTCTTGGCCTTTCGCGCCTCGGCGGTCTTCAGCAGCGCCTGCGACTTTCTCCAGGAGCAGCTTCGGGGTCGACCGGCTTCTCGACCAACTCGTCCACGTCCACGAAGTGCGGATGGACGGCCTGGCCGGGGAAGAGGAAGGCCATCTGCTCGCGGATGCCGGTGATGATCAGCACGGGCAGTTCGCGCAGCTTGGGGTCCTTGCCCAGCTTGCGGGCGATCATGATGCCCTCTGCTCCGCGGCCCATCATGACGTCCAGCAAGAGCAGGTCGTAGGCTTTGGTTTTGAGGGCCTGCAAGCCGTCCTTGGGATTGTAGGCGACGTCCACCTGCGTACTTCGCCTTCACCAGGATGGCCTTGATGCCCGCCACAAAGTCGGGGTCATCGTCGATAATCAGCAGTTGTTTGGGTTCGCTCATATTAAACCTTGGGTTCAGGGGTTGGAGTGGATGGGGCAACCGCGCGCGGCAGGCGGGCCGGATGGCGCCGGAGACGTGGCAGGCAAACGCACCGTGAACGTGCTGCCCTTGCCGGGTTCGCTCTCGACGGTGATCGAGCCGCCGTGGACCTCGACAATTCGGTGGCTGATCGCCAGACCCAGCCCGCAGCCGCTCACGCCCTTCGGGTTGCTGTCTGGCCGCGCCCAAAATCCTGGAACAGGTGCGGCAGGTCCTCCTTGGCGATGCCCACGCCGGTGTCCGTCACGGCGATCAGCACCTGCGAGCCCTGGGCTTCGACCCGCACGGTGATCTGTGCCGTTCGGGAAGCGAGTACTTCACCGCGTTGCCCAGCAGGTTGACCAGCACCTCGACCAGGCTGCCTTCGTCGCCGTTGAATGCTCGGGAGCGGTTCCGCGAGGGACGGCTGGATTTCGATGGCCTTGCGGGTGGCGTGCGGCTGGACGGTCTCGACCGCCTTGGACACGACGACCGGCAAGGCGACCGGCTGGAAGGTCTCCTTCAGCTTGTTGATGTCCACCGACATGATGCGCAGCCAGGAATGAATGAGCTTCAGCAGATCGTCCAGCCGGACCTTGAGTCGCTGCGAACCGCTGCTTCTGCGTCTCGGAGAGCTTGTCTTCCAGCTCGGCGGTCAGCGCGTAGAGGTTCTGCTGGAGGGCGCCCAGCGGCGACTTGAGTTCGTGGGAGACGATGGCCGCGAAGTTCTCCCGGAGCATCTCCTTCTCCCGGCGCAGGCGACGGTTTGCTGCACCAGGCGGTTGTGCTCCAGACCGCGCTTGGCGATCAGGCGCAGTTCCTCGGGCGTGAACGGCTTGGGCAGGAAATCGAACGCCCCCTTCTTCATCGCCTCGACGGCCGAGCTGACGGTCGCGTAGCCGGTGATCACGATGACCACCATGAGCGGATGCTTGGCGCGGATGCGTTCCAGCACCTCGAGTCCGGAAAGACCCGGCATCTTGAGATCGACGAAGATCAAGTCGGGCTGGACGTCCTCCAGCCGCTTCAAGCCCTCGGCGCCATTGCCGGCCGTCAGCACCTCGGCAGTCGCCGCCGGCCAGCACCTTCGTGCAGGAGTCGAGAACGACTTCCTCGTCGTCAATGACCAGGATTTTGTGCTTGGGCTGCACGGGTGGTGATCTCCTGTTCGCTGGTCACGGGCAGGCGGATCGTGAAGGTGGCGCCCTGGCCTTCCTGGCTTTCCACGGTGATGGTGCCCTTGTGCTCCTTGACGATGCCGTAGCTGATCGCCAGGCCCAGGCCCGTCCCGTGGCCGACCTCTTTCGTGGTGAAGAACGGGCTGAAAATCCGATCCAGGTCCTCTTCCTTGATGCCGTGGCCGGAGTCGGTGAACTGCACCTCGACGGCGCTGTCCGCCGGCACGTGGCGGGTCGTCAGCGTGAGTTGGCCCGCCCCGTTCATCGCCTCGGCGGCGTTGATGATCATGTTCATGAAGACCTGCTGGATCTGCGATGGGTCCATCGAGAACCTGGGGCAGGTCGCGGGCGAGGTGCTGCACAATGCGGATGTTGTGAAACAGGACCTGGTTGTCCACCAGCGAAACGCACTCCTCCAAGATCCGGTTCACGTTGGACAGACGTTTCTCGGGTTTCCGCTGCCGGGAGAAATCCAGCAACCCGCGAATGATGTCGCGGCAGCGATTGGCCTGCTTGACGATCTTCTCCAGCGACTCCCGCGTCGCCGTTCGCCGGTGGTGGCCCGTTCCAGGAGCAGGTGCGAGTAGGTGACGATGCCCTGCAGCGGGTTGTTGATCTCGTGAGCCACGCCCGCCGCCAACTGGCCGATGTGGGCCAGCCGTTCCGACTCCATGATCCGGCGGGTGGTGAACTCCCGCAGTTTCTCGTCCCGCTTCTTGAGCGCCGCCGGCCATGAAGTTGAAGGCGTCTGCCAGTTCCCGCAGTTCGTCGTGCGAGCGAATCTCGACCTGGGCGTCCAGGTTGCCGTGGGCGACCTGCTCCGAGGCCGTGGCCAGCTTCTTGATCGAGACCGAGATCCGGCTGGAGATGTAGTAACCCAGGGCCAGGGCCACCAGCGACCCCAGCACCGTGATCGCCAGGAAAACCAGCACGGTGCGCCGCTGCAAATCGACATACTTCTGCTCCAGCACGCCGACGTAGAGCATGCCGATGATCGCTGCCGCTGAGGTCGCGGATCGGCTCGTAGGCGGCAATGTACCAGTGGTTGACCACAAAGGCCCGGCCGATCCAGGGCTTGCCCTTCCGCACGACCTGCTCGTACACGTCTTCCGCCACCCGCGTGCCGATGGCCCGCGAGCCATCCTCGTTCTTCACGTTGGTCGAGATGCGCAGGTCATCCTGGAAGATCGTCGCGGTGCCGATGTCCTTGCCCTTGTACTCGAGGTTCTGGAAAACGGTCTGTTTGATCCGGTCCACGATCTCGAAGTTGCGGTTCAACAAGACCCCGCCGTAAACGATCCCCAGGACGCTCGTTCTGCGGCATCGAGGATCGGCGCCGCCGCCTTCAACATCATGCCGGCGGTCTCCTCCGTGCCCGGCCGCGACGCGGGCCTTTGGGGTGTCGATGAACGTGAAGCGGGCCTGTTCCGCCAGTTCGCGGCGCCTCCCGCCGCAAATCCTCCGCCGACACGATGCACGGCGCCGCCACCGGTTCTTTGCGCTCGAGGACGGCGCGCACCAGATCATCGCGGCTCTGGTCGTCCCCCACCTGGGCTGGGATGCGCCGTCGCGCAACAGCACACGCCCGTTCTTGTCCGTGACGGTCAGCACGTCGAGCTTCTCCCGTTCGCGGATGCGGCTCAAAGCGCGTCCGCGGCCTGGTTGGCTGTCGCCGGACAACAAACCGCTCATGAGCAGGACGCGGTCGCCGGTGAACCGCACCACGTCGTTGACCGTGGCCAGCTTGTTCAGGAGAATCTCCCGCGCCGCATTGAGGTCGGTCTGCACCTTGGCCTGGGCCTCGGCCACCACGCGGCCGCCGATGACTCGCACGCCCGACGACGCTGAAGGTGACGCTGGTCAGCAGGATGATGAGCAGGAAGCTCAGCACGAGCTTCGTGACGATCCGCACCTCGAAGATGCGGCCATCGCCGTGCGACCGGGCCAGCCAGCCCAAGCCGAAGGGAGGCAAAATGTCCGACCACTTCTTCACAGAGCCATAAATCCGGGCGTCGTTTTCGACCGTTTTCGTCACTGTTGACCGCCCCGACGACCGGCGGCGTGTCGCGCTCCTGTCGGTGCTCGTCTCGCCCTGACTCAGCGCCAGCCCGTCGGGCTGCAGTGCAGTGAAGCTCCTACCGGCGCCGGTGGCTCCAGGCTAACCGCGTTTTGTTAAAAAGTCATCCTTTCTTGTTTGTCGAGAGGGGCGCGGCTCTGGCCGCCACCAATTCCTGTTTTCGCCGGAGCAGTCTCAATCGCTCCGCGTCGTCCAACGAGCTGTCGCCGATGCGCCGGTTGACCTGGGCGATCTCGCGGTCCAAAGCCGCGTCGCGGAGCCGGCGCACGACGTCCCCCAACTGACGCTCGGGATCGGTGACCGCGCGTGCTTCGGACACGGCCGCGGTGATGAGTTGCTGGCGCTGCGGGTCCGGGAACTGGCCGAGGAAGGCGGCCACTCCGCGCCAGGTGCCGGCGCTTTCGGCCTCGAGCCGTCGTTCGAGGATGTCGCGCACTGCGGCGTGGTTGAGCCAGTTCAGGTCCAGGTGGGCGAGCGCCAAAGTCGCGAGCGCGTCGTCCCCGAGCACCAACCGGAGCAGCCAGAACTCGTGGGGAGAAGGAGGGGGCGCCGCGGGTCCGCCGGTCGAGGGGGAGGCGTCCTCGGGTTCCCGGCGCGTGGGCGAATCGCGTCTTGCCTTTCCGAACTCGATGCGCACGGCCTCGGCGCTGACGCCCAGGCGTTGTGCGGTCTTTTGGGCGTACGTGTCGATGAGCACGGCGTTGCCGGTTTTGTGGAGGTTCTCGGCCATGCCGCGGACGATCGCCGCGCGTCCGCGGTCGGTTGCCGGGTCGTGGGTGGCGGCGAGGCGCTGGAGGAGGTAATCGAAGAACCCCTGGGCCTGGTCGATCAACTGGCGAAAGGCCATGGGGCCATGAGTTTTGATGAAGCTGTCCGGATCGTCGGGCGCGGGCACGGTGGCGACGCGAATGGCGAGGCCCGACCGCAGCAAATCGTCCAGCGCCCGCAAAGCCGCATTCTGGCCGGCTGCATCCGAGTCGAAGCACAGGACCGCCTCATCGACATAGCGTTTGAGGACGCGGCAATGGTGTTCGGTCAAGGCGGTGCCTTGCGGTGCGACGACGTTCTCGACTCCGGCCATGTAAGAGGCGATGAGGTCCAGTTGGCCCTCGCAGACGATGACGCGCCCGGCGTTCAGGAGGGCGCGCTTCGATTTGTCGAGTCCGAACAAAACGCGTCCCTTGGTGAAGAGAGGGGTTTCGGGGGAGTTGACGTACTTGGCTGATTTCTCGTCGCCGGTGAGGATCCGGCCGCTGAAAGCAATGACCCGTCCCTGCTCGTCGCAGATGGGGAACATCAAGCGTCCGCGGAACCGGTCGTAGTACCTGCCTGGGGCGCCGCCTTCGCCAGGCTTGCGGATGATGAGCCCGCCCTCTTCGACGATCGCCAGGTCATGGCCCTTGCTCTTGGCCCAGTTGACGGTGTCATCCCAGGTGTCCGGGGCGTATCCCAGCCGAAAGAGCCGGATGGCTTCCGCGGCCACGCCGCGTCTGGCGAGGTAATCCCGCGCGATCTGGCCTGCGGCGTCGTTGTTCAGGGCCGCCTGCCAGCGCTGGGTGACTTGCTCGTGGAGGGCGAGCAAGGTCTCCTTGCGGGAGCGGGCTTGACGTTCGCCGGGCTGCTGCTCGAATTCGAGCGGGATGTGCGCCCGTTCCGCCAATCGGCGCACCGCTTCGACAAAGCTGAGGCTTTCGTACTCGCGCACGAAGGCGAACACATCCCCGCCTTTCTGGCAGCCGAAGCAGTGGAAGATCTGGCGTTGCGGGTTGACGTGAAAACTCGGCGTCTTCTCGCGATGAAACGGGCACAGGGCCACGAAATTCCCTCCGGCTCGTTTCAGCGGCAAGTAGCCGCCGATGACGTCGACGATGTCGCTGGCGGCGCGGACTTGATCGAGGACCTGGGGGGAAATCAGACCGCTCATGGAAGTCTCAGCCAGCGGAACGTCGGCGGTCCAGATGTCGACACGTTCCCTGGGATCGCAAGGCGATGCAGGCTCCGGTGAGTTGGAGCTTTTGGCCGGTCACGCTGAATCCCAACTTGCGCCCGATCTCGTTGGCGAGCCGGGCGATCTTCTGGCTGTCGAACTCGACGATGCGGTCGCAATCCTGACAGATGAGGTGGTTGTGGTGTGGATGGTCGGCGTAATTCGGATCGTACACCTGGCAGCCCTTGCCAAAGTCCAACTCGCGCACCAGCCCGCTGGCCGTCAACAGGGGCAACGTGCGGTAGACGGTCGCCCGCGACACCGACCGGTCAAGCGCCCGCGACCAGACGAGCAGTTCGTCGGCAGTGAAGTGCTCGCGGGTGCCGAACACCGCTTGGAGGATCGCGCGGCGTTGGGCCGTCAGGCGCAGTCCTTTCCGGGCCAGAAAGGCCACAAACCGTCCTTTTGCGCATGATGTCTCGGTGGCGGCCATGTCCGCACTATAGAGTGAGGGATTCCCAAGTCAACGCGCGCAGCCCTCAGAAGGTCGCAAAGCTCGAGGCGGCGGGAAAGCCGGGCAAGGAGTGCATTCCGGCGTCGGTGGCGGTCAGGGCGCGGCCCAGCAGTTGGCGGGCGGGTTCGCTCAAGAGCCGGGGCAGTCCCAGTTGTCCGGCCAGCTTTTCCATGCGAAAGACGAAGTTGACTTCTCGCCCGGAGAGGCTTTCCTCGCCCAACGAGCCGCGGCCACCGAGAAGGACCTGGCCGTAATGCGCGACGAGGCGGAACGCGGGTGAGCGCGCCTCTTGAAGTTGTTTCAGTTCTTCGAGGGCCAGAAGCAGGCCGGACCGGGCATCTTCCGAGTCGAGCCAGTAGGCGAGGAAACCGTCGCCGAGGTACTTGTTGATGAGGCCGTGACGGCGCTCGACGAGTTGCTGGCAGGCGGAGAACCAATGGCCCATCATCACCGCCAGTTCCTGGTCCGCCAGGCGCTGGCTGAGGAGGGTTGATCCCTCGACGTCAGCGACCAGCAACCAGCAGGCTGCCGTCCGCAGGTCCAAAACGGTTCGCTCCGTCGTGAGATCCGTGTCGGCCGCGACCGGCGCTTGCGACTGGCGAAACACCAGTGCAAAAGGCCCGAATTCGAGCCGGTCGCCGTCGCGCAGCAGCATTGGCTGACTGATCCGCGCGCGGTTGACGTACGTGCCGTTGCTGCTGCCCAGGTCCACGAGCCACCACTCACCGTCTCCCTGCAGGTGGATCAGCGCGTGGCGCCGCGAAACCCGCTCGTCTTGCAGCACCAATCGGTTGTCCGAGGATCGTCCGATGTCAACCGTCGCCTCGAGAGGCAACCGCTCCCGGTCAGGCCGTTCGAGCCATGCTTGATGATGCGCTGCCGGAGTCATGTTTTAGCGAGGCTTCGCCTCAGACTGGCAAGGCGTGTTCGCCAGATCGTTTGCGCTGGGCTGCTGCCATGGCAACCGGAAGTCGACGCCTCGCTCAGTGGCGCCGCTGCGCGGCGCCAGAGAATCCTCGACCCCTTGAACGCAGCACAGAAACTTAACTTGTCTACAACACATTTCACCGGTCAAGGATTCCTAGCCTGCATGCTGACTTCTCTTGAGAACTCCGGCTTCGCGGTGGCAAAAAGTGGTGAGAAATGCAGGCTAGCGCGCGAGTTGGTGTCGGACCCAGGCGCGCACCAGGTTGAGTTCCCACTCGCTGAGACCGGCGTGCTGCGGACTGACCGCCAATGCTGTCAGCCAGCGCTCTTCGCCTGGTTGATATCCAAGAGTGCGCCGCAGCCGTGTTTCAAGGTCCGTCATGTGGCCTGCACCATAGAAGATCGCGATCGAGCGCGGGCGCGGTTTGGTCTGGACTGCGCGCCGCACGTCCTCGACCACCTTCAGATTACGTTCCTCGATCAAGACCCTGAGGAGATTCTGGAAGCCGGACGGCAGGCCTGGCATTTGGGGCAGATCGTTTGGCAGCCCCGAAAGCACTTCGACCAGCAGGACTCGCGTCGCGGCCTGGAGCCGGGGACTGGCTTCGAGCACGGCAACCGTGATGCGCGCCAGGGCTCCCAGAAAACCCGAACCCTGCATGGCATCGAGCAGGGCGTCCAATTCCGTGGCGCCTCGTTCCTCGCTTGGGGCTGCTTGCGCCGCCGGGGCCGGGGGCGTCGCGGGGTGTCGCGTCCGAGAGAATGCGGCTCAACTCCGCCACGGTGAGGTCGCTGTTCTGGAAATGCGGACGGTTGTAATCGATGGTGTGCAACTGGAATTCGAGCCCGAGTGCCTTGGCCAGCGCGGCCTGCAGGTTGAAGTCCGCCCCGTGCTGCCGCGCGAACGACTTGTTCGTTGCGCCTACGCCCTCGAAGAGCACAAGGGCCTGCGCATCGAGGAAACGCTGGAGCTGGCCGTAGTATTCCGCCGTCCCGAGGTGTGTCACCCCGACGAGCCACAGGGTTGCGCCGCGCCCGCGCGCCGGCGTCAAAGAGCGCACCGCCACCTCGAGCTTGGTCGTGCCGTCCGGGTCATGGGCTGCCCGGACGTAGGGCGCCGGAGGCGATTCAGCCCGCGACGCGGTCTGGCGCGGCGCGGCGCAACCGGCTGCCAGCAACAAGACAAAGCCGGCCAGGAGCTGGGACTTTCGATCGAGGTTCAGGGCCACGCCTGAGATTGGCCGATCGCAGGCCGGCTTGCGAGCCTAAAGGCAGCCCACATTTGACCGGTCAAGGATTTTAGCGAGGCGCGCCTCAGACCAAATCCCAATCTTCGACATCATGAACCGCTCTTTCGTTTTCCTGCCCTTCCCTCCCGCGCCTCGCTCGTTAGAATCCTTGACCCCTTCAACGCAGCATAAAAACTTGACTTGTCTACAACACATTTGACCGGTCAAGGATTCTAGACAGGGCGACGATTTCAGCCTCCACGATCTCGGCCCAGGATCTCGCCCTGGGCCTTGCCTTCCAACTGGTCGCGGACCGATTGCGTGCGTCCGACGATAAAGCGTTTGATCTGGTGGACGGGGGCGCGGGGTCCCTCTGGCGGTCCGTCTCGCGGTCCAGCCAGCCAGTTGGTACTGATCGCGACGTCGAAGCGCCCCAGCCGGAAGTCCGACTCTGCCGCCACCGCGGGCCGGATGATGGCCCCGATCTGGTCGATGCGGGGGAACAGATTCTCGGGCGTGAACGGGCCGGAGATGGCGTGTTCGAGGTGGCGGCGATAGAGGTTGCGGAAGCCCTCGACCTTCAAGAGGCGATCGAGGAAGCGATTGCGATAGGTGCTCGGCTGCCAGATGCTCGCCCGTTCCCGGCGGTCGGCTGTGCCGGTGTATCCGAACTCGCCCCATCCATGATCCTGGTCCCAGGGGATGAGGCCGATCCGCCCCGTTGCGGGGTCCAGGTACATGTAGAAGTTCTGGCCGTTGCTCAGGAAGCCGTCGTAGCTCGATGTCAGGACGTGCCCGGCCAGGAACCCCGCACATTCTTCGAGGTCGATATACTCTGCGACGCGCCCTGCGAACTGGGCGTCGTCGGCCTGGCTGACAAGCCGCGCCAACTCGATCAACCGATCCAACTGCTGCGGGGTGGCTTTGGTCTTGAGATCGTAGATATCGGCGTAGGCGCTCCAGTCGTCGCCCAGGTACTCGAACAACTCCGTGGTCACGGGCTTGAAGATGGGAACATCGGGAGATCCGAAGCGATCCGCCGCGAAATCGGCGTCCACATTCTCGATCAGCACGTAGAGGCCCAGCGCCTGTCTAACGAACCGGCCCGGGACATCCAGCGTCAGGTAAGCATAGGCGGTGCGGGGGCCGGGGACGCCCAAGTCGCGGAACAGTCCCTGTGCCAGAGCATCGTGAAGGTAGGAATTGTCCGGGATGGCGTTCACGAAGTTCAGGGTGTGGATGCCCGCCAAGTGCTGGCCTTTCGCGAACTTGTCCAGGTCCACCTTGAACGGTCGCTTGGCGCCAAAGAGCGAATTGAGATACGTGCCGTTGCCCCGATACCGCGCCGCCACAGGGCAGAACTCCGCGCCGGCGAACTCGAGATGGGCCCGCGCCCAATTGAATTCGAGACCCACCGCGCCCGCCAGACCGTTCCGCCGCGCTTTGGGATTTCGGAGTATGATGGTCCCGTCCGCGCGCATGAGATTCGGGACCGGCTGGACGTGCGCGGGTGCCAGGGCCTTCCATTGGCCGGGGGCGAACGTGAGTTGAGCGGTCCAGATGCTTGTCAGGCTGTACAATTCGGCAGACGTTCGCGGAGGGCGGGACGAGACATCCGCAGCGGTTTGGGGTCTGGCGGGCCAGGGGCGGGCTGGTTGGGCGACCTCAGGCATCTCCTTGGCCAGGCTGCGGCCCGAGTGTTGTATGAACCAGCGTGCCAGGTATCCCTGTCGGGCAGACCAGATGGCCGCCGCGACAGCGAGGAACAGAAGGACAAGAGCCGCCGCGGCGGTCAGCCCCGCTCGCCGTGCGGCCCGCCCGATGGCCACACAGCGCCAGGCGCGTCGGATCCCATGCACGAGGTCGCTTTTCGGTGCGCGGGGCGACCAGGCATCGAGTTGTTCGAGGACTGCTTGCTCGAACTCGTCCGACGTGGGGCGAACCATGTCATCGAGGAGCACTCGAGGATCCACCCCGGGCGCGCGCCGTCGAAGCGTCCGCCCCAATTGCTCCAGGCCGCGATGAGCGAGGGCAGCCGTGCGTTCCTCGTTGCGGTCCGGTCCCCGCGCGCTTTCCCGAACGCTCACCCGCAAAACACGCTGCTGAACGAGGGCGTCAAGGCGCCGCCCAGGCAGGCGGATGAGCAATCGGTAGAACGCGGTCCGCACCCCGCCGGGAGACGCTTGTGGCGGGATCGGCAGGCCGAGGCGTCTGCGTTCGCGCTGGACGGCGAGCCAGGTTGTGCGCAACAGCCAGGTGGCGATGAGGGTGTTCCGGGGAAGCCGGCGCCAGCGCCCTGCGAACGCCTGAAACACCGCGACGACGATGCGCTCGACCAACGCCTCAGGGTCCGGAGCCAGCATGGACGCGCCTCCAAACACCAACGGCAAGAAAGTGCGGACCAGCGCGGAGAACCCCGGTCCGCCGGGAGCCAGGGAGCGCTCACGACGCAGCTCGCGGATGGTCAGGTTGAGGTGAATGGCAATGGGCGGCGGTTGCGCTCGGGCACGGACGGAGGTTACTCGGTGTGCGCCTTGTTGGCCGGGGGCGCGGCTTTGGCTTTGGCGGAGTCGAGGCGCGTTTCGTGGCTCATCTTCCACTCGTCGCCCAATTCCACGAGGGTCTTGTCGGTCCACTGTTTCCAGAGCGCCTCGGCATACCGTCCCTCCCGAGCGGCGGCGTTGAGTTTGGGGACGATGTTGGGGTCGTAGGTTCGTGTGACCCAGTCCAGGAAATTGGCCGAAATGCGGTAGCTGGCGTCGTAGCTGGCCCGCGCCAGATTCCGTTCCGTGATCTCGGCTCCCTTGACTTCGGGTTCGTAGAGGAACCAGCGGATATAATCGGCGATCCCTTCGACGAGCCAGCCGGGGGCGCGGGTGGCAGCGCGGTTCGCGCGTCGGGCGCGTCCATAATCCTGGACCACGTGCACCAGTTCATGGACCACGGAGCCAAGCGCTTCGCGCTGCAACTCGCGCCGGAACCACGCGGCGTTCAGATTGACTCGGGCACCACCGGCGGAGGCCGGCGTTCCGCCCATATCCGTCCGAAACCGCAACAGGAGGCGTGTGGCAGCCTCGAAGTCGTCGCTGGGCAACATCGCAACCAACTTGGGGTACCAGTCTTGGACGACGGGCCGCAGTTTCGTGTCAGCCCATTCTGCCAGGTCTGGCGCCTGGCTCGCATCGATTGTGAACCTGTATTTGCCTTCGCCTGCGTCGAAGGTCACGAGGACGGGCTCGACGGCTTGGCCTGCCGCCGGTTCAAGTCGAGGACCGTTGGCGTCGACGACGTCCACCTCGCTGTAGAAGGTGTTGCCGAATGCGTCCTGGTCCTCGGTGCGTGAGATCTCGAACAACAGGTAGCGGTACTTGCCCAGCGCGCCTGCGGTCGGGTCCGAGACCGTCACGCCGTATTGGCCGCCCGCGGTGCCTTTTGGAGGGCGGGTGTCGACCGTGGCGATGTGGGTCCATCCGCACGATATCGGATCGGTCCCTTGACGCGGGCCGGCGACGAATCCGGGGGCTGCGCCATCTGCCGCGTAAAGCTGGTAAACCTGCGGAGCGCGCGAGCCAGTGTGCCACGAGTAGGTGTTCACCTGCTTGACCGCAAGCACGCTCTTCAGATCGATCCGCACCCGGCCGCCCTCGGTCCCGGCGCGGAAGAAGAAGTTCGCCGCCGGCTCGTCTTCGTCTGTGGGGAGCCGACCGTCCTGCAGGACGGTCAGGGCGCCGCCATTCGAGTCAGGCGCGCCGTCCACGAGGGTGAACTCTGCTGTGGCGGCCGCGTCGTTTTTCGCGGGCGCCGGTACCGAGTCGAACGTGAAGCCTGAGCCTTCGGGGCTGTGCCCGACGGAGACGGCGGCGGCGGCGGAGCAGACAGGCGCCAGAGGCGAGACGAGACTTGCAGCGATCAGGAGGCAAAGAGACTTCATGGTCAGCAACCGTCATGGTTTGGTCCGTTCGTATTGCAGGAGTGCGGCGCCTGGACGGTCGTCCAGGACAACGGAATAGCCGCGGTCCATCAAGTCCCGGCCGGTGACGACGCTGCACTCTGTCGAGTCGAGGTTCGTCACCCGGTAGCCGGCCTCGGGGTCGAGGCCGCAGAGGCGGAGGTCGGCTGCCTTGTAGATGCTGGCGCCGCGCCGGAAGACCTGCACCAGTCCCTTGCCCAGGTCCGGCCGGTCGAATTGCCAACCCATCCAGACCGTGTTGTCGAGGGAGTAAGGGGTGAGCGGGTAATAGTCGCCCAGGTAGCATTCGGCGACCTGGCGGAACTGCTCGATGAGCCGCCGCATCAGGGCGTAGTCGGCGTCTTTTCGGCGCACATCCCAGATGCCATTCAGGAGGGGAGCCATGTTGCTGCGGAAGTCATAGGCAGAAGAGACGCCGGTGCCGGTCCCGCTGAGCGGAAGCCAGAAGGAGACGCCGTAGGTGTGGCACTGGGTGCCGAGCGGATCAAGCCGGAAATCGGTCCGCCACAGGGGCACGGCGCGGCGCATGGTCTCGAGGTCATTGCGGCGCCCGCCGCTTGCGCAGGAATCGATCATGAGGCCCGGGTGCCGACGGAGCAAGTCGTCCCAGTAGGCCAGGTAGCCGGCGACATGGTGCATCTCGGTGACGCCTTGGCGGTCGGGGGCGTCGTTCTTCTGCCAGTAGGGGAGCGGGTCCATGTTGAAATCCTGGCGGTACACATCGATGCCCTGGTCGCGGATGAGTTGGCTGACGTGGTCGGTCAGCCAGTCGCGGGCGGCGGGGTTGCCGAGATCGAGCAGGCCGCCATTCGTTCCGCCCAGAACCCATTCCGGGTGGTGTGCGCTGAGCCAGGTGCCGGCGTGCACGCGCTCCGGCTCGAACCAGACGAGGGACTTGATGCCTCGGGCGTGGGCATGGTCGTTGATCGCGCGGAGACCGCGGGGAAAGCGTGTCGCGTCGACCTCCCAGGTGCCGGTCTTGACCCATTGACCGTCGCATGGGTACCAGCCAGCGTCCATCCACCAACAGTCGATGGGCAAACGCTCCTCGACGTAGCGGTCGATAAACTGGATCTGGTTGGCTTCGTTGGCGTTGACCATTTCGTCCGTGAAATGCGAACTGCAGCCGAAGAGCATCGGCGCGATCGGTTGCCCCCCCGGTCGCGGAACGTTATGGGCAAGCATCCAACGGCGGAAAGTGTTCTGCGAGCGGAGCCGGTCGCCGTGCCAGAACTGCAAGACGATCAGCGGCGTGCGCACTTCCTCGCCGGGGAGGAGTCTGAAGTGCGTGGATTCCTGGCCTGCCTGGATGCGCACGCTGTTGGCTGCGTCGCGCGTGAAGGTGGCTGCCCACTGGCCCGGCCAGCCCACCACGACGATGACGCCTTGCCCCGGCCATTCGAGGTTGAAATAGGGCCAGTCGCTGTTCGAGCCGCGCCCGCCGGAAGTGGCGATGCGTTTGGCCGAGTGAGGTGGGAGCGGAGATCGGAGGGGCTGGTAATCGTTGGCGGCGCACGGGCTGCCGACATGATGGTTGAGAACGAACTCGCCGGGAGCGGCAAATCGTTCATAGACAATACCCGGTTTGCGCTCGAAGCACGTGTCCAGGGCCTCGAGATCCGTGAGCAGGGGCGTGTCCGTTCCTCCGTTGTTCTTGAGGGAGATGGTCCATTCGAGGATCGGGAAATCATGGTACTCGACCGTTGTCCAGCGGAGGACCAGGGCGGTGCGCGGGTCTGTCCAGGTCAGAGTCCGGCGCGTCCGCTGTGTGTCGAGCCGCTCGACTTCGCGTTCGAGCGGCCATTCGTTGAGCAACGTGTGGGAGGGTCGTCCGCCATAGTGGAACGAGAAGGGCAAATCGGACGACACCGCGGGCGGCACTTGGCCTTCGATGACGGGCAGATCGCCCAGCCACACCACGCCGCCGTCGGCGAGAACGACCTTCGCATCCGCCCAGTCGGCCTGGTCGCAGGCAATCCCGTCGCCGGCGTCGCCGACCTCGATCTGGAATTCGGTTGCGCCGCCGAGGTTGACCTCGATGCGTTCGCCCGGCATTCCTTCGCGCAGGACCTGCGAGCGGAAGGCGTTTGTGCCTGCAACTCCGACAGCGAAGACGATGCTGCCGCGCCCGCCGCGCGTTTGCGCGTTGCTGTCGACACCGATCACGGCCGAGAACGTCCTGCCCGGGGCGGGCAGACGGACGGCCAGCCTGCTGGCGGCGTGGCAGAAGAGGCCGCTGCGGTACTCGGTCTGGCCGAGTGTCAATGGCTGTCCCATGCGCGTGTTGCGGCACAACTCGTCGTAGTTGGCGAGCACGGCCAGACCATAGGCAGGCGGCGCGACCGGCCCGGTGCCGTCGATCTTGGCGGCTGTCCAGCGGCGGACATCGTGCAGTTCGCCGGAGGGGAGGGGAGTTGCGGGTGCTCCGGATGCGGAACTCAAACCGATCAGCAATGCCGTTGCGACCCATCGCGTCACCGTTCTCATAATCAGTGTCGAGCGGGGGCATCATGGCCCGAGCCGGCGCGCGGCGTCCAGCGAATGCTGCTGCACTCTGCGCTGGCCAAAGCGGTGATCTTCGCGAAGAGTCGTCCGGATTCGTGACACACCGCGCGCCAGCCATTCCGTTCATCCTGGTCACCCTGTTTCTCGATGTGCTGGGGATCGGGCTGATTGTTCCGATCCTGCCGCGCCTGATCGAAGAGCTTTCGGGTGGGAATGTCTCGTCGGCGTCGACCACGTTCGGTTTGCTGGCGTCACTCTATTCGTTGATGCAGTTCCTGTTCGCGCCGGTTTTGGGGAGCTTGTCCGATCGGTATGGCCGGCGGCCGGTGATTTTGAGTTCTCTGCTGGGTTCGGGGCTGGACTACTTGCTTTTGGCGGTGGCGCCCACGCTGGGATGGTTTTTTGTGGGGCGGGTGATTGCGGGCGTGACGGGGGCGAACGTCACCGCGGCCAGCGCGTATATTGCCGATGTGAGCCCGCCCGAAAAGCGGGCGCAGAGTTTCGGGCTGATCGGGGTGGCGTTCGGGCTGGGGTTCATTGCCGGGCCGGCGCTCGGGGGATTGCTGGGGGAAATCGGGTTGCGGCTCCCCTTTTATGCCGCGGCGGGACTGACGTTGCTGAACTGGTGTTACGGGCTGCTGGTGTTGCCCGAGTCGCTCGATGCGCGGAATCGGCGCGCCTTCGAGTGGCGGCGGGCGAACCCCGTGGGCTCTTTGGCAGCGCTGCGGCGGCACGCGGTGGTGTTTGGGCTGGCGGGGACGTTCTTCCTGTTGCACGTGGCGCATACAGCGGTCCACAGCACGTGGGTGTTGTACACCGCTTACCGGTATGGCTGGACGGTGACACAGACGGGGGTCTCGATGGCCATTGTCGGTGCGATGGCGGCGATCGTGCAGGGCGGTCTGGTGCGAGTTGTGGTGCCTCGGCTTGGGGAGCGGCGCGCCATCGGGGTCGGTTTGTCGATCGGGGTGTTCACGATGGCAGGCTATGCGCTGGCGACGGAAGGGTGGATGATCTATCCTATCCTCGTGTTCGGGTCGCTCGGCGGCATCACGGGGCCCGCGGCGCAAGCGTTGATCTCGAAGACAGTCGCGGCCAACGAACAAGGCGCGGTGCAGGGGGCGTTGTCGAGTCTGGGCAGCGTGGCAGGGTTCATCGGGCCGCTGATAGCGACGACGCTGTTCGGGTATTTCATCAGCCCGCGTGCGCCTGTGTCGGTTCCCGGGGCGCCGTTTTATGCTGGTGCGCTCTTCCTGCTGGGGGCGCTTGGTCTGGCGCTGCGCGCCTTTCGGCGCTGTCCGGCTGGCGGTTGACTGATTGGGCTATCGAATCGAGTGACGAGGACTGAGAATCGGTTTTCGAGTCCGCCCGTAGCCTGCAGGCAACGGGAGCGATTGCAGCCGAGGAAACGTTGTGAAGATTCTCCTGATCGAGGATGAGAAGAAGATCGCGGCATTTGTCCGAAAAGGGCTGGTCGCCCAGGGCTGTGTCGTCGAGGTGTCGCACCACGGTGACGAGGGTTACCTCCTGGCGACCACGCGTCCTTACGACGCGGTGGTGCTGGACATTATGCTGCCGGGGCGGGACGGGTTGAGCATTCTGCGGCAGTTGCGGGAGCGCAAGATGAACGTGCCGGTCATTCTGCTCACGGCGCGCAGCGAACTGAACGAGCGTGTCGAGGGTCTGAACTTGGGCGCCGACGATTACCTGACGAAGCCGTTTTATCTCGAGGAGCTGATGGCCCGTCTCCAGACGGTGGTGCGACGCGCCTCCGGAACGCCCCGGAGTATCCTGTCGAGTCACGACTTGACGGTGAATTTGCTCACACGCGAAGTGAAGCGAGGCGATCGGAAGATCGAATTGACGGCGCGCGAATTCGCCTTGCTCGAACACCTGGCGCGAGCGCCCGGACGGGTTTTCACCCGAGCGCAGATTTGCGAGCAGGTCTGGAACTACGATTTCGATCCGGGCACGAACCTCGTGGATGTTTACGTGCAACGGCTCCGCAGGAAGATTGACGGCGAGTTCCCGATGAAACTCATCGAGACGATTCGCGGTGTGGGCTATCGCCTCAGAGAACAGGAGTGACCGCTTGAAGCCGATCCCGTTTCGCCTCCGCATCGCGCTGTTTTCAGCCCTCATCTCGGGCGTGGTGCTTCTCGCCTTCGGCGGGGCCTCCTGGTACTGGATCGGGCGGCAGAAGCTCGAGTCGATGGACACGGAGATCCGGTCGCTGGGCGCCCGGCATCCGGGGTGGTTCGGCAACCGGGGCAGCTACGAGCGGCTGGACAGCGCCCTCGAGTCCATTTTCGGCGCCGAGCATCGCCAGCAGGTCATCTTGTTGGCAAAAGACGCGGCTGGTGAGACACTGTACACTTCGAGCGGCTGGCCAGCCGATATCGATCCAGACAGATTGGATTGCGCACTCGAGGACTCGCCATCGGCCCTCGATCTGTCCCAGATCTCCAGTCGAGGTGATCCCGGCGAGAAAGGCGCGGCGCCGGGAGTGGGACGCGGACGGGAACACGGGGGGCGGGGCTGGGGTCTCGGCTTTGGGCGGGGCGGCCCCCCAGCGGTCGGGTTCACGAAAGTGCCCAGGTTCCAGACCGTTCGCACGGTGGATACAATTTGGCGTCTGGGGATATTGGGCACCGCCGACACCACGGTGGTGATCGGCCTGAACTACGCGGCGGCGCAGGAGGCCCTGGATCGAATGCGCAACCTCTTTCTTGTCACGCTCTGCGCCGCACTGCTCCTGATCGGAATGGGCGGGTGGCTGGTGGCTGGCCGCGCGTTGCGACCCCTGCGCGGCATCGCGCGGACGGCGGAACAGGTCACTGCGATGGGGTTGGATCAGCGGATCCCCGCATCGCGGGAAGACCCCGAAATTGCCCGGCTGATCGACGTGTTGAACCGGATGATGGACCGACTGGAGGCCAGTTTCCATCAGGCCAGCCGGTTCAGCGCCGATGCCTCGCACGAGTTGAAGACTCCGCTGGCCGTGATGCAGGGCGAACTCGAGAACGCGCTCCAGGCCGCCTCGCCTGGATCTCCCGAGCAGCAAGTGTTCGCCACTCTCCTCGAAGAAACTCAGCGACTCAAAGGCATCACCCGCAGCTTGTTACTGCTGGCTCAGGCCGACGCCGGCCAGTTGCCGTTGACCGCGGAACGAACCGATCTTCGGGCGGCTGTGCAGGAGTTGCTCGAAGATGTCGAAGTCATGGCCGCGCCGATGCGCCTGAGGATCGAAGTGGACGCTTCCGCTCCCGCCTGGGTGAAGGCGGACTGGTCTCTGTTGCGGCAGGCGGTGCTGAACCTATTGCACAACGCCGTGCGCTACAACGAACCCGACGGCTGGATGCGGATTGCGCTGCGGGCGCAGGACGGCGGGGTCGAACTCGAGGTGTGCAACGGCGGCCCAGGCGTGCCGCAAGCCGATCAATCCAGGATCTTCGACCGGTTCTTCCGACCGGACGGCGCTCGCAGCCGGCAGGTGGATGGCGTGGGATTGGGTTTGAGCCTCGCCCGCGAAATCGTGCGCGCCCATCGGGGCACGCTGACTCTCCGGGAAAGCCGACCCGGGCGCACCTGTTTCCTGCTTGCGCTCCCTCGCGCTTAGCGAGGCTTCGCCTCAGACCGGCGGGGCGTGCGAACGACACGTGGTCGCTGGGTGTTCACCACGATCACCGGCGCCCGACGCCTCGCTATGGGGCGCCGCCGCTTCTTTCCGCGACGCCGGAGCGGAAAGAAGGGACTACTTGTTTGCTGGCGCGTTTGCGGCCGGCAGCGGGACCAGGGCCGAGAGCATTCCCAGCTTGGCGCAAATCCAATAGACCACAGCGCCGACGACGAACGCGGCGACGGGCGGGCAAGGGACGTTGAGCTTTAAGAAGGGGGAAATGCCGACAATGAAGCCCAAAGCCCAGGCGATCCAACCGGCCGGGTTGAAGCCCGCACGCGGGCCGCTCCATTTCTTGCCCGCCAGCAGGTAATCGACCATCATCGCGCCGCAGATCGGACCAAATGAAGCGCCGATGATGGGGAACACCTTGGCGGCTGCGTCGCCGGCGTAGCCGCTCAATGCCAGCACGATGCTGACCGCGGCGCCGATGCCGACCGAGATGAACGGGTTCACTTTGGGCAGCGTCGTCTTGAAACTGTTCGCCGCGATGAAGGCCGAGAAGCAGGCCGGGGGGAAGGCCGCCACCGCGAGCAGGAACATCAGCCACTTGCCGGCGCCGGCACCCAGGACCACGGGGATCAAGTTGAACGCGTCCAGGATGAAGGTTGCGCCGCCCTTGGAGTTCTTGCCCGCCTCAATCGCTTTGGCTTGCAGTTCGGCGGAGCCGTAGACCCCGGCGATCACGAGCAGCGCCGCCCCGGCAATCAGAATGGTGGCCAGAGCGATCCCCACCAGGCCGCCCATCGAGACATCTCGCCGGTCCCGGTTGTTCATGCCAAAGTCGACCCCCGCCGCCCCTGCCGTGGCGAAGAAACCGACCACGTTGGCAATGATCACGGCAAAGACGCTGAACAGACTGAGTTGGGGCGCAGCGGCCGGGAGACTATTCGCGGCGAGGAACTGCGTTTGGGTTTCGATCAGTTTCTGAGGTTCAAAACTGCCCACCGACCCGATCGTTGATCCCACCAGCACCAGGAGGGTGACCACGGGGATCAGGGGCATCCATGTCGCGACCTTGGCTACGTATTGAATTCCTTTCAGTCCGACAAACGCCGCCAGGACACCCCAGATCACCATGAGGATCTTCGCCGGAACGGGAATGACCTCGGCCAATGCCAACGAGGAGAAACAGACATTCACGCCAAGCCAGCCGAATTGCAGGACCCCCATGAGAAAGCCGGGCATCAGAAAACCACCCTGCGCACCGAAGGTGGACGTGCCGACGATATAGAGCGGTAAACCTGTCTTGAGACCGAGCATGCCGGGCACGAGGTAGAACAGGTAATGGCAGATGGCGGCCGCAACGACCAACGCCACCAAACCGAGCAGCACGCCGTGACTGAGTGTACCGCCCAGGTTGCCCGATTTCAGAGACTCCTGCCAAAACACGAACCAGAGGAAGATGCCGGCGTACGTGGGCGCCGTGTTCTTGAACCACGGGGCACGGTTCGCCTGCGGGTTCGGTTTCGCGCTCGCAATGTAGTCCGGAAGTGGACTGGAAGGTTGGTTCACGTGATTGCTCATGTGCGCTTTTATGTACGTTTCTTATGCCTGCGCAAGTCCAAAAACCGGACCGTCGGGCGACGAGCACACCACACCGAAGCCGCATCCCGCCCCTCCGGCTTGCGGCCCCCGCCGGTTCCGAGCCCTTGCCGGCAGACTCTGACTTCGATGGAACTGAGAGTCGACGCCGGGCGACGGGTGCCTGTAGAGTGGCCCGACCCGTGAATGGACGGTTATGGAAACATCCTCGCAAGCTTCGGCCTCGCGCACCGCGTGGCTGATTGTGGCCCTGCTGGTGCCGGTGGCGCTGCTGAACTATCTCGATCGCCAGATGCTGGCCGCGATGAAGTTCTCGGTGATGAACGACATTCCCGACATCGCACTCGAAGAGAATTGGGGGAAGATCCTCGCGCTCTTCAAGTGGGTGTATGCGATTCTGAGTCCCATCGGCGGTTATCTGGCCGATCGTTTCAGCCGCCGGCATGTCATTGCCGGGAGCCTCTTCGTCTGGTCGGCGGTGACCTGGACGACCGGGCACGTCACGACCTACGATCAATTGCTCGTCACCCGCGCTGTGATGGGGATCAGCGAGGCTTTCTACATCCCGGCGGCGCTGGCGCTCATCGCGGATTTCCACCTGGGCCCCACGCGTTCGCGCGCGATCGGGCTTCACCAGATGGGCATTTACGCGGGGGTGATCATTGGGGGCTTCAGCGGCTACGCGGCGGACAGTCCGGCGCTCGGCTGGCGCTGGGCCTTCGACACGTGCGGCGTCGTCGGCGTGCTGTACGCGATCCCGCTCTTCTTTCTGCTGCGCAATCCGCCGCGCCTGGCCGGCCACATCGATCGTCCGCACACCTCGCCGGCCGGCGCGCTGCGTGAATTGCTCAGCAACGGTTCGTTCATCCTGCTGGTGCTCTATTTCACCCTGCCGGCGCTCGCCGGTTGGGTCGTCCGCGACTGGATGCCGGCCATCCTGAAGGCCGAGTTCCACATCGGCCAGGGCAAGGCCGGCGTTTCGGCGACGCTCTACTGGCAGGTGGCCGCCATCATCGGCGCGGTGGTCGGCGGCTGGCTGGCGGACCGCTGGATGCGGCGCACCCAGCGCGGCCGCATCTACGTCAGCGCGATCGGCATGTCGCTGATCGTGCCGGCCATGTTCGGCGTGGGCTACGCGCCGCGGACCGGTCTGCTGGGGGTGGCCATCGCGTTTCTCATCCTGTTCGGCCTCGGCTGGGGGTTCTTCGACTGCAACAACATGCCGATCCTCTGCCAGATCGCCCGGCCCGAACTGCGCGCCACCGGCTACGGCATCATGAACCTCGTCAGCATCAGTTGCGGCGGCCTGGCCGACTGGGGATTCGGCATTCTGCGGGACCGGCACGTTCCGCTCTTCGGCATCTTCGGCGTCTTCGCCAGCGCGGCGGTCGTGTCCGTGGCGCTCGTTCTCCTGATCCGCCCCCGCGAACTGGATGAGCCTCCGCAAACGGGGTGAGAGGCGCAGCGGCGGAATTCGGGAGTGGGGAAAGGCTGAGGAAGAAAGTGGAACCTGGACTCCGTCTGGCAGGATTAGTCGTGACTCGTCCTGATCTGATTTCTATATTGTCCCCCGTTCTCGAAGGGCGGAGCAGGTTTTCTGGAACGTTCGATGCCGACTGCTTTAACGGGCGAGGAATGGATGGCCGTTCTCGAACGGCTGAGTGCGGCTTTACGTTCGGAGGGGCCGCCTTTGCGGCTTTGTTTGATCGGATCGGCGGCCTGTCTGTTCGGTGGCATGGTGGGGCGCGCTTCAGGAGACCTGGACATCTGGAAGCCCGCCAGCGACTACGACCGAGTGGAACTGAAGGCGGCTGCCGAACAAGCCGGTCTGTTGTTCGATCCGAAGACCGCACTTGATCCAGATACGCCGTATCTCCAATTGGTGGAACCTGG
This sequence comes from uncultured Verrucomicrobiae bacterium, assembly GCA_963846445.1. GTDB lineage: Bacteria > Verrucomicrobiota > Verrucomicrobiia > Limisphaerales > J093 > MWFF01. Next base: position 32,483 of record CAWJWM010000020.1, on the reverse strand, counting down.
GTTGACCCAGCTTGGGGCTTTTGAGCCTGTCTTGATGGAGCGCATGGGGCGTCTTCATGTCTATCGCCCGCCGGTGGAAAACCTGATCGCCGCCAAGCTGATCCGGGCAGAGCCCAAAGACCTGGGTGACATTCGCTTCCTCGTGAGCCGCTACCGTCCGGATCTGCAGCGCGTCCGGGAAATCGTCGCCCGCTTTGCCCCGCCTGGCCGCGGGCAGGCGCTGGAGAATCTCGTCTACCTGGATGTGTTTGAGCCTTGACGCATGAATCCGCGCGAAGAAGAACTGGCCGTACACGCTCTGCTGGAGAATCCGGTCCTGGTCGACATCACGTTCAGGCAAAAGCGTTGGGCCGAACTGGCCGCGTTGGTGCGATTCGCTCAGCGCGACGTGCCGGTGGCGCTCGCGCAGACCGATCCGGCTCTCTACCGCCGGCTGCGCGAGCAGGTCACCCGCTTCTTCTTGCTGGGCGGGGACGCCTTTTCGTTGCGACAGCTCGAACGGAAAATGCATGCCTGATCCGGCGCGTGCCGGGCGCACTACCCGGAAACATCCGACTTTCAAAGAACCGCTATGACGAACGCTCAGCGCCACGCGTTCAATGGTGAACGTTTTCAGATTCATGATGAGTGAGCAGTCCAAACAGGAAGAGTTGACTCTCGATGAGTTGGAGGGCAGGGGTGGGGGGGAACGACGTGCCGGTTGTTCCTGCGTGGAGAATTGCCGACCGCTCTTGCTGCTGCTGCCTCTTGCGCTGGCAGGCGCGGCGAGCCAGCGCCTGGCCGCCGCGGACGCCGACGCGGGCGTCATCGCGTCACCCGCCGCGTTGCAGCGAGCGAATGAAGACCGAACTGCACGTGACCAAGCCCGACTTCGTCGTGTTCGTCCCGACGGTCACCGACACAGCGGTGACCGACACCGGCAACGAGCACTTCCTGGTGTTCGACGGTCCGGACGGCTCGCTGATGGCGGTGTGGACGCAGAGTTCCGCCGAAGCGCAACCCGACCAGCACATCGCATTCGCGCGCAGCGCGGACGAGGGCCGCACCTGGTCGAAGCCGCGCATCATCGCCGGCCCGAAGAAGCCGGGCGACGGCCACATGGCGAGCTGGGGCTACCCGCTGGTGAGCAAGTCCGGGCGCATCTATGTGCTCTACAGCCAGCACATCGGACGGCACGACAACTTCTTCCACCACACCGGCTGGCTGCACGGCATCTACAGCGACGACAACGGCGGACCTGGTCCAAGCCGCAGAACATCCCCGTCGCGCGCAGCATCCACGACAACCCCGACCCCACCATGCCGCCCAACATGCTCTGCTGGCAGAAACCGCTCCGGCTCGGCAAGGACGGCCGGTACTTCGCCGGCTTCACCCGCTGGACCAGCTTCGCCGTGCGGACGAACCCGACCAAGTCGTGGATCTCCGCCGACTCGCGCGTCGAGTTCATGCGCTTCGAGAACGTGGACGACAACCCCGACGTGCAGGAGCTGGAAATCAGCTGGTTCGCGGCGAACGAGAAGGCGCTGGCCGTGCCGTTCCCGGGCCATCCGGAGGTCAGCGCCTGCCAGGAACCCAGCGATCGTGAAGCTGCCGGACGGGCGGCTCTTCTGCGTCATGCGCACGGCGTCGGGCAGCCCGTTCTGGAGCGTGAGCGCCGACCTGGGCGAGACCTGGACGCAGCCGCGCCGCCTGCTGCGCAAGGACGGCGGCGAGCCGCTGCTGCATCCGCTCTCGCCCTGCCCGATGTACGACGTGGGCGGCAACACCGCCGGCAGCGGCCGCTACGCGCTCTTCATCCACAACCACGACGGCCACTTACCAGGGCTACGGCCCGACCGACACCGGCTTTCCACCGCCGCCCGATCTATCTCGTGCCGGGCCGCTTCCAGGCCGGCGCCGACCAGCCGGTCTGGTTCGACGAGCCGCGGCTCTTCATGGACCACGACGGCGTCAGCCTCGGCAAGCCCGGGCACGCAACGGGCCGGCTCGATCTGGCGCTCTACTCGAGCTTCACCGTGCGCCAGGGCAAGGCGGTCCTCTGGTATCCCGACCGCAAGTTCTTCCTTTTGGGACGGGTGATTGGCGATGAGTGGTTCGCGCCGCCCTCGCCCGGATCTCTCGAGAACCCATGACGACCGATCTGACAGACGCCGGGAGCCGCGCTCGGCTCGCGGCCCTTTACCGCGCAACACTGATCGAGGATATCATCCCGTTCTGGCTGAAGCACGGGCTCGATGCGGAACACGGCGGCATCCTCACCGCGCTCGATCGCGATGGCGCCGTGATCGACACCGACAAGTCCGTGTGGTTCCAGGGACGCGCGGGCTGGATGTTCGCGACGCTCTACAACACCGTCGAACGGCGCGCCGAATGGCTGGCGGGCGCGCGCTCTTGTGTCGAGTTCAGTCGCCGGCACTGTTTCGCGCCGGACGGGAAGATGTACTTCACCGTCACCCGCGAAGGACATCCGCTGCGGATGCGGCGTTACGTGTTCAGCGAGAGCTTCGCCGCGATCAGCTACGCCGCCTATGCCGAAGCGGCAGGGGACGCCCGCGCGGCGGACGAGTCGGTGAAGGCGTTTGCGGCCTATCTGCGCCACAGCTTCACGCCCGGGGTCATGCCGCCGAAGACCGAGCCGACACGTCCGGCGAAGTCGATCGGGCCGCTGATGATCGGACTCGGCACCGCCCAGGAACTGCGGGCGAATCTGGGCGACGTCATCGTGTCCGGGCGCACCTGCACCGAGTGGATTGACGCAAGCATCGCCGAGATCGAACGCGACTTTCTCAAGCCGGAACACCAGGCGTTGCTGGAGATCGTGGCGCCCGATGGCGCCATCATCGATCACGCGGAGGGGCGCACGCTCAATCCAGGCCACGCCCTCGAATGCGCCTGGTTTATCCTCCACGAGGGGGCGATGCGCCGGGACCGCCGCCTGGTTGAACTCGGGGCGATGATTCTGGACTGGATGTGGGCGCGGGGCTGGGACCTCGAGCACGGCGGGCTTGCTCTACTTCACCGACCTGCGCGGTCTCCCGGTCGCGGAGTACTGGCACGACATGAAATTCTGGTGGCCGCACGCCGAGGCCATCCTGGCGACCCTGCTGGCGTGGCAGTTGACGGGCGAGCGGCGGTTCGCCCAGAGACACCGGTTGGCGCACGATTGGAGTTTTGCGCACTTCCCCGATCCGGACCACGGGGAATGGTATGGCTATCTTCACCGCGATGGGAGCGTCTCCTCGCGTGTCAAGGGCACGATGTGGAAAGGCCCGTTCCATCTGCCGCGCATGTTGTGGCAGTGCGCCCGGCTCCTGTCACAGCGCGGCACGGTGGCAACTGAAGCGATGGGACCCTCTCCCCATCGGATGGAGAGAGGGAAGGGTGAGGGGTCGGTGTAGTCTATCCCGGCGGCCACTCAGCGATTGCCCAAGATGATCATTGACTCGATCCCGACTCGTCTCTTCGCCGCGGTGGGGCGCGGGGCCGCCTCGTGGCTTGGCGCGGCGTTGTTTGCTCTCAACGCGTCGGCTGATGTCGTCCGCCTCGAGAACCCGATGCTCACTCTGGGCTTCGATCGCGCCACTGGGCAGGTCGTCGAGCTGAGGGACTCCGCCTCGAACCAGAACTTCGGAAGTGCCACAGAGGCCGGAGGCCTGTGGCGACTCGAATGGAGCGGCCCGCCGGCCCGCGCGCTCTGCCCTGGCGATGCCCGGGCCTTTCGCATCGAGAGGCTGCGCGGCCGGGAGCGCGGCTTGCGTCTGATCTGGAGCCAGTTCGGGTTTGCCGACGCGTCCGACCTGCGCGTCGAGGTCACCGTACGACTGGATCGGAAGCTGGCCCTGAGTCGGTGGCAACTGGCTGTGAACGGGCCCGGCGAGCAGCCCATCGAGCGCATTTTGTTTCCTCGCGTGCTCGGGCTGCCGCGCCTCGAACGCGAGCGCCTGGCCGTGCCTTTCTGGGCCGGGCTGCTGGCCCGCAATCCGCGCGAGGTTTTCGCCTCGAGTTCATCCAGGGGCGTGCGGCGCGAATACGACTATCCGGGCCACTGTTCGATGCAATGCCTGGCGTTCTACTCGGAGGCCGGGCCTGGGCTCTACCTGGCCTGTGACGACACGGCCGGCTATCGCAAGGCGTTTGCGGCGTTCAGTCAGGGCGGGGCACGCGCAGCCAGGCAGCCGGATGGAGGGTCGGACGCGGGCCAGATGCCCGAGGACAACGGGACGTCCGATCTGAACCTCGAGATTGCGCATTTGCCTGAGCGTCAGGACGGGACCGCGTTGCGCTACGCGCTGCCGTACTCGGCGTTGCTCGGGACATTCCGGGGGGACTGGTTTGACGCTGCCGAGATCTACCGGGCCTGGGCGACCAACCAGGTATGGGCGCGCGACAGCCGGTGGAAACGGGGCGCGGTTCCCTCCTGGATCGCCGGGACCGGCGTGTGGGTCTGGAATCGCGGTCGTTCGCCGGGCGTCCTCGAGCCCGCCGCTGCATTGCAGAGCGAACTCGGTCTGCCGGTGAGTGTGTTCTGGCACTGGTGGCACGGTTGCGCCTATGACACGGGGTTCCCCGAGTACCTGCCGCCGCGGGAGGGCGATGCTGCGTTCGCCGCGGCGCTCGAGCGGGCGCACCAGCGAGAGGTGCGTGCGCTCGTGTACATGAACCAGCGTCTCTGGGGCATGACGACCGCGAGTTGGACCAACGAGAGCGCGGCGACCTATGCGGTCAAAGCCTCGGATGGCCAGGTCCGGCCCGAAGTGTACAATATGTTCACGAAGTTGCCATGCGCCACGATGTGCCTGGGCACCGAGTTCTGGCGCGCGAAGTACGCGGGCGTGGCTGCGGAAGCCTTCAACCGGCTCGGTGTCGACGGGATCTACATGGATCAGGCGTGCAGCAGCCTCGCCTGCTTCGATCCGCAGCACGGCCATCCGCCCGGGGGCGGCACCTACTGGATGAGCGGTTTCAAAGCCCTGGCGGCGGACATCCGGCAGCGCTGCGCGGCGCGGGGCAGCGTGGCGTTGGCCGGCGAAGGCTGTGCGGAGAACTGGCTGCCGCACCTGGATCTCATGCTGGCGCTGGATGTGAGCCGCGAGCGTTACGCTGCGCCCGACGGTTGGGAGCCGATTCCCCTCTTCCACGCGGTGTACCATGGCTACGGGATTTTCTACGGCAATTACTCCTCGCTCACCATGCCGCCCTATGACGATCTTTGGCCTGCGGAGTTTGCGCCACAGGAACCGCTCAAGCTGCTCGATCGCCGGTTCTCGCGCCAGTTCTACCTCGAACAGGCCCGCTCGTTCGTCTGGGGACAACAACCCACCATCGCCAACTTCCAGCCGTCCCAACTCCGCGAGCGCCCGCAGGAAGTCGGTTATGTGATCCAACTTGCGCGACTGCGCGAGCTTGCCCTCGAGCACCTGCGGGACGGCACGATGCTCCCGCCGCCCAGAGTCGATGCCCCGCACGCCGAGATCCCGATCTCGCGCCTCTCGATCTACGCCGGACAGCAAGAGACGCTCAAAGAGTATCGAACGACGGTGCCTTTGGTGCTGGCGTCGGCCTGGCGGGCGGCGGACGGACAAATTGCGATCGCGGTGGCGAGCCTTGCCGATCGGTCCTCTGACGCCGACGATCCACGTCGACGCCGCTCGATGCGGCGTGTCGAGGAGCGCGCGATTTCGTCCGATCGGCGAGGCTGATGCCGGGCCGATCGGCGTGTTCGAGGGGAGGACCCTGATGCTGCGTCCGGCGTTGGGACCGCGGCAAGCCTGCGTGTGGGTCACCAGCCCTGACCCGTGAAAACGCGATTGCCTTTCCGGGCGCGACTGGTTCAGGCTATGGGGATGCACGGGCCTGTGTTGATGAATCGCCGCTCGTTTCTGGGGCGCGCCGCGGTGCTCGCCGCCGGGTCGGTCCTGCCGCTCGGCCGGGGTGAGTCCGCGTCGGGCGGTTGGCAAATCGGCTGTTACACACGCCCCTGGGATCAACACGACTACCGTGTTGCGCTCGATGCGATTGCCGAGGCCGGTTTCCGGTACGCCGGCATTCTGACGGCAAAGGGCAAGTCCTGGGTGATGATCAACCCCGAGACCACACCTCAAGAGGCGGCCCAGATCGGAGAAGACGTCAAACAGCGCGGTTTGAGGACGGCCTCGGTGTACGGCGATTTCCAACTCGCCGAATCGGTCGAGAAAAGCGGGCAGGTTTTGCGCCGGCTGATCGATCATTGTGTCGCGTGCGGTTCGGGCGACCTCCTGTTGGGCGGAACGTCCGAGGAGAAACAGTATGAGCCTTACTACCGGACGATTGCCGCGTGTTGCGACTATGCGCAGGAGCGGCGGGTGCGCCTGACCATCAAACCGCATGGCGGACAGAACGCCACCGGACGGCAATGCCGACAGGCCATCCGGTTGGTGGGTCACCGGAACTTCCGGCTGTGGTACGACCCGGGGAACATTCTCTACTATTCGGACGGCGCCCTGGATCCTGTCCAGGAAGCGGGCGAAGTGGATCGCCTGGTGGTCGGGATGAGCGTGAAGGATTTCCGACCGCCCAAGGATGTGCAAGTGACGCCGGGCACGGGGATAATCGATTTTCCAAAGCTGCTGGCGAGACTGTGGAAAGGCGGATTCAGGCACGGGCCGCTCTTGATCGAGTGCCTGGCCGGCGGCGATGTGGCTGCGATTACCGCGGAGGCGAAACGGGCGCGGCTCTTTCTCGAACGCATCGTCGAGCAGATGCCCCGGAAAGCCAGCGCCGCAACCCAGGCCTGCGGTGGGCGGTCCCGACGGCCGATTGCGCGCCGGCCCGCGGCCTTTCTGAGGCTGATCGGACCGATGGACCACTAACGGCGGCGCATGAAATCGGCTCAAATCTCCCCTGCCGACTTAACTCCGTCGGTTTCGACAGTGTCGCCTCGGTTGGTGTCGCTGGATGCGTACCGGGGTTTGGTGATGTTCCTGATGATGGCCGAGGTATTGAACCTCTGCCGGGTCGCGGAGGCGATCCCCAACAGCCTGATCTGGGGGTTCCTGTGTCACCACCAATCGCACGTCGCGTGGATCGGCTGTTCCTTGCACGACCTGATTCAACCCTCGTTCTCGTTCCTGGTGGGCGTGGCGTTGCCTTTCTCGATCGCCAGCAGGATGGCGCGCGGCGAGTCCCGGGGCCGCATGTTCGGCCACGCTTTGTGGCGTGCGATTGCGCTGATTCTGCTCGGCGTCTTCCTCAGGTCGACGTGGAGCAAACAGACCAACTGGACCTTCGAGGACACGCTCACGCAGATTGGCCTGGGTTACTTCGCTCTTTTTGTGTTGGGATTCCGTCCCGTGCGAGACCAATGGGTGGCGTTGGGGATTCTGCTGGTCGGATACTGGGCAGCGTTCGTCTTGTTCCCGTTGCCGCCCGCCGACTTCGATTATGAGAAGGTGGGTGTTCCCAGGGACTGGCCCCATTTGATGAGCGGGTTTTCCGCTTGTTGGAACAAGAACAGCAACCTGGCTTGGGCGTTCGACACCTGGTTTCTGAACATCTTCCCGCGTGACCACCCATTCACCCACAACGGCGGGGGTTACGCGACGCTGAGCTTCATTCCGACTCTGGGCACCATGATTCTGGGGCTCATTGCCGGCGGCGTGGTCCGCAGCGCCCGCGCGCCGTGGGAGAAGGTGCGCTGGCTGGGCATCGCGGGCGCGGCCTGCCTGGCGGGCGGTTGGCTGCTGGGGGCGATGGGGGTATGCCCCGTGGTGAAACGCATCTGGACGCCCAGTTGGACGATCTTCAGCGGGGGCTGGTGTTTTCTGCTGCTGGCGGGGTTTTACCTGGTGATCGATCTGTGGCAGCGGAAGGCTTGGGCATTCCCGCTCGTGGTGATTGGCATGAACTCGATTGCCGCCTACTGCATAGCCCATTTGTTCGACCGTTTCATTTCGCAGAATCTCAAGATCCACCTCGGTCAGGAGGCGTTCGCGTTTCTGGGCGCGGCCTACGAGCCTATGCTGCACGGCGCAGCCATTCTGTTGGTGTACTGGTTGATCCTGTACTGGATGTACCGCCGGAAGTTGTTCTTGAGAATCTAGATCTTTCCGCTCCTGCGTCGCGGAAAGATGCGGCCCCGCTGCGCGGGGCTCGATCGGGAACGACAACATGCTGTCGATAGTGCACCGAGAGAAGGCAAGCGAGTCGCGCCTCCGACCATCTGCAATCTTGAACTTCATGAACAGTCCCCGTCTCTTCCCTTCCATCTCTCCCGCGCATTTCGGAACGTAGTTTTGGTGAAGGTTCCGCCCTTCGGGGACGTCCAAGCCAAATGATTTGCGGCCGAGCGCCCTGCGGGGTGTTGCCGCCAGACAATCGACTATGAAAAAATCGACTCCACACATCACGCGCCGCAGGTTTCTCGGCGGCGCAGCCGTATCCACCACCGCGTTCCTCGTGGTCCCCAGTTCCGTGCTGGGTCTGCGGGGGCAGACTCCACCCAGTGGCAAGCTCAACATTGCGGGCATTGGGGTCGGGGGCCAGGGCGCCTCCGATCTGAGCAGCATCCAGAAGGAGAGTCCGGGCGAGAACATTGTCGCGTTGTGCGACGCTGACTGGGGCCACGCGGCGCATACCTTCAAACGGTATGCGGACGCCAAGCAGTATAAGGATTACCGGAAGATGTTCGACGAGATGAAGGAGATCGACGCCGTGGTGATCGGCACGCCCGACCACCATCACGCGCCGGCCTCGATGGAGGCGATCAAGCGGGGCAAGCATGTCTATTGCGAGAAGCCGCTGACGCACTCGGTCTGGGAAGCGCGAAAGGTGGCTGAAGCCGCGCGCCAGGCGAAAGTCGCCACCCAGATGGGAAACCAAGGCGCCGGCTCCGAAGAGTCGCGTCGGCTCTGCGAATTGATCTGGCACGGGGCGATCGGGGACGTGCGCGAAGCGCACATTTGGACGGATCGTCCCTCACAAGGCCTGTTCAACGAGTACTGGCCGCAAGGTGTGCCGCGGCCCAAAGAGACGCCGTCGGTGCCCGACACGCTGGACTGGGACCTGTGGCTCGGCCCGGCGCCCGAGCGGCCGTACAACCCGATTTACTGCCCATTCCGCTGGCGGGGCTGGTGGGATTTCGGCACGGGCGCCCTGGGGGACATCGGGTGTCACGCGATGGATCCGGTGTTTCGCGCTTTGAAGCTGGGGGCGCCCTCGAGCATCGAGGGTTCCTCGACGCGCGTGAATCAGGAGACCTATCCGCTCGGGTCGATGGTGACCTACCAATACGCGGCGCGGAGTGCCGAGGCGCAGGCGCACAACACGTACACGACCGGTCTAAGCGGTGCCGCGGCGGGCGCCGTGGCCATGCCGCCATTGAAGTTGGTCTGGTACGATGGTGGTTTGCGCCCGCCGCGTCCAGCGGGTTTCGAGGACGAACAAGTCATGGGCGACAACGGACGGTTGTTGATCGGCGACAAGGGATACATGCTGGGCAACCGCATCTACCCCGAGGCGCGGCGGCGCGAGGTGGGCGAAATCCCGCGTCCGATTGCGCGTTCGGCGGGCCACTACAAGGAATGGATCGAGGCCTGCAAGGGCGGCAAGAAACCGGCGTCGAACTTCGACTTTGCCGGGCCGCTCGCCGAGGCCGTGCTCCTGGGCAACGTGGCCTTGCGGGTGCAATTGCGCGAGAAGCTCGTGCGGTTTCGTCTCCAGTGGGACCCGGTTGGGTTCCGGTTCGCCAACCTCGACGAGGCCAACCAACATCTCAAACGCGAGTACCGGACCGGATGGTCTTTGTGACCCGACACTGAACCGGACGCGACGGCGAAACGTCCCGGTGGCGGGCACGCCGGGGACATGGATCCACATCAGGCCGGCGTCCGTCACGGCGGACCCGGCAAGCGGCATGATCACGGTCGGGTACCTGAGTTGGTACAACTCCGCCTTGCGGACACGGGTTCCGGTCAGCGAGGTCGGCAGCCGCCACAACGGGACGCAGCGGCTGCCCCTGCAACGGCGCCATTACGGATGGACCAGAAGCGGCCTCATCATGTCGTTGTCCTCGTGCTCAAGGATGTGGCAATGCCACACGGAATCGCCGATGTACTCACCGACGCGGAAGGCCACGCGGGTCACAGACTGGCCTGGCAACCGGATGGTGTCCTTCAGGCCTTTCTCAAAGGATTTGGCGGCTTCGGGGGTTTCCTCGAGGAAGGGGGTCAGGTCAGGGTTGGGCAGGCCGGCCTCACGAGCCATCATCACCGCCTCGTGGTAGCTCTCTCCATCGATTGATTGCCGGTCGATGATCTGGCTGTCGCCCATGTGGATGTGCAGCGGATGCTCTTCGCCGGTGAGGTTGACCACTTCCCAGACTTCGACCGTGTTGGGCTGCAGGTGTTCCGTGACCGGCTCGTGGCGGAATTTGCCGTCCAGCAGGAAGGCGATGGGATCGCCATGCTCATCATCCAAATGCTCGAAGGTGAGTCTTCTGAAGACCGCGATATTGTCGAGCGGAATGTTGGCGTACGCGGGATTCAGGATTGAAGGTAGCGCCGAGGAGTCAGCCAGTCCCTTGCTCTTCACCCGGAATTGCATGATGTCGTCGAGGTCAGGACCATCCCCACGCTCGCTATTCCTCAGCGTGAAGACTGTGCCATCGGCATAACCGCGGAAGTCAATGACCACGTCCACACGCTCGCCCGGTTCCATCGTCATACCACGGGTCCGCTGCGGGCGGTCCAACAAGCCCAGCTCGGTACCGATGACGCTCATGCGCGGGCCGCCTCTCAGCGACAGATTGAGCAGGCGGGCGTTGCAGCCGTTGAGCAGGCGGAAGCGGTATTTGCGTGGCTCGACTTCCAGATGCGGCCAGACTCTTCCGTTCACCACGGCGACATCGCCGTGGAAATGCTTCACCCAGTTAGGGTGGTTCTGCGGCCACCGCCCGACGGAGGGGTAGAACAGCGAACCATCCTCATTGAGGGTCCGGTCCTGGATGGCCAGGGGGATCTCGTATTCGCCACTTGGCAGATTGAGGGACGCCTCCTGCGCATCACGAATCAGGTAGAAGCCAGCGAGTCCGGCATAGACGTTGAGCCGGGTAGTACCCGCGGAGTGGTCGTGATACCACAGGGTGCAAGCGGCTTGGTTATTGTCATAAACATAGGTGTTGATGGCATAATCAGCCTTGTCTGCGTGGATGTGAGCGCGCATGCGCAGGGCGCCGAACTCCGCCTGACCGGGTGTGTACCAGGCATCCGGGTGCCCGTCGAACACGCCGAATTGGTGACCTCCGTGACGATGGACCACCGCGCGCACGTCGGGGATCGGTCCATCGGCGGCATACATCGGATCATACTCCAGATCTGGCAGCGTCGGATCAATCACGAACAGATGGTTGGCAGGCAGGTTGTTGATCCAAGTCACCTGGACAGGCTGGCCTTGCGGAACATCGAAGGTCCGGCCCGGATAAGTGGCCGGGTATCCTGCCGCCTTGTAGGCCCAGACTCTCGTGTTGGGCAGGAGCGAGTGCAGGTTCTGACTCGTCTCCACCATCTCGACAGTGTAATGCCTCACTCCGCCGACCAGCGTGTAAGGCATCTCCGCGGGAATCGGCAGCGGATCGAGAAACTTGTTGTTGTGCAGCACGGGAGGACTGACCTGGGCCTCGATTGCGCCTGGGCAGGCCGCCAGCAGTGCGAGCACAGCGAAGGCAACCCTGACCCTCGGCTTCCTGGCGGCGTGCAATGCCCTGGGAGGCAGACAGCGGGATCGGTGCGTTTGGGGATTCTGCGATGGAATAGCATTCATTTCGATTTTTCCATTGTTCATTTTCTTGTTCGTTGTTTCACGGCATCGACGCCGCTCGGCGTCGAAAGCAAATGCGGCGCCGGACGGCGCGGGGGAACTGGCCAAACTCGCGCAGCGCCCCGTCCGGACCGGGCCGGTGATCCGGTCCTCGGATCGAGTGGCGGACCAGCGCCGGGAGGCGGCGGGCCGCGTTCGCATCCGCCGCACGGGGCGAACCGGTGTCGTGTTCGGTTGAAGCCGGACCATGCGGGTATCACTAGAGCACAGGGTTGCGGGCTTGAGTATTCGCATGAAGATATGAACGATGGGATTTGCGGAGGAGGCTCGGAAAGGTCGTTGCTACGACTGCCCGGGAAATGGCCGGATTGGACTTCTGTCCCCCATGGCTGCTGGAATGCAGTCGCCCGCCGGCGGCAGCGCAAACGAGAGGGGGGTCCTTCAGGCTTTGCGGCGCACCCGGAGGACCGCCTCCGTGCGCGAATGCACCTGAAGCTTCTCGTACATGCTGCGGATGAACGTGCGCACGGTATGGATCGTGATGCCCAGTTGCTCCGCGATTTCTTTGTAGCGGAAGCCTTGGGCGAGCAGGTCGAGGATCTGGCGCTCACGCGGGCACAGTTCCGCGACAGGCGGGCCGGGCCGGGCCGGGCCGCATGTCTCGATCGAGTTGGGAAGCAGGGCGGGTTGGTCCATCAGCACGTTGAGCAGTTTGCGCGCAATCTGGCTGGACATGGGCGATCCGCCCGCATGGAGGTCGCGCACGGCAACCAGGATGCCCGCGGGGGGAGTCTTCTTGAGCAGATAACCCGTCGCGCCGGCGACGAGGGACCGGAAGACAAGGTCGTCATCCTCAAACACCGTCAAGATGCTGGCCTGGGCGGTAGGACACCGCCGTTTTAGATCCGGCAGGCAGTCAATGCCCGACTGGCCTGGCATCTGAATGTCGAGCAGGACTACATCGGGCTGGCTGCGCGGCAGCCTATCCAGCGCTTCTTCCGCGCTCGAGCAGGAGTCCACACACTTGAATCCCGGCGAGTGGCGGAATAGCCAGGTCAGGCCGTCGCGCACTTCGCGGTCGTCATCGACGATGGCTACCCGGATGGGAAGAGTCACGGGGTCTGCCGCGCCGGCGGTTCTCGCAGTTGCCGATTCGTGTCGCTCGCGGGCAAAGGCCCGACCAGAGGAGCGCTCAGGCTGACGCGCGTGCCTTTGCCAGTGGCCGAGGCGAGTTGGACGACCCCGCCGGCGGAGGCGAGGCGTTCGCGGAGATTGCGCAGTCCGTTTCCATGACCGGCCGGCACGGGCAGGTTCGGAAGCGAAGCGGCGGGATCGGGAGGTTGGGGATGAAAGCCGCAACCATTGTCCCACACCACAATCTCCACTCGGTGATCAAGGAGAGCGAAAGCCAGTCGCACCTCGGTGGCACGGGCATGTTTGAGCGCGTTGTTGAGCGCTTCCTTAGTGGCCAGAAAGAGGTTGCGGCGCAGTTCGCCGGAGATGGACTGAGCGGGGAGTTGGCGCGGGAAATCAAAGTGGACGGACAACCCCGCCGGCTCAAGCAATTCCGACGCGTATTCGCGCAGGTAGGCAGCCAGAGCGCCCACCGTGTTGTGGCGCGGATTGGTGGCCCATACCAACTCGTTGAGGCTGTCCACCAGATCCCGGCTGATCGTGGCGATTCTCTCGATCTGCTGCAGGACGCCAGCGCGGCCGGGCTGGTGCCGGGCGACCTCCGCCAGTATGACAATTCGTGTCAGATCGGCGCCGAGGCTGTCGTGCATGTCTTGGGCGATGCGGATCCGTTCGATCTCCAGTGTATGTTGTCGCTCCAACTCTCGGATCCGGTTCAAGCCCCGCCGGCGAGCACGAAGGATCCCCGCGCCCGCCGCAATCACCCCCGCGAAGCCGATCAGGAACAAGGGCAACACACGGGCGCATCGCGTCGGAGCAATTCGGGCGCAACCCAGCGCGCCTCCGATGAGGCCCGTCGGGATGACACACCAGGCAGTCCATCGCCATGAGCTTGAGTATCTCAGCATGAATTCGCTTACCACGCTCGGGTCAGTGCCCAGCTCCCGATCTATAACTCTGAGCCGCTCGTTAGTTGGTGCCTGCGTCTGCCTTCCGTTGCCGCAAACGCTAACGCAACAGCACCATGCGCCTATCAGCCCCTTCCCCCCGCCACATCAATCCTTGCCCCAGCCGATATTCCCTCATGCGCGCATCGGAGACAATCGGGTATTCCCCTATTCTGCTCTCGGGCCTGGTCGAGAACAGACGGGCTCTTCAGGACTACTCATTCTATCCTTCATTTCATCCCCGCCGCCAGGTTCCCTTCCGGGGTCTCCACCAAGAGGTGATAGTGATTCGCCATCAGGACATAGGCGTGAAGGATCCAGCCCGTCTTCTCGCAACCTTCACCCAAGGTATCCAGGAAGAGCTTGCCGTCACGGTCCGCTAGCCTGCATTTCTCAGCACTTTTTGCCACTGCGAAGCGGGAGTTCTCAAGAGAAGTCAGCATGCAGGCTAGGAAAGCAAAACCGCGCCCGAGTGGAGGGAGGAACCGGGCAACGAGTGTCGCCGCACCCGCGAGGATTCGGAAACGCTCCGAACCTCACGTTCCCCTGTGCGGGCGCGGTTTTGCCACAGCCCGGATTTCTTTGTCATCTTCCCGGCGGTGAGAATCCGGGCGCAGCAGAATCCTTGACCGGTCAAATGTGGTGTAGACAAGTCAAGTGTTTGTGCTGCGTTAAAGGGGTCAAGGATTTTGAGGAGCGAGGCGCGGGAGAGAGGGGCTGGAAAACACGGGGACTTTTCATGCCTATGAGGACTGGGATTTGGTCTGAGGCGCGCCTCGCTAGGAAAATGGCGTTGCCCTGATTGCCCCGGCTCATCACGTGGTAAACCGCGCCCGGATATTCGACTCGCACCTTGCGCGCCATGACCAACAGCAGCTCCCTCGTCAAAGAACCAGCGTCAAGCCCAATATTCCTGTTTTCCGGGACTGAAAACTTTCCCGCTGCCGCGAGAGGCTCCGCTCCTGTTCTTGTACGGGGCTGGGGACCCGCACGACACAGAACGCTTCGCGGTTGCCGTTGACGTAGCGGTCCAGATGCAAGGCCAGTTGCTGCGCGTCCCGTTTGTCGGTCTTGACCTTCTTGCCGTACTCATCCCAGTCGCGGGGTCGCACGACATAGTTGGTGGCTCCCATCTTTTCCAGCTTCCGATGCAGGCTGTAACCGAAGGGGCCGGCTTCGTAGCAAGTGAACACTTGCTCGGCGAGCCCGAGTTGCTTGGCGACCCACAGCATGAACTCCGGCGGCGCGAATCGCTGCGGCGGCTGGGGCGTGCCGCCATCGAGGATCCGCACGACGACGTAGCGATCCAAATGCACATCGATGCCCAGCTTAATCGTCTTGGCTTTGACGATGCGCTGAGCGCTCACCGCCGTTTGTTTTCGCGTCCGGGTCTTGGTAGCTTTGCTTTCCTTGGTATTTGTCATAGGGGCTCAGGTGTAGTGGCTTTGCCCGCACCTGACCACCCCATGTTATCTTTTCGGTTTTCAGCGCCGAAGTGTTTGGCGATTGTCTGGTGATCGGGCATAGGAAGGTCCGGAATTGCAGGGGTCTGCATGGGCTTGCCGGCTTGGTAGCGAGAAGCAATAAACCCCTGCGCGCCAGGCTTGCAGTGGCTTGGACTTGGTTGCGGGGGCTGGATTATGAGTCTGACGGTCTCCCGTTCACATTCAATGCTGTCGAGGAGGGGATGTGGGGGGCGGTTTGCAGGTGGGAGGGGATGGCATCTGAGCGGTCATCAGGCACCATCCTGACCAGGTAGCTTGTTTGGCGAGTCACGGATGGCGCGGTGAATCGCCGCGCAGGGGCGGTGGCGACCCCAAGCGGAGAAAGCCGTTGGCACGGCGGACACAGAGCGGGTAGATTCGGCCCATGAACGGTGTTGCAGAGATCGAGTCAGCGTTGCGGCAACTGACGCAGCAGGACAAATGGCGGATCGCCTGCTGGCTGCTCGACGAACTGGACGAGAACGGCCAAGGTCGAAGCGATGACCGTGCCCCCGCGGTACCCTCACAGCCGCCTGACTACGCCGCGCGCCGCCGCCGCATTTTTGGGGAGAAAGTCCTGCCGAACATGGTTCTGGCTGCCCGGGAAGAGGAGCGCTGGTGAACACGTACGCCGATACCAGCCTGTTTTTCTCGCTCTACGCCACCGACGCCAATTCTCCCAAGGCGGATGTGTGGCGACAGGGGAATCCTGAGCCGCTGCCGTTCACGGCTTTGCACCGGCTTGAACTCCGCAATGCTCTCGGTTTGGCCGTCTTCCAGGGCCGGCTCACAGCCCAGGAAGTCCAGGCCGCGTGGCTGGAAGTGGAGCACGACCTTACCGCTGGACACCTCATTCCCCGGGGTGGCCTTTGGCACCGGATCCTTCGCGAAGCCGAGAGTCTCGCGATGACCCACACCCCGCTCGTGGGCGGTCGAACACTGGACATCCTCCACGTCGCCGCGGCGAAGCTGCTTGGTGTCCCGGAGTTTTGCAGTTTCGACATCCGCCAAACCGCCCTCGCTGCTCGGATTGGGCTGAAGACTGCGGTTCCGTAAACGGGTCAGTCCCGAATGGCACAGACCTGGCGTTGATTGGTGATCGCCTCCTGGAGCCAGGTAAACTGCTGGGCGCTGAGGGCGACGGTCTGGTCGATGACGATTATTTCTCGTCGCTGGGGAATAATAATTGTCAGTCTACTTGGAGTGTGATCATGGAGCAATAGTGTATATGCACGAGACATAATTAACCCAAGAAACACTCCACTTTCCTCACTCGGCCAGACTTCTGTCACACACCCATCCGCCGCTGGCCGGTCACGCACTCGTGAATCAGCGACTTGCGGTAGGCGGTGAGCGTGGCGATTTGGGTCTCGATGCCTATGGCGATGCTCCGCACATCCGAGAGCTTCTTGTCGAGAAATGCGACGATTGCCTCTTGTTCGGTGCGCGTTGGCGGCAACGCGACAAGGACGCTACCCAGTTCCTCCGCGTTGACCTTGGTCCCGGAGCGATCCGGAACTCGGCCACCGCACCCAGAAACCCGCTTCGGTCTGCATCGTCTAAGAACAACGCTTCTCCTGGGTGCCCCGATTCATCGCTCAGTGATGCCACGCGCCCGCAACCTCGATCCGCAACGGCCTCGGCACACGCCAGAGAGGCAACGCCGCGAGCATCAATGTATCGACTATTTAGCGAGGCTTCGCCTCAGACCGGCGAGGCGCGTGAACGGCTCGTGGCCGCTGGGTGTCCACCGCGATCACCGGCAATTGACGCCTCGCTAGAACCCTTGACCGGTCAAATGTGTTGTAGACAAGTCAAGTTTCTATGCTTCGTTGGTCCGAGGCGAAGCCTCGCCAAAACCTGTGATACCACTGTCGAAACAAACCAACGAGCGGCCTGCCGCCGCGACCCTCGGTCTGCGTATCCTTGCATGGGCCGTGCTGAGTCTCGTGGCATTCCGGGGGGGCGCAGTGGAGCCGATTGCTGATGCCGATTTCCAGAAACCTGGAGCAAGTTTCTACGTGGCGGTGGAGGGACAAGCCGGGAACGTGGGCACCCAAGAGTCTCCATGGGACATCGAGTCGGCCCTTGGGGGACGGCACGCGATTGCGCCCGGTTCCACCTTGTATTTGAAAGGGGGCACGTACCGGCACGCCGACCGCCGATGGGAAAGCCCCGGCTTTGCCGTTGCGATCGAGGGCGCTCCAGGCCGGCCAATTCACATTCGCCCCGTGCCCGGCCACCGAGTCACGCTGGATGGGAAGGTCGAAGTGAAACCCGGAGCTCGGCATCTCCGCGTGTGGGAACTGGAGATCACTGTTTCGGAAACGGCGACATGGAATCGCCGCGTGACGGCCGGCGGACTGAAGGTGGACGGTCCGGTCGACCTGCCGCAGGGCGGGCTGAACATCCTCGGCGGCGCGGATTCTAAGTTTATCCACCTTGTCATCCACGACATGAACAGCGGGAGTTGGATTCTGGCGACCAGCCGTGGACGCGGAGATACATGGCTGTCTTATCCATGGCGTCGGCTCGATCGGGCCGGACCGATATCATGGCCCGGGGATCTACACGCAGAACGAGACGGGCACGAAGGCACTCACGGACAACATTCTCTTTGGGAACTACTCGACGACCATTCAGGCATACGGGAGCAGCCGCGCCCCGGTGAGTGGCTTTCGGATCGAGGGTAACATCGCCTTCGCACCCGTGAAGGAAGGCGACCGTCAACGCGTGCTCATCGGCGGCGGTCAACCCAGCCGGCGGATCACTGCCGCCGATAACATCCTCTACGAGGTGCCGCTTGAGCTCGGTTATAACGCGCCGCACAACGAGGACGCCGTGGTCACTGGCAACTGGGTCGTCGATGCGGGACTTTCCATCAACCGGTTCAAGCAGGTCACAGAATCTGGAAATACGGTCATTCCACGCGGTTCACAACGACCTGACCGCCCGGCCGATATCATTCTCCGCCCCAGCCACTACGTGCCCGGTCGTGGGAACCTTGCCATCTTCAACTGGGCGAGGCGATCCCACGTCGATGTGGATCTCACCGCGCTCCTCGCAGTCCGGGCAACCGTTCTCGATCGTGAGTGCGTTGGACTTCTTCGGAAAACCGATGGTCGCCGGTCGCTTTGACGGCCGTCCGGTCTCGGTCCCGATGCCGAATGAACCGCGCACTGGCAACGGCGAGTTCTGCGCCTTTGTCGTGCTTCCCGGCGACGAGCCCTCCGTGCGAGTGACCAAATAGCGGACGTCCACGGCCTGATGATCTCAATGCCGGGTCTTTCGCGCCAGAGTGGCAAAAGGCCGGACCGCTGCCGCCTTCGATTTCCAGGTCGCCCTCGTTGGCGCGCCCGACATCTGGCGACGCATCCGGGACCGACCCTGCTCGACCTGGAGAAGCACGGCAAGTCACCCAATGAGTTCGAGCCGTGGCCGCTGGGGAGGCTGTGACGGATGTCGCGCGGTTCCGGTCGAATGAGTATGATCCTGGCTGTCGATGTCGACGCCTGACCTTGAACTTCGATGAATACAGACAAATTGGAGTATGCTGATCTCCCTGAGTTGCTGATCAACGGCCCGGTCGGCGAGCACCGCCGATGGGCCGCCTTCCTGGTCCTCCGGATGTTGGAGACGAGGGGCGGATGTCGCTATCGGGACGACGACCGCCTCGGTGGCGCAGCGCATGCGCACACGGCGATTGGCTCTCTGCGAGCCGCCGTGCGTGCCCTCTCCGCCGCCGAACAAGGACTGCTGTTGCGGGCGATACTGACGCTGCCATGGGAGCAACTGCGCCGGTCTACGGGTCTCAGCCTCCGAATGCCCGAGATCCTCGCCGAACTCGGCAAGGATCTCGGTGTCCCGCCTTGTCTGGCTGCCGCCGAATCTGTAGTCGACCAAGGCGACGACGCTGTGCGCCGATACCCGCTGGCGGGGCTGCTGCCGGAGGTGCGGCAGCCCGGCAATGGCCTTATCATGAGCCTGAGTCCGCGGGAACACCGACAGCTCGGAATCTCTCGCGGACACGATCGAATTTGATCGACTGACCGTCGCGGTCCAGAGCTTCCGTGGTTATGGATGGGAGGCGAACCTGCGCCCTTTGGTTGTCTGGTGGATCGAGAGCCTCGATCACGGGGACGCGGCTCGCGTGGTCGAGAGGACTGTTCCCGGACATCCACAGGGCGGCCAAGGATGAGCAGGCGCGATGGCGAGCGCTGGGTCTGCTGGATTGGCTGACTGAGCATCCGGATCACCCGACTGCCGCCGAGGCCATGTCCGTCGCCCGGGAGGTCTCTCGGGCCGATGTCCGCAAAGCCGCAGCCGATCTGGCGGCGGCTCTGGGGCAGTGGGAAGTGCTCGAAGGGCTTGCCCGGAGTGATCGCGACCGGGGCGTGCGGCAGCGGGCCGAGAAGTTGCTGACCAGCAGGAAGGGCTCAGGATGGCCCGGCGCTCAAGGCCAGCTCTTCGGATGAGAAGCCGGAATTGGTCTTAGCGAGGCTTTGCCTCAGACCAAGGCAGCTCGACAGCTACATCCGAGAGATGCTCACTGCGTCTCCGCGCCGATCGCGCACCGGGTTAGGGCGAACCAGGCACCCGCGACCTCTGTCTCCCAGTCCGTCGGCGACCCCCCGACACGGCCACAAGAACGGGCGATAGAGGACGGGGCGGGGTAAGTGATTGAACCCGATCTTTCAGAAATGAAGCATGTATTGCAGTTTCCTCTTTAGTTGTATAGGCGTTCAGTTCCCCCCCTACATCTTCAAGCCGGCTCAGAATATGATATGCTTTTCTTTTAGTGGTGCCTTTAAAAAGCATATGTTCAATGAAATGTGCAATTCCATGTTCTTTTTCAGATTCATCCCGCGACCCGACATTAATAATTATTCCGCAATGGGCTACCAATCCGGCTGTTCTTTGGTGAACAAGCCTGATACCATTGTCGAGTGTGTGAAGGAGGAGATCCATCCTGATAATTTAGTGAAGCTGCAAATGTACCACATCGGTAAAATGATTCCAAATAGAATTTTTTGCGAAACTATTTGGGATCCTTATTTGAGAAATATTTTTCAAAGCTAACCGTTCGATAGCAAATCAATTACCTTTAAGGAAAATCTTAAACAAAAATAGCTGCCTGAAAGACAGCTATTTACGTTTCTGGTAAGTGGTGCCACCAGGAATCGAACCGGGGACACATGGATTTTCAGTCCATTGCTCTACCGACTGAGCTATGGCACCTCTTTTCGGTTTGCAAATATATATTTCAAAACTGAGTAAGCAAAACTTTAACCTGAAAAAATCAATTTTAATTGCGATGTTTATCAATATTCTTATAAAAAAACATGATAAATATCTTTAATATAGCTATTTACAGGCTTTAATCTTAAGCATTATTTAGAAACCTTTTCATTCTTATCGCAAAAAATATATTGTTTTTTTTTTTTCAGCTTTACCATTGGAAAAGCTGATGACCTTGACCACCTCTAGCCGGTGAAATTACAATTTATATAAATTACTTAAGAATAAACTATTAATTCTGGCTTTATGTGGTCAAAGTAATCCGGCCAACTATGGTCAGGGACACTGGCTTTTGCAATCAAAATGGTGCATTTCAGTCCTTAATACAGCGTATGGACATTCCTATTTTCTTATTGGAATATGCCTGAAATGAATTGCTATAATTAAATTGTATAGAAAAGTTTGAACCATTCAATGTGCTATATTCTGTGGCAATCCACCAGTTGCCTTCGACTTTAACAAAATCAAATACCCCATCAGCTAGCCTTTTCCCTCCGGCGCGGGCATTAAAACTATATTTGTTTGTCGCCCCTGTATTTGGACTATTCCAATAATTGGTACCTGTTTCTTTAAGGATACCTCCTGCTCCCCCTGCTCCTCCGGTGTAGTTTACCAGCTGAGTGATATCATCATTTGTCGGGACATGCCAGCCAGTAGGACAAAGTTGTCCGCTGTTCACTGCGTACCAGTTGTAAAGGGCTCCGTAGGTATTATAGCTGGCTACACTGTCCTTTGCATACCAGCACAACCCGGCATTGGTTAATTGTGCCCAGATAGAATCATTATTAACAATAGGTATTGGATTGCCATTATTATATTTCACGGCTTTAAGGTTCTCAGTCATCCATTGCTGATAACCTATTCCTATTGTCTTATAAGTATTTCCCTCATAATCATCAATTGTGCCCTGGATGCCTGTAATTACCGTTTTAATAGTTAAATATTCACTGTAGACAGCCCCAAGATCATTCTCTGCTTTTATCCTGAAATGGTAAGTTGTAAGTGAATTCAACCCTGTTATATTTACGGTTATTGTATCATCATTTTCTGTTACAGGACTTCCGGCGGCAACATAAGTTGTATCAGTATTTGTATCTGTTACATACAGGAAAGTAACTGTGGTATTTAAATCGCTGGCACTAATCACACCTTTTAATGTTATACCTGAGCTTGTGAGGTTTGTATGATCCAGAATCCTCACTATCAGGTGCTTTCCCCAATGTAGTAAAGCTTTTTTCATCGCCAAATGATGTCCCTATACTATTAATGGCATAAGCTATTACATAATATTTTACACCCGGATTCAAATTATCAATGGTATTTGCAAAATCGCCTGTTCCGCTGCTATTTATAAGCTTTGTACCTGTTGACACAGGGTCTGCAGATGTTCCCCAATATACCCCACTCTCAGTAATAGCAGCCCCTCCGGTGGAACTAATAGTACCACCAACACTAGCTGAATAAGCCGTAATACCTGAAACGATTTTAGTATAAACCATTGGCAATTCAGGTTCCGTTGAAAAAATTATTTCTTCCCCATATGATGTTCCTTTTATATTTGTTGCATAAGCCATCACATAATATGTATAGGAACGGCTGAGGTCAGTTACTGTCTCTGAAAAATCCCCGTCTCCGCTGCCGAGTTCCAGTTTGGTACCTGTCAGTCTCGGGTTTGGCTCTGTTCCCCAGTGAATACCTCTTTTGCTTATTTCAAAACCACCATTGTCAATCACATTACCTCCTATTTTTGCTGTGGTGGAAGTATATTCTGTCACAGGCGATGTTTCCACAGTTGGCAGATTGATCTGGGTGGTAAAAAATGTTTCATCACCATATGAAATACCCATACTGTTACCGGCATAAGCTTTTACATAATATTTCGATCCGGACGTGAGCCCCGACAGGGTCTCATAATAAGCTCCATCACCAGTTCCAACCTGTAGTTTTGTTCCGGAAGTTTCGGGACCGGGTGTTGTGCCCCAATATACTCCGCGGTCTGTGATTTCGGCACCTCCATTATTGGAGACTCTTCCTCCAACTCTTGCAGTAGTGTTATAAATTTCATCAACTGATGCTGTGTCTACAGATGGAAGAGCTATCTTCTCTTCCTTATCACAGGAAAACAATGCAACAAACATCGTCAATAATATGAGTTTACCTATATAGTCTCTTTTCATTACTTTGTATGTTTTTGAATCATGGTTCAACTTACCTGTAAAGCTTAATTGCCTTATTACCAGCTTTTAAATCCTGCTGATACGAATTATCCATCTCCTTTTTAACAGAGGCCATTGCATCATTAATAAAACACTCCATAAAATCAGGATCTGTTTCCAGTTTCTTAAGGAAAGGATTTGAATTAATATCTATTCCTCTTTCCTTTAATGTTTCTTTTGCCAGGGTAATACCTTCAAGAAAATCATTCTTTGTTACTTCATGATAGATAATGATTGTCTCGTCCAGTGGATCAGTCTGAGGCTTAGGCTGAGCGATCACAGCTGAAGATTTAGCATTCTGCTGAGTTGTTTGCATTAAGGAGTTATAATCCGGAAGCAGTTGAGATAAAATACTATTCATCTGGTCTATTTGATTCTTTAAGGCTATTGATCTCCTGTTCCTGTTCATTGATTTTCTTATCCTGCTTCACACTTAACTTTGCCACATCATTTGCATTCAGTCCTACAGCAAGGTTAACATAACCATATTGATCCGATTCTGAACCAGACCAGGCTATACCTACAATCTGCCTGTACTGGTCAGGTTGAATATTATCAGGCGAAACGGCTATTCCTGTTCCATTATTCTTTCCACCCGGTATGATATAATCTCCCGGATTCACTTTACCGAAAACTTTTACCGGGACCTGTCCCATAAAAGCAACTTTTTCATAATCAGCTTCTTTACCGGTTTCGGGCATGTTTCCCAACACAATTGGATTAAATGAGATAACCATAAAATGATCGGCCTCACCGGTATTTTTTGAAATATGCCCTTCTTTTACTCCAACGATGTCACCTGACAGGAACTTTTCATCTAAGTTCGATTTAGGCAGCCATTCAGCATAATCACCTGCTCCTGATTGATATGTTACTCCGATATTGTCGCGCATAAACTTATTATACATTACCTCTTCCGCAATTACCATTGCCAGATTCGCCGACTGCAAAGCCAGATTTGCTACTGCTCCCGCAATCAGGGAAGGGATAGGAGTTGTTACACATGCCCCCAGACCTACACATCCTGTTGATGAGGTTGAAGCTGAAACTACTTCGGCAGTGGCCATTGCTACATCAATACCCGACATGATGGATGCTTCGGCCAATACTATATTTTCAAATATATATTCCGGATCATTATTAAGATCACTTATGGTCTGGCCTTCAATCCGTCCCTGTATATTTTCATCATCCCAGAATGTAACATAATTATTACCTGCACTACGTGATCCACTAATCTTAACTGCAACTCCCTGTTTGCTTCCTTCTATCCGAAGAGGATAGGACTCATAATTGGAATCATCTCCGGCAGCACTTAAATCAGCATTTATTGTTACCTGTCCTTTTAAGCTGCTTGCGGCATTAACAGTAAGATTATTATGCAAAGTAGTCTCCTCATTAACTGTCAGATCACCCGAAAGGAAAGTGGGACTTCCATCCGTAACATCAACCCTGCTTTTCAGGCTGGTCATCCCATCAACTATCAGAGAACCGGTAGCCGTGATGTTTTTGTGAAAGGCATAAGGAACAAATGTAAGTTCCTCAAAGCTGAAGTCTGAGTAGAAGATATCTATATCATCAAGACTAAGATCTACCTTAAGTGCTTTCGGTTCTCCACTCCAGTCGATATCGATGAAACTGCCCGGACTGATTACAGTTTGAATACCACGCCCTATCATAAGGTTTATCATTCCGTACATATCAGTAGTAGTTGCATGCTCTTCCTGATACTCTATTGTTCCGGCAGCATCAAGTATAGAGAATCGCACCATTAATGGATGGTTGGGCATAATGTTTCCGGAAATATCCCTGCCCGGTACTTCCTGTGGTGTTTTGTCAATGATTACTGCCTGGTAGCTAATCCCCTGAGATTGGCCAAACAGTTTTCCCACCACAAAAATCGTTAATGCAATAAATATCAATTTCTTCATGCGACTTGAGATTTATATGATATAGTTATATTATTCAATTTATTAATTAGCATCACTTTTTATAAATCAGATTAACTGAAAAACCTAATGTAATACTATGAGTCAGGAAACGCAGTTTCTCCTGTCCGGTATAATTACCCACCAGGAAGCTTTTGCCAAGGCTATACTGCAGAAATGGAACGTATGACCTTGTTATATAATAGTAAACACCAACAGCTCCTTTGAGAAATAGTATCGGCTTATCAAATTCTTCCACACCTGACAGATCAAAAACCTGGCTATTTAATCTCTGTTTTCCATTCAGCATAAAATCAGTGGCACAAATCCCCTTCACGTAAACTGAGAAACCATATCTGTCTGTGTTTTTCATCTCAGGTTTGAAAAATTCATAATCAACTCCAAGGTTCAGATCGAGATATGACACGTCCCATTCAGAATAGTTCCCTAACACGGGATCGCTGCTTGTTGCGCCGTATTTGTTGTTTGCTACTCCCAGCGATACATGAAAAGCCGATTGGAAAAGAGACATTCTGAATCCCAATCCCAGGCTATTCTGAGTAGTCCCTTTTAAATCAGCAAGCGGGGTACCGTCGGAATTTTTATAATCAAAGGATGACAAAACCTTTCCTGTTTCGAAGTATACTTGCTGACCAGTTACAGTCAGTATTAAACAAGCAAACATTAATGAGCCAAAAATCTTTTTCATCTGTGCAAGTTTTACTTAACAATTAATTTTCCAGACGACATAATCTTATCAGATCACTAGTAATATGAGAATTAGGTTTCGTCTGCGAAATGTTTAAACCTGTTTAAATAGTTACAGGTTTAGGGATACATAATCTATAATTTAATCATTTTTGAGTAAAAACATTTTGTGGTTGAACGCACCATTAAGATATATATAGAAGGTGCCAGAGACTCAACATTGAGTCTTATTTCCTGAGCAGCAGGAAATAATTTTAAATAGGAAATTCTCCCATTCAAATCAATAAGGGTTACATTAAGAATACCCGATACATCCTCGGCAAAGGAGACAGTTATGTTGGCAGAAAACGGATTCGGATATACCTCTGCCCGCAGGATATCTAATTGAATAACAGGGATTGAACTATTAATTGGTTGAATGAATCCTTGCCTGAGAAAATATTTGTTATTCTGATACAGTCCAATAACACTTGATTGTCCAATACTTTGAACCAGATAGTATTGTTGCCCATTTGAAGTGAATGTTTTTGAAGACCCGCTAACACCCAAAGTGGATCTCAATTTTATTGGTGACTGGGCAAAGAGAGTCTGAAATGATTGCAAAATCAGTAAAATAGCAAACAATAATTTAATAGGTCTTTTCAAGCTAACCTCTTTTCTTCAATTAAGAGTAAGAAAACCACATTATTAAGTAGCCAATTTAAAAGAAGAATCACATCCTGTAATAATCATATTCAATTTCATTTCATTGAATATTTTGCAATTATCAAATTTACGATTATTCAAATTAAGATCAAAAATTATCTGGTTTGCCAGAGATAGAAGAGATGTAGGCTTCTTTTTTATTCTATCAATAAATATTAATCTTTTACGCACAAATGCCAGTATTATAGGGTAACCAGCACGCTGTATAAAATTCAGGTGGGGCTTATGGTATCACTTCATTAAATCGCAAAACCCGTAAGATCAACGTTTTACTGGGTTTTTGTTTTGGAGAAGGTGACGAAATCGGTGATGGATTTTATAAAATACACAAAATCAAGATGATGTAAGCCTTTACAGTCAATTGACTCTCAAGATTTATACAGCTAAAGGTTTAATATCAATCTCCTCAGTACGATTGTCAGGGGGTTTTTATATCAATAATCCATCATACCCTCTGATATTACTATATCAATAAACCGTTCGTTTATTTTTCCCTTACAGGATATTTAATCATTGTGATTTATAATATCTTTACCAAACAATGAAAAGTATTCTTATCATATTCAGTATTGCTTTGATGTCTGTTATTTTTCACCAGACAATTTGAATTTATGTACCTCATATTCTTTGATTAATACTGAGAATGTATTAGACTCTTTTATTCAGATTGAAGATAATTGCGAAGAAGATAGTTTCTCAATAATTACAAACACTCCTTTTCATACAGCATTAAGGGAGTGTCTTTCCAGTAAGCCAAGTCCTTATTCTATATCAGGAATATCACTATCCGTATGGCAACCGCCTGAATAATCTCTATTCATTCAAAGATTGATTCATAATTAGTTGCATTCTTTATTTTTTCACGTCTATATTAAAATTAATTAACATGAAGAAGTTATATATTCTCTTAACCTTTTTACTATTTTCAATAACCATTATTGGTTGCGACAAAGACGAATGTCCGGTATGTCATGAGTGCGAGTGCGTTTGTCCAAGCTAAGCTAACAGTATTAGCATCACCAACTGAAAAAATAATACTGGCATTATAAGAAGTAATTATGAAAACTATAAAAATACTCTGGCTAAAATGGTCAATAGCATTCAAGATAATGCCTTTGGTCATAACAATAGCAGTTTTAAAATTTCTTTCCCATAAATTTGGATTTGAGGTCATGGAGTTAAATGCCCTCTTCACAAGTTTAGTAGCTGGAACAATATTCCTGATTGGATTTCTTATAAGCGGAGTACTTTCCGATTATAAAGAAAGTGAAAAAATTCCAAGCGAGCTTTCGGCTTCCATTAAAACTTTATTTGATGATGCTTACACTATCTATAAGGGTAAAAACTCAGATACAGCTTATAAATTTATTGAATTTCAAAAGTCATTTATTAATTCATTGATTGATTGGTTTTACAAAAAGGAGAGAACACAATCAATGTTGATTAAAATCAGTACGATGAATGATTTCTTTATTGAATTAGATAGAGAAGGTGTTCAAGCTAATTATATTATAAAATTGAAGAATGAACAAAACAGCTTAAGAAAAATGATTTTAAGAATTGATACAATAAGAGCCACAGCCTTTATTGGTTCAGCTTACGCAATTGTAGAAGCAATGGGGTTTTTAACTGCACTCGGCCTGATAATGATAAAAATAGAACCATTTTACGCATCCCTCTTTATCACTCTGCTTGTTACTTTCCTGATATCTTATATGTTTTTTTTAATTAAAGATATTGATAATCCATTTGATTACGCTGCGAAAGGAGAAAGGCGAAATGAAATTTCATTGAAACCAATTCATGACCTTAAATCTGAGTTAAACGAATTTAAATAATAATTATTCAGATATAACAAGTGAAGAGAAAAATCACTACCCAACTACGCTCATATTGAATGCGGATTTCAGCATGTTGCTGTAGTTCAGTCCCCGCACTCACACTTCTATTATCCCGTAAGATCAACGTCTTACGGGTTTTTGTTTTTATGTAAAACCAAGAAATACCAGAGTTTGGTAATCGATTTATTATTGCATAGAAGCAATACAATAAACCTTATTTACACCTTTGAAAACATAAGCATCATATCCCAGTGCGGCTGAAGCCCAGAATTTATCTTTTATTCTATTCTGCGAAACTAATTCAAACTGAGTACCTGTCTTAACAATTGTGGTAAAACCTCTTTCGTCGGTGATATAAAGATTATCATTATAAACCCATGGTGTAGCCCAGCAGGAAGATACTTTTTCAAGTTTCTGATCGTAGATCGTATTGCCAGTAGCGGCGTCAATGCAACTCAGATTTTTCCCATTACCAGCAAGGAGATAAATAAGTCCATTATGCAGTACCGGAGAAGGGTTTTCAAGAGAAGCTTTAGGATTATACCATTCAACTCCCGGACCCACCATTGTTATTGTATCTGGTGTGATATCCCCGGCAGCTCCTGCCTTAATTGAATACAGACCTCCAACTTTCTCATCCTCACCTGTGTTCCCTATATAAAGATGATTGTTATCAGCAACAGGTGTAGGGATGCTCATATCGCCTTTCATTTTCATCTCCCATAAAACTTTTCCGGTTTCCGGATCGTACGATCTGGCTGTTTTACCACAGGTCACCAGTTCTGTCCTTGATTTATTTTTCCAGATAAACGGCGTACTGTAAGTGGTTTTTTCATCACGGGCTGCTCTCCACTTTTCTGCACCGGTTAAAGCATCTAATGCTACAATGAATGAATTAACTTCATTATCGATCTGGAGATAGATCTTATCGTTATATAATGCAGGTGAAGACCCGGTGCCCCAGCTATTGAGCGTTTTATAGGCTCCCAGATCATTCTTCCAGATTAGGTTCCCCTTCATGTCGTAGCAGAAAATTCCAGTCATGCCAAAATATGCATATACCCTTTTCCCGTCTGTAACCGGAGTTTCAGCAGCATAGCCGTTTCCCTTATGAGAACCGATACGTGGAGTGCCTTTTAAAGCAACACTTTTCCATATCTCTTTACCTGTTTTCAGGTTGAGGCAGATTACATCCCATCTGTAAACTTCTGATTTATAGGTAGTGTCTTCAGGCCGCGGTCCGGGAGGAGGACCCTCTGGTCTGGGTGGTTGTGCATTTGCGCCACCTGCCGGAGGCGGGGGAGGCGGAGGAGGAGTTGGCTCTTCAGGTTTTTCCCCTTCGGGTGCCGGTGGTTTTGTTTCGTTAAATGCTGTTGTAATAAATACTTTGTTCCCATAAATAACCGGAGATGACCAGCCTCTTCCAGCCAAATCATAACTCCATCTGACATTTTTGTCAGTGCTCCATGCAGAAGGCAGATTATCACCCGGACCTTTCCTGCATTTTCATCTCCTGAACTGCAGGATGGAAGCATACAGAATGTCAATAATGAGAGGAAAATCATCATTACATTATAGGTTTTTCGATTCATAGAGATTTCTGTTAAGGGGGTTTTAAATTATTTTTCGAAATAAATATAACCTTTTTTTTGAAGGATGTACCCTTTAGCTAGGTCCCATTAGTCTCAAAAACACACATTTAACAAAACTTTAAGAAATCAATGAACTCTTCTTGAGACTTTAAGCCATACAGTGAACAGGATTCGGAAATCCGGGTTTAAACCTGCCTGTGTTAAAACGCAATTAAGCAGATCACTGATGTTAAAGTGAGTCCAATAAAGACAGGGGCAAGGGTATTATATGTCTGGTTTTTATTCAACCCGTTCCTTAAATTCACCCATAGTCCTTGTAAATATCCAGATAGCTGCAATTCCTATAATCATATGTACAGCAAGGGTGTACATAATGTTCTGAGGATTCCCGGTCTTCTCAAAACTTCCAAGTAATCCTGTATATAAGCCGCTGAGTAACGCTCCTATGGCTGTAGCTAAGAAATTGGTTCCCATATATAATCCTGCCTTTTCTTTAGGTGCAATCCAGATAATATATTCCTGTATACGCGGGGAGGATATCATTTCTCCAACTGCAAAAAGAAATACGCCAAGAAAAACAAGACCAGCTGAAACTGTAACCGATAAGCCCAGGATAATGAATCCTGAAGCTGCAAGCAATAAACCAAGAAGGAAGGAGGGAATTGCAGGCCGTTTCTCAAAAATGCGGGAAACTACTAACTGGAAAACAATAATAATATAACCAGTATGAGATATTGCTTCAGCATTTATCATCCAGACTCCCTCTTTCTGATGTGAAATAACTTTGGTCAGGGTCTCTCCCAGCACACCTGAAACAGAGTGGTACAACGATGCTGTATCGAGATAATCGTTAATATAAACAGGTAAGATATTGAAGAATGCCCAGAAGGGAAGCCAAAAGAAAAGGCCAAGCAGGATAATAAAAAGGAGAAATTTAAAATCAGAAAGGGCTTCCCCCATATCCCTGAACTTCTGTCTAAGGGTTACTCCTTCAATTTCACGTGGAGGCTCCTTATAAAACAACAGCGTTACTATCAGCATTAACCCGATTATTGCTGCAGCTGTATAAAAAACATAATCCCACGACATCGCACGCAGGTGTCCCATAACAACAGGGCCTAATGATGCCCCAAGGTTGACCATGGCATAAAAAATTCCGTAACCCAGTGTTTTATTTGTTGAATCTGTAGTTGCACGAACTGTTGCTGAAATTAAGGGTTTGAATATACCGGCAGCGAATCCTATGGATAGCATCGTCAGGGCAATTCCGGAAAATGATTTGGATACTATCAGCAATAAAATTGAGGGAAGATATGCTAAATAGGAGACTATCAGCACTTTCTTAAAACCGTATTTATCGGCGATAGTACCGGAAAAAACAGGGGTTAAGTAAGAAAGCAAAAGGAATATGCTCTGTATTATTCCGAGGTCACCTTTGGAAAAACCCAGTTGTTGCATGTAAATTCCAAAACTCATATAAATCCCGTAATAGGCAAACCGTTCCAGGATCTCAATAGAATTAGCTGTCCAGAATACTTTGGGAAATGCTGATCGTTTACTCATAGTCTAAATTTTTAATCATGACAGATATCAAAGAAAGCAAATCTGAGAAAACTGCTATAATAATTCTCAGATTAGTTTGGTCAGGGTCAATATTCATCACTTTTCAATTTGCATTTATGCCTCATGGCCTGCATACAGCGAAACAATTCGAATAATCACATTAGTTGCAGCGACCATACTTTCGAGAGGTACAAATTCATACTTTCCGTGAAAATTATGTCCGCCGGCAAATATGTTAGGACACGGAAGACCCATATATGAAAGTCGTGATCCGTCGGTTCCTCCCCTTACAGGGATAATCTTAGGCTGAATTCCCAGGTCTTCGATGGCTCTTCGGGCAATTTCAACTATCTGAAATACCGGTTCAATTTTTTCACGCATGTTGTAATACTGGTCCTGTATGTCAAGCCTTATTGTTCCGGGAGGGTATTCGCGGTTTAACATGTCTGGCAATATCAATCATCAGAGCTTTTTTGTCATCGAACTTACGCCGGTCGTGATCGCGGATGATATATTCGATTACCGAATTTTCAACAGTACCCTCCAGCTTAGTGAGATGAAAAAATCCTTCATAATCACTTGTTAATTCCGGCCGTTGTCCGACAGGAAGCAGATCATTAAATTCAATGCTACCAGGAGCGAATTGATCATTTTATTTTTTGCAGATCCCGGATGGACGTTCCTGCCCTGGATAGATATCCTTGCCTTTGCTGCATTAAAATTCTCATACTCTAATTCTCCGATTTCTCCGCCATCCATCGTGTATGCATATTCGGCACCGAATTTTTTAACATCAAAATAGTCAACTCCCCTGCCAACTTCCTCATCGGGTGTAAATCCGACTCTTACAGTACCGTGTTTTATTTCAGGATGCTTTACCAGGTATTCCATCGCTGTTATTATTTCAGCAATGCCGGCTTTGTCATCGGCACCCAGCAGAGTTGTACCGTCTGTTGAAATTATGGTTTGTCCCTTATACTGCTTAATTTCAGGGAAATCAGCCGTTTTGAGGGTCAAGCCGGTGTTCTTGTCAAGCAAAATATCCTCGCCGTTATAATTATATATTACCTGTGGATTAACATTTGTTCCGGACATGTCGGGACTTGTATCCATATGTGCCAGAAAACCGATGACCGGTACTTCAGTTTCTACGTTTGAAGGCAATGTGGCCATCACATAACCGTTTTTATCAAGGGAGATATCAGTTAATCCGGCATCCTTTAATTCGCCGGCAAGCACTTCAGCAAACTTCATTTGTTTTTCTGTGCTTGGAAACA
>CAWJWM010000019.1:0-69549 GCA_963846445.1 uncultured Verrucomicrobiae bacterium | reverse complement strand
GCACCGCCTGGTCCTCGACCACGCGGACCACGATGTCGGTGTGACCGATCCGCACCGTCGAGCCGAGCCAGCGCCACGGCGGTGGTCCGGTGGCCGTCCACGCGCATGCCGTTGGTGGAGCCGAGGTCGCGGACCCGGACGTCCAGCGGGCTGCCCTCCTCGGCCAGCCCGACCGCCAGCGAGAACTCGATGTGCCGGCGGCTCACCCCCGGGTCGTTGATGCGGAGGTCGGCCTCGCTGCCGCGTCCCACGACCAGGCTGGGGGGACCAGGGCGTGCTTGGTGCCGTTGACCTCCAACAGCACCCGGGACCCGCGGGCGCGAGTGCGCTCGGGGCCGGCCTCGACGCTGGCCGTCGCCTTGCCCCGCACGCGGAACATCCCGGTGCCGAGGTCCTCGGCGGGCTCGAAGTCGATGGTGACGGCCCCGGGGAACACGTAGCCCTGCCGCTCGGCGTGCTCAGCGAGCTGGTTGGCCAGGTCGGCCGCCATCGTGGTGTCGTACGGCGCCAGCCGCTCCATGTCGGACGGGCTGAGCTCGACGTGGAAGTCGTTGGGTGCCAGCCGCCGGTCCCGGCTGAGGATCTGGGTGTTGTTGTCCACCTCCCGCTGGAGCGCGGCGGCGATCTCGACCGGTGGGACGGCGCTGCGGAACGCACGGGCGAACATGCTGGAGATCGCCGTCTCCAGCCTGCTCTCGAACTTCTGCAGCCCACGCATGGTCCCGCCTCCTCTCCGCTTCCGCCGGTGGGGTCGTCGAGACCAGCTGGTCGCAACCGAACCGATGGTATCCGGGCCGACCGCCCCCGGCTCGTCAGCACATGCCTGGGAGGGCTCCCGGTTTGGGGATGCTCCGCGGCCTGGGATAGCCTTGCCGCGCTTCTCGCGCGAGTGGCGGAATAGGCAGACGCGCACGGTTCAGGTCCGTGTGTCCGAAAGGACGTGGGGGTTCAACTCCCCCCTCGCGCACCACAGCCCCAGGTCTTCTGACCTGGGCTTCGTCCTTTCGGGGCCCCTCTGCGCTTGTCGGTGTCGGACCTGGAGTCGCACCAGCCCGATGCGGAAGGGCTTCGTCATGGCGTGGATCGAGAGGAAGCAGCGCGACCGTGAGCGCCATGACGGCCTACCTGACAGGGCGAGGTCCCCCGCCCGGCCCGGGACCGGGACCACAACGAGGGGTACCCGACTCGCGTCAATCGCGATACTCCCAACGCGTTGTCATGCCGCGCAGCGTGCGCGAGCGGCCATGCGGATCGGCCGCTGTCGGGGCGTAGCGTCCGGGCAGTTGTGCCGGGTGTGAAGGGGGCTAGAGCTGGAGGTGGAGGCGTAGGGCGTCCTCGAGCTGGGTCATCAGCTCTGTGGGGAGTCGCCCGATCACCTGTCCCAGTCGTTCGACGGACACGGAGCGAACCTGTTCGGCCTGGGCCTTGGAGTCCATCCGAAGCTCTGTCTCGCCGGCGGGGAGCAGAACCTGGAACGGGAACACCTGGGTGATGGTGCTGGTGACCGGCACAACGGTGACCACGCCGCGTTCCAGTCGGGCAGCGGTGGTCGGCTCCCAGACGGCTGCGTCGCCCGAGGCTTCCCATTCGTCCCACGCGGTGGCATACGCCGCCTCGAGCTCGGGATCGCCGAGCAGCCAGATGGCCTGCTGGACTGCCGCTGAGCGGGAAGCAAGGCCCGCCGCGTGTGCGTGCCGGTCGAGCGCGTCGAACAGGTGTCAGCGCCGACGCTGCTGAAGATGGCGTGTCGGCCCAGCGGGTGAGGACGCGGGGGGGAGGCTCCGACTCAGCCGGCGGCCCCATGAGCGATCGCGGCGCGCGCCGTCGCCTCGTGCAGCGAGACTTCCGCATCGTGGGCGTGTGGCGCGAGGAACAACACCACCTGTCGGACTGTTCCTGTGAAGGCGTACGGCGCGCGGTCCTCGTAATCGAGGTCGACCACACCGCCGTTGTCCCGTCCAATGTCCATGCCGGCGTAGGTGGTGAAGAGCATGGCGATGCTGCGGGGCATGTCGCCCTCGCCGATCTGCCGGTCGCCTGCCCACAGGTGACGTGACCACCGGTGCCCGGCCTGGACTCGTCCGCCTCGAACAGCATCGTGAGGGTGACGTCGCCGGTCGGAATCGGCTCGGTCGAGGTCTGGCGGTACGCGTCGACACCGAGGAACTGGTAGGTGTGGTTGAGCAGGCCCTTCTCGTCGACCCAGAGGGCGAAGCCGCCGATGAAGTCCGCGAAGGCCACGAGCACCCCCTCGGCGCCGCCCTCAGGCATGCTGACGTTCGCCTCGATGGCGTAGGTGAGCGGCCGTAGATGCGCGGGATCATCGTGGTCTGGATGTTCTGGACGTCACCGG
Organism: uncultured Verrucomicrobiae bacterium; assembly: GCA_963846445.1. GTDB lineage: Bacteria > Verrucomicrobiota > Verrucomicrobiia > Limisphaerales > J093 > MWFF01. The sequence continues at coordinate 67,196 of CAWJWM010000019.1, read as the reverse complement.
CGAAGGTGAACCGGGTCTGGGTCGGCATGGGCGGCAAGATCCCGAGAAGGCCGCGAACCCGCCCAGCAGAGGCAGGACGTGGTTGCGCTCGGCCTCGGCCCAGAAGAGCTCGACCAGCTCGCTCACCTTGTCGGGGTGCTCGAACGCCAGGTCGTGGGCCTGGGAGAAGTCGTCGGGCAGGTAGTAGAGCTCCCAGACGTCGTTCTCGGGGTGCCACTTGCCGCCCGGTCCAGACCGGGCCAGTGTCTCGGGAGAGAAGTCCCATAGCTTGTCGAGCTTGGTGCACGCCCACCAGCCGTCCTTGTAGATGGCGCGGCTGCCGTACATTCGAAGTACTGCACGGTGTGCTGCTCCTCCGCTGCGGGGGCGTCGAAGGTGTACGCGAAGCTGGTACCGTCCATCGGCTCCTGGTCGACGCCGTCGACGACGGCGGGCTCGGGGAGGCCGATGACCTCGAGCACCGTGGGCACCACGTCGATGCAGTGGGTGAACTGAGTGCGCAGGTCACCACCGGCGGCGATCTTGCGGGGCCAGGAGATGACCATCGGGTCGCGGGTACCGCCCAGGTGGGAGGCCATCTGGTTCTGCCCCACCGGAAGGGGGTGTTGTTGGCGTGTGCCCAGGCCGCGGCGAAGTGCGGTGCGGTGTGGAAGCCGCCGAGCTCGGCGATGCCGCCGTACTTCTCGATGAGCGCGAGCTGCTCGTCGGCCTCCAACACGATGCCGTTGAAGAACGTCGTCTCGTTGAAGGACCCGGTCACGGTGCCCTCCATCGACGCGCCGTTGTCGCCCCAGATGTAGATGACCAGGGTGTCGTCGAGCTCGCCCATCTCCTCGATGGAGTCGAGCAACCGGCCCACGTTCCAGTCGGCGTTCTCGGAGAAGCCGGCAAACACCTCCATCTGGCGGGCGTAGAGCCTGCGCTCGGCCTCGGAGAGGCAGTTCCAGGCCGGGGAAGGCGTCCGGGCGCGGCGCGAGCTCGGTGTCGGGGGGGACGATGCCGAGCTTCTTCTGGCGCTCCAGGGTCCGCTCGCGGTAGGCGTCCCAGCCGTCGTCGAACTGGCCCGTGTACTTGTCGGCCCATTCCTTGGCGACGTGGTGCGGCGCGTGCGTCGCGCCGGTGGAGTAGTAGACGAACCAGGGCTTCTCGGCGTCCTGCGCCCGCACCGCGTGCAGCCACTCGACCGTCTTGTCGGTGATGTCGTCGGGGAAGTAGTAGAGCGTGCCGTCCTCGCCCTCCGGGACGCCGAGGGTGGAGTTGTCCTGGTGATGATCGGGTCGTACTGGCCCGCCGCGCCGGTCAGGAAGCCCCACCAGTGGTCGAAGCCCCACCCGGTGGGCCAGTGGTCGAACGACCCGGCGGCGCCCATGTCGCGCCCCGGTGTCATGTGCCACTTGCCGAAACCACCGGTGAGGTAGCCGTTCTCGCTCAGGCGAGGACCGGGAGGTGGACGCCATTGCGACCGCGACGCCCAACCATTGGCATTCGCTGATTGTGGTGTGGTCGTGCCAGGCGGGCAAAGACGTCTACGTCGAGAAACCGGTCTCGCACAATGTCTGGGAAGGCCGCCAGGCAGTCGCCGCCGCGCGAAAGTACAATCGCATCGTCCAGGCCGGCACCCAGGGCCGGTCGAACGAGGGTCTGCGCGAGGCGTTCGATTGGATCCGCGCCGGCCACTTGGGCAAAATCAAAGTCGCGCGCGGGCTCTGCTACAAGCGCCGCGCCAGCATCGGCAAGGTCACTGGCCCCCAGCCGATCCCCGACGGCATCGACTACGACCTCTGGTGCGGCCCGGCGCTGAAACTCCCTTTGATGCGCCAGCGCCTTCACTACGACTGGCATTGGGTCTGGAACACCGGCAACGGCGACATCGGCAACCAAGGCATTCACCAGATGGACGCCGCCCGCTGGGCTTTGGGCAAGAGCGCCCTGTCGCCGCGCATCCTGAGCGTCGGGGGACGCTTCGGGTACGTCGACGACGGCGAGACGCCCAACACCCAGTTCGCCATCCACGATTACGGCGATGCGCTGCTCATCTTCGAGGTGCGCGGACTCCCCTCCGGCGCGCCGGAGCCGACGGCGGCGCAGGAGAAAGGCGAGAAGGTCCGCGAGGAGATGGACAAATACCGCGGCCAAAGCGTCGGGCATGTGATCGAGTGCGAAAACGGTTATCTCGCCGGCACGACCGTCTACGACAACGACGGCAAGGAGATCCGCAATTTCAGCGCGCGAGGCGAGGGCGATCACTTTGCCAACTTCATCAAGGCCGTGCGAAGCCGGAAGGTCTCCGACCTCAAGAGCGACATCCTGGAAGGGCATCTGTCGAGTGCCTTGTGCCATACCTCGAACCTCTCGTATCAACTGGGCAAAACGACAGACCCGGACGCGGTCCAGGACGCCCTCAAGACTCATCCGGCCGCAGTCGAGACCTTCGAGCGATTCCAGGCCCACCTCGCCCGGCACAAGGTCGACCTGCGACTCGACAAGGCAACCCTGGGCGCCTTTCTCGAAATGAACCCGGAGACCGAACGGTTCCGCGGCAACGACGCCGCCAATGCCATGCTCACCCGCCCTTACCGCGCACCGTTCATCGTGCCGGAGATCGTGTGAACGTGAGTTGAGAGTTGAGAGTTGAGAGTTGAGATTGCGTTCGTGGGCCCGATGCTCATGACGTCGTTGAATGTCAATGCTCCCCATGAACCGTAGAGGCCGTCACCCCGATCCCTCTCCCGATACCGACGGGAGAGGGTCCCCGAGGCCGGAGGGCAATGGCGGTTCATGGTCCACTGCGCAGTTCAAACCTGAACGGCCGCTTTCCACCAACCTGACCCCGCACCCCGGCCGTCTCCTATCCGACTGGCTCCCGCAACTCGCCACTCCGCCACCGCCATCTTGCCGCACTGTTCCGCATGAAGCCGCGCCTGCTCTCTATCTTTGCCGCCGCTTGCACGCTGGCCGCCGTTCTCGGCCAGGGCGATCCGGCGGCGTTCAACGCGGGCGTTCCCTGGCCGGCCATGGACGGCCTCGGGCGGCGGCTGCCGTTGGCCGATGAGGTTGGCCTGCCGCAGACAGATCGTTGGGTCGGGATCTTCTATTTCCTCTGGCACGACAACCGGCGCGGCAAGAGCCCGCACTGGGACGGGCCATACGACATCGCGCGCATTCTCGAACGGGACCCGGACGCGCTCGAGAAGCCGGACTCGCCCTTGTGGGGGCCGATCGGCATGTACCACTACTGGGGCGAGCCGCTTTACGGCTACTACCTGAGCACCGATCCTTGGGTCCTCCGTCGTCACGCTCAACTGCTCGCCGATGCCGGGATCGACACCCTGATCTTCGACACGACCAACGCGGTCATCTACCGCGAGGTGTTTCTGGCGCTGTGCGAGGTGTTCCGCCAGGTGCGGCGCGAAGGCGGACGCACGCCCCAGATCGTTTTCATGGTGAACACCAAGGCGGGCGAGACGGCTCAGAAGATCTTCAGCGAGTTGTACGAGAAGGGCCTCTACCGCGAGCTTTGGTTCCAGTGGCAAGGCAAGCCGCTGATGATCTGCGATCCGAACGACGCAAGCCCTGCGCTCCGCGAGTTCTTCACCCTGCGGCGCGCGCACTGGCCGTTCGAGATGGTCAACACACCCTACGCGTGGCATTGGGAAGCCGCCTATCCACAGCCCTACGGCTACACCGACGACCCAGACCGCCCCGAACAGGTCAACGTGTCCGTGGCGCAGAACCTCCGGCGGAGTGATGGCAAGGTGACCAACATGAGTTCCGGCGACGCCCGCGGACGCAGCTTTCACCAGGGCCGGATCGAATCGGCACCCGGCGCGGTCAACTGGGGATACAATTTCCAGGAGCAATGGAAGCGCGCGTTTGACCTCAAACCGCCGTTCGTCATGATCACCGGCTGGAACGAATGGATCGCCGGGCGCTGGGGAAAGCTCGACGGCCCCCTGGTGTTCGTCGACCAGTTCGACCAGGAAAACAGCCGCGACATCGAGCCGGCCAGGGTGGGGCACCGCGACAATTACTATTGGCAGATGGTGGCCAACGTGCGCCGTTTCAAAGGCGCGACGCCGCTTCCCGCTCCTTCGCCCCCCAAGACGATCCGGATCGACGGCGGCTTCGGTCAATGGGACGACGTGCGCCCCGAGTTCCGCGATCATCTGGGCGAGACCGCGCCGCGCGACTACGACGGCGCAGCCGGCCTGCATTACACGGATCGAACCGGTCGGCATGACCTGCTCGACTTCAAGGTGGCGCGGGACGAACGGGAGGTCTTCTTCTACGTTCGCACCCGCGAGGCGATCGCACCGCCCGATGCCCTGCAAGGCCTGTCGCTGCTGATCGATGCCGACCAGAATCCGGCCACGGGGTGGGAAGGTTACGATTTCATCGTCAACCGCCTCCCCGCCGCGGAAGGGAATTTGCGGCTCGAACGGCACACCGGCGGCTGGAGCTGGCAACCGGAGGGCACCGTGCCGTTCCGCCTCGAACACAACGAACTCCATGTCGCCGTGCCACGCGCCGCGCTCGGTCTGCCGCGCGAGACGGGCGCGCTGGCTCTCGATTTCAAGTGGCTCGATCACACGTGCCAGACAGGCGATCTGATGGACTGCTATGTCCGCGGCGACGCGGCGCCCGAGGGCCGGTTCGCGTTCCGGTACACCGCGCGGTGAGGGAACCGCAACGGCGACGGTTTGCGAATCCACCTCGGCCCGCCCGTCCGCCCTCGGCACACGATTGCACTAGAATGCGTGTGAAGAGCAGGGGGCGTCGGCGCACTCCACGACCCGGCGTCCACCCGCCCCCCCACCGCCCGGAGCCAATTGTCATTTGACGGGCCCGGTGGGCGCGGGTTGAATGCCCTCGACGTAGACGACCGGACACACCGCATGAACACCCCCTGTGGCTCGCCCGCGCGATATCCGCATCCGCGGCTGGGCGCCCTCCGACTTTGGCTCTGGATCTTGGCAGGCCTGCCTCTGTTGGCGTTGGGCGCCGAAGAACAATTCACGATCCGATGCGAGGTGAGCATCGATGCCATCGACGACTACCTGTATGAATGGAAGTTCAGCGACGGCTTCCTGGCAGAGAGGAACACCCGCACGGACAGCCTGACCTACGCAGGCGGAAGCGAGGAGAAGATCCGAATCGTCGACCGGGATTGGACGCATTACGAGGAGTCCAGTTGGTATTCGATCTCCGGGGGCGGCGAATACACGCACACGTGGTATCAGCGGGACAAACCGCCACAAACAGAAACCGTTTCGTGGGGCTACGCCACGGACACATCGTTTGACGATCCGTCGACCAGCGACATGACGGTTAATCTGAATTCGAAGTTCGTCGAGTGTAACTTGACGCCGGTGATCGACTTTCCTGGGCTGGTCACGGGGGCGGGCGGCGGGGGTGGGGCCAACACCGCGGCGCGGATGGTGATGCTGTATTCGCCGCTCTTGTACCTGGAACCGATCGAGTTGCCCACAAACACGACCAGTTACACCGTGACACGGGTCTACTCGACGAACCTCGTTATCCCCTACACCTCCACAGGTCAGAGCGGCCAGGCGAGCGCGAACTATCGGTGCACGGTGACCATCCAGCGCAACCCGGCCGAGCTGGAGGCCGTGATTCTCACCAGCCTTCCCCCGGTGAGCACGCTTCCCTCGTACGCCGATTGGCTGCCCGAGGCGGGCGCCCACGAAGACGATATCGGCAGCACGGTCATGGTGCGGGTGATCATCCGGCAAAAGGGCAGCACCGCCACCGACCCGGTAAGCAATGCCAGGGCGAAGTTCAAGTGCCGGCTCAACGATGTCACGCGTGAGCCGGGTCTCTGCCTCAACTCCCCACCGCGAGAGAGTGCGGTGGTTTCGCCCGACCTGTTGTTTCACGCCGCCGAGAACCTCCTGCCATTCGACGGCGGTCTGGCCGCCGAGTCGGTGCGGGACGACCTCAACCAAATCAACCTGGCGATCGACTCGTTCGACTACGGGGCCTACGGCACGCTGGACGTGACCGCCGAGATCCAGGGGGGCGGCAGCGTCAAGGCGTTCGTGGAAGGGCAGCCCGATCAGTTCTTCCTCCGGTTGCCGCAGGACGACAACCAGAACCGGATTGCTGACGCCTGGGAAAAGCAGGAACAGATCTATGGCTGGAACCTAGCGCCGGATTGGGACAAAGACAGCACGCCATCGGGCCAGCGGAGCGACGGGGACGGTCTTTCGGTGTACGAAGAATACCGGGGCTTCGTGGTCAAAGGGGTTCACCAGCGTCTCGATCCGCGCTGGAAGGATCTGTTCGTTTACGACCCGGACGGTTTGGTGCTGTTCACGCTGACCGCGGGACCCGAGGCGATCGACCTCTACGAGGCGTCGGGTGTCTTCCCGCATCTGATCCAGGATGACGAATGGACCGGCTCCGGAACGTCGGGCGAGCAGCGGCGCATCGTCAATTTCAACACCTCGGGGCTCGGCCACGTGGTGGACCAGCACGGGCTCGAAGTCCGGCTCGATCGGGGATGGATGTCGACGGATTTCGGCAGCGGCAGCTTCGGCAAGGTCTACGACAATGAGTTCCTCGGCAATCCGCCCTCCAGCGGCCAGTGGGGGGATCCGTTGAACGCCCAGCCGGCGACCACCTTCTTCGAAAGCGAGGCTGCCGATCGACCGCGGGACGCCGAGTACACACTCGTCCGTCCCGAAGCGATCAAACAGAACATCTGGAACGAGGTCCGCTATCACACCAAGGCGTTGCCGATGTTCGCCCCGATGTTCGATCCGAATCTGGCGGCGGCCCAGAAGCAGACGCTGAAGCAGTTGCTGGATCAGGCGACCGACCAATACATCGCCGAACACCCGGACGAGGCCCTGTCGGCTTATCGCCGCTGGGTCGGGCTGGTGGTGACGCATGAGTTGGGGCACGGCATGGGGACGGCCGACCACCGGCCGGACATGTTCAAGGGAGATCGGGGCTGCGTCATGCGCTATCTCGCCTGCGACGACCTGGCCCGCGATCCGGCTGATCGCTTCAGCCTGATGCGCCGGGTGTGGCCCGCCGGATTCTGCACCTCGGCAGATGCCTGCAAGCTGCGGATCCAGGTCAGCGACAACGTCGGACCCGCGGCCGCACGCGGCGCTGTCCGGCCGGCCGATTGGAACGGCGAGGATCCTCCCGCGCGGGTCTGGGCTGCGTCGGTGTCGACACCCGCCGAACCGTTCGAGTTGTCGGTCGGGCTCGCCTGGCAACCGACCTACAAAGGCGATCCCCTGGATGTGTTCGTCCGCCTCGATGCGGCGCTCTTCCAACAGACACTGGTCGCGCAATTCGGTGGGGCGACAAATGCCGCCCGAGGCATGACCAACCTGCCGGCGCTGGCTGCGCATTGGGCCGACGGGGTGACGCTCGAACTGGCGCGGGTGCGGACCGACGGCACGCGCGAGGTGGTGCTGGCTCCGGGCGCGTGGCCGGCCTGGCAACGCGTGGCTCGCAATGACCTCTGGGGGACCCTGCCGTTGCCGGTGTCGACCGCGGAATGGTTTCTACCGTCCGCGGCAGTGCCCTTGACCCCCGGTTCCTACGAACTGACGGCGCGCTGGAACGGAGCGGGGCTGACGGAGACTAACCTGTTGCCTGCCTCCGGCCAGGTGGCGGCGCCGGCACTCGCCTTTGCGGTGATCGAGCCGACAAACCAAGTCATGCAGGCCGATCACCTGGGTCGACTGGCAATTGCGGCGCGAGCGGCGGGAGACATCCCCTCCGCCAGATCCTTGGCCACCGAAGCGCTGCAGTTGGACGAGGCCGGGACCGGCGCGGAGCGGATGGGAACCACCCGGCTGCTGGCGAATCTGGCCTTTGCGGAGCGCGATCTGTATGCGGCGTATCAGGCGCTGGATCGGCTCGCCCAAGGATCGGCATCACGGGATGTGGCATACGACGCCTTGCGGGACCAGGGCGTGTTGCGCCCGGCGCTGAGCCTGATGCCGGCGATGGGAGGGGTATCCTGGAAGCTGCGGATCACGGGTTGGCCCGATCAACGGGTCGACGTCCAACTGTCGGCGGATCTGACGGTGTGGCGGGCCGTGCAGAGTCTGCGGATCGGAGCGGAAGGAGCCGCGGACGCGACGGAGATCTCCGCGAGCGATCCCCCCGGACGCACCTTCTATCGCGCGGTCTGGCAGCCGTAGGGTGTGGTGGGTGGAAAACCAGCGGCGACTCGGTGGCCTTGTCGCGCCAGCGCCCACCGCTGCCGACCCGCGCGTGCGTCGGTACCAGACGTGCACCAGGGTTGCGTCGCTTTGGTTGCGGCTCACTCCTTCAAAGCCCTCAAGCCTGTGACGAGGTGCGGGAAATCCGCGAACGGTTCCGATGGGGCTCCAAGAGAGGCGCCAACCTCCGGGCCATCTCGATTTTGGGCAGGCAGAACGCCTGGCTGCCGATCACTCGATCGCCCGGGCGCGATAGAAGGTCCGGGGCCTGTTCGTCGCCGCCAGATCGCGGTAGGTCGAGTGCCCGGAGGCGTCCGTGACCAGCGGACGCTCATCCCAGCCGGCCAGGTCGGCGGAAGACTCCAGCGCATAGGTCGTGTCGGCAGTCCCGCGCAAATCGAGAGTCATTCCGGCCAGCGGCGACAATTCCCGCAGTTCGAGGATGGGCCGGGCCGGCTTGAGAGCCGGCAGTTGCACGTCGATCTCGCCCAGCGCATCCGTCTTCAACAGGATGTAGTCGCTTTCGAGCCCGGTGCCTACCGATCCGGCGATCCAGCCGACGTGCCCGCGCCGCGCCGGCGCCGCCGGGAAATAGTCCCACCAGATCAGCCACCCGTCCGGTTCGCGGGTCTCGCCGTCCGCGAGCCAGAGCCGTCCGCGCAATTCGGGGCAGCCAGTCAGGCCGCACACGTCCTGCCGGGCGCGCAGCCAGTACCAGGTGTTGGGTTGCCAGGCGAACCCGGCTCTGGGGCCCGGGGGCAGTGAATCGCCCTCGATCAGGATCCCGTTCCCGGACGCCGCGTTCGCATACAGTGCGCACGCCAAGCCCGTTTCGTCCGCGGGATCGACTCCCAGCGCCACTCCGCCCCACACACCGTCGGCGGGCGTCAGCCCCGCCGTCCGAATCCGAGCGAGAATCTCGCAGGAATCGAGCCCCAATTCCGGTTGCCGCAGGACCAGCCGGGGGCGCCCGCCCGGCATGGGAGACCATTGCAGGAGACCCTGAACCACCCGAAAGCAGTGGTCGCCGCCGCCGCCCACGGACGACCACTCGTCGCCCAACGGCTCGCGAAAATCTTCCTGCCAGCCGCGGAGCCTCTGCCCGGCCTCGGCCGGCACCCCGAGCCGCGCGACGGTGACCCGCCGCAGCGCGAGACTCGATGCCTGCAATGCGATCCGGAAATCCGCGCCGCCATTCTGCGAGTTGAGAAAGCGCGATTCGAGCAGACGGAACCGCGCTGTCTTCCATTGCCCCGAATTGCCCAGCGTGACGCTGGTCTTGCTTGCCGTGTAAGCGCCGTTGAAAGGGGCATTCGGGTCCGGCCCGTCATACTCGATCCGAAACGACCCCGAGCCGGCGTCGAAGTACTCGATGTCCACGTCCACCAGCATCGTGTCCGCCCACTTGAACGAATCGTGAATCTGGAAGTAGATGTACTTCCCCTGATGAACAGTGGGCACAGTCTCTCGGCACTCGTGGCCGCCCGCGACAGCGGGGCGCGTGACGCCATCGGCATGGTCGAACTGAGTCAGACCGCGCGCCTCGTTGGTGGCGGCGAGACGCGCGGTGACAGACCGGACATCCGAATACGGCCCGCGGGGGCGGGGCGGTTTGACCCCCGCCTTGAACATGTCGGCAAACTTGCGGTTGAGCGCGATGTACTGGCTGCCGTACTCCTTCGAGGCGGCGATGTCGGTGCCTTCGTGGTATTCATTCCAGGTTTCGATATGAACCAGCGGCGACGGGTTGCGCAAGAAACGGGTCCAATTGCGCTCGAAGAAAGCGCCGCCCTCGCGCGGAACAATCAGCGGTTCGCGTCCGGGCACGGCGGAGTGGTCGTAGCCCGGCCCCAGCGCGCCGACGCCGGGGTTCTTCAGCGAGATCGCGCCGCCCCACGCGTAGGTGTTGTCCGCCTGGACGTTCCACGAGATCTCGCGAACGATGTAGGGCTGCCGCCCCCCGAAATCGCGGGCGAAGGCTTCCTTCACGTAATCGATGCACGTCTGGTCATGCGCGGCGGCGAAGCCGGCGGCATACAGGAACACCACCGGTCGATCCTCGATCATCGCCCAATGCCGCGGCGGGATGAGCGAAAAGAAATCGCGGATGCTCTCGTAGAACCATTGGCGTCCGTAATCGGTGGTCAGGTCGATTCGTCGTCCGGCGGCGTTGTGTTGCAGCGTCGAGGTGTCATAAAAGAGGCCAATCCGGGGCGGTTGTTTGCCCGCGGCCAGCAACTCCTCGCGGGCGGCGACCAACGGCGGCAGGCCGGCGAAACTCCATGGCTGTTCGAGCACCGGCTTCCCCGCCACGCGCTCTGAGGGTTCGCCCCAATAGACCGGCAACAGCACGTCAATCCCGGCGGCGATCATGTCGAGCAATTGCTGACGATGCCAGGCGGCGGATTTGTAGGAGAACCCGGTCAGCGTCGGGGGATGATCGGTGAGGGCGTCGCTGCCGTCGCCGTTGCGCATGTGGGCGCCGCTCCATACGTCGTACCAGTAGAAATACGAAGTCAGCACCACGCGATCTTTGGCCGTGAAACTCATCGCCTGGGCGAAGTCCTCCGGCTTGAGGTTCACGTAGGGCCCGATGGGCGGGTTGATCGGGCCGATTGGGCTGGCCGCCGCCGCGGGGCAGACCAAGCCGAAGCCGAGTGCCAGGCCGAGCCCAAGCGAAGCGCGCCTCAGACCAAAACCAGTCCCCATAGCCATGAAAAGTCCCCGTGTTAGCCCGCCCCTCTCTCCCGCGCCTCGGTCCTTGGAATCCTCGACCCCTTTGACGCAGCACAACAACTTGACTTGTCGACGACACATTGGACCGGTCAAGGATTCGAGAATTGAAAAGCACGACATGGTCATTTGGTTTGAGTGAGGCGCGGGAGAGAAGGGCAGGAATGCGAACAGGCGGTTCATGATGTTGAAGATTGGGATTTGGTCTGAGGCGCGCATCGCGAGTCGGTGGGACACGCGACACAGACCCTAACTCCGGAGGAAGAAGTTGCGCTGTTTTTCGCTCGTCGGCAGACCCAGACGCGCCATCACTTCGAGCATGTCCTCCCAGACCTTGCGTTTCTCGGACAGGGCCTGATTGCGGAGGAGATAGGCCGGGTGGTAGGTCGGCATCAGCGGTGTGCCGCGAAACTCGAGCCACCGTCCGCGCAACCGGGTGATGCCTTCCATCTTGCCCAGCAAGCCTTCCACGGCGGTGCCGCCCAGCGCCACCAGCACCTTGGGCTTGATGAGGTCGATCTGCTCGAGCAGGTGCGGCAGGCAGGTGACCATTTCGTTGGGCGTCGGTTTGCGGTTCCCGCTGCTCTGACCCGGCGTGTCCGGCCTGCATTTGAGAATGTTGGCGATGTAAACCGTGTCCCTCGAGAGCCCCATCGTCTGGATGATCCGCGTGAGCAACTGGCCAGCTTTGCCCACAAATGGCTCGCCATGCGCGTCTTCGTCCGCCCCTGGCGCCTCGCCGATGAACATGAGTTCGGCGTGGACGCTGCCGACGCCGAACACCACGGTCTGTCGGCTGCTGGCCAGGTGCGCGCACTTTCGGCACGAGAGCACCCGCGCGCGCAACTCGGCCAGCGCCGATTCTCTCTCGCCCGGGGCAGGCCCGGGAGATGCAGGGGACCGGGGCTTCGGGACGGTGGGGCTCGCCACCACGGACGCGGGTGGCGCGTCGGCAGCGGAAGCCGCGCGGGCCCTCGATGCGGAGTGCGACGGCGGACGTTCCGGGGCGGGCGAGCGTGCTGCCGGCTGGTTCAGAGCCGTCCACGTTGCGGTCTGGACAGGCACGCAACGCGCGCCATGCGCGCGCAGGTCCTCGAGATGATCGATGGCGGCGTCGATCAGTTCGTGGAAGCCCGTTTGCCCCGGCGCGCTCACGACAGGCCTTTGATCTCCCAGCCGGCGCGGTATCCGCACCGCACGAACCGGTTGGCCTCGGCCACATTCGTGAACTTCACGTTGGCCGCATCCCATGCGAGTGTCGTCTGCGGGAAATGCGTTGCCACGCCGCCCAACAGAACCGCCTCAGTCAGCGGCCCCGCGTAATCGAAGTTCGCCGAAGGCGTGCCGTTGCCCAGGCAGGCTTCGACCCACTGATGCCAATGGTTGGCGCCGGACACCTTGGGCATCGAGTACCCTTCAAACTCCTTGTCGGGCAGGAGTTGCGGCGGTCCGATGTGCGGCAACAGCATCACGCCTTTGGCGCCGATGAAGATCGACCCCTGGTCCGGCACGGGCTGGTCGCCAATGAGCGCCTGCACCTCTTTCGGGGGCCGCTGGTCGCCGTCGTACCAGGTCACTTTGACCGTGTCGCCTTCGCTGAAGCGGGTGCCGGGAAAGACGTAGTGGATGAGGGCATCGACCGACCAATTCCAGGCGTTGGGCGCCGGTCCTTCCGAGCGGACCGAGAGCGGCGCCGTCAGATCGAGGGCCTTGAACACTGGATCGTAGATGTGGCAGCCCATGTCGCCAAAAGTGCCTGTCCCAAAATCCAGGCGCTTCCGCCAGTTGCCCGGATGATAGTAACCGCCGCCAATGAACGGACGGCTCGCCGCAACACCCAGCCAGAGATCCCAATCGAACCCCTCGGGGACCGGGTCTGTCCGGTCCGGGCGCGGCGTCATGTCCCCCCATTTCTTGCCGCTCCAGGTGTGAACCTCGCGCACTTTGCCGATCGCCAGGTCCTGGATTAACCGCACCGCCAAACGATACTCCGAGGCGGAATGGATTTGAATGCCCATCTGTGTGACCAGCTTTTGGCGCCGCGCGAACAGGGTCAGTTGCCGCGCCTCGTAGACGTCGTGGCTTAACGGCTTCTCACCGTACATGTGCCGGCCCAATTGCATCGCGGACATCCCGATCGGCGCATGCATGTGGTCCGGAGTCGAAACGTTGACCGAATCGAGCCCCTTTTCCTCGTCCAGCAGCCGGCGCCAATCCTGGTAGACCTTGAGTTCGGGAAACCTCTGTTTCAGCCCCTCGGCACGGGGCAGATCGACGTCGGCCACCGCCACCAGCCGGACCTTGGGATGGCGCGAGATCGAATCGAGATCGGCGGCCGCCATGCCGCTGGCGCCAAAGCTGGCGTGCTGCAACGTGCCGTTGGGCGACACCGCCCAGGAATGGCGAGCCACAAATGGCACCGCCAAACCGGCTGCGCCCACCCGCCTCAGGAAGCTCCGCCGTGAACTGCGAAAGTGAGATGTCATGCCTGACCTTGTAGCCCTTTGGCCGGCTGTTGGCAACCGGGATTGCCCGTCCCAAATCCTCGCCTCAGCTCACCACGAAGTCATGAAGGCCACGAAGGCGAGGGACGGGGCAGAATGGGCGTTTCGGCTATTCTCTATAGAACGGCCATTGGGTTCGCTCAGCGCCGTTCCTTCGTGTTCTTCGGGTCTTCGTGGTGAATCCCAGTCGTTCCCAAACAGCTAAGGCGATGATCGAGGCCCGTCGTCAGGCTCAGTTCGAAGGCCTGAACCCCGCGCGGTCTTGCCACAGCCCGGACTTGAGATGTTGCCCTCAGGTGTCGAGAAATCCAGGATCGAGCCCTGGCCTTCGCGGCGCGGGTTTGCACTCTCCACTTGGCGTGTGTGGGCCGGTCGCTTAACCTGTGCGCGATGAACATCGCCCAACGACCCGGAGCGCCTCACCCGGTCGCGCCCTGCGCGACTTCTCAGACCGGCGGTCACGTTTGCGGCGTGGCTGCCTGGGTGCTGGCCGTCCTGGCCGCCCTTGCCATCTGCGGCTGCAAAACGGACAGACCATTAGCCAAGGCAGGGCAGGCATTAAGGCGAGAATTCGACCCGACCAAGCTTGCGGAGATGGACGGTGCGATCGAAGCGGCCATTGCCGAGAAGCGCTGTCCCGGCGGTGTCCTTTGGCTTGAACGCAATGGTGTCGCCTACCGGAGGGCCTACGGCCGACGCGCCGTGTTCCCAAACGACGAGCCGATGACCGAAGACACCCTGTTCGACGCGGCGTCGTTGACGAAGGTGATGGCCTGCACCCCGGCTGTGATGCTCCTGGTCGAGTGCGGTCAGGTGGGACTCGAGACTGCCGTTTCGCACTATCTGCCTGAATTCCGGGAGGACGGGAAGGAAGCCATCACTGTTCGACAACTGCTCACCCACACATCGGGGCTGCGTCCGGACGTCGGGCTGAAACCCGATTGGACCGGAACGGAAGAGGCCATCAAACTCGCCTGCGCGGAGAAGCTCCAGGCCCGGCCGGGCGAGCGGTTTATCTACAGTGACACGGGGCCGATTCTGCTGGGCGAGGTCGTGCGGCGCGTCACCGGCGAGCCGATCGATCGGTTTTTGGCGCGCGAGGTTTACGCCCGGTTGCGGATGAAAGACACGGGGTTTAACCCGCCGCCGGCCAAGATGCCGCGCATCGCCCCGACGGAGATCGAGAACGGACAAGCGATCCGCGGCGTGGTGCACGATCCGCGGGCGCGGCGAATGGGGGGGGTGGCGGGCCATGCCGGGCTGTTCACGACGGTGGCGGATGTGGCGCGGTTCAGCCGCATGATGTTGAACGAGGGCAAGCTCGACGGAGTCCGCGTGTTCAAGCCGGAGACGGTGCGGCTCATGACATCGGTACAAACGCCCCCGCACGTGACCGCGCGCCGCGGGCTGGGGTGGGATCTCGATTCGCCCTACGCGGGGCCGCGCGGGGCGTGGTTCCCCGCTGGAGGCTACGGACACACCGGCTGGACTGGCACCTCGCTCTGGATCGATCCGTTTTCGCGCACGTTCATCGTGTTTCTGGCCAACCGCAACCACCCGGATGAGAGCGGCAGCGTGATCGCGCTTCGGCGCAAGCTGGGCACGTTGGCGGCGGAAGCGGTGCGCGGATACAATTTCGCCTATGTCCCGGGGGCGCTCCCGGCTCTGACGAACACCGCGGCAGCCCGGAGCGCGCGTGGCAGCGGCAGCAGCCCCGCGCTCAATGGCGTGGATGTTCTGGTCCGGCAGGAGTTCAAGCCTCTGCGCGGTCTCCGCATCGGGCTCCTGAGCAATCACACCGGACACGACCGCCAGCGCAACGCCACGGTCGACCTGCTGCGCAACGCGCCGGGGGTGTCGCTCAAGGTCCTGTTCAGTCCGGAACACGGCTTTCGCGGCGAGCTTGACGAGAAGGTGGGCAACAGCGTGGATGCGCGAACGGGGCTGCCGATCTACAGCCTGTACGGGGAAACCCGCCAGCCGACGCCGGAGCAGTTGCGTGATCTCGATGCTCTGGTGTTCGACGTCCAGGACATCGGCTGCCGGTTCTACACGTACATCGCGACGATGGGCCTGGCGATGGAAGCGGCGGCGAAGGCGGGTCTGAAGTTTTTCGTTCTCGACCGTGTCAACCCGATCGGGGGGATCGCCGTGGACGGCCCGGTGCACACGGGCGCCTCGACCTTCACGGCGTTCCATCGCATCCCCGTCCGCCACGGCATGACGGTGGGCGAGTTGGCGCGCATGTTCAACGCCGAACGCGGGTTCAAATGCGATCTGACGATCGTCCCGGTCGAGGGCTGGTCGCGGGCCGATTGGCTGGATCAGACCGGTCTTCCCTGGACGAACCCGTCGCCCAACATGCGCAGTCTGACCGAGGCCGCGCTCTATCCCGGGATCGGCCTGCTCGAAACCACTGCTTTGTCGGTGGGCCGGGGGACGGGCACGCCGTTCGAGGTGATCGGAGCCCCGTACATTGACGACCTGAAGCTGGCGGCGGAGTTGAATCGGGCGGGCTTGGGCGGCGTGCGTTTTGTGCCTGTCCGTTTCACGCCCAACGCCAGCGTGTTCAAGGACAAACCGTGTGCCGGCGTGCAGATCCTGCTGACCGACCGGGACATTTGCGAGGTGATTGACGTCGGGCTCACGATTGCGCAAACGCTGCATCGGCTCTACCCGAAGGAGTTCGCGATCGGGAAGTTCAACAATCTGTTGCAGCACGCCCCGACCATCGAGGCGCTGGGCGCCGGAAAATCGCTGGCGGAGATCCGCCGTCTGTGGCTGGTCGATCTCGCCGCGTTCAAACAGCGGCGGGCGGAGTTTCTCCTGTACGAATGATCCGCAGGTCCGGGGGTTCACCGCGGGCCCGGCGCGGGCGTGATCCCGTCACGAGCGGGTGTTGCGGTCCCATGCTGCCACCTTGCGGGCAACGTGTTGTCCGCACAGGACGACCATGGGCATGCCGCCGCCGGGGTTCACGGAGCCGCCGACAAAGAACAAGTTGGGGTACTTGCCGCTCTGTTTGGGCGCTTTGAAGGCGAGGTTTTTGAACCGGTCGCTGACCACTCCGTAGATCGAGCCTTGGTTCGAGAAGTATTGCTCGCGGATGTCGAGCGGGGTCCAGCAATGCTCGAACACGGTGTGTTTCCGCAGGTCCCGAAGGCCCATGCGTTCGAGTTTGTCCACCACGCGCTCCTTGAAGGCGAGGTAATCGTCGCGGCTCAGAGGGCGGGCGTCGTCGATGTAGGGGATGTGGGGCAGGATCTTGAGGCAATCGCAGCCGGGTGGCGCGACGGTGGGATCGGTTTTCGACGCCGCCACCAGGTAGATCGTGGGGTCGGGCGGCAACTGGCGTTCGCGGAAGACGGTCTGGAAGTGGTGGCGCTGGTGCTGGGAGAAGAAGAAATTGTGGTGCGCCAGTTGCGGGTACTGGCAGTCGAGGCCGAGTTCGAGCACCAGGCCGGAGCAGGCGGGCTCGAAGCGGTTCAGGCTCCGCAAGAATGCCTCGTCTTCGCGCAGAAGCCGCTTGTAGGCGGGGATGACTTCCATGTTCGACACGACGACGTGCGCGGGATGGAATGCGCCGTTTTTGGTGGCGATGCCGGTCACTTGGGCGCCCTGCTTGCGGATCTCGACGACCTCGCTCTCGAGATGGACGGCGATGCCCAGTTCGTCCATGAGCCGCTGGAGGCCGAGGGCGATGTGGTAGAGCCCGCCGTCGACGTACCACAGGTCGTGGCGAAACTGGATCGTGGGCAGGCAATTCATGAATGCGGGCGCGTGATAGGCGGATGACCCGACGTATTTGATGAAGTAATCGAACACGTCCCGCAGGTGGGGGGTGTCGAGAAACCGTTTCACGCCCCCGTGCATCGTGCGCAACAGATCGAATTTCACGAACGCCCCGATCCCGTAGAAGCGGGCGAAGTCCTTCGAGGTGTCGAGCCCCTGCTCGAAGTACCCGGCATTGACGAGGTCATAGAGGTCGGACGAATAGCTGAGGAACCGCCTCACGTTGGCCGGATCTTCGCCGATCTTGCGGGCCTCCTCGGCCATGCGCTCCGCCTCCGGATACAGGTCCACAACCTTGCCGTCTTCGAAGAAGTTCCTCCAATGCGGGCGCAGAGGGCGGATGGGGATGTAATCGCGCATCGCCTTGCCCGAGCGCTCGAAGAGCCGCTCGAACAGATGCGGCAGCGTGAGGATCGAGGGGCCAAGGTCGAAGCTGTAGCCCCGCTCCTTGAGCACGTTGAGTTTGCCGCCGATCCGCGCGTTCTTCTCGTGAATCGTGACCGAGTAACCCTCCTGCGCCAGCGAGATGGCCGCGGACAGCCCGCCCAACCCCGCGCCGATGACCACGACTTGCTTCTTATTCATGGGTGTCTTCGGAATCCAAGGTGACCCGTGCCAGCCCTTTCTGGGCCCAGTGATCGGCCGGATGTTCATCAAGCGCACGGCGATAGGCGTCGGCGGCCTCGCGGCGTTGTCCGAGCGACTCGTAGGCGCGCCCCAGGAAGGTCCGACAACTGCTGCGCCCCCAGCGGGGTTGCAATGGCTCCACAGGCCGTTTGGCCTCGTCGGCAAAGAGCCGGTCCGCCGTCAAAAACGAGGCCAGCGCTTCCCGCCGGTCTGCCGGTGTCTTCGCCGTGTGAAACTGACAGGTGCCGATCAGATAGTGCACCCGCGGGTTGTCCGAGTCGAGTTCGAGCGCTTTGCGGCAGTGCTTTTGCACCCGCGGCCCGTACCGGGCGGCGCGCAGCAGATTGCCGCCGATCTTCATTCCGTAGAGTGTGCCGAGCAACGCGTGGCTTTCGGCGTGTCGCTCGTCCAGTTTGATTGCGCGCGACAGAGCGGCCAGGGCAGCGTCCCGCGAGGCGTCCGCGCTGGACTTGGGTGTCGGCGCCGGGTCCAAGGTTTGCCAGTGGAGCATGGAATGAAACTCCGCCGTCCCCAGCCAGTAGAACACCAAACTCGAAGTGGGCGCGTTGCTGGCGGCCTGGTGGAGCTGGGCGACCGCCGCCCGGAACCGCGAGCCGTCCCATGCCTGATAGGCGGCGTTGAACTCCGCCACGCCGGCGGCCAGGTGGCGATCCGTGCACTCCTGCGCGCGAGCGCACAGCAGCGCAGACACCATCACGATGAGCGAGGCGCACCTCAGACCGACCCCAGACCTCGCTTTCATGAACAGTCCCGGCCCTTCCCCGCCCCTCTTTCCCGCGCCTCGCTCCTTAGGGGCCGTCAAGGAATCACCTTTGCGCTTTGTCGCCAGCGCCGCCGGGCCAGATGCGAGGCACGAGGGAGGGAGTGTATCCGCTGCGATACTCGACCGACCGAGCAACGAAGCAGATGGCCCGGCGCCGCGGCGACCCGCAAGGGCTGCGGCTCTTTGGCTTGCGGGCTTTGTCGCTCGCTCCTTATCCCGCCGTCGCGGGACGGGTATGCGCGTCGCTCGCTTCGCGCCCGCAAGCCAAATAGCCAGCAGCAAAGTGTAAAGGTGATTCCTTGACGGCCCCTTAGAATCCTTGACCCCTTCAACGCCGCACACAAGCCTGGCTTGCCTACGACAAGTTTGACCGGTCAAGGATTCTGGCGGCGAAGGACGCATACCCGGGCGGACTTGTACGCCAGGGGCGCTGGTTCTCCAAGCCGATTGTGCCCTTCGTCTTTTGGCTTTGAACTTTTGGGCTCCTCGCTAGAATCCTTGACCGGTCCAATGTGTTTTAGACAAGTCAAGTTTCTATGCCGCGCAGCGGCGCCCCTTAGCGAGGCGTCGAATGCCGGTTGCCATGGCCAAGACCCAGCGCAAACGAATCGGTGTTATGCTCCTTCGGTCTGAGGCGCAGCCTCGCTAATCTGAACGGATCATGGCGCACGAACCGGAGAACCCGCTAAACGCCTTGTGGGCCGAACACAGCCAGGTTTTTCGCGATCTTGATGACCTGACCTTGGCCCGCTGGATGGCGCAAACGCTGGGGCAATTTCAGGGACGCGGCTGGCGGCTGTCGCATCCGCTGGTGGCGGCGTATCGGCTGGCGGCGCATGTGGGCCATGACCGGCAGATCTGGTTGAAACGGATGGTCACGTGTCCCGCAACCTACCCGCAGGCGTCCTGCTGCCGGGCGCCTTTGGTGCCGATCCTGAGCCGCGACGTCCCCGAAGCCGGGCTGGTATGCCTGCACTGCGACAGCACCGCCGTCCCGTTCGACGAACTGCCCGACGACCTGCGCACGCTCATCCGCAGTTGGGCCGAGGAATACGCGCCCGTCCATGCCGTTGCGCACTGGGACGATGAGGAACAGAAGCGGGCGGGGGATTTCGATCGGGCGTTCGAGGAGGCGGCCACCAAAGCCGAGACCTTGCTGGCGTTCGCCGGGCATCAACTTGTGCCCAAACTGATCGAAGTCTATCCCGCGATCATCTGGGAAGACCAGGACGAGTGTCTCGAAGTGCGGGCCGAAGACGTCCGGTTGTAGCGGACACCGATCGATGCGTCTCATCGTTGCCATCACGGGCGCCTCGGGTGCGCTCTACGCCCAGCGGTTGTTGGATTGTCTGGACGTCCGGCAACACGAGGTGCATCTGGTGTTGAGTCGCTGCGCGCACCAGGTGATCGGCCATGAACTGCCCCAGGGCCTGCGTCTCGCCGAAGCAGTGGTGACCCATGCGCACGACGACCTGAACGCCCCGTTTGCGAGCGGGTCGAATCCCTTCGATGCCATGGTCATCATCCCCTGCACCATGGGCACTCTGGGCCGCATCGCTCATGGGGTGAGCGACGACCTGATCCTGCGGGCGGCAGACGTGGCGCTCAAAGAGAGGCGAAGGCTGATCCTGGTCCCCCGCGAGACGCCCTTGAACCTGGTTCAGATCAGGAACCTCGAATTGCTCGCGTTGGCGGGTGCGATCCTGTTGCCAGCGAATCCTTCCTTCTATAGCCGGCCCCAAACGGTCGCGGAGGTGGCGGACACTGTGGTTGCCCGGGTTCTGGATCATTTGGGCATAGGCCATCGTCTGGTGCCGCGTTGGCGTGACGCGGTCGAGTAATGGCTGTTTCGACGTCGAGGCTCTTGCGGATGCCCTTGCAGTGAATTCTCTCAGACTGTGAGGGCGAACCATCGGGGGCGGCTTCTCTGGAGGACGAAGGCCGCTTTGCGACGTTCCAGTATGATCCCGCATTTGCGGCTGGCCGTGCCTCACCAGCCAGAGCGGCCGACGCCCGAACCGCTGCGGAACACCGACCGGCTGACGCCGGAACCGATCGAAAAGCCGGACCGACTGCGGCCGAGGCCGCCGAAGGTGGGGGTGGTGATCGAACGTCGCCGGGCCTGTTCGGCCGCCTCGCGCTCGCGGCGCTCGCGTGCGCGGCGTTCCTCCTCGGCGCGGCGTCTTCGCAGCATCTCGGCTTCGGCCTGGGCGACAGCCAGTTCGGCTGCGCGGCGGGCGGCTTCGGCGAGGTGCCAGGTCTCCTGGTAGTTGCCGGTCGCCAGGATTTGTCGGGCCTGGGCGAGACCCTCCGACCCAGGCGATCCGCGGATCAGCACGCCGAGGCCGCCGGTCCAGGCGGCGGCGGCGCGAACGCGGGTGGCGGCGGTGTTGAGCGATGCGATGGCTCGTTCCGCGGCTTCCAGTTCGCCCCGCAGGGTGGCGGCGAGCCGTCCGGCGTCCTGGGCGAGGCTGTTGGCCTCGGCATCCAGCGCGGGCCAGTCGCCGTGGGTTTCGTGGAGGCGCGCTTCGAGCCCGGGGTACGAGGCGGACAAGGCATCGAGGCTGCTGGCGGCTTGGACGATGCCGGGGCTATCTGGCACGGCATCGCTGGCGGCGTCGTGTCGCAGGCGGCGGGCGACCTCGATTTCCGCGGCTGCCGCTTCGAGGCTGCGCCGCGCCGCGTCGTGACTGTCTCGATCGGAGCGCACCTGATCGGCGACGTGTCCGAGGTTTTCCCGCACAGCGGCCAGGCCTGTTGCCACTGCAAAGGGATCGCGCGGCGTGACGGACCGCAACCGGGCGGTCTCGGCGAGTTGCTGGCGGGCGGATTGGAAAGCATGGACGGTTGGGCCCATGGTCCGGGCGTCGTCGATGTTCGGTTCGAGGTCGCGGGCCTGGCGATTCAACTCTTCGATCGAAGTGTCATTTGCCGTTTCGGTGTCGCGGATGCGCTGTTGCTTTTCGAGGATTTCTTGCAGACGAAACGCGGTTTGTTCCTGTCGGGCGCCGGCCTGCCGCAGCAGGTTTCTTGCCTGAAGGATCTGGGCATCCCGAAAGGCCCGATCGGCTTGTTCGGTCAGATCGCGGCAGGCGGCGATGTGCTCGCGCGCTTCTTCGAGGTTGTCGCGCACGGTGCCATTGGCGTTGGGGTGGGTGGGATCGCCTTGGCCCAGGGCAAACACCGGCGGGGCGTAGACGGCGGCGAGATCGACCAGGACGGCCTCGTGCCTTGGGAGCTCGCGCTCGAGTCTCTCCGTTTCAGCGCGTCGGGCGGCCAATTCCTGGTCATGCGCGGAGAGGGCCTGTTGCGTCGCTTCCACCAACGACAGGGCCGTTCCCGTCAGCCGCGCCGACTCGGCCAGTCCGTCTTGAGCGGCCTCGGCGGCGCCGCGTTCGAGCGCCGTCCGCGCGGCGACCAACTGTTCCTGGGCATGGGCGAGGTACTCCGAGGGATCGAGTTCCGGTTCCCGCAACATGTCTCCGGGCGGTTTGTCCAGGCGTCGGGCCAGCTCTGCGCGGGCTGCGGCCACAGCGGTTTGGGCGTCGGTGACCGCTCGTTGACCCACTTCACGGCGCGATCGGTCGAGCGTCACGGTCTTGCGTGCTCGTTCGAGCAACGCGACAAGGTCGAGGCGCAACTCGGCAATCGCCTCGTGCGCTGCGGCCTCGACGGCCCCGCGGGCAAGCTGATCGGCACGGGCCGACAACTCGTCGGCGGCATCCGACAACCACGCGATCTGCAATCCGGCGGCTGCGAGTTGTTGGGCGGCATCGAGCAATGGCGGCTGATGTGTCTGGTGGAATTCAAGGGCAAGCTCGGCCAAGGCGAGCGCGTCGGCAGCTTGGCGCTGCGCGCGGACTGCCTGATTGCCCAACGCGCCCACGGGATCGCGGATGGAGACCTGGGCGGCCTCGGCCAGGGCCCGCTCGGCGGCAGGGAGCAGTTCGCCAAAGACAGGCGCGACACGGAACACGCCGTTTGCGGCGGCGGCCTCGATGCGGGCTTCGAGCCCTTTGGCCGCCGTGATCTTCTGGCGTGAGGATTCGAGCTGGGCGCCTATGTCAACCAGGGCCGACTCGACCTGATCGAGTCCGGACAGCGCGCGCTCGGCGCGCTGGTTGAATGCAGCGATCAGTTCGGTGAACGAGAATTGGAATGGCTGGTACGATGCCAGACTGCCCAGAAGACGGTCCCGTTCGGACTTGGTACCGCGCATCACCAAGTCGAGCCCCTCCTCCGGCTGGAACGTGATGGGCTCGTCGCGCAGCCGACGCGTGGCGGCCTGATAGCGGCGGCCAAGAAAGAAGTTGGCGGCGCGAGCGGGCACTGCGCGAGGCAGAGCCAGGGCCTTGGCGTCGGTCAGAATGCGGCTGGCGCACGAAGACATGATCGTCAGTTCGTCGACGTCGCGGATGATCTGCTGGCTCGAAGCGAGAGTCGTCCCGGCGAACCGGTGGCGCGCCTCTTCCGCCGAGGAACCGACCACGAGATAGGTGCGGTCGAGCAGTTTGAACAGGGCGAGCGTTTTCTCGTCGAGCGCCTTGGTCCAGGATTCGACCAGTTCGAGGGCCTCCTGGCGCCTCCCGCGACGGAGGCGATTGAGGATGACCCCGAGCGCCAGGAGACCAAAACCGCCTGCGGCGGTCCCCCCCAGCAGAGCCGTCCGCCGAAGTTGGGCCGCGCGCGCCGCGGCGGCGATTGCGGTCTGGGCGGCGTCGATCTGTTGCCGGGCCGCGTCGATCTGCGCGCGATAGCCGGCATCGCCTCGTCCGTGGGTCCGGCGCGCCTCGGCCAAGGCGGCGTCTGCGGCAGCGAGTTCGGCCTTGGCGAACGCGGCGTTCGGAGCGGCGGACGCCTGGTCGAGTCGGCGGCGGAGCGCGTCCAGGTCCGGCCCGGCCTGCCGGTACTCTTCGAGGGCGCGCAAGGCGGCGTTGGCGCGCTCGTTGACAGTGTCGGCCAGGGTCCGGGGTCCGGACGGGTTTCCGCCGGTCAGGACGGACGCTGCGGTTTCCAGGTCCGCCTGCCACTCGCGCAGCGGCGGCCGCGCCAGTTCACCCGTCAGCGCGGGGAATTCCTCCGTGAAAGGGCTGAGGCGCGATTCGAGGCGCTGGACGGTGGCGGTGGCGGCTGCGATGCTCGCTTTGGCCTGGGCCTGGGCGCGTTCGCGCTCGGCTCGGGCGTTGGCCTCGCTTTGCTCCCTTCGAGCGCTTTCGGCGGAGATGCGTTGGGCGAGTTGCCGGTCAACGCTTGTGATGGTGTCTTTCACCGCGTCGAGGACGCGTCCGCCGCCGCGCATGGCGGCGATCGCCGGCTGGTCGAGTTGGCCGATCCAACTGTCTTCGCCGAGGCCCCGCCGGTCCTGAGCGTCCGAGCCGAAGTAGGAGAACTTCCGTTCCTGGAGAAACAGCACGAAGAACGCGCCGTTGCGTTCGCCGGTGCGTGGATCGGTCAGGCTGCCGAAGGCCGTCTGGTTGGGCAGGCCTTTGCCCAAGGCGTGTTCGACGGCGTCCATTCCGGTGAAACTCTCGCCTGCGGCGTCGGTGAACCTCTCGTCTCGCGCGTGTTCGAGCAGCATCACAGTCCAGTTGGTCGCGTTTGCGCGCAGCCAGGCTTCCAGTTCGTCGAGCTGTGTCGGGCCCACTCCCAGGTTGCCCTTGACGTAGAGATGCTGGCCTGGCTGCCAGTGTTGGAGAATGTCCACCCCACGCTCAACCTCGAGCGGTTGGGCGGCAACGAATCCAGGCGACAGCCAGAGCGCGAGGACCAGAAAGCCGGCTGCAGTCCACACCGGGCCGCGGGAACCGCGGGCTGCCACAAGTGAATGCTCGGAATGCATGGAGTGATTGAGTTCCGGGACACCCGAGGCGGCAACTACAATATGAACCGAAAATTCCGCGCGCACGGAACTGCGGGCCTTTTGTGCCCATGAATCACCCATCCCATTCTGCGAGACCACGGCACATGAAAACAGACCTGGCCATGTGCCGCGTCGGTCCGAGGCGCGCCTCGCTAAGATTGTGTTGCTTTGTCGGGTCGAATGAGGGTACCCCGGTGGGCGCGGGACGTCTCGGGTCAAGGCGGGCTCGGTCCTATGGATACGGACGATCATCAGCAGTCGAAACCACCGCGTCGCGGACGGCGGAAGTTGCCCCGCTCGTTCAAAGAACTGACGCCCACGCAGGCGTTCAGTCCGCGCGCCTACTTTCGGCAGATGGTCTGGAAGGCGCTTCTGACCCGCCGCGGCGGGCAGCGCAGGACGCCCGCTTTCCCTCAATTGGGCGAGAGCCAGGTGGCGATCACGTTCATCGGCCACGCCTCATTCCTGGTGCAGTTTGCCGATCTGAACGTGCTGATCGATCCGAACTTCGCCAACTGGCTTTTCGTGATGAAACGGCAGCGGCACGCCGGGCTGAAGATCAAGGACCTGCCTCGGGCGGATCTCGTTCTTCTGACCCATGCGCATTTCGATCATTTCCACAAGCGCACCCTGCGCCGCCTGCCGGCGCCGCGGATGGCGATTGTGCCTTGGGGTGTGGCGGACCTGGCTGACGGACTGGGGTTCGACCGGGTGCTCGAACTGGAATGGTGGGAAACGTTCTCGCGGGGCAGCCTGCGGGTGACGCTGACTCCGTGCAAGCACTGGGGAGCGCGGGTGCTGCGGGACCATCACCGGGGCTATGGCGGGTTCGTGCTCGAGTATCAGGGGCGCCGCATCTATCATGCTGGCGACAGCGCCTTCTTCGATGGGTTCAAGGAGATTGGGGCGCGGTATGCGCCCGAGGTTGCGCTGCTCCCGATCGGCAACTACCACCCCGAGTCCTTCCGCAGTGTCCACATGGGCCCCGAAGACGCCGTGAAAGCCTTTCGTGATCTTCGGGCGAAGTGGATTGTGCCGATGCATTACGGCACATTTCGCCTTTCGTTCGAGGAAATGGACGAGCCGCTGACGCGCCTCCGCGGGGTCATCGAGCAAGCGGGTCTGAGCAAGAACCTCCGCGTTCTCGAAGAAGGCGTGCCCGAGGTGTTTTAGCGAGGCGCCGCCCGATTTTGGATTGAATTATGCCACGGGGTGGGCGTCTCATGGGGCAGACGCGTCCCCATGAAAGACCATCTCCAACCCTGGAGTGTGAACGCCGACGATTTTCCGGCGGACAGCTACGCCTCGGACCAACTCGATTTTCTGTTGCGTTACGCGATTCTCGCGCCGTCGAGCCACAACACGCAGCCCTGGCTTTTCCGGATCAACGCGATGGATGTCGAGTTGTTTGCCGATCGCCGGCGCGCTCTGCGAGTGATCGACCCGAGCGACCGCGAGCTCACCATCAGTTGTGGAGCGGCTCTGTTCAATTTGCGGATCGCAGCCGAGTACTTTGGCCACAAGTACGAAGTGGTGTTGTTGCCCAATCCGGACTCGCCCGATCTCCTGGCGCAGTTTCGGCTGGGATTGAGCGGGGAGACGTCTTCCGACGACGTGCTGGTGTTTCACGGGATTACGGAGCGAAGGACCAATCGGGGGGTCTTCCGCCCGGATCCAATGCCGCCTGACCTCCTGGCGCAGCTCGAATCCATCGCCCAGAACGAAGGGGCGTGGTTGTCCACCTATGCCGTCGAGGAGGTGCGCAACGCCGTTGCCGACCTGGTGGCGCAGGCCGATCGCCTGCAATGGGCCGATAAGGCGTTTCGGGAGGAATTGGCCCATTGGGTCAGACCGAAGGGCGAGGATTTCCACGATGGGCTGCCGGTGCACGACGTGGGCATCAAGGATTGGTTGTCGTTTGCCGGGCCGGCGTTGATACGCTCGTTCGATCGCGGTGGCGGGCAAGCTGCGCGCGACCGCGACATCGCCACCCATTCGCCGGTGCTGGCGGTCCTGTGGACCCCGCAGGACGACTCCGCCACCTGGCTCAACACCGGCCAGGCGTTGCAGAGTGTGCTGCTCCACGCCCGCATCGAAGACGTCTGGGCCTCCTTCCTCAACCAGCCGATCGAGGTCCCGGAGCTGCGAACGCAGTTGGCGAGCATGTTGGGCTTGGCCGGGTTTCCCCAGATCCTGTTTCGCCTGGGGTATGGAGACGAGGTCCCGCCGACGCCGCGCCGGACCGTGCGCGATGTCCTGGTGATGCACAAGGCGGCGCATGCGTAGCCGCCAGGGAGGAGCCAGCCTCCCGTCTCGGTTGGCCGTGCGG
The DNA here is from genome assembly GCA_963846445.1 of uncultured Verrucomicrobiae bacterium. GTDB lineage: Bacteria > Verrucomicrobiota > Verrucomicrobiia > Limisphaerales > J093 > MWFF01. The sequence goes on along the minus strand of CAWJWM010000019.1, from coordinate 40,357 downwards.
GCTACTGAGGCCGCAAGGCCAGGCGTCAGGGCGCTTCCAGGCCGGCCTCCGCGGGCGGCACAGGCCGATCGAGCGCCCAGAGAATTCCGTTGAACAGCAGGCGTCGGAAGGCGGGGTTGCGAAAATCGTCCGGCCCGCCCAGCGAAGTATAGAAGACCCGTGCTTGTCGCGGACCGGCGGCGTGGGTCCAGGCCACCGGCTCGGCTGGTTCGTTGGGAATCGCGCCCAGGAGCAGGACCTGGCTGGCGGGTGGGAGCGGCGCGTTGCGGTAGAGCGAGGAGCGGGTCTTGAATCCGTCCGCAGGCACGCCCACGAGCAGCGGGCTCGAGGCGGCCTCCGGCGCCGGTTGGACCTCCGCCTCGATGCCCGCCGGGCGGTGACCCTGGTAGTTCCCGCCGAGCACCTCCGCGTCGAACTGCGGCCAGGCGGCCAGGTCGGCTCGGTCTTTGAGCTTATCGGGACTGGGCGCGAAGGCGTGGCTGGCGGTGCGAATGCCGACGACCGGCTTGCCTGACCCGACGTGTTGGCGCAACCGGGCCAGCATCGCGACCGGCAACGCCCGTCGGCGAACACTCACGAACACCAGATCCGCGTTGTCGAGGGCGCGGGAGTTCTGGAACTCGTAGTCATCCGTGCGCGGGCTGGCGGTCACGTCATCGAGGCGATAACCGCGCCAGCCCAGCGCGTCTCGCGCAAAGGCAGGGACCGTCTCCCAGGTGCGGTATTCGTTCTCGGCGAGGATGAAGACCAGCAGCGGTCGGCGATCGTCCTGGAATCGAAACGGCTCGCCGCCGAGGAAGTCGGCGCTCGTGACCGAAGGGCACCAGTACTTCTCGATATGTTCCACGACCAGGTCCGTGCCAACAAAGTGACTCACCCACGGGCGCCGGCGCGAATTGTACATGGTGTCCGTCATGTCGCGCATGAGGACAACGTTCCTGCCCAGCTCGACCAGGGCCCGGATCGAGAACGGACGACCGAGGACGCACATGTTGGCGTGAACACCCAGGACGATCACGTTCTCGACGCCCCGCTGGCGCAAGAGATTGTGGATCTCGCGCCCACTGTCGCTGATGCAGTCCTCCGGCTGAATCTCGAGCGTGCCGATCTGACGGCGCCAGGGGCTTTCTTGACGGCAGGGCGGGATGTCGTCGCAGCCGCCGTCCGAATCGTCGATCGGCAGCGCGGCCTCCTTGGACGGGTCGAGGGCGTGCCAGCGGTCGATGTCGTTCGGGGCGGGCGTGTCCGGCGCTTGTTGGGCCCGTTTGCGCTGAGGGGACTCGGCATAAGACGCCATGGTCCCGCTGGGCGCGTGGATGATCAGAACGCCCCGCCGGCGGGCGGCTTCGAGGACGGCGTTCATGCGCGGGGCCATCTCGGCGACGCGGGCGGTGGCGCCCCGGCACCAGTGCCGGTCCCACATGTCGCAAACGAGGATAGCCGTTTTCGCGGCGTCCCAGGCGACCGTCTTCTCGACAAGCCGGAATTCGCCGGGCCTCGCCTCGACACGTTCGCGCTCGCGCGTGTGCAGTTCGAGAACGGCGGGGTGGGCCGTGGAGATCAGGAGGCCCAGTGCAAGCGGGGCGATTGAAAGACGGGACAGTCCTTTCATGAAGAGTCACCTGTTACGTTGCGATCTGCTCAGCGGACATGACCCCAAAGCGGTGGTAAACCACCGCACTCCAAAGGCTTCGCCACGCCGGACGCGCTCGAGGTCGCTAAGCGTGGGGAGTGCGTGCGCTTCAGCACCGCTTTCCGTGTCGAGGGTCATGGGGAGCATTGACATTCAACGACTTAATGCGCATTGGGACCATGAACCGAAGTTACCTGCTCCTAATCGTAATCGTAATCGTAATCCGCTGTCGCCGATTAAGATTAAGATTAGGATTAGGATTAGGACCACCTGCCGGTTCATGGAAAGCCACCTGCTCCATTTTGAACTGCTCAGTGGACATGAACCTGGCACCGCCGGTAGGGCGCGCAGTCCGCTACGCGCCGACGGCGGCCAGGGGACTGGCCGCCCTACCAAATCGAGGTTCATGGAAAGGTTCACGGACGAGCGCCTCCTTCGATCCGCACGCGCGCGTAGCAAATGGCATTCGGCTGGTCGGCCCGCGTGCCCAGTAAATCCAGGGTCCGACTCGGGCGCGGAACCGCCTCTGACCGTCGCCGTGAAATAGCTGGTCAACACATGTCGCAGAGGAACGGAGAGCATGGGGCCAGAGGACCCATCCGAGTGCAGCTCGAAGAGACGATTCTCGGCCACCGCTTGACCCGTTTCGTCCGTGCCCTGCACGTGGAAGAAGACGCACAGGCGATGGTCGGGCAAAGGTTGGAAACGCGGCAGACTGACCACGAGTCCCGGTTTTCCTTCGTCCGCCGCGAGGAGTGTGCGGCGCGACCGCACGCGGCCCTCCCGGACGACCGCGTAGTTCAATTCGTGACGCTGTTTCTCGGCTGGAAAGAACTTCGCGCGCAGCCGTTCATCGAGGGCGCGTTCGGTCCAGACAATGTGGACGTCGCCGTCGGGGGCAACCCAGAGATCGCCCGGAGAAACCCACCCGCATGTCTTGTCGCGGCTGGCGATCTCGACCCAGTCGCGAAATCCGCCGCGGGCGATATCCGGCGACCAGGCATAGAAGAGCCTGCGGAAATCGTAATCCCACTCTCGCCCGGTCAGCTCGCGTTTGGCCTGACGCCACTTGGCGTACGGCTCGACGATGTCGCTGACTCCCACGAAATGGACCGCGCGCTGCCGGAGCGCCACGTTCGGATAGCAAATGCGGATGGGCTGCGGCGTGTCGTACTCGGCACCCCACGGCCACTTGAGCTGGCCTTGCGCGCTCCAGTCTCCATCGCGGTCGCGGAAAGCCCATTCGGCGTGCGTGTAGCCGATGTTCTGGAAAAGAATCAGTTCCCGGCCCGGTCCGTCCGCGGCCAGGCTGCGATACGAATGCTCGGTGAACGGCGGGGGTGTCGGATGGTTCCGCCAGCCTGGCCAATGGGTCTTGGGCTCGCCGCCCGGTTCGGCGGCGCCGAACTCGAACAAGACCGGGCGCGCCGGGCCGCCACCCGCCGTCCCTTCGGGATTCAGGGTGGGATTCGCCGAAAGGAAAACCGGCCCGACTCGGAAAATGCCGCCAGCGGACACGGCTCGCGGGTGCGGCCAACCGATCTGTCGGCGAGCGTCCACCCTTCCGGTCCGCGCTTCCAAAAGTCCATCGACAATTGTTGAGCGGTGTGGCGCTCGCGATTGTCTCGAGTCCGCTTGCAAACACGGTGTCGCCCAGCCGCACCAGACACGTCGATCCGTGACACCACATCGGGCCTGCGCCGTTGTCGGCGGGCGTGTATTCGTAAACCAACTCCTCGACTTCGACGACGGGGCGCAACTCCGTCTCGGCGGATCGAGACGCCGCGGCGTGCAAGCCCGCCGCGACGGCGAGGCTCATCCCGATTTGGCAGGCGTTCATGTTCCAGTGAATGGCGGGTCAGCCCATAGCATCGCCCGCGGGCGTCGTCGATGTGATTCCGCGCGGCTTCTCATCGGCTGTGATGGTGAAGACCATTTTGGTAGGCGGGGTCGGCGGCAACCTTGGGTGCGATGTCTTCCCGGATTCGGCGGGCTACACGATCAGCGTCCGTGAACAGCGTGCCGAAGTGATCGTTGAACGCCTTGAGGATATTGCTCAAGCGGTCCAGGTCCGGCTCGCGTTTGTGGGCGCCACCTTCAACCGGGATCGGCCCGATTTCCGCGTTATCGTCCGCGAGGGCGAGCCGTAGAACAGGTCGAAATGCAGCGGGCCGTGGTCCACGCCCTTGCGGAGCACGTCGATCACGCCGCGCCTGCCGATTTCATTCGAGAGCCGGGCGAGGAACTTCTGGCGGTTGATGTCCTTGGCGTCCCTGTAATCGCCGATGCCGAGTTTCTTGACCGTGTCCGGCTGGGTGACGTGGAGAAACGAGAACAACTGCGGCACGTCGAGCGCGTGGGTGCGGTCGTAGTCCTTGGGATGGCCGGGGAGCCAGCCCGAGCCGGCGGCCTTGGCGGCGGCGAGGGCATCGGGCGTTTCCGCGACAACACCCTCGCCGGCAAACGCCAGCCCGCCTGCCTTCGCCGAGGCTTCGGCAGGCAGGTCCGTGCCGGTCATGTGCCGCATGATCAGCGTTTCGAGGCCTTTTTCGGAGGTGTCGGTGGCGCTCATATTTCAGCTCCGCATGAGAGGCCGGGCTTTATTTGGGCCTTTGTTAAAGCATTGCTGCCGGCACGAATCAAACAAAGGGAAAGTGCCGTAAGATCAACCGGTTGCACGCGTCGGCCTTGAGCTTGGGTTGATTCGATCATGGCTTTGCTTTGTTAAACAACCGGCTGGTCCACGGTGTGCCACGCAGGGTGTCCACGACTCCCTCGGTTCTCGATCTTCCCCGTTGCGAGCCAGTTCGGCCATCAGATTGTGAACCTTCGCCTGTTTCTGCTTCTCGTTCAGAACCTCGGGCAGCTTGTCGAGCAACAGGCGGTCAATTTCCGAACGCGGAATCGGTTGGTGCTCCCGAATCAGCGCCTCAATCGCATCGAGGTAGTATTGCTTGTTGAACCCGCGCTCGCGGATATGCCGGGCCTTCTGTCCCGTAAGCTTGGCGACGCCCGCGGCGATGAGCAGATTCGGGTAGCGCCCCTCCACCAATCCCGCCGACTTGAGCACGCGATGGGCATCGTGCGTAATGCTCAGGCGCTTCTGGACGCGGTCCAACAGAATGACCTGCCACAGATCGAGGTCCGCCCGTTCCATGAGCAGCCGCGTGTATTGTTCGTCGAGGATGTTGCCGGGGATGGCGACCTGCACCCGGTCGGACTCGGTCAGGTTGTAGTCCGGCATCGGGAAGAATCGCTGCATCTGCTTTTGGAACATCCGTTTAATGCCACCGCCCTGCGTATCAATCATGTTCAGGTTCACCATCGCCTCGGCGAGGAACGGGTTGCGGTAGATCTCCAGCGGCGCGTCCTGACGGATGACCTTGTCCACGTCGCCGGGCAGGAAACTCCCCACGTTGGTGATCAGGACGGACGACGGCGTTTCCACCACGTTCACCCGCCCGCGCAGACCGTAGTCCTGGTGCGCGATGGCAGTTGTGCAATGCCTCGCGGATCACCCACGGGTCGTATTGCGTGATCTCCTGCGGGAAACAGCGTGCCACTCGGCAGGGCGCGGACAGTTCAGATTGCGGATGCGCCCCAGCACGCGATCCACCTGAAGCAGGAAGGGCGGGCCGAAATGCTCGTAATCCAGTTCCCGGTTCTGGGCGTCCTTGAGAATCCACGAAATCCGCGCCACCGCCGGTGACAACAGCGTGGCGGACTCCGACCTGCCCAGCAGCAGGAGCGCGGCGTTCGTGACTGCACCCCGAACGGTGAATTTGGCCTTGTTGAGGAAGGTGGCGTCGTCCCAGTCCGCCACTTCGCCCGCCTGCTTCGGATGCTTGATGCGGAACTGCTCGCGCGCCTTCTCCAGCGCGGCCGGATCGAGGTCTGCCTGCGTCGCCCCTTCACAAATATGCGCTGACCAATCCGTCCGGCGCGACCAGATGGCCCGCTCTTTCTCCGGGTGCTTGTGCAGCTCGGTCTTGCTCGTGCCGACGCGGATGAAGGCCGTGCCGTAAAACCGGACCGGGCGATCCCAAGCCGGCCCGACTTCAAAGAAGACCACCCGGCCCTTGGGATGCGCGAGCACGTGAACCTCGAAGCCGACGTTGGGCTGGAGGCCCATCGCCAGCCACATCAGCAAATCCTGATTTCCCCTCGCCTTGACTGCGTAGGGATCGAATTGCGTGCCAACCACGGCGTGGGTCGTGTCCTGGACGCCAAAGACAAGGTAGCCCCGTGGTTTGCCCGCCAGGCAGGCGGCGTTGGCCAGGGCGGAAAGATACTCGCCGAGAACCTGCGGCTCGTAGTGGTTCTCCTTGAACTCCAGCCACTCCGTCTCGTGAGGCTCGCGGCGGAGTCGGTCCACCAGCGCGGTGAGTTCCTGAGAGGTCATGAGGACGTTTTCCACTCAAATAAAGAGGCTTTGATAATCAATGCTTTATACAGCGAAGCTTGGAGCCACTCAAATAAAACCCCGAGGCGGACACGCCGCCGTTAATCGGCGCGAAGTCAGGGGGAAACATGCTCATGCCTCGCCCTCCTCGGGTTCGGGGGATTCGTCCGGTCCGGGTTCGGGGGTGAGGGGCTCGGCGGGGAGGTGGCGGGAGGCGGCACGCACGTCCAGCTTCCCCGTCACTACATCCGCCACCAGCCGCGTCCGGTATTCCCGCAGCAATCCGATTTCGCGGTCTAGGCGGGAGATGGCGGTGTTCAGAGGTTTGGATTCTTCGGCGACCCACTTGACGATTTGCGCCTGTTCGGCGGGCGGGGGAACTGGAACGGGAAACTGGCCGTATCGGGTCGAATTCAGATTCGTCTGCAAATTGACGAGTGCGTGACTGCGGGCAAAAGGCCAGAATGCGGAACTATTCAGAAGCATGTGAAGCCATTGAGGCTCATGCAGGTGTGTGACCCGCAAGCGAACGAGATAGGATGCAAATGAAACTCGATCGGAGAATTCTCCACGGAAGATCCCAACCTTCCCCACCAAGTCGGGGTTGCCGTTCGTTCGCGTGAAGAGCAGGTCGTGGTGTTCAAGTAAAAGAGATTCAGGCACGTCATCGAGTCCGCCGGAAAGCGGCATTATGACCTCTCCTTTTTGGATGTTCCCCATCGTGAGAACGCGAATGCGGCCGGATTCTGTGCTCGCTTCAGATGTTCCGTAGTCCATTCGCGACAACAGCCGCTTGATGGCAATCCATTCCCAGTGCGCAGGTGCTTCGCCGAGCCAGGGGATGCCGCCCGCCTTCGCCGAGGCTTCGGCGGGCAGGGAGGGTTTGTAGGCGGGATAGGGTTTCCCGGTGCGGACATCAATCTGGCCGGTGACGGCGCGGTGGATGATGGCCTGCTTCTGCTCGTTGAGCAGCGCGATCACCTTCCGCTTCGCCCGGATCGCGCGGTCGAGCCGGCTGTTCGCGTACTCCAGAAACCGCACAATCGCCGCCTGCTCCGAGGGAGGGGGCAGCGGCGTGTAGATCATCTTGAAGTGCTCCGGGCGAAGACTCCACATGTCGGAGGTGATCACGTAGGACCATCGCTCTGCTTCTTTGACAAAATGTGGGGTCCGGTACAGATGATGGAAATACCGTGGCAGGTTGGCCTCTTCGCGCAGCCGCATGACGACGTAGGCCGGCCTGATGATTCCGCGAAGTTCCGACGCGCCAATTGCGCCCTGCCATGCTCGCATTTTGTTGTAGGTGATGTCACGGGGGCAGACGAGTTTGTAGGCGGATTTGTCGAGGTTGGAACTGTCCTTCTTGGACGTTCCGGCCAGCAGCGACTTCTGCCGGATGACGCCTTGCGTGATGGTCACGGAGAGCATTTCCTCGTCAGGATGCTCCCGCTCCTTGACCTCGGCGAAGAGCGCCCGGTTCGGCAGCACCGGCCAATGCTGCGGCACGCGCCCCAACCAGTGTTGGCCGGACTCCTTGTGTTGCGGGTAAGGCTGGAGGCCGGCCATAAGCGGAGTCGAAGGGTTGGCGATCATGACGCGCCTCCGTTTCCGGCTTCCCGCTGACACCGAAGGCAAACGCTTAAATAAAGAACCCCTTTGTTTGCAGCGAGTTGCGGTGTTTCGTGGGGGTGCATGGCGGGTTGCGCGTAAATGAATGCCCTCAAAACACTTTCTTCCCCTCGCAGAGGTTGATGAGTTCGGCGAGCGCCAGCACGTGCGGGCGGCGTCCGGCGCCTTCGCGCACGGTGTGAAGCACGCCGTTCCGCCTGAGGTTGCCAAGCAGATTGGCCACCATGGGCGCGCTGGGCATGTGCGCCAGCTTGGTGACATCGCTGCTGCGGAAGATCGGCCGCTCGAAGATGAAGTCGAGCAGCGGTATGGCAAACTGCGAGTGCGTCAGGTCGATGACTTTCTTCTTGAGGCGTTCGTACAGGTCCTGAATGGCGCGGGCCTTGGTGGTGTTCGCCTCGGCCTGCACGGCCACGCCCTCGACAAAGAATGCACACCAGCGCGTCCAGCTTCCGGGCTGGCCCAGATCTCTGAGTCGGGCGATGTAGTTGTCGCGGCTGGATTCAAAGTAGGCCGATAGGTAGAAGCAGGGCCGGCTCAGAATCTTCTTCTCGTAGAGGAAGAGCGGGATAATCATGCGCCCGAGGCGGCCGTTGCCATCAATAAACGGGTGGAGAATTTCGAATTGCGCATGAACGAGGGCGAGTTGAACCAGGGCGTCTGGTGCGTCTGCATGCCAATAGGCTTCCCAACGGTTCAGGTGCTCCTGCAGGTGGAATGGCGATGGTGGAACGAAGGCGGCTTCCTCAATCGGGCTGCCCGGCTTGCCGATCCAATTCTGAATCGTGCGGAAGCGTCCGCGCGCCTTGTTGTGGCCACGGACGCTGTCCATGAGGACGTCATGAAGCTTGAGCAGAGTGTTCAGGCAGAACGGGCGGTCTTGGAGGAGCTTCTCGGAAAGACGGAGGGCCTTCCGGTAGTTCATGATTTCGTGGATGTCGTCCCGGCGGGATGGCTCGGACGGTGGTTCGCCCGCTTCGAATTTCAGAACGTCCTCCAAATCAGCCTGAGTACCTTCGATCTTGGAGGAGAGCACGGCTTCCTGCGTCGTGATGGGCGAGAGCAGAACATTGGGGTTGGGGATGCCGTAGAAGAGCCCTTCCAAGGTGGCGATGGCCCGATTCGCCTTGCCGATCAACGGCATGAGCGCAAGCAGTTCGAGGTCACTGGGCGGAAGGGGTTCTGGCTCAAATGGCTTCATGGTGTTTCGCTTGTGTTAAACGCGGTTGCCGCAACGAGCGTTGTGTAAAGCAAAATGGTTTTTAGTTAAAACAAATTCCTTCGTTGCTGTTCTGTTTAACGCCACGGTATTGGGGACCGAATTCTACGGCATCCCTCCCTTGAGCAGTTCATCGAGCAGGCCCTCGGCTTCCTTCTGCACGGCGAGGATGTCGGCTCGGATTTCCTCGAGCGTGCGCAGGGGCTGCGGCTGGTAAAAGTGGCGGGTGAAGCTGATTTCGTAGCCGATCCTGGTGGCGTCGGCCTTGATCCACGCATCGGGGGTGTAGGGCAGGACTTCGCGCCGGATGAAGGTCTCGATGCCCTCCATCGTCGAGGCTCCGGAGGGCAGACCGCCTGGAAGGCCCGACGGGGGAGCTTCGAGGAACGAAATCTGCTCGGTGTCGCGCAGGTCGGGATCGGGCTCGTATTCGACGATGGTGAGCTTGCCGCCCGCGCCGGTTGGTTGGTGTTCTCCCCCACGGCCCTCACCCGGCCTGCTTGGCCGGCTCGAGCACGGCGTCCATGCGGCGCAAGACGCACATGGGCAGGATGACGTCGGGGTACTTGCCGCGCTTGAACAGGTCGCGCAGCACATCGTCGGCGATGCCCCAGATGAAGGAGACGATCTTGTTGTGGGTAGCTTGGTCCATAGTCGAGCGATTGCCTTCGTCCTGCCTGCGATTGAACCTCAATCCCCCCGACCTCGTCGAGGGCAAGCTCGTCCAGTGCGTCCGGTGCATCTGGTTGTTGTCGGTGTTCTGTCGCCCGGTGAGGGCACCGGGCCTACAACAGATCGAGACTCCCGGTGTAGGCCGCGTGTCCCCACGCGGCGCAAACTCGATCTCCACCGACAACCTCCAGATGCTCGGAGTGCGCCAGAAGCCGTAACTTTACGCCTGACACCGGCTCTTCCTGACGTTAGAGGTCTTGGCGCTTATGAGAGAACTCAGCCTCGCCCTCGCAGTCTGCCGACTCCGGCACAGGGTCGGGCGCTGAACGTTGGAGGTTGAGGGTTGATGCGCGCCGCTGCTTCCGTGAATCCCGTCGCGTCGCTCAAGGAACTCGAACGTCTCCTGCCGCAGTGTTTGTTGACCGATCAGTTGCGGATTGGGTGGAGGGTGACGCACTGGCTCGAAGCGCACCGGCACGCCCAGCGGGCGCCGCACGATCTCAGCCGTTGGCTCGACGAGGCGCGCGCTTCCATCGCCCGGCGCCAGCAGCGACAGGCGTCCCTGCCTGAGCTTCGCTATCCGCCCGAGTTGCCGATTACGGCCAAACGCGACGAGATCATCGCCGCGTTGCGGGCGCACCAGGTCTTGGTCGTCGCGGGCGAGACCGGGTCGGGCAAGACCACACAGTTGCCCAAGCTCTGCCTCGAAGCGGGCTTTGGCGTGCGGGCCAGGATCGGGTGCACGCAGCCGCGCCGGGTTGCCGCCCTCTCGCTCTCGCGCCGCGTGGCGACCGAGTTGGACCGGCCCTGGGGCCGCGACGTGGGGTGCAAGATTCGGTTCTCCGACCAGACCAGCCCGGAGACGTACGTGAAGTTCATGACCGACGGGATTCTGCTTGCCGAGGCGCAGGCCGATCCGGTGCTCAGCGAGTACGAGGTGGTGGTTCTGGACGAGGCGCACGAGCGATCGCTCAACATCGACTTCCTGATTGGCCTGCTGAAGCGATTGCTGGCGCAGCGCGGCGATCTCAAGCTGATCATCACCTCGGCCACCATCGACACGGAGGCCTTCGCGCGGCACTTCGATCACGCGCCTGTGATCACGGTGTCCGGACGCTTGTTTCCGGTGTCGGTGGAATACCGTCCGTTCGGAGCCGCTTCCGACGACGGGGACGGCGCCGGGGTGGACGAGGGCTGGTCCTACGTCGATGCGGCGGTGGCGGCGGTGCGCGACATCCTGGACACGCCGGCGGCGGGGGACGTGCTGGTCTTCATGCCGGGCGAGCGCGACATTATCGAAACCCGTGACGCCCTGCGCGAGACGGGGGGCGGAGCAGCTCGAACTGGTCCCGCTGTTCGGTCGGCTCAGCGCCGAAGAACAGCAGCGCGTATTCGCGCCCTCGACGCGCCGCAAGATCGTCATTGCGACCAACATTGCCGAGACGTCGCTCACGGTGCCAGGCATCCGCTATGTGGTCGACACGGGCCTGGGCCGCATCAGCCGCTACAACGCGCGCACGCGGACCCGCCGTCTGCCGATCGAGCCCATTTCCCAGAGCAGCGCCAACCAGCGCATGGGCCGTTGCGGGCGTGTGGCCGAGGGAGTTTGCTACCGGCTCTACGCGGAGGAGGATTTCCAGTCGCGTCCGCTTTACACGCAGCCGGAAATCCAACGGGCGAACCTGGCGGACGTGATTCTGCGGATGCGAGCGTTCGCGTTGGGCGAGGTGGAGACCTTTCCGTTCATTCACCCGCCGGCGCCCTCCGCAATCGAGGGAGGCTATCAGTTGCTGATCGAGTTGGGCGCGCTTGACGCCGAACGACGCCTGACGCCGATGGGCGAGCGGTTGGCGCGGCTGCCGGTCGACCCCACGATCGGACGGATGATCCTGCAGGCGCAGATGGAAGGGGCGCTCGAACCGGTCTTGATCATCGCAGCCGGCCTCAGCATCCAGGACCCCCGCGAACGCCCGGCGGATCGGCAGGAAACCGCCTCCGCCGCCCACCGCCGTTTTCACCAGCCGCGTTCGGATTTTCTGACACTGCTGCGCATTTGGGAGGCGTACCACGACACGCTCGAGTCGCTCCGGACCCAGAACCAGATGCGCAAGTTCTGCCGGGAACACTTCCTGTCATTTCCCCGCATGCGCGAGTGGCGCGACATCCACGCCCAACTCGCCGAGACAGTCGCGCAACTGGGCGCCCCGCTCAGCCTTGCCGCACCGGACGACGTCGATGAAGCGCTCGAAGACGCGCTGGCCCAGGGACCGCACCCCCTTGCTCTCGATGAACCGGGCACCCTCACCGCGCAGCCCAAACAGCGACAGGCCGCCCTTCGCGCAGCAGACCCTCGGTACGCCGCCATTCATCGTTCGATTCTGAGCGGTTTGTTGAGCCACGTGGCGACAAAGAAAGAACGGAACCTGTACCGCCTGGCTGGCAATCGCGAGGCCATGGTGTTCCCCGGTTCGGGGTTGTTCGAAAGAGCCGCCGAGACGCGCCCTGGCCCGACGCCGAAGGAGACAAGAGCCGCGACCCCGCGGGTTGGGGCACAACCGCCGTGGGTTGTCGCAGGCGAAGTCGTCGAGACCTCGCGGCGTTTTGTGCGCACGGTGGCGGAAATCGACCCGCGCTGGATCGTGGACCTGGCATCGCATCTGATTCGACGGGACTATCTCGATCCCCACTGGGATGCCGCCGCCGGGCGCGTGGCGGCACTCGAACGCGTGACGCTGCACGGCCTGGTGGTGTCCGAGCGGGTGGTGTCCTACCGGCAAACCCATCCCGCGGAGGCGACGCAGATCTTCATCCGCGAGGCACTGGTGGCCGAAGGTCTCGTGGATCATTTCGGACGCGTACGTTCGGAAGGCAGGGTGGCGCAAGACAGCGGGCAGGAGCCGGATCGGGCTCGAAACCGGGGCGCACGAGGTCCGTCGCTCCCTGCCCAGACCAGGCCCGTGCCGGGGCCGGGGCCGGGGCGGGCGGGCGGCCCCGAACTGTCAGGTGACACTCCGCGCCCCGATCTTTCGGCCCTGCCGGCCGTTTATCGGTTTCTGTGGCACAACCATCAACTCCGGCACAAGATCGAGATGTGGCAGACCCGGCTGCCGCATCGGCTGGTCTCCGATCTGGACGAAGCGTTTTATCTCGCCTACGCGCAGCGGCTGAGCCGGGTGGGGTCGGTGGCTGACCTGAATCATGTGTTGCGCGAGCGCGGGCCCGAGGGCCCGCAGTGGCTCTGTTTCCAGGCGGCGGATGTGCTCGGAGAGCAGGCCGGCGCGTTCGATGCCCAGGCCTATCCGGACGCGGTTGCCGTGGGCAGCGAGCAGATCCCGGTGGCGTACGACTATGCCCCTGGCGAGGACAGGGACGGGGTGACGGTGCGGTTGCCCTTCACGCTGGCGCAAGTGATCGAGCCCGATCTCCTGGACTGGGCCGTGCCGGGACTTCGGGAGCCTCAGATCCTGCATCTCTTGCAGGCTTTGCCCCGCGACTTGCGTCGGGCGCTCATGCCCCTGCCCGCTCGGGCAAAGGACATGGCAGAGGCGATCACGCCCTCGGGCGGCGCGTTTCTTCGGGCCTTGATCGCCTTCGTCCGAGAACGCTACGGCGTCGAGATCCCGGCGACGGCTTGGCGCGTTGAATTGCTGCCGGCTCACCTGCGCCCCCGTTTCGAGATTCTGGGACGAGGTGAGGAACTGCTGGCCCGGGGCCGCGATTTGCGCGCGCTGCGCGCCCAACTCGCACGGCACGACACGACCACAGAATCCGAGGCGTGGCGCCGTGCCGTGGCACACTGGGAACGGTACAGCCTCAAGGGCTGGACCTGCGACGACCTGCCTGAGCGCATTCGCGTCGCCGAGATCGCCGGGTTTCCACTCGAAGCGTTCCCAGCCCTGCAGGTCGAGGCGGGCGAAGTGTCGCTGCGGCTCTTCCGCCAGGCCGAGGCGGCGGGTGCGGCGCATCCGGGCGGCGTGTCGCGCCTCCTCGAGTTGGGGCTCGAGCGGGAATTAGCCTGGCTCGAGAAGGATCTGCGCAGCCTGGCCCAATGGCGCGCACTCTATCTCACCCTCGGGCCGGTCGAAGAACTGGGTCCCACGGCTTTCGAGCATTTGCGGCGCCATCTGCTGGGCGCGTCCGCCGCGCCGCCCCGGACCGCGGCGGCCTTCACGGCGCTGCGGGAGTCCGTGCGCGCCCAAATCCGCGGCCTGGTGCCCCAACTCTCGGAGCGGCTGGGTGAGGTCCTGCGTCTGCGCCAGGCCATCCTGCTCTGCCGCCAGCCCTACCCGCGGATGCGCCAGGACCTCGACGGGCTTCTGCCAGTCGGTTTCTTGAGAAAGATTCCCTTTGCGCGACTCCCGCATGTCGCCCGCTACCTCAAGGCGATGCTGATCCGAGCGGAGCGCGCAGCGGTCAACCCGGCAAAGGACCGCGAGAAACTCGACCGCGTTCAGCCATGGGTCGATGCTTGGGCGGCGATCCGGCTCGGGCCTGAAGCCCCGGCTGCGGTCCGCGCGAGGCACGAGGCGATCCGCTGGCTGATCGAGGAATACAAGGTCTCCGTGTTCGCCCAGGAACTGGGCACGGCGGAATCGGTGTCGCCCCAGGAAACTCGAACAAGCGATCGCCGCCTTGCGGAGCAGTCGCGCCCCCCTGGGATAGCGGCCAGCGTGCGGCGCGCCGCGGCCTCAACCGACGTGGGGCGAGGGGCGAGGGGTGAGGGGTGAGGAGCGAGGGGTGAGGAGCGAGGGGTGAGGGGCGAGGGGTGAGGGGCGAGGGGCGAGGGGCGAGGGGTGAGGTGTGCGAAAGTGGTCTCCCGATCGATTGATTTTCGGACATTGCACTCCACGCGTGGCGGACGGCTGGTCGCAGATTGCTTTGTTACCGGGCCCGGATTCGGATGTTTCCTGCGCTGGTGCGCAGTTTGAGCAGCTTGCCGCCGTCGCCCAGTCTGCCCTCGAGGCTGCTGCGCCTGACCTCGCCCCGGACTGTGACCGGCAGATCGCAAGCCACGGTGCCCGCGCTGGCGCGGGCGTCCACGTCGGCTGATGCGCCAGCCGGCAGGCTCAGTTCGATACTGCCGGCGGAGGTCTCGAACCGACAATCCTCCTCGGGGGTGCCGCTCAAAGCGGCGCGAATGCTCCCGCCGGAAGTGGAAACGTCGACTTGTCCACGGGCTTCTTCGAGGCGGATGCTGCCACCTGAGGTGTGGGCGCGCACGGCGCCGCCCACCTTGCCCAGGTCGATCGACCCGCCCGCCGTCCGGACATCCACCTTGGTGTTGGCCTCGCCGATGGTCACGCTGCCGCCGGCGGTGTCGGCCTCGATGGTGCCGGAGGCCCGGGCGACTTCGATGCTGCCGCCGGCCGTCCGCGCCCAAACGGCGCCGTCGATGCGCCCAACCTTGATCGAACCCCCCGCCGTCTGGGCGCGCACCGCGCCGACGAGATCCGCCACCTGAATCGATCCGCCGGCGGTTCTCAGGTCCGGATTGAACTGACGGGGAACCGTCACCTCATAGCGCACCTGGAGGTTGGCGCCTCTCCCGAGCCAGCCGTTGATTTGCCTGCTCGACTCGGCCCGGACGCGGACATCGTTGCCCTCCTGTTGGAACGTCACCGCATGGTTCGCGAGGATTTCCTCGGCCCTGGCCATCTTGCCCGCCTTGGCTTCACGGAAGACCTTGACCTCGACCTTGTCATCGGTCCCCACACTCACGCGAATCGAGCCACGGTCAGCATCGATGGCCAATGTGCCACCGGGCTTGACCGCGAACGAACGGTCCACATTCTTTTCGACTGTGGCGGGGGAGGCGACTGGTCCAGCAGCCAGCCACGCCGGCAGCAGGAGGGTGACGAAGGACAATGTGAGGAGATTTGTTTTCATGGTTTCTGGTTTGATGGAGACGGCCTTCGACGCTCCCGGCCTGGCGCGAAACGCACTCGACGCCACCGGCGGTCGCACACCTGTTCGTTTTCTGGTAGGACACGGGACGGGCGCGATGAGTTTCGGCTATTGTGGCGCTCCGTTCTTCAGTCAGCAAGGCGTCTTCTCGACGGGCAACCGTTGGCTGACCGCGCGACGGCGCCCGTGTCGTTCTCGCCCCAGCGAGGCGTTCCCCTCATCCGAGCAGTTTGCCATGGCATTTGCGGTCCGTGGCGCTAGACTACCGGCATGTTCAATCCGCGCCACAAACCTTTGCTGTACGGGGTCATTGGATTGGCGCTGGTCTGGCTGCTGGCGTGGGGCGGGTACACCCTGGCCAAGAGCCGGCGGGTCACGGCGGAGAGTGTGCAGACCGTGTTGCGGACAGTCGATCTCAGCAAACTGACCGGCGACGCGCGGGCGAAAGCGCTGCGGAATCTGGCGGCGAAGTTGAACGCGCTGACTTACGAGGAGCGACGCCGGGCGCGGCTGGACCAGGAATGGTCGAACTGGTTTGCCGAAATGACAGATACCGAGAAGACGGAATTCATCGAGGCAACCCTGCCGACCGGGTTCAAACAGATGCTCGGGGCCTTCGAGCAGTTGCCGGTCGAGCGGCGGCGCCGGAACCTTGACGAGGCGGTGAAACGGCTCAAGCAGGCCGGCGAGGAACTGGCGACGAGCGGCGACCTGCCGCCCCCGGATTGGGGAACGAACGGGCCCCCGGTGTTGAGCGAGGAAGTGCGTCAGGCGTTGATCACCACCGGGCTCAAGTCCTTCTATTCGGAGAGTTCGGCGCAAACGAAGGCCGAGGCGGCGCCGCTGCTCGAAGAATTGCAGCGAATGATGGAAAGCGGAGCGTTTCTGCGAGGCAGATGAGAGCCCGACCGCATTGGGTTGCCTTTACCCTGATCGAGTTGTTGGTGGTGATTGCCATCATCGGCATCCTCGCCGGTCTGCTTCTGCCGACGCTCGGCAAGGCGAAAGAGGCCGGGCGCGCCACTGCGTGCCTGGGTAACCTGCGTCAGATCGGCGTGGCGCTGCAACTCTACACGCAAGACAACGGCAACCGGCTCCCCGAGATGCGCGACCGGCTGTTCGACACCAACGCCGTGACGCCGACGGACGCGCAGGCCACCCTCGACGTGGTTCTGACCAACTACCTGGGAGCGCCGCGGGTGCTCAAGTGCCCCTCCGATTCTCGGGGCGTCTACGAGCAGACCCGTTCCAGTTACTCCTGGAACAGCCTGCTCAACGGGCAGAATGCGGAACACTTGCGCGTTTTCGGAATCGACTTCGACCCGCACCGCATCCCGGTCGTGTTCGACAAGGAGGCTTTCCATGCCGCGCGCGGGCCTAAGCGCGGCGTGAACTACCTGTACGCCGACGGGCATATCCAAAACCTGCTGGCGATCGAAGGAACCAGATGAGCGCCGCCACACCAGTCGGATCGAGCCCTGTCCAGGAAAGGCCTTCCGCGCCGGAACGACCCTCGGCGTCGGAACCGCTGATCACGCTGCACGAGGTCACCAAGAAATTCGGACGGCGCCTCGCGGTCGATCGCCTGACGATCGAGGTGCCCGCAGGAGAGATCTACGGGCTGGTCGGACACAACGGGGCGGGCAAGAGCACGGCGATTGGGATGATGCTCGGGCAGGTCTGGCCGACGCGGGGGGAGGTGCGCGTGTGCGGCCACGACGTGATGCGCCGGCGCCCGCTGGCGTTGCGCCAGGTCGGCGCCATCTTCGAGGCGCCTGCGTTCTACGATTACCTGAGCGGGTGGCGGAACCTCGAGATTCTAAGCCATTACACGGCTCCCACGTCGCGGCGTCGGCTGCAGGAGGTCATCGACTGGGTGGGCCTGACGGGGCGCGAGCGCTCGCCGGTGCGCACCTATTCGCACGGCATGCGGGCGCGTCTGGCGCTCGCCCAGGCGCTGTTGCCGCAACCCACGCTGCTGATTCTGGATGAGCCCGGCGACGGTCTCGATCCGGAGGGCATCCACGAGATGCGGCGGACCATCCTGCGCCTCCATCGGGAGTTGGGGCTGACGATCCTGCTCTCGTCGCATCTGCTCAACGAGGTCCAGCAACTCTGCACGCAGATCGGGGTGATCCGGAAAGGACGGAAGGTGTTCGAGGGAACGACGGCCCAGGCGCGACAGAGCCGGGATTGGCTCCGCCTCGGGGTTCCCGACTTCGCCGCGGTCGAGCGGTTTTTGCGGCAGGCGGGACTGATCGACGACAGCCGGGACGGGCGGTGCGTCGCGCTGGTCGAGGGCGCCACGTCCGAGCAGATCATCCGGCGGCTCGTGGAAGGCGGATTCCCGGTCTCCGAAGCGGCCCGGGATGAGATGACGCTTGAGGCTTTTTACCTGTCGTTGATGAAGGGTTAGCGAGGCGCGCCTCAGACCGTCATGATGCTGAGTCTTTGGACTGGTCTGAGGCGCACCTCGCTAGCCCGCATGGCAAAACCAACTTTTGATGTCATCTGACCCGTCACCGTCACATTTCACCTGAACTGCGGGCTATGTTCTACCTGCAACTTCGCAACGAACTCTGGAAGCTCTTCGGCAAGAAACGGACCTATATCGGGTTCTTCATGTTCCTGCTGGCGCAGAACGTGATTGCGCTTGTGTTTCGGTTCACCCAGGCGTCGAGGCCGATGGAGCGGATGCTCGAGATGAGCGGGCATCTGGCCGATCCGTTCATCTCCGTGTTGACCATTGCGACGATCATGCTGGTGCCGGCCGCTGCGTTTCTGCTTCCCCTCTATGTGGCGCTGGTGGGCGGGGATCTCGTGGCGAAAGAAGCCGAGGACGGCACCCTGCGGATGATTCTCTCGCGTCCGGTGTCGCGGTTCCGGTTGTTGGTCGTGAAGTGGTTGGCGGGCTGTTGTTTCTCTGTCCTGCTCGTGGTGGCGCTGGGGGTGTTCGGCCTGGCCTTCTCGCGGTTGTACTTTCCGTGGGGCGGCATGTTCGTTTGGCTTCCGGAGCAATCGATCTTCAGCGTGTTCGATGCGCCCACAGGGCTGGGTCGGTACGTCGCGGGCCACCTCATGCTGGTGACCGAGGCGGCGTCGATCATGTGCCTGGCCCTCATGTTCTCGTGCTTCAACGTTAAACCCGCGGCGGCGACGATCCTGGCCCTGTCGCTGATTTTCGTGAGTTTCATCATGGAGCACATCCCCTACTTCAAGGAGTACCAGAACTGGTTCTTCACCTATCACCTGCATCTCTGGCAGTACATGTTCGCCGACAAGATCCCGTGGTGGCGTGTGGGTCAGTCGCTGAGTCTGCTGGCTGGCTTCAACGCCACGTTTTTGGCCGTGGGCATCACCGTGTTCCAGATTCGCGACATCAAGTCCTGACCAGAACGCGGGTTTTGCGCTTCCGTTTTCTCGGGGAAAGGAGTAGAGGACCGTTTCATGACCGTGGAGACGATTTGGAGCCGCCTGACGCGGATGGTGTTGTTCCTCGTGTTGGCGGCGTCGGCGATGCTGGTGGGCTTGTGGTATTTGCCGCTCATCGACCAGAACCGTGCCATGCGGGAGCAACTGCTACGCCTCCATGCCGAGGTCCAACGGGAGGAGGCCGCCGAGCAACAGAAACGCAATGCCATCGAGGCGTTGCGGAACGACCCCAAGGCCATCGAGCGGCTGGCGCGGGAGCAACTCGGCCTCGCCAAACCGGGCGAGACAGTCATCCACTTCGAGGCGCCTGCCACCAATATGCCCAGCATCCCGCCCGCCCAATACCCGTAAGCAAAAGGGCCCGGACCGGCGTCGCGGCCTCCGGCGGGCCGCAGACCTGTGTCAGGGCGAGCCTGCGGTGCGTCCAGAGCGCGGTCGAGGGCCGTTCACGCGCCGGCGCCCAAGCTCAGCCCGCCCCGGATATCGATGGTCCCTGCCTTGACTTCGAGGAAAGGCCTGCCCTTGTGGACGCCGACCGTGCCGTAGCCGGTTGCAGTGGCCAGGAAACAGCGGAAATCCCCCTTCGACGACGGCTGAAGGTAGAGGGCTCTCTCGACCGCGTCGTAGCGCGCGCCGGACAGTCCTTGGAGCAGGCCGTAAGAGGCCATCGCCCGCGCGTACCAGTGGCCGCATTCGTATTCGTTGAACGGATTGCGGATGCGTCCATCGTAGCGGTCGCGGCAGACGCGCACGATTTCGAGACCTTCCTCGACCAGACCCATGAGCATGAGATGGGACGCGACCTGGTATTCAATCCCGGTCCAGACTTCATTCGAGTAGACGAACGGCAGCGACAGTTCGCCGCCTTTGGGCCAGGTGCACAGCAGCAGGCCGCCCTCGGCGCCGCAGGCGAAGCTCGGACGCTGCGGATTGGCGTGTGCCGTCAGGTCGCGTTTCAGATTGTAACGGTGAACCGCGCGCAGGTGGCTCCGCACCTTTTGCGGGTCGAGGACTTGTCCAACACCGCAGACCGCGGCCATCCACGAGCCCAGGACGCCGTCCGACAGGCAGCCCTGTCCGTACTGGTACTTGGGTCCTTCGCGCTCGAGGAGCAGCCGCGCCTCGGGCGAATACCCGCTGTGGAAGCTCTGCACTTCGGCAGGGTTCTTCGCTTGGAGGTTCTTCCATTCGATCTTCTGGATGTAGTAGTCGCCGTCGAACAACTCGGTGTCTGTGCGCTGGGTCCCGCGGGCGAGCAACTCGGCGTAGAGCGGCACTTCCTCGCCCAAGGCCCGGCCCATGCGGACGGCCGCCTGGAGGGCGCCGAGGTAGAAGCTGGTGCACATGCCGTCCGGTCCCCAGAACTCGATGTCGTAGGTGTTGTGGTGGGGTTCTTCGAGCCAGCCCTTGTGGGCCGGGTCCCAGGTGGCGATGCAGTAGTCGAGGCTTTGTCTGATTCTGGGCCAGAGTGAGCGCAGCCAGTCGAGGTCGCCGCTGATTCGCCAATCGCGGTGCGCTTTCATGATGCCGCCGAGTTGGCCGTCGGCGGCGGCGTGGAAGTCGTGGACCAAGGGGCGGACGGGCAGGGCCGAGCGAAACTGCTGGTGGCCTCGGTCGTCCTGCGAAGGTCCGAACTCGGTCTCGCGCAGCGTTCGTTCGAGCGCGGGAAAAAGGTGCGGGATCGCCTGTGCGTAGTTCCAGACATGGGTGCAGGAGCCGGCGCAGCATCCCGCACTGTCGCTGCATCCTTCCCAACACCACAGCCGCCCGTCCGCCTGCCGCAGCACGGTCGGCGACTTGAGAATCGTCAGGTTGGCGGCGACGGCTTCGATCACCTCGGGCGGGAGAGTCGAATCGTAGAAGCAATCGCTGAACCGCTGGGTGCGGCTGCGGAGGTCGTCGTACTGCTCCCGCCAGTGGCGGGTGATTTCGTCAATGTTCGCGAAGCGTGTGGCGTACCAGGGCTGGTGCGTGCCGGCGGACGGCTTGGCGTCTTCGGGGTCTTTGCCGAAACGCAAGTTCGTGGTGGCGACATGCCACGCCAGCCGCAGCGTCACGGTGCGCGACTCGCGCGGGCCAATTCGGATCGGGACAAACAGCGTGGCTCCGGGCGAGGCGTCGCCTTCGGTGACCGGGGGACGGTCCTCGCACGTGCCCTGTTGGACGTCTTTCCAGGCCATGGTCAGGGCGTCCCACCAGCCGCCGCGGAACCAGGCGTGATTGACCTTCGCTTCGGGCTCGCTCACCGTCGCCGAGAAAGCGCCTTCCTCCCATGCCTTGTCCTGGGCGGCTGCACTCCAGAGAATAAAACCGCCGGGCGTGGACTTGACGGCGTTGGGATTCCTCCCGACAGCCATGAAGTTCTTCGCGTTGAACGAGAAGACGGCTTCGACCGGCGCGCGCGTCGGGTTGGTGAACCGGTATTCGAGCGCGGCGACCGGCAGGCTCGAGTCATCGGCGGCGCCTGGCTCGAATGGGCTCCAGCCCGTGACCTCGACGCGCAGGGGGACATCGCGATCCGACAGACGAACCGTGGCAAACGGGAAGCGCGCCCGGAACGACGCCTGGCGGAAGCGCGGCAGGCCGAAAGACGATCCCGCGGCGCCGTTGCCTGCGCCTGGGCTGCCAAACAGCTTCCAGGCCGGCACCGGGCCTTCGAGCACCCGCGCCACGTTCGGCGAGCCCTTGATGCAGAGGGCCGCAAAAGTCATCGGCTCGTGAAAAACCTCAGGCCGGTGGCGCACGGAGACATGCGACAGGGCGCCCGTGCCTTCGAGGCAGATCATGCCGGCGCCCATCCCCCCAAGAGGAAACGCGACCCGGTTGAGCCGCTCGCCAGTGTACTCGCCATTGTATCCCGACCTCCTCTGGGCGCGGGCGCTTCGCGGAGGCGCTGCTGCCGCCGCCACAGCGCTCGCACCGCCGAGCGCCCCAACCGCCGGGGCGGAAAGCTTCAGAAACTCGCGGCGCGTCAGCGCCGTCTCCGAACGAGGTGTTCCAGACATGGTCCGATCCTTTCGTCAGTTCAGCTTTTGACTCGTGAAACGAAACCGACACCCACACATCCACTGCGATCCGCGTCACCCGCTCTCACTCCGCCCCTCCAGCCAGGCCGAATGTTGCCCATCGGCAGAGGGATTCGCAGGACGATTTGTTAAAGCGAAGGCCGATGGCTGGCAAGCGGATGTTTGACAAAAGCGCCGATCTGGCGAACACGCCTTTCAGCGAGGCGTCGAATGCCGGTGAGGTGGTGGCAGCCCATCATAGACGCGCCGTTCGCAGGTCGCGTCGGTCTGAGGCGAGGCCTCGCTAAATCCCTGTGTCGTGGTGCGATCAAAACCGCACACTGGAACATCAAAACCGCACACGGGTGGAACTTCAAAACCGCGAATCGGTTCGGACCCCCTTGTGCACGGCTCTCTCCATGTTAGTCTGGCGCGTTGGCCTGCAGGATACGGCTCTGCGGAAGCGCAACCGGAGCGGCACGGTCCAACCAGGGTTGAGTCTCCCTTCGACTCCGCCGTGAGGCCGATCGGTCTCACGGCGTTCTTCTTCTCCGGGAAGGGAGCCTTCTCAACCCTGCTCCAAAGCGAAAAACTTTGGGGGTTTGGGGGCAAAGCCCCCAAGCTGGCCAGATGCAAAAAGACATCGCCAATTGATCCATCGTCATGGGGCACCGTTCATTCGCCACCTGCTGGCCCAGGTGCGCACAGGCCAAATGTCGGTTGTCGCAGTGGCCGAGCAACTGGAGATCTCCCGGCGCCGGTGTTACGAACTCTATCACGATTACCTGCAAGCCTGTGGGCGCCGCCAACAAGCCGGGTGGGCCCCCGGTTGCTCCGGGGGCGATCATCAGCCAGCATGGCCCACGGCTGTTGAGCAACTACTGCGCAAGCTGTTGGGGGCCCGTCCGCCCGCTTCCTACAGCTTCGCCGCCAGCGAGGTTCACCGCCGCCTCGGCGTCGAGTTGGCGCGGGCGCAAGTGCGCCGGTGGGCTCATGAACACGACCTGGCCGTCCACACCCGCCCCGCACGCCCCAAGGCCCCGGTCAAGCGTTGGCAACGGCAGGCCATCGGCGAACTCTGGCAACTGGACGCTTCCCCACACCCTTGGTTCCCAGGCTCCCCCATCCAGTATCCGCTCTTGGATTTGATCGACGATTGCTCGCGTCTGATCACTGCGGCGAAGCTCTACGAACGCGAAGACTTGCTGGCCTACTTCGACCTCCTGCCCACCGCCTTCGCCCAGTACGGTCTGCCCCTGGCCCTCTACGTCGACTGCCACAGCTTCTTCTTAGCCCAGGTTCCCGACGCCTTCACCCAACTGGGCTGGGCCCTGAAATTCTATGACATCTCCCTCCTTTACGCCCCCACGCCCCAGGCCAAAGGTAAAGTCGAGCGCCTGCACCTCTTCTGGCAAAATCGCCTCCCTGCCCTCTTCGCCGCTGAAGCGCTCCACGACGTCCCCACCGCCAACCCCTGGATCCAACAACTGCGCCAACACCACAACCTCCAGGAGACCCACCGCGAACTGGCGATGACTCCCAACCATGCCTGGACCCTCGCTCAACAGCAGGGCCGCTGCGTGCTCCGTCCCAAACCCGCCTGCCCCTGGTGGCCCTTTATCTGGAGCCTCCGCGTCCCTGTGAAGGTCACCTCCGACGGCACCGTGCCCGTCGGCTCCCAGCGCCTCAAGGTGGCCGTCTCTCCAGGTACCAAAGTCATCCGATGCCAGCACCCCGATGGCTCCTACTCCATCCTCGCCGAACCTCCCCGCCACGATACCTTACCCCTCCTGCTCCTGCGCTATGGCCCCTCCCATAATACGCCGCAACACTGACCGTCGCCCGTGTGCGGTTTTGATGTTCCACGAAAGTGCGGTTTTGATGTTCCGCAGATTCGCGGTTTTGAAAGATACGCGACACCTCGCTAAATCCCTGTTGCCAATTTGGGTCCCCCGGTTACAATGCATGATTCAAACGAACTGACTATTCGACTATGGCTCATTCGACTGCTCCCGCTCATGGCTGGCGCTTTTTCCGCGCCGGCGGTTTCGACCAAGTTAAGATCGAGACTGGCGCCGACCTTCTGGCGTTGGACACACTGGATCAGAAGCTCTGGGTGGCTCTGGCCTGCCCAACCACTGGTCTGCATTTCGATGCCCGGACCCTCGATCTCATCGACACGGACAAAGACGGTCGCGTGCGGGCGCCGGAGTTGATCACCGCCGTCAAGTGGGCGGGAGCCCTGCTGAAGAATCCGGACGATCTCATCAAAGGCGGCGATCATCTGCCCTTGACCTCCATCAATGACGCCACGGCGGAGGGCCAGGCCATCGCCAGCTCGGCCAAGTCCATTCTGGACAACTTGGGCAACAAAGACGCCAAGGACATCACGCTCGCCGATGTGGCGGACACTGCCAAGATCTTCGCCCAGACCGCCTTCAACGGGGACGGCATCATCGTGGAGGATTCCGCCGCCAGCGCCCCGCTCAAGGCCGTGATCAAGGACATCATCGCCTGTCTCGGTGCGCAGACGGACCGTTCGGGCAAACCGGGCATCGACCAGGCGAAGGTGGACCAGTTCTTTGCCGACGCGGCGGCCTATTCCGACTGGTGGAAGAAGGCCGAAACGGACAAGGCGGCCCTGCCGCTGGGCGAGGCCACCGCGGCCGCGGCCGCAGCCGTCAAAGCCGTGCGAGCCAAAGTGGACGACTACTTTGCCCGTTGCCAGTTGGTGGCCTACGACCCCCGCGCCGTGAATGCCCTGAACCGCGAGGAGAAAGAATACGTCGCGCTTGGCGCCAAGGATCTTACCCTCGGCAGCGTCGACGTCGCCGGATTCCCACTGGCCCACGTCGAGGCTGGCCGTCCGCTGCCGCTGGCCGAAGGGGTCAATCCCGCCTGGGCCAGCGCCCTGGGTTCCCTCCGCGCGGTCGCGGTGAAACCGTTGCTGGGCGACAAGACCTCGCTGACCGAGGCGGATTGGGCGGCGTTGCTGGCCAAACTGGCGCCGTATGAGAGCTGGCTGGCAGCCAAGGCCGGCGCAACCGTTGACGCCCTCGGAGTGCCGCGCGTCCGGCAGATCTTGGCCACAAAAGCCAAGGACGAACTCACCGCGCTCCTGGCCAAAGACAAAGCCGAGGAAGGCAACGTCAACGCCATCACTTCGGTCGAAAAACTCATTCGCTATCGTCGCGACCTGCGCCTTCTCTGCGCGAACTTTGTCAACTTTGCCGACTTCTACAATCGCGGCGAACCGGCCATCTTCCAGGCGGGCACGCTCTATCTCGATCAGCGAAGCTGCGAACTGACTCTGCCCGTCGAGGACGCGGCCAAGCACGCGACGATGGCGGGGATGGCGGGCGCCTACCTCGCCTACTGCGACTGCGTGCGCAAGGGCACCGGCGAGAAGCGGCAGATCGTGGCCGCCTTCACCGACGGCGACTCCGACAACCTCATGGTGGGGCGCAACGGCGTGTTCTACGATCGTCGAGGGACGCGATTGGGATGCCACCATCACCAAGATCATCGACAACCCGATCAGCCTCCGTCAGGCGTTCTGGGCGCCCTACAAGAAGTTTGTCCGGATGATCGAGGAGATGGTAGCCAAACGCGCCGCCGCCGCCGACGCTGCGGCTGACGCCAAGCTCGCTCAAGCCGCCGCCGCGACCGCCGAGGCGGACAAGGCCAAACCGGCCCCGCCCAAGAAGATCGATGTGGGCACCGTGGCCGCGATGGGTGTGGCCTTCGGCGCCATCGGCACCTTCTGCGCCGCCCTGATGGGCTACGCCGCGGGCATTATCAAGCTGGGCCCGCTTGCCGATCGTCGGCGCCATCATCGGAGTGATCCTGCTGATCTCGGCCCCCTCGATGATCATGGCTTACCTCAAACTGCGAAAACGAAACCTGGGGCCGATCCTCGACGCCAACGGCTGGGCAGTGAACGCCAAGGCCAAGATGAACGTCCCGTTCGGGCAGTCGCTCACCGGCATCGCCAAGCTGCCCCCGGGTTCGTCTCGCGACCTGCGCGACCCGTTTGCCGAAAAGAAGAGCTGTTGGCCCAAGCTCATCGTCCTCGCGTTGATTCTTTACATCGCCTATGCCGTCCTGAACAACCTCGGCTTCATCCACCAGTGGACCAAGGGCCGCCTGGGCATCGAGAAGAAGCC
Source organism: uncultured Verrucomicrobiae bacterium (assembly GCA_963846445.1). Taxonomy (GTDB): domain Bacteria; phylum Verrucomicrobiota; class Verrucomicrobiia; order Limisphaerales; family J093; genus MWFF01. The sequence continues at coordinate 14,295 of CAWJWM010000019.1, read as the reverse complement.
TGTCGCCGTCCAGCCGGGCATTCCGGACGCCCCCAAGCCGGCCACCGACGCCGGCGCGCCAACCGCTCCTCCGCCCGGACAATAGCCCCTTGGCGGAAAACACCCACCAACACATTGTCCATCTCGTATCGGTCTGAGGCGAAGCCTCGCTATTCGGACGCTGGCGCGATCCGTTTCGCCGTTCATCGACCGCACGGGTGTGCGCGTCCGGACCAACTTCGGTAGACGCATGCCGGCAGTCTCTCTACAATCGCCCCATGCGTTCGGTTTCTTTCATTCGGCTGACCTGCGCCCTTGGTGTGGCGCTCATCGCGCTCTTCCCTGGGTGCGCCCGCCACCCGAAAAACGGGGCGAGCCCGCCGATCATCCCCTCGGGCAGCGTCGGGCGCGTCGCGAAGAACCGCTATCAAACCCCCACCGGCCAAGCACTCACGCCGGCGGGGCGCCAGGTCGAACTGCCGGGGATGCGGCCCCAGGTGATCGCACTCAGCCCTGACGGACGATTGCTGGCCACGGCGGGCCGAAACCACACGCTCGTGCTCATCGATCCGGACAGCGGCCAGGTCCGACAGACCGTGCCGCTCTCGACCCGCAAGGTGACCAGCACCAGCACCAACACGGTCACGGCCGAGTTGAGTTTCACAGGACTCGTCTTTGCGCCGGACGGACGGCGCATCTATCTCTCGAACACGGGCGGGAGTGTCTGGGTGTTCCCGGTGGACGACCGGGGCGAAGCAGGGACTCCGTCGATCTTGTCCGTACCGGACGCCAAGGCGCCCAAACTGGCTCACGAAATCCCGACCGGCCTGGCTGTGTCGGGCGATAGCCAGCGGCTCTACGTGGCCGGCAACCTGGGCAACCGTCTCCACGAATTGGATGCGCTGTCCGGCAAGACGTTGCGGTCCTGGGACACCGGGGTGGCGCCCCACGACGTGGTCCTGGTTGGCGCTAAGGCGTACGTCAGCAACCGCGGGGGACGACAGCCCGTCCGCGGCGACGCCGTCGCCCCGGCAGGCAAAGGCACCACCGTGCGGGTGGATGCGGTGCGGCAGATCGCCAACGAGGGCTCCGTCACGGTGATCGACCTGGCCGGCGGCACGGCGGGGCCCGAGATCCTGGTGGGACTGCATGCGTCGGGGCTGGCGGTTTCGCCCGACGGCAAGTACGTGGTCGTCGCCAACAGCGGCAGCGACACGCTGAGCGTGATCGATGCCCGCACCGATCGGGTCGTCGAGAAGATCTGGACGCGCCAGACGCCGGCCGACCTTTTCGGAGCGCAGCCCAATGCGCTCGCCTTTGACCCCGACGGACGCCGGCTCTATGTCTGCAACGGCACCCAGAACGCCGTCGCAGTGATCGAGTTCGAGCCGGAAACCAACGCATCGAGAGTCGTGGGGCTTATTCCGGTGGGGTGGTTCCCAGGGTCGATCCAGTACGATTCCACGCGCCAGACGCTCTGTGTGGCCAACATGAAAGGCCTGGGCGCCTTGAAAGCTTTCAAGCCCGGTGAGCCGGTCAAATTAAGCAGCAAAAGCTTCCTCGGCATGGTCTCCCTTGTCCCGGTGCCGAGCCCTGCGCGGCTGGCTGCCCTCACCCGCGACGCCTTGCAGAACATGCGTTACCAGCGGCTTGTCGAAGCGCTGCGACCGGCGCGCCGCGGCCAGCCAGCGCGCCCGGTGCCCGAGCGGGTGGGCGAGCCCAGTGTCTTCAAGCACGTGATCTATGTCATCAAGGAGAACCGCAGCTACGACCAGGTTCTGGGCGACATGCCCGAGGGGAACGGCGACCCCAGCCTCTGCACGTTTGGCGAGGAATACACGCCCAACCAGCACAAGATCGCCCGCGAATTCGTCTTGCTCGACAACACGTATTGCTCCGGCATCCAGAGTTCGGATGGCCATCAATGGGTCGGCAGCGCGATGGCCAACGAGTATACAGAACGCCAGGCCACCTCGGGCACACCGCGCAGCTACTCGGGCGGCAAGGGCGAAGAAAGCGGCGACGCCCTCTCGTGGGCCTCGTCGGGCTTCCTCTGGGACAACGCCCTGGCGCACGGGCGCACCTTCCGCAATTACGGCGAATGGATGCACTCCGAGGCGGGTTGGAAAGACCGAAAACGCAGGGACGCCCTTACCTGGAGCGATTTCTGGCGCGAGCATCAGACGGGCGCAGGCGAACTCGAAATGCGGTGCCGGCCCATCATCGAATCGCTCCGACCGCACAGCCCGACCAACACCGTCGGCTGGGATACGAAAGTGCCGGATGTGATGCGCGCCGCCCATTTCATTCGGGAACTCAGGGACTTCGAGACGAACGGCGGGTTCCCGGATCTGCTCATTCTCTTTTTGCCCAATGACCACACGGCGGGCACGGGCGCCAAACAGCCCACACCGGGTGCGATGGTGGCGGACAACGATCTGGCCCTGGGCCAAATCGTCGAGGCACTCAGTCACAGCCGCTTCTGGCGGGACACCTGCCTCTTCGCAATCGAGGACGATCCTCAGGCGGGCTGGGATCATGTCAGCGGCTATCGCACCACGTGCTCTGTCGTCAGCGCTTACACCAAACGCCGCCAGACGGTCAGCACCCAGTACAATCAAACCAGCGTGATCCGGACAATCGAGTTGATCCTCGGCCTGCCGCCCATGAACCAGTTGGACGCCACCGCCACGCCCATGACCGACTGCTTCGTCAAAGTGCCGGATCTCACCCCCTACACGTGCGTGCCAAACCGAGTGCCCCTCGACCAGATGAACCCCGATCCCAAACAAGTCTCCCATCCGCTCTTGCGGCAGGACGCCATCGTATCGAGCCAATTGCCTTTGGATGAGGTCGACCGCTGCCCGGAGGATCTGCTCAACCGCATCCTGTGGCGCGCCATGACAGGACCTGACACGCCCTACCCCGAATGGGCCGTCAAAATGATCGAAGACGACGATTAGCGAGGCTTCGCCTCAGACCGGCGAGGCATGTCACCCGTTCGCTTGCGCTGGGCTGTTGCCATGGCAACAGGAAGTCGACGCCTCGCTAAGGGGCGCCGCTGCGCGGCGCACAAACTTGACTCATTCAGTACAGATTCTGAAAAGGAAGTCACTCTAGCGAGGCGCGCCTCAGACCAAATCCCAATCCTCGACATCATGAACCGCGCTTTCGTTTTCCTGCCCTTCTCTCCCGCGCCTCGCTCCTTTAGAATCCTTGACCCCATCAACGCGGCACACAAACTTGACTTGTCTACACCATGTTTCACCGGTCAAGGATTCTAGAGCAGCAGAATGTCGTGCGCTCGGCACGCGGCCACCATCTGCTCCGGCCAGAGGCTGGCCTGGGTTTCACCGACATGCGCCTTGCGCAGAAAATACATGCACAGCCGCGACTGGCCAATCCCCCCGCCAATCGAAAGCGGCATCTCATCCCCAAGCAGACGGCGATGCCAAAGCAACCGCTTGCGTTCCTCGCAGCCCCGGATCTTCAACTGCCGCCGCAGCGCCTCCTTGTCAACCCGAATGCCCATGGACGACAGTTCGAACGCCAGGCGCAAGACGGGATTCCAGACCAGGATGTCGCCGTTGAGCCCCCGCCGGCCCCGACCGGTGGGCGTCGACCAGTCGTCGTAATCCGGCGCCCGCCCGTCGTGGATCGTGCCGTCACCCAAATCGCCGCCGATGCCGATGATGAAGGCGGCCCCGCAGTCGCGCAGCAACCGCTGTTCACGCTGTTTGGGGGTCAGCTTCGGATACCGATCTCGCAGTTCTGCCGCGTGAATCAAAGTGATCTCCTCCGGTAATTCGGGCCGAAACGCCGGGTACCGCTCGAAGACGAAATGCTCGGTCCGCTTGAGGATCGCATAGATCTTGCGCACGATCTTCCCGAGAAACTCGACGTTGCGTTCCGCGGGTGTCAGCACCCGCTCCCAGTCCCATTGATCGACGTAGATCGAGTGGGTGTTGTCGAGCGTCTCGTCCGGACGAAGGGCGTTCATGTCCGTGTACAGCCCGTAGCCGGGTCCGAAACCCAGCTCGGCAAGCTGCATCCGCTTCCACTTGGCCAGCGACTGGACAATCTCCGCGCGCACCCACGGCATTTGTCTGACGTCAAAAGCCACCGGTCTTTCAGTGCCGTTGAGATCGTCGTTGATCCCAGTGCCGCCTTGGACAAACAGGGGAGCAGTGACCCGGCTAAGATTCAGTTCCGTGGCCAGATTCAGCTCGAAGAAGTCTTTGAGATCCTTGATGGCGTGTTCCGTCTCCTTGACGCCGAGCAGCGGCTTGTAGTTCCGGGGGAAGATCAGGTGGTCGTTCATGCGCGCAATTCCGTTCGCGCCCGTGAGCCTAGCCCGGCTTTCGCGCCACCTGAAGCAATAATCTGAATGCTGGTCGATGTGGTTGCAGGGCCTTCATCGCACACCTCATCGCACACCTCATCGTTCGGCAGGCTCTGTTCGATCAGCCCGAGCCTGATCGAGCAGCTTGGCCCTGCGTCGGGAACAATATGCCCACCGCGGAATACTGAAGTATTTGTCGGTTCCATCGTTTCTTCCTGGCCGACATAAATCTCTCTTGCCAAGCCATTTGGCAAGTGTAAGTTCACGACGTGATGCAAAACAATGCGTCATTTCGGATGCCCATTACTGTTATGCGGCATGAAGCGCCCGCGGTACATTGAGCGAGATGGTTACCATGTCTTGGATTGGCAAGATGCCCCCGGCTTGTTTATAGACAGTCTGTGGCGGCAGTTTCCGGAGTTGGTTATTGGGAGCTATCTCGTAAACACCTCATACGACAGTGGTTTCCTGACGTTGTCGGAATCGGAGCGGCAGGAAGGGTGGCGGATGGTGGGGCGTTTTGCGCACAGTCCGCAGATTCGCAGCACGGATCAGATCCCGCATGACCAGTTTGACGAGTGGTTGGTGTTCGACCATCCGGTTCAGGTCGAGGAGTTCGAGACGATGGTTAACTACTGCGGCTTTACTCCCATTAATTTTTGGGACGAGAAGCGCGAGCGCTTCTGGGAGCAGGTTATCCGGCTGAGACCATTACACGTCATTGCCGAGAATGACGGAGTTTATCTCTTGAGTAGAGATGAGGATTTGATTCGCAGGATCACAAATGCCGAACCATGCGCTCCACCCAACAGCCGCCCGCCCTCGCAGATATCCACGTCCCCTGAAACTCAGACGCCCGATTCGCTGCGGACGCCTTCTTCCGGCGGCTGTGGGTGAGCTGATCGTTAGGCCGCATCTGCACATTTAGAGCTTGTCCCCAAAGTGGGTGTTTTTTCAGCAAGGGTTCTGTGACCTGCTCCCACAGCCCGAATTGGCGAGAAGGAAGCTGGGAAATCTCGTGGCGATGGCCACACACGCTGTGTTGGCGCCGCTTCAGGAGACACTTCCTCCGCGATCCACTACCTCCGGCGGGGAGTGCGGCGTCCTAGGCCGCTGCTTGCAGGGGGACGGCCTTGGGCGCTGCCTTCTTCTTAACCTTGCGCATCCGCGCCAGCATCCACAGGTTGTGCGTCAACACCCCCCACGCCAAGGCCAGTTCCCGGTGGCCAAAGCCTTTGGCACGCATCGGCTGCCCCAGAAAACCGTGCTTGAGGATCCCGATCCGAGCTTCTGTCTGAGCGCGTCGGCGCTGCAACTGCGCGAACTTCTCCTCCTGCATGCGCCGACTCAGTTCGGCCGGCTTGCGCGGACACAGTCCGTCGAACGTATTCCCTTCCTTGAGCGCCCGACTGTTGGCCGCGCTGGCAAATCCGCGATCCGTCACTGCCCCTTCCACATGGTGCCCGGTGCCCTCGTAGACACGCAGCAGGCTCTCGAAGAGCAGTTGGCTGTCGGCCGGAGCCGACTCCTGGAAGAGTTGGTAATCGAGGATGACCCCTTGCCGGTTCTCCCCGATCAGCGCCGTGTTGCCAAACTCCACTTCCGCTCCCGCCTTCCCCCGCACGATCACCCGCACGTCGGTGTCGTAGAGACTCAAGATCTTCTCCGCGTTGGCCACCGGGCGCCCGCCGATGATCCGCTCGTGCGCCTGCTTTTGTGCCCGGGGCAAAAGCCCCAGCACCCCGTCGAGCCGGCGCAGGATTTGCTCGACCTGCGGTCGTGTCCACTCTGTCTGCTGCCAGCGTTGATCGAGCAATTGACGATGCCGCTGCGCGTGCCCCCGCACCACGCCCACCAGCGTCTTCATCTGCCGCAGCACCCGCTTGCGCCCCTTTTTGCTGCCCGCCCGCCGCGCCTGCTGGGACATCTGGATGCTCAGCCGATTCATCCGCCGCAGAAACTCCTCGGGCGCTTCCATGCGCCCACGCAGCCCAGCCCGGCGGATCAACACCGTCGCCTTCATCGCCGTGCGCACCCCATCCCGCAACAGGACCCAGTCGGTGGGAAAGTGGACGTTGGCTTCCAGACAGGTGCTGTCCAGGAAGTACACCTCCAGGTCCAAGGCCTCCCGCAGCCCCAGCTTTTTGGATTGCTCGATGGCCTCTTTGAGCAGGCCATCGATCACCGCGCGCATCGGATCGGCGGGGAGCCAATGGGCGAAGCGCTGCAGTTCGCTCTTGGAGGGCACGCGGACCACATCGAGCGCATCGACCCCGCAGAACCATTGATAGAGGGGATTGCCGGCCAGTTGACAACTGAACCCGCGATAATCCTCCTGCAACAAGGTCTGCAGGATCGTGCAGCGCAGCGCCCGACGCGAGCGCTGCTGGAACTTGGTTTGCTCCTGGGCGCTCACGACCCGCTTGGCGGCCACCTGCCATCGCTCCAAGGCGCGTTGCACGAAGTCCCGCTCGACGCCTCCGTCACGCAAAAGGGTATCGATTTGTTCGAGGCGTTGGCGCAGAGTCAGGTAGTCGACGTTCCCGACGATGGTGGGGAGTTGCGGGCGCAGTTCCTGTGGGAACGGAATGAGAGGGCACGGCATAGAGCTAGCCCAATAGCTAGCTTATACCATGCCAACATTCGTGTCGATTGGAACTCAGATTATGCCCACATCCTATCCTTTGCGGGTCCAAGCAATTCGTTCGCGCGGACAGCAACCCCGGCTCTATGTCAGCTTCCCACTAGCCCTGGCCGCTGCCATCGGTCTCGAGCCAGGCGAAGAAGTCCAATGGGAACTGCTCGACCGCGCCGAACTCCACTTACTCCGCCCCAACGCTCCGCGTCCCTCGACCAAATCCAGGGCCCCCAAGTAGGTGCCGGACCTCCTCATAACAGCACGATTTCCGGCTCCCGGCGGAAATCGACCGCCTATCTCAATCCTCCAACACCGCTCGCCATCAAGCCCCATGCACGGCTGCGCCCTCGGGGACAGACTCACATTTATGAAAACTGTCATCGTCTTTGTCCTATCTTGCGTGTCAGTTCTTGCTGCCACCACAAACGAGATTCAGGTCGCCACCACGACGAACACTGTCGCCGAAACGGGCGTTACGACTACGGTTGATGTGTTCACGCGCGATGGCCAAACCAATCTGGTCTGCGGCACTCGCACGAAGGATGGCTCCCTACTGGATAGCTGGCAGAAGTTTTATCACAAAGGCTCCTTACTTGGTGTCTATTCGACCTACAACAACGGCTCTAGCACCATTCATTCGATAGGCAGCGCACCCTATACACTTAGCTTTGTTTTCGTTTCTACAAATATGATGAAGTGCGCATTCATTTCGACCAATTCTGTGATGTTGGATGCTTTCATTTGCACAAACGGCACGTTTTGTCCGGCAGACAGGTCAGTCATCCGCGAAGTGCAAAGCGCTGTCAGAGGCATGTTACCAGGAGATTTGAAATGACCACATGGCCCAACAAACCGGATGCAGTGGACCCCGCGATTGCGTCGCGGTTGCATGGCGGAGACCACTGGCGCGGGGTCACTGATCTGGAGCGTTAGGCATCATTCCACGCGTCACTGAATATGAAGCGACTCATTCTGATCGGAGTTTCGGTTGCCTTTGTAGCAGGCTGCTCTACGTCGCCACGTCCGAGCAGTTACGCGGGCACGACCCGCATCGATGTGTCCGGCACACTGGGGGTTGCGGTCGCGGGGTTTTACGTTCAGGACGGCCAGCGCATTACCATCTCGAACGGCGTGCCGTGGAGTTTGGATGTCCCGCGTCTTTTCAGACTGGAGGTGTCTTTGCCTCATCCCGGCGGCGAGGCGGTGGTGGACTTGACTTATGACAGCAGCGGCACGCGCTCTCATGTCCGGCAGACTCTCGGCTCTGGCTGCACTGGAGCGCCGTTTGTGGCGTCGACGAAGGATCTCGACAAGGACATCGAGGTGTGCGACGGCGTGATCGTCATGACGCCGCTACACTGCCCATGAAGAGAGCCCCGCGCGTCCTGTTCATCAGCGGCAGCGTGGGGTTGGGCCACGTCACCCGGGACCTGGCCATCGCGTCGGCCGTGCGGGCGCGCTGCCCGGACCTGCGTCTGCTCTGGCTGGCCGGCGATCCCGCGCGGCAAGTCCTGCTCGAGGCGGGGGAAGTACTCGCGCCGGAATCCGGCCACTTTGGCGGCGAGACGGAGTTTGCCGAAACGCTGGCTGAGGGCTTCAGACTCCCTCTCACCAACCCGCTGGCTCTGCTGAAGTCGCCCCGGGCTCTCCGGGGTGCCTGCGGCCTGAGGCGCCATCAGAAACGCAACCTCCGGTTGTTCCGGGAGCTGATCGGCCGGGAACATTTCGATCTGGTCGTTGGGGACGAGATCTTCGACCTGATGGTGGCTTTCGCCTTCCGGCCAGCCCTTAGGCCGGCGCCATTAGCCACGATCGTTGATTTCGTCGGGTTGGACACTCCCTCGCGCAATCCGCTGGAATGGGTGTGGGTCCAGGTCCTGATCTGGTCGACGGCATGGGTGCTCCGGCGGCTGCCCCGGGTGTCGGACCTGACGCTCATGGTGGGGGAGGAGGAGGATGTGGCCGACCGGCCCATGGGTCTGTTCCTGCCCAACCGCCGAGACTGGGCCCGAGCAGTCTTGAAGTTCGTCGGCTACGTCTGCCCGTTCGATCCCGCGGGCTACCAAGACCGCGCGCGGCTTCGACAGCGGCTTGGATACGGTCCCGAGCCGTTAGTGATCTGCGCGATCGGAGGTACCGCCATCGGCAGAGGCCTCCTGGAATTGTGCGGCCGAGCGCATCCTTTGCTCAAAGAGCGCTCCCCGGCGCTGCGCATGATCCTGGTCTGCGGCCCCCGCTTGAGACCGGAAACGATCGACGTCCCCGACGGCGTCGACCGGAAAGGTTTCGTCCCCCGGCTCTATGAGCACTTCGCGGCGTGTGACCTGGCGATCGTGCAGGGAGGGGGCACCACCATCGCGCTCGGGGATGGCATTCCCAACCTAGGCCCTGGCCGACGCCGCGCACGGCTCGGAGGAACTGGGGCCACGGAGGAACTGGGGCCAGACCACGAAAGCGCGAGCGCTGTTCCCGTCTCGATAGCCCGTTCGTCCCCTATGACCGGTTTCCATCGTCAGCTGCCACAATGCGCAGCACAGTGAGTCAGCTCTGGGTCGGACACTCCCCTGTCGCGGACAGCTCGGGCCAAGCGTCGAGTCGACGGTCGCTGACCGGCCAGGAGCGGTCACCGAGCATGGTTCCGGTCGTGGCGGCTAAGGGGCGCTAAGCGGCCGGCGGACAGATCGAGGATTTGGCCCTGGCCCTTGCCGGCTCCTTACCCAGTCCGCGCGCCCTTCCACCCCCAACTTCCCGCCCTTACTGCAAAACTGTGGTTCGTGCCTGGTTTCGCGGAGCGCAGCAGTCCGCCGGAGGTGAGCAGGGTGCGCGGGTGCTCAGGGGAGCGGCCACGGCGAAGCGGGGCCCGCGCCTTCGCCCTCGTAACACCGCTCTGCCGTGTTACGCAGTGCCAAGCGCTCTGCGCCGCCGGTTGGGCGGGGGAAGTCCGCGCGGAGCGCGGGAGCGCACGTGCTACACCGCGGAGCGGTGTCACGAGGGCAACCGGGGTCAGAGCACGGAATCGCGAGCGTTGTTTCCGTCTCGACAGCCCTTTCGCTTGGGGCAACGGCGCTAGGGCTTTCCCGCCATGCGCAACACAGCGCTTCGGGTCGTCTCGCTGAGCCGAAAGCCCAGATGTTGGAGGTCGTCGACCAGGGGGGTCACCGCTGGAACCAGTCCGCGGCGTTTGGCGTCCAGCAAGATCCCGAGCGTCCCCGTCAGCGGGATGCCGAGAACCTCTGGCACGGCGCCTTGCCAGCGCATCGTCCAGGATCACGACCGGATCGGTACGCTCCAGGGCCAAGAGCAGGACACCCGTCTCTCCCGGACCGAGATCCGCGACCAGGCGCACGACCCGCTCGCTCGCTGGGGCGCGCAAATCGACCCAGGGCAGCGCCTCGGGTATGGGGTAGATCGAGGCCACGGCGCCGGCCCTCGGCCAGCTCTTGGGCAACGGCGGTCGGGACCGTGACCCGCGAGACCAACTGCGGCAACAACTCCAGGCACCCGATCTGGTGAAGGTACTGGAGCGGCGAGGTATTGCAGATGACGTCAGGCAAGGGATGTCTGGCGCTTAAGCTCGTCTTCGGTGAGGCGGAAGGTATCGACGCCGTAGTCGGCAAGCTTGCTCGAGGAACAGCGGGTCCAGGGATACCGGCGAGTCGCGCCGCCGCCCGGGACGACAGGCGCCCGAGCTCGTAGAGCTTCACGGAGGCCGCGAGGCGGATCTCCGCCCCGGCGGCTTCATCGGACAACTTGAGCGACAACAGGGAGTCGTCCGGCACGTTCAGGATCAATTGGCTCATTTACCCGCTCCATCCGCATGGAATCATCTTTCTCGCCCGCACCCGTCCCTGACCAGGGACCAGGAACCCCACCCCACGGCGGCTAAGGCCCGGAGGGAACCTAGCACCGACGCAACGGGCTCTGCAAGCTCGGGGGGGTGTCAGGCAGGGCCTGGCCGTCCTCTCATCCTGATGCGGCGGGGACCCTCGGAGAACTGCGGATCAACACCGGGCGCATGTCCCCGTTCGCCGACCTGCCCGTTGTGGCGGAGACGGTCCGGCGCTCGGCCGCGCGCCATGACCGAATCGCTGCCAAGCGGCCCAGGCCTGCGCCTTGGCCCCTGAGCCCGGGGCGGCGACCCAGGCTCGGCGGACCTGCTGGAGCAGCCAGGTCGCTGGTGAGGTCACCGAAGGCCCGTGGCTGGCCTGGGCCTCGGCCTTGTCCTCGGGCAGCACGAAGGTCGGGGCCAGCCCTGCCACGCAGGAGCTATCCAGCGGCACGCCGGGGTTCGACGGAGGCCACCCCCAGGTCCCGGGCGCATTGGGAGAAGGCGAGTGCCCCGTGCCCGGCCTCGGGGAAGACGATGGCCTGAGCGCGGGGCAGGTGGCGGGCCGTCTCCTGGCCCCAGCTCGTGGCCGTCTGGGTGTCCATCAGGCCTGAGAAGACCAGGGTCGGGATGTCTGCCGTCACAGGGTCATGGAAGCCGGGCCTGTAGTGCTTGGGAAACAGCTCGCAACTGGCGTAGAAGCCGCCGATCAGGGCCTCCGCGGGGGCGATGGCCTCCACCGGCCAGAGGTAGTCCTTCTGCAGCCGTGCACTCATGGCTGCGGCACCGGCGGGGGAGTTGGAAGTCCATGTCCTCCTGGCAGGCGTACATCAGGGTCTGGAAGCCCTCCACCAGCATGTAGTCGAGCTTGCGGTTGCCCTTGGAGATGCGGGCGAAGGTGTCGGCGAGGTTCTGCGGCGTCATGAGGCCGACGAGGGCATCGAGGCGCTGGCGGTCGGCCCCCGCGAAATGTCTGGCAATCATGGCCCGCAGGGCCTCGCCCAGGGCGCCCCAGTTCGGCAGGCGCAGGTAGTCCTGTTCCCAGCGAGCCGCGCCTGCTGGGTGGGCAGGGCCTTGGCGGCCACCGCCAGCGCCGACTCGAACTGCTCCTAAGCCCGGCACCGGCGGCCACGGCGGCGCGGTCGCTCTCCAGGCGCTCCAGCACCGTCTTGACCGCATCCGCTTGGATCTGACCCTGTTGGGCAAGGCGGAGCGCCGTTCTGGGCGAAGGCCAGGGAGTCGGCATCGAGCTCCTTTAGCCCCGCCAGGGCGGTCTCCGGGGTCTGGTGCTGGGCAGCTTGCCCTGCATCACGGCGTCGTAGGTGGTCGTCACCCCCTGCTCCAGCTCGGCCACCAGCTTGGGCACGTAGCCCGTCAGGCCCTGGGCCTGATTCTTGTAGTCATTGCGCCGGTCCGCCAGGCTCACCAGGGCCTCCCCGTCCACCTTGCCGGCGGGGCCTTCGACCGGCGCCTTGGCGAGCTTGGAGTACAGGGCCCAGAAGCGCGCCTTAAGGTTCGGGTAGGCGGCGGCGCAACCGGGCATCGGCGGCGCACTGGTCGAAGATGGCCTCGAAGGACTCGGCGAGGGGCAGCGCAATAGTGTCGTAGGTCGGCACATGGGGGGGCGCCACGAGTCCAGCACCACCGAGCGCAGCCCTTCGGGGGCGGTGCGCATTATCTCCAGCCCCAGCTTGGTCCCGTAGGAGAGCCCGTAGGCGTAGACCGGGTAGCCCAGGGCGCGCATCACCGCCTGCACATCCCGGGCGTTCTGCTCGGTGTTGATCTTGGAGATGTCGGCACCGGACGCCGCCAGCTCGTCGAGACAGGCCCGGGTGACCTCGGGGGGCAGTGGCGCCCCCTTGCCCCTGCCCTTGGCCGCCGCCGCCAGTTCCCCGGCGCGGTCCGCCAGGGTGGCGAGGCAGCGGGTCTCGCGCCCGGAGGAGGTGTCCACCCCGCGCTGGTCGAAGGCGACCACATCGCGCCGCACCCGAGTTGCTCGAAATAGGTCGAGGTGAGGCCGTCCGTTCTGATGATGCCGCAGCCGGGCCCGCCGTGCAGGTGCACCACGGCGTCCGGCGCCGGCACCAGGGAACGGGACTTGAAGACCATGAAGGTCAGGGGGATTCGGCGCCCGTCGGGCTCGGCGTGATCCTCGGGGACCGAGACAGTCCCGCAGGCCACCGTCTTGCCCTCGATCTCGAAGGGGGCCAGGGGGCGTGGGCAGAGGCGCGGCCTTCCACCGGAAGGAGCGTCGCCCCGCCCGCGGCGATGACGGGGAAGGCCGGCGTGGCAGGTTCCGGCGACTGACCAGCGCCAATACGAATGCAAGGATCTGGTCGGGGGTCATGGTTACTCCTCGAATTCAGCGGCGGCAGTACGGGCGGACGCTGAGTAGGTGGGTATACGCGGTGTGGAGGGGATCAGGGTCCCCCGTGCGTCGCCTTCCGTTGGGGCCACGAGGCAGCCCGGGAACTCCCGTACCCCACAGGAATCCGCCCCTCAGCCATTCCCGGGCAAGAACCCCGGCAGCGGGCGCCCCTCGTACTCCCTGGGCTCCGACAGGGCACGGGACCATTTCGCGGACAGCACCTTCCAGGGCTTGGGCTGGGCCTCCAGCAGGGTCAGCAGGCCGGGGATGTGCTCGGCGCCATAGGTGACATAGATCTTTTGCGCGTCCGAGTTGACGATGCGCTCGACCAGCGCGCGGTTGCGATAGTCGAGAATGACCGGGGTCATGGAGTAGGTTGCTCCGGCCTCCCCCTGGCCGTCGCCCTTGCCTTCGCCCTTGTCGGCCGGCTGGAGCGCGATGCTGAACACCCCGCGGCAGATGATGCCGGCGATCTGGCGCTGGCCCGGGGTGCTGTCCTTCAGGAATCCGACCATCTGCGCCAGGCTGAAGTCCCCGCCCTTCCCCTTAGACGCACCGGCCTCGGTCTCCGCCCATGCTTGAGGCCCGGGACTGGGCGGCGAGCCGGTCGAACTCGCGCTTCATGTCGAGGGCACTGACATCCGCCGCCACATGGCGCTCTGGGTGCTCCGGCACGGTCCGCCTCCAGCAGGGTGAAGTAGTCGAGCTGGAAGCGCAGGCCGCATACCCCGCCAGGGCCTTGTAGTTCTCGGAGAGGTTGCCGCCCTGGGCAAGATAGGTGGCGAACCAGGCATCGCCCTCCCCCGGCGACGGCTGCACGCCCTCATAGAACAGGGCGAAGCCTGGGGTCAGGGCGTTCTCCAGGTCGTAGACCACGGACTTGTAGAACTCCTCGGACCCCACATGGACCATGCCCTGAAGGACCAGGGTGCGCTCGCCATCGGTGAGAGTGACCTGGGGGCTATCAAGGGCTCGTTCTCGGCGCGCAGGGCGAGGTAGTAGACCGGCAAGAATCCTGGCCAGCGACAGGAGCACCTTGCCAGGGCCATGGCCAGATAGGTCTTGCCCCAACCGATGCGGGTCTTGTCCCTGGCGAAGGCCCGCCGGATGAGATAGACGGGCACCGCGACCAGGATACCGAT
>CAWJWM010000018.1:0-68247 GCA_963846445.1 uncultured Verrucomicrobiae bacterium | reverse complement strand
GGAAGAACTGCGTTTTCAGGCTGTGTGGCGTGCCGGTGATCCATCGAAGAACGTTTCATGTCGTCGTCACGAGTTCGGAAGCGCAACGGCAGGGATGGTTGTCCGAAGTCGCGGCGACCGTCGACCGCTTCTGCCCACGGGCATGACCTCAACTGGCAATCCCGCCGACCAGCAGGAGGTAGAATCAGGCTCGTACAATCCCCAACCGGTCGAGCGGATTTCCGGGGTCCTGTGCCCGGAGGGAATCCCTTACTTTGTCGAAGGAAACAGATCGCCAATCAGTGTGACGGTGCGATCGACCAACATCTGACCTCCTTCTGGTCCTACCTCGGTGCTCTGGATGACGGCGCTGTAGCCACCGCCCTGCACAGCCTTCTCTGTCGGCAAGTACGACCCGTTACCAACAAGTTGGACCACCAGTGTCTGCAGGGCCTTGCTTTGTGCCTGAATGCGAATCCCGTAGTCGGTGAACAGCTCGAATTCACTGGTGCAAATCGTCACATCGCCGATTCGGAGCACGTGCAACTCCACGTCCCGTTGGGGGTGTGGAGTGCTCTTTTGTCGGTCAAAACGCTCCACGACGTATCGGTTCCAGGTCATGCGGGTCAAAACCTCGTCAGCCGACTTTGGGTCCGCCGCAATCTGTGCTGCGTACTTGTCTTGCTCTGCCTTGGAGAAGGCATATTCCTCTTGCGTCACCAGGCGCTGCGGCAGACTCAGAAGGTCAACTTTGTGGATGAGCGGCGCGTCGGCATGCCGATCCTCGTGAACCGTGCCGTACGCTTCCTCCACGGCCACGACAATGCGCCTGGCAATCTCCTCAAGGCCACTTAGGTGCCGTAGCTTGGTCATTCGTTCCTCAGCCGCGCTGCGGTACAGGGGTCTGGGCGATTGATCCCCTGCCGCGCCGATCAAACCAAGCACCACCAGATCCGGGCCGAAGCGTTGCCGCAACTTCTCGCGCACAGGGTGCCAATAATCAGCATTGACCGAGGATCGGCCCTCGACCAACTGGGCCGTGCAGGGAACATGAATGACCGTTGCGCTGAGTTTGCCGGCCTTGTCCCAAAAAAAGAGCACGTTCAGATCGTGATCCTCCATCCCCTCCAGGTTTCTGAACTCAGGGACTTTGGTATCGCCGTACATTTTCGCTGTTCCGTCGCCGAAAGCGCCCGGCGTAGGGAGCGCTTGTGAATAAACGGTTCGCCGGTTGCAGGCGACCACCGCGTGGCTCAATCCCCAGGTGGCGCTTCCGGGGCGGCGCATGTTCCATGCCTCGACGATCGCTCCGGCGACACGCCGCACGAAGAACCGGACGTACTCCTCAGGTTGCAGGACACCGTCCTTCGGGATCGGATAGAGAAACGATGAACTCGGGGAATTGTCGAGGACTGGAGCTGTGTGAGTGTGGGTGGCGTTGAGGAAGAGCTTTTGAGTGTCCAGTTCAGGTAGCTGCTGGTGTACCTCCTGCCGGACCATCCTGAGCATCTCGTCCGGGATGCCGACCAGGTCGCAGGACACCATAATGGCGAGGTCGAGCGTACGATCTTGTTCTCTGGATTCCAATGCCAGGACGTTGGCGGTCAATGGAGTTTCCGCGGTCCTCGCGATCCGCAAATTGAACTGTCCGCAGAGGGCCACAGGCAGTGTCGGGGTGATATCGACAGAAGTGGCTCCGATGCGCAGTTCAGAGGCGCCTACGTTTGTGGCCAAGGACGCAGCGATGATCAGGAGTCGAAGTGCCACCTGCGTGACGCTTCTCCGAGAGACCCGTGGTCCTGCGTGCGCCCCTTTGGCCCCGACTCTTGGGAAGTTCATGGGCGGCACCCTAACCGACGCAACCGCCGTTGCCAACCCCGAGATCTCAAGCCGAAGCGCAAAAAGCCAATGGGGTCGCATCTAAAGAGTGTCGCATCTAAACAGCGCCATGCCGGCGGGTGCAGGGGCTGCGCCTTGGGACAAGACCTCCAAACGCAGGAACCGCTGCGGGACATCCACGGGGATTGTCACCTGCCAAAGCTCGGCCAGGCCGTCCGGGGTGTCGCCGACCTTCAGCGGCGTCGCCGTCACCGGCTGCCAGTCGGCGGCTTCAAGGGAGAGGGCGCCAACCACCCGCATCTCGATGCCGATGGCAGTCTTCGACTTCCGGTAGACGAAACGGAACTGCTCTTGCCCGCCGACGTCGTGCAAAGAGCCCATGGGCAGGTCGCTCGGTTGCGCCGTCATCGGATTCACGCCCAACGCGTAGGCCAGCAGGTTGAGCAGATCGAGCGGGCCGTTGCGGTCGGTAAGCCCGCGCCGGTCGCCCGGCAGGCCCGTCTGGACTGTCCACGAGGCAAAGCCGAAGTCGGCGCGCGTTCCCAGCGATCACGTTCGCCGGTATCGCTCCAAATCTCCTTCACGACGCCGACGCTCGCCCCCACCAGCTTTGGTCAATGTCTGCCCCTGCATCGGCCACCTTCCGGATGTACACGCAGTTCGGCGTCGGGCCGAAGTCGGTGGACAACTGCGGCAGGGTCTGGTTCACCGCCAGCACCTTCGAGTTCTTCGTCCAGCCACTCCCAGCGCTGGCCAATCTGCGGGGATGCCGGGAAGAACATCCGCGCGCTGGCGGCGTTCGGCGCCGTCCACCCGGCCGCCGGGCCGCTCGGCGTCCAACCGGTGATCTTAAGAATCCGCAAGTTGCCCGCTGTATCCTGGGCCAGACGACCGTCGTAATACTCGTTCGCATCGGCACCTGTGCCATGCCCCAACACCCTCACCACCAGGCACTTCACTCCCAGCACCGTTTCCTCGCCGATAATGGACCAACTCCGTGTCGCGCCGGTGAACGTGCCCGTGCCCGCCAACGAATAGCTGTCGCCCACCTGATACAAGCCGGCCACGGGTTGGTGAACACGTCGGAGTTCGCGTCAAAGGAAGGCGGTGGCGGGTCGGATCCAAGCATATAGAGCTGCTGAACGTCAGCGGCAGAAAGCGCGCTGTCATCGACACGCACATCATCGATCATACCCCTAAACGCACGGTGGTTGTTGTCCGCATTGTACGTATCTCGTCCAATTGAGAAATGCTGATCGTCAACCGCGACAGCACTGACTTGTTCATCGCGCAAGGATCCATCCACGTATGTCACCACTTTGGTCCCATCGTAAGTGACGACATAGAAATGCCAGTCAAAGTCTGTGTTGAGATTGACTCCAAAGGAGGCCGTATTCCAGTTGTTGGGTCCCGTGCCGAAGAGAAAGCGGAAGTCCGTGGAGCTCGGATATCCATATTGGAAGGCCAAGCCTCTCCATTCAGTGCGACCATCGACCAGATAAGAGTGGTGGCCTTGGGAGATCGGGGCAGCAATAGAATTCTGGGTGGATGTCGACTGAATCCAGGCCGCGATCGAGAAGTGGCTGCTCGGCTGTACCAACTGGGCGGGAACGCTCACGTAACTGTCCGTGCCGTTGAACAACCCGCCGAGTGCACGGCGTGCGGGCTGGTATTGTAGGGTCGCACTTGCAGTCCCATGAAAGCTGTTGCCGCTGGCGTCCGCAGCGCTTCCGTCCAAGGGGTAGTAGGCGATCAGGTTTGCGGTTGGCCCTGTGGTCATGCGCTCCCAGCCATTGAGTTGGCCGCCGTCGTTCCAAACCTCTTTGACCACGCCGATGCCCGAGGCCAGCCATGAATCGTCCGTGTCTGTTCCCGCCGCATTGCCACGCCGGATTTGGATACAGTCCGAGTAAGGGCCGAGGCCGGTCGAGAGTTGCGGGACTGTCTGGTTCACGGCCTGCACCTGATAGTGATCCTCGGGCCAAGACCATGTCTGACCCACTTGGTAGTTGAACGGAAAGAAGATCATTGCGTGGGCGGGTGAAGCGGCTTGCCAAGTTGACCAGCCGGTGACTTTTGAGCCCTCGCAGGTTGCCGTCGGTGTCCTGGGCCACGCGCAGATCGTAATACTCGGCCGCATCGTTGCCCGTGCCGTGGCCCAGCACACGCACGATCAGGCACTTGACGCCCAGCACCGTTTCCCGACCAATGATGGAGTAACTGCGTGTCGCGCCCGCGAACGAACCCGTGCCCGCCAACGAATAGCTATCCCCCACCTCGTACGGCCCCGGCCACGGATTGGTGAACACGTCGGAATTGTCGTCGAAGATCGATGAAATCCCGGGCAACCGTTCCCAGCCGTTAAGCTGGCCGCCTTCATTCCAGATCTCCTTGACCACCCCAAGGCCCGACGCCCACCAGCTTTCCTTCCCTTCCGATAGCTCGCGCACGTGGACACAATTGGCTGTCGGACCAAACCCGGTTGAAAGTTGCGGTAAGGTGACCGGCCGCACCTGATAGTGATCCTCGGGCCAAGACCATGTCTGACCTACTTGGTAGCCGAACGGAAAGAAGATCACTGCGTGGGCGGGTGAAGCGGCTTGCCAAGTTGACCAGCCGGTGACTTTGAGCCCTCGCAGGTTGCCGTCGGTGTCCTGGGCCACGCGCACATCGTAATACTCACTCGCGCTGTTGCCTGTGCCATGTCCCAACACCCGCACCACCAGGCACTTCACCCCGAGCACCGTTTCCCGGCCGGTGATGGACCAACTGCGAGTCGCGCCGGTGAACGTGCCCGTGCCCGCCAACGAATAGCTGTCGCCGACCTGATACAGCCCGGCCACGGGTTGGTGAACGCGTCGGAATTGTCGTCGAAGATCGATGGGATCCCGGGCAACCGTTCCCAGCCGTTAAGCTGGCCGCTGTCGCTCCAGACCTCCTTGACCACGCCGATGCCTGCACCCCACCACGATTGGTCAACATCACCATCATCGGACACCGCCGCGATGTGAACGCAGTTGGCCGTCGGGCCGAATCCGGTGGAAAGCTGCGGCACGGTTTGGCCGACCGCCATCACCTCGGACTGCTGATCGAACATCATCCAACGTTGGCCTGCCTGCACAGTCGCCGGGAACAACATCCTCGCGCTGGCTGGGGTCGACACAATCCAATCGAGCGCCCCACTGACAGGTTCCCAGCCTGTGACCCTGAGAAACCGCAGGTTGCCGTCGGTGTCCTGGGCCACGCGCACATCGTAATACTCATTGGCGTAACTGCCCTTCCCATGACCGTGTATCCGCAGCACCAGGCACTTCACCCCGAGCACCGTTCCCGGCCAATGATGGAGTAACTGCGTGTCGCGCCCGCGAACGAACCCGTGCCCGCCAACGAATAGCTGTCGCCGACCTGATACAACCCGAGCCACGGGTTGGTGGAGCACGTCAGAGTTCGCGTCAAAGGTAACAGACGGCGTGCCGAGCTCCCGCCTTTGCGACGTAAGCTGATACCTTGCCTCCCGCAGTGGTGAACTCGCCCCCCGCATACAGGTCGCTACCCGACACCCGCCAGCGCAAACACCCATTATTCATCCCCGAGCCGAGGGCGCTCCAACTGCTCCCATCCCATTTGGCGATATGGTTAGCCGGCACACCGCCGGCCGTGGTGAACTCGCCCCCCGCATACAGGTCGCTTCCCGACACCACCCAGCGCATACACCCATCCGGCGATCCCCGAGCCGAGCGCGCTCCAACTACTTCCGTTCCACTTGGCAATGTAGTTGTAGTTGGCCGCCACCCCGCCTGCCGTCGTGAATCCGCCCCCCGCATACCAGGTCGCTGCCCGATACCGCCAGCGCATACACCTTGTTGTTCATCCCCGAGCCGAGCGCACTCCAACTGCTCCCGTTCCATTTGGCCACGTAATTGGCCACCACCCCGCCGGCCGTGGTGAACTCGCCCCCCGCATACAGGTCGCTGCCCGACACCGCCGGCGCATGCACCGTGTTGTTCATCCCTGAACCGAGCGCGCTCCAACTGCTCCCGTCCCATTTGGCCACACGGTTGGCAACAACGCTGCCTGCCACTGTAAAACCCCCGCCAACGTAGAGATTGCCCGCGCCGTCCACAACCGCTGCATTGACGATGCCGTCCACCCCGACAAGGCTCGGGCTGATGCTAATCCAGTTCTCATCACTAAACGTCGGGTCAATGCGTATCGGGTAAACTGCCTCCGCGTCGCTCACCAGGATGGCCAGTTCCCCGTGGCGGTGGGCCGGCAAGACCGCCGCCATCAGCCCGCCCATCGGCACCGGCGGTCTCCCCAGCCGCGGTCACATCAAACCGTGCCGGCAGTTCCCGGCCGGTGGCGTCTGTCACCTGTAACCGGCCATAGGCGATCTTTCGTCCCGAACCTTCGAGCACCAGTCGTGCGCCAAACGGAGTCGCCTCGATCCGCGCCCCACTCACTGCCAGCGTTACCCGCAAGTCCCCCGCGTCCGGCGGAGGCGTCGCCACCAGAAAGTCCTGCCGCACGCCGTCCGCGCTCACCGTGTATTCCTCGACCAAGCCCGGACGGCTGAAGCAGACAATTCTCTCCCGCCAAGGTCACAGTGCCACTGGTGGGAAGTGAGATGGGAGGGCGCGTCACTCCGAGCGCGCCGGCCTCCGGCCTGTCACAACCGACGGCGGGCAGGGGACTGCCCGCCCTACCCACCACCGTCGCCACTACGCGAAACCGGTCGGCGGGCATACTGCCTAGTCGGTTGGATACGCTACACAGCCCCCTCGCCCCGGCCCTCTCCCATCCGATGGGAGAGGGTCCCGCCCGCGACTGCGGGGGCGGGTGAGGGTGACGATGTCGTGCCGCATCCCGGTTCTCGATTTTGCTCAGTACGTTCCACCGTCGAGGTCAGCCACAGGCCCTCGGGTGTGGCCTCGCCTTCGAGACGCTGGAACACGCAGCCCAATCGCGCGCCGTCCTGCGTGGCGGAAATGGAGAGACCGTCGCCGCCAGGTGTTGCGCGTCCGCCTGCGCGCCCGGCTTCGGCCCACGGGATGGCGGCGGCTTGTGCCGTATCGAGGTTCGGACCCCCGCCTCTGTCGCCGCCAAGGCGCTGACCGGCGCCATCGCCAGGAGCAGGAGTGCCAACACGAGCAGCCACGCGGTGACACGGTGCCGGCCTGGCTGGCGGCCGGGCTCTGGCCTGTGGGCAGGCCGTTGCGTCGCGGCATCGGCAGTGTGAGGCAGGGAAACGCGCGGCGGTGGCGCCGGCGCATGGCGATTCGTCAGATGGCAGTCCATAGCGATGGTATGTCGGATATGGATACGTGGCCCGCGGACGCATTCTTTCATGAATTTGTAAGAATTCTCTGGACAGACCGACACAGATTCCACAGACAAGCTCCCCATCCGTGCCATCGGTGCAATCTGTGGCTCCCCTTCGCATCCGTGTTCCCATCCGTGTTCCCATCCGTGGCTCCCCTTCAAACCTGTTCCATCCGCGGCTAACAACCCGGCCTGCGGCGAGCCTTCCGCCCGGTTTCTCCGGCGCGAGGATCGGCTGGTCAGGTCCGCGGCGCACCTCGATCATGTCCCCTTGCTCCCGAAACCGCCCCTGTCAGCGCGCGAGTTCGAGGATCTGGAACCCTTGCTGCGCCCCTCCGGAGGATCAGCGGCGGCGTCCGGTGGGCTCGGGCGGCGGCAGCGCCGACGCGCGCGACGGGCGTAGTCGTGGCAAATCGGGTCGGCGGGAAGTTCGTCCCGTGGCTTGAGCCGGGCATCGTAGAAGTGAAGAGAATGCCCGTGGTAGTGCCGGACATTGGCGCCCCCTTCGGGATGCCCGAGGCTGGTGCCGGAGATGAACTCGACCTGCGCGGACTGGAGCACCAATTCGGGCCGTCCATCGCCATCGAGGTCGCCTGCCAGTTCGGCCCGCAGGTAGATCCAGTCGTGGGTGCGCGCCGTAATCGGCATCCGGTCGACCGGGCCCAGGTCCGCATCCAGCACATGCAGAAAGCCCGAGCTGTCACCGGCGTAAACCTCGAGGCCGCCCCTGCCGGTCAGGGTCGCGAGGACCAGACCCGACAGTTCCACGGGAACCTCGTAGCGGGCGAGTTCGTTGCCGGCGCGGTCGAATTTGAGCACGCGGCTTTCGACAGGCAGTTCGCCCGCGCTTTGCAGATGCCCCCTCCTCGGAGCGCACGACGAGCGCGTAGATGCAGTCGCCCGCGCCCGCCGGGGCCGGGTACACAAAGCAACGCATGAACATGCTGCCGACCTCGTGCGACCAGATCCGGTGCCCGGTGGCGCTCATCGCGTGCAAATAGCACCGGCTGTCGTCCTCGCCCTCCGGGAGCCTCACTTTGTTGTCGGGCGCGTAACAGCCGATCAGCAGTTCGGGCACGCCGTCACGGTCGAGGTCGTGGAGCACGGTGCTAATGGGCGACGCGGCGTAAGGGACCTCCCACAGCATGGATTGACTGGCCCAATCGTAGGCGCGCAGGCAACGCGGCCAGCGGGCGTAGTGCGTGTTCAAATCCAGAATCGCGCGGGCAGGCGTACCCGATCCGCCCGCCAGAAAGGCCAGCGGAAACATCGTGCTGCTTGGATAAGGCCCCACGGGGTTCTGTTGCCAGGCCCCAGTGGCTGTGAACCGTTTGATCTCGTGCAGGTCCTGATTGAACACGCCGACAAAGAGATTCGTTCCATCCCGCCAGGAGGCGAACACCTCGCACCGCTCGTCGCCATCGACGTCGGCCAGTTTGGACGCGTAGAAAACGTCTCCGCGGAAGTCGGGCACCCGGCGTGACTTAACCAAATGGCCTTCGAGGGAAACGATGCTCAGATAACCGTCGGCACCGCTCACGATTTCGGGAAGACCGCACCGGTCATAGTCGCCCAGGAGCGCGCCGTGGGCGGGCCAACTGTTGGGCAACGAGAACTGGCGCACGACCTCCACTTCCGGCGAGCGGCCTTTCACCCAAGCCAGCCCAGCCACGCGAGTGCGAGAACTGCCAGCGCGGCGGCGGCCCACAAGCCAGACCTGACCCGTCGGCGCGTCAGGCGGCTTTGCCGCACGGACGCGCCCTCCTGCAACCGTCGCAAGTCAGCGCAGAGCGCCCCCGCGGTGCGATAGCGTCGGGCGGCATCGGGAGCGCAGGCCGTTGTGATGATCTCGTTGAGTTCGAGCAGGCACTCCTGGTCCGGCAGACCATCGAGTGCGGTTGGCGGGCTCGGGGAACGCGAGCCGGTCTTTGCCCATCGCCATCTCGTAAAGGCATTTGCCCAGGCTGTAGACATCCGCCTGCACGGTCCCCGGCCCCTCCGGCGGCACGTATCCTTCCGTCCCCACAAAGGTCCGGGCGCTCCCGGTCTGCGCCACGAGGCCGACGTCGGCCAGTTTGGGCGCGCCGTCCACAAAGATGATGTTCGACGGTTTGATATCCCGATGGACCAGACCGCGGGCGTGCAGGTAGTCGAGGGCCTCGGCCAGCACCGTGGCGATGCGGGCGCATTCGGCGGCGGGCAGGCGTCCTTCGCAACGGATACGATGCTCGAGAGTCAGTGGAACATAGTCCTTTGCTGCGGCGTCGGACAGCGTCGTCGCGGTTGGCGGGGCCGCGGGTGAGGCTGGCGCCTCGATGCCAGGGGCGCGCGAGAGCGGCGTCGAGACCCGGGCGCAGGGCGGGCTCGGAGGCGGGGTCAGCCAACTCCATGACGCAGTAAAAGAAGCCGGCTGAGTCGTCGCGGCCCACCTGGAGGATGTCGACCAGGCCCGGATGGCCGCGGGAGACAGGCTGGAATTCGTTTCAGGCCCTCGAATTCGCGTTCGTACGGCCTTTCGTGGTCGAAGGCGTCGCGGCGAACCAGCTTGACGGCCCGCCACTGGCCCAGCGCGCGGCCTCGGGCCAGCCAGACCTCGCCGTAGCTGCCCCGGCCAATGCGGCGCAACAGTTCGTGATCGGAAATCTCGGGCGGCGGCCCAACCGTGTCCTCTCGCGAGGGGCTGCGGGTGGGTGGCGTCAAGGCTTTCGCGCTCTCATCTGTTGTCCTTCGCTCATTTCAACGGCTCCCTTATTAAGGGTCTGAAATAAGCGTCGCAACATCTTTCGGCGCACGGCCTCCGCCTCGCGCTCGGGCAGGATGCGGTATTCCCGAAACTCCCGGAACGGTGCGGTCGAGATCGAAAATGAATCGCGCAGCGGCATGTTCAAAAGGACCGGTTTCACATTGGGATTCCGGCCGGGGAAAGCGCCTCGGACGGTGGCGCCCTCCCCGACCGTCTGTTCCCCAGTCACACCCCCGGACGCCTCGAGGCGGGCCAATTCGCGTTGAACCAATTTGCCCACCCGATAACGGGCGAGATATGTTTGCGCCCGGGTCACGCCCAAGGCCTTGGCGACGCGGCCGGGCGCCCACCCCTTCAGATGGCAAAGCTCGAATATCTGATAATGCTTGGGCTGGACCCGCACCTTCACGCGCCTCATGGCGGCGTCGATCAGGTTCTGCCGCCACTCCGCTTCCCACACCGCATCGAGTCGTGCGCCGGCGGGATCGCTCAATTCCGACAGGATGTCCTGAGAGAGAGGCGCCCCGTTGCCGTGGGGCGAATCGGGCCCGCGTTTGCGCAATTGGTCGAGCACGCGCCAACGCGTCGTCCGGAGCAGCCAACCCTTGAACGAGCCCGCCGCCGGGTCGTATCTGAACGCCTGGATCTTCCGGGACACAGTCAGGACGGTCTCCTGGACCACGTCCTGAGCCTCGACATCCGAGAGGCCCGCCTGCCGCGCCGCGCGGTAGATCAGCTTCCAGTACGTGTCGAAGAAATCGCGCCAAGCGGACTGGTCATCCAAATCCCGCAGCCGGCTCAACAGGCTGCGCCGGGTCGGAAGGAACTTGACGGCTTTGTCGGGTGTCACAGACATGATGATCGCGATTCCAGAATGAATACGTATCACGCAGGCCCGATCTTGCACGCGGTTTCAAAAAACACCCGCCACACCAGCATCGGCAAGCCCCTCGATCGCCTCAGCCCGGATGCTCCGCAACGCTTCGCAGGGTATGATATCCGGGCTGTGCCCCCATCCACATGACAATGCTGTCATCAAGACCGAGGGGCGCCGTTCATCTTCGTGGTGTCTGTTGTCTGTGGAACGGCGCAACAGATCGCGCCGGATCGGAAACAGAAGAAAAAACCGTTAAGAGAAAGAGACAGTCATGAAGCTCAATATCCTCGCAGCCATCGCGGTGGCCAGCCTCCTGGCCGCCGGCACCGCACTCGCCCAAAACGCCCCCGGCAACGGACCGCGCGGCCAGGGCAGGGGTTTCGGCGGCCCGCCCCGGTCGGCGGAAGAGCGGGCGGCGCGTCAGGCGGCATGCCTCGATCAGAACAACGGCGTTTGCCCGCAGGGCGGTCCGGGACTGGGTCAGCGCAAGGGCCAACGCATGGGCAAAGGCCAGGGCCTGCGCCAGGGGTTGTGCGACGGCACCGGCCCGCGCAGCGTCGATGGCACCTGTCCGCTGGGCAATGCCCCGCAGCGCCGCGGGCGCCAGTAATCTGGCACGAATCTGGCACGACCGGCCCCACCAGCGATTCCGCCCCGCTGGTGGGTCGCTGGCCCGCATGCTTCACACCCCGCGTGGACCAGTTCACTGGGCGCCCTGCCAGAGGCTGAAGTACGGCGCTGGCTGACCAGGGCGCTCCCCTCGCCTTCCGCACCCAAGCTCGCCCAGGCGCGCGCTGATCTCATCGCCGGCCGCCAGGCCGAGGCCGCCCGGTTGGCCGAAGAAACCCTGGCCCGCTCCCGGTTCGTCGCAGGCCTGCGGACTCCGAGGAGTGGCGGCTGGGACGCCGCGATGCTGCCTTTGATTGAGTCAATCGAGCGTGACGAGGTTTGCGCCGATGGACAGGCCCAGGCGGCCTGCAAAGCCATCGTTCGGTTCCTGGGCGTCCGGCATCCGGTGGTCGAGAAGCACTACCGCGCCTTGACCAGCGCGCTTCATTCGTAAGCGCGGCTTCGACTCTCGAAGCCGCGGTTCCCGACGCAGCAGGTGTGCACGGGTTGCGCAGCAGCCCGCGCCAGGTGCGCAGAATCTGCACAAGACAGGTCCCCGGATTTACATAAATCATTGATTATCAAGCCATGGTATCAAGATTGCTTTGACTCAGCGCTCACGGGGCTGGGGCGCATCGGCGCTCGGCGAACCGAGAACCAAAACCACTACACAAGTCGGAGAATATTATGAAGAGAATGCTCAAGAGAGTTGTCCTGACGGGGGCTGTCACACTGCTGTGTCTGAATGTTGGCCAGGCACTGGCCCAACAGGGCGGAGGCGGCGCGGGGGGCGGACGCGGGAATTTCGATCCGGAACAGATGCGGCAGCGGATGATGGACCGCTACAAGGAGTCCTTCGGGGTCACGGACGACAGCGAATGGAAAGTCATCGAGGAGCGGATCAACAAGGTGAACGAGGCCCGGCGCGAAGTCGGTTTTGGGGGCATGGGGATGATGGGCATGAACCGGCGTCCGGGCGCCCAGGGTGGAGACCAGGCGCGGGGCGGGCAGGATCGTCCGCGGCGGTTCGGGGGCGAGCCTGATCCTGCGGCCGAGGCGCTTCAAAAGGCGATCGATGACAAGGCTTCCAACGACGTGATCAAGGCGAAGATGACCGCGTATCGCGATTCGCGTCAAAGCCAAGGAAGCGAAGCTGCAGGCGGCTCAGGATGATTTGCGCAAGGTGCTCTCCATCCGGCAGGAGGCTGTGGCGTTGCAGATGGGATTGGTCAAGTAGTCTTGGGTTACGGGCGGGCCACGATCCCGGTCCAGTCCCGGGACCGTGGCCCTGCTTTTCGGCTCTCCCGATCATCATGGTTGCCTCCGAAACAGAAACGACGGCGTTGCGCGAGTTGCTCGACCGCATGGTGGCGGCCAAGCAACTCTCGCCTGTCGACGCCGAGATCATCGGCCAGAAGCCCGCCCGCGAGGATGGCTCGCCGGTGCGGTGCGAGGAGGATGTCCTGCGCTGGCTGGGCGAGGAATACGATGTCCCGTTCACCCCGCTTGATGAGATCGAACCGGACAAACAGGTGCTCTCGCTCTTTCCCGCGCGCATCCTGCTGCGGGACGGTCTGCTGCCGCTGCGGCGGGTGAACGGGTGTGTCGAGGTGGCGACGAGCCGGCTGTTTGCCACCCAGGGGCTCGACACGTTGCGGACGATGACCGGCCTGCGTCTCAAGGCGGTGCTGGCACCGAGCGAGGCCATCCAGCGCGAGATGAAGAAGCGGCTCGGGGTGGGAGCCGACACCATCGATACCCTCGACGAAGAGACGAGCTTCCAGGTCGTCGACGAGGGCGAGGAAGAGGACACGAATCTCGACACCGCCGCCGAGGACGCCTCGATCATTCGGTTCGTCAACCAGGTGCTGCGCGATGCCATCGAGTTGCGCGCCTCGGACATCCACCTGGAACCCTTCGAGGATGAGTTGCGCATCCGCTACCGCATCGACGGCGTCCTGCAGGAAGTGCCCGTGCCGGCGCAGGTGAAACGGTTTCAGCCGGCGATCGTGTCGCGCGTCAAGATTCTCAGCCACCTCAACATCGCCGAGAAACGCCTTCCCCAGGACGGGCGCATCAAGATCCGCGTCGACGACAGCGAGGTGGACATCCGGGTGTCGGTGATTCCGATGCTGCACGGCGAGGCGGTCGTGCTGCGCCTGTTGCGCCAGAGCGCGACCCTGCGGGGCATGGACGAGTTGGGCATGGACGCGCGGGAAGTGCGGAGCTTCCGCCGCGTGCTGGGCCTCCCGCACGGGATCGTCCTGGTCACCGGGCCGACCGGCAGCGGCAAGACCTCGACGCTCTACACCGCACTCCAGGAAATCAACGATTCCGTCCGCAAGATCATCACCATCGAGGATCCGATCGAATACCAACTCCGCGGGGTGAACCAGATCCAGGTGTCGGAAAAGGCCGGGTTGACGTTCGCGCGGGGGCTGCGATCCATCCTGCGCCACGACCCGGACGTCATCCTGGTGGGCGAGATCCGGGACCACGAGACGGCGCAGATCGCGGTGCAGGCCTCTCTGACGGGGCATCTGGTGTTTTCGACGCTGCACACGAACGACGCGCCGGGCGCCCTGACCCGCCTGGTCGACATGGGGGTCGAGCCGTATCTGGTGGCCTCGTCGCTCGAAGCCGTGCTGGCCCAGCGCCTCGTGCGGGTGCTCTGCGCCGAGTGCAAGCAGCCGGACAACTCGGAGACCGCCCAGGCATTGAAAACGCAACTCGGCTTCCCGCTCGACACGGTCATCTTTCGGCCCGGTCGGTTGCCAGGCCTGCCGGAACACCGGCTATCATGGGCGCCGGGCCATCTTCGAGTGGATGGACACCAATCAGGAGATCCGTCGGATGGTCTTGAACAGCCGATCAAGCGACGAAATTCGAGAGGCGGCGCGGCGCGGCGGCATGCGGACGCTGGGGGAAGATGGCTGGCGCCTGGTGCGGCTTGGGGTCACCCCGCCCGAAGAGGTCCTCCGCGTCACCAAGGAACAATCGCCCGCAGGCGAGATGAGAGCGCAGCGAGACGCCGACTCCGCGTCCTGACCCCGCAGACCGTCGCTGAGCGCCGGTTCAGCCGGCCTGAGCCCGCGACTGCGCGAGATCCCATGCCGCTCTACTCCTATCGCGCAATGCAGCCGAACGGCACGATCGCCGAGGGGCAGATCGAGGCCGGCGGACGCCAGGACGCCTTTCGCCAGATGGAAGGGCGGGCGCTGCGGCCGATCAGCCTGACGGAGCGCTCCGGGGGCCCAAACGGCAAGCCGAACGGCAAAGTGTCTCCATCGGTCGTGGCTGCCCCGGCCGGCAGTCCGCTTTGGGGCGGAGGCCAGCGCATCACCCCGCGGATGCTCGAGAACTTCACCCGACTGTTGTCGAGTCTCCTCGCAGCCGGGGTGCCGCTGAGTCGCGCCTTGGTGATCCTCAACAAGGAAACATCCGCGCCAGCCGCCCGCGCCAAATGGAAGGAAGTCTACGACTATGTCGTGGATGGCATGTCTTTGGCGGACGCGATGGCGAAGTCTCCGGGCACCTTCCCGCGCGTCTACGTCGCGATGGTCGAGGCGGGCGAGACCGGCGGGTTTCTGGATGTGGTGCTGGGACAGATTGCCGACTTCCAGGCGCGCGAGAAGGAGTTGCGGGCCAAGGTCATGGCGGCCCTGTTGTATCCGACCATCCTGCTGGTGCTCGCGATGGCGGTTTTGACTTTTCTCCTGGTCTTTTTTATCCCGCGTTTCCAACTGATCTTTAGCGGATTTGGCGCCCAGTTGCCGCTCCTGACGCAGATGATCGTCTCGGCGAGCAATCTGCTCCGGGGCTACGGCCCAATCCTCGCCGTGGCTTTGGTCCTGGGGCTCTACTGGATACGCAGTTGGGTGGTGTCCGAGCAGGGGCGGCGGGCGTGGGAGAGCTGGATTCTGCGCATGCCGGTAATCGGGCCGCTCGTGGCGCGGTTCGCCATGGCCAGGTTCTGTCGCATGCTGGGCACTCTGCTCGGGGCGGGTGTGCCGCTCATCAACGGTCTCAACGTGGCGCGGCGCTCGATTGGCAACCAGGTCCTCGTGGACGCTGTGGCCACATCCATCGACCGGGTCAAGGAAGGCAAACAACTCGGACCCAGCCTGAGCGATTGCCGCCATCTGTTCCCGGGCTCGGTCCTCGAGATGATTGCCGTGGCCGAGGAGAGCGCCAAACTCGATCAAGAACTGGTCCGGATCGCCGATGTGACAGAGGCCGACCTCGATCGCCAGCTCAAGACCTCCGTGGCCATGGCGGAGCCGTTGATGCTCTTCATCATCGCCGCATTGATCGGCACGATCTTTATCGGGATGGTCATCCCGATCTTCACGCTTCAAGACTACATCAAGTAACCTCTCTTCTTCATTCCTATGACACTGTCCAAGGCCAATCATGTCCCGACACCGCGCGTCGGAGCGCGGAGCGTCTCGCCCGCCCGCTCGCCCCGCCGGAGGGCCGCGCACCGCCGCGGCGCATGTCACCCGGTGGACCAGCGCGCCTTCACGCTGATCGAGTTGCTCCTGGTCCTGGTGATCCTCGGCATTCTGGCGGCGATTGTGGTGCCCAAGTTCTCGGGCCGCACCGAGCAGGCGCGCGAGACGGCCGCCCGCTCCCAGATCGCCACCTTCGGGACGGCATTGGACGCCTTCGAGGTGGACAACGGCTACTACCCAAAGGGCAAGGACGGATTGCAGGACTTGGTGGTGCAACCGCGCGACGCGCGAAACTGGCGCGGCCCATACCTCAAAAGCGAAGTCCCGCTGGATCCCTGGGGCAATGCCTACATTTACGAGTGCCCCGGACGCCAGAACCCCAGCGGCTATGACCTGATGTCGATGGGACCCGACGGCCGCGAAGGCGGGGACAACGACATCGCCAACTGGCTGCGCGCAGACCAGCGGCAGCGGTAGAAACCTCGACCGGTGAAATTCGTTCGAGACCAGTCGAGTTTCTGCGCTGCGTTGACGGGGTCCAGGATTCCGTCGCCCAGCATCGAGCCCGCCTTCACGCTGATCGAATTGATCTTGGTGATGGCGATGTTGCTGACCGTGCTGGCGGTGGCGGCGCCCTCGTTGGTGCGGTTTTTCCGCGGACGGTTTCTGGACGGGGAGGCGCGGCGGTTGCTGGCCACGACCCGCTACGGCCAGAGCCGGGCGGTGTCCGAAGGCGTGCCCATCCTGCTGTGGATGAACTCGGACTCGAACCAGTACGGCCTGCGGATCGATCCCCGGTTCCGCATCGAGGACACCAACGCGCTCCATTTCGACTGGAGCGAACAGATCGACATCGAAGCGGGTGTGGCCGAGTTCGCCACCAATGTCCAGCCGTGGCAGACCGCCGGCGCCCTGTCCGATCGGTTTGTGAAGATCTACTTTCTCCCCGACGGATCGATCAGCGACATCAGCCCCTCACGCCTCCGCCTGCGAGAGCAAGCGGAGCCGGGCCGCCCAGGCCGGGAGGACGATGGCGAGGTCTGGGTCGTGCAAAGCCGAAATCGGCTGCGCTATGAGATTGTTGAGGAACCACCACCCACGTATCGGCCCTAGAATCCTTGAAACCCCAAACATGTTGCGATCAAGTCAAGTTTGGCCTCCACCCCTATCCCTCTGGTTTCGCAAGGATTCTAAGGAGCGAGGCGCGAGAGAGAGGGGCTGGGAAACACGGGGACTATTTCATGTCTATGAGGACTGGGATTTGGTCTGAGGCGCGCCTCGCCAGGTCGAGCTGCGCCGGCTTCACGCTGGCGGAAGTGCTCGCCGCGCTGGTGTTCATGGCCATCGTCATCCCGGTGGCCGTCGAGGGCCTGCGCCTGGCCAACCAGGTCGGGCAGGTCGCCCATCGCAAGGCCATCGCCCTGCGCCTGGCCGAGAACGTCCTCAACGAATGCATCGTCACCGGACAATGGCAGCAGAGCTCCCAGCACGGCACGATCGAGGAAGGCCCGCTCGAGTTCCTCTGGCGGCTCCAGGTCGAGAGGTGGACAGACGGCGTGCTGCAACTCGTCTCGGTGCAGGTGGTCTTCCCCGTCCAAGGCCAGGAGTACGACGTCCAGTTGAGCACGCTGGTCGATAACTCGATACCGGACGAGACCGCAACCTCGACCGCAACCTCGAACTCGACCTCGGCCTCAGGCCAAACCAGATGAGAACCCGTTCCTCATTGTGCGATCGTCCACAGGTTGGGGGCTGGGCCTCACCCGCAGGCATGGCAGCCGAGGACGGAAGGCGAACACCTCGAACCCGGCCTGCGGGGATGGGCGGTTCATGGAGAGCCCGTTCCTGTTGGACTGCTCAGCGAGCCATGAACCTGCGCCGCCGGCTTCCCATCGAACCAGACTCTGTCAACGTCCAACTCTCAACTCCGACAAGGCTGCCAGCGGTCACACTCGTCGGTTCATCGGGAGCGACCGGCGTTCTGTCTGGCTTCACGCTGATCGAAGTGCTCATCGCGTCCGTGGTGTTCGCGCTGGTGCTGGCGTCCATGCACGGCGTGTTCTACGGCGCCTTGCGTCTGCGCAACAAGACCACAGCCGAGGTCGAGAAAAACGTGCCTCTGCAGCAGGCCCTCGCTCTCCTCAAACGCGATCTCGAAGGGGTGATCGCCCCGGGCGGCACCCTGGCGGGCGCGTTGCAGACCTCGCCGACCAATGCCATCGCCCCGCGCGGACGGGTGATGAGCGGCCCTCCGCTCTGCACCGCCACCGCCGCGCTCTACGACACGCTGCCGTGGGCCGAGGTGCACAAGGTGACGTACTACCTGGCCGAGCCGACCAACCGCGCAGCCGGGCTCGATCTGTATCGCGCCGTGACGCGCAACCTGCTCCCGGTCCTGCAGGAAGACGAACCGGAAGACCAGTGGTTGATGGGAGGAGTCGAGCGCCTCGAGTTTTGGTTCCACGACGGCAGCCAATGGCGCACGACTTGGGACTCGACGGCGGAGACCACGCCACTGCCGCGAGGGATCAAGGTGGAGCTGGAACTGACGCCCGAGCCCGACCAGCAGTACGACCCGCCGGTGATCTCCGTGGTCGTGCCGCTGCTGGTCCAGGCTTCGACCAACCAGACCAGCCAGGCCAGCCCATCCACCGGCGGGACCGGCGGCTCGGGAGGATCATGATGAGCCCGACGCACGCCCCAACCGGTCGTCCTGGGCTCATCGTCCTCGAACTGCCCAGGAGGCCGAACCAGAAACGTCCAACTTCCAACTCTCAACTCTCAACTCTCAACTCTCAACTCGTCGGTTCGCGCAAGGCCCGCGCCGTGCCGCGCGTCGGTGTTGATCATCGTGTTGTGGGTCGCCTTTGGCCTCGTGGCCGTGGCCCTGTATTTCGCGCAGTCGATGCTGTTCGAACTGCGGGCCGTGGATCAACGGGTTGCCGGTGTCCAGGCGGGACAGGCGATCGCCGGCGCGACCTACTACGTCAGCAATGTGCTGGCGGAAGTGGAAACGCCGGGAACCCGGCCGGAAGTCGAACTCACCGCCTGGGAGGCGGTGCCGATCGGGGAAGCGACCGTCTGGCTGATCGGGCGCGGCACACCGACCGTCGAGGACGAACCGGTGTTCGATCTCGTGGACGAAGCCTCGAAGTTGAATCTGAACACCGCCACGCAGGAAATGCTCGAACTGCTCCCGCGCATGACGCCGGAGCTGGCCGCGGCGATCGTCGATTGGCGCGACACCGATGACGACGTGACCACCGGCGGCGCGGAAACGGAGGTCTACCAACGTTCGCGCCCGTCTTACAGGTGCAAAAACGGCCCCTTCGAGTCGGTGGAAGAACTGCGCTTGGTGGCGGGCATGACGCTCGAAATCCTCTACGGCGAAGACGCCAATCTCAACGGCGTGCTCGATCCCAACGAGAACGATGGCGACGCCTCGCCGCCGTCCGACAACCGGGACGGGCGATTGGACTCCGGCCTGATCGAGTGCGTGACTGTGGACAGCCGCGAATCGGGCACGCGCAGTGACGGCTCGACGCGGATCAGCGTGGCGAGCAGCAGCCAAGAGGAGTTGCGCGCACTGCTCGAAGAGCAATTCGGCGAGGACCGCGCCGGGACCATCCTCGGCCAGGTCGGCACGAACAACAGCAGCTTGGGGAGCCTGCTCGAGTTCTATGTGAAGAGCGGGATGACGGCGCAGGAGTTCTGCCAAATC
Organism: uncultured Verrucomicrobiae bacterium; assembly: GCA_963846445.1. Classification (GTDB taxonomy): domain Bacteria; phylum Verrucomicrobiota; class Verrucomicrobiia; order Limisphaerales; family J093; genus MWFF01. The sequence goes on along the minus strand of CAWJWM010000018.1, from coordinate 48,703 downwards.
GAAGGGGATCTGACTGTTTCGACCAACAGCAGCCAGGCGGGGCTGATCAATGTCAACACCGCCAGCGAGACCGTGCTGGCCTGCGTGCCGGGGATCGGGCCCGAACTGGCGCCGACACTCGTGTCCCACCGCCAACCTCGAGCGACGACCCTGCCCACCGTGGCCTGGGTCGCAGACGTGCTGGACCAGACCAATGTGGTGCAAGCCGGACCCTATCTGACGTCGCGCAGCTATCAGTACACGGTGGATGTCGCGGCCGTGGGCCGGTTCGGGCGCGGCTACCGGCGGGTGCGCTGGGTATGCGACACGGCCGACGGCACGCCGAGATTGATCCGGCGCCTGGATCTGACCCACCTGGGCTGGGCGCTGGGCCCCTCGGCCCGTGACTCCGTCCAACTGGCGAACCGAACACGATGAAGACTTGGTTCAAACATGTCCCCTTTCAGCGCCGCCCGGGCGGGACCCTGCTCGGCCTGGCCCTCGACACCGGTCGGATCGAAGGCGTCCTGGTGCGACGAACCAACGGCGCCGGCGAGGTGAAGTCCGCATTCGTCTCCGCCCTCTCTCTGGACCTGTTGACGGACGCGCCCGAGCTCGTCGGACGGGAGATCCGCAAGCACCTGGATGCCGCAGAAATCCGCGAACGACGGTGCGTGGTCGGACTTCCGTTGACCTGGGCGCTGACGGTTCAGGTGCCCCTGCCCGACCTGCCGCCTGCCGACATCGAAAGCTTTCTCCGGATCGAGGCCGAACGCGGTTTCCCTTACCCGCCCGACGCTCTGCTGATGGCGCAATCCCGGTTCCGGACCCCGGCGGGCGCGGCCTATGCCACGCTCGTCGCCATCCCCCGCGACCACGTGGTCCGACTGGAAGCGGTCCTGCAGGCCGCCCAACTCCGTCCGGTCAGTTTTTCACTCGGCATTGCCGCACTGCAGCACGCCGAGACCGGGGACTCGCAGGGTGTTTTGGCTCTGGCGCCAAGCGGCCACAACATCGGTCTGCAAGTGACCTGCGGCGGCGGGGTAGCGGTTCTGCGGACGCTCGAAGGCGTGTATGAACTCGAAGGCGGCGCACTCCAACTGCAGGCGGATCAGGTCGCCCGCGAAACCCGGGTGACCCTCGGCCAGTTGCCCGCGGATCTCCGCGACGGCCTGGGTCGGTTGCGGGTGTTCGGACGCGACGCCTCGGCCGACGCGCTCGTCGAGCATCTGCGGCCCCGCTTCGAGCCGACGGGGATCATTGTCGAGCCGGTGCGGGAGCATCCCGGATCGGAGCGCGGCCTGCGGCTGCCCGCGGGGACGCCGGTCTCGGCGGCGCTGGCGCTGGCGGCGCGAACCCTGACGGAGCCGCACACGGGATTGGAGTTTCTGCCCCCGCGCGTCAGCGCCTGGCAGAGGGTGACGTCGCGTTACGCCTCGCGCAAACTGGTTTGGGCAGGGGCGGCCGCAGGGGCGGCTGCCGCCGGCGTCGCGCTGGCTTTCCTTTACCAGCAGTGGCAGATCTGGCACTGGGGCGGGCAGTGGGAAGCCATCCAGTCGCGCGCAACCGCACTCGAAGCGATCCAGGGGCAGATCAAGCAGTATCGACCCTGGTTCGACGATTCACTGCGCTCGCTGAGTGTTCTGCGCCAACTGACCGAGGCGTTTCCCGAGGACGGTACGGTCTCCGCCAAGACCCTCGAAATCCGCGACGCCAATTCCGTCACCTGCTCCGGCACGGCCCAGGATCATCAGGCATTCATCCGGACGCTCGAGCCGTCTCCAGACCGCTCAAGCAAGTGTCCGACGTCCGGGTGGAGCAAATGCGCGGGCGCTCGCCACTCGAGTTCACTTTTAATTTCCGCTGGGTGGAAGGAGGGGGATCATGAATCTGACGCCAGGTCAAAGGCCGCCAGCAGGGACTGGCCATCGTCGCTATCCTCAGTGTCGCGTTGCTGGCCGGAGACCGGCTGCTGGTGACCCCGTTGACGAAGGCCTGGAAGACGCGCGCGGAGCGGATCGCCCAGTTGAGGCAATCCGTTACCCAGGGCGCCACCCTGATCGAGCGGGAAGAGTCCATCCGGACCCGCTGGGACACCATGCGCGCCAACACCCTCGACCCCCAGACATCGGTCGCCGAGAGCCAGGTGCTGAAAGCCTTCGATCGCTGGTCCCGCGACAGCGGGGTCAGCATCAGCTCTCTGCGCCCGCAATGGAAACGAACAGAGGGGGAACAGATGACCTACGAATGCCGGGCAGACGCCGCGGGTAGCCTGTCCGCCCTCACGCGCTTCCTTTACCAGGCCGAGACCGACCCTCTGGCGCTCAAGGTCGATGTCGTGGAACTCACCGCACGGGACAACGACGGGGAACAACTCACGCTCGTCCTCCAGGTGAGCGGGCTCTCGTGGAAGGCCCCCGGATCATGAAGGCACTTCACTCTCTCCTCACTTCGGCGGCGATCTGGGCGCTGGTCGCCTGGGGTGGCCCGGCGGCGCGGGCCGCGGAAGAGCCGAGTGCCGCCTCTCAGCCCGACTATGGATCGTTCCGCATCATCACCGACCGCAACATCTTTAATGCCAATCGCTCCGGTCGCACATCGCGCCGTCCCCGCGAGACGCCCCGTCCTTCGAAAGTCGACACCGTCACACTCCTGGGCACCATGAGCTACGAGAAGGGGCGATTCGCCTTCTTCGACGGCTCGGATTCCCAGTATCGCGCGACTTTGAAGCGGGAGGGAACCATCGCCGGTCTGAAGGTCATGGACATCGGCGCCAATCACGTCAAGCTGGACGCCGATGGCAAACAGTTCGATCTTCGTGTTGGTTCCCAGTTGCGCCGCGAAGACGGCGGCGAATGGAATGTGGCCGCCCGCGAGGAATCCCCTGCGGGTCGGTTTCCCCGCCCGGCCACGGCCAGCTCCGACAGCGCGGCGGGGAAGCCGACGGGCGGCGAAAAGACGAACGACAGTTCCAGCTCCGGGATGAGTGACGCTCTGAAGCGATTGCTCGAGCAACGAGAAAAGGAAATGCAATGAAACCGTTGGAAACCCTTTCCCTGGCCCTCCCCGGCCTCGCGGGCTTGATGTTGGCCATCGCCCTGTTCGGCGCCGAGACGACGCCTCAAGCGACAACTCGAGACGCGCCGCCGGACACCCCGCCGGCCCAGCTCGATGAAGTCGAAACCGAGATCCCCGCACCGGATCCGGATCCGCAGCCCGACATGCCGGCGCCTCAGATCCAACCCGAGGAGGCTCCGGAGCCGCCCGCTCGCCCCGAGGAGGCGGATGACACCCTTCGAAGTCCGGATGCCGACGTGGAATTGCCCCCGATGGATGAACCGCCCACCGTCGTCCCAGACGAACAACCGGGCGACCCGGAGCAAGCGCCTGATGCGCCTGCACCTCTCCCGGCTTCGGATCGGCCAAAGCCCGGCGACACACGAGCCTTGTCATCCGCCGACTCCGCCCCGGACGCTCAGGCGCCTCCGTCGGAGCCCGTGACGCCCGTGCCACCCGGCGAAAAGGGACTGCGCCTCAACTTCCGCGGCGTCCCGCTGGAAATGGTGTTGAACTACCTGAGTGAAGCCGCGGGTTTCATCATCGTCCTCGAAACGGATGTCCAGGGCAAAGTGGATGTGTGGAGCAACCAGCCACTGGATCAGGAGGAAGCGCTCACTTTGCTGAGCACCGTCCTGAACAAGAACGGTTACGCGGCCCTCCGGAACGGACGGATGTTGACGAGTCGATCAGCCAGGACGACGCCAAGAAACGCGACATCCCCGTCATCAGCGGCAGCGACCCGGAGCAGATCCCGAAGAAGGACGAAATCGTCACCCAGATTCTGCCTGTCCGGTTCATCAACGCAACCCAGTTGGCCACGGACCTCGCGCCGCTGATTCCTTCGTCCGCCACGGTGACCGCCAACCAGGGAGGCAACGCTCTGCTCATCACCGACACCCAGACTCACATCCGGCGCATCGCCCAGATCATCAAAGCCCTCGATACCTCGATCGCCAGCACCTATATCATCCGCGTGTTCGCGCTCCAGTACGCCGACGCCAAGTCGCTCGCGGCGGCGATCAAGGAGGTGTTCGCATCGCAGGACGCCTCCTCGCGCTCGAACGACCCGCGCGTCCAGTTGATGAATCGCTTCATGGGCGGAGGCCCGGGCGGACGGGGCGGAGAAGGAGGCGGGGCAAGCAACGGCAGCGCCGGGGGCCGCGCCGGTTCGAGCCGCGTGGTCGCCGTGGCCGACGAGCGCAGCAACGCCGTGGTCGTGAGCGCCCCGGAAGACGTCATGCCGTCCATCCAGGACCTGGTCAAGGAGGTGGACGTCGAGATCGAAGACGTCACCGAACTGCGTGTGTTTCGCCTCCAGTACGCCGATCCGCAAGAGATGGCCGACCTGCTCTCGAACCTCTTCCCCGACATGTCCAATACCCAGAATAGCCGCACCCAGATGCGGTTTGCCGGAGGCCGCATGGGCGGCTTCGGCATGATGGGCGGCAACGCGCACCGCAACCGGCAATGAACGGTTGCTCAAGCAAACCCGCGTCGTCGCCGTCGCCGACCCGCGCACCAGGTCGGTTGTGGTCAGCGCGTCCCGATCCATGATGGAGCAGGTCGTTCCGATGGTCGCGCAACTCGACTCCGACCCGGCCAAGAAGCAGAAGGTCTTTGTCTATTCTGTCGAGAACACGGATCCCCAGGCCGTTCAGGAGGTGCTCCAAAGCCTGTTCCCGGAACAGAACTCCGGCAACTCGAGCATGCGGCGCACCAGCACCACGCAGCGCCAGAACAGCAACCAGCTCAACAACCGCCAGACCCAGACCCGGAACCAGAGCACGGGCACTCGGAGCGGGACCTTTGGAGGCACTGGCACTCGCTAAGTGGAGCGCCCCCTCGACGAGGTCATCAAAGAGAAGGCAGATTATGCGAAATTCGATCAAGCGTGTTGCGGTCTTCGGTTTGGGGCTCGGGCTCCTGGCCGCCGGAAGCGCCTGGGGTCAGGGATTCGGTGTTGGGGGCGGCACCACGGGCCGATCGCGCAGCACAACGACCTATCCCAGCAGCACCGAGATGGGCGGCGCGAGCGTCTCCTACGATCAGGAGACCCGCAAACTCATCGTCATCACCGACGATGAAACCGCCCAGAACATCAGCCAGGTCGTCACCAACCTCAACCGCCCGGCGCCCCAGGTGCTCATCAACGTGGTGTTCCTCGAAGTCACACACCGGAAAGGCTTGGATTTCGGTGTGCGAGGGTAATTGGATCGAAAAGACATCAACACCGAAACCACGGCCAACGCGCTTCAGCAGTTCCTGGGCGTCTCCGGCCTCACCTCGGGCTCTGGCATCTTCAACGTCGTCGGCAGCAACTACGAGGCCACCCTGCGCGCCATCGCCGAGGCGGGCAAGCTCGAGGTCCTCTCCCGCCCCACGCATTCTGGCGCGCAACAACCAGGAAGCCACCATCACCGTCGGCCAGTCCGTGCCGCTGATCACCGGCGTGAACTACGACAGCTTTGGCAACCAGCGCAACGCCATCGAGTACACCGACATCGGCATCATCCTGCGCGTCACGCCCTTTGTCACCTCCGACGGCTTAGTCGAGATGATCGTTTCGCCGGAAATCTCGAACCTCTCCGAGCAAACAGTCGCCATCACGACCGGCACCAACAGCGTCGGCTCGCCGATCATTAACCAGCGGTCCGCCGACACGGTCGTGGTCACGCCCGACGGCCAGACCGTCGTGATTGGCGGCCTCATGCAGACGACCAAGAGCCAGACCCAAAGCAAAATCCCCATCCTGGGTGACATCCCGCTTCTGGGATTCGCGTTTCGCCGGACGGTCACGCAACGACGAAAAGACGGAGCTGCTGATTTTCCTCACGCCGCACATCGTGAAGTCCCCGACCGAGGTGGCCAAGCCTGACGCAGGATACCCGCAAGGACGCGCAGGTCGTGCCCAAGGCCTTCACGGAAGAGGAACTCAACCGGTTCATCGACGGGGTGCCCGTCAAAGCCCACGACCCGCCGCCCAAACGAAGAAGAAGAAGACGAAGTAGACCGCGGCCAGCCTCGCAGACCGAATTCACGTGAACCTCGAACGACGAACCCGACTGGTCTACGGCCTGTTGGCGGCTGTCTGGCTGCGCCATCGTCGGGTGGCAGATCATCGAACATCAACGGGTCCAACGCGCCGCCCGCCAAACCTTGATCGACCGCGCCAAAGACATCTCGAACACGCTCGGCCTGGTCATGCGCTCGCAACGCCGTTTCGGCATCATTTCCAAGGACCGCCTCGAGTCCGCCCTCGGCTCGCTCATCGATCCCGGGCGAACTCAGCGCCGTGGCCGTGCTGAACGATCTCGGCGACGTCGTGGCCTCAGCCGGATCGCCGATCGAGTCCGACCACCCGCAACCTGGATCCCACCCGCGAGTACTGGGCCGATCGCACCGTCACCTTGATGAACCTGGTCGACCTGGGCACCAACGTCACCGCCGATGTCCAGGAGACCGCAGCCCACGATCGTCCTGCCACGCGAGGACATGCCCCGACCCTTCGGCACCAACCGCCCGCCGGCCACGTTCCCCGGACCGCCCCCAGACCCGGCTGCCAATGTCAACCCGGGCTTCACCAACCCTGTCGCCGCCCTGGGCGAGAATCGCGGCTCCGATGCATCCCGGGCGTTCGAGGGGTTGGCGCGGACGCGGCGGGCAGGACCGTCGGCCCCCGTTTGGCCGTCCGTTCTGGATGAGCGAGGAGCAATACAAGACCGCCTTGCAGCAGAAGGGCGTGCATAGCTTCCTGCTGGTCCTCTCGACCCAGTCCATGCGAGCCGGCGATCCGACAGGACTTCTGGCTGCGCGCGATCATCAGCGCGATGGCGGCCGTCTCGGTCGTGGGCCTGGTCTTGGCTTGGCAGAACCTCGCCAAGTCCTCGGAACTCGAAGTGCGCCTCGTCCGGGCCTCCGAACTCAACGCGCGCCTCAAGGAGATGAACCTGGCGGCGGCGGGCCTCGCGCACGAGACCAAGAACCCGCTGAACGTCATCCGCGGCCTCGCGCAAATGCTCTCGAAACAGGCCGACGCCCCCCTGAAATCCGACGGCACTCGGATGGCATCATCGCCCAAACCGACCGGGTCACGGCCCAACTCAACGAGTTCATCAACTATTCGAGCCCACGCGAAGTGCGTCGCACAGCCGTCGACCTGAACTCGGTCGTCAGCGAGGTCGTGCGCGCGCTGGGCTTCGACCTCGAGGAAAAGACGATCCGGCTCGACGTGGCCGCAGGGCTGCCTTCCGTCGAGGCAGACGAGCAGCTGCTGCGCCAGGCCTTGTTCAATCTGTTGTTGAACGCCATCCAGGCAGTTGCCCCAGGCGGCGAAATCCAGGTCGGCGCGGAGAAGACCGGCGCCACCGAAGCGCGCCTGGACATCCGCGACAACGGTCCGGGCGTGCCCCCGGAGCATCGGGAGGAGATTTTCAAGCCCTACTTCACCACGACCGAGCGCGGCACCGGCCTCGGTTTGGCGGTCGTGCACCAGATCGTCCTCGCCCACGGCTGGGACGTCGCCTGCCTCCCCAACGAACCGCGCGGCGCCCTCTTCCGCCTCAGTCACCTGCGCCTCGCAAGCTGAGTGGCCAACAAGAGCGGTTTCCACTCGGCAGATGCGCTGCTCGATCTCGCCCAACTGAGCCGCGTGATGGCAATGAACCGAGGGGTCACATCTCTACATTCTGCATTTGCCGCGCCGTTTCGACTGCTCGGGCAGGATTCGAAGCCGTCAACGAGCCATCGACGCGCGTCGACAAAATGTAGAATGTAGAGATGTGACCCCAGACAGTTCTTTACTCGATCCGGATGGCCCGCTGGATGAGCACGGGCGGCGTCAGGGTCTGACCGTCGGCGGGTTGTTGTTGAATCCTGCGCACGACTTCCATTCCCTGCACCACCCGGCCGAACGCGGCGAACCCCTGACCGTCGGCCTGGCGTCGTCCGCCGTAATCCAGCTCGGGCTGATCCCCCAGACACAGGAAGAACTCGTCCTGTGCCGTGTCCTGACCGTCACGCGCCATCGAGATGGTCCCGTCCAGATGATGTAGACCGGTGTCGCGCGTCCGTTCGAGAGCAATGGGCGGGAACAGGTCCTGGGAGCGGGCCGGCGCAGCCGAGGCCTGGACCACCTCGATTTTGACGCCGTCCGTTGGCTGGTTCGCCGCCGTCACGGTGCGGTGAAACCGTCCATCACTGTAGAAGCCCTCGAGGCACGTACCGAAGGAAATTCCGGGTGGTGATCGGTGCCCGCTCGGCTTCGAGTTCGATGACAATATCGCCCAGGGCAGTCTGGATCGACACGCGCGGCTTGGCCACCAGCGGCGATTCCCGCCACCGAAATCGCGGGGCAGACGCCGGATCGAACCCCGCCAAATGAGCGCGCGCGGCTGCGGCGCGCCGACCGGGCCTCTGGTAGCGCCAGGGGCGGTCCCCCAGAACCTCCGCCACGAGGGCGGCCAGTTCCGGATCGTACTCCCTGAGTTCGGCGCGGGTATTGACGTGGTTGTGCAGGGCGTCGTTCTCCCGATTGTCGTCGAACCAATCCTGCACCGCCTCCGCCCAGTACTCGGCGGCGTTGGCGCCCGCATAGGTGCCCTTGAACCGGCCGGCGTCCTGAGCCCGGCGAAACGCCGCGCGAAGTCGCCCGTCGAAATCCTCGCCCAGAACCTCCCCGGCCGTGCCGTGGATGGCGTGGGCGAATTCGTGGATGAGGATGTTCTCGGTCGCGTAGGGGTCGTTCGGATAATCGAGCAGATTCTCCTCGGCGCAACTGACCACCGGGTTGCCGCGCGACGCCCCCAACCCGCGCGCCCGCCGATCCCAATAGACCTTCGAGCGCAGATCGCTGTGCTCCGGGACGTCCGTTGTGTACTCATTCCAGGCCATCACAACCAGACGCACCTGGTTGGACGCCATCGTTTCCAGGATGTCGTCCCGTTCGCCTACGACGTTTCGGACAATCCAAGCCGCCTCCCGCAGCGCACAATCCGACACGTTGGTCGAACCGAGAATCGGGAACCCGGCAACTTCGAGGTGCTTCTGGTAGAAGGGCGACAGCCCGAGCCGCGCGCGCAACGCCGGCGGCACCGGACCGACTCGCGGCGCCGCACCGTGATCCCCCCTCGCCAAGTCCGTTAAGTCCGCCGCGGACAATCCAAGGCCGGCGGCAACGCACAGGATCGGAAAAACCAACAGCAGACATCTGAGCTTCATGGCTGTGCCGATTAGACTCGAATCTCGATCGACTGGCCAGCGCGATGTCCGCAGTTCTCATCTGACGTGCTGACAGGGCAATCAGGGAAAGGTCACAACAGAACCCCAACGAGCCGTTGGCGCGGTCGAAGATTCCCGGTGCGGACCGCGTGACCCGACGCGGCGCAAACTGCTTGTCTGCCAGGGCGGTTCTGGAACATCCTGTGCCAAAACTCAAACCCTGTTCACTCATGCCCATCCTCGTCCATCGCCCGGCCAATCGGCGCCAGTTTCTCAAGACCACAATGCTCGGCGGCGCCGCCCTCGTTCTCGCGCGCAGCCAGCCGGCGGCGGGGACATCGGCGAACGAACACGAGTTCCACCTCAGCCTCCTGTCCGATACCCATATCCCGGCCAACCGCGCCGAGGTCTATCGGGGATTCAATCCCTGCGACAATCTCGATCGGGTGGTGCCGGAGGTGCTGGCAGCCGGGCCGGAGGGCGTTATCGTGTGCGGCGACGCCGCGCGTCTCGAGGGCAAGATCGAGGATTACCAACAAGTCCGCACGCAGATTGAGCCGCTGGCGGCCGCGGCCCCGGTCTGCATCGGATTGGGCAACCATGACGACCGCGCCAACTTCCGCAAGGTCTTCACTTCGCCCGCCGGCACACTCGCCGCCGTCGACGGCAAACACGTGACTGTGATCGAACATCCCGTTGTTCGAGGGATTGTGCTCGATTCGTTGTTGTACCCGAACCGGGTCGCCGGGCTGCTCGGACGCGTGCAGCGCGCCTGGCTCGCCGGTTACCTGCCGACGATCAGCGACCGGCCCCTCGTGTTCTTTGTCCATCACACGCTGGGCGAGGGCGACGGTGACCTGCTCGATGCCGGAAGACTCTTCGATATCGTCCGGCCGCACCGTCACGTGAAGGCCATTTTCTACGGTCACTCGCACGTCTGGGAACTCGGCGAGCACGAGGGCCTCCAAACGATCAACCTCCCGGCCCTCGGCTACAATTTCCGCGACCAGGACCCGGTCGGGTGGGTCGACGCACGGTTTCGCGCGGACGGCGTGTCGCTCACGCTCCACGCCGTGGGTGGCAATCGGGCCGACGACGGCAAGACGTTCGTCGTGCGGTGGAGCTGAGAGTCGCCACCCGTGAACCTCGACATGGAACGGGGTGCCGAAGCGCCCGCGCTCTCCAAGCACTCGCTCGCATTCGAGCGTGGGCGGCAAGGCGGCAAAGTCCCGCGGCTGCGGGAGAGTGCTCCGGTTTGCCCCGGACCTTACACGCAATTTGGCGAAAGGAGTGCGATCGGACCATCGTCCGTTCTTTCCCCCTCACCCTAACCCGGAAATCTCACCAGTGGGTTGGTCGTGGCATACCTGACAGTCCGCGGGTGAGATTTCCGGGTCTATGAAACCCGCGCCCAGCAAGCAGAATTGGCTCATCGGTTCATCAGAGCCGGGACGCGCCCCAGCCGCTTGGGCGACCCGGGCACGCGGACACAGTGTGGTCGAGATTGGGTCCATCTGTTTGGGGCGCGGGTTTCTGATAGCCCGCATTTCAGGTGCAATGTGACGGTGACCGGTCAGATAACATCGAAAGTTGGTCAGAAATGCGGGCTAACCCTCTCCCTGGGGGAGAGGGAATCGCCTCGGCTGCGCTCGGACTCTCTGAATGCGTTTCCACTCCGTGCCGCCTCTGGGCCCCCTCCCGGGCAAGAGCCCAACAAAGGCCGACGGCGAACCAGCAGGCGCGACGCGGTCGAAGGGTCTCCCTCTCCTTGGGGAGAGGGCGGGTTGAGGGGCAAGGGCGCGCCCGACCTCGTTCAGGCTGCAATGATCGCGGAGCAGACTGCACCGGTTGGCCATCTCTATGTCCACGTGCCATTCTGCGCCCGCAAATGCCAGTATTGCGCCTTTTATTCGGAGGCCGCCAGCGCCGACGTGATCAACCAGTATGTCGCCGCTTTGGTCCGGGAAATGGAATTCGTGGCCAAAGATCTGCGGCCGCGCACCATCTACTTCGGCGGCGGCACGCCATCGCTGCTCGACCTGCGCCAGTGGGCGACCATCCTCGATGCCATGCGCCGGCTCGACCTGCTCGGCGCCGCCGAGTGGACGGTCGAAGTCAATCCCGCCACCGTCTCGCTCGATCAGGCCAGACTCCTGCGGGGGTATGGCGTCAACCGGATCTCGATGGGCGTGCAGTCGCTCGACGACACCCTGCTCGAACGCCTCGGCCGAATCCATACCCGCGACATGGTGTTCCGCTCCTTCGACACGCTTCGGCAAGCCGGTTTCGAGAATCTCAACCTCGACCTGATGTTCGCCGTCCCCGGCCAGACGATGGCGGCATGGCGCGCCACACTCCGCGAGGCGCTGGCCCTGGGCAGCGAACACCTCTCGTCGTACGAGGTGATCTACGAGGAGGACACCGCACTCTTCGAGCAACTCCAGGCCGGACGTTTCGACGTCAGCGAAGACCTCGCCTGTGACATGTACGAGGAGTTGGCGGCCCAGGCCGCCGCACACGGCTTCCATCAGTACGAAGTGGCCAATTTCGCCAAACATCCCGGCGCCGCGACCGCGGACGATGTGCCGGACTGCGCCTGTCGACACAACGTCAATTACTGGCGTGGCGGGTCGTTCTACGGACTCGGCCCGAGCGCCACAAGCTATGTGCGCGGCGTGCGCGCCAAGAATTGGGCCAACACCCGCGTCTACTGCGAGCACATCGAACAAGGGCGGCGCGCAGTCGAGTCCACGGAGACGCTGAGCCCCCTGGCCCGCGCCGGCGAGACGGCCGCGTTCGGCCTGCGCATGAACGCAGGCTGGCCTTTCGACCAGTTCGTCCGCATTACCGGATTTGACCTGCGTGCGGAGTGGCAGAACGACATGGCCGAACTCCAGCGGCAGGGCCTGGCCAAACTGAGCCCGAGCCGCTTTCATCTCACCGACCGCGGCTTGCGGTTCGCGGATTTGGCGGCGGAACGCTTCCTGCGGCCTGGCTGAGACGGGTGAAAGGCAATGGGGTCAGATCCATACTGTTGACACATGAGGTCGAGCGGGGCGCTCCGTGGTATGGCGCGACCGTAAAGAGTCCCGGTGGCGGGGGGGTATCACGGGACGAGCCGGGGGGAACCGGCGCGAGGCGATTGGCCGGACCGATGCGGATCGGCGGGGCGCAGCTACATCCCGGTGTCCGTGGTGATGGGGGGCTTGTAGAAGAGGACCCAATCGCCACTCGAGGAGCCGACGTCGATGGTGGCGCGGGCGTTATCGATGTTGAAGGGTCGCCACTCCACATGACCGTCTTCAAACAGGAAATTGCCGCCGTTGGGCTTGCCTCCGGTGACCCGATGGCAGGCTGTGGGCACCGTCTTACCGTCCGAAACGGTGGTCCATTTCACGCTTCCGCGGTTGGCCGAAATGCTCCAGGCCCCGATCGCCTGCAGGCGGTCGACCAGCACGGGGGCGTTTCGATACGGCCCCCCCATTTTCGTGCGCGCATGCCACTCCTGGATGCCCGCCGAGTTGTAGGGCCAACCGCCGGAAATGTTGCGGTGCGGCAGAAAGAAATAGCCGGTCAGGATCGGTTTACTCTCCGAGCTTGGGTCGTCATTGCGCCAGAGATCGGCAAAACGATGCCAGCGGTCCGTCGGACAGAAGGCCACGTGGAACTTGTCCTTCTCTTCTTTGGTCTTTTGAGACTTGATCAGGTAATTCTCCCAGAACTTGACCACGTTGGTGCCGACCCAGCTCAGGTCGTAGCCGTCGCGGTTGTCTGGGAAGAAATCGTTGTTGTCGACCCCGTACATTTGCAGCGCCACGCCCCATTGGCGGCAGTTGCTCGAACAGAGGGCGCGATCCGCCTTGGCTTTTGCCTGGCTGAGGGCAGGCAGAAGCATGCCGGCCAGGATGGCGATGATGGCGATCACGACCAGCAATTCGATGAGGGTAAAACCCTGGCCGCGCACGAGGCGCGACGCCGGAACGTAGTGTCCGCTGGCAGCGTCGCCGCCGCGGCTGAAGACCCGATTGAAAGGCGTCGGTTTTCGCATAGGGGGGTGATTAAGTTCGCTTACACCTACCACTCTGCCTTCGAGCCGTCAAACAAAGTCATGAGTCAACGACGCCGGGTCAGGGGGCCTGGCCCGAGCAGCACCGGAGGATGCACTGGGATTGCCCGAGCCGCGGTCAAGGAGCTTGCGCGGGGCGTTCGGGCTTTGGCATAGTGCGTCCGAAATGCTCCAGATCCGGAGAATGGCTGCCCGTTTCTGGGATTCGGGAGCGCGGCGGAAGTGGGTGTGGATCGGCCTGGCCGCGTTCGCCCTCGATGATTACCGGTTGAACAATGCCGCAATCGAGTTCGAGGATCAGGCGGTTCCCTTCCGCACTCTGCTCGAGCCGCTCTCGCTCCGCATCGAGCATTTCACCACCAAGCCTGATTCCGAAGCCGGTCTTTTCCTCGTTCCTCCCAAACCGGCGGACGCCTCGCCTCAGGGCCAGGCGCGTGCCACTCTCTCGTTGAACTGATCATGCAAGCCATTCTCGCCCTCGACCAGGGCACCACCAGCTCGCGCGCGATAGTCTTCGACCACGCGGGAAGCGTGCGCGGCGTCGCTCAGAAGGAGTTCACACAGTCCTACCCTCGGGCCGGATGGGTCGAGCACGACCCGCGCGAAATCTGGGAATCGCAGATGGCCACCTCGCAGGAGGCCCTCGCGCGGGCGGGCCTCGAAGCCAGCGACATAGCTGCCCTGGGGATCACCAATCAACGCGAGACCACGGTCGTCTGGGACCGCGGCACCGGCGCGCCGATCTATCCCGCGATCGTGTGGCAGGACCGGCGCACAGCCCAATTCTGTGACGACCTCAAGCGTGCCGGCCACGCCGACGTGATCCAGCACAAGGCCGGGCTGGTGATCGACGCCTATTTCTCCGGAAGCAAACTGCGCTGGATTCTGGACCACGTTCCCGGATCCTGCGAGCGCGCCCGGCGGGGCGAGTTGGCCTTCGGCACCATCGACACCTGGCTGCTCTGGAATCTCACGAACGGCGGGTTGCATGTCACTGACCCCAGCAACGCCTCGCGCACGATGCTGTTCAACCTGCACACCGGCGACTGGGACGACGAACTGCTTGGCATTCTGGGCGTGCCCCGCGAAGTGCTGCCGCGAATCCGCTCCTCGAGCGAGGTTTACGGCGAGACGGCGCATGGCGTCTTCGAGACCCCCATCCCCATCGGGGGCATCGCCGGCGACCAGCAGGCGGCGTTGTTCGGCCAGAACTGCTTCCGGCCCGGCTTGGCCAAGAACACCTACGGCACCGGCTGTTTCATGCTCATGAACGTGGGGTCGAAGCCCGTTCCCTCCCGACATCAACTGATCAGCACGGTGGCCTGGCAGGCGCTCGCGCAGACCGACTTTGCCCTTGAAGGCAGCGTGTTCATCGGGGGCGCCGTTGTGCAGTGGCTGCGCGATGGGCTGGGTCTGATCCAGTCCTCCGCCCAGATCGAGCGTCTTGCCGCCACGGTGCCGGACTGCGGCGGTGTGTATCTGGTGCCGGCGTTCGCCGGCCTGGGCGCGCCCCACTGGGACCAATACGCCCGCGGCACCATCACCGGCCTGACCCGCGGCACCACGGCCGGCCACCTGGCGCGAGCGGCCCTCGAAGGCATCGCGTTTCAGGTCGCGGACATCCTGGACGTGATGCGACAGGACTCTGGCGTCGCCATCAACGAACTGAGGGCGGACGGCGGCGCCTCCGCCAATGATCTTCTGATGCGATTCCAGTCGGATATCCTGCGTGTGCCGGTCGTTCGGCCCAAAGTGATCGAGACGACCGCCCTGGGTGCCGCCTACCTTGCCGGTCTCGCCGTCGGTTTCTGGAAAGACCGCGGCGAGGTCGAGCGGGCCTGGCAGATCGACCGAACCTTCGAGCCGCAAATGAGCGCCGACGAGGCCGCGCACCGGCGCGGACGCTGGACCGAAGCGCTGCGGCGTGCATTGGACTGGGAGGAACACTGTCCATGAACCCCTACCTCGCAGAATTCATCGGAACCGCGCTCCTGGTGACCTTCGGCAACGGCGTCGTCGCCAACGTCGTGCTCGCCCGCACCAAGGGCAGCGGCGGCGGCTGGATTGTGATCACGGCGGGCTGGGCGCTGGGCGTCTTCGTCGGCGTGTTCTGTTCGGCGCCGTTCAGCGGCGGGCATCTCAATCCCGCCGTCACCCTTGCCATGGCCGCCGCTGGGAAACTGGCCGGCGGCAAAGTGGCAGGTTATCTGCTCGCCCAGATGCTGGGCGGCGTGCTGGGAGGAAACCTGGTGTTTCTGTTCTATCGCGAGCATTTCAAGGTTTCGGACAATGCCGACCTGAAGCTCGCCTGCTTTTGCACGGCACCCAATATCCGGCACCTGCCGCAGGCCTTGTTCTGCGAGACCATCGGGACATTCTTGCTGGTGCTCCCGGTGTTTCTGATGACCGAGGCCACAGTGCAGATTCCTTCCGCCGGCGGCGTGGCGACAGAGATCCCCATTGGCCTCGGCACCCTGGGGGCCCTGCCGGTGGCACTGCTCGTCTTCGGGATCGGCCTGTCTTTGGGCGGAACAACCGGCTACGCCATCAACCCGGCGCGCGATCTCGGCCCGCGCATCGCCCATGCCTTCCTGCCGGTCCCGGGCAAGCGCAACAGCGACTGGGGCTATGCCTGGGTGCCGGTCGCGGGGCCGATCGCAGGCGGCCTGCTCGCGGCGTTGGTCAAGGTTTGGCTGGGCTGATTCTGCCCTTTGGCGAACCAGGCGGGTCAAAACTTGACTCAATACTACAGATTTCATCGAGGAAGCAACTCGTCGCGAGGCGCACCTCAGACCAGGTCCCGAGCCAGCCGGATAGCGGCCGACATCCTCGAGGGGTCGGCCCGGCCCTGGCCCGCAATATCGAAGGCGGTGCCGTGATCGGGGGAAGTGCGGATGAAGGGCAGGCCGAGCGTCCAGTTCACACCGGTTTCGAAGGCCACCATCTTGAGCGGCGCCAGTCCCTGGTCGTGGTACATGGCCACCACCGCGTCGCATTCGCCCTGATAGGCCCGGTGAAACAGCGTGTCCGCAGGCCATGGGCCCACCACGTCATGCCCTCGCGATCGGAGAGCCGCCACAGCAGGCCGAATGACCGTGATCTCTTCGGTGCCGAATTGACCTCCCTCGCCTGCGTGCGGGTTCAGACCGCACACCGCGACTCGGGCTCGGGCGAGGCCGAGGTTGTGGCAGGCCTGGGCGGCGCGCTCGATGGCCAACTCGACTTTGGCCTGTGTCAGAGCCGATGCCACCGCCGACAACGGCAGATGCGTGGTGGCCAACGCGACTCGGAGCCAACGCCCCCGATCGTCCACGCCCAGAAGCATCATGACGGTGTCCTTCGTGCCCGCCAACTCCGAGAGAAACTCTGTCTGCCCAACAAAACGCTCGCCGGTGGCGCTCATCGACTCCTTGCACACGGGCGCGGTCACGAGCCCGGCCAAGTCGCCTCGCAGACATCGGCGGGCGCCCTCGCGCAGCCAATCGAGGGCGGCGCGTGCGGCTTCCAGCGCGCCGGGGGCGAGATCAGCCGGCAACGCCGTCCCGCGCGGATCCAGGATGGTGACGCCTGGGCGGGGTCTTGCGGGATCCCACGGGGCGAGAGGATGAAGACCCTGCGCTTGGCCGCGTTGCAGCCAGGAGCGATCGCCCAACACGACAAATGCGACATCCGGAAACTCGGCTGTTGCCCGTGACAGGGCCTTGAAAGTCACTTCCGGGCCAATGCCCGTGACATCGCCTAACGTGATTCCGATCGATGGAGCCATGGCACGATTGGAGTCGGTTGAGCGAGGCTCCGCCTCAGACCGACGAGGCATGTCACCCGTTCGTTTGCGCTGGGCTGTCGCCATGGCAACCGGAAGTCGACGCCTCGGCTGGCCCAAAAGTACCGGATGCAGGAAACGAAGGGCGTCATGATGTCGCGCGATTCTGAGGCGCCCTCGCTAAACCGGAAACGACTTGGCCTTCAGCTTGTCGATCCACTCCTTTTCGATCCGGGCGCGTTCCTGGCCGAGGAGGGTTTGTTCGATCTCGTCGCGCACCTCGGGGAGGGTTTTGGTATGATTCAGCTTGGCCTCTTCGAGCAGGATAATCCAGAAGGCTTCGCCGGCTTCCACCATGTCGCTTTGTTGGCCAGGCTTGAGTCCGCGAATCGCCTCGTCCAGTTCCTTGACGTAATGCTCGCGTTCGAGTTCGACCCAGCCCCGGCTGCCGCCTTGGGCACGGAATGTGTCCTCGGAGTAAACGCTTGCCATCTCTGCAAAACTGGTCCCAGCGCGCAGCTTCTCCAGAATCTCCTGGGCGAGCTTCCGCGCGGCGTCGGCAGGCCCGGACCTGGGTTTATTGATCATGATGGTGCGCAGTTTGACCTGATCTCCGACTTTGTATTGTTCGATATGATCGGCGTAGTACTTCTCGATCTTGAAGGGGGACACCATGATTTCTTGGGAGACGTTTCGCATGCGCATCAGGGCGACGATAAACCGCTCGCGCTCTTTCTGCCGGAACCGTTCGAGGGTCATGCCGGCGGCTCGCAACTCGCGTGCCATTAACGCCCGGTCGCCACCCCAGCGCTCCCGCAACCGCTCTCGGACGCGGTCGTCCACAAGACTCTCGGGCAGGGCGAAGCCGGCCCGCTCGAACTCCTTGAGGATGAGCTTGCGCTCGACGAGGATCTGAACGGCGTCCTGTTCGGCTTTCTGGATTTCCCTGTCGAGTTGATCCGGACGGTTTGCGAGCGCGCCGACCTTCAATTCGAGGACCGGCACCACTTCCTGCTGCACGTCGCTCCAGGTGATGACCTCGTCATCGACGATGGCCACAATCGAATTCGCAGGCAACTGGCTGGCGGCCAGCGCGCTCAGAAGCGACACGACGGCCCCCGACAGCCAACCGACAAACAAGGCACGCTTCATGATCGGCGACTTTGCCCGCTGGATGCGCTTTCCAGCAAGACCTTTTCCGCGGGAACCGGCGCCGTCCGCACGGCCCTGCACCTGCCGCCGAGGCGCCCGCGGTGCGGCGGCAAAAGCTCGCTGGACGGCCTGTGATCTCGAGCTAAACTGGGACCACAATGTCAACCGAAGCACCGGTGGCTCCCGTGGGAGCGGCCTCGGCAAAAGTCAATTTGCGTCGCCCGGATGTGATGGAGGAGGTTCAGGCGCAGGTCGTGGCTCACTACCGCAGCAGCCTGGTGGAACGGATCCGGGCCAATGGCGGTGTGCTTTCGTCCGGGAACCTGACCGTGAAGCTGGCGAAGCAATTCGGGTTTTGCTACGGGGTCGAGCGGGCGATCGACCTGGCCTACGCGGCGCGGAAGGTCTTCCCGCCGCCGCGTCCGATCTTTCTGCTGGGCGAGATCATTCACAACCCCGAGGTCAACGATCAGATCCGCGGCTCTGGGCATTCTGAGCATTCCGCCCCGTCCGACGGCGAGGACGCTTGGCGCGGCTCCAGCGCGGGGACGTGGTCATCATTCCGGCGTTCGGGACGGAGGTGCAGACCCGGCGCGCCCTCGAGGAGAAGGGCTGTGTGCTGGTGGACACCACCTGTGGCGACGTGATGAGCGTGTGGAAGCGCGTGCGGCAGTACTCGAAGGAGGCCGTCACCAGCATCATCCACGGCAAGGCCAAGCACGAGGAGACCAAGGCCACCACGTCCCAGGCCACCGCCTATGGCACCGGGCACTACCTGGTGGTGTTCAACCTGGCGGAAACCGATGACGTCTGCGATTACATCCGGCACGGCGGAGACAAGCAGGCGTTTCTTGCCAGGTTCAAGGGGGCGCATTCGCCGGGCTTCGATCCGGACCGGCATCTGCGAGGCGGTGGGAGTGGCCAACCAGACCACCATGCTGCGGGGCGAAACCGAGGAAGTGCAGCGGCGGATTCGGGCGGCGATGGAACAGCGCTACGGCGCGGCGGACCTGGCCCGCCATTTCCGCTTCTTCGACACGATTTGCGGGGCGACGCAGGACCGGCAGGACGCGCTCGAGAAGCTGCTTGCCGAACCGCTCGATCTGCTGCTCGTGATCGGCGGCTACAACTCGTCCAACACGTCGCACCTGGCGGAGATGGGCGAGTCGCGGCTGCCGACCTACTTCATCAAGAACGCCTCGAAGATGGTGTCGGAGAACCTGATCCACCACTACAACCAGCACGCAGCATCGCGAGATCCAGACACGCGGCTGGCTGCCGTCGGGTCCGCTGACCGTGGGGATCACCGCCGGGGCCTCGTGCCCCAACAACCTCATCGAGGATACCATCCTGCGCCTGTTCGCCCTGCGAGGCATCGGGACGCAGGAGTTGGTGAGCAGCCTGAGCCTGGAGGTGGCGGATGCCTTGTCTTCGCGCGAGAACTCGAACAACGCGAGCGGATCACGCTGGCCGCATACGCCCAGTTCAGCGGCGAGACCCGCGGACGGCTGTACGACGAGCCGCTTCCGGAATGGCGCACCCACTACCAGCGGGACCGGGATCGCATCATCCATTCGCGCGCTTTCCGCCGGCTCGAGTACAAGACCCAGGTGTTCCTCAACGGCACGGGCGATCACCTGCGCACCCGTCTGACGCACACGATGGAAGTGGCGGCCATCGCGCGCAACATCAGCCGCGCCCTGCGCCTGAACGAAGACCTGGCCGAGGCCATCGCCCTGGCGCACGACCTCGGTCACTCCCCTTTCGGTCACAGCGGCGAGCAGGTGCTGAACCGGTTGATGCGCCGCCACGGCGGCTTCGAGCACAACCAACAGAGCCTGCGGATCGTCGAGCTGCTCGAACAGAAGTACCCGGGATTCGCCGGCCTGA
Organism: uncultured Verrucomicrobiae bacterium; assembly: GCA_963846445.1. Classification (GTDB taxonomy): domain Bacteria; phylum Verrucomicrobiota; class Verrucomicrobiia; order Limisphaerales; family J093; genus MWFF01. The sequence goes on along the minus strand of CAWJWM010000018.1, from coordinate 28,577 downwards.
ACCTGACCTGGGAAGTGCGCGAGGGGCTGGCGAAGCACGTCACCACCCACGATCGTCCCCGCGGCCTGCCCGGTTTCGAGGCCCGGTCTCCTTCGCTCGAAGCGCAGGTCGCGAATCTGGCCGACGAGATCGCCTACTACAGCCACGATCTCGATGACGGCCTCGAAGCCGGCCTGCTCTCCGAAGCGCGCTGCGCCGCGATGTCCGCGTCTGGCGCCGGGCGGCCGCCCGCGTTCGCCGCGCGCATGGCCAACTGGCCGACGAGTGCCGGCGCTACTTCATCATCCGCTGCATCATTGACGATCAGGTGCACGATGTGGTCGAGACCACCGAACGGCGACTGAGGGCGGCGCGCGTCCGCAGCGCCGATGCCGTCCGCCGGCGGCTCCGGCCACTGGCCGCTTACAGTCCGAGCCAGCGCGCCTCGAACCTCGAGTTGCGGACCTATCTCTACCGGAACCTCTACGAGAGTCGGGCCGTCCAAGCACCCAACAGCCGCGCCACCGAAATGCTCGAAGACCTGTTCCACCATTACCTCGAGAATCCGCATGACCTTGGCGAGCAATCGCGCCGAGCGCGCCGGCACCGAAGGACTCCACCGGACGGTCTGCGATTACCTCGCCGGCATGACCGATCGGTATGCCGCGCAGGAACATGACCGTCTCATTCGCCGCCACTGATATGCCGCACGCCCGAGGAACTCTCGATCTCACCCTGGCCGGCCTGCTGGGAACCGAAGGCCGCGGAACCATCGCGGCCCTGCACGCAGGCCGGCGCTGGCTGGCCCGGCGCAAACCCGCCGCGCTGCTGAGCTGGGTGGGGCGGGAGGTGGCCGGGATTCCGGCGTTTACCCCGATTGACAAGCGCGTTCTGCCTGCCTCCTACGGAGGGGATCACACCGGACCGAGCGATGATTTGCTGGTCGGTCGGGGCCTGTTCTACCTGAGCGAGCAACGGCGTCTGTTTCTCGACTGCACGTCCGGGCATTATCAGATGCTCTGGGGCTACCAGCATCCGGCGCTGGTTGCGGCCGTCAACGAAGCCAGCCGGGCAGGTGTCGTCTGGGACAACCACTCGAACATTCCCCAGGCGCCACTCAAACAGTTGGCACACCGGCTGGTCAAGGCCGCGAACACCGTCGGCGATGCCGACCCGCTCGACAAGGTGCTCTTGGGCGTCTGCACGGGCTCGATCGCCTGCGCTGCCGCCCTCAAGGTCCAGCTCAAGGTCTTCGAGCAGAGGACCCGCTCGACCACCAAGCCGGTCATTGTGTCCCTGGCCGGCAACTACCACGGGAGCGATTTCCTGACCCAGTTCATGCGGGGCCTGTGGCCGCTGCTGACTCGCCCCTGTGAATTCGTGAGTCTCGAACCCAACGACGCGGACGCCCTCGAAGCCGCCTTTCGCCGTCAGCGGCGAGCGGATCGCGGGCTTCTGGGCCGAGCCGGTCATGATGAACCGAGAGGCGATTCCCGTGAGGGCCGATTACTTGCAGTTGGCGCGCCGCTGCTGCGACCGCGTCGGCGCCCTGCTCTGCCTCGACGAGATTCAGACCGGGTTTTGGCGCCCGGAGATCTTCGATTTCCGGGCGTTGGGGCTGCGGCCGGACCTGGTCGTGCTGGGCAAAGGCATGACCGCCGGCTATCACCCGCTGTCGGGCGTGTTGCTGCGCCGCCGACATGACGTGCTCGAACAATACGATGCCATCAGCACCAACGGCTCGGCGGCGTTGCCGGCCGTCGTCGCCCTGGCGTCCATGCGCTTGATCGGCGCCCACGCTGCCCAACTCGCCGCTGCGGCTGCCCGGATCGAGCTGGGCTTTTGCGAGTTGGCGTCCGAGTTCCCCAAGCTGGTCGAGCGAGCCCAGGGGCGCGGACACCTCATGGGCCTGCGGCTCAGAACGGTCGAGATCGCAAAGGAACTGCATCGCCGCCTTCTCGCCGACGGTTTATGGACGCGTGTTCACGCCTACCACGAGGGGCATCGGACGCTGCTGACCAAGATCGGTCTGCTGGCCGACGACGCGATTGTGGAGTTTGTGCTCGCGCGCATTCGGCGCTGCCTGGGCGCTCTGGCCATGCAACCGTCAGCTCGCGCTCTCCCTATGACTCTTCGTCCGCGCATCGGCCTGTTGGCTCTGACACTCGAATTGTATGAAACGCTCGCTCCCGGCCTGCGTTCGTCGCGCGAGGCCTGGGTGCGCCGCGAGATTGTGCCGCTCCTGGCCGCGGACGCGGACGTGGTGTTCGAACGCGCAGTGTTTCGCCGCGGCGATCTCGAACAGGCGGTGCGACAGTTTGAAACCTCCGGCATCGACCTCCTCGTGGTGGTGCTGCTCACGTACGCGCCCAGCCAGATCGCCCTGCCCGCTCTGCTCCGGACACACCTGCCGATCCTGATCTGGAACACGCAGGAGCTGGCGGCGGTCGACGGCGCGTTCACGACCGCTGCGATGATCGACAATCACGGCGTACACGGCACTCAGGATCTGGCCAATGTGCTGGTCCGTGCCGGCGTCCCTTTCCATTACCTCACCAGCCATGTCAGCCAAGCGGATGGCCTCGACGAGTTGCGCGACTTTGGCCTCGCGGCGGCAGCGGCCGCCCGCCTGCGTTCCGCCCGCATCGGACGATTGGGCTATCCCTTTCCTGGCATGGGCGATTTCGCCGTCGACACCACGCACCTGGCCGCCACCCTGGGCTGCGCCTGGGTCAATCTGACTGTGGAAGAGTACAATCGGCGCGCGGCGACGTCGCCGGCCCCGCCCGTCGCCGCTCTCGTCGCGGACTACCGTGCGACTTACGAGGTTGCGCCCGATGTGACGGGCGACGAACTCGACGCAACGGCCCGGGCCGAACTGGCGTTGCGCAGTTTCGTGGCCGAACATCAGTTGGCTGCCCTGACCTACCAGTTTCTCGCGTTCGGCGAGGATGAACGCACGGTGACTTTGCCATTCGTTGCCGCTTCGCGCCTGATGGCGGAGGGCATCGGCTTCGGGGGCGAAGGCGACTTGATCGGCGCGGCAGGGACGGCCTTGCTGCACTGGTTGAAACCGCCGGCCACGTTTTCCGAGGTGTTCACCGTGGATTTCGCCGGAAACAGCCTCTTTCTGAGCCACATGGGCGAAACCAACGTCGCGATGGCCCGGCGCGATCGCCGCGTGCCATTGGTCGCGCGCCCGCAGCCGATCACGCGCACGCGCGCCCGACAACTGGCGCTGGTCACCAGCCTCGAGCCGGGTCCGGCGACGCTGGCCGCGCTGACGCTCGGCCCGGGGCAACGGTGGCGTGTCCTTGCCGCTTCCGTCACAATCGAGGATTTCGGTCCGCTGCCCGGCTTTTGTGTGCCGCATTTCAAGGTGCGGCCGCAATCGGATGTGCGGCAATTCCTCACGAACTACGCGGAGGCCGGGGGGCCGCATCACAACGCGGTCTGCTTCGGCGATGCTCGCCGCCGGCTCCGCTTTGCAGCCCGGATTCTGGGCGCCGAATACCGCGAGATCGGCGGATGAGAAACCGATGTCAGGTTGAGAATCCCGGCAGTTTGGATGCCGCTGCGCGCCCGGACGGCGCGCGGTCCCGAGGGACGGACCGTCAGGCGCACTATGAGGAAAGGTGAATCGGCCGTTCTGCTGCTCGGCCTTGACCTCGGGACAACGAACGTCAAGGCCCTGGTGACCGACGCCCGCGGTGTCGTGCGGGGCGCGGCCTCCCGTCCCGTGACGCTGACGCCCGTTGGAGAAGGCGGGGTCGAACAGGACATCGAGGACATTTGGCAGGCCGCGCTCGACGCGATCCGCGGCGCGCTGCGCACAGTCGACGCCGCGGCTGTTGTCGCCGTCGGGGTCTCGAGCCAGGGCGGCGCGCTGCAACTTCTCGACGCGGCCGACCGGCCATTGGGCAAAGTCGTCAGTTGGCTCGACCATCGGGGGCGTCCCGAGGATGAGGCCTTGACCGCCGAGTTGGGCCGCCCGTGGTTCCGCCAACGCATCGGGCACGGGTGCTGCGCGTACGCCATGGGCCAGATCCTTCGATTGCGCCGCGAAGCGCCGTCCTGGCTGACCCCGCCCAACCGCATCGGGTTCGTGGGCGATATCATCGTCGGCCGGCTTGGCGGCCGCGCTGCGCAGGACGCGACTTCAGCCGGTCTGACATTGCTGCTGAATCCGCGACGGGGCATCTACGATCCGGATGTGTTGCGCCGATTGGGCATCACGGAGCGGCAACTCCCCGATCTCCTCTCTCCGCGACAGCCGGCGGCGCGGCTCAGCGGAGCGACCGCCGAGGCGACTGGACTCTCGCGGGGCATTCCTGTTTCGCCGGCCGTTCATGATCAATACGCCGCCGCCCTGAGCACGGGCGCGGTGAGGCCGGGCGTGGTGATGGTCGGCGCGGGGACCGCCTGGGTCTTGCTGGCCGTCAGCGCGGAACCGCCCGAGCTTGTGACCGACGACGCCTTCGTTTGCAGCCACGTGGTGAACGGTCTGTTTGGCGAGATTCTCTCGCTCGTCAATGGCGGATCGGTCGTGTCCTGGACGCTCCGCCTGATAGGGCGGGAACGGGCGACACCCGAGGAAATCGAGGGCCTCTTAGAGGCGGCATCGCCGGGCTGCGATGGGTTGAGTTGCTGGCCATTCGTGACTCCGTTTGGCGCCTCCGGCCTGGTCCCGGGCACTCGAGGCCGGTGGGCCGGGATCCAACTCGGACACACTCCGGCGCATCTGGTGCGCGCGGTGGTCGAAGGCCTGACCTTCGAACTCAACCGGCATCTTGGCTTTCTCAACCGGGCGGGATTGCCGGTCGATCACCTGGTCCTGGGAGGCACCGTTGCCGCCAGCCGGGCGACGACCCAGATGATGGCAGACGTCACCGGCCTGCCGCTGGACTGTTCGCCGGCCGGAGGCGGCAGTGTGTTGGGTGCTGCCATCCTGGCTCGAGGTTTGCTGGAACCCAACCGTTCGCTCGCCGAACTGAGTGACGCGATGCGCCCGGCGCCGCGCCGCGTGGAACCGGGGGAGAACGCGGCTCATTACCACGACCTTTTCGACGCCTATCAGGCGTCCGTGCCCTGCGCATCCACGCACGGCCTGCTGCGATGAAAGGACACCCTCGATGAACCCGCTGCCGCTTCACCATGTCTGGGACTACCGCGACGTCGATCGCGCCTTCTGGCGCGAGCATTTGGAGGGATGGCTGCCAGCCCGGTTGATCGATGCGCACACCCATGTCATGCACCCGCGCTTTCGCCGGACCCCGATGACCGAGGCCATGCGGCGTCAGTACTGGGTCAATGAGGTGCTCGAACCCATCGACGCGGTCACGGCCGACCGCTGCCTGCGGACTGTTCTGCCCGGCCGCGCGGTCACCTGCGTTGCGTTTGGGATTCCCGATCTGGATTTTGACCTCGATGCGGGCAACGCCTGGCTGGGGGAGGCGTGCGCGGAGCGCGGCTGGCACAGCCTCGCCGTCATTCGCCCGCAGTGGAGCCAGTCGGACACGGTCCGTCTTCTGGATCGTCCGGGCGTCATCGGCTTGAAACCGTATTACTCGCTGATCAGCCCGCACCGGGAGACGCGCGATGCCCATCTCGAGGCGAGTGTGTTCGACTTCCTGCCGCATCACATTCTCGAAGTCGCCAACGACCGGGGCGCCTGGGTCACGCTGCATGTGCCCAAGGCTGCCCGGTTGGGACACCCCGACAACCTGCGCGACATCGCCGATCTGCGGCGCCGCTACCCCAAGGTCATCCTGGTGATTGCCCATCTCGGGCGCTGTTACTCGGAAGCCCATGCTCGAGAAGCCCTGCCCGCTTTGGCCGAGGACCCGGGCATTTTCTGCGACACGTCAGCGGTGCTGAATCCGGTCTCGCACCGGGTGGCGCTCGAGTGCCTGGGGCCTAGGCGAATCCTGTACGGTTCGGACAACCCCATCTTCTACATGCGCGGTCGGCGCCAGTACGATGGCCGTGCTTATATCAACCGGACCAATCATCCGTTTCACTTCAACCGCGAACGCGAATCGCCTGAAATCGAGGCTCGATACACCCTCTACATGTACGAGGATATGCGCGCCATCAGACAGGCCTGCGCGGATCTGGGATTGACGGCTCGCGACGATGTCGAGGCGATCTTCCACGACAATGCCGCGCGGCTCATCGGGACAATTGTCGAGCGCAAATCCGGGAGCGCGTCCCCCGATTGCCTGGCTGGCCGGGACGGAGAGCGGCGAGCCCACCAAGGTGACCCGCAAAGACAGGATCGCCCATGAAAAGCATACGTTTTGGATTGATCGGGTGCGGCTGGATGGGGCGCGAGTTCGCGAGCGCCGCCGCCCGCTGGTGTCATGTGTTGGACACGGACTTGCACCCCGAGATCGTGGCGATCTGCAATCGCAGCGCCGGCCCATTCGCCTGGTTCCGGACGCATTTTCCCGCGATTGGCCAGTACACGCATGATTACCGGGAACTCCTGGCCAACCCGGCTGTGGAAGCGGTGTACGTCGCGGTGCCTCACGATCTCCACCGGGAGATGTACTGCGCGTGCGCCGAAGCCGGCAAGCATCTGATGGGAGAGAAACCGTTCGGCATCGATCTGGCCGCCAACACCGCCATCCTCGAGACCCTGCGGCGGCGCCCGGAAGTCTTTGCGCGATGCGCCTCGCAGTGGGTCTATTTTCCCGGCGCCCAGCGATTGGCCGGCCTCATCGAACGCGGCGCGTTTGGCCGGATCATCGAAGTGAACTCGGGCTTTCTCCACAGCAGCGATCTGGATCCGAACCGCCCCATCAACTGGAAACGGCGCATCGAGGTCAACGGGGAATACGGCTGCCTGGGCGACCTCGGCATGCATGTCTGTTGCGTGCCCTTCCGCGCCGGCTGGAGCCCGCGCAACGTCAGGGCAATCCTGTCGGATCTCGTCCACGAACGCCCCGACGGCCAGGGCGGGATGGCCCCGTGCTTGACGTGGGACAATGCGACGCTGCTCTGCGAAACGGTGGATAGCGCCTCTGGAACCGTTTTTCCGTGGACGCTCAAGACGCAGCGCATCGCGCCCGGACAGAAGAACACCTGGTACCTCGAAGTCTACGGGACCAAGGCCTCGGCTCGTTTTTCCACGGTCGACCCCAAACGGCTCGATCTGTTGCGTTACGACGGCGGCGAACAGGTCTGGGGCGCGGTCCAAACGGGCCACGAAACGGCGTTCCCGACGATCACGGGACCGAACTTCGAGTTCGGCGCCTCAGACGCCATTCTGCAGATGTGGGCGGCGTTCCTGGATGAACTGGCGCATGGGCCGCCGGCGCGCAAGTTCACCGGCTGCGCCACACCGGAAGAAGCGGCGCTCAGCCACCGGTTGTTCAGCGCCGCGCTGCGGTCCCAGGCTCGATGCACGGTTGAACCGGTGGAACCGCCCTTGGCAACAGGCCCATGAGCCGCGACGCGCCACAGCCCGAAGGCGCTGCGGAGGAACGCCCGCGTCAACCTCGACAACGCGCCATCGCCTCGGCGGAACTCGCCTTGAGCCTGGCCGAGTTGCTCCGCGTGCTCGAAGAGCGCCTCCAGCTTGCCGATTTCGTGGTCCCCAGCCAGGCGCCCCTCGCACCGCCCCGGTCCCCGACTTCCTGACACCGGCTCCCGCTCCTCCCGCGCACAATCGCCCGCGCCCGGCTTGGGCGCCTGGTCAAGGAGGCCTGAAAAGCGAAATCGCCCCCGTTTTATCGTTGCCGTGCGCTTCGGGCCTATGCTATGGGCAGGTGTGAACCCGAGCTATGAGTGAGGCAAGCGCGAAACTGGGAGTATGGAACCGCCATGTGCTGGCGGTGTTCTGGGCCCTGTTCGGTGTCGCCTGCCTTGGGATGACGCTGAACGAGCGGTTCCGCGAACTCAACGTCTTGCCGTATGCGGCGGTTGTGGGGGGCTTTTTTTTGGTGAGCGCAATCCTGTTCTATTTGGGATGGAAGGCGGGGCGCGTGGCGATTGGCGTCTTGGTGGCTCCGCTGAGTGTGCTCTGCTTCGAGCGGCTGATTTCGCTGCATTTTCAGCGGCTGTACGGTCCGTATTTCTGGGTGTGCCTGGCGCTGCTGGCGTTCGGTTTCTACACCTGGGTGTTCCTATTCACAGGGCTGGACCGGGACACGCTCAGCACGCGTTACCCCGAGGATCCTTGACCGAGATGAGCGAGAGCACTGTTCCGCTTGTGGGGCTGCTCATGGGCAGCAAGTCGGACTGGGAAGTCATGAGGCACGCCCACGACACGCTCAGCCGGTTCGCCGTGCCGCACGAGTGTCGCGTCTTGTCGGCCCATCGCACTCCCCGACAGACGACCGAGTACGCTCATGCGGCCGAAGGGCGCGGCATGGCGTTGATCATTGCGGCCGCGGGCGGCGCGGCGCATCTGGCTGGGGTAATCGCTGCCCACACGATTTTGCCTGTGCTTGGCGTGCCGATGGAGAGTGCCTCCCTCAAGGGACTCGATTCCCTCCTCTCGACGGTGCAGATGCCGGGAGGCATACCGGTCGGGACGTTGGCGATCGGCAAGCCAGGGGCAGTGAATGCGGCTCTCTTGGCGGTCGCCATCCTGGCCAACACCCGCCCGGACCTCCGGGAGAAGCTCCGGGCCTACCGCGCCGAGCAGGAACGCAAGATCCTCGCCGAACCGCTCGAATAACCTCGTCGGTCTGAGGCGCAGCCTCGCTAAGGCATTCGTCCGCGGGTGAGGGTCCTGATCCGGCACAAAAGCGAACTGGCGGTGAGGTAGAGAGTCGATCCGTCGTCACCCCACGCGCAATTGGCGATGGCATCGCCGGTCTGGATGGTGCCCAGGTGTTTGCCCTCGGGGCTGAGCACGAGCACGCCGCCGGGGCCGGTGGCGAAGACATTGCCGTGGATGTCCACCTTGATGCCATCCGGCAATCCCTTTCGTCCGGCGAGCATGCTGGCGTCGAAGAACACGACGCCTTGTTCGAGCGTGCCGTCGGCCTTGAGTGGATACTGCATGATGACGGGTCTGGCCGGGTCGGAGACGGCGACGTAGAGGGTGCGCTCGTCGGGCGAGAGGGCGACGCCATTGGGAAACGCGAGGTCGCGGGCGAGCAGCAGCACATCGCCGTCACGCCGCCGCAGGAACACGCCGTTGAACATCAACTCTTTTTGGGGATCGTCGTTGAGTTTCTCGAAGCCGTAAGGTGGATCTGTGAAATAGAGATCGCCCTTCGAGTTGAAGACGAGGTCGTTGGGGCTGTTGAGCCGGCGGTTGGAATAGTCAGCGGCCAGGACTGTGAGTTTGCCGTCGCGTTCGAGTCGCGCCACCATGCGGTCGCCGTGCATGCAGATCACCAACCGCCCGCCGGCATCGAACGTCAGGCCATTGGAGCCGGGTTCTCTTTCGCGTTTAAGCGTGCCGGTATACCCGCTGCGGTAGAGAAAATCGCGGGTGCCGACCCCTTCTTTCCACTCGAAGATGACGTTGCGGGGAACATCGGAGAAGAGCAGAGTTTTGTTCCGCCGATTCCAGACCGGCCCCTCGGCCCATTCGAATCCGCCTGCCAATTGCTCGATCGGCGCGTCCGGCGCGATGAGCGCGTCGAGGGCAGGATCAAGGCGTTCAATGCCGCCCACGGTGGGATACGCCTTCTTGGCGGGGGGCGCCTTCCTGGCTGTCTGATCCTGCTTGGGGGCGTCGGCTTTCCTGGTCTTTTTCGACGGTTTGGCGGGGGCTTCAGTTGGCCAAGTCACATCGGCCGCCAGGGCGGGTGACGAGAGCAGGAGCCCGATCAGGAGAATTGTCCCGAAGTGGAGAGGATCAGGGCGAGGGCAGGACTCGACTGGACCGCGCGGGGTGTTTGGTTTCGAGGATTCTAAGGCAGTCGGTTTAAGGGACTTCGCGTTCATATCGAGATGGCGCGGGCAGAATCAGACTCAACCCGGCACGGGTCAAGGCAAAAGCCAGCCGGATCGCAGCGCGTCCTCAAAGCGTGAGTCGGGGGAACTCGGCGGTCCGGATGCGGGTGCACCCATACGGGATCAGCGTCAGATCTTCGAGCGGCTCGCCGGAGGTCTGTGTGCCGGGGGGGACCTCCTGAGCCCAACCTCGTTCGAGTTTCCAGCCCGGGAGCCGGCGGCCCTTGACTCGGGCGATCGTCCCTGCCCCTTCGGGCGCGAATGGCTTCTCGCCGACGGGTTGTTGCTCGAAAGTCACGCTCGTTTCCGGTCGGTCTTCGTCGACCAGCAGGCCGTAATTCCACGGAGTCGACGGGCGGACTTCGAAATCGCCGTGCGGGAGTTCGCGGTGCGGTTTGTCGGCGTTGACGCGGGTCCAGGTTTCGCCCAGCTTGAGCGCATAGACCAGCGGGCCGCGTTCGAGGGCAACGGCCTGGTTGTATCGGCGGGTGGTTTTGACCGGCATGGGAAACCGGACCTCGATGCCGGTGCTGCCCTTCCACTCACGCACCAGGCGGTGGAACGAGCCGGCTTCGAGCGGTTTCTCGGGACCGGCGCCGACGCGCACGCTTCCGCCCTGCGTCCAGCCGGGCACGCGCAGGGCGATTGGGAATCGCACCGGTCGCTCCGTCGCCACCACCAGGCGGAGAGTGTCGCGGAATGGATAGTCCGTATCGAGGGTGACCCGGACCGGTTGGCCTCGAACCTGGAAGCGCGCCGTGCTCGGCGCGTACGCCATGGCGGCGAGCCCCCCGTCAGGCGAGCGCATCCAGAGGTGCGCCGCAAATTTTGGCCAGCCCTGGTGCAGGTTGGCGGTGCAGCATCCGTAGTTCGGTTCGAGCCCGAAGATGTTCGATTCCGGCCCGTTGGTCGACCACATGTGTTCGGGATTGATCGTGCATTGGACCTGGTTGACCTGCTGATCGTATTGGTGTGCCCACATGTCAGAGGTGAAGGTGGCCGGAAGGGCGTTGAACGCGATGCGTTCGAGCCGGTCGCCCAACGCCGGGTCGCCCCCCAGCGCGAGGGCCAGTTCGAGGGAGTACATTGCTTCCACGACCGCGCACAGCTCGGTCCCTTGGGTGGGGCTGCGCCCGGCCAGGCACTCGTCGCCCGAGAACATGCCGTTGACCTGGCCATGGTAGCGGTCGAGGGTCTCGAGCATCCGTTGCGCGAAGCCGCGCTGCTGCGGCTGCCGCGAGAGTCGCCATGCCAGAGGGTAGGCCTTCAGCGCCATCGCCGTGTTCACCACGTGCTTTTCCCAGGTCCACAGGCCGCGCCGCGGGGTGGGCGAAACCACGTCTTCCCCGGCGAAAAACGACATGTAATCGAATCCCTGGGCGTGGAGCTTCCCGGCCAGGTCCAGCAGCCATGGCTCCCCGGTCCGCTCGTATGCATAGTGAACGGCAATCAAGCCTTCAAACCACCGGAACCGGCCCCAGCCGAATAGCGGCGTTCGGTCCAGGACGCCGAGAATGGCCCTGAGGTTACGGAGAACAGCCTCGAACACGGCGTCGTCGCCCGTTGCCTCGTGGTACTGAATGAGCACCTTGTTGGCCAGCAGGATCGCCCACAGATCGTACGCCTTGGCGGTCGGGTCGGTGGGATAGGGCGCGTACCAACCGTCCGGGCGCTGTGTTTCCAGGATCTGATTGACCCGTCGTCGCGCTTTGGATTGCAGTGCCTCGTCGCCGAGCACCCAGGCCAGCGGGATCAGCCCGTCGAGCCAGTAGGGCGCACGCTCCCATCCCTCGGCCTGGCCGCCAAACCACTGGCTCTGGGCGACGTCAGGCCAGAATTCATCCAGGTGCCCGGTCAAGCCATCCGCCTGCAACCGGAGCTGACGCCGCAACCAACCCTCGGGCTGAATCGCGCCCAAGGGCAAAGGCCGGAAGCTCGGCTCGGCCAGACCGGAAGCGATCGGGTTCTTCCGTGAGAAGGGTGCGGCGGCGGCGTGTTGGCTCCGCGGGACGGCGGCCAGGGTTGCGGCGCCCAGCGAAACTCGAGCCAGGAACGCGCGGCGTTCAATGGGGGATGAAGGCATGGGATGACGTCGGGTTCGGGCCGGGGGCGGCATCGAAGGCATTGCCGGCGACTGCGCAAGCTGATCGATCGCACGTTTTCGGATGCGGCCAACACCGGCGATTCAAGGTCACGCCGCATTTGTACCGGCACGATCCCCTCCTTGACAATCCGGAAGCCGCGGAAACCGGCTGAGCCCGGATGTGAGACTCCGCACAGTTCCATGTTACCATGTGTTCGCCTCAAGCAGCGCAGCGAACTGCGCATTCGTCGGCATCAGAGACGCACGAGTCTCCCGTCGCTTTGGTTGCGGCTTTGCCGTGCTGCGCAACATCCGGGCTAAGACTTCCGCCGCATCAGAGGGAGGAGGAATCGGCCCGTCTGGGAGCGCGGGTGCCGCGCCACCTGCTCGGGCGTTCCTTGAACCACCACCCGGCCGCCGCTCTCGCCTCCTCCGGGGCCGAGATCGATCACCCAATCCGCTTCTGCAATCAGGTCGAGGTTGTGTTCAATGACGAGGACGGTGTGGCCGCCATCGACGAGCCGTTGCAGCACCTCGACCAAACGTCGCACGTCCGCCATGTGCAAACCGATGGTCGGCTCTTCGAGCATGAAGAGGTTCCGCTTCCCGGCGAGGTCGGAGCCGGGCGATCTGTTCCTTGAATCCCGCCAGAAGGTGGGTGACCAGTTTGACCCGCTGGGCCTCGCCACCGCTCAGGGTGGGGCTGGTCTGTCCCAGCTTGAGGTAATCCAGCCCGGTGTCGTGCAGGGCATCGAGCGGACGCCGGATACGCGGGTGCGTGGCGAAGAACTCGCGCGCCTCGGCGACACTCAGATCGAGCACCTGCGCCACATTCTTGCTGCGGAGCCGGATGTCGAGCGTCTCGCGATTGAACCGCAGGCCGCCGCAGCTCTCGCACCGGACAAATGCCGGCGGCAGGAAGTTCATTTCGAGTTTCACGACGCCTGCCCCTTCGCATTCCGGACAGCGGCCCTGCGGGCTATTGAACGAAAACCGGCCCGGCCCATACCCGCGCAACCGCGCTTCCGGCAACTGGGCGTACAACCGGCGGATCTCGTCGAAGAAACCGACGTACGTCGCCGGAATCGAACGCGGCGTGCGCCCGATCGGCGATTGATCCACTTCGTACACGCCGCGGATGAACTGGTGACCGAAGGTCAGGCGGGCTGCAGACTTGGGAGGTTGCGCATCGGAACCCCGGGGCTTGCACCTCGCTTGCAGCGCGGGCAAAAGGCACTCGCGCACCAGCGTGCTCTTGCCCGAGCCGCTGACACCCGTCACCAGCACAAGGCGCCCGAGCGGGAACCGCACCGCGAGGTTTCGCAGGTTGTGCACCGCCGCTCCCTCGAGCGACCAGAAACCGGGTCGACCGCCCGGATGGGTCCCGCGCCGCAACCGGGCGCCGCCGACCGCGCGCGGGGAACGTCTTCTCCGCCCGCAGGCACTGGCCGGTGATCGAGTCATCGTGCCGCATCAACTCCGCCAAGGAGCCAGTGGCGACGACCCTGCCGCCGTTGACACCCGGGCCGGGTCCCAAATCGATGATATGGTCGGCGCACCGCATGGTGGCCTCATCATGCTCGACCACGACCAGCGAGTTGCCGCGTGCTTTCAATTGGGCCAGGGCCGCCAGCAGGCGCTGGTTGTCATTGGCATGCAACCCAATGGTGGGCTCATCGAGCACGTAAAGGACGCCGCTCAGGTTCGAGCCCAATTGGGCCGCAAGACGAATCCGCTGTTCTTCGCCCCCGGAGAGCGTCGTGACGGCACGGCTCAATTGCAGGTAACCCAAACCGACCTGCTGCAGGAAGCGGAGACGCTCGCGGATTTCCGGCAGGACATCGCGGGCGATCGAAGCGGCGCGTCCGGTGAGGCGCAGGGTGTCAAAATAAGAGTGCGCGGCATCCACCGTCGCGGCGCCGAAATCGTCGATCGCCGGCTCGTGGCGGAGGGCGCTGACCGGGCAATGGGTGTGGGTGAACGGGAGGCGCACAGCGCGGGCCAGCGGATGCAAGCGATGCCCGCCGCACTCCGGGCAGATCTGGCGTTGGCCTTCCTGCCAGCCGAACCACGATTCCTCGATGGCGTCGGCCCGGGCCCCGCGGTCGACATCCTCGGGCAGGTAGAACAACTCGCCGAAGCCGCGACAGCGCGGGCACCAGCCGGCGGCGGAGTTGTAGCTGAACAGTTTGGGGTCCAGCGGCTGAAACGACCGCCCGCAACCGCCGCACGTCCGCTCGGTCGAGTGCGGCGTGAGCCGCCCCGCCGCGTCGAGCGCGAGCAATGTCCCCTGGCCAAGCCGCAGCGTGTCGTCCGTCAACTTCTGGAAGTCCACGGCGGCCCCGGCCCGGATGGCATGCCGCCCGCCGCGGCTCACTGTGCCGACGAGGATCTCGACGTTGTGCTCGCGGAAACGGTCCAGTCGAAGGCCGCCAGCGCTGGGCCGCAGTTGGCCATCGCGCCCGGATCGACTCGTAGCCGTGGCGCGCGGCCCACTCGGCGATTTCCGAATGGAAGCCCTTGCGCCCGCGCACCACCGGCGCAAGCAGCCGAAGCTCGCCCCGCCGCCGCGCCTCTCGCCGCAACGCCTCACCGACCTGGTCGCGCGTTTGCGGCTCGACCGGCTGCCGGCAATCCGGGCAATGCTGCACGCCAAGCCGGGCGAACAGGAGCCGGATGAAGTGATACACCTCCGTCACCGTGGCGACTGTGCTCTTGCCGCCGCCGCGGGAATTGCGCTGTTCGATGCTGACGGTCGGAGGAATCCCGCCGATGAAGTCGACGTCCGGCCGGGCCAATTGCTCGACAAACTGCCGCGCGTAGGCGCTCATCGAATCGAGAAAACGCCGCTGGCCCTCGGCAAAGAGCAGGTCGAAAGCCAGGGTGCTCTTCCCCGAGCCGCTCACCCCCGTGATCACCACGAGTTGGCCGCGGGGGATGGTGACCGAGAGGTTCTTCAGATTGTGCTCGCGCGCGCCGTGGATGGTGATCACCCCCCGGCGCGCCGCGCTCGCTTCAGACGCCTGCCGCACGCGCAACACATACCTCGAGTCCCGCCCAAAAGCCAGAATGCGGATTGTTTTTGACTTTCGAGGTGAAGGCTCTTGAAACTCTAACCCGGAGATCTCACCAGTGGGGCGGTCGCAGCATACCTGACGGTCCGCGGGTGAGATTTCCGGGTCTATGAAACCCGCGCCCAGCAAGCAGAATTGGCTCATCGGTTCATCAACGCCGGGACGCGCCCCAGCCGCGTGGGCGACTCGGGCACGCGGACACAGTGGGGTCGAGATTGGGTCCATCTGTTTGGGGCGCGGGTTTCTGAGAGCCCGCATTTCAGGTGAACTGTGACGGTGACCGGTCAGATGACATCGAAAGTTGGCGAGAAATGCGGGTCAAACAGGCGCTTCCATGGATCCAATCGCGTTCTCTATCGGCAAACTGACCATCTCTTGGTACGGCGTTCTGGTCGTCACCGGCTTTGTGGCCGGCCTGTGGACGGCCAGTCGGCGCAGCCTGCGCCGCGGGATCGCGGCGGAGGTGGTCGCGGATCTGGGGGTTTGGCTCATGGTTGGCGCCATCGTGGGCTCTCGTCTCTGGCATGTGGTGGTGTACTGGCAGGAGGAGTTCGCCGGCAAACCGTGGTGGGAGATTCTCGCCCTGCGCCGCGGGGGCCTGGTTTTCTATGGCGGCCTGGTGGGGGCATCGCTGGCCACGCTCTTCTATGCGCGGGCCCATCGGGTGCCCCTCTGGAGGCTGGCCGACGCGCTTGCGCCCAGCATTGCCCTCGGCCATGTGTTCGGACGCATCGGATGTCTCATGAACGGATGTTGCTTTGGCCTCCCCACCGAGCGTCCGTGGGCCGTGCATTACCCGGCTGGGCATTTCACTCAGGGCGCCGGCGTCCACCCCACCCAGATCTACGAAGCGGGCGCGAACCTCCTACTCTATGCTGCGCTGGCCTGGCAGTACCGGCGCAAGGGCTTCGAGGGCCGGGTCTTCGCGACGTACCTGATCGCGTACGCCGGTCTGCGGTTCTTGATCGAGTTCTTCCGCGGCGACTACGAGGTCCGGCATCTCGGCGGCTGGGCAACCGCGGGACAGGCGGTCAGCCTCGGAGTGCTGGCGGCCGGTGTGTGCCTGTACCAGTGGCTGCGCCGGTCCGCCGCCGGTCCCGGCGCACCGCTCTCCGATCATGACCTGCCTTGAGGGTCAGTCGGGGGAGCCCCCCCGCATCGAGACGCATGTCGTCGAGCCTATGCTGGCCCCGACCCGTCTGGACGTGTATCTGCACCGCCAGTTTCCCTGCGTTTCGCGCAACGCGCTGCAGCGCCTGATTCGCGAAGGCGCTGTCCGACTCAATGGACAGACCGTGAAACCGACGCACCACCCGCGGGCCGGCGACACGATCCTCATTGCCTGGCCGCTGCCGAAGCCGGCGACGGCCGAGCCCCGGGAGTTGCCGCTGGCAGTCCTTTACGAAGACGCGTCGCTGCTGGTCCTGAATAAAGCGGCGGGCATGGTGGTGCACCCCGCCGCTGGAACCGAAAACGACACCCTTGTCAACGCCCTGCTGTACCACTGCCGGGGCAAACTCAGCGGCATCGGCGGGGTCGCCCGCCCCGGCATCGTGCACCGGTTAGACCAGGACACCAGCGGCGTGATGGTCGTCGCGAAATGCGACGCCACCCACCTGTCGCTCTCGCGGCAATTCGCGCAACGACAGGTGGAGAAGATCTACCAGGCGATCGTGTGCGGCGAACTCGAGCCCGCCACCGGGGAAGTCAACGCCCCCATCGCCCGCCATCCGACGCACCGCAAAGTCATGGCCGTTCTCGAAGGCGGGCGGTCGGCGCGGACCGCCTATCGGACCCTCGAACGTCTGACCGGGGCGACGTGGGTCGAGGCCAGGCTGCACACGGGCCGAACCCACCAAATCCGGGCCCATTTCAAATACCTCGGCTTCCCCATCGTCGGCGATGCCGTCTATGGCAAACGCCAAAACCTCCGGCTCGAGGAACTCACCGGCTACGCGGCGCCACGGCAACTGCTGCACGCCCGGCGGCTGGCTTTCACCCACCCGGAAACCGGCATGCCGATGCATTTCGAGGCCCCGTGGCCGGCGGACTTCGAGCATGCCCTGGAGATCCTGCGCCGCACTTGTTGAGAATGCCCGCAGACCGCGTGCGGATTTTGAGGCTGATTCTTCGTGCTCTTCACACTACTCGATGCGGACGCGGTAATAGCCTCCGCCTGCGTTGGGACGCTCATCGACGGACTCGATGACCTGGCCGGTGCCGTTGGTGCTGAGGAGCGTCTGCCAGGCCGCCTGCGCGCTCGAAGAGAATTCCAGGTGATGGACGAAGTTGCTGAGACTGCTCCAGGAAAGGCGACGCCGACCGTCCCCATCGACGGCGATTTGCACCCGCGGCCAGACCGGCAGAGAGAAGTCGCAATACACCAAGTCCGCCATCGTCGGGCTCGGCGACAAGACCGGGAGCTTTTGCAGACTCGCCTGGCCTCCGACCGCGACCCGCCAGATGCAGTTTGTCTGGGTGGTGATATTAAACCGGTTGAGGACGTGGGCACCGAGCATAACCCGCCCGAACACCGTGAAACCGCCGTCAACCGTGTCCAGCGACACATTGTCAGCCAGGTTGATGAACCACTGGGATGTGGCGGAGTTGGTCTGGCCCCCGACGCGCGCCATGGCGATCGTGCCGTACGTGTTGCTGAGAGTTCGGCCCACGGAGTACTCGTTGGTGATCTTGCCGAACGTGGGCACATAATCGATCAGCGGATTCGAACCACACCGGTTGGTCACGTAGAATCCGCCGCCCTGGATCACAAAGCCAGGCTCCCACCGCTGCACGAATGAGTCGCGGAAACGCCCGCTGGCGATGTACTGCTTGAAGTTGGCGACCGTCACCGGCTTGTCGCTGTCGCACAGGACCATCAGCAACTCGCCCAGCGGGGTGTGGACCTGTGCCAGGCTCTCGCCCGCGCGCCCAGAACTGACCGCCCCAACGGCCAAAACAAGGATGATCACGAGCGAGGCGCGCCTCAGACCATTTGCGATTCTCATCTTCATGAATAGGCACCCAGCCGCCAGTCTTTATCGCCACCTTGGTCGCCACCTTTGTCTCCGGACCGCGTGATGGTCGACAAAGGTATCGACAAAGGCTCCGCCATGGCGCAGTCCGTTTTCATGAGAGGTGGTGTCCCTCTTAGGGACGGGGGATTCACGGAAAAGAACCTATTCCTTTTTGAACTGCTCAGGGGCCATGAACCTGTACCGCCGGCTTTCGAGCCGGCACACCGACCTGGAGGTCGGCGGTACAACCGGTTCATGGAAAGCGTTGACATTCAACGGTTTAATTCGAATTGGTCCCATGAACCAGAAACGTTCAACGTCCAACTCTCAACCCTCGACTCTCAACTCGTCGGTTCATGGCAAGAGGCGTGGCGCGGTTCACACCGACCGCGTCCGAAGTTGCCGCTCGAAGGCGCGGTGCAGGAGGCCGTTGGTCGCCACCACCTCGTAGGCGTGCTCGCCGGCAACCGGGCGAGTCTGATACGTCCCTCCGGCGCATTCGACAATCAGCCCCCCCGCCGCAATGTCCCAGAGCGACAGACGCGGCTCGGCGTACGCATCGAACCGGCCCGACGCCACGTAGGTCAAGGCCAGGGCTGCCGACCCCATGATCCGGATCTTCCGCACGCGATGGACGAGCCGCTGAACCATCGGCAACATCCGATTCAACGCCGCCGCGTCCTTGCCGAAGCCGACCGAGACCACCGTGTCCTCGAGCCGCCGGCGGTTGCTGACGCGAACCGGGCGGCCATTGAGCCGGGCCGGTTGGCCGCGGATCGCGGTCCACAGCTCGCCGCTGAACGGCTCGAACACCACACCGACAACTGTCTGGAAACCGCCGGCAGAGTCCGGGTCGCGCGTCTCGAGCGCAACCGAGACGCACGCATGCGGGATGCCGTATGTGAAGTTGACGGTGCCGTCGATGGGATCGACCACCCAACGGAGAGGCGATGCGGCGTTGCCGGCCACTCCTTCTTCGCCGAGCACGCCACTGTCGGGAAAGCGTGCCAGCAGATGGCGTTCGATCCGTTTCTGGCAGCGAACGTCCAGTTCCAGCTTGATATCGTGCCGCGTCGCAGCATGGATCTTCTTGGGGGAATGCGCGTGTTGGCGCATCAGCCGGCCCGCACTCAGGGCGGCAGCCACCGCGGTTTGGAGTGCCTCGCGTTGTTCTTTCAGGTTCATGGTCAGCATGTCACCGATGACCGCCAGCATGCCGGTCGCGCACCCGAGCGTCGAGGATTTCCGCTCCGCAGCAGCGCCGGCGCAGCGCGGCGACCTGCGCGTTCGTTGCCACCGGACGTGCGCGCGGGTTCGGTTGCTTTGGTTGCGGCCTGGCCGCGCTGCGCACTAAACCCTTGAAATCTCCAGCCTTTCGGTTATGTTCGACTCACGCAATCACCCAGTCCCCCATCCGTTGGCTACCCGCATGCTATCCTGCCCGGGACGTTGACCGAGCAGTTCGATCGGGGTGTTGGTGTCCTCGCCGCCTGGCCCGCTGAAGGACGGTCGGATGCGGTGTCACCGTGACCCTTCATGTTGCTTATGAACACCGCAACGTTATCCCGTCTCGCTCCACCGAGGTTGTCGGTTGGCAGGCGCGTGAAACCTCGATGGGAATGGCCGATTCGCGCTGGCGCGCTCGGGCTGGGCATGCTGGTGGTCGCGGTGGCCACCCAGGCCCAGCCGGTCGTCTCGTCGACCCTCCTGTCCTGGGGCGACAACACGTTCGGTCAAACCGTCATCCCGCCCTGGTTGACGAATGTCGTCGCAGTCTCGGCCGGCTATGACCACAACATCGCCCTGCGAGCCGACGGGCAACTTGTCGTGTGGGCCGGTGATCCTCGGATTTTTCCGGTGCTCACGAACATCCCGCCGGCGGCAAACCGGGCGATGGCCATCAGCGCCGGCACTTACTTCTGCGTTGTCTTGACCACAAACGGCACGGTCGTCTGCTGGGGCGACAACACGTGGGGCCAATTGAACATGCCTGCTGGTCTGTCCAATGTCGTGGAGATTGCCGCAGGCGATTCCCACACCCTCGCGGTGAAGAACGACGGTACCGTCGTGGCCTGGGGCGAAAACACGGCGGGGCAAACCAACGTGCCCACGGGCTTGGCCAACGTGGTGGCTGTGGCCGGCGGCGGACGTCACAGCCTCGCGCTCCGGGCGGACGGCACCGTGGTCGCCTGGGGGGCGAACACCAATGCCTACGGTCTCCCTGCCGGACAGGCAACGGTGCCGGCTGGTCTTGCCAACGTCGTCGCGATCTCGGCAGGGGACTACCATAGTCTGGCGTTGAGAAGAGACGGCACGGTGGTGGCTTGGGGCGACAACACCTTTCAACAATCGATCCTGCCCGCCGGCTTGACCAACGTGGTGGCCATCGACGAGGGGCGGTTTCACTGCCTGGCGATCCGGGGCGACGGGACCGGGATCGGCTGGGGTTACGGTCTTTTGGGCGTGACCACCGTACCTCCAAACGTGATGTTTGCCGAACTGTCCGCAGGAGGAGCTCATAATCTGGCATTAACGGGCAGTTTCGCCCCGGTGATTCTCGCCCAACCGGTCAGTCAGACGGTCAGCCCCGGTTCCCGCGTCGATTTCCGCGTCAAAGCGGCGGGTACGCAACGGCTGAGGTACCAGTGGCGACTCAACGGCAACGTTCTCTCGGGTGCCACCAATGCGGTGCTCACTCTCTACAACGTGCAGTTCGCCGACATGGGCAACTACTCCGTCGTGGTCCAGAATGCTTCCGGTTCGGTGGTCAGCGCGAACGCCACCCTGACCGTGACGGGTGCTGTTCCATCCATTTCGGTTCAGCCCTTCAGCCAGACGATGTTCGCGGGTGGGACGGCGATCCTCTCCGTCACGGCTGGGGGGTCAACGCCCCTGTCGTACCAGTGGCGGTTGGCCGGCACCAATCTGCCCGGAGCCACCAACGTGACCTTGGTTGTGCGGAACGCGACGACGAGCCAGGCGGGCGCGTATTCAGTGGTGGTGAGCAATCCGCTCGGCACGGCCACAAGCGCCAACGCCCTGCTGACGGTGTTGCCCCTGACATCGTGCAGCCAGGTCATCGCCTGGGGTGGTGGCGCCTATAACGCGACCAATCTCCCTCCCGGCCTGACGAACGTCGTGGCCGTGGCCGCAGGCGGCATGCTGAATACGGCGCTGCTCGGGGACGGTTCGGCCGTCACCTGGGGTCAGATCGGAACCAGTTTGTGGTTTCAGACGAACGCCACCAGCGTGGTGGCAGTTGCCGCGGGCTTCAATCACGGCTTGGCCTTGAAGAGCGACAGCACGGTGATTGATTGGGGGCATTACCTCACCGGCGACGGGACGAGACCGAGCGGCTTGTCCAACGTGGTGGCGGTGGCCGCCAATGGCCACAGTCTGGCGTTGAAGGCCGACGGCACCGTGGTCGCGTGGGGCGATGGGCAGGTCGGGCAGACCAACGTGCCAGCCGGGCTGACGGACGTCATCAGCGTGTCCGCCGGTGGCAGTCATAGCTTGGCGCTTAAACGGGATGGCACGGTAGTGGCCTGGGGCACGAATGATTTCGGCCAATGCACGGTCCCTGCAGGCCTGTCTAAAGTCGTGGCGGTCTCGGCGGGGGCACAGCACAGCGCCGCCCTCCGCAACAACGGCACCGTGGTGGCCTGGGGCCGGAGTGACTACAACCAGACTAACGTGCCCTCCGGACTGAGCGGGGTCACCGTCCTCTCCGCCGGCGGGAGCCACAGTCTCGCTTTGAAGCGCGACACCACGGTGGTTGGTTGGGGTGACCACTGGTGGAACCAACTGCCGGTGCCGACTGGACTGAGCAATGTGGTGGCAGTCTCCGGCGGCCTTTTCCATAGCTTGGCGCTCGTGGTCGACCTCTACCCGCACATCACGCTCCAGCCCGTCAGCCAGGCCGTGATTGCGGGCTCCACCGTCACGTTCACCGTGGCCGCCGGTGGGCTTTCCCCCCTCAGCTACCAGTGGCGCCTCAACGGCGCCGACATCCAGGGAGCGACCAATGCGACGTTCACCTTGACCAACGTCCAATCGGGAAACGCGGGTGTTTACTCGGTCGCCGTGAACAACATCTACGGGACGGTGACCAGCGCCAACGCGGCGCTGACAGTCGCAACGCCGCCAGCGCTGCTGACCCAGCCGGCCAGCCAGACCGTCAATGCGGGCGCCGACGTGACGTTTCAGGTGACCGCCAGCGGATCCACGCCCCTCGATTACCAGTGGAGATTCGGGGGCGTGCCCATCGCGGGAGCAACCAATGCTTCGCTCGCGCTCCTGGGGGTTAGGACCAACCAGACCGGCGCCTTCACGGTGGTCGTCAGCAACATGGTCGGGAGTGCCACCAGCACGAACGCCGTCCTGACCGTGCTGCCGGTCTTGAGCCCGCAATGGGTGGTGGCCTGGGGTGAGAACACGTGGGGTCAAACCAACGTCCCGCCCGGCCTGAGCAACGTAATCATGGTTGCGGGGGCCAATGAGCACAGCGTGGTGCTCAAGAGCGACGGCACCCTCGTCGCCTGGGGCGGCAATACACTGGGCGAAACCAATGTGCCGGCGGACCTGACGAATGCCGTGGCGATCGCCGCCGGCGGTCATCACAGCCTGGCCCTCAAGACCGACGGCACCGTGGCCGGCTGGGGATTGAACAACGTCGGCCAGTTGGATATTCCCTCCGGTCTGACGAACGTGACGGCCATCGCGGCGGGTGAGGCGCACGGTGTGGCGCTGAAAGGCGATGGCACCCTGGCGGTCTGGGGATACAATGCCTACGGCGCGACCAATATGCCCGCCGGACTATCGAATGTGGTCGCGGTGACCGCAGGCTCGACGCATAGCCTGGCACTGAAAACCGATTCGACCGTTGTCGCCTGGGGCGACAACCGCTTCGGACAATGCGACGTGCCCGGCGGTTTGTCGAACGTGGTTGCGACCGTCGGCGGTGCCATGCATAGCCTGGCACTGAAAGCCGACTCGACCGTCGTCGCTTGGGGCACAGACTACTTCGGCGAGACCCATGTGCCGGCAGGTTTGACGAATGTCGTGGCCATCGCAGCAGGCAACACCCGCAGTCTGGCCCTCCGAAACGATGGCTCGGTGGCGCCGTGGGGATCGGGCGTCATGGGCGACGGAACCACATCGGCGAGTCTGACGAATGCGGTCGCGATCGCAGCCGGAAGTTCCCACAGCCTGGCGATCCTGGGCACGGTTCCTCCCACACAGACGCCGCCTCTGCTGCAGACCCAATTCGTCAGCAGCAGCGCCAGCTTCAGCGTTTCCGTGCCCACCGTCCCCGGCTTGACCTACTACCTCGAATTCAAGAGCGCGCTCTCGGATCCGACATGGACGCCGTTGATGGTCGTGTTTGGCGATGGCACGACGCAGACGTTGAGCGACTCGACCGCTGGCAGCCCGCAGCGCTTCTACCGGATTCGGATCCAGTAGCGCGCCTCAACGAGTCAAGTTTTTGCGCCGCTGAGCGGCGCAAAAACTCGACTCAATGATTACAGATTTCATCGAGGGAGTAACTCTAGCGAGGCGCGCCTCAGACCAGATCCCAATCTTCGACATCATGAACCGCCCTTTCGTTTTCCCGCCCTTCTCTCCCGCGCCTCGCTCCTTAGAATCCTTGTGAAATGGAAGGGATAGGGGTGAAGGCCGAACTTGACTTGATCGCAACATGTTTGGGGCTTCAAGGATTCTAGCAGCGTCAACCCGCTGCGCGGCCCGTCGTACTGGTAACTGTAGCTCACGGTGTCTTCGGCCCAGGGACCATCTTCACTGGCCAGCCGGTTGTGGGCGTAACTGTAACGTGTGGTGCCCACGCCGTCCACCAGGTTCGTGAGCCGGCCCAGTCCATCGGACTGCAACGTCAACGCCGGGCTGACCGGGTACACCACGTTGGTCAACTGACCCAGGGCGTCGTACCGGTACGTGGTCGTCCCCTTGGCTTTGGTCCAGCGATAGGTCAGCAGGCCGGTGGCGTCGTAGGCGTACCGGAAGATCTCGGACGAGGCCGCATCGACCTTGTTCGTCACCCGACCGTACAGGTCGCAGTTCCAGGTGATCACTTGGCTCTTGCCGTCGGTGAGGGTCGCCAGATCGCCGGCAGGCCGGTAGGCGAACCGAACGACCTCGTTGTTGGCGTTGGTTTCGGTGATCTTGCGCTCGATCGAGCAAGGGGTCGGTCCCGGAATTCATGAAACCCGCCCTTTGAGGTGAGACCCGCACGCCGCGACGACGCGATCGCCCAGTCCGCATTCCTTCTTTCCGGGACTGATACCCCTTTCCGGAGCACAGGAGGGATGCAGGCTGTGATAACTGATCGCTTCGCGCATTAGGGCGCGTCGGTGGAGCGCGACCTGGCCGCCAAAGGCATAGGGAGGCCGCCGGGCCGATCCCAACGGACGGCCGGGCGGTCTGTCCCTGCCCCCTTCGCGAGCGTTCATGTCTTCGTGGTGCAATGTCCTTCACTCACGGCGCCTGTCGCAAGCGGAAGAACTCCATCAATCCGTTGGCGGGAACCGTCATCTGCTGCATCCCGGGCCTGGGTGACTCTTGCACCGGCAGCCAGGGACCCTGGACGGTCGGCCCGCCTTCGACGGCGTAGTTCATCCCGGTGGCGGGCCAGGTAAGCTGAACGGCGCGGTCGATGCCGACCTGCGGGATTTCATACGTCCGCAGCTCAAAGTTGTCGAAGGTGGCCTCGGCGGCCGGCAGCGTGCCGTCGGTATATTGAAAGACCCCGATCCAAGGTGAATTACCGCTGGTCCAAGGTGCGCCACTGGGATCAGGGACTGGGTTTGGGAATGTCATGCCCGTCATCGCGGCGATCTGCGCTGAGTCCAAACTCGGGTCGGAGGCCGGCGTGTCCACGATGCCTCGCTCGTAGAGGACCGCCCCGCCGCTGTCCTTATCCAGCACCCGGGCCGTGAGGATGACATTGGGACCGGCCGGCGTGAGCGCCAGCGCCAGAACCTCGCTTAAGTTCCGCGTCGCCAATCTGTCGGCGCTGAGGAACGTGAACACAGGTCCATTTTCCTTGCCGACGCCAACGTAATCGCGCCCCTTCACCATCCAGTAGCCGAAACCGGGACTGTTGTAGATCGCCAGAGCGGCGCCTGGAGCGGCTCCACTGAGCGACACCAAATCCACGCGCGCTTCGAGGCTCTGGCCTTGATTCACAGCCCAGGCTCGATCCGGGCTGGCCCACGCGGTCGTCTGCCCTTGATCAACCGTAGGAATACCCGGCCAGTCCCCACGGATGGTCAATTGACCGTTGGCCTGGATGAGGTCGATGGTGCCTGCCCCCGCGCCTCGACCCCAACTAGGCGGCGAGGAGTCATCGAAACTGTCGATTACGGCGGTGGTGGTCACTGGCGCTGGCCTAATCGTCCCGGTGCCCTGGTAGGGAACGGCCGGATCGAATGGCACGCCTGGGCCCTTGGTCATCGTTTGTTCCAGCCGCAGGCCATCGATGCCTCCGCCGACGCCATAGCCCGTCAAGGTAATGACGTCGCTGCCATCGGCCTGAGCCACGCCCCGGTAGATCATGTCCCAGACGCCGCCGGTGGGCGTGAACTTGGGGTTGAGGGGATCCGCCACATTCCACGTGCCGACTTCCTGCTGTGCCGCGCCGCCGAAGAGCCCCGTACCATCAGCCTGGTAGGCCATGTCCATGCTCGCCTGGAGCCGGCCAGTGGCGCGCGGATCATCGGCTTGGACGCGCACGACATGGACGTTGCCCTTGAGCGTTACCTGGCCGGCAGCGTTGGTGCAGAACACACCGGGAACCGGCACACCGACCAGGTAACCGGTGCCCGTGATGGTGGGTGGATCGGCGGCCGCCAGCGGCAGAGCCGCCAGCAACAATGCGGTGAAAGTGGCTGACGCGCCAGCGCGAGATGCCCGGTGGCCTGTGGTTCCGTCGGGGAGTGTCTTCATGAGGTTGGACTGTGCGTTGTTCGTTTTTTTCTCGTCAGCGGGTTTTGGCGGACACACGGAGTTCGCCGCCGAAGCGCGCTCCGACTCACTGCTCTCACTCGGTACAGAGGGAAATCCGGGAAAGAGATGCGGAGAACCTTCGTGAATATTGCGGAAGCCAACGGTTCGGACCGCGGGCGGTCCCGGCCCGCAGCAGCAGTGGAGGGCGAGCGAGACGGACACCCTGACGACGACGGGCGGGCGTGGCCTAGGAGCGCAAAGCTCCGTTGACTCGTCTGCTCGGTGGTCTGTCGCCGTTACTGGAGTCGGCGAGTGCAGCGGTCTTGGAGCCAGCGAATATCCGGGTTGTTGGGAGAGGGCGTTTCGGGCGGATAGCCCGCCCCTGAAGACGTTACTTTCGACGGACTCGTCCGCGGATCGAGCCACTTCCTGCCCTCCACATGGCCGTCGGCAAACGACAAGCTGCCGGCGCCGTTGTGGGCGCAGGCCGGGTAGTCGAAAAAGGCGGCGGTGCCCGGCTTGTCGGGGGAACCGTCCATCGAGAGGTAGAAGACACCTTCACCGAGCGTTTCCGCCCGTTCGTCCAGAAACACAAAGGTCCCGGACGGGCCGGGATTAACCATGTCGCCGAGTTTGTAGAAGACGTGGAAGCCAGTGAAATCCAGCCAGGGCACGCCACCGCAGGTACGCTCTGAGGGACCGCCCACCGGCGGGTTGATACTGTAGCTCCGGACCCGCGGCACTCGTTGCCCCTGTTGGTTGATACCGGTCGTCTTGTCGGCGGGACAGCGCCAGACGTTCGGGGTGTCGGCACCTTGCCGCCACAACGGGCTTTTCGCCAAATCTTGCGCTACATCCCAATTGTCCGGTTTTCGGGGATTCGTCAGATCCAGCCAGCCGCTCACCCAGACGTAGGGCGAGTTCGGCCCGCCACCGTGATTACCGCAGTTGTGGCAGTAGGGGAGCTGGTCGTTGTTGTCCTCCGCATACAGCCGCCAGGCCAGGGTGAGCTGCCGAAGATTGCCCTGGCAGTGGATGCCTTGGGCCTTGGTCTTGGCTTTGCTCAGCGCCGGCAAGAGCAAACCCGCGAGGATGGCAATGATGGCGATGACGACGAGCAGTTCGATGAGGGTGAAGGCCAAACCGTTGGCCCCTAAAACCCGACGTCTTTCCGTCCTTCGTTCCCTGCGTTGTCTTCCGTGCGATTTCATGGTGCCTTTGGTCCATTCTCTGCGGCCTCGATTTCGGCCCAGGAAGGGGCGCGCCAGAGCAGAACTCGTTCCGATCCCACCGCGAACACGGTGCTGTTGTCAGCCGACATCCCGACATTCCAGTAGGTGTCAGACTCTCCTGGCAGAGCGGCCACACAGCGGTGGTTGCCAGGATCGAAGAGCCGGACCACGTCCGAAGAGCGTTTCCCGCTGGCCAGAAGCCGCGTGCCATCCCCGGCAAAGGCGAGACACCACAGCTCCTGGGTGCTGCGAGAGATGACGAAGGGGAGACGTTGTTCTGCGCCCTCCCACAAACACAGCACGCCCCTCTGCGTGAAGGAAGCCCAGGTTCGCCCGTTGGGTGAAAACCGCACAAACCCTAGTTCGTTCGGGCTGGCCGAGGGTTGTGAAAGGCGGGCTGGGCACTGGCCACTGCGCAGGTCCCAGACATCCAAGGCCCCTCCCCAATGCAGGACAACCAGGAGACCGGAGTCAGGTGAAAAGTCCGCATAAAGGCAATTGTTGTCCGCCTCGCGTGGCAGGCGAATCTCGCGCATTCCATCCACCTGCCAGAACCTGCCCAGGCGGTCCTCAGGTGGCTCCAGACGAGCGGCACCGCAGCCCAGGAAACGCCCATCGTAGGAGAAGCGGAGCACACCAATCCAGTAACCCGGGACCACCCCATGGGTGACCTCTCGCCGGCTGGCCAGGTCCCAGATTCTGACGTTCCCCAGTTTGTCACCCGTGGCCAGCGTTGTGCCATCCGGCGACCACGCGACGGCGCTATTGTCTGTGCCGGCGAACGCGAGGGCTTCCGTTGGCCGCAGTTTGACGGTGTCCCAAAGCACTGCCGTGCCATTCATTGGGTCCAGCGTCAGGGCACGCTCGCCGTCGGGCGAGATGCCAAAACACCAGAGATAGGAGGAGACTGGAAGAACGCGCGGTCCCGAGGGGGCCGGTTCGCGCCAGGGATCCCAAACCCGAACGGAACCATCCTTGCCGCTGCTGGCGAGGCGTTGCCCATCCGGGGACCAGGCCACGGACAGCACTTGATGCCGGTGGCCTTGGTAGCGCCGGCAAGCCTCCGGATGATCGAGTTCCCAAACCCGCAGCGCTGAGTCCGCGCTGGCGGAGACCAGGGCCCGGCTGTCCGGAGAGAAGGCCACATCACAAATCCAATCCCGGTGCGGGCCGAATCTCGCGCGGGGTGGCGGCGTGGCCTGGGCGCTTCGCCAGAGCTCCTCGACAGCCCACACATAGACTTCACTGTCCGATTCCCCAACTCCGGCGGCCAGCAGTTTGCCGTCCGGCGAGAAGCGCAGAACAGTCGGGG
>CAWJWM010000017.1:0-27360 GCA_963846445.1 uncultured Verrucomicrobiae bacterium | reverse complement strand
AGGCTATCCATGACAGGAACTCCGCTCCGCCTCTTCGCCGCGCTGCCGCTGCCCGAAGAATTGGTCGACCGGCTCGTTTCCCTCCAGCGCGCCCTGACCCGCCACTGGCCCGCCGGGTCCGTGCGCTGGGTTCGACGCGATCAACTCCATCTGACTTTGCGTTTTTATGGGAACGTCCCAGCACCCGACGCGCCGGCCTTGACGAAGGCCCTGCAGGACGCTTGCGCCAGCATGAGCCCGCTCAGGTTGGGGCTCGCCGGTCTGGGCGGCTTCCCCCAGGCGCGCCACCCCCGAGTCGTATGGGCCGGAGTCAGCGGCGACGTCGCTGCCCTGCAACACCTTCACAACCAAATCGAGGCCGCGACGGGCGCCTTCGGCGAACATCAGGAGAACCGCGCCTTCCAGCCGCACCTGACCCTCGGGCGTGTCGTCGCCGACCGGACGCGGGGTCCGGCGCGCCCCGCGAACCCCGCGAGCCCAGCCTGGACCCAACTCGATAACGATGACTTGGGTTGTTGGACAGCGACGGCCGTCCACCTGATCCGCAGCGAACTCGATCCGCGCGGAGCGCGATACACCCAACTGAGCCTGGCGCCGTTCACAAAGCCACAAGACTCCGTCAGCCCCTCCCAGCTTTAGCGAGGCTCCGCCTCAGACCGGCGAGGCGTGTGAACGACTTGTGACCGCCGGGTGCCAACCACGATCACCGGCGCCCGACGCCTCGCTAAGGGGCGCCGCTGCGCGGCGCAAAAACTTGACTCATTTACATCAGATTTCACAAAGGAAGTAACTCTAGCGCGCATTTCTCACCAGGTTTTGAGCTACGCGAAGCCGATGTCATCGAGAGAGGCACCCATGCGCGCTAGAAAAGCAAAACCGCGCCCGAGTGGAGGAAGGGAACCGGGCAACAGAGTGTCGCCGCACCCGCGAGGTTTCGGAAACGCTCCGAACTTCTTTTTTCCCTGTGCGGGCGCGGTTTTGCCACAGCCCGGATTTCTTTGTCATCTTCCCGGTTGTGAGAAATGCGGGCTAGCACGAAACTCTTTCGGCTCAACGCCCGAGCCGTGCCCTGCATCCAAAACAAGAACTTCTGCTTCGCCCGCAATGCCCGGTGGACCGCGAGGCGCGACCCTGCTATCTTCGCCCCATGAACGAAGCCGAGAAGCGATCTCTCCTGGGCATCTCCCTCATCGCCGCTTTCGCCGACGGTTCGAAGTCGGAAGCGGAACAAGAGCGAATCCAACGAGCGGCCGACGGCTTCGAACTCGGGCCTCTGGATGCGCCCGAGTTCTACGAACACGCCGCCTCTGGCGTGCTCTCCGCGCCGGCGCTCGCGGAAACGCTCAAAACGCGGGACTGCGCGGCTGGCCTACGAGATGGCGCTGGGCGTGTGCGAAGCCGATGCCGAACTCACCCCGCCCGAGCGCGCCTTTCTGGATGAACTGCAGCGACTGCTCGGTCTGGATGAGGCCTCGATCCAGGCAGCGCGCTCCACCACGCAGCAACTTCAGGCCCAGGTGCTGGCCCCTCCCGTCATCGACGCGGTCGCGTCCGAACCCCCCGTCCCGCCGGTCGACGGCACCCAGCGGATCATCCTCGAACACGCGATTCTCTGTGGGGCGCTCGAACTGCTGCCGGAGACGTTGGCCACCATGGCCATCCTGCCCACCCAGATGAAGCTGGTCTACAAGATCGGACAGGCTCACGGCGTGCCGCTCGACCGCGGGCACATTCGCGAGTTCCTCATGGCCGCAGGCGTGGGGTTGACCTCCCAGGTCGTCGAGGGATACGCCACGAAACTGGCCAAAGGTCTGATCGGGAAATTCCTGGGCGGCGTGGGGCGAGCGGCAACCGGAGCGGTGACAGGAGCAGCTTTCTCCTTCGCAACCACCTATGCGCTCGGGCACGTGGCGGATTGTTACTACGCCGGCGGCCGGACCCTGAATGCCGCGCAGCTTCGCGAAGCGTTCGACGCCATGATGGGCGAGGCCAGAAACCTGCAGGCCAAATACGCGCCCGAAATCGAAGCCTGCAGCCGAAATCTCCGTCTCCAAAAAGGCAATGGGGTCGCATCTAAATAGTTGATATATGGATGTTCGCGATGTTGTGTGGCCGGCCTATCGCGCATTTCTCACCAACTTCTGAAGAACGCGGAGCCGATGTCATCGAAAGGTGCACGCATGCGCGCTAGCAAAGCAAAACCGCGCCGGGCTGGAGGGAGGGACGAAGGCAACGGGGTGTTGGTTTGCGACTGCGTTTTCCTGCGCGACCCGACCCTGATTCTCCCCTGTCCCGGCGCGGTTTTGCCACAGCCCGGATTTCAGATGATTCCTTCAGGTGGTGAGAAATCCGGGCTATGGCGAGGCCGGTGCGAATTGATGGGGCGGGCTCGAGGTATCCTGTGGTGAATCGCGGGCATCAAGGTGGCAGATCGACGATCAGTCAGAACGTCATGCGTTATCGTCTCGTCCTTCCTCTCGCTGCCGTGTTGCTGACTTTCGGCGTCGCGCACTCGGGCGCGCCGGTCATGCGCGTCGTGCAATCCTCAGGCGCCGGATCGAACCTCGTGCAGAACCCCGGCTTCGAACTGGGCACGACCAGCATGGTCGCCTCCTGGTCTGCCGGCCCTCAGGGCCTGCGCGTTGCCGTTGGCGAAGGCCGCACCAACTCGCAGGCCCTCGCGTGCCGGGCCATGGATACCACCGGCTGGTACGGCGCCAGCCAAACGCTCGCCCTCAACCGCACCAACTGCATTCCTGTCGTCGTCCGCGGCTGGAGCCGCGCCGAAGCTGTCAGCGGCAGCGCGGACAGCAACTACTCCCTCTACGTCGACATTGTCTACCAGGACGGTAGTCCGCTCTGGGGCCAGACCGGCAACTTCACCGCTGGCAGCCACGACTGGGAAGCGCGCGAGTTCGTCATCCTCCCCGAGAAACCGATCCGGTCCCTCACCCTGTACTGCCTCTTCCGGGGCCACTCCGGCCAGGCCTGGTTCGACGACGTCTCCGTCGCCGAGATCAGCGCCCCTGGCGGCGCCTTTCTGTTCCAAGGCACCCCCATGACCGTCGAACCCCCCGCCCCGCCCTCGGGACAGGCAGCGCACCTATTCCACGGGCGACGGCCTCGAGATCACGCTCACCGGGGGACGCGTCGCCCGCTTGCGGTGGACGGGCGCGAACCTGACCGGCGGCGCGCCGTGCGGTTTCCTCGTCGCGCGACGTGGCCGCGCAATCGGACGTGTTCGCCTTCGAAGAACGGCGCGTGTCCCGAATCTGGGCCTGCTCCTCCGCGCCACCATCGTCACCAACGCCGACCATCTGGTGGTTGCAGGGACCGTGACTGATACCACCGGCCGGATCGGGCCGTCATGCTCCTTTTTGCCTTGCCGATCGATGCGCTGGGTTGGAGCTGGGGCGAGGACATCCGCGACCAGACGCCCGATGCCGGGCCGCGAGGAACTCAGCAACACCGTCAGCGTGGACTGCGGCGCCAACGGCACGCCATTCGCTCTATCCCCTGGCCTGCGTCAGCGATGACCGGACCGGACTCGCCCTCGCGTTCGACATGGCGAAGCCGGCGCAGTACCGGCTCGCCTACCATGCCGGCACGAAACAACTGTTCGTCGCCTACGACTTCGGCTTGGTGCCCGAAACCGCCCGGTTCCCCTCGAGCTGCGCGAGTTCCGGTTCGTCCTCTATCGATTCGATCCCCGCTGGGGCTTCCGCAGCGGCGTGGGAGAAATACATCGCAGCTGTTTCCCGCACACTTCACCGTGCGCTCGAAAGACCAAGGCATCTGGATGCCGTTCACCGACGTGAGCACGGTCAGGGCTGGGAGGACTTCGGCTTCCGCTATCACGAAGGCAACAACAACGTCCCCTTGGACGACGCGCACGGCATCCTCAGCTTCCGCTACACCGAACCGATGACCTGGTGGATGTCGATGGACCCGGCACTTCCGCGCACGGTCGCCACCGCGCTGCGAGGTTCGCGACGACTATGCCGCGGGCGCCCCGAGCACCCGGCAACGCATGGCGCTCGTCTCGCGCAGCGCCGGCGATGTTCGATATCGACAGGTCAGCCTTCCCTTCTCTTCCGCAATGAGCCGTGGGCCAACGGCGCCGTCTGGAGCCTCAACCCCAACCCCCTTCTCCCCGCCGACCCCAACGCCGCCACCGTCCACTGGAGCGCCAACATCCGCGAATCGCTCTACGGTCCGGACGCCAACGGCAATCTCGACGGCGAATACCTCGACTCGCTCGAAGGATACGTCACAGCCGACCTGAACTTCCGCCGCGAACACTTCGCTGCCAGCACGGTCCCGCTGACCTTCGACACGACACCCGCCCGTCCGGCGCTCTTCAAAGGGTTGGCCGTCTTCGAGTTCACCCGCTGGATCAGCGACGATCGTCCACCGACTCGGCAGACTCTGCTTCGCCAACGGGGTTCCCTACCGCTTCAGCTTCCTCTGCCCGTGGCTCGACGTCATGGGCACCGAAACCGACTGGCTGTCCAATGGCCAATACACGCCCTCTTCGCATGGCCAGATGTCCCTGTGGCGGACCCTGTCCGGCAAGAAGCCCTACCTTCTCCTGATGAACACCGACTACGCCAGTTTCGGTACGAACCGTGGTCGAAAGGTATTTTCAGCGCAGCCTCTTCTATGGCATGTACCCGTCGATGTTCAGCCATAACGCCGCCGAGAACCCCTACTGGCGGAACCCGACCTGGTACAACCGGGATCGCCCCCTGTTCAAGCGCTACCTCCCGCGTTATCAAACAGATCGCCGAGGCCGGCTGGCAACCGGTCACCGCTGGGCGCCTGCGACAACGCAAACATCCTCGTCGAGCGCTTCGGTCCCGCTCCCGATGGCGCGGTCTACTTCACCTTGTTCAACGACAGTGCGGACGCTCGCACCGCCACGTTCAGCACTTCACTGGATCCGGACGAAGCCGCAACCCGCCGCGTGGCCATCGATCTGCTCAGGGGTGCCCGACTCGAGCCCTCTGGTCCGGGATGGCATGTCGAATTGGGGCCTCAGGCCGCCACCGCCATCAAGGTCCTGCCGCCAGCCAGGATCACCGGTGCCGCCCTTTCCCCCGCCGGCACCATGCAACTGACCATTGATGCGCCGCTCGGCTCATCCCAGGTCCTCGAAGTCTCCAACAACCTGGCCGCTTGGCTGCCTCTCGACACCAACACGATCGAGACCCAGCCTCTGGTCTGGGCCGACCATTCAGCCGCCGCCGACTCCCGCCGCTTCTACCGCCTCCGCTGGTAAAGGGTCTGTCATCGGCGACTGCCATCGTCGAGGACGAGGCCGTCCCCACTCCCACGCCGTCGTGTGAACGAGCAGTGCCCCGGATCAGGTTATGCGCGGAGCCTGTGATCGATCCGGGCTAAGGGTGCAAAAATTAATTCCGGCTTTGCTGGAGGGGATTTGGCTCGCTGGCGAGGCGCGACGAGGGAGCATACCCGCAGCGGTCTGTGACCGAGGAGCAACGAAGCCAGCGAGCCAAGCCCCCCAGCCCTGCGGGGCGGGCGGCACCGGGCCATTGCTTCGTTCCTCGGTCGGTCGAGTATCGCTGTGGATACACTCCCTCCTCGAGCCTCGCATCTGGCCCGGTGGCGCTCCCGCCAAAATCGGAAGTAATTTTTGCACAGACCCTAAAGTCTCAGCCGGTAGTAGCGCTGCGGCCCAGTCGCGTTGGACGAGTAGGGACTGACGGCCTCCGGCACGGGCGCCCACGCGGCCTCGCCCAGACTGTCTTTCGATTCCAGCACGCCCGGACCGGTCCAGACGATCTCGATTCTGCTGCCGAGCATCCGCACGTGGAGCGGCCCCGGCGTGATCGCGGGCAGCTCGGCGAACGCATACACGAGCGCTCCGGCGGACGGCGCGATGTCCAGACTCGCCCATGTCCCGCTGATCAACTGCAACGCCAGGGCGATCGTCTCGTTGTCGTACACCCGCTGACTGTCGTTGTCGTACGTGGCCTGACGCGAGATCCGGCACTCGAAATCGGATGAGACGGCCTCGGGCCCGATGGCGAAGTCCAATCCGCTCACGCCGCCTTCGTTGAACTGACCGCCCTTTTGCTGATACCCGGTTCCGTTCTCGATCATCATCTCGGAGCCGACTCCGGCAGTCACAAAGCCCGTTCCGAAGTCGTTGTCCGTATCGGAGAAAAGGTGGAAGTAGGCGTCCACTGGCAGTTGGCCGACGTTCGCGTGGAAATTGAACCGGAGGTAGAGGTAGGTCTCGTCGTTGGCGACGTAGATCTCGTTGAACTCGAGCCCCTCGGCGGTCTCCTGCGACTCCGTCGCCAGGGGCTGCATCTCCGCCCAGTCGTCGAAGCTGCCGTCGATGAGGATCGTAGACCGGAAGGCCGCCGCTGTGCTGGCGGCACTGCCAAAGAGATCCTCGACCCCATTCACTTCCAGGGTGTAAACGGTGCCAAAGCTCTGCGCCGTCGTCGTCAGGGTGACCGTTCGCCGGTCGACTGGATCGAGTGCGGCTTCTTGCACGCTTGCCCCGCCGCTGAGTGTGTAGTGGCTCGAGGTATTGGCGGAAGCAGCTTCCACAGGCTCCGAGAAGACCACCACCACCTTGCGGCCCGAGCCAGCCAACTGCGCGACCAGCGGCGGATAGGTATCCGCCAGCACGCCCAGGCGCGCCGTGCGGCTGCTGACAGCGCCCAGCCGGTTGCTGACGGTCACGTGATACTGGCCGGCATCGTCGAACACCGCCTCGCCGACGGTGTATTCAGGCGCTGTCGCACCTTCAATCGGGGCGTCATTCTTGAACCATTGATAGGTGAGCAGCGGCGAGCCGGTCACTTCCGCGGCGAACGTGGTGGATTCCCCTTGAAGAATGGTCCGATCCGCAGGCTCGGCGTCGTTTGTCAGGCTGACCGCCACGGCCGTGGTCGTCAGTTGCGCCGTGCGGCTGACGGCCTTGGCCCCCGTCGCATTTGTGATTTCCACCCGGTACCCGCCGGCGTCGGTCACGAGCACCATGGGGATGGTCAGGGTCGGCTCCGTTGCACCTTCAATCGGCGCGTCGTCTTTGAACCACTGGTAGGCCAGCGGTGTCGTGCCGGTCACGGTGCCCACGCCGAACGTGGTCGCCTCGCCCTCCGTCACATTGCGGTCGGTCGGCTGGTTGGGATCCTCGATCACCGGCGGAAGGCTGTCCGTCGCCACCAACTTCAAACCGAAGGCCAACTCGGTCGGCGTGCCGGCTGCCTGATGAACCTCGGCTTCGAGCACATTTGCCCCCGTGACCAACGCGTTCGCGGGCACAGTGAAGGACTCCGCCTGACCGGGCGCAGCCGGACCTCCCGTGGCGGGCGTGCTGTGCTGGATCGGCCCATCCGGCATGCGCACACGCTTGACCTCCGCCCCGTTCAGATAAAGCACCGCGCCGTCGGAAAGATAGAGATCCGCCACCAAGGCGATCCCGAGGCTGTCGTAGTCCCACGTGAACGGAACACGCAGGTAATAGGTGTTTTGACCGGAAGCGAGGGCCGTCCTGAGAGTTGGATAGGTTCCTGCCGGCACTCCAAAGCCGAAGAGCCCAAGACCGCTGTTCCAGCCGGCCTGAACGTCGTCGAAGTCGAACGCCAGCCAGTCCGTGAGCCAGTCCGTCCCATCATCGCTGTACCGCCAGTCCGTGCTGTCGAGTGACACCAGCGTCGTCGTACCCGTGGCCTTCGGTGGGGTCGCCGCGAAATCGTAGGCCGCGCCACCGCTGTCAGGCGCCACGTCCACCGTGGCCCAGTTGCCGTCCTCCGCCTCCACCGCCAGCAGGATGCTGTCCGATGCGAAGACCAGTTCGCCTCCGGCGTCGCGCACCTGCCGCGAGATGCGAACCTCGAACTCCGTCGTCCGTCCGGTGGGCGCCGCGGCCCAGCCCAGATTCGAGGCGCTGCCTTCGTTCCATCCCCCATTCTTCTGCTGATACCCGCTCCCGTTCTCGATCATCAGTTCCGAGCCAATGCCGCCTATCGATAGGCCCGTCGCCGGGCTCGCATCCGCATCGATGAACACATGGTGCTGGAACATGCCGTAGTCGATCTCGCCATAGAGCTTTACCCGGACATACAGGTAATCGTCGTCATTGGCCACGTAGACCTCGCTGAAGTCGAGCGAGCTCGAGTCGGCTTCCGTGTCGGCGGCAGCGGGCGCCACGCCTGCCCAGTCCCCGAAGTCCCCGTCGATGGTAATCCTCTTGAACTGACCGGCGGCGGCTGAGATCGTCCAGAAGACGCTCACGCCCAAAACAAAAACCAGAGGGAGGTGGAAGGGAGTCTTCATGGTGGCCGACGGTGCCACCGACTCCGGAAACGGTCAACTTCCAAGTGGCACGGCGATGATCGGGGGACCGGATTGGGTCTTGTCGGATGCGCCGGGCCGCGGCAGAGTATTCGCCAGCATATCCCCATGAAAACGACGATCCCGATCCTCACCATGCTCGGCCTGTGCAGCGGCGCGATGGGCCTGGCTCAACCCTCTCCTGGCAACCCGTTGTCCGGCCTCGAACGTCTCAAGGACTTCGAGGCGCGCCGAGCCTCCTCCGCGGACGCCAATTGGAACAACGGCAACGCCGACGCGCGTCCGATCGCGCCCGGCGGAACGCTGACATTGGCCGAACTCGAGGGCCCCGGCATCATCACCCACATCTGGTTCACCATCGCCCACGATGCGCCCTTCTATTCGCGGTTGCTCACGCTGCGCATGTACTGGGACGGCGAGGAACACCCCAGCGTCGAGTGCCCGGTGGGCGATTTCTTCGGGATCGGACACGGCGTCGACAAATCGTTCATCTCGCTGCCGCTCCGCGTCTCCTCGGATGGCCGCGCGCGGAATTGTTACTGGCCGATGCCGTTCCGGAAGTCGGCGCGCCTCACCGTCACCAACGAAAGCGACACACGCTGCGGCGCGTTCTATTATTACGTCGATTGGCAGAAACACTCGGCTCTCCCCGCCGACACCGCTTGCTTCCACGCCATGTACCGTCAGGAGCACCCCTGCGTCATGGGGCGGAACTACCTGCTGGCCGACATTGCCGGACGCGGCCATTACGTCGGCACCATTCAGAGTGTCTATCACATGTCTTCAGGGTGGTATGGCGAAGGGGACGATTTCTTCTTTGTCGACGGCGCGGCTGAGCCGCAATTGCGGGGCACCGGCACGGAAGATTACTTCTGCGATGCTTGGGGCTTCCGGCAACAGGACGGCCCCTTCTACGGCACGCCGCTCTGGGAAGGATATGGCGCAGGCGACCGCAGCACGGCTTACCGTTTCCACATCCCCGACCCGGTCC
This sequence comes from uncultured Verrucomicrobiae bacterium, assembly GCA_963846445.1. Lineage (GTDB taxonomy): Bacteria > Verrucomicrobiota > Verrucomicrobiia > Limisphaerales > J093 > MWFF01. The sequence goes on along the minus strand of CAWJWM010000017.1, from coordinate 18,032 downwards.
CGTTCGCCCAATCGCTGCGCGTCGAGATCGAGCACAAAGGCTCGCAGCATTTCCCGGACGGCAAAGTGGATGGGTTCATCGAACGCGATGACCTGATGTCGTCGGTGGCGTTGTGGTACCAGACCGAACCGCATAAGCCCTGGCCCGCGCTGCCGCTCGGGCCCGGACCGGCTGCCGTTCCGAGAGCAGACACTGGTCGTCGGCTGGAAAGCCGTCCCCGACGCCAAACACTCCGACGCGCCACTCGAGGTCCAGCCGATCGGCGGCGTGACGGACGGCAAACAACTCTGGTTTCGGCCTTCGAGCGGCGAAAGCTGGCTCGAGGTGACGTTCCGGACCGACGCCGACATGAGCGGCGAACTGTGGGCGAAAACGGTCCACGCCCCTGACTATGGCGCCTATCGGGTGCGCCTCGACGGCAAGGAAGCCGGTGTGCTCGACCTGTGCCATGCGAGTATCACGCCCATGCCGCACCGGCTGGGGATGTTCACGCTGCCAGCGGGCGAGCATACGCTGCGGTTCGAGGGCGCCGGCAAAAACCCGAACTCGAAAGGCTATCTGCTCGGCTTCGACGCGCTCACGGCTCGGGTGCCGGTCTACACCCGCCCGCCCGGGTTCGACCTGCGCAAAGTGGCCGCAGAGACGCAGTAGCCGCCGGTGGCGAGAGCGCTGCGGATGGACGTGGCGGGCGCGTGGCATCATGCGATGAATCGGGGGCACCGGGGATGAGCGTTGTTCTTATACACGGCGCCAGAAGTCGCGCCGCGTGAGGGCACGCGGCCTACAGGCTTGTAGGCCGGGTCCCCTGACCCGGCGCTGCATCATTCATGTCGCTCTGTATAGACGATCCGGATCGACGCAGGTTTCTGGGTGCGGTGGCCGAGTTGCCGGAGCGTTTCGCGCAGACGCTGGCTGAGGACCCGGAGCGCAAGCGCTTTGTGGCGAAGCTGAGGAGTGAATTATCAACTATTTAGATGCGACCCCATTGCCTTTTCCTTTCCCGGCGGCAGTGGCCGCACCGGTGGGAAAGATCGTGGTGCCATGGAAAGAAGGTGTTTGTTCGCAAGAACGCCAGGTGCGATTGTCCGGCTGCATGAAAACGACCTCGCCCCTGGCCCTCGGCGTCCCGCTTGCCGCCGCCATCTGCGCTTCGGCGGGTCCGGCTCCCGAGGCCGAAATCGCCAATGGTCCCATTCGAGTGCGGGTGTATCTGCCTGACGCGGACACCGGTTTCTACCGCGGGACCCGGTTCGATTGGTCCGGGGTGATCGCGAGCCTGGAATACGCCGGACACGATTTCTTCCCGCAATGGTTCCAGCGCAGCGATCCCGGCGTCGACGACTTCATTTACGAGGGCGCGGACATCGTCGCCGGTCCCTGCACCGCCATCACCGGACCCGCGGAGGAGTTTGTGACCAAAGGCAAGGGCCTGGGATTCGACCAGGCCACGGCCAGCGGGACTTTCGTTAAGATTGGTGTCGGTGTGCTTCTCAGGCCGGATGAAAAAGACTACAGTCCTTTCCGGCTCTACCCGATCAAGGACGGCGGGAAATGGTCTCTCGCCCGGACCGCTGATTCGATCGAGTTCCGACACGAGTTGGCCGATCCATCGAGCGGTTATGCCTACGCGTATCGCAAGCGGGTGTCGGTGGCGGGCGACCCGCCCCGGATGGTGCTTGACCATGGCTTGCGCAACACGGGCCAGCGAATCATCCAGACCAGCGTCTACAATCATAACTTCCTCTACCTCGACCGGCAGGCACCCGGCCCCGATGTCTCGATCACGGTCCCCTTCCACATCCGCCCCGACCCGCCCTCGGCGAGCAACCAGGCGGAAGTGCGAGGGAACCGGATCACTTTTGCCAAGAGGCTCACCGGTGAGGATCGAGTGTATCTGGGCATCGAGGGGTTCGGCGCTGATCCAAAGGATTACGACATCCGAATCGAGAACCGGCGTCTGGGAGCAGGCGTCCGAATGACGTCGGACCGCCCCCTTTCGCGAATGGCCTTGTGGGCGATCCGGGCGCCCCTCTCGATCGAACCCTTCGTCGACATCAAGATCGAGCCCGGGGCCGAGTTCACCTGGCGGATCAGTTACGAGTTTTACACGTTCCCGAAAGCCAATGGGGTCGCATCAGCGATTTCGGAAGGTGATTCGGGCAGCGTGACCGAACGACGTTGACCTCAAGAGTTTAGATCCCTCGCGACCCGAAATCGCCAGGGCGCGCCTGAATTCCGTTGACGGTTCACCAGCCCCCGGTAACATACCCGGCTCATTACTCGGTTAGTGATTAACCTCATCTGAAAACGAAAGAAACGCGTATGGCAGTGAAAGTCGCAATCAACGGGTTTGGGCGCATCGGACGCTTGGTGTACCGCGCGATGGTCGAACAAGGGCTCGTCGGCCCGGACGTTCAAGTTGTCGCCGTGGGCGATATCGTTCCGGCGGGCAATCTGGGCTACTTGCTCAAGTACGATTCCGTTCAGGGCCGCCTTGCCGCGACCATCAGTTCGGAGAAATCGGCGGCGGACAAACCCGACGATGATGTGCTGGTGGTCAACGGCCAGAAAATGCAGGTCGTCAGCGCCAAAGACCCCTCGCAATTGCCCTGGAAAGCCATGGGCGTCGACATCGTCATCGAATCGACCGGCCTGTTCACCAACGTCGACCTCGCCAAGGGCCACCTCGCCGCCGGAGCGAAAAAAGTGATCATCACCGCCCCTGCCAAGGGGGACTGCCCGACGCTTGTCATGGGCGTCAACGAGAACAAATACGACCCGGCCAAGGACCATGTCGTGTCCAACGCCTCCTGCACCACCAACTGCCTCGCCCCAATCGTTCACGTGTTGCTCAAAGAGGGCTTCGGTGTCGAGGAAGGCTTGATGACGACGATCCACTCGTACACCGCAACCCAGAAGACCGTCGACGGCCCCAGCAAGAAGGACTGGAAAGGCGGGCGCACCGCCGCCATCAACCTCATCCCGTCCACCACCGGCGCTGCCAAGGCAGTCGGCCTCGTGCTCCCCGAAGTCAAAGGCAAGTTGACCGGCATGGCAGTTCGTGTCCCAACCCCGACTGTCTCGGTCGTGGACCTGACAGTCCGCACGGTCAAGGAAACCAGCTACGCCGAGATCAGCGCCGCAATGAAGCGCGCCAGCCAGACCTATCTGAAAAACATCCTCGAGTACACCGAGGACGAAGTCGTCAGCACCGATTTCATCCACTGCCCGGCGTCCTCGATTTACGACCAGGGCTCTGGCATCGAACTCAACAAGCGTTTCTTCAAACTTGTGAGTTGGTACGACAACGAGTGGGGCTATAGCTGCCGCGTCTCCGAACTCGTCAAGTACATGATCTCGAAAGGCCTCTAGCCTGCTCCATCCACCCAACATCTGAACAAAACAGTCAAGTTTTCCGCGAAGCGGAACGGAGGATTCCAACGAAGCTCCGCGTTCGGACGGCCCCATCAGTACCAGCAGAATCGAAAGCCCAGGCTCGCTCGTCGGTTTGAGGCGGAGCTTCGTTGGAATCCTTGACTGGTCAAATCGTGTTGTAGACAGGTCAAGTTTTTCGCCATTCGCCTGGACCCGACCCGCGGCGGCCTCCTCACGGTGGCCGCCGCCTTGGTTCAAGGGCGGGGCTCGACCTGCACCCGGCGAAAACGCGGATCGTGGTGGCAACCAGCCAAGGCTTCGATTTTTTCATTTCGATCATGCGATGGCATCGCTCCAGATCCTGCACGCCGCTCGGGCGACAGCAGCGCGATCCCGGTCCTTGGGGGGCCGCTCTGCTCTGGGCCCTCGTCTTGGCGGCGGTGTTGCCCGAGTCATCGGCGGCCTCGCTCGACTTGGCCAGGCTGGGCTCCTCGACTCAGACCAGTGACTTGTCCGCCGCCAACACCGCAGCCCAGGCTCTGGACGCCAACGCGTCCACGTTCAGCGCCACGACCCACATCACAAATGCCTCGTGGGAGTGTGAACTGAGCCGCGACTACTCCCTGACCCGCATCGAAATCGTCGCCCCGTCCGACCCGCTCTACCGCAATGCCCTCGATGGCCTCGTGCTGCGGCTGGAAGACCTCCGGGATCGCACGGTCTTCGAAACGCCAGTCAGCGATCCGGGGCCGGGCCAGACCTGGGCGGCAGATCTCCCGGCTGGCCTGGCCGCGCGCATTCTCCGGATCGGACTCGAGAACGGCCAGCCCAACGGAGCCGGCAGACATCAGGTCGCCCTGGCCGAGGTCCGGGTGTTCGGCGACCCGTCCATTGCTGCCGGGCCGGTCGCCCTCGGGGCCGTCGCAATAGCCCAACAATCGAGCGACTTGAGCCCGGCGTATCCGGCCACGCTCGCCATCGACGGCGATCCGGCGACGTTCTCCCAGACAGCCGACCTCACCGACAGCTTCTGGATTCTGACGCTGGACCGGTTTCGCCCCATCCACCGCGTCGAGGTCGTCAACCGGCGCGATGCCGCAGCAGCCCGTGCGGCGGGCTTGGTCCTGCGAATCCTCGACGATCAATCCAATACAGTCGCCTCGGCCACCCTGACAAACCCGGGCCTGGGCGGGGTTTGGGGTTTCAATCTTCCGACAGCTACGGGCGGCCGCCACCTTCGCATCGGACTCGAAGACGGGGCCGCCAACGGCGCCGGCGACCGGATCGTGTCGCTGGCCGAAGTGATCGTCCTGACCGCGCCCAACCTGGCACTGGGACGGGATGCCTACATGGTGCGCTACCAGGACAACCTGCCTCCTGCGTCGAACGCGAACGACAACAACTACGCTACCGAAACCACAACGACCGATGCCTCCGTGGACGCCTACTGGGAAGTGGACCTGGGCCGGTCCTGCGCCCTTTACGGCGTTCGTGCCGTGGCGGCTCAGGGATTCACCGCCCGCTTGAGTCACGCCACCGTCCGCCTCTTCGATGCCGACCACGATTCGGTGTTTTCCCAGCACCTGGCCGGCACCAGCGCGACCTTCGATGTCGACGTCAAGGGGCCGGTGACGGCGCGTTATGTCCGGGTCGGATTCGAGAATAAGGAACGGTCCCACATCACCGGCGGGATCGAGTGGTACCTTGGCCTCCGCGAAGTGCAGGCCTTTGGGCGGCCTACCGACGAGATCGGCCTGCTCGCCTTCGCAGCTTCTTCAGACCGCATCGCCTCCGGCGGTTCCGCCACGTTGACTTGGCACGCCCAGGCACTGCACCGACTCGATCTGTACCCCGGCGCGCAATCGGTGGGCGCCTTCACCGGTCAGAGCGGCATGGGCTCGCTGACGGTTTCACCCGCCAGTTCCATCGAGTACGTGTTGGTCGGCACCAACCGCAACGGGGCGTCCGTGCGCGCGGTGACCGTGAGCGTCGATGACCGTCCCCTGCCCGTCCAGATCACCGAATTCGTGGCCGATAACCGCCTCTCACTCGAAGACGGACACAACGAAACTCCCGACTGGATCGAGTTGCGCAATCCCAATAACGAGCCCATCAACCTCGCCGGCCATGGACTCAGCGACGATTCGGCGGCCCCGATGAAGTGGATGTTTCCGTCCGTCTCCGTGCCAGCCCACGGCTGCCTTGTTGTGTTCGCGTCCGGACGGAGCGCGCCGTGGGACGAGGCCGGCGGACTGCACGCAAACTTCCAACTCGATGCGGCGGGCGAGTCGGTGGTGTTGACCGCCCCGGACGGCGTGTCGGTCGTCGATGCCGTCACGGGTTTTCCCCCGCAGCGCGAGGATTTGGCTTACGGACGCACGCTCGATGGGCGCCTGGCGTTTCTCGATCCCACCCCGGGCAGCCCCAATCTTGCCGCGGCCTATGAAGGCTGGTTGCAGCCGCCGACGTTCAGCCATGCCCGCGGTTTTTACACGAACGCCTTCGCGCTCACTCTCTCGAACCCGAACGAAGGCGCGGAGTTGTTTTACTCCCTCGACGGTCGTGAGCCTGCCCTGCGCTACGGCGGGCCGCTGGCGGTCTCGACCAGCCTCAGTGCCCGGGCGACCGTGCGTCGACCCGGCTACAAATCCCCCCGCACCCTCACCCATTCGTATGTCCTGGTCGATGCGGTCATGGCGGCAAGCTACATGAACCAAACCACGGTCCAAAACCCCCTCTATAACGACCGCATCCGCCGGGGTCTGACCGATCTCCCGACGCTGATGATCGCCGTGCCGCAGATCCCCGACGATTACATCGAACGCGAGGCCTCGGTCGAGGTGCTTTGGCCGGACGAGACGCCGCCCGCCCAGGCCAATTGCGGCTTCTTCCGCTTCGGTGGAGCGTGGACCACGTTCAGCAAGAAAAACTATCGCCTCAAGTTCCGGGGCGAGTATGGCACATCCAAGCTCAGGGCGCCGTTGTTCCGCGGCATGGACCGGGGCTTTCTGGCCCGCGACACCTTCGACGAAATCGACCTGGCCGGCGGATCGCACGACATGGTCGAGCGCGGCTTCTACATGGCAGGCCGTTTCACCGAGGACACCATGCTCGATATGGGAAGTCTCAATCCCCACGGGCGTTTCGTGAACGTCTATCTCAACGGCAAGTACTGGGGCCAATACCACGCGCGCGAACGCCTGACCGACAGCTTTCTGGCCGATTACCTCGGCGGCACGCAGGACGACTACGTCAACGTGCGCGGCAACGACAACGTCGGCGACAGCTTTATCCCCGGCACGCCCGATCCTCGCAACCGCGCCCCATGGGAGAACCTGCGCGCCAACCGCACCTCCTACGTTGCATCGAAACCCTACTTGGATGTGCCCCACCTGATCGATTTCATGCTGATGTGGTTCTACGGCGAATGCGAAAGCGAGTACCGCGCCGCCGGCCCCATCGCCGCCGGCAGCGGATTCAAGTTCTGGGTCGGCGACGCAGACGGTTTCCTGCGCACTTCGGCGCTTACCTTGGATCGGACGGCCAATCCGGGGCCGGGCGGCCTGTTCGGCGCGCTGGTCTCCGAGAGGCATCCCGATTTCATGACCCTGCTCGCCGATCGAATTCAGCGGCATTTCTTCCTCGATGGGGCGTTGACCCCCGCGCGCAACCTGGCGCGCCTGGACGAGCGCATGCTCGAAATCACCAACAGCCTCGTCGCCGAATGCGCCCGCTGGGGCGTCCGCAAGCCGGAGAACTGGCAAAGCGCCGCCCAGTCGATCCGCACCGGCCTCTTCCCCGGCCGCACCACCAACTTGTTCAACCGGCTGCGCAGCCGCGGTCTCTATCCGTCGGTCAGCGCGCCGCAGATGAGCCAATGGGGCGGCACGGTGACCAACGGTTTCACCCTCCTGTTCGCGGGGACGGGAGGCACGATCTACTACACGCTCGACGGATCGGATCCGCGCCTGCCCGGCGGTGCAGTGGCCCCAGGCGCGCTCGTCGCCGGTACCGGGGGCGAGGAGACGTTGATCACGGCGGGCGCAGGGTGGCGCTACTGGGACAAGGGCCCGCCGCCGTCCGCCACCTGGAACAGCGCATCCTTCAGCGACCTCAACTGGTCCATGGGAGCGTCGGAACTGGGCTACGGCGACGGTGACGAACCAACGATCCTGGGATTCGGGCCCGACTCGAACAACAAATACCCGGCCTACTATTTTCGACGCGCATTCACCGTGTCCGACCCCGGTGCCATCACCGAGTTGGCCGTGGATCTGGTCCGGGACGATGGCGCAATCGTCTACCTGAACGGCAAGGAACTGTTCCGCGACAACATGCCACCCGGTCTCGTCCAGCACACAGACTATGCCTCGGTCGCCGTGGGAGGCGCGGAGGAATCGCAGGTCTACACCTTCGTCGTGCCGCCAACCAGCCTGCTGGCCGGCACGAACGTTTTGGCGGTCGAGGTCCATCAGTCCGGCGCGAATAGCACCGATGTCAGTTTCAACCTCGCGTTGCACGCGCGCTTGACGACCGCTGCGACCGGCATCGTGATCGCCGACAACACCTTGATCCGGGCGCGCGCCCTCAGCGGAACGGCCTGGAGCGCCTTGGTCGAGGCCCGCTTCGAGATCGCCCAAGCGCAACCGGTCGTCCCCGGCCAGATCGTGATCTCCGAAATCCACTACAACCCGGAAGGACCGGACAATTGCGAGTTCATCGAACTCTGGAATAACAGCTCGAACCTCGCCGACCTGACCGGCGCCCGCCTGGCTGGCGGCGTCGACTTTTTGTTCCCCCCAGGATTCCGCATCCCGCCCGGCGGTTGCGCGTTGGTGGTCGAGGACGCGGGCGCTTTCGCCGTGCGCTACCAATCCCCCGAGTCGTTCTACTCCCACCCGGAGTTGGCGGTGGCCGGGGCGTGGTCCGGCAGACTCGATGACAGCGGAGAACGGATCTCGCTCGTAACGCCCGGGCTTGAAGAGGTCTGCGCGGTGGCGTACCGCCCGGATGGCTCCTGGCCTCGCAGGGCGGATGGCCAAGGCAGTTCGATCGAACTCCGCGATCCACTCTCTGTTCCGCGAGATGCATCGGCCCAGTTGGACTACCTGGCTCAGGGACGGCACTGGCGCGCAAGCCCGCTCTATCATGGCTCGCCGGGGCGCCTCGACACTTGGGCGCCACCCATCGTCATCAGTGAATCCTGGGCCGGTGGCGACAGAAACACGGATTGGATCGAGTTCCATAATCCGGGGGCGAAGGAGTTCGATCTGTTCGGCCTGCATCTCAGCGACCAGTATGACCAGCCGTTTCGTCACGCCTTCGAGCAGGAACTCCGCGTGCCGGCGGGAGGATACCTCGTTCTGTCGGCGGACGAGTTCGGCTTCGGACTCAGCACGGGCGGATCCGACATCCTGCTCCTGAGCGCCTCGGGGACGAACATCGTGCGATTCGTTGATACAGTGGAGTTCCCGGCAGTCGATCGCGAAGAGACATGCGGGCGCTACGAGCGATCCGACGGGGTCATCGATTACGCCGAACTGCGCGGCGCGACGCCTGGGGGACCCAACGAGCCGCCGCGTGTCGGACCGGTCGTGTTCAGCGAGATCATGTACCGCCCCGCGCCTGGCCAGGCCGAGTATGTCGAATTGGTCAACATCTCGGGCGCAGCGATTCACCTGTATGACCCGGCTGATCCGACCAACGTCTGGGCGTTGGCGGGAGCCGTCCGTTTTTCATTCCCGTCGGGCCAGGATTTTTCACCCTGCCGGCCGCTGATCGTCTGCAACACAAACGCCGCCGCATTTCGAGCCCAATACGCCGTGAGCGACGACATCCCCGTGCTCGGCCCCTGGACCGGCATGCTCGACAACGCAGGCGAAAGCCTTCGACTTGTCCGGCCTGGGCCGGCGGGCTCCGATGGCGCAGTGCCTGTCTATCGTGTGGACCGTGTCGAGTATGAACCGGGTGCGCCGTGGCCTGCCGTTCCTGACACCGGCGGCGTCAGCCTCGAACGCGTCAAGCTCGAAGGATATGGGAGCGACCCAGAGAACTGGGTCGCCTCCGCGGATGCAGCCACGCCGGGCCGGCTCCAGCCCAATCGACCGCCTCTTTTCATCCGATGCATGGTCGACCCGACCGAAGGAATCCCCCGCTTCTTCCTCGATGCGACCTGCGATTCAAGCTACGAGATCCAGTACGCGGACAGTCTCAGCCCCGCCGTCTGGCGCCTGCTGGAACGAATCGACGGTGCCGGATCCGGCCCGGTCGAGTTCCGCGATCCCGAACTCCCGCTCCCGCACCAGCGCTTCTACCGCGTCGTGAGAATTGGAGATTAGCGAGGCGTCGAATGCCGGTTGCCATGGCCAAAACCCAGCGTAAACGAATCGGTGTTATGCTCCCTCGGTCTGAGGCGAAGCCTCGCTAAAATCCAGGACAACCGACCATGAAGACTCTGCAACAGATGGAATGCACGGTTTGCCGGGCCAACGAACCGACCCTCGACGAGACCGGGATCGCCGCGTTGATGCCGCAGACACCCAACTGGCGTGTGATCCAACACGACGGCATCAAACGGCTGGAGCGCGTCTTCGAGTTCGCCGACTTTGCTCAAGCGCTCCTCTTCACAAACAAAGTCGGGGCGCTGGCCGAATCGGTGGGCCATCACCCCGTGCTCTTGACGCAATGGGGGAGCGTGACCGTGACGTGGTGGACGCACAAGATCGGCGGCCTGCACCGGAACGATTTCGTAATGGCCGCCCGGACGGACGCGTTGGCCGCCAGCGCCGGGCCAGGGACAGAAGACGCGACCTGACCGCCGGGTCGAGGAACTCAGCGCGCAAGCAGACGGCTTCGGCGCTTCGAGGCTACGCGCTTTTATGGCGTCATCAGGATCTCGGGGCGCAGCCGCCCAATGATTTGTGTGCGCAACCGCAGGTCGAGGGAACCGGGCACAGGCGACTCGGGCGCCACGTGACCGTCACAGAACGCGACGTTTGCACGACGCGTGTGGCGAAAGTGCACCGTCGGTTCGCTGGTGTTGATGTAATAGAACTCTTCGAGCATCGGGTTCTCCGGCGAGGCCGGTGCCTGGAAAGTGTTCACCTGCGCAGAGTCGGCCAGCAATGCGACCTCCGAGGGGCGCGCCACATGGGAAACCCGGATCGGGGGCTGCGAAGCCGGGGTCGACAAGTGAAAATTGTATCCGTATCCGTACGCGGCGCCGCGGGCCTTGAGTTTGAAAGCGCTGAGCGCGTAGTTCAGGCTCGGGCACGTTTCCACGCCGCGCCCGTCGAGGTACGGAAACAGCGCGCCTTTCGCCGGGTCGAACTCCCGCTCGCCCTCAGCCCCACGGGCCAGCCAGCCGAACCAGTACAGATCGCCGCCGTTGGTCGCAGCGCCGCGGTAGCGAAAGGCACGTCCGTCGTTGTCGTCCCAATACATTTGAGCCGCCAGGCCAAGCTGGTGGAGATTGTGAACGCAGGTCAGGCGCTGCGCCGCTGCGCGGCTGCGGGCCAGGGTCGGCAACAGCAGGGCTGCCAACACGCCAATGACACCCAGCACCACGAGCAATTCGATGAGAGTGAAAGCCCGAGGGTGCTTTGACGCATAGGAACGCGAGTCTCCCCGAACGGTTCCCCGGTTACCCCGAGAATCGGGCCTGTTCCATCCTGAACTGCCCAGTGAACAGGAACCCAAAGCGGCGGTAAACCGCCGCACTCCAAGCGCTTCGCGACCTTGCCACCTGCAGTCGAGAGCGCGAAGCGTCTGGAGTGCGGGCGCTTCAGCGCCGCTTTCCGTGTCGAGGTTCATGGAGAGCCACCTGTTCCCTTTTGGACTGCTCAGTAAACATGATCCAGAAAACGTTCAACGCTCAACATTCAACCGACCAATTCGTTGGACGTTGGACGTTGAACGTTGAGCGTTGGACTTGACCACCCATCGGTTTGCGCAGACGGTTCATGGAGAGACTTCCCCGGACAAGTGCGCGCCTTGCCCCCTTGAACCTCGATACGCGCAACATGTTGATAATCAACGATGCCATTTTGAGGTTCATGGGCAGAGAGCGCGCGCAGGCCAGGTTTCATTTTCCCGTCCACCTATTAGCGAGGCTTCGCCTCAGACTGGCGAGGCGTGTGAGCGCCTCGTGGCCGCTGAGTGTTCACCACGATCACCGGCGCCAGAGAATCCTTGACCCCTTTAACGCAGCACAAAAACTTGACTTGTCTACAACACATTTCACCGGTCAAGGATTCTGGCGATTTGCGCGAATCCGATAGAACGACCGGTCAGGTGCCGGTTGCGGGTCGACCAGCGCCTGGCGGCGACCGGTCCCATGGCTGGGTCCGTCCACGGCCGACCACGCGCGGAGGTTGGGTGAAACTTCGAGAGTGTACTCCCAGCCCAACCACCCCGTGAATTCGGCGCGCCAAGCGCCGTCGACGAAACCGCCGCCAAAGCGGCGGACCGGCGGCGGCGGCAGGTCGAGGACAATCCTGTCGATTCGTCCGTGCGCCAGCACGGATCCCGACCAGTCCGGATCCTGGCCCGCGTCGCTGTAACTGCTGATGGCCAGGGCATCGACGGCGCAGTCTCCGAACGGCTCGCGAATGCGCGCGGACTGCAAGGGGAATCTCTGTTCTCCGACGACCATCTCGACGCCCAGCTCGCGCGTTGCGGCGCGGTAATCCAGGACGAAGCCATAGGCGCCGCCTGGGTGCAGGTCATCTTCTGGTTGGAGAACATTGAAGCTGGTTGCCCACGCGTTGGTCTCCGAAACCATCGCCGCCGCCACCGTCGCCCCAAAGCCCGAGTCGGGGAAGTAATCCCACTCGACGAGGTTGGGCGAATCCACCCCTGTGCCCCGGACAAATGGCGTGCTGGTGGCCTGAGCGACGTTGATGAGGCCCAGCGCGATCTGGAATGTCCACGGCTTGCTTGTCGTTGTCCCGACCGCGATGTCGTCGAGCGTCAGGGTAAACTCGAGGCGGAAATCGTCGTCGCTCGTGAGGAACGTGCCGAGCGGAAGGTAGCAGTAGCTATTCGGCATGGCCGAGTCCCACGTGACGGCCAAATGCCCGCTTTCCGCCTCCCAGTGGAACAACGAGCCCTCGCCCGCAATCTGCCAATCACGCGCGAAAGGGTCAGACGCGAAGTCCTCCTGCAAGCGCAACAGGGGCGCAGCCGCCTGCGAGGTTGGCAGGGCGACAGTCAAATGGACCGCCAGAGCGAGCAGGACAGCGATTGCTCCCCATGAACCGACGAGTCGAGAGTCGCGAGTTGCGAGTTGCGAGTTGGACGTTTGAAGTTTCTGGTTCATTGGGCCAATGCGCATTAAGTCGTTGAGTGTCAACGCTCTCCATGAACCGGCAGATGGTCCTAATCTTAATCTTAATCTTAATCGGCGACAGCGGATTACGATTACGATTACGATTAGGAGCAGGTAACTTCGGTTCATGGTCCCAATGCGCATTAAGTCGTTGAGTGTCAACGCTTCCCATGAACCGGGTGTACCGCCGACATTCTTGTCGGCCTCGCTGACAGTGTCCGAGACAAAGACCGTTGCCGGCTGGAAAGCCGGCGGTACAGGTTCATGGCCCCCTGGGCAGTTCAAAATGGAACAGGTGGCTCTCCATGAACTCCGGCCCCTCACCCTTGGCTGATCCCACCGATGACGCATTGCGATTCCTGTTCTCCTGGCCTTCCGACGCCGCGGCACAGAGCCGGGGCGTCGGTGGGCGGTGACCCACCGAGACCAGCGCGGAGAGTGGAAAGGCAAAAGCCTTCACCCTCCGCCCAACGGAGAATGAAGGCATTCACGCGTCCGCTCGAAAACCGTTCGAGCCACTGGCCTCATCCTTCTTTTGGTCGAAGAAGTTGATCCCGCGCTGCGGGATCCGACGAGCACAACCCAAGCGATATCCTGACTGAGGGCTTCCGGCCTTGCTCCCGCCTTCCCGAATGCGCGGACGCGCATCCAGTGGCCCCTGGGAGCTTGTAGCCCGACACAGTGGCGCAACCGTCCCCGATTTACACGGGGTTCCCTGACATTGGGTTGACACGGGATGACCCTGCGGTCATCCCCCTTCAAAGAACAACGGTGTTGGTATGGTCCGCCAGCACGCGTGGCAAGAAGAATCAGTCCACCAAATCGCGTTCGATCTGTTCGAGCGTTTTCCCCTTGGTCTCCGGCAGGCGCAACCAGAGCACCGCAAACCCTGCGGCACAGACACCCGCGTAGACCCAGAACGTGTAAGAGACCCCGAGCAGGGTCTTGAAGATGGGGAACGTGTAGGTCAGAAGGAAACAGGCGATCCACAGGGCGCCGACCGCAATCGACATCGCAGTGCCGCGGATGCGGTTGGGGAAGATCTCGGAGATGAGGACCCAGACCACCGGCGCCAGCGACATCGAGTAGGTGCCGATGGCTGCCAGCACCAGCACGAGGAACAGCGTGGGCGGCACCGCCGTGCCCGCCCCCTTGAGGTGATAGCAGATAGCCGATGGCGACGTAGATCGATGGCCAGGCCCGCGGCTCCGAACAACATCAACGGACGCCGGCCCAAGCGATCCACGGCGAACAGCGCGACGAAGACAAAGACAAGATTGACCACGCCTGTCGCGACGATGTTGGTGAGCGCGTCATTCAGGTTGAAACCCGCCTGTGCGAAGATCTCGGTTGCGTAGTTGAAGATGACATTGATGCCGCACCACTGTTGAAACACCGCAAGAAAGATCCCCAGGCCCAGCACCACCAGCACCCGTCGATCGAGCAATTCGCTCAACCGGACGCGTTTATCGTCGTTCGTCAGAGTGGCCTGAATTTCCGCCATCGCCGCCGAGGCGTACGACGCGCCGCCGATGCGGGACAGAATCCGCTCTGCCCGGGCATTCGATCCGGCTTTGCACAACCAGCGCGGGCTTTCCGGCACGAACAGCGCGCTGACGAAGAAGAGCAGGGACGGCACGGCGCAGGCGCCGAACATCCAGCGCCAGCCGCGGGTCACATTCCACGACGCCGCAAATGCGTCGACGGAAATCGCGTCCGGGATCGGGCGGGCGATGCACCAGTTCACGAACTGTGCGGCCAGGATGCCGATCACGATCGTGAGTTGGTTGATGGCGACGAGGAGGCCGCGCTGTTGGGCGGGCGCGATCTCGGAGATGTACATCGGGGAGACGTTCGACGCCAAGCCGATGCTCACGCCGCCCATGATCCGCCAGGTGACAAACACGGGGAAGCTCCCGGCCAAGGCGATTCCGAGCGACGACACCACGAAATTCAACGCCGCCAGGATAAGAATCGGTTTGCGGCCGAACCGGTCGCTGAGAGCCCCGGAGGCCAGCGCGCCGAGCAGGCATCCCAGCAGCGCGCAGCTCTGCGCCCAACCGACCGGCGAGATGGCGTTGGCCTCGAGTTTGGCCCAGAAACCGGCGTCGGCGGCAACGGCTTGGGCCGTGTCTTTGAGCTGAAACAATGCTTCGTAGAACTTCGCCGCCCCGCCGATCACCACCCAATCGTAGCCGAAGAGCAAGCCGCCCAGCGCGGCCACCAGGCAGATGGTCCAGATGTAACGGGTATTGAGACGGCCATCGAGGTGGGATATGGGCGCGGGGGCTGCGGTGATCATCGGGCCCGCAGTCTGCCGATACCGTTGTGAAAATCAAGGTGCACTCGCAAGACACGCGCAAGCGGTTGCTTTTTTGGCGGATGGGGACATCTTATAAGCCGCGAAGCGTGCCAAGAGTGAGCGAGGCGCCGCTGCGCCGCAGCGCCGCATTTTTTCGCGACGCAGGAGTGAAAAAATCTATGGATGTCTTATACCTGATCGGCGTGGTGGCTGCGTGGTTTGTGCTGATGAAGTGGGTGCTGCCGAGATTCGGCGTCGGCACCTGAATGTCCGGCAGTTGCTCGGTCGAGCAACATCGCAAACCGTCGGAACCCGCCTCTCGCGGTTCAGACGCCCCCGAGTCGGATCGTTAGCCCGGATTTTTCGCAGCGCGGCGACCTGCGCATTCGTCGGCACCAGAGACGCACGAGTCTCCCGTCCCTTTGGTTGCGGCTCTGTCGCGCTGCGAGAAATGCAGGTTAGTATGACTGTCCTGTCCTCACCAGGAGACGGGAATGGTTTTTTTTCTCCCGAAGCGATCCTTGAAGATCAACTGGTGATGGGTGTGTCCGTATTCGTGCACCAGCCGGGTGATCTTGACGTCGTAGCAGCAGTACTCGGCGATTTCGAGCAATTTGCCTTCCCGAAACCAACGGATGGCCTGCATGCCCTCGCTGGTTTTCTCGACGCCCAAAGTGGCTGTCGCGATCGAATCGAGCGAGAGCCGGTGGGGCAGGGTTTTCTGCAATTCGGCCAGCATGTCGAGCGTGGGCACTTGGGTGGGATCGAAGAACGGATTATGTCCCGTCAAGACCTCGTAATCGAACCGCAGGATGTTGAATCCGACCACGCAATCAGCCCGGCGCAACTCCTCGACCAAGGCGTTCACCTGCGATTCGCCGTAGATATGGTAGGTGCCCCGGGCGGTGCTGAACGTGACGCCGACGCTCATGCGCATATCACGGATCCTGTCCCAGCCGCCGACTTCCTCGGCGGATTTCTGCGTTTCGAGATCGAAGTAGACGATGTTCTTCATGGGGGGATCAGGTTTGGCGGCGCTGGCCCGAGGGAGGCCGAACCTGCCAGGCGGCGGTTTTCTCGCCGTGCCAGATGCGTTCGAGGGTCTGGCGTTGCCGCACGCAATCAGCCCGGCGTCCCCGCACGAGGATTTCCGCCGGAAAAGGACGGGTGTTGTAATTGGAGCCCATCACCGAGCCGTACGCTCCGGCGCTGAGCAGGGCCAGCCAGTCGCCCTCGGCGACTCTTGGCAGGAGCCGGTCCTTGGCGAAGAAATCGCCCGACTCGCAGACGGGCCCCACGACATCGCAGAGTTGCTCGGCTCCGCCGCGGCGGCGCAGGGGGACGATTTCGTGGTAGGCCTCGTAAAAGGCGGGCCGGATCAGATCGTTCATGGCCGCGTCGACGATCAGAAACCGTTTCTGCCCGGTCTGTTTCACGTACTCGACGCGGGTGACGAGAAGGCCCGCGTTGCCGACGAAGAATCGCCCGGGTTCGACCAGGATCCTCAGACCCAGCGGACGCAGGAGGGGAACCAGGCGAGCGGCATAGCGTTCGAGAGTGAGCGTCCCTTTGGCTGCGGGAGTGGCCCACCATCGGCCCGCCGCTTGCGAGGGCGGACTCGTAGACGATGCCGATGCCTCCGCCGATGCTGAAGAACTCGAGGCCGTGGCGCGCGGCGAGTTCCTGCGCGAGCGGCGCGACCCGCCGCACCGCCAACTCGAACGGCTTGGCCTCGGTCAGTTGCGATCCGATGTGCATCTGGATGCCGCGCAGCCGCAGGTGGTGAAGGCGTGCCGCGCGGTCGTACAGGGCCAGGACGTGTCCACGGCGATGCCGAATTTGTTCTCGTAGGTGCCCGTGGTGATCTTCGCATGTGTGTGGGCGTCGACGTTGGGATTGACCCGGACGGCCACCGGCGCCCGCTTTTGTGCCGGGCTGCCACATCGGTTGATACGGACCAATTCCGCCTCGCTCTCCACGTTGAACGAGTAGATTCCTTGGCGGAGGGCCAAGCCGATCTCGGCCTCCGTCTTGCCCACGCCCGGCGAAGACGCAGCGCGCCGGATCGCCGCCCGCCGCCATCACGCGCTGGAGTTCGCCGCCGCTGACGATGTCGAAGCCCGATCCCAGATCGGCCAAGGTTCTGAGGACGGCCAGATTCGAGTTCGCCTTGACGGCATAGCAGATGAGGTTCTCGAGGGGGGCCAGGGCAGCGTCGAGCCGCCGAAGTGGTCCTCGATCGTGCGCTGCGAGTAGACGTAGAGGGGAGTGCCGTACTTGCGGGCGAGGGTCTCGACCGCCAATCCCTCGCAGTGCAGCCTGTCATCCACATAACGAAAGTGGTGCATGGGGAGTATATCTGCCAAACTCGGCGCCGCTTGTCACGGCTCGAACCGCATATTGCTTTACCGCCGATAGTCATCCGCGTAGGGTTTGTTGCGTGGACTCAAGCGATCTCACGGTGCGCCGTGCCACGCTCGACGATCTGCCGACCCTGCTCGGTCTTTGGGAAGTGAACCGGCTACCCACACTGGAACTCGAACCACACCTGACCGAGTTCCAGGTCGGGTCCCGACCCGACGGTGTCGTCGTGGGAGCGATCGGGCTGCGGTCCTTCGGCGCGCAGGGCCTGGTCCACAGCGAAGCGTTTTACTCCCCGCACCTCGCCGAAGCAGTGCGGGCGGTCGTGTGGCCACGCCTGCAAGTGGTGGCGCGCAATCAGCGGTTGGGCCGGCTTTGGCTGCGCGGCGAACCCGGGGCCGGTTGGGAGGCGTTGGGCTTCAAGCGGGCAGTGCCCAACGATTTCAAGAGACTGCCGCCGGTCCTGGCCGATGACCCGGGGCCCTGGTTCACCGCGCCCTTGGTCGACGAGGCCGTGCTGGCCGAAGTGATCGAGCGAGAGGTGGTCGTTTTCCAGGAGGAAGCCAAGGCGGAGAACGAGCGGCTGCGCCGGCAGGCCCTCTGGTTCAAATGGCTCGCCGGCTTGATCGCCTTCGGGTTCCTTGCCGGGGCCATGTGGTTGCTCTA